>JAUQXA010000030.1 GCA_030834895.1 Anaerolineales bacterium
GAACGCTATCCGTTAGACGGCAGCAACGACCTTCGATGCGATTGCTCTGGAGTTGCCTATTTGTCGCCAGTACATTGCCCATCGCTCGAGCGCTTGGGCAGGAGCTGCGACTTCCGGTCCGGATTCATCTACTCTTTGCTCCGGACGCACACGCGATCGCGACGACGTACACTGACGAACACGTTCGCGAACTGCTCGCAGTTGCCAACCACGTGTGGAAGCAAGCAGAGATCACCTGGGTGATCGAATCCATCGGGCGGACAAAAGCTCCCCGAGGTCTCGCATTCGATTCCCTAGTTAGTGGTTCGATCTCACGCGGTCGTGAGCCGCTCTGGGCATACTTCCCTCAAGACTCATTGCTGTCCGCCGGCTGGAACCTCTTTCTCATCCGGGATTTCGGCCAGATTGCCGGCGGCGTCTTCTTCCCCGAACTCATGGGCGTGGCCTTAGCCGAACGTGGGTTTGGCTATGAACTGCCGCCGGGTGGCAGGGGAGGCAGAACGCTAGCGCACGAACTTGGCCACGCGCTCGGTCTCGACCACGAAGTATGCGACACAACGCGAAACATCATGGCCGATGCGTGTTGGCAACCCGGCACCGAGAGTGCCCTCACGTCCAGTCAGATCGAACGCGCTCGCGCACAAGCACGAATGGGTCGACCGGCTGGGAAAGGCGATTGAATGGGCTGCCGTCTAACAGGCGTTGCAGCAGACGGCGGAGCTATGGAACGCGCCGAGGCACTCGCTTCGCTCGTGTCCACGGCGCGATCTTATTGGGTCCACCGCAGCTGAACGCTATCCGTTAGGCTGCACAACCAACTCGAATGCGATTAGCCGCAGCGTGCCTTGCGTTTACGGCGATGGTGACCAAGCCCCTCATGGCTCAACGGTCGCACGCATTCGCTGAGCTGAGTGTCGGGCCGACCCGTGGAGTCGGCGGAGGCCCGTTTCGCACGCGCAACAGCTTCGCGGTGATGCTCACCCTCGGAACACAACCGCACAGCGAGCGATCGTTCATGTTGGCAGCGCACGCCGGCCTCTGGGGCGCCCACGGTGATGATCAGTGTCCGGCCATGGTACCGAGCGGTTGCCTTCCACAGTACCCTATCGGCCGAGTGCTCGCGCTCACCGTCGGTGCTAGAGGGATGGGCGGCGCGAGAATACCGGCCGAGCTGCTCGCAGGTCCTGCGTTCGTGAGCCGAGTAGAGGGGGCGGGCACCGAAACCGGGCTGTTTGTCCAGCTTCGGCTGGGAACGGCTCCGGGGTCGTACGTCTCGCCGGGCCTGCTGCTGCAGGGTCTGGCGGTGCGAATGGACGGGTCGACACTTGCCGCCGGAGCGGTTGGTCTGAGTGTTCGGTTCTGGTGAACTTCGGCAACGGTGCAGCCTAACACGAGTTGGAGCTGTCAAGGGCGAGGTCATGGATGGCGGCCTGTGGCCGCTTTCTGTATGATGCCCTTGCAGCTCAACTCTATCCGTTAGGCCACACTCCAAGCTTCGAGGCGCACTCCAATCTGGCCTAACCTCATATCAGGTGCCCTTGGAGCCCTTCTCGCGACGGTCATCGGTGCCTACTGGAGCTTCTGGCGCGAGCAGGTGCGCATTCGAGCTC
>JAUQXA010000031.1 GCA_030834895.1 Anaerolineales bacterium
ACTGGACATCAGCGGTTGGCGCAATCTCGACCACCTCGCCGTTCACTTCCAAGCCGGGGAAGGCATCCACTGTGACGACAACCGTCATGCCCATCTCGATCCGAGCCACATCGGTTTCATCCAGGTTGACATCAACATCCAGATTCGCAAGATCGCTCAAAATAATGATAGTCTGACCGCTATTTGCCATTTCGCCCGGCTCGACAAACAATGCCGTGACAATACCGTTGATGGGTGCCTTCAGTGTAGCTTGCTCCAGCCGCCATTCCGCCTGTTGCAGGGAAACTTGCGCCTGTTCCAGTTTGGCTTTAGATCTTTTCACTTGATCAGATTCTTCGTAGTAATCATCCCGCATATCTGAAAGATCATACTCTGCGATGGATACTGAAAGGCGCGCCTGTTTGACCTGCCATTCCAAATCCTGTGTATCCACCCGCAGGAGGGGTTGCTCTGCTTCCACTTGCTCTCCCTCGGTTACTAGCGTTTCCGCCACCCGTCCGCCTGTTGTGAATACAAGCCCAATTTCAGCGTGCGGCACAATACTGCCGGAGGCGTCGACCGTCATAGATAGATCGCTACGTTCAACGACTGCGGTTTCTGTCGCAGATGATTCGACTGCTGCCGCTTTTTTTGCGGCAACCTGACGATAAGCCATAAAACCCAGCACGGCAATCAAGACGACGATGGAAACGATCAAAATGTTTTTCTTATTCATGAGATTCTCTCTTTTTATCTAATTTGAATTATTGTTTCAAACAACTTGGATGCTATTATCTGTAAACCTACTCTTAAGATATGCTTTCCGTCCCATTCAACTCAATATCCAGCCCGCCGCTGTGCTTGATTCCAGTTTGGATCAGCCAGCCAATTAGAATCGTCACGGGCAAAGTCAACGCCAGCCGCGTTAGCATAAAGGACGGTCCAAGAAAATTGGCTTCAACCAGAAGTTGCGGGATTTTCATTGCTGCCCAGGCATTCAGAAGTATGATGATGTTAAGTGGGCTGGCACCATTTTTCAACAGCATGGCGGCAATGGGAAAAGCAATATACAGCGGACCAGTCGGTGCAGCGCCGAACAAAACCGCAAGCAGAATCCCCTTCCAGCCTGACTCGTGCCCGAGATATTTGGCGATCAACTGTTTTGGCGCCCAGACCTCGAACAAGCCCATCAACACCGTTACCGGAATGATGATCACCATTAATTCAATCAGGTAGTCCCAGGTATTGCTCATCACCGGCGCGGCTTGCGCGGGCGCGAATATCCATATCAGCAAGTCTACGGCGGCGACGATTAATGCCAGGCGGTATTCGAACAGCCATTGCTTGAGCGTCTTTCGGGCAGGTCTTTCCTGCTGCATTTGTTGTGTTAAGTCAGGTTTCATTTCAGTACCATTCCGATGACAATCGCAATCACAAGGGCGAACAGCAGGTTAAGCAGGTTGCGGCTCAATGCCATTTTTTTACCAAGATGTTTAATCTCCAGCGGCAGAGTCAATGTGTTTACCATCATCAGCCCGGTGAGGAATGCCGCCACAGTAGTCACACTGGCTCCAGCGCGCAGGAAGGAGGCTGCAAGCGGGATACTGACCAGACTGGCGATATACAGCGCGGCTCCAAGGAAGAGCGCGGTCAGCGTTGCCGACCAGCCCGCTCCCTGTCCCAGATAACGGGCAATGGTTTCAGGAGAGACAAGTCCCAGCAATAGACCGATCAATCCGATGAAGGCAAGCAGGATTGGCAGCATCCCAAAGAATGATTTGACTGCTATTTTCAGCGCCTGCTTTGCCTTGGCTCGATCTCGCAACGCCAGGATTCCTAATGCGCCAAAAATAATGACGTATGTACTCCAAGTAAGTGTTGATGACAAATTGACCTCTTCAATTAATCTGATGGATTTGAAATTTCTGCTTTGGCAGACTGTAAAGCCCGCTCAGAAAGTTGTAGCAGGGTTTCCTGCATCATGTCATTATAGAAGGGTGTTTCATTTTCCCTTCCGACTTTTGTCGGGAAAAACCATCCAAAATGCTTTTTGAATATCCCCGTTATTTACCGACAAAAGTCGGTACCCTTTCCACAGGCATGGCATAAACTACATTCAACAGTCGCGAAGACACATCAAAAAGAAATATACCTTGCTTGTCATAACCAAAGGAAAAATATGAATACAACCCTCAACAAAATCGCATCCGTTCTCGCCTTCCTCGTCGGCGGCTTGTCAATCTTTGCAGGCGCGCTGGCAATGACGGGCTGGGAGCCTGGTTACTTCGTCCTCAACTGGCTCCCCGTTTACAATTTCACATTGGGCACGCTGACGGTTCTCATCCCTGCTATCCTCATTTGGAAAAATAGCAAATATGCCATACCCGCCGCCGTCGTGACCTTTAGCATTCATGCCATCGTGACATTGCTCCTGCTGACCGTTATTCGCGGTACGGTAGCAGCTAACAGCATTGGAGCCATGATATTCAGACTGGTCACGTGGCTGATCATTCTGGCATTGATGATCGTCCAGTCGCGCAGGCAGGCGACAAAATAATCCGCTTCATTTCAACGCCTCAGCCTGTTGACTAGTCGCCTGGCGTATCATCTCCCTGAAGATGTTTTCATGCCCGCCTTTGACGCAGGCATGTTTTTTTTCTTTACACCATCTTCACAATAGTGCGAAACTATCTTTATATCCGTCCAGTAAATTTGACTTCACAATAGCTATTTCAGGAGTCCATCATGCAGAAAAACGTTTCACAAAAATTTTCCCGCAGAACAATTTTCATCACGCTTTTTGCGGCACTGGCTTTAATCGCCGCTGTTGTATTTTTCGCGCGTCCCACCACAAGTGAAGCCGCCGAGGTACCTGCTTTGCAAACAGCTAAAGTCCGCACGGGAGATTTGGTCGTCACCGCCAGCGGAGCGGGAACCGTCGTGCCTGCCGCGCAAGTTGACCTTGCCTTCCGCTCGTCGGGCGTGGTCGCGGAACTGAACGCCGCCATCGGCGACAGCGTCCAAAATCAGCAGGTCTTGGCACGGCTCGAAGAGAACATCCAAGCCGAAGCGGATTTCCAAGCGTTGTTCACGGCTGAGGGAGTTGCCCAGGCGCAACTGGCGCTCATTGCCGCGCAGGACGCGCTGGTGACTGCTCAAAACGATGTGATTTATTTAATCGGCTCCGATGCTTGGTACTGGCAGGGACAACTCGAAAAACCTGAAGCCACGCAAGCCGAAAAAGATTTGGCGCAATCCAAATTGGACTATTTCATGGGACTGCGCTACATCGACGAATCGGATATCGCGCTGGCGCGTGCCAATCTTGAATCTGCGCGAGTGGCTTTGCAAGACGCCCAAGCCGCGCTCGACATCGTTCAGGCTGGTCCCGAAGCCCTGAGCAAGCCCATCGCCGCGCTCGGACCTGAAATGGCGAAGTTGGAATCCGCCCGCGTTGCACTGGAAAACACCCGTCTCGTCGCCCCCTTCGACGGCGAACTGACTGCGGTGAATACGGTTCTCGGTCAGACGGTTGGAACTTCCTCTGTAATGACCATCGCCACGACAGAAAATTTACTGGTGCGTTTTTATCTCGATGAAACCGACCTCGACAAGGTGGCGGTCGGCAACCGCGTGAGTTTCACCTTAGACGCCTACCCCAACCAGCCTGTGGACGGCGAAGTGGTCATCGTCGAACCCGCTCTGCAAACGATTGATGGCACGCCCGTTGTGGTGGTTTGGGCTTCGCTGCCAGCCGATACCGAACTCAACCTGATGTCTGGCATGACGGTGGAAGCCGAAGTGATCGCAGGCGAAGCGCGTGGCGCGTTGATCGTCCCTGTGCAAGCCTTACGTGAACTTGCCCCTGGCTCGTACGCTGTCTTCCTCGTCGGTGAAAACGACCAGTTGGCCATGACCCCTGTCACTGTTGGTCTGCGCGATTTCGCCAACGCCGAAATTTTGAGCGGCGTGAAGGCGGGAGATGTGGTCAGCACGGGAACGGTGGAGACAAAGTAGGAAACAGTGAATAATTATCAGTTATCAGTAAACAGTGGTCAGTCAAAATGAACAAGACACTCATCGAAATCAAAGACATCACCAAAGTGTACGGCATGGATGAAGCGGCGGTACATGCGCTGGCAGGCGTGAATGTGGATGTCTCTCGCGGCGAGTTCGTCGCCATCATGGGACATTCGGGTTCGGGCAAGTCCACGCTCATGAACATCCTCGGCTGTCTTGACCGCCCCACATCGGGAACCTACACCCTCGACGGGCACAACGTCAGCCAGATGAGCAAAGACGAACTGGCGGAAGTCCGCAACGAGAAACTGGGATTTATCTTCCAGTCCTTCAATCTATTGCCGCGTTTGAGTGCCCTTGCCAACGTCATGCTGCCCATGCTCTACACCAGTGAAGATATCAGCGACGCCGAAGCCGAATCCCGCGCCGTTGCCTCGCTCGAAGCTGTCGGATTGGGCAACCGCCTTCACCATCACCCCAACCAACTTTCGGGTGGACAACAGCAGCGTGTCGCCATCGCTCGCGCGCTGGTCAATCGTCCGCCACTGATTTTGGCAGATGAACCCACAGGCAACCTCGACTCCAAAGCCAGCGTCGAAATCATGGACATCCTGCACGGCTTGCACAAGAACGGCGCGACGATTGTGATGGTAACCCACGAGCCTGACATCGCCGAACACGCCGAGCGCGTCATCTGCGTCAAAGACGGGCTGATCCTGTCCGACGGGCGCGGCGGAAATAATCCCTGCTTGGCGAAAAGGATGTAGCCATGTCGTTGCGAGGAGGGCGCTCTTCCCGACGAAGCAACCTCCTCCTACTGATGGAGATTGCTTCGGGCGAAAAGCAAGAACGCCCTCGCAATGACATGCTCTTAAAGGACAACTTATGAAACTCAAAAAGATATTTCGCACAGCCTGGGAAGGCTTATTGCTCAACAAAGTGCGCTCGTTTCTGACGACGCTGGGCGTCATCATCGGCGTGGCATCGGTCATCGTTATGCTGGCAGTCAGCGCGGGCGCGGAAGCCTCGATTGCGGAACAGATCAATGCGCTGGGCGCAAACCTGATTATCGTTTCGCCGATGCGCGGCGTACCTGGAGCGGGACGTACCCTGTTGATCGACGACGCCTACGCCATTTCCGAACAGGTGATTGGCGTGACGGGCATCTCCGCCGAACAATCACCCGCCGCGCAAAATGTCCGCGCGGGCGGCGTGACTCTCGAATCCATCCCCGTGGTTGGAACCACCGCCGACTTCCCCGACGTGCGTGATTACGCCGTTGCCGAGGGGCGCTACTTCACCGTCGACGAAGATGACCGCAAGGCAAAACTTGTCGTCCTCGGCGCAGGCATCGCCACCGACCTCTTCGGCGCGGAAAGCGCCATCGGGCAAACAGTCACCATCGGCTCGACCAAAGCTACAGTCATCGGTGTGATGGAGCCAAAGGGCATCGTTGCCGACATTGACTACGACGGGCGCGTGTACCTGCCCATCAACCTGGTCTTCCAAAAGTTCATGACCTCCACTCCGATGGGCAGAGACGCCGTCCGCACGATTTACCTCAAAGCCGAAAGCCAGGAACAGATCGACAGCATCATCGCGCAGACCACCGCGCTGCTGGCTGAACGCCATGACGTTGACACATCCAGCCCTGATTTCACCGTGCAGACCCAGCAGGACATCATCGCCACACAGGAAGCCACCACTGCCGCCTTCCGCGACCTGCTGGCTTGGGTGGCGGGCATCTCGCTGCTCGTCGGCGGTATCGGCATCATGAACATCATGCTGGTCAGCGTCACCGAACGCACCCGCGAAATCGGTTTGCGTCAGGCGCTTGGCGCACGCGCCTCCACCGTCCTCATGCAATTCCTCATTGAAGCGGTCATCCTCAGCCTCGCGGGCGGACTGGTCGGCGTTGTCCTCGGCATCGGCGGCTCGTATCTCTTCGGCACACTTGGAACCATGCGCACCGAAATCGTCCCAATGTCCATTCCGCTGGCGTTCGGCGCGGCAACCATCGTCGGCATTTTCTTCGGATATTATCCCGCGACCCAAGCCGCGAAACTCGATCCCATCGAAGCTTTGCGGCGGGAATAGCCAGTAATCAGTTTTCAGTAATCAGTTTTTGAATCATTCACAAAAAGGATATAACCATGAAAAAGATTTTTCTCCCCCTTGTTTTTCTCTTTGCTCTTTTGCTAGCTGCCTGCTCAGGGACAGCGGCTCCTGCTCCGACGAGCGGGGATGTGTACGTCAGCCAAAACCTGCCCACCGATTATGATGGCGCACTGGCAGTCCGCAACCAACTGGCGTTTGGAACCCTTGAACTGAATCAAGGCGACCTCGCCATCAGCGCGGAACAGGCTCAGGCTTTGATTCCGCTCTGGCAGGGACTTCGCAGCACACAACAGGCAGGCGGAAGCGCCCAAGCCGAAGTCAGTGCCCTGTTGACCCAAATCGAATCTGCGATGACGCCCGAACAACTGCAAGCCATCGCCGCTATGAAGTTGACCCAGCCCGACATGCAGGCATGGGCAACCGCTAACGGCATCACGATGGGCAGCGGCACGCCAGGTCAAGGCGCGGGAATGTCGCCCGAAGCCCGTGCCACCAAACAAGCTGCCGAAGGCGTCACCACTAGCGGCGGCAGCGGAAGCAAACTTTCCGCCGCGCTGATCGATGCTGTGATCGCATCACTCGAAGCGCAGGTCAAATAAAAACCAAACTTCCGACTTCCGAGGTCTTCGAGAACTCGGAAGTTTAAGGAAACCTTATGAAAAAAAGCATCTTTCGCATTGCCCTCTTCACCCTGCTGGTAGTCAGCCTGATCTACGCCTGCGCCCCAACCGTTGAAGCAACACCCACCTCGCTGGCATCCGCCTATTTGAGCATCGAATACAGTGACGCGGCAAACATCCGCAGTCAACTGGCGTATGGAACCTTGAAACTGGCAGACACGCCCAATGCGGTCACAGCTGAACAAGCCAAGGCGTTGATTCCGCTCTGGCAGGCGGTCATCAGCCTGAGCGGCGACACAACCACCGCCAGCGAGGAACTCACCGCCGTGCAGGATCAAATCACCGCCGCGCTGACCGAATCCCAATTGCAAGCCATCGCAGAAATGAAAATCACCAACGCAGGGTTGAACGAGTTTTACGCACAATACGGCATCACCCTGCCCACCCCCGTGCCTGGCGTGACGAAAGTCCCTGGCTCGGGCAGCGGCAAGACGGAGGAGGAAAAAGCCGCCGCGCAAGCCACCGCCGCTGCGTTGGGACAAACCACTGGTACGGGGCAAGCTGCAAAGACTTTACTGTTTGAAAAAACGGTTGAATATTTGAAAGGAGTGACGGGACAATAAGCAACATAAACCACAAACAACGCTATCCTCATCTGGATAAATAGCGAACATACAATGCCCGCTGCCATTGCGACCTTTAGCATTCATGCCATCGTGACTGCTCCTGCTAACCATTTTTCGAAACACGTGGCATCCAACTGCATTGGCGCCATGATATTCAGACTGGTCACTTGGCTGATTTTTCTGACATTGGTGACCGTTCAGTCGCGCAGGCAGGTGACACAATAGCCCGATTCATTTCAACGCCTTGAGCTGTTGACCATACAACAGTGTTTTGCCAAGTAAATACGGATTTCTGAAAAATCCAAGATATCAAACACCCTTGCTGAGTTGAGCCAGTCCTTCGTGGTCTGTCAGCACGAATTCAGTGCGGGTTACTTCGATTAATTTTTTATCGGAAAAACTGTACAAGGCGCGGCAGACCATCTCACGGGTCGAGCCGATGCGCGCCGCCATTTCGTCGAGGGTCAGGTAACGCGAGATGGACGCGTCGCCTGCTGTTTCAAAATGGTCAAGCAATAGCCGCGCCAGCCTGCCTGCTACGGGATGAAAAGCCAGTCCTTCCACCAGGTCACTGGCGTGCTGCATTCGATCTGCCATGAGGCGGCTGATCTCCCAGGAAACCTGTCCGTTGCGGAGGAAAATTGGCAATACGGTATCCCTTGCCCAAAGATAAAGAACACTCTTTTCACGCGCTTCCAGCGTGACAGGCATGGGTGCGTCTTCGTGAAAAAAAGCAAGTCCCCAAAATAATTCTCCCTTGCCAAAGCAAGCTACGTGCAGGCTGCGCCCGTCGCTGGATTCTTTGAGCGCTTCGACCTTGCCCTCTCCCACCAAAAAAATATAGGGCCAGACATTGCCATATAAAATTACAGTCTCGTCTTTTGAATAGGTATGCCGTCTGGCTTGCTGAATCATTAATTTTCTGTCATCTTCGCCAAGGATAGAAAAGACGGGATTATTTTGGAGCAGCGCCGAAAGATCATTCATTGCTCATTGCCTCCTGCAAGGGATTCCAATTTCTCGCGGTCAAGAAAGGCAAATTCCATACGGTTGACGCGGATGATGCCTTCATCGGCAAAGCGATGCAGGGTGCGGCTGACCAGCTCACGGGTGGTGCCGACGGTGTCCGCCATCTGGTCGAGGGTCAGGTCGCGGGGCGCGGGTCGATCATCCACATGGGAATAATGCGAGAGCAGCAGGCGGGCTAATCTTCCCGCGACGGGGTGAAAAGCAAAGCCATAGACCACCTCGCGCACGCGACGCATGTAATTGACCAGAACGTACGAAACATCCCACGCGGCTTCGGCGTTGCGGAAGACGATGGGGAGAATATCATCGTGCTCCCAAACATAAAGCAGGGCGTCTTCGCAGACTTCGAGCGAGGCGGGCATGGGCAAGCCATCCACCACCGAATGCCCCCAGACCACATCGCAGGGATTCAGTTTGAAGACGACTTGTCGGCGTCCTTCGGGCGAGAGCATTGCCCACTCCAGTTTCCCGCTTGCAATGTACGCCACATGTGACCACACCTCGCCCTGCCAGCAGACGTACTCGTCACGTTGGAACTTTCTCTCGACGGCGCGTTCCATCAACTCCTGGCGGTCGCGGTCAGTCAGTTTCGAGAAGACGGGGGCTTTCGAGAGGCAGTCGAGGATTTTCTGCACAGGATTCTCCAGAGAATTTATAAAAACGCAAAGACAACGCGGCGGCTCCGTGATATTTTGTCCACACAGTACGCCGCTTAGGCAGGCGAATTATATCCACAATTAGGAGAATTCAAATAACGAACGAAAGCACGAAAACCCAACGCATTGTCATGGCGGTTGTGGCGGTCATCGGCGGGTTGTACCTGATGCTGCTTGCCCCCACCCAGGCGATGCAAACCCTCAAAATTGCCCTCGACCAGGTTCTACTGCGCCTCGTGCCGCATGACGCAGACTTCTACCCCGCTGTGCCAGTCCTCTCGACCACTTTCTCGGCATGGATTATCGCCTTCGTGTTTTCGGGCGCGTTACTGATTATGCTGGCGAAGAAATTGTACGATGGCGTGAAGTGGGCACGCGCCGCCGCTTTGGGCTTGTTTGCCATCCCCTCGGTGGCTGGGATCACGATGATGATTCCGTGGTTTGTGCTGGTGCTGGCTGAATACCCTGAAAAGGGAGTGCCGCCGCACACCATCAACGGAATGCCGCCCGCCATGCCCATCCTGTTCGTGAATCTGCTGTTCTATTTCATCATCCTGCTTGCGGATCAGGATACGCTCAAGAACAAGGCGCTGAAAGTTGTTCCCTACACCGCGCTTGGAATTGTTTCGGGCATGGTCTTCATGAACGGACAGCACGGCGTCCGCTATTTCATCCACATCCCCGGCGAATTTATTACCGATGCCAATGGACTGGTCGCTGCCAACCCCACCCCGCCTCCCTTCACCTCCGCGCTGGCACATTACATCACCAATCTCGACCACCTAGATTGGAGAACCTTTGAAATGGTTTCCGATCAGGCAGTTTACAGCCCGCAGACTTTGGCGCTGCTGCTGGGCGGATTCCTGCTCTACATTTCGTCCGTGCTGTTGATTGTCTCCATCCCGCTGATGGCGATGAAGAACAAGGCTGGCTGGTACATGGCGACCGCCACCGCACTGGCAACTGCTGTCGTCAGCTTCCAGGGATTCGTCGTCCGCAGTTCCACCGAATGGCTGCAAGGCGGATTGCTCTCCTCGGTTCTGCTCGCCATCCTGCTGATTCCCGCCTTCAAAAATTTGCTGATCGAAAAAGGCGAGTAAATAAAAAATACGCCTGACCCCTGTTGCGGTCAAGCGCATTCTCCTTTGAAAAGTGGAGCCAGGTTTTTCCTGGCTCCACTTTTTTCTTTTAACCGAACGACTCTATTCCGCACCCACCAAACGTTCGAGCGCGGAACGGTCATGAAGAGTGATGCTGGCGCGGGTCACCCGAAGGAAACCCTCCCGCTGGAGATGGTAAAGGGTGCGGCAAACCACTTCGGGAGAGGAAGCCACCATCGAGGCAATTTGGTCGAGGGTCAGGTCGCGTTGCGCAGAATTTTCCGAAGCAGGGACCTGCTCCAGCAGCAATTTTGCCAGGCGGCTTGTAACGGGTTGAAACGCAAGGTCGGAGATCGTCTCCCGCCGCTTACGAATCAGTTTTACCTGGCGTCCCAACAAGGCACGGACAGCCTCCGAATTATCGAACAAAATCCCAAGAACGCTTTCCCCATCCCATTGATAAATAACGCTTTCCTGTGCAGCTTCCAAAGTGGAGGGCATTGGTCCCCCATCAAAAAGAGTATGCGCCCAGAATTCGTCCCCCTTCCCCCAGGCAGACACCACATAACTTCTTCCATCCAATGAATGAATAACAGACCGTAATTTACCAGATGCAATTAGCAAAACAT
>JAUQXA010000032.1 GCA_030834895.1 Anaerolineales bacterium
ACCCGGGTAAGGTTCTTCGTGTAGCATCGAATTAAACCACACGCTCCGCTGCTTGTGCGGGCCCCCGTCAATTCCTTTGAGTTTTAATCTTGCGATCGTAGTCCCCAGGCGGTAAACTTATCGCGTTAGCTGCGGCACCGACGGAGTTTAAGCCACCGACGCCAAGTTTACATCGTTTACGGCTAGGATTACCGGGGTCTCTAATCCCGTTTACTACCCTAGCTTTCGCGTCTGAGCGTCAGAAATGGTCCAGAAGATCGCTTTCGCCACTGGTGTTCCTCCAGATATCTACGCATTTCACCACTACACCTGGAATTCCATCTTCCTCTACCACTCTCAAGTCCGGTAGTATTGGACGACCTCTCCTAGTTAAGCCAAGAGATTTCACGCCCAACTTACCGAACCGCCTGCACGCGCTTTACGCCCAGTGAATCCGGATAACGCTTGCCTCCTACGTTTTACCGCGGCTGCTGGCACGTAGTTAGCCGAGACTTATTCCTGAGATACTGTCCTTTCTCATCTCCCAGAAAAGCGCTTTACGACCCGAAGGCCTTCATCGCGCACGCGGCGTTGCTGCTTCAGGCTTTCGCCCATTGAGCAATATTCCCTACTGCTGCCACCCGTAGGTGTATGGACCGTGTTTCAGTTCCATTGTGGGGGGCCACCCTCTCAGGTCCCCTACCCGTCGTCGCCTTGGTGAGCCGTTACCTCACCAACTAGCTGATGGGACGCAGGTCCCTCCCAAAGCGCATTACTGCTTTAGTCATCGGTTTCTAAACCCGAGGACCACATGCGGTATTAGCAATCCTTTCGAACTGTTATCCCACACTTTGGGGCAGGTCACCAACGCGTTACTCACCCGTTCGCCACTAGGATACTTCTCGTATTGCTACAAAAAGCACCTCGTTCGACTTGCATGTATTAGGCACGCCGCCAGCGTTCATCCTGAGCCAGGATCAAACTCTCCGCAAAAATTCGCTCTTACGAGCGTAGTTTACTTTACGGAATTTACTGGTTCAACAAAAAATGTTGTTTCCTATCACTATTCAGTTGTTAAGGTGCTTGCCATTTGAGCGGACGGTATTTTATCTGCTCTATAACCGCTTGTCAAGATTTTCACAGACCAAAACACCGATGCTTTTCGTTCTGCATCGGTTTCATCAGACCATGTTCCTGCTTTGTTGAGTCGTTGATGCTGGGCGGTTACTCAGTTGTAAATGATTTGTCGGAGTGACGAAATCTTTTTCGTTTTTACTGGCGAGGGGTAATTATATGCGCTTCTTCATTACTGTCAAGATTTGCAAGGCACTTTAACCTTAAAAAATCACATGAATTTGCAATCGATTTTCGATGAACAAGTGATAGGCACCAGAATCCACACGGACATGAATATACGCGATCAGACCAAGAAGTTTGACGCACCACTTCAAAATTCCTCTGCTATACTATGGCAAGTTCTGAGGAGCAACCATGACCAACCCAAATACTCCCTTTTTACGCGACCCATCCAAGCAGGAGCATTTGCTTGAACAGACTGTTACCCGGCTGGGTAGAGCTGTAGAAAACGAGATCGTCATCGTTAGCAAGCGCGCTTCGCGAGAACATGCTCACATCCGTCGCGAGGGACGCCGCACGTTTCTGGATGACCTTGGCAGCACCAACGGGACTTTCCTGAACGGCGAGCGCGTATTGGGAAGCGTTCAACTGCGGGACGGTGACCAAATCGCCGTCGGGGAGGTCACGTTCACGTTCCACGACCCAGACACAACGACGCGGGAAACCCCCTTCCCAGAGTTGGAGGTCAATCTCGAAGCGGGAATCGTCCGCTTGAATCGGAAGGCAATCCAGTTGTCGCCGAAGGAATTCGCCCTGTTGGCATATCTGTATCAGAATCGAGGGAAAGTCTGCTCGAAGGATGAGATCGGGCGGACGGTCTGGTCTGAGTATCAGTCGGGAATCTACGACTATCAAATCGAAAATCTCATCCGCCGGCTGCGGACAAAGATCGAAGGCGACCCAAACCTGCCCGTGTTGCTCATCACTGTGCGCGGATTGGGCTATAAATTGCTCGGAAAAACCGATATGGAATGAACAGCGAACTGGTAGTTGGCTGTTAGCGTTTGGATAGGTTGAAAAATTCACTTGGGGGTAATATCCACACCGAAAGAAAGCAGGAACACACCCATGTCACCCTCGAACCTCGAAGGAATCACGCTCGGAAAATATCGCATCCTCGAACCGCTCGGACGCGGTGGGATGGCTCAGGTCTACAAGGCTTACCATCCGCAACTGGACCGCTACATGGCGGTCAAGATATTGCGCTCCGACCTGGTTGAAAGCCAGGAGTTTCTCTCGCGGTTTCGGCGTGAAGCGCACGCGGTTTCGGGCTTGCGCCACGCGAACATCGTGCAGGTCTTCGACTTCGATATGCAGGACGACTATTATTACATGGTGATGGAACTGCTCGAAGGCGACACCCTGCGCGCGCGCTTGAACGACTATCGGGTGCAGAAACAGCGGATGCCGCTTGCAGAGATCGTCCGCATCACGAAGGACATTTTGAGCGGACTATCTTACGCGCACGACGAAGGAATCATCCACCGCGATATCAAGCCAGCCAACATCATGCTGACCAAAAAGGGACAGGCTGTACTGACCGACTTCGGCATCGCGCAAATCATCGGCAGCACTCAGCACACGGTTTCGGGCGCGTTGATGGGCACGCTCAATTACATGGCTCCCGAGCAGGGACTGAAAGGCGAGTGCGACACCCGCAGCGACATCTATTCGCTGGGCATCGTGCTGTATGAAATGCTCACGGGTTATACGCCCTTCGACGCCGATACGCCGCTCGCGATTCTGATGAAGCATCTCAACGACCCGCTTCCCCTTCCCACCCAGGTCGATCCCACGCTTCCGCTGGCTTTGGAGATGATCGTGCTCAAGGCGCTGGCAAAGGACCCCGATGACCGCTTCCAAAGCGCGGACGAGATGCGCAAGGCGCTCGAAAACGTCGAACAGAATCTCTCGACAGACACACGCCCCAACGTCCCGCCACCTGGAGGATTTTCGCAGCAAGCCGTCTTCTCCGGGACTTCGCGCAAGCAGATTACCGACCATCGCTTTGCGGATGCGGACACCGACGCGGGAATTAAGCCAATCACGAACCGACCTGCTCCGCGTTTCGAGCCCGAAGTTGATTCGCCGCTCGAGGGGCTGTTCACCACGCTGACAGTTTCGCTGAGCAAGATTCCCGTCTTCCGCATCAGCCCGCTGACAGCCGTCTTCAGTGGGATCGCCCTGTACATCTTCGTCAACTTCATCGCCGTTATGGCAGACGCGCTCAACAGTCAGGACGTGATGGCGCGCGCCTGGCCCATCGAAATCTTTCTGTTTGCCAGCTTCCTCGCGCTGATCGGCTGGGGGACCCAGAAATGGGGGGTGATGATCCCAAGCGGAATCGTCTTTGGCAACGCGCTCATTCTTGCCTACTGCTCGTTGACAGGGCGCTGGGGTGACTGGGCTTTTCTGTGGGTCGTCGAACTGCTCTTCATCTGGCTGTCGATTTTCATCCCCGTGCGGGTTGGTCAAATCCCCAATGCAGGTCCCGTTTGGGCGCGTGTGTTTGGAGTGGCGGTTCCTGTCGTATCCCTCTTTCTTATCTCTCTCATCATCTTTCTTTCCTTTGTAATTTCATCCGTCTCCCAATTATTTTCTCAGACTGGAGGTCTGCTGTGAAAATCAAACATCCATTCCATTTGAATTTTCGATTTATCCTTCTATCGGCTGGCGTCGTCGTCCTTGCTGGAAATATGCTCCTCGCAACCAAAATATGGAAACTCTGGCCTCTGATTGTCTCCATGTTCTTCTCCTTCATGGACATTTACACCGCCCTGTACACAATGGTAACTGAATTCATTTCCTAGACTGGAGGTCTATCATGAAACCCGAAAAACTATTCAATTTAATTTCTGGCATAACCCTCATCGCCATCGGCACGCTCGTTCTGGTGGGTAACGTCTTCCTCTCGACCAAGACATGGAAACTTTGGCCCCTGATCATCCTGCTTGGGGGAATCGGGCTAACACTCCCCGGTTTCTTCGGCTTCTGGCGTCGCGGCTATGGCTCCTTCTTCATTCCCGGCTTACCCGTGCTAACAACTGGCGCAATTCTGCTCTTCGCCAGCCTGACAGACAACTGGGAAGTCTGGTCAGTGGCTTGGACTTTGGAAGTCCTCGCCCTGGCGCTTGGTTTCGCCCTCTCTGCATTCTTTATGCGCGTCCCCGAACTTGCCGTCCCCGCTTTCATCGTCGGAGTCAACGGCTTGATGCTCGCCTTCTGCGCATTGACCGGGCTATGGCAATCCTGGGCGATCCTGTGGCCGATTGAATTCCTTGCCGTGGGACTGGGTCTGCTTGCGCTTGGCATTGCCAACGGCTCGGCAGGCGTGAAAACAGCCGCAAGCATTCTTTTCACCATCGCGGGCGGCGGATTCTTCATCAGCACTTTTATCAGCGCGTTCAACAAAGGCATTCTGAAATTCGCCGTACCTGCGATGCTGCTCATCACAGGAATATTGCTCACCGCCACCTTCCTGATGAACAAGTCGCCTGAGACGCCAGTCATCACAGAGCAACCAGCGCAAGAGTCATAAAATCTTACGCTCCATCGGGGGCTTAGCCCTCGATGGAGCTATGAAAACCTTATCGGTCATCTTTACCAATACAAAAGGAGTCAAAATGCTAAAGAAATTACGCGAACCTGTCAACAGTCTCACCCATTGGGGCGGCGCAATCCTCGCGCTGATCGGTTTGATCGTCCTGCTCATCGTCGGCTGGAGCACACCCGCCAAGATCATCTCGCTGGCGATTTACGGCGGAAGTCTCATCTTCCTGTTCTCGGCAAGCGCCACCTATCACATGGTACGGGTCAAGGACAAGGCGCTGGAAATCTTCCGCAAGATCGACCATTCCGCCATTTTCGTATTGATCGCTGGAACGTATACCCCGTTCTGCGTCAACGCCTTCACGGGCTTTTGGAAATGGGGCATGTTGAGCATTATCTGGTCGCTGGCGGTGATTGGCATCGTGGTGAAGATTTTCTACATCCGCGCGCCGCGCTGGTTGAACGCTGGGATCTATCTCATCATGGGCTGGCTGTGCGTCGCCGCCAGCGGACAGTTCCTCGCCACGCTCCCGGCCTGGGTGTTGACCTTCCTCATCATCGGCGGCGTGACCTACACTCTGGGCGCAATCGTATACATGACCAAGCTCTTCAACTTCAAACCCGGCGTGTTCGGCTTCCACGAAGTCTGGCACATCTTCGTCCTGCTCGCGGCGTTGTTTCACTACATCGCAGTGATGGGCGTGGCGCTGTAGACAATTATCCTTCGTAGGGGCGACCCGTCAATCTCTACCGAGACGACTTGCTTTCGCTGGGGGGGGTCGCCCCTATGCAACAAAAACAGGGACTGTCATTTTCGACGGTCCCTGTTTTTGATTTCTTGCCAAAAGCCTAACCACGGAGGCACTGGGGCACGGAATTCTTTTTCTCTGTGTCTCCGCGTCTCCGTGGTTTGATTGTTAGCTCATCTCCTGTCTTCCAGACAAAGCACGAAGCAACGTATTTTGGTCGGCATATTCGAGGTCGCCGCCGACGGGGAGTCCGCGCGCAAGGCGGGTGACGTGGACATCGAACTGTTTCAACTGTCCCTGCAAATATTGGGCGGTGGCGTCACCTTCCATGCTGGGGTTGGTGGCGAGGATGATTTCCTTCACTCCCCCACTGGCAACGCGGAAGATGAGTTGCTTGATCTTTAAATCATCGGGACCAATGCCTTCGATGGGAGACAAGACTCCCTGCAAGACATGATACTTGCCATGAAAACCAGCCGTGCGTTCGAGCGCCAGCACGTCCAGCGCTTCTTCGACGACGCAGATGAGCGAGCCGTCGCGTTTGGGCGATTCGCAAATCTCGCAGCGTTCGCGTCCCGCATCGGTGATGTTGAAACATTCCTGGCAGAAAGCGGTATTGACCTTGAGATTCGCCAGCGCCACAGACAAATCCTGAGCGACGTCTTCGGAGGCGCGCAAAAGATAAAACGCCAGCCGTGACGCGGACTTGGGTCCGATGCCTGGGAGGCGTTCGAGGGCGGTGACGAGGGATTGGATGGAGTCGGGGAGAAGCATAATTTTATTATGTCATTGCGAGGGCGTTCTTTGCCCGAAGCAATCCCCTAAGACGTGGAGATTGCTTCGTCGCTCCGCTCCTCGCAATGACATGAAACTTTAGAACGGCAACCCCGCCGAGAGCGGACCCATCAACTTTTCTTGTAGGGCGCGAGATTCTTCAAGCGCCATGTTGACCGCGGACAAGACCATGTCTTGCAGCATTTCCGCGTCGGCATCCTTGAGGAATTCGGGCGAGATTTCGACAGATTTGCATTTCTGGTCGCCTGTCATGGTGACTTTGATCGCGCCGCCGCCCGCCGTCGCGCTGACGGTTTCTTCGGCGAGCTTCGCCTGCGCTTCTTCCATTTGCTTTTGCAGCTTTTGAATCTGCTGCATCATTCCGCCCTGCCCGCCCATTGCGGCGGGTCCACGATTAAATCCTTTTGCCATTAGTTACCTCATTCAATCATTCAATTTTGAAATTACAACAAACTTTCCAAATTTATACTCAGACCTGCCGACTTCATCTCCTTGGCAAGTTGAATTCGCCAAGAACCATTTTCATCCATAGACACATAAACCACACCTAGGAAATCCGAGGGCAACTCAATGTTACCTGTTGGGTCGTTTTTGCTCAAAGCACACACCTTATTACGCCCCAATTTACCACTAAAAAATCCCAATTCGTAAATTACATTTTGGCGGGCGCGAAAATGATAACTTTTCATATCCTTACGAGAGGTAGCAATATCATCTGGAGTCAAAAGCACCACAGCATAAGCGCACTGGTCGGCATTAACTTCAAATTTTTCGATGATGGTCTTTCCGTTATTGGGCTGGTCATGCAAAATAACAGGCTCTAAACCTAATTTCAGTAAAAGGACCTCGACTTCTTTTTTTGCAAGATCATCATGCCCATGAACTACAAAAACTTTTCTGCTTGGAGCTTTTTTCTCAGAGGTTGTATTTTGTGAAACATCTGCTTTCTGAGAAGTCGCTTTTAGAGGGCTTGCAGTCCTTAAAGTTGCAGATTGTAAGCTCGCGCTATGCAAGGTTGCAACTGACGGATTTACTGTTGATGCACTTGCTCGTGGTTGATTTACGTTTGCGGAGGCTTTTTGAGGTTGCTGGCTACTATCTGATGTTCCATTTATTTGAAGCCTAATAGCAAGTTTCTGCAAGTATCCACGCGCATTCGCCGACCCTTTAACATGATTCGAATCACCACCTAGCTTAGATACTCGTAAAAACTCATCCTTTTCGTTCTTGCTAAAAATACCTTCTATAACCTCGCTTACTTCTCCAATAAATCCCAAAAAATGATCGTCTGACCCTGACCATTGTCCTGAAGTGTAACGACTTTTATCAATATATTGTATATATCCATTCAACATCTTTACAAGCTCAGCATTTGAAGACATTTTAATTCTCAGCCCTTCTTATTTTTATTTCTCTCAATCCATATCCACCACTTCCCCGCCATGCTGGATGGCGGCGGCGACCATGCCGTCCTGGGCGACGTTGGGGGGGATTTTGCCTTTGGCGTTGCTGACCGCACAGCGGACGGACAAGTCCACGTGGAAGTTGTCTTTGATAAGTTTTTGGATGGTTTCAAGTTGGTCGGGTTTGTTCAACTTTTCGACCAGCACGTCACTGGCGAGACCGAGGATGAGGGTTTTGCCTTGCACGTCGATCATCTTGACCGAGTTCATCAACGCGCCGAGGTTCGCCTGCGCTTTGGGTAGGGATGCGGCGAGATGCTTCCAGGCTTTGATGATGTCACCTGCGTTGATGGCGGGGGATTCGACTGCGCTGGGCGCGGACTTCTGCGTCTCGACTACGCTCGACGCGGAGGGAACTGTTTGGGGAACAGAATCAACTTGAGGCGGAGTCGGTCTCGCGGCGATTGGCGGGGAAACGGCTGGGGCGTCCACCACTTCCGCGAGGGCAAGTTCAATACTCAGGGACGGCTGCCAGCCGCCGCGCAAATCCGTCGCCGCGTTGTTGAAGATTTTCATCATCCGCAACACTTCGGTGGGGCTGAACGCTTTGGCGTGCGCGTCCATCTGCTGTTTGACTTCGCGGGTGGCTTCGACCTGATCGATGTTGCCGAGTTGAATCAACATCAGTCCGCGCAGGTACTCGACGATTTGACGGGCAAGCGAGCGCGGGTCGGCGCCAGAGTCGAGGGCGCGGTGGATGGTTTCGAGTCCGCGCGCGGGCTGACGGTCGAGGACGGCGGTGATGACATCCAGCACGGTCTTGCTGGTGGCGGTGCCGAGGACGGTCTGCGCGAGGGCAAGCGTGATCCTCGTGCCCGTGGACGCGAGTTGGTCGAGGAGCGATTGGGCGTCGCGCATTCCACCCGCCGACTGACGGGCGATGAGCGTGAGGGCTTCGTCGTCGGCGGAGAGATTTTCGGCGGCGACGATGGTTTTTAGGTTGGCGACGATCTCATCCACTGGCACGCGGCGGAACTCATGCCGCTGACAGCGGGACAAAACCGTGGCGGGGATTTTGTGAATCTCGGTGGTCGCCAAAACAAAGATGGCGTGCGGGGGCGGCTCTTCGAGGGTTTTGAGCAGCGCGTTGAACGCCGCTGTGGAAAGCATGTGGACCTCGTCAATGATGTAAATTTTGTACTTGCCCTGCGACGGCGAGAAGTTGATCTTGTCACGCAGGTCGCGGACATCGTCCACGCTGGTGTTGGATGCCGCGTCGATTTCGATCAAGTCCATGAAGCGGTTCTCGTTGACGGCTTTGCAGTAGTCACATTCGTTGCACGGACGTTTGGCTGGGTCGTCATTGAGACAGTTGACCGCCTTCGCCAGCAGACGCGCCACGGTGGTTTTCCCCGTCCCACGTGGACCCGCGAAAAGATAGGCATGACCGACTCGGTCTGCTTTGATGGAGTTGGTAAGCGTCTGGACAACATGGTCTTGTCCGATGACGGTGTCCCATCCTTTGGGGCGGTACTTACGGTAGAGGGCTTGAGTCATGGTAGGTAAAAGTGAATAGTTGATAGTGAATAAGAGCGAGGTGGCAGAAAACTTCCACCATTCCCTATTCACTGATTTTACGGAACGCGATATACAGCCCTCAGGTTGCCCTGCGGGTCGAAGAGACGGGCATTTTCACCTGAACTCCATACGGCTTCGCCTATGCCCCAATAGAGGTCAATGACGGTATCTGTGCCGATGGCAGTGTGAATTTGGACTGCGCCATTCGGGTAGAGCGTGAGTTTCGGGAACTTGAAGATGTTGCCATCTTCGTCCTTGAGTTGCCACGACGCCAAATCGAGTTGACCTTCGCCCTCGAACTTGACGACGACAATCTCGGAACTCAACGCCCCTGCACCGACCACGCTACTGATCTTGACGGGGATGTCGTCCTGCGGGTTGATCGTCGAAACAGGCTCGGCGGCGCCGACAGCGGGCGCGGATTGCGGGACGGCTGGCAGGCTGGCGCGGTAGTTGCGGTCATACCAGAAGAGAATCCCACCCGTCACCGTGGCAGAGACGAAGATGTTGAGCAGCAGGTAGTAGAAAAGTTTACGGCGATCCATGGCTAATGGAGATTATACATCACGCGACATTTTCAGCGCGACCCAATCACCCATCTGACGCTGGTCGTTGAGTTTCAATCCCTTTGCCTCAGCCGCCGCGACAACGTTCCCCGCCTGATGGTCGAGGATTCCGCTGAGGATAATTTCCCCGCCTGCTTCGACCAGGTCCGCGAGACCCGCATCGAACAAACGGATGATGATCGGCGCGAGAATGTTCGCCACCACCAGCGGCGCAGACTTAAAAGCAAAGTCGCCGCGCAGGATTTCGGTCACCGAACCTTGCCCCAAAATCAACTCCTCCCCCATTTCGTTGAGGTCGGCATTCTCGCGCGAGTTTTTGACCGACTCGATGTCAATATCCACGCCGAGGACTTTGTCCGCGCCGAGTTTGAGGGCGGCGATGGAGAGGATGCCAGAGCCGCAACCGACGTCAATGACCACGGATGACGGACGGCGGACCGTGGACGGTGCTCGATGGTCTATGGTCTGTCGTCCATCGTCAAAATGAACTTCCATCAACTCCAGACACAACTGCGTGGTGGGATGTGTGCCTGTACCAAATGCCATGCCAGGGTCGATCTTGATGGGGATGCGCTTCGGGTCGGGAGACTCAAGCCAGGCGGGGAGAATCAGCAACCGTTTACCGATGAGAATCGGCTTGTAGTTTTGCTTCCAGGCTTCCATCCAGTTTTGGTCGGCGATCTGCTTGTAGGTCGGAGTCGGCACAGGCTGAATCATCCCCAAGTAGAAAAGAGACTCTTCCAGTTTTTGGCGTGTCTCTTCGAGGTTGTCATTCACTTCCAAATACGCGCGGACGGTGATGGGACCTGTCGCCGTGCCTTCGTCTTCTTCGTCATTGAATTTGACGCCCTGCTCGGTCATCACGCCGTTAGGCGCAAAGCGGGCAAAGACATCGGCAACGGATTCGGCGAGTTCGCCGTTTACGGTCAGGGATACTTCAAGCCAGTTCATTCAGTCTCCAGTAATCAATTTTCAGGGCGCAGTTTATCAACCGCCCAACGAATCAATTCTTTCTCCGCAAAGAGCATTTTGGGCAGGGCGTTCACATCGAAATATTTCATCTCGGAAATCTCAGAACTTTCCGCGAAAGTCCCGCTCACGATTTTACACAAAAATATCAGGCTGATATTGTGGTCTTCCTTCGAGCTTTCAGCCAGCAGCAGTTTTTCAACTTCTATCCGCATGCCCGTCTCTTCAAAAAACTCGCGGACGATTGCCCTGTCGGGCTGTTCGTTATATTCAAGTCCGCCCGCGGGGATGCCCCACTCGAATTTTCGGTAAGTGTGTTTGAACAAAAGAATTCGTCCCTGCTCATCAAAGATCATTGCCGCAACTGATGCGCGGAATTTGGGACGATACATGCGCATGGCAAGGACATGTACCCACATGGGAAGCATGCGCCAGATTCGCAATAAGGTTTTCATCACGACATTATAAACGAGGGTGGACGATTGACAATTGACCATGGACCATTGACAACCCAAATACGTTCCATCGTCAACAAAAAACGAGCGGACTTTCATCCACTCGATACTGTTCACTGATAACTGATCACTGGAACTTACCCCCCAAACGCCTCATTCAGCCAATCGAGGAAGCCCTTCTCCTGCGGCTTGACCGTCGTGCCCAAACTCTCCGCCAGCTTATCGAATAACTCGCGCTGTTCCTTGGTCAGCTTGGTCGGGATGGCGACGTTCACGATCACGATCTCGTCACCACGCTGATGTTTGTTGCGGACATGCGGCACGCCCTTGCCTTTGACGTGGAAAATCTTCCCCGACTGTGTGCCAGCGGGGATTTTCAATTTATCCTCGCCTTCCATCGTGGGGATGGTCACTTCCGCGCCGAGGGCGGCTTGCGCCACGTTGATGTCGAGGTTTAGCAAAATATCGAGATCGCGGCGCTTGAAGAATTGATGCGGCTTGACATCTACCACAAGGAACAGGCTTCCGCTGGGTCCGCCAAAGACGCCAGGTCCGCCCTCGTTGTTCAAGCGGATTTGCGTGCCCACATCCACACCTGCGGGAATCTGCACTTTCTTTTTGACGTTCTTACGTTCTAGTCCCGTGCCGCGACAGGTCTTACAGGGAGATGAAATCGTCTCACCGCGACCGTTACAGGTGGGACAAGTCGCAGTCTGCACCATCTGACCAAGGAAGGTCTGTCGTACCTGACGGACCTCGCCCTGCCCATTACAAGTGGAACATCGGACGGGCGTTGTGCCAGGCTCCGCGCCTGAACCGTTACATCGTGAACAGGTCTCGTCGCGCTGGAACTCGATTTCCTTTTCGACGCCGAAGACGGCTTCTTCAAACGTCAATGTGACCTGCATCTGCAAGTCACGTCCACGGCGCGGGGAATTGCGCGGCTGACGTCGTCCCGAAGAAAAGCCAAAGCCGCCGAACCCACCGAGGATTTCCTCGAAGATGTCACTAAAGTCGGCGGAATAATCACGGTAGCCACCGCCCATGCCGCCAAGTCCCTCCTTGCCAAAGCGGTCATAGCGGGCACGCTTGTCCGAATCCGAAAGCACGCCATAGGCTTCGTTGATTTCCTTGAACTTCTCCTCGGCATGCTCTTCCTTGCTCACATCGGGATGATACTGGCGCGCAAGTTTTCGGAACGCGGCTTTGATCTCGTCATCGCTCGCGTTCCGTCCAACACCTAGAACTTCGTAATAATCGCGGTTGCTCATAATTCAAGTTTGCAAGTTGAAAAGTTTACAGGTTGAAAGGTTTTAACTTTCAAACCTCAAAACCTTCCAACTTTAAAACTCGTTACTCCTTCACTTCACCATCAACAACTTCGGGACCTGCATCTGGATTGGGTTCCGCTTCCCCGCCCGCAGCGGATTGCCCGCCCTGTTCATAGGCGGCAGCTCCAATTTTTTGGATGACTTGTCCCAAAGCTTCGGTGGCAGCTTTGATTTTTTCCATATCATCGCCCTGCAGCGCGGACTTGGCGTCTGCAACCTTCGCTTCGACCTCGCTGCGGACATCGGTTGGAATTTTATCGCCAAAATCACGGATGGCTTTTTCGGCGGCATAGACCATGTTGTCCGCGCCGTTGCGGGCTTCGATCAATTCCTTGTGCTTGCGGTCTTCGTCGGCGTGAGCCTCGGCGTCCTTGCGCATCTTCTCAACTTCAGCCTCGCTCAAACCCGAGGATGCGGTAATGGTGATGTGCTGCATGTTCCCTGTCGCCTTATCCTTTGCGCTGACTTTCATGATGCCGTTCACATCCACGTCGAAGGTGACTTCGATTTGCGGAATGCCGCGCGGCGCAGGCGGAATGCCGTCGAGGATGAACTTGCCAAGCGATTTATTATCGTTCGCCATCGGGCGTTCGCCTTGCAGAACGTGAATCTCGACCTGGGTCTGGTTGTCCGACGCGGTGGAGAAGACCTGCGAACGGCGCGTGGGAATCGTCGTGTTGCGCTCGATCTGGGGCGTGGCGACCCCGCCCAGAGTTTCGATGGAAAGCGTCAGCGGGGTGACATCCAGCAGCAGGATGTCCTTCACTTCCCCGCCGAGCACGCCTGCTTGAATCGCCGCTCCAATCGCCACCACTTCATCGGGGTTGACTCCCTTGTGCGGATCCTTGCCAAAGAAGGCGCGCACGCGATCTTGAATGGCGGGCATACGGGTCATGCCGCCGACCAGCACCACCTCGTTGATGTCGCCCGCGTTCAAGCCAGCATCTGACAGCGCCTGTTTGACGGGGGCAATCGTTCGATCAACGAGGTCGGCTGTGATTTGTTCCAGCTTGGCACGAGTCAGGGTCATCACCAAATGTTTGGGACCACTCGCATCCGCCGTCAGGTAGGGCAGGTTGATTTCGGTCTGCATCACAGTCGAGAGTTCGATCTTTGCCTTTTCCGCCGCTTCCTTCAAACGTTGCAACGCCTGACGGTCGTTGTGCAGGTCGATGTTGTTGTCCTTCTTGAACTGCTCAATCAGGTAGTCCATGACTCGCAGGTCGAAGTCATCGCCGCCGAGGAAGGTGTCGCCGCTGGTGGCTCGGACTTGAAACACGCCGTCGCCCACATCCAAGATCGAAACGTCAAACGTCCCACCACCGAGGTCATAGACTACGATGACTTCGTTCTTCTTTTTGTCGAGACCGTAAGCCAGCGAGGAGGCTGTCGGCTCGTTGATGATTCGCAGAACTTCCAAGCCCGCGATCTTGCCCGCGTCCTTAGTGGCGTTGCGCTGTGCGTCGTTGAAATACGCGGGGACAGTGATGACCGCCTGCGTAATCGGCTCGCCGAGATATGCTTCCGCATCTGCTTTCATCTTCGCCAGAATCATCGCCGAAATTTCGGGCGGCGAGTAATCCTTTTCATCCAACTTCACGCGCACATCGCCGTTCTCGGCGGCAGTCACCGCGTAGGGCACGCGCTTCTTCGTGTGTTCCACTTGCGCGTCTTCTGCTTTGCGCCCCATAAAACGTTTGACCGAAAAGATGGTGTTATTCGGATTGGTGATCGCCTGATTGCGTGCCACACGTCCCACCAACCGTTCGTGATTTTTGTTGACCGCCACCACGGATGGAACAAGCCGCTCCCCTTCCGCCGATGGAATCACAATCGGTTCGCCGCCGCTCATCACCGCCGCAACGGAATTTGTCGTGCCGAGATCGATGCCAATGATTTTTGCCATGAATGCTCCTGTGAATATGTCATTGCGAGCCCCGAGCCTCAAACGGCGAGGGGCGAAGCAATCTACTTATTAACTTGAGATTGCTTCGTCGCCGCTGTCGCGGCTCCTCGCAATGACGTGATAATTTATTGCGCCACCCTTACCGTTGCAGGGCGGATGACCCGTTCGCCCAAAGTATAGCCGTTTCGCACCACGTCGATCACGTGTCCGCTTTCCACTTCCTCGGAAACTTCATGCGTGATTGCGTCATGGAAGTTCGGGTCGAACGCCAACCCCTTTGCCTCGATGCGTTTGACGCCTTCGCTTTCCAGTATGTTTTGCAACTTGCGGGCAATCAGTTCGATGCCGTTCGCCCAAGCATCGTCAACGGGACGGTTTTGCAGGGCAAGCTCCAAATCATCCAGCACGGGCAAAACCTTTTTGACGATATCACCCTTCATGCTGGCATAGGTCAACTCGTTATCGCGCTCGATGCGCTTCTTGTAATTCTGAAACTCAGCCTGAGACCTTGCCCAGCCGTCCTTGTATTCGGACGCCTTAGACTCCGCCTCCGCCAACTGGCTTTTCAGCGACTCCACCTCCGCGTTGAGCTGGTTGCCCTCAACAGGCGCGGACTCCGCTGTAGGTGGAGTCTCGGTCACTTCTTCTTCGTGTTTGTGCTTCTTTTTGTCAGTCATGCTCTCACTCTCATCGTGGCAAGTAGTAATTAGAGATTGGTAATTACCATTTACCAATTACCAATCTCTTTATTTTTTCATTCTGAATTTATGTTGTCATTCACCAGGTTGCTCAGCAACCCAGCAACGTACCTCACGGTGGGAATTGTCCGCGCATAGGACATGCGCATGGGACCCAGTACGCCGAGCGTCCCCGTCGCCAAGCCTGGGACGCCGTATCTGGCGATGACCATAGAACACTGACGGAGTTCCTCCCAGCCGCCTTCGCCGCCGATCAACACCTGCAAGGCTCCCACACTGCTGTTGGTGGACGCGCGCGCGAGCAATCCCTGCAAGGTGGAACGTTCTTCAAACAAGCGCATTGCCCAGCGGGCTTCGTCCGTCTCGGCGAATTCGGGTTCGCTCAAAACGTTGGTCAGCCCGTCGGTGTAAAACTCACCCGAAATACTTTCGGAGGTGCGCTTCATATCCTGGACCATCAGCGTGATGATGTCCTGCTCCAGCGCGTCGGCACGGGACGACAGGGCGGCAATGGCATCCAATGCCAGACCAGCCAACAGCGAGTTGAGTCGCGTTGCCACCTGGGTCAATCGAGTCTGGGTGACGGGTTCAGCCAGAGTCAAAATCTGCTGCTTGACCTCGCCGCCTTCCATGACCATCACCATTAAGACCTGCCGTCCCTGGGTGGAGATCAACTCCACATGCTTGAAGCGGATGGTCTCCGCATGGGGTGCGGTGACAAGCGAAACACCCTGTGATTGATGCGCCAGCACGGACGCGGCAAGCGTCATCCACTGATCAACATCGGGACTCGCCTGAAAGAACTGGTGCGAGATGGTGTTTTGCACCGACTCGGGCAGTTCCGCCTTGCTCATCATGTGACCTACAAAGACGCGGTAACCCTCCTCCGTCGGCACACGACCCGCCGAGGTGTGAGGCTGTCTCAGGTAGCCCATCTCCGTCAGCGCGGACATTTCGTTTCGGACGGTGGCAGGACTCAGCCCGAGGCGGAATCGCTCCACCAGCCGCTTCGAGCCGACGGGCTGCGCCGTCTCGATATAATCGCGGATGAGGAACAGGAGGATGGTTCGCTGTCTTTCGGTAAGTTCTGGCATGGCGCTACAAGTCTACATGCGAAAATGAAGAGCGTCAATAAGAGGAGTGTAAGAGTTTATAAAAAATATAGACCCTAAAGGCTTTCATTACCTTTAGGGTCTGGTTTTTGGAAGTTGCGACTTATTTTGGAATGGGACGCCATGCGGGGTCGAAGTCGTCGAAGGTGACATCTTCCGTAACTCGCGCCTGGTTTGCACCCGAAGGGGTGGAGTAGTACACATGATAGCCACGGTCGCCGCCGCTTTCATAGGCGATCCAATTTCCACCGGGCGAGTAATTCACATTTTCGACTGAGAGTACGCCCATTTTGATCTGCAAGGCTGAATTGGGTTCTCCGGCTTTAATGGAGAACAGATTTGGGAAGGTGAACTCAGCTTCGCTTCGCTGACTAAAGAGAACGTATTGCCCATCCGGCGACCAACTGGGGTATTGGTTCGAAAGCACATCACCGCTGGCAAAAAACTGCCTTTCGTTCGAACCCAGACTGCTCATTAGCCATAACTCGTACGTAGCAATCCGTTGGTAAGCATAAATGATTTGCCTGCTGTCAGGCGACCATGATGGCTGGCGGGCAGGTTTGTTCAGGGGTGTTTTCACAAGACGATCCATCTTGCCACTATCAACATCATAAGAGTAAATTTGCATATATCCATCGCGCAGGGACGTAAAGGCGATCTTTTTTCCATCCGGAGACCAGGCCGGCTCAAAATCTCCCCCTCCAGGAGAGCTCGGCAATTGTTGCAATCCGGAACCATCCACATTAATAATATACAAATCCGATCCTTTATACGAATCCTTCTTTATGGCACAAGGAGAAGTAAAGACCAATCTGTTCCCATCGGGAGACCAGGAAGGTTGGCACGCACCGCCGGGCATGTTTGTAATTGCAATTGCTTCGTCACCCAGGAGTCCGGTAAGGTATATTTGGGCAACACCTGTGCGTGTCGAAGCGTAGGCAATCTGTAGATAGTCCGCGCCAATGGGTGTGGGAGTAATCTGTCCAACAGGGATGGCAGTAGGCTGAATTTCAGTGGCAGTTGCCGTCGCAGTAGGGTCAACAGGGTTTTCGACGAGAGGAATTTCGGTGCTTGGGGAAACTTCCAATGGAGTGGGCGTTATTTCCGCAGGAGGTAAAAATGGAAATAGGCGCTGAAGAAACTCGGGCATTGAGTTGGGAAAGAAGAAGGCGCCTATGAATCCCACAACAAGAACCGTAAAAAGGGCGGTGAACAGAATACGCCTGTTCCGGCGCTCACGCTCGAGTTGTTTCTTCCGCGGAGAGACAAAGGGATATTCCTCCGGCGGCATGGCATGGGTTAAGGCATTGGAGGATTTTTTTTGCGGGTCGCTTATTTTTTCGAGTTCCGAAGGTGGAGGCGTGATCGTGTACGTACCAAGCAATTGCTGGGTCATCGATTTGGAATTTAACAAAGCCATTTTGAAATCATCCGCCGTTTGAAAACGGTCAGCGGGATCCACTTCCATGGCTTTTTCGATTACCGACGCAAGGTGACGGGAAACGCTGGGATTCCTTTTGCGAAGAGGCGTGAGTTGGGCGTTGTCCATCGCGCGCGCAAGTCCGTCCTCCGGAATGACTCCTGTCAGCGCGGCGTACAAGGTGGCCCCTAATGAGTAGATGTCGGTGCGGGTGTCGGTGCGTGCAGTTCCATATTGTTCAGGAGGCGAATAACCGGGCGTCATCGCGCGGGCACCAGTGGTAGTAGCCTGGTTGCCTTGATAGACTTTGGCAAGCCCAAAATCCACGAGGAAGATATGCCCATCGGGTGAGATTTTTACATTTCCCGGTTTGATATCACGATGCAGAATAGGGGGCTTACGGGCATGCAGATAAGAGAGCGCATCGCACATGGCCGCGCCAATCAGAATGACTTCATCCTCCGGCAATACCCCCACCCGCTCCATTCGCTGACGAAGATCCTCCCCTTCGATAAAATCCATAACAAGGTATTGCCCTTCCCCTGCAATTACGAAATGGTCCGACACGCGAGGGAGATTTGGATGGCGGATGTTTGCCAGAATCACCGCTTCCAAGCGAAATTGACGGGCATATTCCTCGGTCGTAAACAGGTTCTCTTTAACCGCAACATCCACGCCCAGATTTTCATCGATGGCGCGATAAACCGATCCCATCCCCCCCTGGCCAAGATTCTCTCGAATCTGATAGCGTTTATGTAGTAGGGTTTCGTTTTCGAGAATCATTAAATGCCTGTCAAAATTATATTTTCTTTCAAGCGGGAGAGCAAATCACTGACCGCCCCGGCAGGCAGTCCTAACAGTTGAGTATTTTACCCTAAGCGAAATAGGTTTTCATTTCTATTTTATTTCAATTCGGTTTACAAAGAGCCATTACTTTTGAAAGGTACGGGATATAAAGCAAATCATCCTCCGTCTCCCAAGGAGTGGGGGACAGATGACAGTTCATCGGTTGGATTGGTTTGACTGGGTACACACGGGAGCTACGCGGCTTGACAGGCCCAAGGATACAAGCAAAGAGAAGAAAAAGCAAGAGTCGGATAAGCAAATCCCTACCCCTTTACCCGGTTCGGCATATGCCATTTCAACGCTGACCAGGCCCCGATTACCAGACCGATATAACTTGCAGCCAAGTCCACCAGATCAAAGGTGCGGGCGGAAAAATATTGCTGTGACAGTTCCTCGAGGGCAATCAGCAGGGCGAGAATCAGGCTGGTCGAAACAGTCACCCAGCTGCGGGATTGAGTGGGAAATGAGGAGAGAAAAGTCCGGACGAGTAAAAAGTTCAAGAGTCCGAAAAGAATGAAATGTCCGACCTTATCCCCGTTCGGGAAACGATAAAGGGCACGAATTGAAGGCGGCAGGTTCCCCGTGTCTGCAAGAACGATCACGACAATGATAAAGATGAGAAAAAGCGTGCTGATGTATTTCATAAAAATGGGTCGGGGTTAGATCCCGACCCAAAAAAACTATTCGGTTGGCGTTGCAACCGTGGTGTTTTCAACTTTTTTTTCGCGGCGGGCCTTCCACCATTCGAAGAACATCGGCATGACCGAAATTAGAATGATGGCAATGATGACCAGTTCAAAATTCTTCCTCACAAAAGGAATGTTGCCGAAGAAATATCCAAGCAGGGTAAAGGTTGTCACCCAAGTGATGCCGCCGACAATGTTATAGGTGGCGAAGTAAGCGTAGGACATTTTTCCGATACCCGCCACGAACGGCGCAAAAGTGCGGACGATGGGAACAAAACGCGCCAGGAAAATTGCCTTGCCGCCGTGCTTTTCAAAGAAGGCATGGGTTTTATCGAGATGTTCCCGCTTGATCCATTTGATGTTGTAGGCACGTTCGCCAAGATAGTGACCGATGGAATAATTCACTGCGTCACCGAGAACTGCCGCCACCATAAGCAAACCAACAAGGGACCAGACATTCAACGAGCCAAGCGCCGCAAATGTACCTGCCGCAAACAACAGGGAGTCACCAGGCAGAAAGGGTGTGACAACCAGTCCTGTTTCGATAAAAATTACCACGAACAAAATGCCGTAGGTCCATGCCCCATATTGGGAGATGATGTCACCCAGGTATTCATCCAAATGCAGAAACAGGTCAATCAGAAAAGTTACTAACTCCATTTTTATTTACTCTCTTTCAAATATTGAAGTGACAGCCACCCGCTTCGCGCAGCAACTGTCACCTGGCGAAATTATACACTGTTTTCACTGGAGTTTTCGATGTGGCTCAACCAGTCACCCAGTGCGAGAAACACCAAGCTTCCGATCAGTCCAGCGCCCATGTCCAGCGCACCAAACGTCAGCAGCCGCCAGCCACGCCACATACTAAGTCCCTGCCCGGCGGCGAAGCCCAGTACGCTTAAACCTAAATACAAAAGCAGACGCCAGCCGCCTCCGCCGCGCAGGATGTGAAATAGCGCACCGGCAAGCAGGGCAATCAATAGGGCAAAGAGGGTGAGAGGAAGGGTCATGTGTAGGAAAGGGTGAAAAGTGAGATACAAGAAACGAGATCCGCAATCCATGCAGAAACTTGCGGGGCCATCTATTACTTAATTCTGACTACGCGCAGATAATTATTGGATGATTCCACCGCCGAGCATCAATTCGTCTTGATAAAAGACTGCCGCCTGCCCTGTGGTGACATCCCGAACTGGATGGTCAAACTTCACCTTTGCCTGATTGCGTTCCATCAGGCTGACCCGCGCCTCAACTTCCTTTGCCGAGTAGCGAATTTTGACCAGCGCGCGGAAGGGCTCTTTGGGCGCTTCACCTGAAATCCAGTTGACATCGTGGGCGGTCAATTCGGTAAAACCAAGTTCATCCGCCGCGCCAATGATGAGCGTATTATTCGATGCGTTTTTTGTAATGACATAAAGTGGGTCGGGCGAAAAGACACCCAACCCCTTGCGCTGACCGATGGTGTAGTTGGCCAGCCCATCGTGTTTGCCGACCACTTTTCCTTCGGTGGTGACGATGTTACCGGGCTGCAGAATTTCGGGAGCGTTTCGCTGGAGAAAGTTCCGATAATCTTCGCCAGCGAGAAAACACAAATCCTGCGAGTCCGCCCGTGAAGCAGTTGGCAATCCAAACTCGGCAGCGAGACGGCGGATTTCAGGTTTGGGGTACTCCCCTACCGGGAAGAGCGCGTACTTCAACTGCGCCTGAGTCAAAACATGCAAAACATAAGATTGGTCTTTCGAGTGGTCCACTGCACGTAAAAGCTCACATCGTCCATCGTCCGTCATCCGCCTTCTCACATAGTGCCCAGTTGCCATGAACTCAGCACCGAGAGCAAGAGCATGATTTAAAAGGAATGTCCAGCGGATTTGACGATTGCACAGTAAGCAGGGATTAGGCGTTTCGCCGCGTGCGTATCCATCCAGAAAATATTGGACGATGGTTTGCTTGAATACATCCTTCGCATCCACCACATAAAAGGGAATATCGAGAATGCCCGCCACCCGCCGTGCCTGCGCCATCGAATCGGGCGTGCAGCAACGATTGGAATCCTCCTTGCCTGGCTCCGACCACAGGCGTAACATCATCCCCGTGACCTCATAGCCCTGCTGTTTGAGCAAAGCCGCAGCCACGGAAGAATCCACGCCGCCGGACATGGCGACCACCACTTTTTGCTTGGTCATAAGTTCGGTGATTATACTGCGTTGACTCGTTGAATCGCTGAATCACTAACCCGCTGGATTCCCACCAGTCTTGACCTCCCCTCCATTCTTATGTATATTCGCCCCACCAGAGGACTCATTTCGAGAGGAGAATCCAATGCCATCCAAATCAGATTTCATCATCCACAACGCTCGAATCTTCACCAGCGACGAGGCAAATCCAAAGGCGGAAGCGGTTGCTGTAAAAGGCAATCGCATCGTATTTGTAGGGACAAACGAAGGGGCAAAGGAATTCCAGGGTACTTCCACGCGGGTCATCGACGGAAAAGGCTGTACGCTCACACCTGGTTTCATCGACTCACATTTCCATTTGTTGTGGGGTTCCATCTGGATGGGAGCCGCACAGTTATACGACGCCAAAACAAGGGACGATGTGAGTAAAATCCTGCAAGCCTTTGCAGCGGACAATAAAACCAGCGAATGGGTGGACGGACGTGGAATCAAATACAGCATCATCTCCACGCGGCAGGAACTGGATGAGATCATCCCTGACCGCCCGGTTTACATCAACGCCTACGACGGACATACTTCGTGGGCAAACACCAAAGCGCTCGAACTGGCGGGGATTCTCCAGCCCGGCAAGGAAGCCCCCGGCGTCGGCGTGATTGTCCGCGACGAGAGCGGACTCGCCACGGGCGAACTGCGCGAAACGGCGATGGATTTGGTCGCGGACCTGATTCCCCTGCCGAGCGAAGCCCGTAAGCGTGAACTGCTGAAAATGGCAATGAAGAAAATCAACGCCACTGGCGTCACCAGCGTCCACAACATGAACGGGGATCTAAACGAGTTGCAATTCTTCGCGGCAGTCGAAGACGCGGGCGAGATGACCGTCCGCGTATATGTCCCGTACCATGTCAAGCCCGAGACAACAGAGCAGAATTTGAGCGAAGCCGCCGAGATGGCGAAGCTTCAGGGCGACTTCGCCCGTGGCGGGTGTGTCAAATTCTTTATGGATGGCGTTTGGGAATCGTACACCGCGCTCAACCTCGAACCCTACGCCGACGACCCCGAAGCCAAGCCCGAAGGCATTTATTCCGCCGGACACTTCAACCGCATGGCAACCCTCTGCGACAAATACGGCTTGCAGATGTTCACCCATTGCTGCGGCGATGGTGCTGTCCGCCGCACGCTCGACGGCTACGAGGCGGCGCAAAAAGCCAACGGGAAGCGGGACAGCCGTCATCGCGTGGAACATATTGAGGTCATTCATCCCGATGATCTGCCGCGCTTCAAAGGACTGGGGGTCATCGCATCCATGCAGACCAGCCATGCGCCGTTCAGTGCAAACGAAGGCGACGTCTGGCTTGAACGCACGGGACCGCAACGCTGGGGACGTTCCTTCGCCTGGCGCGACATCCTCAACGCGGACGCGCACCTCATCCTCGGCAGCGACTGGACGGTGGCGCCCTTCGACCCGATGGTGAACATGCACGTCGCCATGAACCGCGAGAAGTGGTCACCGGACGACCCCGACCAAACGCTGACCCTCGAAGAAGTCATCCTCGGCTACACTCGCAACGCCGCCTACGGCGAATTCAAGGAAAATGAAAAGGGGCAAATCAAGGAAGGTTATCTCGCCGATTTGGTTTTGTTCACGCATGACCTCTTCGCCCTGCCGAAGCAAGACATCATGACCGCCAAAGCCGCGTTGACAATGGTCGATGGAAAGGTGGTTTTCGAGGCATGACGACCTACGCCATCCGCCGCTTGTTGCAAACCATCCCAATTCTGTTCATCATCAGCGTCCTGCTGTTCTTTTTGGTTCGGAGTGCACCCGGCGGTCCGTTGACCTCCGCCCGCCGAAACCCAAACGTCACAAAAGAACAAATTGAAGCGCTGGAAGAAAAACTGGGATTGAATGACCCGCTCCCAGTCCAGTATGGCAGGTGGATGGGCGGCGTGCTGACGGGCAACTTGGGTGATTCGATCAAGTTCCGCCGCCCCGTCAATGAGATGATCGCGGAGCGCATCCCCAACACCCTGTTGCTGGTCGGCGTTTCGTTTTTGCTCACCCTGCTGATCGCGATTCCCATCGGCGTGCTTTCGGCGCGGAAGCCGTACTCGCTCTTCGATTATTCGATGACGACCATCACCTTCATCGGGCAGTCCATTCCCGTCTACTGGCTGGGACTGGGATTGATTGTTATCTTTTATATCACCATCAAAAATCCGCTGACGGGCGAGCCGTTCCTGCCTGTCGGCGGGATGAACACACATGGCAAAAGCGACCTGCTGGATACGCTTTGGCATCTGGTACTGCCCGTCACCGCCCTCAGCCTCGGCTGGATTGCGTGGTACTCGCGGTTTCTGCGCTCCAGCATGATGGACGTGCTGCACGAGGATTACGTCCGCACAGCGAAGGCAAAGGGCGCGAGGGAGAACGCAGTCTATTACAGGCACGCGCTGCGCAACGCCATCCTGCCGCTGGTGACGTTAATTGCGCTCGACCTGCCGAGTCTTTTTGCGGGCGCACTTTTTGTGGAGACCATTTTCTCGTGGCCCGGCATGGGACGACTCTTTTGGGACGCCGCCAAGGGACGCGACTACCCTGTTCTGCTGGGCGTGGTGATGATCACTGCCGTGCTCATCATCGTCTGCAATATCCTAGCCGATCTCGCTTATGGCTGGCTCAACCCGCAGGTGAAATATGAGTGAGTTGACCCATCCAACCGAGCAAAGTCTGGCGCGGACCATCGTCCGCCGTTTCTTCAAACATAAACTGGCGGGTATCGCCGTCGCCGTCCTTGCGGTGTTGGTGCTGGCATCCGTGTTTGCCTTCGCCACGCCTTACAGCCCCACCGAGCAGGAACCCGCCAACAAGTTTCAGACATCGAGCGCGGAGCATTGGTTTGGTACCGACGAACTCGGACGCGACATCTTCACCCGCATCCTCTACGGTGGACGGGTCTCGCTGGCAGTTGGTCTGTTTTCAACCTTCCTTTCCATCGCCTTGGGCGTCGTGGTCGGTTCACTATCTGGTTACTTCGGTGGCTGGGTGGACTCCATACTCATGCGCATCACCGATGCCTTCCTGACCTTCCCCACCATTTTCGTGCTGATCATCCTCGGCGCTTTCCTGCGCGAGCAACAGGTCCCCTGGCTGAAAAATAGCGTGGTGATTGTCATTATCATCATTGCCGTGCTGGCATGGATGTGGCCTGCCCGCCTCGTGCGCGGACTCTTTCTCGTATTGCGCGAGCGGGAATTCGTGACCGCCTCCCGTGCGTTGGGTGGAAGTCATCTGCGAATCATCGTCCGCCACATCCTGCCGAATTGCATCGGTCCCATTTTGGTCAGCGGCACATTGCAAATGGCATACGCGATCATCACCGAGTCTGGCTTGAGCTATCTGGGATTCGGCGTCCAGCCGCCCACCCCTACCTGGGGCAGTATTTTAGCCACAGCGCAAGACCAGGTCTTCCGCGCCCCATGGATTGCGTTCTACCCCGGCTTGATGATCTTTATCACTGTCATGACGATCAACTATATCGGCGACGGTTTGCGTGACGCGTTCGACCCGTATGTGATTCATACGGAGAAATAATTTTATGTTGTTGCGAGGGCGCTAGCCCGAAGCAACCTCCAACTATGAGGAGATTGCTTCGCCGCCAAAAGGCAAGTGCGGCGTCTCGCAATGACATCATAATAGACAAAGGAGAAGAGAAATGAAACTAAAGTTGTTGACCCTGTTTGTGATTCTCGGACTGGTCCTCAGCGCATGTGGAGGAGGAGCCAGCGAAGCCGGGACTGAGGAATCCGCTCCGGCAACAGAACCCGCTTCGGGCGGCGAAGTCCAAACCGAGGCGGGCGGCGAAACTGTCACCCTGATCATTCCCGAAGAACCCGCCAACCTCAATTACTTCCTGGCAGATGCTTCCATTGTACGCCAGGCTGCTGAGGCGACCTCGATGACCGGGCTTACCACCATCGATGAAAACGGCGACTTCGTGGCAGTGCTGGCTGAGGAATTGCCCACTGTCGAAAACGGCGGACTTTCGGAAGACTACCTGACCGTGACCTGGAAACTGCTGCCGAACCTTAAATGGTCTGACGGCGAACCGCTCACCTCCGACGACATCAAGTTCACGATTGAGGTTTTGTCCAATCCTGACTCCGGCGCGCTGGTTGGCACGACGGGCTTCGACCTGATCACCTCTGTCGAAACCCCCGATGACCAAACCGCCATCCTGACCTATTCGAGCCCATACCCCGGTTATCTCGATCAATTCGCATACGGCTTGTTCCCGCGCCATGCAACGGGCGAGCCTGCCGACTTGATGAACTGGGAATGGAACCGCAACCCCGTCGGGGCGGGACCGTTCATCGTCAGCGATTGGGTTTCGGGCGAGAGCATCACCATGGTCCGTAACCCGAATTACTTTGAGGAAGGCAAGCCCTATGTGGACACGCTCGTCTTCCGTGTGGTGCCTGAACCCGCCGCGCAAACCGCGATGATGTTGAACGGCGAAGCGCAGGTACATTTGTGGCCGGGTGAGACTCCCGAAGAATACGATGCCCTGCTAAAAGGCACAGCCCATTACGCCACCGTGCCTGGAATCTGGAACATGGCAATTGACTTCAACCTGAGCGCCCCCTTCGACGGCGACCCAACAGCGGCCACTCCGCACCCGATTCTGGGCGACTTGCGCGTGCGCCAGGCAATTGCTTCCGCCATTGACTACGAGACTTTGATCAATGATGTCACCAGCGGCATTACCTCCGAGTCCACAAATCCCTTTGCCTATGGCTGGTACAAATGTGACCTGCCGCGTCCCTTCCCCTACGATGTGGAAAAGGCGAACCAACTGCTCGAAGAGGCTGGCTGGGTGATGGGCGATGACGGCATCCGCGTGGCGAAGGGCGCGATGTACGCCAAGGATGGGACCCGCCTCTCACTCGAACTGCAAGGCTACACCGCCTTCGACCCGCTGCAACGCAGTGAGGAATTCATCGTGGAGAACCTCAAGGCAGTCGGCATCGAAGCGCGAATCCAGAACTACGACTTCTCGATCATCTTCGGCACATTCGAGGATAACTCCCCCCGCGCTGTCGGCGACTTCGACATGCTGATCTTCGACCGCGGCTTCACTACCGAGCCGCAAAGCTACAACTTCGACGCCTATCACTCTTCGCGCATCCCGACGGCGGAGAATCCCACGGGCGGAAATTACTTCCGCTGGGTGAACCCCGAAGTGGATTCTGCTCTCGAAACAGCTGGCAGCAGTTTCGACATCAATGTCCGCAAGGAAGCGTATTGCAAGGTTGCGGAGCAGAATCAGAAGGACTTGCCACAGGTATTTTTGTACGTCTTCCTCGATGGCTACGGCTTCGCCGACAACCTTGAAGGCTATGTCCCAAGCACCTGGGGCAGCATGAGTTGGGGCGCGCAGAATTGGAAGTACAAGTAGGTAGACAAGTAAACAGGTAAGGCAACTCCCCGCTCGCACGAACGGGGAGTTGTTTGTTATTTGTTATGTCATTGCGAGGGCGCTAGCCCGAAGCAATCCCCATGTCAGTTGGAGATTGCGTCGCCGCCGAAAAACAAGAGCGGCGGATCGCAATGACATTTAATCTCTCATCCGCCGCGCCTGGCGGACCAACTCCACAAACTCGTCCATCACTTCGTCGCGGTGGAATTCGTCGCTGAGGTATTGGGCTTCGTCGTACACATCGTCCAACGAACTTTCCTCAGCCCAATAGCTATCCTTCAAGATTTCGGCGTATTCCGCAACGACCACGGCGCGTTGGAAGTACGGATCGGTCTCGCGGAAGTCGTAAGCAAGATCACTCGTGTCGAAGTCTTTCGAGATTTCCGTCACCTGGCGGGTATCGGGGTCTTCCCAGCGCATATTGACGGTGGCGATTCTGCCGCGGGCTTCGGGGTACAGCTTGATTTCATACAACGCCGTCACCGTATGCCCCGCGCCAATCTCGCCCGCATCCACCGTGTTGTCGCGAAAGTCTTCGTCGGCGACGGCGCGGTTTTCGTAGCCAACCAGCCGATAGCGCTTCACCACTTCGAGGTTGAAATCCACCTGCACTTTGGCGTCCAGCGCGATGGTTTGCAGGGTGCTGGTCAGGTTATCCAGGAAGAGCCGTTCGGCTTCGTCAATGTCATCCACGTAGGCGTAGAAGCCGTTGCCGTCGTTTGCCAGTTGCTCCATGAGGGTGTCGTTGTAATTGTCCATACCGAAGCCGATGGTGGTCATCCACACGCCTTCTTCCACGTAGCCACGGATTTCTTCAAGGATGGTGTCGGCTTCGGTCTGCCCCACGTTGGCGACCCCGTCCGAGCAGAGGATGACGCGATTGATTCCATTGGGCTTGAAGTCCTGCATCGCCATTTTGTACCCAAGGCGGATTCCCGCTTCGGCGTTGGTCGAACCTTCGGGTTCGAGACTGTAAATCGCGTCGAGGATTCTGCCCGACTTCGAGCCGCGAGTCGGCTCCAGCACCACGCGGGCTTCCGAGCCGTAGACCACAATGCTGACCGTGTCGTCGGAGTGCAGCCGCTCGACGAGCAGTTCCAGCGAGCGTTTGACCAGCCCGAGGCGGTTGTCTAAATCCATCGAGCCAGAGACATCGATCACGAAGACAAGGTTGGCGTCTTTGCGTTCTTCCTCGGAAACTTCATAGCCCTGAATGCCGACACGAAGCATGTCGTAGCGTTCGGTCTGGGTGAAGGGTGAGGGACCGCCATCAATGTAAACTCCGAAAGCCTGACGTTCGGATGGGGTTGGGTAGCCCTGCTCGAAGTAGTTGACGTATTCCTCGACGCGGACGGAATCAGCGGGCGGCAGGTTGCCGTCGTTGAGATAATTCCGCATGACGGTGTACGAACCCGTGTCTACGTCCAGGGCGAAGGTGGAGAGGTTGTCGTCTTCGGTGTCGATGGACGGGTTGACGCCATAGTCCTCGAAGAACATGTCATACGGTTCATTGTTGCTCTTGGGAGCGGGCGCACCAGCCTGAGGTTGGCTTGCCCCGTTCATCGATTGGGTTGCTGACATAGTCGGCGCATACATCGGCGCTTCCATGGCGGGCGCTTCCGTGGCGGCGGGAGCTTCATACTCATAGTCCTGACTGGCAGGCACTTCAGTTGCGGATGGGGCGCCCCCACCACAAGCGGTCAAAAACAGCAGCACGAACAGGACACTCAAGCCAACGGCTTTGCGTAAGGTTTTCATTTCTTCTTCTCCTATTTGTTTTGGGTGGTTCAGCGGGCGGCGTCCCGTTGAATTGAATTGTTGCTTGGATGACGCAACAATGAACAGGAAAGTTCCCAAACAGGTTTGCAAGGAGAAAACAAAAAGCCATTCGGCTGAATGGCTTGGGGTGATTGGCAAATAAAAAGGGCGGAGCAGTGCTCCGCCCCTACGTCATTTCAATTTTTCTTCCAGGACCTTTGGCAATTTCGCCAACGCCTCTTTGACATTGTCCATGAGGCTGCCTTGCGCCAGGTTGGGACGTCCGCCGCCCTTGCCGCCGATGCCCGTGATGAGGTCGCCAGCTTTGACGCCGCGCTTGACCACGTCTTCGGTCAGAACTGCGATGACAGTGGAGCCAGTCACCAGAACCGCCGCGCCGTTCTTGGGGTGTTTCTCGCGGAATTTGTCGGCGAGCGAGCGTAGGGTGTCCACGTCGGCATTCGGGATTTCGACGCCGAGCGTATTGACATCCTTGACGGTTTGAACGTTAGACAACATGGCATTGAAAGCAGAAAGCGCCGATTGTGTACGCAGGTCGGCGAGCTGCTTTTTGAGGTCAGAGACTTCGTCCTGCAAGGCTTCCACCTTGAGAGGAACTTCATCCACCGAGGACTTCAACGCGCCAGCAGTCTGTTTGAGGGTCTTGAAACGTTTCTGGATCAACTCATACGCGCCGCGACCTGTGACCGCTTCGATACGGCGGATGCCAGCCGCAGCCGAGCCTTCGCTGACGATGAGGAACGCGCCGATGTCGGAGGTGCGTTCGAGGTGGGTGCCACCGCAGAGTTCGTAGGAATACTTGCTCTGCCCATCCTGCTCCATCGGGGGCTTAGCCCCCGATGAGCCAGCATCCAAAATACTGATCGTTCTCACCACCTCGCCATACTTCTCGCCGAAGAGCGCCATCGCGCCTTCCTTACGGGCTTCGTCCAGAGATTTGACTTCCTTGTGGACGGGCATGTCTTCGGCAATGGCTTCGTTGACCATCTTCTCGACACGTTCGATCTGTTCGGGAGTCATCGCGTCGGGCTGGGTGAAATCGAAGCGCAGGTGCGTGGGAGCAACCAAAGAACCCGCCTGCCTCGCGTGGTCACCGAGGACTTCGTGCAGCGCCTTGTGCAGCAGGTGCGTGGCGGTGTGATTGCGCATGATATTATGGCGGCGGACCATGTCCACTTCGGCGGTGGCTTTGTCACCGACCTTGGGCTGACCAGAGATCACCTGCCCGATATGGGCGATAACTCCAGCCGAGGCGCGGCGGACGGCAGATATTTCAATTTCCCAGTCTTCGCCGCGGATGTAGCCTTCGTCTCCAACCTGACCACCCGCTTCGATGTAGAAACCAGTCTTCGGCAGAATCACTTCCACCTGGTCGTCGAGGGAGGCGGAGGAGACTGCTTCGCCATTCACAACCAAAGCAAGAATTTCACCTTCCACTTGTGTACTTGTGTACGGGTCATACACAACGCCGTCTTTTCCCAATTTACCCTTTGCCTGCAAGTCTTTCAAAATGCCCGCAAAGAATTCCGAGTCTTCGCCACCGAGTTTGCCCATCGCCTTGCCACCGCCAGAGGCGACGCTGTGCTCTTCCTTCGCGGCGTTGAAACCAGCCTCGTCCACGTCGAGTCCCTGCTCGCGGGCGATGTCGCGGGAAATTTCGAAGGGCAAGCCATAGGTGGCGTACAGGTCGAAGGCTTTGTGACCGTCGAGGACTTTGGCGTTTGCGGCACGAAGCTCGGAGAGGAGATTCTCCAGATGAGCAGTACCAGCTTCCACCGTGCGTGCGAAGCGGACTTCCTCGCGGGTGAGATTATCCAAAATCGTCGCGCGGTTCTTTTCCAGCTCAGGATAAAAGCCACCATATTGGGCAATGACTGCCTCCGCAACTTTCGCGAGGAACGGCTGGTTCAATCCGATCTTCGTCCCAAAGCGGGCAGCGCGGCGGATGATCATACGGGTGACGTAGTTGCGTCCGCCGTTGCCGGGGACGACGCCGTCGGCGATGAGGAAGGCGGCGGAGCGGGCATGGTCGCAGATGACGCGGTAGGGCGTGAAGTCGGCGAGCATTTCCTTTTCGCTGTGACCCGTGAGCGAGCGCAGGACATCCAGCGAACCCGTGAAGAGGTCGGTCTTGTAGTTGGAGTCGACGCCCTGCAAAACGGAGACGATACGCTCGAAGCCCATGCCCGTGTCCACGTGCTTGGCGGGGAGCGGTTCGAGGCGACCATCTTCAAAGAGGTTGTATTGAATGAAAACATTGTTCCAGAGTTCAAGAAAGCGCGTGCATTCGCCGTTGACGCCGCAACGATGTTCCCTGCCGCGCAGGTTGTCGCGCTCTTCGCCGAGGTCAATGTGGATTTCGGAGCAGGGACCACACGGACCAAATTCCGCCATCTGCCAGAAGTTTTCCTTGCGCCCAAAGAAGAGGACGTGCGAAGGGTCGAAGCCAGGCTGTTCCTTCCAGATGTCGCCAGCTTCATCGTCGCGCGGGACGTTGCCCTTGCCGCCAGGGTACGCTGCGCTATCATCTTCGAAGCAGGTGGCATAGAGCTTGTCCTTGGGCAGACCCCAGACTTCGGTCAGCAACTGCCAGGACCAGGCGATGGCTTCCTTTTTGTAGTAGTCGCCAAAGGACCAGTTGCCGAGCATCTCGAAGAAGGTGTGATGTGTGTCGTCGCGCCCCACATCTTCGAGGTCGTTGTGCTTGCCAGCCACACGCATACACTTCTGCGAGTCGACGGCGCGGGTGTAGGGTTTCTTGTCGGTGCCGATGAAGACGTCCTTGAACTGCACCATGCCCGAGTTGGTGAAGAGCAGGGTGGCGTCGCCGCCTGGGACGAGGGACATGGACGGCACGGCGGTGTGTCCGCGCTCGACGAAGAAGTCAATGAAGTCCTGACGAATTTGGTTGCCTGTTAGTTTTTTGCTCATAAAAATGCTCCGAAGTTAGATGATGACTGGCGAATTATACCAATCGGAAGGATGAATGATGAAGGATGAAGGATGAAATGTCGAAGGTTGAAGGTTTGAAAGTTGGCAGGTTGAGGGTCGGGGGAATAAAAAAGTCCCGAACCTGTTGGTTTCGGGACTTTGAATTTCTTCATCCAGTCTCAAGCCGTGACAGGTCTCCAGAACGCTCGCGTAGCGGCGGCGGCTTGAGCGGCAGCGGACGGGTTGAGGTTTGGTTGCATGGGCGGCATTATATCATGCTCGGAAGGTGGCGTTAAGGTAATAGTAAATTACAAAACCTAGTAAAATTAGGAATGCCAACTCCCACCCACCATATCGACATCAATCATCCCGATTTCATCGCGAGTCCATACGCGCAGTTGAAAGCCTTGCGAAGCGAAGCGCCAGCCTATCACGACCCCGTCTGGGGCAAGACCTTCTTCACGCGCCATGCGGATATCACGTCCCTGCTGAGAGATAAACGGCTTGGGCGCACCATGCTGCATTTGTATTCACGCGAGGAGATCGGCTGGTCCCCGCCCGATCCGCGCACCACGGGCTTTCGGGGGTATCAGGACAATGTCTTCATGGATATGGAAGGCAAGTCCCATGCCAGGATCCGCTCGCTGGTGACGAAGGTCTTCACGCCCAAGCGCGTGGAGAGTCTGCGCGGCAGGCTGGAGCAAACCACACATCGGCTGATCGACGCCGTGGAAGCGGATGGCAAATGCGACTTTGTCCACGCCATTGCAGAGCCGCTGCCCGTGGCGATGATCGCAGACCTGCTGGGTATTCCCGAAGCGCAAAGACAAAACCTGCGCCCGTGGTCGAATGCCATCGTCAAAATGTACGAGCTGGGTTACACCGACGAACAGGTCGAAGCCGCCAACCGCGCCGCAAGCGACTTCATGGAAATGATCGGCGCGCTGGCAGAGGAACGCCGCGCCCACCCGCAGGATGACCTCATCACCGACCTCGTCCAGGTCACCGATCAGGGCGAGACTCTCACCGAAAACGAATTGCGCGCCACCAGCATTTTCCTGCTGAACGCGGGGCACGAAGCCACGGTTAACGGCTCATCGCTTGGCTTGCGCGCCCTGTTTCAGAATCCCGCCCAATTTGAAATCATGAAAGAGGCGGTTGATCAAAACAACACATCCCTGCTCAAGACCGCCGTCGATGAACTCCTGCGCTACGAAACGCCGCTGCCCATGTTCGAACGCTACGTGCTGGAGGATATGGAGATCAGCGGAATCCCGCTCAAGCGCGGCGCGGAAGTTGGATTATTCTACATTTCGGGGAATCGCGACTCCGCCCGCTTCGAACGACCCGACGAGCTGATCCTGTCCCGACAGGATAACCCCCTGCTGACGTTTGGTCTCGGCACCCATTACTGTCTCGGCGCGCCGCTTGCGCGTCTGGAGTTGCAGGTACTGTTCAGCGTCTTGTTCAAGCGCCTGCCAAATGTCCACCCGGCGGGAGAGGCGCAATTCGCCAAAGGCTTCGTCATTCGCGGACTGGAAAATTTGCCAATCGAGTTCTAGCATCCCACCTTTCAAGTCCATGCTCGCGCTGTTGACTCCAGCCATATTGGCAGGAAATGATAAAATAAGAAAGAGTGATTCAACTTTAGCAGTCACTGGATTGGAGTGTGTCCCATGCAATTCAAAGACATTATTACCATCGAACCTGGAAAACGCGGAGGAAAACCGTGCATTCGCGGTATGCGAATCACCGTCTATGATGTGCTGGAATATCTTGCTTCGGGCATGTCCGAGCAGGAGATACTGAACGATTTTCCCTACCTGACAAAAGAGGATATCCTTGCCAGTCTTAGTTTTGCTGCAACGCGTGAACGCCTGATGGTGGCAGTCCAGCCATGAAGTTGTTGCTTTTCGACCAGAATATTTCCCCACGCCTTGTTGACCGCCTCACGGATATCTATCCCGGCTCTGTCCACGTCTTCAACCTTGGTTTGGGCAATGCAATGGATATCGAAATCTGGCAATACGCCCACGATAACGATTACATGATCGTCACCAAGGATGCAGATTTCAGCGAATTCGGAATAATCAAGGGATTTCCGCCAAAGATCATTTGGATACGACGCGGTAATTGCTCCACCCAGGAGATCGAGACCATCTTACGAGAGAATTATTCCGCAATCAGCGAATTGAGCGAAGACCCGGAAACAGGAATTCTGACATTGTTCTAATCAAAATCTCTCATCCCTCTTTCCTCCCAAATTCAAGTCCATGCTCGCGCCAGATACCATACTCGGCGCGAGTTTTTATTCGGGAGAATTCCGGTCAACGGGAATCAAAAACAACCCCTTATCAAATATCATTCATCGGCAAATCTAGAAATTCGCTTCCAGGGTTCCTTCGACGACTCGATAGACGACATCGTGCTCGCGGACAGGTTCCTCGACCCTGAGTGCCACATCGTCGCCGGGCTTGACCCACACCACCGCTTGATGGTTCACCTGCATCGATGAGACCTTCTCGGCAAAATCAGTCACGTGACCGAGGACGTGGATGGTATCGCCGAGCTTCAGTCCATCTGACAGCTTCAAGACCGCGACATTGAGATGATTGAAATAGTGGGTTACCTTGCCAATTTCGACTTCCATAATCCTACTCCTTTTGAGGGCCCCTCACCATCAGGACCGAACAATTCGAATAGTGGATCAGTTTGCGGGAAACGCTTCCCACCCACCAACTCCTGAGTTGACTCAAGCCAAGCGACCCGGCCACGATCAAGTCGATCTCGTTGGCTTTGACGTAATCGATGATCTCGGTGGCGGCATCACCCTGCTTGAGGATAGGAGTGACGGAAATTTCATGACGTTGAAGCAGGTCGCAGGTCCGCTTGAGAAGGGCATCACCTTTTTGCTCCTGCGTCTTTTGCGCCTCAGAATCATCCTCGGGCGGGGGCAGGTAAACGGTCTGCCAGCCGCCGAGGTGCGGCTCCATGGTCAATAACGGCTGGGGCGGCGGAATGACGTGCATGACCCGGACGTCCACTTTTTCGGGCAGGGGAAATTTGCCCAGGTAACGTGCAGCGTATTGGCTGGATGCGGAACCATCGATCACCAGCAAGATGCGTCGCAAACCCATGTATGGCGCACGGACGATCAACACCGGGGTGCGGGCATACTCAACAACCTGTTGAGCCACACCGCCCAACAGGATGCCCAGTGTGGCGCGGAGTCCCTTTGCGCCCATTACGATCAGGTTCGATTTTTTATGTTTTGCCACTTCGATGATCTTTTCGGCTGGCGAACCAAGGATCAACTCGGTTTCGACCTTCACCCCCGCGTATAGAAGATGCTGTTTTGTTTTTTCGAGCGACCTTTCGAAATCGGGTATGGCTGTAATTTGCCCCGGAGTGAAAACCCGCAGAACCATGACCTTGGTCCTGGTTGGCAATGCGAAATCACGAATCAGCTCGACTGCGGACCAAGCGTGCTCTGAACTGTCATCCGCCATTAGGATATTCAGTCGTTTTATCGCAGTCATTTTCAGCCTCCTTTCACGCGAAAATAACTTGTCCATACCTACTGTAGCATGAATCAGGGTTCAATTTCCAGCCCCTTCGGCGCCTTCAAGGCGAGAAGAGTGCGTCGCACTTGCTTCGATAAGATAATCCAACCGGGTAGAGTTGCCCTCTTAATGAGATTCGTTCCCCCTCTCCGTGCGACGCACTAACGTGAGTTATACTCCCGACCATGACCACCTGGCATCGACTCAAAGGCATTCTTGTGGAGGGACATCGGGTTGCGTCGCGTCCGTCAGCGGCATATCCGTACAGTTCACTTGAAAAGCAGAAACCGTATTTCAAGGCTCTAGGACTTGACTTGTACCCCTACTTCAACGGCACGCTGAATATTTCGATTGCGCCGCTGGAATTCGAGATGACGAAGCCCGAATTTACTTTTCCGCTGGTCGAGTGGACTGACCTGCATCCGCCCGAGACTTTTTCGTTTTCACGCTGCAAGGTCTGGTTCAACGGGAAGTCATACGAAGGTTGGGTGTATTACCCACATCCCGAAACCAAGAAGACCCATTTTCAGAATCCCTCGCTGGTCGAAGTCATCACGTATGAGGTTGAGGGCATTCAATATGGAGACGCACTGGAGGTCGAGCTTAATTCGCTGGAGATCAGCGTAAAATAACTTTGCTCCGACCGCCGTCCCGGCGGCTGGAGCAATAGATTGACCATTACAAAGCGGGCAAACTTCCCACGTAAACCACCTTTTTGCTGCCCTTCAACTTTTCGAGTTTCGGTTCTCCAAACGTCAACTCTTTGATTTGATATGGTGGAAAAACTTTGCACTGGCGGGTGGACGGGTTGAACTCCACAAAGCACACCCAGGCGTCAGGCTTGGCGAGGATTGGGTCCCTGCGTTGACTTCCCGCCTGGAAAGTCCACGACAAGCCAAAACGTTTGGATAATGCTGTGGACTGGGTCTTGACTGCCAGACCCAGTCCATCGATATACAAATCAGAATCCCACGACTTTTGCTTTCCCTCGTAGATGCGGTAGTCGGGACCTTTCACCTGCCGCCCGAATTTCTCAAAGACGATTCGCACCGCCTCCTCCCCGGCTTTGCTGACAAAGTGATCGTTTTCGATTTTCTTCAAATCGAATTGATTCGTGTCACGATAGCCACTGCCCGGAGAACCAATGGTCGGCGTGACCAGCTTGGCAAAGTCCCTGGCTTTGATTATCAATTCCGGGGGAATCACAACTGTTTGAACCGTCACGAAGTAACGCATTACCTGCTCTTGCCGTACCTCTTAAGAATTTCGGGCAGGAAATAATCGTCGAAGAAGTGATCTGCGTCATAATCGGGCTTCCAGTCCCACTCGACGCGGGCGAGAGCGTCATCCACATCCTCGGGCCAGGAATCCACAATTCCCTGTCGGCGCGGATTGATATCATAAGTAATTTGTGCGCCGGGGAATGCGTCCAGCGCCCGCTCGCGGAATTCCTCCGCTGTCAGGGCAAACGCCGCAATATTGTAAACCGTGTACGAAAGTTTTTCGCGCGGCACATCCATCAACGTTAGCAGGGACTTGATGGCATCGGGCATCGCCATGAACGAGATTTTGGTGTCAGCGCGGACGAAGCAGGAATACGGTTTGCCCTGCGCTGCCGCGTGCAGCATCTCGGGACCATAGTCGCTTGTCCCGCCGCTGGGCAGGGTAAAGGCGCTGATCAGCCCTGGGAAGCGGATCGCCCGAAAGTCCAGCATTGCGGGCGGGTTTTCATCCAAATGTTTTTGACCGAAGTATTTGCTGTAGTACAATCCCAACTTTTCGCAGTATAACTTGTTGCATCCGTACATGGTGTGCGGCGTGTTCCATTCCGTCTCTTTCACCGCCCCCGCCTGTTTCTTGGCTTCTATGCTCGGCACTCCATAGGCGGCAATCGAACTGGGGAACAGGAACTTCACTTCCTTTTTATATTTTTCGGAACGATATGCCGCCAGCATCAACAACTGCATCGTGCCTTCCACGTTGATGCGGTGCGCCTCCTCGGTGGCAACCTCCGCCTTCGACGAGAGCGAAGCTGCCAAATGGAAGATGATGTCGAAATCGTAATCGTAAAAGGTCTTGACTTTGTAAACCAGATCCCCCGCCACATGTTCCGCCACAAGCGATTTAATCGAATCCGGAGGCGGATACAAGTCTGAGGTTACAATTTTGTAACCACCTTTCTTCGACAATTCCTGCACCAACGCCTGCCCAATCTCACCGCAGGCGCCTGTCACCAACACTTGCTTTTCGCGCATGTTCGCTCCTTTATGCTAGAATGACGTTCACTTAATTTTACGACACAATCCATGAAAAGCTGTCACAAAACTTGCATGATATTTTTATATCTCTTGCTCCTCATGCTGGTCGTCACCCTGACCAGTTCCTGCGTCGTTTTAGATGCTCTCATTGCAACGCCAATTCCCACGCTGGTGCCGGAAATCCCGACCCTGACGCCGACCATTGTCTGGTTCCCGCCTTCAGAAACACCCACTCCGGGAGCACCAGCGACTCCCAAACCGCCCACCCCGGAGATGCGCCCCGGACTTGGTTCCACGATCCTCACCGACGATTTCTCCGACCCCTCCCTATGGGACATTGCATCATCCGATATGGGGAGTGCGGAAATCAACGATAACCGCCTGATCCTATCCGCGAAAAGCAAGGTTTACATGCTCAGCCTGCGTCACGGACTCGCGGCAGATGACTATTACGCGGAGATCACTGCCCGCCCCGGTCTCTGCCGCGGCGACGATAGTTACGGCATATTGGTCCGCGCCAATGCGGTGGCATATTACCGTTTCTCGTTGACCTGCAACGGCGATGTCTTTGCGGAACGAATCAGCGTGGGCAAACGCGAGGTATTGCAAACGCCCCTCCCCAGCGGTGACGTGCCACGCGGCGCGCCGGGCGAAGTCCGCATTGGAATATGGGCTGCAGGTCCGGAACTGCGTTTATTCCTGAATGGACGATACCAATTCGGCATTAGCAACAGAACCTATCCAAGCGGAACAATTGGGGTATTTGTCAACTCGGGGGAGGAGAACCCGGTTGTTGTTTCCTTCTCCCGCTTGACCATTCAAGAAGTGGATTATTCATTTTCTACTCCCAAGCCATAATCGAGGGAATTTGACTGTTGAATGTTTCAGTTGTACCGGTAAAAGCATAACAATATGACAAATCCGATTTGTAACCTCATAATAATGATGGATGTCTCTACACTTTGGATTAGGAATGGAGTATTTTTAAATATCAAAAAAACATTAATCCAATGAATAATCCAAAAAGGAGTCGTCCATGATGAGGCTATATGCGGATAGTTCAAAATGCTCAGGCTGTAATGCCTGTCGCGTGGCATGCTCCCTGAATCTCTTCAGGGAGAGCAATCCCAAAAAGGCGGCGTTGATCATCGAGCCGCACTTCCCGGCGCCCGGCGTGTACAACGTCAAGGTTTGTACCCAATGCGGTGACTGTGCCAAGGTCTGTCCCCCGGAATGTATCGTTCAAAATGATAAGGGCGCGTACTACGTGGTGCAGGAGGATTGCATCATGTGCGGCGCATGCGTGCCCGAATGTCCCGAAGGCGTGATGTTCATGGAAGCGGACCTCGTCCCGAACACCGCCTGGGAATGTGACCTGTGTGGTGACTGTGTTGCGGCGTGCGGCACGGGCGCGCTCTGGATTGCAGAAAAAGAAACAGTGGCGGCATAGGAGGCAAACATGAACGGATATGGTGGAAGCATCCTGCGTGTTGATTTGACGAATGGTACTTGGAAGAAGGAACCGACCCCGCCCGAACTCGCGCGGGACTGGCTTGGTGGGCGTGGCTTTGGAGCGTATCTCCTTTACAAGGAAGTGCCGAAGGGCGCGGATCCGCTCGGACCTGAAAACAAACTCTTCATCTCGACGGGGCTTTTTTCCGGGATGTTGATTCCCGGCGGCGGCAAGTGTGACTGGACGACCAAGTCCCCGCTGACGGGTGGCTACGCCGACGCCTCGATGGGCGGTCACTTCACGGCTGAAATGAAGTATGCGGGTTTGGACACGATCATCCTCGAAGGCATCAGCCCGAAGCCAGTTTATCTTTTCATCGACGACGACAAAATCGAAATCCGCGACGCCACCGATTTGTGGGGTAAGGGCACATTCGAGGTCGAAAAGGGCTTCAAGGAAAAATTCGGCGAGGCATTCCAAATCGCTGTGATCGGACCCGGCGGCGAGAACGGCGTCGCTTTTGCAAGCATCAACCACGACTATGGACGCCAGGCGGGGCGGGGCGGCGTAGGCACGGTGATGGGCGTCAAGAAAGTCAAGGCGATTGTTCTGCATGGGACCAAATCCGTCCCCGTGGCGGATGTCGAAAAATATCGCCAGGCGGGCATGGCAATCTTCAAAGCCTGCAAGGATTCGGAAGGCATCAAAGAATGGACACGCTACGGCACGACCATCGTCACCAGTTGGTGCGACGAAGTCGGCGCGCTTCCCACCCGCAACTTCAGCGCGGGCTCCTTTGAGAATGGCAAGAACATTTACGGACAAGTGATGCGCGAGAAAATCGTCATCACCGACAAGGGCTGTTTTGGATGTCCGTGTCCGTGCGGGAAATACAGTCACGTGAAGAAGTATGGGACATACGTCGAAGGTCCAGAGTACGAGACAATTGGTCTGCTCGGCGCAAATGTGGGTGTCGACGACATCGAAGACGTGGCGCAAGCCAACCTGCTGTGTGACGACCTCGGCATCGACACGATCAGCGCTGCGGGCGTGATCGCCTGGGCGATGGAATGCTACGAGAAGGGCATCCTCACCAAGGCGGAAACTGACGGACTTGAACTAAACTTTGGCAACGCCCAAGCAATGTTCGAGTTGATCAAGAAGATCGCCAACCGCGAAGGCTTCGGTGCAGTGCTGGCGGATGGTGTGAAGAAGGCGGCAAAGAAGGTCGGTCATGGCAGCGAGAAGTTTGCCATCCACGTGAAGGGCATGGAACAGTCTGCTTATGCCACTCACAATGCAACCGCGATGCTCCTCGCCTACATGACCTGTGACGTGGGCGCGCATCACAACCGCTCGTGGGCGATCACCTACGACCTGCAAGTCGGGCGCGAAAAGGTTGTTCCCGAAAAGGTGGCGCGTATCATCTGGCTGCAAAACTTCCGCCCCATGTTCGATGTGCTCGGCGGATGCCGTTTGCAATGGGTGGAACTTGGGATCGACCGCGACTTGTACGTCCCGGCGTTGGAAGGCATCACGGGCATTCATCGCACCTGGGAAGATTTGGAAAAGGTCGGCGAGCGCATCTGGAACCTGACCCGCCTGTTCTGGATCCGCGAGAACGAGGGCTTCGACCGCGAATGGGATATGCCCGCTTCGCGCTTCTACGAGGAGCCTCCCACTACTGGCGTGACCAAGGGACAGATCACCAAATTTGAAGATGTGAACGCCCTGCTCGACATGTACTACGAGCAGCGCGGCTGGAGCGGGGACGGTCTGCCCAATCCTGAGAAACTCGAAAGCCTCGGATTGAAGGCAATGGTTGGGTAAATTTCTTTATGTCACTCTGAGCCCCAAAGGGGCGAAGAGTCTCCCCTGTTACGGAGATTCTTCGCCCGCTCGCCATTTGAGGCTCGGGGCTCAGAATGACAATTGGTGAACATGTCCGCAAAGCTACGCCCCATTGGTCATTTGAAATCCCTCGTCAACGGACAGAACGAGTTGGAGGTCGAATCTGGCTCCACCGTCCGCGCGACGCTGGAGAGGGCGGGCATTCGCTCGGAACTGGTTGCACTGGTCATGGTCAACGACGAACAGCGTGACAAGGATTATGTTATTCAGGAGGGGGATACAGTCAAGGTGATGGCTGTGATCGGGGGCGGATAGAGCAGAGCTATCCCAACATCTGTTTCGCCAGCATCGCCAGTTCCCTGTCTGCTCTTGAACTGGCGATTTCACGCAGGGCGGACTCAGCACGAGTGTCCTTCAATTTTCCAAGCGCAAGGATGACTTGCTTGACCACTTCGCGGTCAGGGTCGCGGAGCATTTCGATCAACGCGGGGGCGACACGCGCATCTTGGATTGCGCCCAATGCGGTCACGGCATGTTCGCGCACCGCCGCTTCGGGGTGACTCAACGCTTCGATGAGGATGCCCACTGCGGATGCGCCGAATTTGGTAAGTCCTTCAGCGGCGACTCTCCCCACTTCCACATGCAAGTCATACAAGGTCATGCCCAACTCTTCGATGGCGCGGATGTCACCCATCTCGCCCAGCATGCTCGCTGCATACCTGCGCACTGTGCCTTCGCGGTCGTGTAACGCTTCAATCAACGGATCGACGGCTGCGGGTCCCATGTTCTTAATGGCGTTGAGCAGGTCAGCAGCGGCTTGTTCCTGCTCGAACCACCACGAGGAATCGCGCAGAGCTTCCATCAGAAACGGCAATGCGGCGGGATGTTTTGTCCCGCCCAACGCCCGCGCTGCGGATTGACGCACTTCGATCAGCGGGTCGTCCAGCAAAACGGTGGTGATGTCATCAAAGGTTGAGGGATCGTTGAATTTGGCAATCGCAACACAGGCGGCGCTGCGGACTTCCGCTTCCCTGTCCTTGAGCAAAGGCAAAAGAAAGTTGACCACCTTTGGGTCACCGATATTCGCCAGAGCAAGAGCCGCGCGCGCGCAGACGGTAAAATACTCGCCCCTCACAGCATCCAGTAAAGCGGGTATGGCTGACTTGTCCTTGGTGATGCCAAAGATTTCAGCAACACGTCCACGCACAAGTGGATGGGCAGTGGCAAGCGCCTTCACCAACAGCGGAGTCGCGGCCGGGATTCGGGCAAGGATATGTTGACAGTACAGAATCAGGTTCGGGTCCTGACTCTGGAGCGAATCAATCAAAGGCGGAACCGCATCCGCCCCGAGTTTGATCAACTCACGGGCGGCCGCATCACGCCTGGTCGAATCCGCAAGTTGCGAAATCAACTTTTTCACTTCTCCCTGTTTCGAGCCTGTGAACCAGTCCATGCTTTGATTTTATCGCCTGCCTCGCAAGTTGCCAAACTTTTTTTTGTAAAAATTACACGATACCCTGTAATTGAAAAGCTCCCCGCAACACTGCGGGGAGCTTGTTCATCCGCCAGTCGGCAAGGCTTACATTCCCTTGATCAGCAATCCCAGGACTAGCAGGACAAGTCCTACAAAAACAAACCAGAAAGCATAACCAGCTAAAGCACCGATTACACCAATGGCACCCAATAAACCAATCAACCCAAGAGCAACCGAAACCCAAAACACAATCATGGTGGGAGGGGTAAGTTTCATATTTATTCTCCTTTGAAGAAAACGAAATAGCTCTGGCGGACAATTAAGTTATAACACCTGTAGGGAAAAAGTCAATATGCTAGCTTTTTGGGAAAATTTTATCGATTTGGATTTGCATCAAATCAATTTTTATGATAAATTAGATAAAAATTATCAGCCGTAGCGTTTACGATTCCCATTTTTGTGGAGTTTTTAAAGAAATGAATAAAGAAAAGTTACTTGATTTGTATTACCAGATGGTTTTGATCCGCCGCGTTGAAGAACGCGGCGCTGAATTGTATCAAGCTGGCAAGATCGGCGGTTTTATGCACCTTTATATCGGACAGGAAGCTGTGTCAACCGGACTGATCGCGGCACGGGAACCACGTGACCGTGTGATCACCGCCTATCGTGACCACGGTGTGGCACTGAATTGCGGCATCTCTGCCAATGAAGTGATGGCTGAACTGCTCGGCAAGGCAACGGGCATATCCAAAGGCAAGGGCGGCTCGATGCACATGGCGGATGTCACCAAGAATATGTGGGGTGGACACGCCATCGTCGGCGGACACCTCCCCATTGCTTCGGGCTTTGCGCTCGGCGACCAATACGCCAAGAATGACAATATCACCATCTGCATGTTTGGTGACGGCGCGACCAACATCGGCTACTTTCACGAAGCCTTGAATCTCGCCAAGACCTGGGGATTGCGCGTGTTGTGGGTCTGTGAAAACAACCAGTACGGCATGGGCACGGCGGTCAACCGCGCTTCAGCTGTGACCGAGATTCGCCAGAAGGCGGAAGGTTACGGCATGAAGAACGGTCAGGTGGACGGCATGGATGTAACCAAGGTTTACGATGCCGCAAAAGAAGCGCTTGAGTTTGTTCGCAAAGAAAGCCAGCCATATCTACTTGAAATTGACACCTACCGTTTCCGCGGACATTCAATGGGTGATCCCGAACGCTATCGCAAGGCGGAGGAAGTGAAGAAGTGGCAGGAAAACGATCCAATAGGAATTTTTAACAAGTATTTGTTGGATAAGAAGGTCACCACCCCCAAAGGTTTGGATGAGATCGAAGCCCGCGTGGAGGAGGAAGTTGCCAAGGCGGTGGAGTTTGCGGAGACAAGCCCTGAGCCGTCGATGGAAGCACTGTACGCGAATATTTACGCTGATTAATTTCATGTCAGTGCGAGGGCGCCGGCCCGAAGCAATCTTTAACTTTACGAATAGATTGCTTCGTCGGGAAGAACACCCTCCTCGCAACGACATATAAGAGGAACAATGGCAAAAATCACAATGCGCGAGGCGATCTCGCAGGCACTTATGGAAGAAATGGACCGCGATCCCGCCGTCTTCATCATGGGTGAAGAGGTTGGCGTCTGGGGCGGAACTTACGCCGTCACCAAAGGTTTTTATGACAAGTACGGTCCCGACCGCATCAAAGACACTCCCATCGCGGAAAACGCCATCATCGGCGGCGCGATCGGCGCAGCGATGGTTGGCCAGCGTCCCATTGCGGAACTGATGACCATCAACTTCGCCTTCTCGGCAATGGACTACATCGTCAACCAGGCGGCAAAATTGCGCTACATGTTTGGTGGACAGTTCATGCTTCCGCTCGTCATCCGTGCTGTCGGCGGCGGCGGACGCCAACTGGGTGCGACTCACTCCCAGACTCCAGACGCCATTTTCGCGCACTTCCCTGGCTTGAAGGTCGTCAGCCCAGGAACGCCCGAAGATGCGAAAGGCTTACTCAAGTCGGCGATCCGCTCGAATGACCCGATTCTTTTTATCGAACATGCGACGATGTATCAAGTCCGCGGCGAAGTTCCCGATGGCGAATACCTTATCCCGATTGGCAAATCCAAAATGCAGCGTCCCGGCAAAGACCTGACCATAGTCACCTACTGCAAGGGGCTCGAACTCTCGATGAAGGCTGCCGACGAACTCAGCAAGCAAGGCATTGAAGCCGAGGTTGTTGACTTGCGCACGCTGCGCCCGCTCGACATGGAACCCGTGCTTGAGTCGTTCAAGAAGACCAACCGCGCCATCGTCGTCGAAGAAGGTTGGAAGTCGTACGGCGTCGGCAGTGAAATCGTCAGCCGTATTTACGAAGAAGCGTTTGATTACGTCGATGCGCCCATCATCCGCGTGGCGCAAAAGGAAGTTCCGCTTCCATACAATCGCACGCTCGAACAAGCCGCATTGCCGCAAGTGCCCGACATCGTCGCCGCGGCAAAGGAGGTGTTGAAATAATGGCTGAAACCATCAACATGCCCAAACTCGGCTTCGACATGGCGGAAGGTCTCCTCGTCCGCTGGGTTAAGCAGGTGGGCGAAAATATCAACAAGGGCGACGTGCTCGCTGAAATTGAAACCGATAAAGCCACCGTGGAAGTGGAATCCTCCGCGAGCGGCGTGGTGTTGCAATTGATCGTTGACCAGGGAACGATGGTTCCCGTCAATGCACCGATTGCGGTGGTGGGGGCGGAAGGGGAAAAGGTGGATGTCAAACCGACGACAGACGATAGACCACAGACCACGACTGCGCCTCAGACTCCGCCGACAACTGATTCTGTTCCCCAAGTTGTTTCCATATCCGAAGCATCGTCCATGGTCAAGGCATCGCCTTTGGCGAAGAAAATTGCAAAGGATAATCAGCTCGATTTGTCCCGCATTCAAGGCACTGGACCTGGCGGGCGTGTCGTCAAGAAAGATGTGGAAGCGGCGCTCACCAGGACAATCACAGACCATCGACCACAGACCATGGTCAGTGGTCCATCGTCCATCGTCTTTGCAACACCCGACGACAAGGTCTTTCAAACCACCAAGCTCCGCCAAGCCATTGGTCGCAGATTGGTCGAATCGAAGCAGACCATTCCACATTTCTATGTGACGCACGAATACAAAATGGACGCGGCGCTCGACATGCGCAAGCAAGCCAATGCGTACCTGCCTGATAATGAAAAGCTCTCTGTCAACGATTTCATTCTCAAGGCCGTTGCATTGACGTTACGTCAGTTCCCCAACTTGAACGCGACCATCAAAGGCAATGAGGTAATCCAATTCGGTCACGTCAATGTCGGCGTGGCAGTGACCGTCCCTGGCGGCTTGATGACCGTCGTCGTCAAGGACACGGACCAAAAATCCCTGCGCCAGATTTCAGCGGAAGTCAAAGCCATGGCTGGACGCGCTCGCGAAGGCAAGGTCAAGCCTGAGGATGTGGACGGTTCGACATTTTCTACATCGAATCTCGGCATGTACGAAGTGGAAGAATTCATTGCCATCGTCAACCCGCCTGAAGCCGCAATTCTGGCAATTGGTTCTGCAAAGGAAGTTCCCGTAGTTGTAAGGGCGGACGGCCGTCCGCCCCAACTGGAAATCGGTTCCCGTATGAAAGCCACCATCTCGGTTGACCACCGTGTCAGCGATGGGGCGGAAGCCGCGCAGTTCATGCAGGCGCTGGCTGGGTTCCTGGAGAATCCCGTGAGGATGTTGGTGTAATAACAACGACTCCGAGCCTGTCAAACTCGGGGTTTAATTCACTTTACCTGTAGAAAGGATCAATAAAATGGCAACGAGAAATGCAGATGCAGTTTGGACCGGTACCCTGAAAGAAGGCAAGGGCACCATGAAGTTTGGCACCTACGAAGGCTCATATACCTGGTCATCCCGCTTTGAAGATGGACAGGGAACCAATCCCGAGGAGTTGCTCGGCGCGGCCCATGCGGGATGTTTTTCCATGGCGTTAAGCTCCAACCTCGGCAAGAATGGTTTCACGCCCAAGAACATCCACACTCAGGCGCAGGTCACCCTTGAAGTGATCGACGGCAAGAGCCGCATTACCAAAATCCACTTGACGACCGAGGCAGTTGTGCCAGACATCAGCGATGAAAAGTTCCAGGAAATTGCCGCGGCGGTAAAGGAAGGCTGCCCCGTCTCCGCAGCGCTGGCAAGCACGCCCATCACTTTGACCGCACGTCTACTGACGGAATAAAAGGGATTTTCCGCGTATTACAAAAGCCTTGGCGGGAGATTTATATCACTCCCTCGACAATGGGAAAAGCGGGAAGTTTACATGAAAGGCATGCCATGTCTATGCTGCTACACCCACCGTATGGGAATTTCAAATTGGAAGGCAGGTAGGTCAAGTCCGCTGGGCCTTTGCAATCCGCTCGCCAAGAGGGGGATGCGAGTAAAACATGAACACCACCCAAGCCTCGGGGGCAACTTCCCCGAGGTTTTGATTCGCCAGTCGGGTAAAGGCGGAAGCGAAGGCTTCGTTCTTGCCAGTGGATTGCAGGGCATAGTCGTCCGCCATGTTCTCGCGCCAGCGGGAAAGAGCATTGCTGAGCGGCTGGATCAGCAGACCATACGCACCCAACACAAGGGACAGCGCGGGGAAGGCGGCAATGTCAGCGAGGGAAGTGAAGGAGAAAACGCTTACAGCGTAATCCAAGACAAGGGATGAAATGAACAAGCCGAGAGTCGTCAGGAAGGTTCCAGAAAGGATAAGGAAGGGAATATCCTTGTGGACGTGATGTCCCAATTCGTGAGCCAGTACCGTCTCGATCTCATCTGCCGTGAATTCGTTGATGAGGGTATCGCCAAGCACGATGCGGCGGGTATTGCCGATGCCAGTCAATGCGGCGTTGGCGGCTTTCGTTCGTTTGGACATGTCGAACTTGAAGACGCCCTGCACTTTGGTGTTGGCACGCTTTGCAAGAGCCAGCAGACGTTCTTCAAGTTCCTTATGGTCATCGCCAAGCGGGACATACTTGTTGAACAGCGGCATGATCAGCACGGGCGCAAGGTTGGAAAGCAGGACGTTGAAGAGCAGCAGTCCACCCGCAGCCCACAGCCACCACGCATCGCCAGTCAGACGCAGAGCCAGATAAAGCAACTCGAGCAGCAGCAAGCCAAGCGGAGCGCCAATGGCAAGACCCTTGAGTTGATCCACAACCCAATCCTTGAACGACTGGTTGGATTGGTCGAAACGATGCGGCAGGACAAATCCGCTGTAATAGCTGAGCGGGAGATTGATGATGGAATAGACGCCGCCGAAGATGGCGACGTACAAAGCGATGAGCAGCCAGTCAACGCCAGTGATCAGTGACCAGTTGACAGTGATCAGTCGGTGGAGCCATTCGCGGAGGGAGATACTCCAGCCGAGAAACAGCCAGGCGAAGGCATAGACGGTACTGAAGAGCGTATCCACCAGCCAGAGTCGGCGGGAAATGCGAGAGTATTGTTTGGCTTGCTTTTGTTTTTCGGGATCGAGGGTGGTCATTGGATTTACGATTTACGATTTATGATTTTCGATTTTCGATTGACGGTTGAGTGGATCAATCATTTCGGCAGCCAGCAGTGCGATAACTTCATCCGCCTTCATCACCTGCCCGTAGGATTTGAGCGCGGCAAGAAACGCCTTATGGACATGTTCGGCTGGGACGGTTGTATCGCCATAGGTCAGGTCACGGGTGGCGCAGGCATCTCCGGCAATAATCACCTTGAAGCCGAGGTCAACGGCGGCACGAGCAGTGGCGTCCACGCACATGTGTGTCATCATGCCAGTAATGACCACGCGCTCAATCCCCCACCCCTGCAATATCTCCAGCAGGTTCGTCTCGCGGAACGAGTTGGGATAATGCTTGTAAACAATCGGCTCGCCTTCAAAATGCGCAACGGCGTCATGGATGTCGGAACCACTGTCGCCACGGATGAAGAAGGTTGCACCGGGCTTGATGGAAATATGCTGGATGTGGACATGGTGTCCGCCATGTTCACGGAAGCATTGAAGCAGCCCATAGGCTTTCTGCGCCGCCGGGAGTGGGTCCACGAGCGGAAATTTTCCGCCGGGGAAGTAGTCTTTCTGGATGTCGATGACGAGAAGAGCTGTTTTCATGAGATAAACTCCACGGGATGATGGGACTATTGTAATACATGAGAAATATCGCGTGAGCAAACGGTCATTATCCACGCGATTGAGAGCAGACAGGGCAGTCATATGGGTATGGTAGAATTTTCTGACCAAAATCAAATGAGGATAGCATTTCAATGCTGAAAAAAATTTTCGAGACAAATTTCCTTATCACAAGCATCATTGTTCCCCTGGCTTTGCTGGCTCTATATTGTGGGTCTTTCGCATTCATCTCATCTCAATATCTTCCTGAAGGTGTAAATTACTTCTTTGCCAGCAGGTTGGGAAAATATGCGGCATGGGCAACAGTGGTCATGTGCCTGGTTTTACTCGTAATACTGAAATCGAAGAAGGACGGAGGACCGGCGTTGAAACGCTCCTCCGAAAAGTTCCATCCCGGTGACCTTTTTTTGGTATTGCTCCCCCTGACGCCTGTGGCTCAATATGTTTTGAATAACCAGGATATTTTGCTTCCCACGGATTCATTGTACGTGCTGGCGTTCTTTGCGATCTTTTCGAGCCTGTATATTTTTATTGTACCGGTATTGATCAATTTTATCGTCCCAGCCCGCACGTCGATGATCATGGGGTTGGCTTTTGCGTTCAGCGTCGTCAACATGGCATTACTAAGCGACCATTTCAACTGGTTCGAGCAGGGGACATTGAAAAAACAGATTCTGTTCTTTGGCGGGGTTTTTCTGATCACCTGGCTCTTGTACAATCTCAATCAAAAAAGAATGTTGTATCTTTTAATTGCAGTGAATTTCGTGAGCAACAGCACCATTCAATTTTGGGCGCAAAAAACAGAAACCGAAACGCAACCAACTTCCATTGAAGGAAACAAGTTACTGGCATTGGTCGGGAATAGAGCGCCTGCCGTCACCCCGAACATTTATCTGCTTGTCTACGACTCGTATGTTGCAAACGAGACAATGCTGGCTTACGGCATCGACAACAGCTTGCAGGAGGAATACCTAAACAAGCAGGGATTCAAGCTTTATCCGCACACCTATTCGATCGGCGCGGGGACTCTCAAGACCATGGACAAGGTCCTTAACGTATCTCCCGAGTATTATGGAGACCATAGAAGGGCGGTTTCGGGAGATGGGGTGGTGCAAAACAAGTTAAAAGACTTCGGTTACAGGACATACGGCTTGTTCTTTTCCGATTTTATGTTTCGTGGCTTCGGTGAAAGCTATGATTATTCGCTTCCCGCGAGCACCATCCCGCCATATACCCACCTGTCCGAGGCAATTCTTGTCGGCGAGTTCCGGTTCGATATTGGCGACACCGATTTCAAAGGTCAAACGAAGGAACAATTCGTTGCAGACAAACAAAGGCTGTTGGAAAACGCCTCCAAGAATAAAGCCTTCGTTTACATGCATTCCGACCTACCCAGCCACAGCCAAAACTCAGGAAAGTGCCTGCCCAACGAGGTCGATTTATACAAGGAAAGGCTGGCGGCTGCCAATGTGGAAATGCGACAGGATGTCGAGACAGTCCTCACGAACGATCCAGGCGCAATCGTCGTCATAGCCGGCGACCATGGTCCCGCCCTAACCAAGAACTGCAGGGAAACATCGGGGGTATACGATATTTCAGAAATCACCCGGCTGGACATTCAGGATCGCTATGGGGCCTTCCTGGCGATCCGCTGGCCCACAGAGGATTTCGAAAAATACGACAACATTGTGGTCTTGCAGGACTTATTCCCGGTGATATTCGCCTACCTTTACAAGGACGCCGGCATTCTGGATTCGAGAATCCAATCGACGATCCCGGAAAACGATAATGATATCAGCGGGGCGTCGCTCGAAAGAGGGATAATCAAGGGAGGGGTCAATAACGGGGAACCCCTTTTCCTGTCGGGCAGGTGAACATATCTGTTGGAGGTTAATTCTTCAACAACTCCCCCGCCTGCCTTTTCAAGTGAAGTTTGGCCCCGACGGCAAGGACCTGCTCAAAGTCGGCTTGGGCTTTTTCGAGGTCGCCAAGAGCGAGATGTGATTTTCCCCGCCCGAGGTAGAGACGAGCTTCGCGCGGGTTGACAGCGATGGCTCGGGTATAAAGCTCGACGGCGCGGATATGCTCAAGGTTGGTGCGGCAGGCATCGGCGTAGCCCTGTAGGGCTTGGGCGTGGAGCGGGTCGCGAGTCAGAATCCGCCCGTAGTAATCGTCGGCCCAGTTCAGATATCCCTCATAAATTTGCAAGTTGAGTTCGGACATCACCAGCGCATCGCTTGGAGAGAGGCGCATTGCCACGTCCTGATCCTTATGCGCGGCTTCGAGGTCACCCAAAATGAAATGGTTCAACGAGCGCAGCACATGGAAGAGAGGAAAGGGCGGAGGCAGGGAGATGGCTTTGTCCAATTCAGCGAGAGCTGCGTGAAATTCCTTTTGATCGAGGAGTGCGGAGCCACGGTCAAAATAGGGAACAGCCCAGTGCGGGTTGATCGTCTGCGCGCGGGCAAAGAAATCCAGCGCGGCGTCGTAATTCTTTTCCGTCGAAAAAATCTCGCCGCGCAGTTGCAGGGCAATGACGTGGTTCGGGTTGAGCTTCAGGGCGCGCTCGACATCCGCGATGGCTCTTTCCTTTTGGAAGACATTCAGATAACAAGCCGCGCGTCCCAGATAATGGTTGACCTGTCCCGGCTCGCGTTCGATGTCGCGAGCGTATTCCTGGATGGCGCGGTCATAGTCCCCTTGCAGATAGTAATAGCCTGAACGTTTGAAAAGATAATTGATCCCCAAATTGAAACGACGAAGAAAGGAACGATTAAGCGTACCCACCGCGAGGCCAATCAACACGCAGGAAGCGAGAAGCAAGTAATCACGGGCGACGATAGCAAAGGCGGCGAGTCCCAGCAGGAGAGGAGCGCTGACTACAAGGGTGATCAAATCCGCGTTCGATCTGCCGAAGAGCATCTCCATCACGGAGCGCATCATGTTGCCGCCGTCAAGGGGGTAGATGGGAAGCAGGTTGAAGATGACGAGAATCACGTTCGCCAGCGCCAGCGAGAAACACAAGTTGACAAGGGTCTGTCCCCACATGTATATTTCGGGATTCCGTTCAAAGGGTAGAACGCCAAAAAGAAGAAAGACGTAGGTGAAGACAAGGAAAAACCCCAATAACATGTTGACCAACGGTCCCGCTGAAAAGAGAACAAGGTTCTGCGCGGGTTTGCGCGCAGGGTAACTCAAGTTGGTGAATCCGCCCAAAAGCCAGATGACGATGCTCTTGACCTCGACTCCCATCAGTTGCGCTGCCAGCGCATGACCGACCTCATGCAGGAAGATGCTGAGAATTAAGCCAATCAGCCAGAGGATCGAGGCGATGACCTCCCTGCCACTGTTCGGGTTAAAGAGGAAAAATGCAATCGGGATGCTGAACAGCACGGAAAAATGAAAGCGGATTTCCACGCCGCGAATGCGGGCAAGACGCAGGGAGGAGGAGAGGAGTTTCACTGGGCAGGTAAAAGCAGGATGGTGGTTTGGAATTTCCCTTAGAGTTTACCGCAAAACAGCGGCAGGACAGTCTCAAAAACTGTTGTGAGCAAGGTGTTGATTTTATTTTGAAATTCGTTACACTAAGGATGTAAGACAGGAGGCACCCATGAGTAGACTGAGAATGGAAAGACGCAGGAAGTTAATGACCTTTACGCCGGTGTACGATGTTCATACCAATACACTACTCGGTTATCTGGGGGATTTGACCCTGAGAGGCGCGCTGATGGTAAGTGAAAAGCCTGTCGAAGCCGGCCGGACTTTGACCATGGCAGTCGAATTCCGCGAAACCCCCGAATCTCCGCCGTCCGCACACATGATCGTGTCTGCCCGTGTGGCATGGTGCAAGCTCGAGGAACGTCATACTTATTACAAAGTCGGGATGGAGTTTTTGAAAATAACAGAGGAGGATAAACGGACGATAGAAGCGATTTTGGAAAAGTACGAGATCAGCCGCAAGACGCCGAAGTAAACCAACGGCTATTTGACTCTATCCGACCATCCGCAACACCATGGGGCTGAAATAGGGAATCAGCCAGATAAACCACACTGCAATACTGAACTTATGGAAGTTGGCGATCATCCTCCCATCTCTCCTGACCAGCACCATTGTCGCCCAGATTGCATGGACCATCATCAGGGCGATGGCGAGAACACCCGAAAATCCATGCACATCGTAGCTCATTCCGCCCACGTAATCGAACATCATGCCGGTTCCCCAGGTATCGCAAACCAGTCCAAGCCAGAAGAATGCAGTGTGCCAGACTTTGAGCCTCCCCTGGACACGCTCGCTCCAGACGCCGATGGAATAGAACAGCAGCGCGAGGTTAATGACGATCACGGCAATGGGGTTCATCAGTGTTTTCCTCCAATATTTTTAGCGTGTTCCAAACATTATACCCGTCGCGAATGACGCCGGTTATTCAACCCCAATCCTCACATATTCGGTGGATTTATCTCCCAGAAAGCCAACAGTCAAGTGATAGATCGCGTACAGCTCAAGTGCAAAGGGCAGATAGCCACCGTAACCGAGCAGGGGCATTTCAAAGACATGCAGCCAGTTCCCCCACGGGACGTGATAAATCCACTTGGGGTATGAGAAATAATTCCACATCTCCCAAAAGAACGCAGTCAGCAAAACCCCAAGCCACAAGGCGATGACTGGACGCCAGTCGCCTCTCGCCGTCCAGTGTACAAGGGAACGATTCCCCAGCCAAACGTTGATTGGTTCTAAGATAAAGTAGATTGAAATCCATATGAAGGGGAAGAATATCTTTGGGTAGAGCAACAATAAGGCTAGCATGATCCAGCCGAGGATAAAGAAGAAGTTGGTCGTCCGTTTGTCGGTGCCGATTACGGGTCCGCGATAGAGTTGTTTGACAAAGTCAAAGCTGGCGAATACTTCTGCGGCTCCAAATACGGCGGGAATCACAGTAGTGAAACTCAAAGTTGTCAATAACACATATTGGAGCGGAGTGAATATCTCGGCACCGTCGTACACCCAGTTTTGTGTGCGGAGGTTGAGCAGTTCGAAGAGCCACCAGCCTGGGGCAGAGATGAGGAACAGACTGATATATTTTCGCGGACCACGTGTGAGCAGGGAGGTGCCTGTGCGCCACTTGACCAATCCGTCCATGCCGAGGCAGTAGCCGAGCCACATTGGAAAGAATCCCCAATGCGTACGCGGACCTGTCAACGCCCAGTTGAGAATCCAGAAGAGGATGACCAGACCCAGTCCGAGCCAGCCATGGATTGGGAGGTTGGGTTTTTGGCTTGCCCCATTTTCGGTTTTGATATTGGTTGTCATACTCCAAGTGTACACTGAGTAAGCGGATTAATCATCCAATTCACATACGATGGCTTGAATAACGCCATCGATTTTGTTCTCCACCTGATTGTTCCAAAATCGAATCACCTTATCCTCCGCGATTTCAAATATCTGGGCCTGTTTGAGATTTTACAACTGAAGGAAATCCATCCAGTTCAATTATCAATTTCTTCCGATTGAAGCAAGGTCAACGATGCCTCCACTGAGCCTGTCGAAGTGAACTTATCTTTGGTACCATTGGGCTAGTCTTCCCAACGTAAATTGTGCTACGATTTTAGTGTACAACTTTATAATTTTTGTACGGTGTCACTTTAAGAATAAAATGCAAAGGAGTAAATTATGAGTATCTTAATATGGATTATCAGCGGGATCGTCGCAGGATGGCTGGCAGGCCTCGTCGTCAAAGGAGGCGGCTTCGGCCTGATCGGTGACTTGATCGTTGGCCTGGTCGGTGGCGTCATCGGCGGCTGGCTTGCTGGAGTTTTAGGATTACAAGCCAGTAGTTGGATCGGACAGATTCTGGTGGCCGCACTCGGAGGCGTTGTGTTCGTCGTCGTTCTCAGGGCTATACGGCGCTTGTAGTTTCCAAAAAGAGGCTGACTGTTTCGGAACTGTCAGCCTCTTTTGTTTTAAGACCCAAGCATTGGGGCAAGGTCAATGGTTTACGCTCAGAAGATAAACATGCCTCATGGATGGATGCTCATTCCCTTTATCCGCAAAATTCCAGCGCGGTCGCCAAATAGATATCGGCGCATACTTTCATACTCGACAAATCCACCCATTCTTCAGCCGAATGTGCCCCGCCTCCCGATACACCAAATAAAAGCGATGGAATCCCCGCCTCTGAAAGAAGTTCCGCATCTGTCCAAAACGGCTCACCTGCGATTTCGAGTGGACGGTTCAACACCTTTGCGGCCGCGGACTGGATCGCCGTAAAAATACCCGCATCCCTAGGCGTTTCCATTGGGAAGCGATCAATGCCTCTTCTGACTACAGCATTGAATGAGGGATCTGATCGCTTAAGTTTTTCGATAATCTCAATAATTTCGCCTTCCGCCTGTTCGGGGGTCTCACCAGGAAGTGTCCGCCGTTCAACAGAGAGAACACAATGTTCAGGGTAGGTGAAGAGTTCACTCCCGCCCTTGATCAACGACGCGTGCACGGAACCGCTACCGAGCAAAGCATGAGAAGGGTTCGAGCGGAAAGCCTGGTCCAGCTTCTCCAGCTCCACCAGGATGTGCCCCATCTTGGTAATGGCATCCACACCGAGGTCTGAGCGCGACCCGTGAGCCGCCCGTCCGGTCGTCTCGACTTCAAGACAGACAAATCCCCTATGGGCAAGGATCGCTCGAAGTTCTGTAAACTCGGCAACGATTGCGCCATCTGCATGAAAGCGTTGTGCGATGTCCATTGTGCCGGTACTCGCATATTCTTCATCGATGACAGCAGTGAAGATCACATCCCCGCGCAGTTTGCGCTTTTTCGCGGCTGCAACTGTCCACATGCAAGCAGCCAACCCGCTTTTCATGTCATAGGCTCCCCGTCCATACAAACGGCCGTCTTTGATAACCGGTTCATGCGGGCGAGGCATTTCGCCCACGCCCACAGTATCCATGTGGCCGTTGAGCAGCAATGTTTTGCCATCGCCGGTACCACGGGCAATCCCCACCACATTTGGACGTCCTGAAACAGACTCGACAATTTGAACTTCGAGATCATTTAGTTCCAACCAATGGGAAATATAGTGTGCCATTTCGCCTTCCCCCGGCGCACCGGAGGCCAGAGCGGGGTTGACCGAGTTGATCTTCACCAGATCGCTGAGCAGTTGATTAAGTTCTTCCATGATTATTCACCTCTTTTGATAATTGCAGGGTTGTTCACCCCACTGATTATAGATATCACACTGTATTCATCAATTCTTCGACGTTGACGCTTTTCAAAAGGGACGTGACCCGTTTTGAAGTTCACCTCGTGACAGTTCCTCCGTCGCCACAACGCCATAATGTTCTTTTTCATCCTCGTAATACTGAGCTGTCAATGGGACAAAATCCCTGACGTTGAACGTTACGATTGCCCTGTGTTCGCCAACCTCATACTCCATGATCTCTTCATCGGGTGTGACAATCAGGTCAACTTTATTCACGTGAATTACATCAAAACCCTGTTCACGCAGGATTTTTGCAAGATAAGCCCAAATATGTTCATCCAGATGCGGCCCGGGAGCGCCCATCCGCCAGTGATTTCCTTGTGCTTTTTCGTTCCAAGTCTTTTTCGTATCAAATTGCGCGAGGCTGCTTCGGTATTTTCTTCCCGCTCTTTGTCAATTTCTGCCTTGTGGACAAAATAATACCGCATGGCTTTATATACTTGTGATAGGGTGATACGCGGGGCGATCTCTTTGGCAATGGTCTCAGGCGTTTCACCTACCTGAAAATAGCCAACGCTGTGACTCGCTTTAACATGCGTGCCGCGAATTACAGTGTTCATCCCATCCATAAAATTGACCACTTCAATGTTGGGAAATGATACGTTTATGCTCGTAACACCTCTCGGACCAATTCGCTGCGTGAATGCTGCTCCTCCGTTGCACAAGTATCAATTTCTTCGAGAAGTTTCCCTGGGAGGGAAACTAAAATTTTGTTTGCCATGGAGATATATCCTGTACATTCTCATTATACTCTGCGTCCCCTCTCCACTTGGACAGGTCCTGGGTTTTCTTCACATTTTAGGCTTTAAAGGCGAATTTAATGCATTTTCATCCCCCAAGTCTCTGACATGTTTTGGATGTACAGGTGACATTACTCACATTGAGAAATATGACCTATAAAGTATAATAATGCGACATTAAATTTAAACCCAGTATTGGGAAGTAACGGAGGAAGTCACAGTGTTTCATGCGCTGGTCAGTATCAAGCAAGTGCCTGATACGACAAACATTCGTATTGACCCGGAGACGAACAATCTTATCCGGCAAGGCGTTCCCACGATCCTCAACCCGTATGACGCTCATGCGGTGGCCGCGGCTGTGGAGTGGAAGCGTAAACTCGGCGGTAAAGTCACCATCGTCACCATGGGACCGCCCGCGGCAACCACCTCCCTGCGTGAATGTATCGAAATGGGCGCGGACCGCGCCATCCTGATCTCGGCCCGTCAGTTTGCCGGGGCGGATACGCTGGCCACTTCCTACGTGCTGGCCGAAGTGGTGAAAGCCATTCACGAAAAAGACCCCATTGACCTGGTCTTCTTCGGCAAACAGGCGATTGACGGCGACACAGCCCAGGTGGGACCCGGCGTTGCTGTGCGCCTCGATTTACCGGTAGTCAGTTATGCAATCAAAATCCGCGAAGTGAATTTGGAACAGCGCTACGTCATCATCGAGCGCAAGACAGAAAGCCGCAATGAAATCATCAAGACTTCATTGCCTGCGGCGATGACCTGCGAAAAGGATATTGCGGAAATCCCCTACGCCTCCCTGCCGGATTTGGTCTATTCCCTGCGTTATGAACCGGAAGTGTGGACAGCCGAAAGCCCCATCGCGTTCGACCTGCCGCAACTTGGTTTGAAAGGCTCCCCCACCACCGTATTCAAGACCGGTACACCCGAAAGACACACCGCCGGTGAGATCTTCAAGGTGGCAGAAGTTGGTTTGGACAATGTCGTCAAGACCGCTCTCGACAGAATTTTGGCGGTCGAAGGCATGGCGTCCATGTTAGGAGTGAAGAAATGAGCAGGCGTTTTTGGGTTTACATCGAACAGGAAGATGGAAAAGTCCATCCCGTAGCGTGGGAATTGCTCGGCGTGGCACGCCAACTGGCAGACCAGGTCGGCGACGACGCGATTGTCGAAGGCATTCTCGTCGGACATAACATGGACGAAGCCGCGCAGGAAGCCCTGCATTACGGCGCGGAAACCGTTTATGTGCTGGACCACCCCACCTTCAAGAATTACCTCAACAAGCCGTACACCTCCGCGTTGCGATTTTTAGTGCAGAAGCACAACCCTGAAGTCTTTTTGGTTGGAGCCACCACCCTCGGGCGTGACCTGGCTGGGGCGGTTGCCACCAGCCTCAAAACCGGGCTGACAGCGGACACCACCCATCTGGCGATGGGCACGATCAAGGAAGATCCCCGCAAACTGCTGCTTGCCACCCGTCCCGCCTTCGGCGGCAACGTGATCGCGACCATCATCTGCCGCAACCACAGCCCGCAGATGGCAACCGTCCGCCCGCGCGTATTCAACCCCGCGCCGAGGCAGGCGGAGGCGAAGGGTCAGATTGTCCATGAGACCATGGAAATCACGCCCGATATGATCAACGCCGAAATCGTCGAATTCATCACCAACGCTGCGGCAACGGTCAAACTCGAATACGCCGACATCATCGTCTCCGGCGGACGCGGTCTTGGCGGACCGAAGGGATTTGAACTCATCAAACAGCTGGCGGATGAATTGGGCGGCGTTGTCGGCTCCAGCCGCGCCTGCGTGGATGCGGGCTGGATCAAATACGACCACCAGGTTGGGCAGACGGGCAAGACCGTGCGTCCCAAACTGTACGTTGCCGCCGGTATCTCCGGTGCCATTCAACACAAGGTCGGGATGCAGGAATCCGATTTCATCCTCGCCATCAACCGCGACCCGCACGCCCCCATTTTCGACGTTGCCACAATGGGCATTGTCGGCGACTTGTACGAAGTCATCCCCGCCTTGATCAAAGAAATTCGGGCGCGCAAAGAGGCATAGCATGGACAAGAACGAAAAACTCTCATTTGATGTCATTGTGGTCGGCGCAGGCCTGTCAGGTTCTGCGGCGGCGGCAATTGCGGCGCGCGGCGGCTTGAAGGTCGCCATGGTCGAACGCGGACAGGCTCCCGGCAACAAGAACTACTTCGGCGGCGCGCTCTACACCCACTCGCTGGTGGAAATCTACCCCGACCTTTTCGACCGCAAGCCACCGCTCGAACGCCCCGTCACCGAAACCGGTTTCTGGTTCCTCTCGGAAGATGGCATGGTCAAAGCCACCGTGCAAGGCGGAAAAGTCAACAGCAACCCCATCGACGCCTACGTCGCCCAGCGTGCTAAGTTCGACCCGTGGTGGGCGGATCAGGCGCAAAAGGAAGGCGCGTTCATCATCCCCAAGACCGTCGTCGTGGACTTCATCCGCCAGAACGGCAAGGTGATCGGCGTCAAGACCGACCGTCCCGATGGCGACATCTACGCGCCGGTCATCATCATCACCGAAGGCGTCAACAACCTGCTGACCCAGAAACTCGGACTCATCAAACACGACATCCAGGGTCACTCCGCTGCGCTGGCGGTCAAGCAGTTGATTTCGCTCCCCGCCGACACCATCAACGCCCGCTTCGGCCTCGCTGATAACAATCACGGCGTGGCGATGTCTGTGATGGGCGATGTCTCAATGGGACTGCCCGGCTTGGGCTTCGTCTACACCGGAGTGGATAGCGTTTCAGTGGGCGTGGGCGTCACCCTCGAAGCCATGACCGAGGCGCATATCAAGCCCTACGAACTGCTCCAGCGCTACATGAATCACCCGATGATCGCCCCGTTGATCGCGGGCGGACGCCTGATGGAATACGGCGCGCACATCATCCCCGAAGGCGGCTGGAAGGATATGCCGCAGTTGTACACCGACGGTGTGATGGTTGCCGGCGACGCGGCTTCGATGGTCAACGCCCTGCACTGGGAAGGGACCAACATGGCGATTGTGGCTGGCAAATGCGCCGCCGAGACCGCCATTGAGGCGCACAAGGTCAGGGATTTTTCGGCGACGACTCTCGCCAGTTACCGCGCCCGCCTCGAAAAGCGCTTCATCATGACCGACCTGCACCAGTACCGCAACCTGTCGCACTTCCTCAAGACGCATCCCGACTTCATGGCGATCTACCCATACTTCCTCAACGACGCCCTGGGAATGTTCTTCACCGGGTTCGGCAAGCCCAAGAAAGAGTTGTACAGGGACATTCTCAAATCCCTGACAAACCGCCGCCCGTTGCTCAAAGCCGTGGGTGACATCGTCGCCTTCGGCAGGACCATTATTGGTATATAACGAAAGGTGAATCTTATGTCTGAAAACACGAAAAAGTATGACCTCCCCGAAGTGTATATCGACGACATTTTGATGTCGCTCAAGTACTTCCCCGACGAGCATGAAGCGCACTTGAAGATCATCGACCCCATGGTCTGCGTGAATTGCAAAGCGAAACCCTGCGTGGAATTCTGTCCCGTAGGTGCTTACCGCACCCAGGACGGCGGAACCGTGCAGATCGCCTTCCAGAGTTGTATCGAGTGCGGAACCTGCCGTGTGATGTGTCCGCCTGCTAACGTCTCGTGGAAGCTTCCGCGCGGCGGGTTTGGTGTTTCGTATAAGTTTGGATAATCGCAAATCACCCTGAGCGCAGTCGAAGGGCGAACAACTAAATAATACGCGCCACGTACCTTTTGGTTACGCGGCGCGTATTATTTTTTTTATTTACTTCAATGATGGCCGAACCAGATAGGTGGGATACCAGTTTTGACCAATTCGGATTTCACAACCATCTCCCCACGAGTCCATCATCTCATGCCAACGAGACCATCTCCACTCAGCGGGCGGATTGAACTCCTGCGCCTTTTTGTAGCACTCGGCTTTCTTACCTTCGGCGTACGAGATTTCCGCCTTTATGATCGTTGCTGCCAAGGTTGCAAAAATGCTCACCAAAATCAGGGCAAGCAAAATTAGGAAAAGCCATTTTTTGAGAAAGTTGATCATGGGGTTTACCTCTTGCAATCATATCAGGTGACTGAAATTTCGGGAATTTCCGCCGTCTGCCCCTCACTCTTGGCAGTATAATCGTCCTATGTCCATCCTTTCCAACAAACATATCCTACTCGGTGTGACGGGTTCCATCGCAGTCTACAAAGCCGCCGACCTGGCATCCAAGCTGGCGCAGGCGGGGGCGCTGGTAGATGTCATCTTTACCGAGGCTGGGGAAAAATTCGTCACGCCGCTCACCTTTCAATCAGTCACAGGGCGCCGCGCTTACACCGATTCAGACCTGTGGGGCAACGAAGCTCACGTCCTGCACGTCAGTTTTGGCAAAACAGCGGACTTGCTGCTCATCGCCCCCTGCACGGCGGACACGATGGCGAAGCTCGCCAACGGTATCGCCGACAACCTGCTGACGGTTACGGCGCTGGCGGCGCAATGTCCGCTGGTGATTGCACCCGCGATGGATGGCGGCATGTTCGCACATCCTGCCACGCAGAAGAATCTGGAAATCCTCAAGCAACGCGGCGCGACGGTGGTTGGTCCTGCCGAGGGACATCTCGCTTCGGGGCTGGTTGGTCCCGGCCGGATGAGCGAGCCGGCTGAAATCCTCGGTTGCGTGCGGATGGTGCTCGGCAAAAATGGAAAACTCGCAGGCAAAAAGGTCGTCGTCACCGCCGGAGGGACTCAGGAAGCGCTTGACCCTGTGCGGGTCATCACCAATCATTCCTCTGGCAAGCAGGGATACGCCGTCGCCCAGGCTGCAATCGACACCGGCGCGGACGTTTGCCTAATTACCGCCCCGACGGCGCTCACACCGCCCGTGGGCGCGCGCGTGGTCAATGTCAAGAGCGCGCAGGATATGATCGAGGCGGTTCTGTCCGAACCAGCCGACGCTTTGATCATGGCAGCTGCGGCAGCGGATTTCACCCCCAAGACCGTCGCCAAAGATAAAATGAAAAAACGCGACGGCATTCCGCAGATCGAGCTCACAGCCGCACCTGATATCCTGAAAACAGTTACCAGCCAACAGACAAGTCTTTTCAAAGTGGTGGTCGGCTTCGCAGCGGAGAGTCAGAGTCTGCTCGAAAACGCAACCGAGAAGTTGAAATCCAAGAAATTAGATATGATTGTGGCAAACGACATCTCGTCCACCGACGCGGGCTTTGCGGTGGACACGAACCGCGTCACGTTGTTGTTTGCAAACGGAACAAGTGAAACCCTGCCGCTGATGAGCAAAACCGAAGTGGCGGAAAAAATCATCGAACACACATCAAGGCTGTTGGAGTAACCATGCGCGTTTTGATCATCTCGGATATTCATGCAAATTACACCGCGCTCGAAGCCGTATTGAAGGACGCGGGACAGGCGGACGAGACCTGGTGTCTGGGCGATCTCGTCGGCTACGGTCCCGACCCGAACGCGGTTGTCGAGGAAGTACACGACATTCCAAACCTCACCTGTATCCTCGGCAATCATGACATGGCAGTCATTGGCAAGATGCCGCTCGAAGCTTTCAATGGCGAAGCGCGCCGTTCGCTGGCATATCATGAAAAGGTCATCTCGGCGAGTAATTTGAGTTTTATGCGTTCGCTTTCGGCAAACATCCAGGTTCACGGCGAGGCCACCATCGCCCACGGCAGTCCGCGCGACCCGCTGTGGGAGTACATCATCAATGGGCTTACGGCACGCATGAACTTCGATCACTTCGATACGCCCTGGTGTTTTGTCGGCCATACCCACATTCAAAGCATCTTTGCATACAACGAGACAAACGACCGCGTGACCATCGACCAGACCAAGCCTGATCAAATAATCAACCTGCACCCGAAGTTGATCCTGAACCCCGGGTCTGTCGGTCAACCCCGGGACCGTGACTCACGTGCCGCCTATGCCATTTATGACACCGAAGCCCGTACCTGGACTCCGCGCCGGGTAAAGTACAACATCACCGAAGTACAGGATCGCATTCGCGCGGCGGGACTTCCCGAGAAGCACGCATTGCGAATTGCTGAAGGATGGTAAATCAGACTATGGACGATTGACGATGGTCCATGGTTTGTCGTCAATCGTCCGAATTGGATGGGAACATTTTACAGGTATTGCCGTCTTTATCCGTAGAGAAAAATCGCCAAAGGTAAAAAGGAGAAAGTCATGAAAAAGATATTGCCATTAAGTTTAATTCTTATTGCCTCGTTGATTCTTGGCGCCTGCGCCAGCGCCAGGTCGGCAGCACCCATAGGAAATGCGGGCGGCGCTGCGCCAGTCATGCCTCAGGAGGAAATGTTCGCACCTGTGCCCGAGGCCGCTTACGATCAGTCTGCTACATCAAATGAAGGGGCGGGAGTCTCAGCCACCAGCGTGGAACGAATCGTCATTCAAAATGCCGATCTCACCATCGTTGTGTCCGATGTGAAGGGGCGCATGGAAAACATCCAGGTCATGGCACAACAAATGGGCGGATATGTAGTCTCGTCCAATTTGGGACAGAGTTACACCGGAGATAACGTTCAAGTGCCCGAAGCTCGACTCACAATTAGGGTGCCTGCTGAAAAACTGGGTGAGGCATTGGAACAGATCAAAAAAGACGTGGTCGAGGTACAGAACGAAAATCGCACCGGGCAGGATGTCACTGCCGAGTATGTGGACCTGCAATCGCGCCTGAAGAACTATGAAGCCGCTGAAGCACAACTTGAAAAAATCCTTGAGACCGCCTCAGATACCGAAGATGTGGTCAGCATCTTCAATCAACTTGTGTACTATCGCGAGCAGATTGAGTTGGTCAAAGGGCAGATGAAATATTACGAGGAAGCCGCCGCTCTTTCCGCCATCAGCATCCGCATTGTTGCCGAAGAAACCATCCAACCGGTGGTGATTGGCAAGTGGCAGCCGCAGGGTGTGGCGCTTGAAGCCATCCAGGATTTGATCAATTTCCTGAAGGGTTTCATCAATTTCCTCATTTACTTCGTAATCTTAATCCTGCCAGTACTGCTCATTATTTCCGGTGTTTTCTATCTGGTCTTCCTGGGCTTGCGTGCCATCTTCCGCCTGCTGCGCGGCAAAAAGCCGAAGAAGGAACAATCGCAGGATACATCGGTAGAGAAGAAGTAAGCAGTGATCAGTTCTTGGCAATCAGTAAAGAGAGTCTGCAAGCCGGCAGGCTCTCTCTTTTTGCCATATGATGCCCTCGGTCATAAATTGTGCATTCTAAAGATGAATAAAGCGCAACTTGTGACTGTGATGGGTATAATCAGCGCATGGAAAACCTGATCCGTGAGGCGCTCTCGCTTTTCAATGTTCACCTGACGGGGAGACACATTCTTGCCCTTGCCGCATACGAACGCGAGCTTTTGGAGTGGAACCAGAAATTCAACCTGACCGCCATTCGGGATGTGGAGTCGATCCGTACCAAACATTTTCTGGATTCATTCTCCTGCGTGCAAGCGTGGAAAGCCAACCCGCCGCTACGCCTCGTGGACGTTGGGACTGGCGCAGGGTTCCCGGGCATTCCCCTGAAAATCCTCTACCCCGCCATGCAGTTGACCCTGGTCGAATCCGTCGGCAAGAAAGCCAAGTTCTGTCAGCACATCGTGGAAATGCTAGGGCTGGAACATGTGTGCGTGATTCATACCCGTGCCGAGGATCTCGGTCGAAAGGCGGAACATCGCGAAAGTTACGATTGGGCGGTGGCGCGGGCGGTGGCAAACCTCAACGTGTTGAGCGAGTACCTGCTTCCACTGGTCAAGGTCAACGGGACGGTGCTGGCACAAAAGGGCGAAAGCGGACCCGCCGAAGCGCAGTCCGCTGAAAAGGCGATGAAACTATTGGGCGGAAAACTGAGGAAGTTGATTCCCGTCAATTTGCCAGGCGTCGCCGATGACCGTTTCCTCGTGCTGGTGGACAAGGTGGCTGCCACGCCGCCGAAGTATCCGCGCGCCGCGGGGATGGCAACGAAGATGCCGTTGTAAATCCGTGGGGCGCGGGATGACCCCGCCCCTACAGTGTCAACAACTTAATTCACCTACAATCTCGATTTTGTCTTCCTTGTTGGGAATGATACACAGGAATTCAAAAGGCTCATTGCCAATGTTCTCATAAAAATGTGGCACGCCTTCGGGAATGAAGACCACGTTTCCCTGCTTTACCTCGTAAATTTCCTCGCCAATTCCGATGCGGGCATGTCCGCGCAGGACGTATTGCTCGTGCTCCACCGTGTTGGTGTGACGCGGCATCCCGCCGCCTGGGAGCATGGAAAACTTCCGCAGGGCGAAGTTGGGTCCCTCCTGCGAGGAAATCAACACCTGAATGGTGGTGTCCTTTCCAGCAGCGACGTTTTTGGCTTCGACTTCGGTTGAATGTTTGACGGTCATGGTTACCTCTTCATTTTGAAATTATTGTTTGCCCAACGTTTCATAAAACGAGGGCGGCAGGTCGGCAACACGATAGATGTGGATTGGGTATGCGCCTTTGACCTGGATCGAATACTCGGGCTGGATCGACTCCAACTCCCGCGCAAAGAGCGCAGTTCTCTCTGTCCGCAGACCGAAGGCGTCGTTGATGACAATGTAATCCGCCTGCGCCAGTCGTTCAAACACGGAACCCATTTCAAGCTCCTCCATGAAAAGCGGATTAAGGATGATCGTCCGACCTGGGAAGAAGTATGAAAAAGGTCCGCGCCCACGGAACGAAAAAGCGCTCAAGGACTCCGCGTTCGGCTTTTGCGCCAGATATGCGGCGGCCTTCTCAAATCCTTCTCCGTAATCAGACATGTACTCGTTGCCGGTGACCGCCGTCCAAATAGGATTGGAATAAACATAGTAATACGGATAATAAGCAAATGCTCCAGCCAGTTGCAGCCCGATGAGCAGAATGGCAACTCCCACTACTGACCAACTCCCCATTTTGGTCTGCGAGAATTTCCGTTTCCCTGCCATCCACCCAAGCAGGGATGTCCAGCCTAGGGCCGCTATCATATCCAAACTGACAAAGCTCGCCATAATATAGTGCAGCGAGTTTCTGCCTTGCGCAAAACTAAACAACAGGATGAACATGACCGCTGTGAGAGAAGAATAGAGAATCAACTTTCTGGGAACGGTGAAAAAGCGATTGTTTCCACGAACAAAAAAGAAAAGCCAAGCAAACAAGAAGCCCAGCCAGCTAACGGGAGTGGAATGCCAGGCAAGGCTTTCTATAAAATATCTGATTACCGACCCTGCCGATGCCAGACTGAATGCAGATGTCTGTAATTCATGAGTTACTTGCAAACGCGCACCCTGAAAGGCATAACTGAAGGCATTGCCATAAACTTCGTAAAGCATTTTGCCTGGCGCAACCCACATCCCTGGCCAGAGAATGAAGTAAACCAACGCGAGGAAGGCAATCCAGATTCCGAATATTTTCAGGTGATCTACCAGCGCAGATTTGAATCCACGCTCCTTCATTTTTTCAAACACAGACACGGCCAGCATCAAACCGATTACCGGGAACATCGCCATGGCGGAGGATTTAGTCAACTGCGCCAAGGCGGCGGAGGCCGCGGAAATAAATAGGTAATACCACTTTCTCCTTTGATCAAGGTAAACCATCAAACCCAAGATCGAGGCGAGCACAAAGAATGCCACCATTGCTTCATGACTGAGAACCCGTGAATGTCCAAGAAAATAGGGGGCACTGGACGCGAAAGCTGTAATGAGAAATGCCTTTTCATCCCCAAATAAAACCGAAAGCAACTGGAAAATAATCAGCGCTAACAGAACAATGACTATCACCTGGAAAACACGGCTGAGATACAGCAGGTACATTGGATCGTGTCCGTGTTCCAGCAGGAAGGGATCGAACTTTTCCTTGTCCACATCGAAATAGCCCTGACCCAGTCCACGGTAATCGGGGAAGTCCATCAGGAAGGCGGCGGTAATCAGGGACATGGTCGTCACGGCGGGATGATATTCGTAGACTGTGTTTTCGAGTTCACGCTGACCGAGGGCATAGTAATAATTTGCACCGACGGAAAGCCAGAAAGGTTCATCGAGCGTGACAAAGGAATCAAGGGAGGACAGGCGCGGGGCAAGGGTCAGAACAAGCAGAAGGGAGGTGAGGATGAGTTTGCGGAGTTTCATCTTACATTTCTACTCGTCAAAAAATCCGGGTGAAATGTCTTCCACACGATAAATTTCGACGTAGGGTCTATTGTGCATTTTGATTACATGCTCCGGGGTCAATTCCTTCAAAAGGGGGAGCCTATCTTCGAATCCAGAGTAGATGACAAGATAATCGGATTGACGCAATTCATCAACCAATTGAGGTCTATCTTCGAACAAGACGGGTTTGAATAGAAGCGTCCTACCAGGATAGTAATAACTGAAACTACGTCCAAAATAAACAAGCGCCGTTTGTTTTTCTGCTTCCGGCTTTTGAGCCAGATAGGCGGCGGCTTCCTCCATCCGCTCTCCGTAGAAGAAGGCGGCAGGTTTTCCTGCCACAAGTGACATGAGGGGATTCAGGTAGGTGAAGTAGTATGGCGCATCGGCAGGGAGTGGAAATGCCTGTGCAACAAAAAGGACTGAAAATAGAACAGCTTGCGTTAAGGGCTTGGCCGCCCATGCAAAAGACCGCGTCAGCCAACGCAAGGTAATCACCCAACCCCATGCGGCAGTGAACTCAATTCCGTAATACGCGGCGAGGACATAATGCGGTTGGTTGCGTCCCTGCGCCAAGGAGAACATGCCAACGTAAGCCAATGCCTCCATTAACAGGAATGCAATTACATATTTTGCCAGGGAGGGAACCAGCTCACGATTTTGGTGAAAGAGGAATCCAACTGCAAACAGCAAGCCAATCCACGCCAGCGGGGTGGTGCGCCAGGCGATCGAAACCACAAAGCCGCCAAAATCCTGTCCAATGGAGGCAAGCCTGAAGCGGGAAGGATCCAATTCCTGCGTGATGGAGATTTGCGCCCCCTGAAAAGCAAAACTGAAGGCATTGGCATAAACTTCGTTCAGCATTTTGGCTGGCGCGACCCACATGCCTGGCCATGCAATGAGATAAACAGCAAAAGATATCCCGACCCAAATGAAGTAAGTCTTGAGCAGGGCAACCCAGTTGAACTTGTGTGTCTCGCGCCATTGGACAAATGTCCACACGAAAACCATCACCGCAGCCACAGGGAACAAAACAATCGCCGAGGATTTGGTGAGGTTGGCAAAGGCTGCCGACCCGGCCGATAGAACCAGCCACGCAGGCTGGGGCTTGGAAAAGAGATAAGCCGTCAGCGCCAGCACGGTCGACAGCGAAAAGAGTCCCACCATGCTTTCATGATTCAACATCCGCGATTGACCAAATAAATACGGAGCAAATGAAGTCAACAGAAGAATGCCAATTGCCGTCCACTCGCCCAGCATGGAGCGCAGGAGCAGGAAAGCGACGAGAAACAAAAACACGTTGAGTAATACCTGGAAGAAGCGTGCCCACCACAACAATGCCAGCGGGTCCTTTCCATGCTCGATGAGATAGGTATCGAAGGATGTTTTCTCCTGCTCGAAATAACCATTCATCATGCTGCGGTATTCGGGGAAGTAAGCCAGCATCGCGGCGGCGCCGATCCACATGGTGGTGACAGCGGGATGGTACTCATAGACTGTATTTTCGAGCTCGCCATGGGTGAGCGCATAATAATAGTTCGCGCCCACCACCAGCCAAAAGGGTTCATCGGCGGCGGTGAATTTTGTGAGTTCCACCAGGCGCGGCGCAAGCATAAGAACAATGAGAAGTATCAATACGAGAGGGCGAATGAATTTTTTCATGCAAGAGGATTATACCAAGTGCAAATCAGGTTATAGCGTTTGACCTGACAACCTTGGACCATTTTCGCCGGGAAGGGGATTTTTGCTTATTATTGATGTCAGGGTATAAATCGGGTAGACTAATGGCAGGACTTAATTCCGATGTTCAATCTAACAAATAATGTCAGCGCGATTTTATTTATAACCACTTTAATAAACTCCTTTAACATTTATATAAGCTGGCAAAGGAGAAAAGCAAAGGGGGGAATATATATAGTATTGGCAATGTTGGGAGTCGCTTTTTGGACACTGTCTGTTGGGTTGGACTATGCCGCCATCCCAATTTCATTAAAAGTCTTTTTTGAGAAATTGGAGTACGCATTTCATAATAGTACAATCGCTCTCCTCGCTCTGTTTTCACTAACCTATGCAGATTATGGGGATTGGCTGAGAAAAAAATCGGTTAAAGCATTTTTTTGGATCGTCCCAATTTCCAACATTTTGCTAGCCTGGACCAATGACTGGCACGGCATGTTGTGGAGTGGTTTTGCAAGAAGTGAATTTGGTAATAATACCGTCATCTTCGAGCGTGGCCCCGCATACTCCTGGGGTCTAATCACCGGATATCTGATGGTACTGATTATTATCCTTCCCTTATGGCGTGCGACCCATAAGGGGTCGGATTTGTCACGACGGCAAGCCCGCCTGCTTTTCGCTGCAAGCATATTGTCTGTGGTGGGTAACACAGTCTATTTACTAGGTGACCAGCAGCTCAAAGGAGTGGATTGGACGCCCATCATCTACTCCATCCTGGGCATCCTGTTCATGCTGGCTTTATACGGTACACGTCTACTCGACCTTGTTCCCATTGCCCGATACACAATCATTGAGCAGATGAGAGATTGTATTTTAGTTCTGGATGAAAATGACCGTCTAGCGGATTTCAACCCGGCTGCCCGGGAGGTTTTTGGTATTAGCCATGAACACTTTGGAAAGAAGATCAAAATGGTCATGGCACATTTACCTGAAGTCATTGAGAGTTTTTCCTCAAACCCCGGTAGCACACAGCAAATAACAGTTGTCCATGAAGGCGCCCCCAGGGTCTTCGACACGCACTTAACCCTGTTTACCGACAATCTTGGAAAACCATATGGAAAGTTGATGGTGTTTACCGATATAACAAAACACCATCAAGCTGAGCGGTCGCTGGCGCAGCGCTTGTCCGAAATCCAGGAATTGAATAAAGACCTGCGGGAGTCCCAGTCCCAGGTGGTGTCCCAGCAGCGCAGATTGGCAAAGATCGAAGAGCGTAAACGGCTGGGACGCGATATGCACGACTCGGTCAGCCAGACTATTCAAAGTTTGATCTTTTACTCCGACGCGCTGATGACTTCGCTTCGGAAGGAGCAGTTCCAAAAAGCCATTTCGGTGGCGGAACGCATCCAGGAAAGCGGAAGGCGCGCGCTCAAGGAAATCCGTCTGCTGTTGTACGAAACCCAGTCACAGGAGGCAAACGAGATCACAGACCTGGTTGCCGTTTTGAAGGAGCGTTTTAGCTTCGTTGAAAATCGTGTCGGCATACAAACAGACATCGTTCTGGTTGGCGCACTTGATTCCATTCCAAAAGAATGGAATGAAAACCTGTTCTGGATGACCAATGAAGCATTGAACAACGCCATCAAACATGCCTTTGCCAGAAAAGTATGGGTGCGGCTTTGCTGTTCCCCCCAACGGCTGGAATTGGAAGTAAGCGACAACGGGAAGGGGTTCGACATTACAAAGGCGCGCATCGGTGGCATGGGGCTGGACAATATGCACGAGCGCGCCAGCTTACTCGGCGGCACGCTGACCATCGAATCCCAACCTGAAAAGGGCACAACCGTACGCTTTGGCGCGGAAATACCTTCACGGTGAGGACGCAAAACTTAATAATGGATGCAAACTCTTGAAACAGCGGAAAGGCGGACGTGATGAAAAAGATAAGAATCTTGGTGGCTGATGATCACCCTCTGATGCGGGATGCACTGTTGTTAACGCTGGATGAAGACCCAGAACTGGAGGTGGTGGGCGAAGCCGCTAATGGTATCGAAGCAGTGGAACTTGCATTAAAGCTCAATCCGGATGTGCTTCTAATGGACCTCTTGATGCCTGGCATGAGCGGGTTGGATGCCATTACCAAAATCCGGGAAACCCACCCACAGGTAAAGGTATTGGTTATCACCAGCCTTGAGGATGAGGAAAAAGTGCTGGCAGCCATACAGGCTGGGGCCTTGGGATACTTTCCGAAATCCGCACCGCGCAATTATCTTTTCGAAGCCATTCATAAAGTTGCCGACGGTGTTCCCTACCTTCCTACCGGGATCGCCCTGAAACTCTTTTCCAGCGTTCGCGATTTGAAGGTTTCTCCACCCGGAGAGAGCGCCGATCAAGAACCGCTTACTGGGCGGCAGAAGGAGATTCTGGCATTGATCGGTGAAGGAAAAACGGATAACGAGATTGCTGAAATCCTGCATTTGTCAGTGAATACCGTTTATTCCCATGTACACCACATTATCCAGCGGCTTGGGGTTAGGAACCGTTCTCAAGCTGTGATTTACGCCAGACAGCATCGCGATACAGAGTAGCCCAACAGATAAACAAGTTTCGCGCCCCATTTGGGGCTTTTTTGTTTAATCCCTCCATGCGCATAAAAATATCCGCTGGAAAATGGTGGCTTCCAGTCTAGCTCTTAAATATATTTTTAATTTTGATTAAATTTTTATTTAATTCAGCGCCCAAAAAATTTCAAGAAAAGTTAAATGAGCTATGGATGCGCTAAAAGCGACTCTTTGATACCCTTGGAGCATGGATACCAGATGCACATCCGTGCTGATCATTGAACCTCATCCCCTTATGCGCGAGGCGCTTCGCGCCACCGTCGTCCTGGAGCCAGGGCTGCAGTTGCTGGAGCCTTCCGCCATGGACCCGGACGCCTTTCCGCTTGTAACCTCAAACCAGGACGATGTGCTCTTTTTGTCCAGCAAGCCCGACCTCATCCTGCTTTCGTTGGGCAACCTGGGGCTGGGAGATTTGAAAACACTAACAGAACTGAGAAAAACCATGCCCGATGCATATATCCTCGCACTCACGCCGGATGAATTGCCCTGGCAAAACCAAACCGCACTGAAACATGGGGCACACGCGGTAATCCCAAAATCTGTTTCACGAGAAGAACTGTTGGAAACCCTGCGTTCTATTCACACATATTCACGAGGCATAACACAGGCAGTGTGAATTAAATTTTTCAATTAATTAAATGGAGAAATCTTTATGTTCAATATTTTACACAAGGAAAAGGGGCAGGGGCTCGTAGAATATGCACTCATTGCCGCTCTCGTTTCCCTGGCCTTGATAGGCTCGTTGATGGCCTTCGGTCCCCAAATCAAAGTTGTGGTCACCGATCTCACGGACGCAGCATCCGGCGGTCTAAGAGTAGAGGATGGGGACTTGTTTATTCCAGGCTTAAGCCCCTCCTCAACACCCAGCGGGTCACGCACTCCAACTACTTTGCCTACTCGAACAGTATCCCCCACCCCAACCGCCACCCGTACACCGACATCCTCACCCACACCATTTTTATCGCCGACCCCGACCCTCTCACCAACTCCAATTCCCTTGTGGACTGCAACCCCCACATGGACGCCAATTATGATCGTCACAGCCACTCCCAACACACTTGCCTGCACCCTGGGAAGTGCCACTGTTTCAAGTCAGAACGCATGCGCTGCTTTAAGCGCAAGTAACAATTGTGAAAATTACACTTATAGAAGATGGAACGGCAGATGTAGCTGGTATTAAGATAAAAATAACCCCGGATCTTTTGGTGCAGGACTCTTTTCTCAGCCAGGACAATCGTAAATTCTATTCATTACTCAAGCCACTGTTTCAGCAGTGGCTTGTTGTTATACCAAACTTCCAAATCCTAAACGTATAATCCTGACCACTCTTGGTATAATTCCAGCCCTATGGATAAAAAGTACCACATCTGGACCGAAGGATGCCAAATGAACGTCGCCGACTCGCAACGCGTCGGCTCTTCTTTGGAGCATCTTGGCTACACCCTTACCGAAACCATCGAGGAAGCGGACGTTATTGTTTTAAACACCTGTGTCGTGCGCCAGTCTGCTGAGGACAAAGCGATCGGACGCGTCTCATCGCTTGCACCGCTGAAGAAGAAAAACCCCAACCTGGTCATCAACCTGATGGGATGTCTGGTGGGCGTGCGTGGCGCGGAAAAACTCAAGGCGCGGCTGCCCTACGTGGATGTTTTCTCCCCGCCGTCTGATCCCGGTCCCTTGATCTCGCACCTCACTCAGGGCGAAGTCCGCTCACTCGAAGACGCCGAAACCACGCGCCGTTTCCTGATGATGGACGACGAATTGGTTCTCCCTCAAGCCGAACACGGCAAACTCGTCAGTGCGCATGTGCCGGTGGTGTACGGCTGTTCACACGCCTGCACGTTTTGCATCATCCCCTCCAAGCGAGGTGGAGAGCGCTCCCGCCCCGTGGGTGACATCGTGGCGGAAGTCCGCTCGCTGGCAAAACAGGGCGTAAAAGAAGTGACTCTGCTTGGGCAGATCGTTGACCGCTACGGCAAAGACGTCCCCGATGGACCCAATCTTGCTGCACTCCTTCGGTTGATTCACGAAGTCGAGGGTATCGAACGTATCCGTTTCCTGACCTCGCACCCGAATTACTTCGGCGACGATCTGATCGACACCATCGCCGAGCTTCCGCGAGTGATGCCGCACATCGAACTTCCGATCCAGGCGGGCGATGACGAAGTGCTGGCAGATATGAAACGTGGATACACGCAGCAAGAATATCGTGACCTTGTAGCCAAAATCCGCAAGCGAGTTCCTGATTGCTCGATTGCCACAGACATCATCGTCGGATTCCCCGGCGAAACTGAAGCGCAGTTCATGGAAACCTACCATGTCCTCTCTGACCTGAAACTGGATGTCGCTCACCTCGCACGCTACTCGTCAAGAGAGGGGACTGTCGCCACCCGCCGCATGGAAGACAATGTCACTGAGGAAGAGAAGATGCGCCGCTTTCGCCTATTGGAAGATTTACAGGAAAAGGTCGTTGCTGAAATCAACCAAAAATATCTCGGCGAAACCGTGGAGGTTTTGTTCGAGGAGAAGGTCAAGCGCCGCTGGAAAGGGCGCACCCCCACCAACAAAATCGTCTTCGTCGAGACAGAAGATGACCTGCGCGGAAAGCTGTTCCCCGTCGCCATCACCTGGACGGGACCTTGGTCGATGCAGGCGGTGTTGAAATAAATCATGTCATTGCGAGGCGCTCTTGGTTTTTGCCGAAGCAATCTCCTCATTGAAACAGGAGATTGCTTCGGCGGAAGTACACCGCCTCGCAATGACATATAATAGTTACATGACTCATTCAGTGGCAATTATTGGCGGTGGACCTGCGGGGTTGATGGTGGCAGAGGTTTTGATTCAACAAGGGGCGAAGGTGGACGTGTATGACTCCATGCCGTCGTTGGGGCGCAAGTTTTTGATGGCTGGCAGGGGCGGATTGAACCTGACTCACTCGGAGCCTTTCGAGAAATTCATCTCCCGCTACGGAAAGCGAAAAAACGAAATCGAAAAATGGCTGAAAGATTTCACTCCCGATGAACTGCGTGAGTGGGCGCGCGGACTTGGCGTGGAGACCTTTGTCGGCACATCGGGGCGGGTGTTTCCCGTCGGAATGAAAACCAGTCCGCTGTTGAGGACATGGCTCAAGCGGCTGACTGATTCTGGCGTGGAGTTTCATCTGCGTCACAGATGGGTCGGTTGGAACGCGGACAAGTCTTTGAAATTTGAAACGTTCGAAGGGGAAAAAACGCTCCACGCGGATGCGGTTGTCCTCGCCCTGGGCGGAGGCAGTTGGGCAAGGCTCGGCTCGGACGGGGCATGGGTCAGTTGGCTGAATCAGGCTGGGGCGGAGGTCAAGCCGTTGAAACCGTCCAACTGCGGGTTCGACGTCAAATGGAGTCCGCACTTTCAGGAAAAATTCGATGGTCAGCCGCTCAAGTCGGTAGTGTTGTCGTTTGGCGAGTTTCGTCAGCAGGGAGAATTCATCGTCACGAAGAACGGTGTGGAAGGCAGCTTGATCTATGCGGCGTCGGCTTTGCTCCGCGATGAGATCGAAGCCAACGGCGTCGCAAACATCACGTTGGACATGTCACCAGACCGCAGCGAGGAATGGCTGATCGAGAAGTTGTCGAAGCCGCGCGGCTCGCGTTCGATGTCGAGTCATCTTGAGAAGACAATTGGCTTGAAAGGCGTGAAGGCGGGGCTGCTGCGCGAGTTCATGCCGAAGGAGGATTTTTTCCGCCCGGAGCGGATCGCTGCTTTTATCAAGCGGATGCCCATCCCGTTGATTTCTCCGCGCCCATTGGATGAAGCCATCAGCAGCGCAGGCGGCGTGACTTTCGAGACGCTGGATGAAAACCTGATGCTGCGTTCGATGCCGGGGATTTTTTGCGCGGGTGAAATGCTGGATTGGGAAGCGCCGACGGGCGGCTATCTGCTGACAGCGTGTTTCGCCAGTGGTCGCGCGGCGGCGTCAGGAGTGTTAAAATGGTGGGGTAAGGCGAATCCATCAGTGTCACCAAAACTCTAAAAAGGAAGGTAGAACCCATGGAAGACAGAATCAAGATTCAGGAATTGATCGCTCATTTCGCCAACAGTTTCGATGTGAAAGATTGGGAGGGATTGCAATCCTGCTTCACAGATGTCATCCTCTCGGACTATTCCGACCTGCGCGGCACGCCGCCTGAGAAGATTTCAGTCAAGGAATATGTGAGGCTGCGCCGGGAGGGACTGGCTCCGTTGAAGATTCAGCATTTGGTAAGCAACTACGAAATCAAATTCATCGACTCGGTCACCGCCACCTGCCGCGCTTCGATGGTCGTCTGGCGGCAAACCGACAAGGAAAGTTTCACCACCCACTGCATGTACACCTTCAAGGTGGTCGCGCAAGGACCCGAGTGGAAGATTTCCGAAATCACGCAGAAGGTTTTGTGGAACGAGGGGACGCCGTCCATCTACAAGGGCGCGAAGGGTTAGGCTGACCGTAAAACGTAGTGATAACTTCACGATGAGAGGCAACAGGCACACAAGTTGCCTCTTATCGTGATAGGCAGGTCTGTTTCAAGGTCGGATGAGAGGGAGGAGAATAAGATAAAATGTCCTTTGGAGAAGTGATGTTTCAAAAGACCTCCGGTTTTCGATTAAGATTATTTATCTATTTGGCAGGCGTTGAACTTGTGTTATCAGGGGCTGTCACCGCTTTCCTTGCTGCAAGACAGGGACTCGAATCTACACTTGCAATCTCGGTATTGGTTGCTTTCGCAGGATTGATCTGCTTTTTTATCCCGGGTTTTCTAAAACAAAAGGAAGGACTGGAAAAAGGGGTAATGGATGTCCTAAAGGGAACTATCGGACGATGGCTTCCTTTTGTTGTTATTCTGCTTTTGGCTGTATTTTTTTATATTACATCCCCCAACGCTAACATTATTGTGTTGTTGGCACCCCTGCTTATATGCGTTTGGTTGATTGGGTTAGAATTTCTTTTATTACTTTATCCATCCGAGGTGTACAAAGAAGATAAGGTTGCAGGTTTGTCGAACCACAAAGGGAAGGTTTTCGGAATCGTCAGCTTACTTCTTGCCTATGGATTTTTACTGCTCCCCTCCCGCGTTCCCACATGGTTTGACGGCTTTCCCTGGGACTCGCAAATCGAGTTTATATTCTGCGCGTTGATTTTGCCTTTGACGCTTGTTGTAGGTTGGAAGACTTTCACAAAACGATTTTTTGCTGTTTCGTTTGCGCTTCTATTTATCTTCAAATTCATTTTTTTCAGTCTCCTTCCCCAGTCAGGGTTGGGGATTTTCGCCTTCAGCGGTGAAGAGGCTTTCTCAATCGATCAGTGGGAAAGAAGCTATCAGACGTTCGCAACTCCCGGCTATACGGAGATCATCAACCGTCCGTATTATGGACTGCGCGAATTTCCAATCGAATGGATAAACAGACATGCGGGAGTGGAAAAGAGAGAGTTTTGGCTCAAACTTGAGTTAAGCGGATATGTCAATTTAAAACAGGATGAAAGGCTTGTATTTATAGTGCAGGGGGCAAGGGAGAGGCAGGTGGAATTGCTGGACATAAATACACAGGAAGCCGTTCCTCTTGCCTTCATCGAGCGGATCGAGGATGCCGACAAAAAATTATACAAGTCCATTCCTAGTTCCGGTGAAGTAAAAATTCAGGGCACGCTCCTTTTCGATGTGTATGGGAAGATGCGCCTGGAGCCAATCCTTTTATATCCCGATGGCTCGACAAAATCCCTGTTTGAATCCCCCAGGGTGTGGGCTTCGTTGGAAGGCGCGAAATTCCCCACGAACCAAGTGAATACCTTCGGCTTTATCCTGAACACGCTAAGCCTTTTGTTTGCAGGTTTGATTCTTGCCGGGTTATTTATTGGTACATACGCTTTGTGGAAGGACGGCAAGATTTCACCGGTTGATCTATACCTTGCATCCTCGGGGCTGCCATTATTTTTCGTCGCTTCGCTGGTTCATAACCAGTACGTGAATGTCCTTGCGATAACTGTCGTCCTTGTTTTCTGCGCCGCAAAACTGTTCGACTTGTCCTTATTTCAAAGTCATTTTTCAGGCAAGGTGTTTCTATTTTCCATCGGGATTGCTGTGCTGTGCATGTTCGTCGCCCTGGACTTGGACGAACTTCGCATGGTCAATACCTTCCCGCCCATCCACGACGGGTTGGAGTATCAAACCTTCGCACATAATATCTTCGTAAAACAGGACTTCTTCCTGTTCAATACGCCGCCTCGCGCCTACAAGGTCCTTTTCCCGTATATTGTTGGCTTTCTGCACGTGCTCTTTGGGCAGTCTGTGGCACCCCAATTATTCTCATACGCCTGGTGCGCCGTACTCAGCGGAGTCATTATTGTCGAGTTGGCGAAAGAACTTCGCATGACTGCCAGGGCGTCCCTTGTTGTTGCGGTCTTTTACCTTTTGACCCTCTTCCCATATCTGATATACATGTACTATTTCCGCTTTGGGTTGATCGAACCATTTTCCACGACATTGCTCCTACTCACTTATTATTTTGCCATCAAACGGCGGATTCAAAGCATGTTTCTATCGGGTATTCTTACAGTCCTCCTGCGCATGGATTATCTTGGAATTACCTTTGCCGCATTTCTTCTTGCATCCATGCCCATGCTTGGTTTGCTAAAGGAAGCGTGGGGACAGTTCTTCGACTGGCTGGGCAAAAATTGGAAACTCCTTGCAGGGTACATGACCGCCCTCTGTCTGCCAATTCTTCTTGTCATTCTCGGATATTTTCTGTTCGTCCCCAATTACATGTTGAACGCTCCCGATACCGATCAAAAATCACTTACGAGTATTCCCGAAAGCGTATTTAGAGTCATTGCGGGCGGGACGATGGAAGACCTGCGTACAAATTTTACAGAAACACCAGCGGATGCGTTGTTGACCTCGGTCCCCTTGTTGATCGGCTTCGCGCTCGTGCTCGGGACCGTTTTTCTTCGCACAGGAATTTTGAAACAACTTGACCTGCGCCTGGGATTGATCGCCCTGAGCCTTTTGCCCGCCTACATCTTTGTGCGTCCCACCGTTTACCTGCCACGCTTCAGCCTGCCGCTCCTCCCCATTGACTTGATTCTCATCAGCTTGTTTTTGTGTCATCTCAACCCAGGAAAATGGGCTCTCCAACAAAGTCAACCCGAACCATGAACTGTCCCGAATGCGGTGCGACAGACACACTATGCAAATCCCGTTTTGACGAGTTCCTCGTTTTGGAATTTACCGATGTGGACTATGGTTCCGTCCACCACTTGACCGTCGCCGCGTACATGCTCCAGCATTCCAGCAAGTTGACCCGCGAAGGTTGGCTCCACATGCGTGGACTGCTGCGCGAGTTCCTCGTGGAAAACAAACCGCCCGAATTCGTCCGCAAGCAAAACAGGGATTTGGTGGACAGTGGTAAGAGAACGTTCAAAATTGCGTCAAGAGATGGATTGCCCATCATCAACAAATCCACGTGGACGAAGACAATTTGCGATGTCCGCACGGAGAATGCCGAAGTTTATTGCGCAGACGTGTCCGCGTGGGCGAGGGCTGTGTTGATAGATACTGAGACAATTATGATATAAACTATATCTTTTCAAATAGTTCAATTTATCCGTATTCAACTGTGGTAAAAAAAACAAAATAACGAAGGAAAATACTTAATGACCAATCACAAATACACCAACCGCCGTTACCTCGACGCCCTCGAAAAGAAAGTCCTCGTTTTCGATGGCGCAATGGGAACGAGCCTGCAACTGCAAAACCTGACCGCCGAGCATTTTGGCGGCGAACAATTTAATGGTTGTAACGACTATCTCGTCATCTCATATCCCCAAGCCGTGGAGAAAGTCCACCGTTCTTTCCTCGAAGTCGGCGTGGACGTGCTCGAAACAGACACCTTCCGCTCGAACCGCCTGACCATGAAAGAATATGGCTTGCAAGATCGAATCAGCGAAATCAACATGGCAGCCGCGCAATTGGCACGAAGGCTTGCCGATGAATACGCTACTGTAAGGGCGGACGGCCGTCCGCCCCAACCAAGATTCGTTGCTGGTTCGATTGGACCTTCCGGCAAGTTGCCATCCACCAATGATCCCGAACTCTCAAACATCGCCTATGACGAACTCATCGATATCTTCCGCGAGCAGGCTGTTGGTCTCATCCAGGGCGGCGTTGATCTGCTGCTGATCGAAACCTCGCAGGACATTCTCGAAGTCAAAGCCGCCATCACGGGCATTCACAAAGCCTTCGCTGAGACTCAGCAATATTTGCCGATCCAGGCTCAGGTCACGCTCGACACGACGGGGCGCATGCTGCTCGGCACCGACATCAACGCGTCGCTCACCATCCTCGAAGGCATGGGCATCGATGTCATCGGTCTCAACTGCTCCACGGGGCCCGAACACATGCGCGAGCCGATCCGCTTCCTCGGCAAAAATTCCACGCTGCCTGTTTCGTGCATTCCAAACGCGGGTCTGCCGCTCAATGTTGATGGTCAAGCCGTGTATCCGCTTGAACCCGAACCGTTTGCAAACGACATGTATGAGTTTGTGACGAAGCACAACATTTCGGTTGTGGGCGGATGCTGCGGCACAACCCCTGCTCACCTCAAGCTGTTGGTTGAAAAATTGAATCAGTATCCCAGCCCAAGCCGTCCGTCGTCCACCGTCGGTCGTCTATCGTCCGCAATGTCCGCAATTGCCATGCGACAGGAACCAGCACCAACTTTACTCGGCGAACGATGCAACGCGCAAGGCTCACGCAAGTTCAAGCGCCTGCTGCTCGAAGAAGATTATGACGGCATCCTCGACATCGCGCGTGAACAAGTCGCAGGCGGCGCGCATGCCCTCGACATTTCAGTCGCCGTCACCGAACGGGCGGACGAAGGCGAACAGATGTGCAAGGTGATCAAGAAATTGCAAATGGGCGTGGACGTTCCGCTTGTCATCGACACCACTGAACCTGATGTGCTTGAAATTGCTCTGCAAACCGCACCTGGGCGATGTTTGATCAATTCAACTCATCTCGAATCGGGCCGCGCAAAGGCTGATAAGATTTTTGGACTTGCAAAGAAATACAATGCCGCCGTCATCTGCCTGACCATCGACGAGAACGGCATGGCAAAGAACGCGCAGGCAAAATACGAAGTCGCAAAACGCATTTACGACATCGCCATCAATGACCACGGACTGAAACCCGCAGACCTTGTCTTTGACGATCTGACTTTCACACTTGCTACAGGCGATGCTGAATTCGTTGACTCCGCCAAGGAAACTATCGAAGGCATCCGTCTCATCAAAACACAACTGCCTGGTGTGATGACTTCGCTTGGCGTGAGCAATCTTTCCTTTGGTCTCGCCCCGCAAGCCCGCCCAGCGCTGAATTCGGTCATGCTCTATCACTGCGTCCAGGCAGGCTTGGACATGGCAATCGTCAACGCCGCGCATGTCAAACCCTACGCCGAGATCGACGCCGAAGAACGCGAACTGTGCGAAGACCTCATCTTCAACCGCCGCGAAGACGCGCTCCAACGTTTCATCGAACACTTTGAAAATGTAGAAGTGGCAAGCGACTCCAACGTCGCTGATCCCACCGAAGGTATGACCCCCGAACAAAGATTACACTGGAAGATTCTCCACCGCTTCAAGGATGGCGTCGAAGCGGACATTGACGAGATCATCAATCGTGGCTCATTACCCACAAAACACGAAACCGCCGTTCACACTCTCAACAACGTCCTGCTCCCCGCCATGAAAGAAGTCGGTGACAAGTTCGGTGCGGGCGAGTTGATTTTGCCTTTCGTGTTGCAATCCGCCGAAGTGATGAAGAAGACCGTTTCTCATCTTGAGAATTATCTTGAGAAGGTGGAAGGCGTCACCAAAGGGACTGTGGTCATCGCCACCGTCTATGGCGACGTGCATGACATCGGCAAGAACCTCGTTAAGACCATTCTCTCCAACAACGGCTATACCGTCATTGACCTCGGCAAGCAGGTCCCAGCGGAGACGATCATCACCAAAGCCGTGGAAGCCAACGCCACCGCGATTGGTCTTTCCGCTTTGCTGGTATCCACCTCGAAGCAGATGCCGCTCATCGTCAACGAAATGCAGCGGCGCGGACATAAGATTCCCATCCTCATCGGCGGCGCGGCTATCAATCGCCGCTTCGGACGCCGCATCCTCTTCACTGAGGATGGAGAAGCCTACGAGCCGGGTGTCTTCTATTGCAAGGACGCCTTCGAAGGCTTGGAGACGATGGATCAGTTAATCGATGTGAATCGCAAACCCGCCCTTCTCGAACAAATCCGCAAGGAAGCGGATATGGAAATGGGACGCGCCTCGCAGACTCCCGACCACCGCAAGATTGCAGGCGCGCGCTCCGACATTGTCCCTGCGCCGATTCCCCTGCCCGCCAAACTTGGTCAGCGCATTGTCAAGGATATGCCGCTTGAAATGGTCTTGAAGCATCTCAACATCAATGAGTTGTATCGCCTCTCATGGGGCGCGAAGAACACCCACGGCGCGGAATGGGAAAAGTTGAAGAAGGAGTTCGACGCCCGTCTCGCCAGGATGACCAAGGTCGCGCTCAAGGAAGGCTGGCTCAAACCACAAGCCGTCTACGGCTACTTCGCTTGCCAAGCCGATGGCGATAACCTCATTATTTACGAAAACGCCGAAAGCAAAAAGGAAATCGCTCGTTTCAACTTCCCGCGTCAACCTTACGATGACCACCTGGCCCTCTCCGATTACTACGCCTCGGTTGAGTCGGGTCAAATGGATGTGGTGGCGCTGCAGGTCGTGACCGTTGGCTTGGAGGCAACCAAACGTTTTGAAAAGATGCAGGCTGCGAATGACTACACCGAAGCTTATTTCACCCACGGACTCGCCGTTCAAACCGCCGAAGCGACTGCGAACTATCTGCATGAACATATCCGCCGTGAGTTGGGACTTGCCGAGGAACAGGGCAAACGCTACTCGTGGGGCTATCCCGCCATCCCCGAACTCGAAGATCACTTCAAGGTTTTCAAGCTGTTGCCCGCCGTCGAAACCGAACTCGGCATGAGCCTTTCCCCATCGGGACAATTGATTCCCGAACAATCCACCGCCGCCATCATCGTCCACCATGCAAAGGCAAAGTATTATTCAGTAGGCGAGTCGAGAGTTGAGCAATTGATGAGATAGAAAAGGGATGCGCGGAAGCAGGTGGATTCCTTGCGAGCCTGCTTCCGTGCGTCCAAAGACGATTCTGGATGTCCGCACGGAGAATGCGAGGGTGTATTGTGAGGATGTGTCCGCTTGGGCAAGGGCGGTGTTGGAGGAGGCGCAAGAGTTAAAAGTCAAAATTTAGGAAAAGTCAATGAATACTTATCATCAAACAATACAATCTAAACTGGTTTCTTGTCTAATTGGCGTTTTTCAAGCTATTTTATGGATAGTTGTAATAAAGTTATTTCTCCCTGCTGTATGGTTACAGCCAGTTTTCATTGCTTTTGTATTGATTGGATTATTCCTTGAAATTCCAACCATTTTATTTTTTGGGAAATCTATTACAATCTCTGTTGATGGAATTGAATATAGACTTGGATTAAAAAGAATGTGCTTTAGACTCAAAATAGGCTGGAACGGATTTAGAAGAATAGGTCGTTTCGGATTTACAGAGGGATTATTTATTAACAACCACTATTTTCTTAGGTTAACACATTCATTTCTTCCTGATTGGGAAACATATAGTAACTTTGCGACCTATTTTTTTATCCCGCTCTCTATATTTTCCGAAAACTGGTGCGACTCCGAACTCGGACAGCAAATCAAGCAATACGCGCCACATCTTTTTCAGTAATCCCTGTTCATCTTTGTTCATCAAGGTAAACAACACTTACACATGGGGAACCTCAATTCATCTATGATAAACTTGCCGCCAGCACATAAACTGGAACGCGCAATGAAACAATCCCTGCAAACTGCATTCAAATCCTGGCTCGGGCTCACCCTGCTGGTCATCGCCAGCCTAGTCCTGATTTACGTCCGCAACGGCATGACGGGACTGGAGCTTTTCATCCAGAACTGGCCCCTGTCCACGTTGTCTGTTACTTTGGCATCCACCGCTTTCGTCTGGTTGTTGACAGGCGTTCTGCTTTATCTGTTAGCCAATGGGAAAATCCACAAGGGGAATTTCTGGCTCACGGTGGGATTTTTCCTCGTCATGTTCATCTACCTCGGCATCCTGCGCGAACGCTTCCGCTACGGTGACTATCACTACTACCTCGACGCCGCAACCGCCCTCGCCAAGGGGCAACCTCTGCCCGATAGTTATCTCTACCTGCCACTCTGGGCGTCCCTGCTCCAGTACCTCGTCCCGCTTGGTGACCAGGGATTCATGATTGTCCTGTGGATCGTCAACATCCTCGCCCTTGCCGCATTTTACTTTTTACTCATTACTACCCTGCAAAAATACGGCTTCTCCAATCACCTCGCCATCGTCATCACCGTCCTCTTTTTGCTGGTCAACACTCCCCTCATGCGGACTTTGGGATTCATCCAGGTCAACCTGCTGACCTTGGATTTGATTCTGCTCAGCCTCGTCGTTTATCCCAAACATGAATTCCTGTCCGCGCTGGCGCTGGCGTTTGCCGTTCACCTCAAAACTTCCCCTGCCGTTCTCGTGCTTGCCTTCCTGCTGGAATTCAACTGGCGCTGGCTGATTTGGTTTGCTGTCAGTTTCATCGGCATCGGGTTGTTCCCCATCCTCACGAACGGCGTGACGCTCTACCAGCAATTCCTGACCAATACCTTCCTGCTGACCCAAATCCCCGACACAAACTTCCACGACACCTCCTTCGACTCCTTCCTGCGCTTCCTCAATCCCTTCTTCGGGATTCAAATCGCGCAGACCCGTCTCATGGTGCTTGCCGCCAAAGCCCTGCTCTTGCTTGGCTCTCTCGCAGTGATGGCGCAGTCCGTCCGCAACCAGTCGTTCAGCAAGGAGAACCGTCTGCTGAACGCTGCCCCGCCGCTGTTCATTTTGATGACCCTCGCCTCGCCCATCGTCTGGGACCATCACGGGCTTTTCACAGCGCTTGCATTTCTGCTCATGCTCAAGCGCATCCATTCCCCGTCCGCGTGGACCTGGTTCAGCTTCGCCTACTTCCTCGAATTCGTCCTGCCTTCCTTCGACTTCTTCCCCTGGTCGTATGGTCGCCTCGTCGCGCCGCTCATCGTCCTCTGGCTGATGTGGCGCACCGCGAAGAACGACGAGTCGCTCCTCATCGCCTCCGCAAATGGATGGCTTGCGAAAATTGCTTCTTGAAATGAAGAAGTATCTTTCCACAATCATCCTTGCTTCAATCCTGCTTGCTGGCTTGCTGACCTTCAACCAGTACGGTGAAAGCTGGGACGACCGTTCCCTGCAAAAGTACGCCGCCAAGTCCATCAACGCCTACATCACCTTTCCGCAACAGGGCAAAGTAAACATCACCCCCGAAGACCTCGGCTACTATGGTCCCGCTTACGTGATGGCAGTTGACCTGCTTTCCCGCGCCCTGGACTTCCTTCCCTTCCCCCTCCCCGATCTGCGTCACTTGGTTTATTTCCTCACCTATTTCGCGGGCATCCTCGCCTTTCACTCCCTCGCCAAACGCTGGCTGAGCGACCTCCCCGCCCTCGGCGCAACCATCCTCTACGCGACTCAGCCCCTGCTTTGGGGACATGCCTTCATCAATCCCAAAGATACACCTTTTCTTTCGCTCTTTTTGATTTCGCTTGCCTTGGGGTTTAATTATTTTGACAAACTGCCCGTGGAATCTGGTCCACGCCCAAAGCGAATCCAACTACTTTTGACCGCGCTCTGGGTTGGTTCTGTTTTCTCCTTGTTTATCTTCACCGAAAGTTTTTACAACCTCATCTCCAACCTCATCCACTCTGCGCATGACGGCAATGCAAACATCTTCTCCCTCATCGCCTCAGACATCCTCACCGCCAAACCGGAAATTTACATCCAAAAATATTTTATCCTCTTCCTCCGCGCCCGCGCCACTTACTACCTGCTATTTACCATTTACCTTCTTTACCTTTACCGCCAGCGCCTCCCCTCTGCACTCCTTATTCTTCCTTCTGCATTCCTCCTTGGCTTCACCACCTCCACTCGCATCCTCGGACCCTTTGCGGGCATCCTCGTCGCGTACTACGCCCTGCGGACAAAAGGCAAACGCGCTATCTCCTCCCTCATCGCCTATGCCATCCTCTCCCTGATCTTCACCTATCTCACCTGGCCCTACCTATGGATGAACCCCATCGGACATTTCATCGAGAGTTTCAAGGAGATGTCGCTTTACCCGTGGACGGGAGTCGTCCTCTTCAACGGCGCCAATTACCAACTTACCAATCTACCAACCTCCTACCTCCCCCTCCTGCTGGCAATCCAGTTGACCGAACCCATCTGGGCGTTGTCCTTGACTGGATGGTTGGTATCAATTTTCGGCGCGAACAACAAACGCGGGTTGGTCGAATTATCAGTGCTGTGGTTCGTCCTCCCGCTGACTGCGTTCATCGTCATGAGAACCGCACTGTATGATAATTTCCGCCAAATCCTCTTTATCCTGCCGCCGATATTTTTAATGGCGGGAGTTGCATTCGAGGCGGTAAAGCAAGTAAAATGGCAGGCTGTGTTGATTGGGTTGTGCCTCGTCCCGAACCTGCTTGGCATCGTGGCTCTGCATCCTTATGAATATATTTACTACAACCGCTTCATCGGCGGCGTGGACGGCGCGGCGGGACGCTTTGAGTTGGATTACTGGGGCATCTCGTACCGCGAGGCAGCGGAGTATGTGAATCAGGTCGCGCCGCCCAACTCCACAATCTGGCTGGAGGGACCCGCCGCGTTGTTCCAACTTTACTCACGAGAAGATTTGAAGACCTACTCCACCAACGAAGCCGAACGCGCCGACTACTACGACTATGTGGTCGCCACCACCCGCTACAATCTGGATGAAACTGCCTATCCCGGCGCCGAGGTCATTTACGAGATCAAACGCGGCAATGCCGTGCTGACGGTCATCAAGAAACCGTAATTCCTGCTCTATCGAGGGCTTAGCCCACGATGGAGCGAATACAGAGAGAACATGAACCTATTAGAAATCCTTTCACAAAAAACCTTACTGGCTGACGGCGCCATGGGGACCATGCTCCATGCGCGCGGCATGAGTTTTGCAAGCTGTTTCGACGAGCTCAATCTCACTAATCCCGCCACCGTCGCGGACATTCACCGCGAATACATCGAGGCGGGCGCGCAGTTGATCCTCACCAACACCTTTGGCGCGAACCGATTCAAGCTGGGCAAACATGGACTGGAAACCCGTCTGGTCGAGATCAACCGCGCAGGCGTGGAACTGGCACGGCGGGCAGTGGCGGCCTCTTTCAAGGAAAACGTGCTCGTCGCTGGCGACATCGGTCCGCTGGGTGTACGCATCGCCCCCTATGGGCGGATCAAAGCCGAAGAGGCGCGTGCGGCGTTCGCAGAGCAAATTCAAGCGCTGGCAGATGCAGGCGTGGACTTAATTGTCATCGAGACCATGAGCGACCTGTACGAAATTCAGGAAGCCATCCATGCGGCGAAATCGATTGTAGTAGGGGCGGATGGCCATCCGCCCCTACCTGTCATCGCCTCCGTCACCTTCACCCGTGATGACCGCACCCTGCTCGGCGATGACCCCACACTGGTGGCACGCAAAATCCACGAAGCAGGAGCAGACGTGATCGGCGTCAACTGTTCCGGCGGACCTTCGCAACTGCTCCGCATCCTCAAGCAAATGAAACAGGCTGTGCCCGAAGGCAAATTCTGGGTCAAACCCAACGCGGGCTGGCCCGAACAAGTGGGCGGACGCATCATGTATCCCGCCGACGCGGAGTACTTCGGCAACTACGCCATCTCCTTCCGCGAGGCGGGCGCAAACATCGTCGGCGGCTGCTGCGGGACCACGCCCCAGCACATCGCCGCGATGAAAAAGGCGTTTGAAGTCATTCCCTTCCAGACTTCGGAAGTCTTGGAGACTTCGGAAGTCTCAGACATTGAAGAGACGGACAAAGAGCAGCCCACCCAACTGGCGCAAAAACTGGCAGCAGGCAAGTTCGCCATCTGCGTCGAGATGGATCCCCCGCGCGGACTTTCAACTCACAAATTGCTGGCGGGCGCGTCCCTGCTCCACGATGCAGGCGCAGACGTGATCAACGTGGCGGATAGCCCGATGGCGCGGATGCGGATGTCCGCGTGGGCGGTTTGTGATTTGGTCCAGCGCAAGATCGGGGTCGAGACCACTTTGCACTTCCCCACTCGCGGGCGGAACCTGCTCCGCGTGCAAGGCGATTTGCTCGCGGCTCACGCCATTGGCCTGCGGAATATCTTCGTCGTCATGGGTGACCCGACCTCGATTGGCGACTATCCCGAAGCCACCGACAACTACGACCTCGTCCCTTCGGGGCTGGTCAAACTCATCAAGCAGGGATTCAACATGGGGGTGGATCACTCCGGCACGAGCATCGGTCAACCGACGAATTTCTTCGTCGGCGCGGCGCTCAACCTCTGCCCAAAGGATATGGACAACGAGGTCAAGAACCTGCACCGCAAAATCAACGCGGGCGCGGATTTCTTTCTTACCCAGCCGATTTACCGTCCTATCGACGGACCCAACCTGATTCAAGCCTACGAATCGAAACACGGTAAACTGGATAAACCAATCCTGGCGGGCATCCTGCCGCTGGTTAGCGCAAAGCATGCCAACTTTTTGCACAACGAAGTGCCCGGTGTTTTCATCCCCGACGAGGCACGCAAACGAATCGAGACTACCAGCGATACCGAGAGCGGGGTCAAAGTCGGTGTGGAACTGGCTGTTGAGTTGATTCAACAGATCAAAGGCTGGGCGAGCGGAGTTTATTTCATGCCGCAGTTCCACCGCTATGACATGGTCGCCGAGATCATCGAAAGGGTCAAGTAGGGAATGTGGAAAAGGGTTTTACAGGGAATAGTCTTGGCCGCTGTCGTGGTTCTTGGCATCAAAACAGGCATCGAAAATTTTCAGTCCAGCCTTGCCGAGCGCAGCAACGACGCGGCGGTGATCGGCGCATGGAACGAGCGGCTCTCGAAATTGACCGCGCCCATCCCCTTTGAGCGCGGGTTCGTTGGTTATCTTTCAAATGCCGACATCCCCGGTGCGAACTATAGCTCAGATGACGCAGAGGGTGAGTTTGTCCTCACACAATATGCCATCACACCGTTGATTCTTGTCCGGGGCACGGAACAGGAGTGGAATATTCTAAATCTCGACCGTGGCACTTTTGAAAAATGGCAGCAGGAAAATGCGGGCAAGTTTGAAGTGGTTAAATCCGGGGGTGGCATGTATCTTGTCCACAAGGTGACACAATGAGCCTTCCCAGCCTGCTGACATTCATCCCACCCATCTTGATCGGCACATTGATCGTGCACTTGCTGTGGCCGGACAGGAAAAGTCCTCTCGATCTGATTCTTCAACTCTCGCTGGGGATCGGTCTGGGGCTTGGTTTTTCGTCCCTGCTGTATTATGTTTACCTGAACCTCTTTGCTGGGAATCCCTATTTTTTGTATGTGGAAATAATCTTCTTATTTGCAGTCGCGACAGCAGCGTACTTGAAACATACAAAGACAACGTATGTAACCTTCCAACGTCCAAAGCTAAGTTTTATTCAAATCACAGTTTTGGCAATTGCCCTGCTGGTCACTGTTGTATCCTTTCTTGGTCTGGTCAATTATTCGCGGCAGAGGGCGTATGGTGACTGGGATGCCTGGATGATATACAACCGTTCCGCGCTTTTTATTCATCGCGGAGGCGAGGCCTGGCAGGACGCCTTTTCGCCCGGCATGGACCTGATCTTTCATGCCGATTATCCGCCGTTGCTGGCCCTGAACATCGCCGCCCGTTGGGAGGCGCTCAACTCCGAGACCACTTTTGCGCCGATGGTCTTGGGTTTTCTGTTTACCCTCTCTGTCCTTGGGCTTTGCTTTGGGGCGTTGGCAAACTTTAAGTCACCGGGACAGGGTTCGCTGGGATTGATTTTTCTAAGCGGCGTCTCGTTTTTCTTGAGTGAAGGCGGCAGGCAAACAGCAGATGTTCCCCTGGCATTCTTTATGCTTGCATCCGTGGTATTCCTGTTCTTCTATTACCGCGAAAAGCGCGTGATCTTTATGACCTTCGCCGCAGTCATGGCAGCGTTGGCGGCCTGGACCAAAAACGAAGGACTGCTCTTTGTATTTACCTCTGCCGGAGTGCTGTTCCTCACGGCACTTTGGAAACGTTCCTTTCGGGGTCCCCTTTTCTATTTTGCGGGGTTACTCCTGCCATTGATTCTGCTTTTTCACTTCAAAACCCAGGTCGCGCCTCCAAGCGAGTTTGCAGGCGGCGGAATTGATGTTCTCTTCCAAAAACTGATAGACCCCGCGCGTCACCAATTGATTTTCAATGCCTTCAAGAGTTTCTTTCTTTATAGCGGTGGCTGGTTCGGTATCGGTATTTACCTGATTTTAGTTGGTTACTACCTTTTGTTTCAAACCCGTGTTGGAGAAAATTCTCACGCAGTCCTCATCAGCCTCGCCATACTCACAGTGCAATTTATCGGGTATTATCTCTTCTACCTGATCTCGCCCTACGACTTGAACTGGCACATCGGCTACTCCCTCAACCGCCTCTTTGTCCATGCCTACCCGGCAACTGTTTTTGTGATTCTGACGGCGACTCGGACCCCCGAAGTCGTTTTTTCTCCTGAAACAAAATAGGTGACCTTATGCTCCTCACCATTGACATTGGCAATACCAATCTGACCCTCGGACTTTACGAAGGCAGCCAGCTTGGCGCACACTGGCGGCTCGCTACAGACCACAACCGCATGCCAGATGAATACGGTTTGCAGTTTTTAGGTCTGTTGCAAAACGCAGGAAAAACACTTGACGACATTCATGGTATTTCGCTCGCATCGGTTGTCCCGCCACTGACCGGACGTGTGGTTCAAGCCTGCCATGAATATCTCAAACAGGAGCCGCTGGTTGTGGATGCGGGCGTGAAGACAGGCATCAAGGTCCGCTATGACGATCCCAAAGCCGTCGGCGCGGATAGAATTTGCGATGCGGTTGCTGTGTTGAAACTGTATGGCGGTCCAGCCTGTGTGGTGGATTTTGGCACCGCCACCACCTTCAATGCCATTACCAAAGATGGCGAATACCTCGGCGGGGCGATCACAGCCGGTGTGAATCTTGCCGCGGAAAGTCTTTTCACACGCGCTGCCAAACTTCCACGCATCGACCTGCAACGTCCGCCTTCCGTCATCGGGCGCAACACCATCCACGCCATGCAGTCGGGACTGCTTTTCGGTTACGTGAGCATGGTCGAAGGGATGGTGACCAGGTTCAAGGCGGAACTTGGAAACGGGATGAAGGTCATTGCCACAGGCGGCATGGCGGAAGTCATTGCCAGGGAAACCCAGGTCGTGGATTTCATAGCCCCCTGGCTTACGCTTGACGGATTACGAATGATCTGGGAACTCAATCACCAAGGAAACGAATGAAAAAAACGATTATCTTAATTCTGGGGCTTTCTATTTTGTTGTCTGGATGTGAATCAGGGGCATTTGCCAAACCACTGCCCACGGCGACAACTACGGTTACCCCTTCTCCGACGGCGACCTCCACTATCACGCCTACAGCTACGATCACTCCCACCTTTACGGCTTCGCCCATCCCGACTCCCACGTGGGACCATCAGGGACCGGATACCGTGCTTGTGCCGATCATCCTCTATCACCGCATTGCCGTTTCCCCGACTGACGGGGTAAATTACAAAAGCCCATATTATGTGAAGCCTGAATTATTCGACGCAGAGATGAAACTCCTGCACGATTGGGGCTACACTACCATCACCACCGAGTTGTTGATCAAAGCCATCAACGAAGGCGCGGACCTGCCGCCCCGTCCCATCCTCATCACCTTTGACGACGGACATTTGAATAACTACACAACGGCATTCCCCATCATGCAAAAATATGGATTTACAGGCGTGCTGTATATTGTCGGCAATTATATGGGCGCGGAGAATTATATGAATGCCGAACAGATCAAGGAAATGGCGGCGGCAGGCTGGGAAGTGGGGAGTCACAGCATGAGTCATGCCGACCTGAATTCACTTGAACCCCAACAGCAAAGATATGAGGTGGTTGAATCGCGCGAGGTATTGGAGGAGAAACTGGGTGTGCCTGTCCTGACCATTGCCTATCCATTCGGGAGCAGCAACACCGGGATTATTGACTACGCCATTTTTGCCGGATATATCGGCGGCATGGGGTTGGGTTTTACCTACGACCAGGGGGAAGCAAATTTATATAACTTGCAGCGCCGCGACATCAAAGGGACGTATGATATCAAACAGTTTGCTGCATTCCTGCCCTGGCAGGGTGATCCCGCCTTTTTGCCCACCGACACACCCATGCCCACAGCAACCTCATCCCGCACTCCCATTCCAACTTATACCCAGCTACCGTAAGTAGGCAAAGTGACAGTCACTTTCCCAAAGTAGGTGACTGTCATCATTTCTTTTTATTTTCTCCAAATCTCAACAAAATCACCCCGGCAAAGACCAGCATACCGCCAAATAGCTGTGTGCCTGTTAAAACTTCACCGAGCAGGAAATATGCCCAAATTGCGGTAAATGCCGGTTCGAGGGTGGCAATCAGGTTCGAGGTGGTCGGGGAAAGGTAGCGCAGGCTCAGGGTGTACAGTCCAAAACCGCCAAGTGTGGGAGCGACACCAAGGAAGAAAAGAAGTCCCCAACCCAGGAAGGCATTCTTCAGCCAGAGCATATCCGTGAATGGCGGTTTTCCCGTGATAAACAGGTCGTTCCCAAGATTGAAGAACACCAAAAAAATCGTCGCACAGGCAAAACTGTAAAGTAGCGCCGTCCAGGAATCAATATGCGCATCGGAGGCATGTTTACCTTCCAGATTGTAGATGGAAAACGCCAGTCCGGAAATCATCCCGAAGATGATCCCCAATGGATTAAGGTTCCACGCTGTCGGGTCGTAAGCGCCCGACACAAACACGATGCCAGTCAAACTCAAAAGAATGGAAAAAACTTTTATGCGGCTGAATTGTTCCCCGTAAAACAGACGGCTAAGTATGGCTGTAATGGCAGGCGAACTGAATGCCAATACTGTTGCCACCGCCGCACCATTGTACTGCACTGAAAACGTCCAAATGGAATTGAAGACGGCAAGTGTAAAACCGTACAACACCATAAACCCACAGTGTCTGCGGTCAAGGTAAAAACGCTCACGGCCGAAAGCAAACAGTCCAATTACCATGCCCGCCGATACGAAAAGGTCGCGCCAGAACGCAAGCACCAATGAAGGCAGGGAATAGGTTTTGCCTAGATAGCTGATGATGAGCCCCGTAAATGACCATAATACAGTCGCAATGAACGCGAGAATATAACCGCGCGAGAGCCTAGACGATGTTTGCATGTTTACTCCACATTCAAAAAATAACAGCCACCGTTGAGGTGACTGTCACTGGGAGTGCCCCCACGGGAATTCGAATCCCGGTTTAAGCCTTGAGAGGGCTTCGTCCTGGGCCGCTAGACGATGGGGGCTCGTTGGTGCTGACGGTTCGCTTTCGTTCACCGTGTCGAAACAAGCGGGGTGCATTGTATCACCGCTATTTTTACCCGTCAACAAAAAATCTCTACAATTATGTCTATGAAATAGATTACCTCACCCTGCGCTTCCACTCTTCCTTCAACTGTAATTCGCGCGGACTTGCACCCGAGTCAAGCGCGAGAAAGTCTGTCAGCAAACGGTTGAACTGATTGGAATTGTCGATCATCGGGAAGTGTCCCGTGCCTTCAAGATTGATCTGATGCATGTGACTCGGCAAAGAGTCTGTGCGCTCTTGTGAGGGCATGGCAACACCGGCGTCGTTGGGACCATACACGAACAGGCAGGGAATGCCAAGGTTTCGAATCTCGGAGAATAAGTTTGGATTTGCCTGGAATCCCGCCATCGAAGCCGTAACCGCCTGTGGGTCGACTTTTGAAGCGTCTGAAAGGGCGGACGTCGCCTCGGGGCTGCGGCCTGCCAGCCAATCCGCCAGGTCGGGTATATCGCCGGTTCGCATCCGGGCATTGATCGAGGAATAATCAAAAGGCCAATTGATCGTCATCATTCGATCTACACTTTGAGGCCATTGCTTGAGATAGGTAAATCCCACCAGCGCGCCAAGGTTATGTCCAACCAGGGCAACTTTGCCAATTCCCATTTCCTCCAGGAAGCGTTTTACAAGGTCTGCCTGCCGGTCCAGGGAATAACGTAATGGATCGTGTTGGGAATCGCCAAAGCCAAAGAGGTCGAGCGCATAGGCGCGAAACGATGTGGATGCGATCTGCATGGCGTTGATCCAATATCGCCATGAGCCGACCCAGCCGTGCAGGAAGATAATGGGGCGTCCCCGTCCCAAAGCTTCGTAATGCACCATCGAACCGTCAAGAATAATTGCGCTCATGTATCGTTGTTATTTTCCGAATTTTGCCAGAATGGACTTCACTCGTTCCACAAGTTGATCGGGTGCAAAAGGCTTCAACAAATACTCTTCAGCGCCCACATCAAGACCCGTTTGGATTTCAGCGTCCTGTCCTTTGGCGGAGAGAAAAACAACAGGGATGTCCTTTAACATGACATCCGCCTTAATTGCGCGGCAGGCATCATATCCTGTCATTTTCGGCATACGCACATCCATAATAATAATATCGGGGATAATCTGGGATGCCTGCTTAAGCGCCTCCTCGCCATTGGACGTGGCCGTGACCTCATGCCCCGCAAAACGCAGGGTGAAGGCAACAAGCTCGCGGATATCCGGTTCGTCTTCTGCTATCAAAATTCTCGCCATGAAAACTCCACTATTTAGAGATCGGCAGGGTAAAGGAGAATGTGCTTCCCTCGCCCGGAACACCCGAACTACTCATCCAGATGCGTCCTTTATGCATTTCAACCAGCTGACGAACGATTGGCAATCCCAGTCCGGTGCCAGGAGTGGCAAGGACAAGCGGATGTTCGCCGCGGAAGAAACGTTCAAAAATACGGGCCTGATCCTCGGGGGAAATGCCCACACCGTTATCCTGCACGTCCACCTGCATTTCGCCATTTTGCTGATGGATGTTGATACGGATGGTTCCATTGCTGGGTGTATAGTTGAAGGCATTGTCCACCAGATTACCCATGATCTGCCTGATGCGCTCGCCATCACCGATCACAGGGAACATTTTCGGCGGCGCATCCAGGGAAAGTGCCATGGGCTTGTTTTCCTGCTGTGAACGGCGCAGGGTTTCGGCAATCACCTCTTCGGCAATTTCGCGCAAGTTGACGGATTGCGGGGTGAGTGTCACACGACCGGATTCGATGCGGGAGATATCCAGCAGGTCGTTTACAAGGATATTGAGGCGGTCGATATTATTACGGACAATATCCAGGAAGTGCAGTTGATTCTCGGTCAAAGCGCCCGCTGCGCCCATGGTCAGGATATCCACATAACCTTTGATGGCGGTCATGGGAGTCCGCAGTTCATGACTGACAGTGGCCACAAATTCCGATTTCAAGCGGTCCACTTCGACCTCACGAGTAATGTCGCGGAAGATGGATACGGTGCCAAGGAAGTCATTTTGCAGAATCACAGGCGCAAGGTGGACCAACGCGATGCGTTCGTTTTCCAGTTCCAATTGTTCAGCATACATGTCGCCAGGTTGGTGTGAAGTTGTGTCTTCAGACCAGCGTCTGATGGTATCCATCCAGGTTGTGGCAGATTTCCCGAATAGGCCGCCAAACTGTTCGAGGGAATTACCGATCATCTTCGAGCCCTCGATGGAGAGGATATGTTCCGTGGATGAGTTGACAAAGGTGATGCGGTTATCGGTGCCGGTGACAAGCACACCGTCTGCAACGGCCTCGAGGATGGCTTGCGAACGGCTGGCATCTTCCTGTTCCTTGCGAAGCATGACGCCAAGGCGCTCCGCCTGATCACGGATTAGTTCGTAGAGGTGGGCGTTATTGATCGCCACAGCCACCTGGCTTCCAATGGCCCTGACAAGGTTCAGCATCTCGACACTGAATGAATTTGCCTCGCGCTGGAAGACCATCAACACGCCAATCACATCCTCCCCAACCTGCATGGGAACGACAATGGCGCTGCGATGATCCTGTCCTGATCTCGTGCTTCGCACCCAGCGGGGGTCCTGATGGAGGTCATGAGACAGTACAGCTTCGCGGTGCTGCACCACCCACCCTGCAAGTCCTTCGCCTACTCGCAGGGTAAAAGAGCGTCCGCTGGGGTCGCTTCGATCCGTAAGATAGCCATACCCGGCCCGGTAGTGTAAAAGGTTATCCTCAGCTTGCAACAGCATGATGGTGCCTTGCTCCGCGCCAACGGCTTCATTCAGCAACGATAATGTGCGGTTAAGGGCGCGATCAAGGTCAAGGCTTGAGGAAACCTCCTGGAGGATACGCAACAGGGTTTCGGTGTTTTGTTGTTCACGCTGCAATTGCGCAGTGCGTTCCACAACGCGGATTTCAAGCTGGGAGGCAAGATTCTGTGTTTCGGCAAACAGGCGGCCGTTTTGGATGGCAACAATTGCCTGGTTTGCAAGAGTACCCAGTATTTGAACATCCTCCTCGGTATACACATCAGCCTGGTAACTTTGGACGGAGAGCATGCCCAAAGTCCTGCCTCCCAGAATCATGGGAACAGCCACAATCGATTTGGTGCGCAAATCAACCGCTTCTTCACCCGCTGGCACAGAATCCAACTCGTTGGCCTGCTCGAGCGATGAGGTGAGGATGGGCTTGCCACTTTGAATGACCTGACTGCTCATTCCCTGTCCAAAGGGGACGCTTTCCGCCGGGTAACGCTTTCCACGGTCAAAAAGGTAAACGGCGTCAACTTCATTTCTTTCCGCATCAAGCAGGGTGATGACAAACGCGTCCGAAGGCATGAGGCGTTCAGCCGCCCGATGCACGGCCGCATAGACATCCTCGGGATTGAGCGCGCTGATTTGGGAACTGGTTTCATTGAGGATAGCAAATCGTTCGGCTGTACGGACAGAGGACTGATAAAGACGCGCATTTTCCAGCGCAACCGTCGCCTGACTGGTAATGGTGCGGGCAATTTCGAGTTCATTCAAGCCAAAACGGTTTTCACCAGTCATTTGGATGAACACAAGGACATTCAGGCTTTGTCCGCTGCTGAGTGGCATGATGAGCAAGGCGGCCAAGTGTTCGCCGAGCATTTCCGTCAACGGGGCAAGGTCGGGTTCATTGCGGGCATCATCGGTGTTAAAAATACTTTGCGATTCACGCAGACGATGAAAGATGGGGCTATCCGGCAGGAGGCGTGGAAGTTTGGCCCGTGTCCGGGGGGCAGAAGCCTTCCAATATGCCTGACCTCGCTCAAAGGTCACGACAGAGACACGATGCGCGCTCAATCCTTTAAGCAATTCGGTGGCGGTCAGGTTCAAAATCTGGTCTGTATCCAGCAAACCGGTCAGGGCGGAAGCAAAGCGGTTCAGCGTGGTAAGACGCTGTGAGCGTTGGTCCAGTTCGGTGGCGCGGCTGACGCTATCTTCATATAGGCGGGCATTATCCAATGAAACAGCCGACTGGCTTGCGAAGGTCAGCCCGACCTGAATTTGTTCGCGGGTGTAATAATTTGCCTGCCACTTTTCGGCTGCCAGCACACCCGTCAGCTCGCCCTTCGATATCATTGGAATTCCCAGCCAGGAGAGTCGGGGATTTTCCACTGGCGGAAAACGCGGGTCTTCGCGCACGTCATGGATGAAAATGGGCTGTCCACTTTGAGCCATTTCCTTGAAGAGCGCGCTGTCCTGCACATATACAGACAAGCCCAAACGTTTTTCGGTATCTTCAAATCCGCGCGCAGAGGCAACGGACAGACGATCCTTATCGCGCAGCCAAAGCGTGGCGGTGTCATATGGAAGGATGGGAACCAGCTGGTCGAGCAATGAATTGATCATTTGGCCGCTGCTCAAACTGGAGGTGAGAGAAGCGGCGGCGTTATTCAAAGCATGCAACTGCGCAGCGCGTTCCTGTGTATCCTGCACAAGGCGGACGTTATCCAGTGAGAGCGCAATCTGTTGTGTCAGCGACAACAACAGGACTTCATCTTCCACAAGAAAAGCGCCGGTCTGGTTGAAGTTATCCAGCACTAATAATCCCAGGCTTTGTTCGGCAGTATTGATGGGGACAAGCAAACTCGAGACCGGCAAACGCCCACCGGTCGCCTGGCGATAGATGGCCTGGTTCTCGGTACTCAGATTGTAATCGCGCACGAAATTGATCTCATCCACACGCCGGGCGGTCTTATTCACAAAGACAGTGCCGGGTAACGCTTCGCCCGGGCGATACTTGATCAGCATCATGCTGTTGTTATCGGCATAACCCGAAGCCGCGCGTGGGGTAAGCATTTCGGTTTGCGGATCCCAAACCAAGGCCACGCCCGCATGGGCATGTTGGAGCACCCGACGTGAACTATCGAGCAGGGATTTGAGAATCGCGTCAGGATCCATACCCGAGAGTTGGCGGCTGAAATCGAGCAGGAGATTCACCTCATCCAGGCGCCGGCGCGTTTGGTTGAGCAGGGAGATATTTTGCAGGATCAGGGAGGCCTGCTGCGAAATCTGGAGGTAGACCTTCTGGTCCTCGTCGGTAAAGGGTGGCATCGCCTCCGGGCTGATGGCAAGCATGGCAGCCACGGTCTTGTTTTCCACTTGTACCGGAAGACAGATCACACTCTTGGCGCGCAGCGAAGTCAGGAGGGAGGCATCATGCCATTCCTCGTTCTCATCGAGATTGGAGATGAGGATCGGCTCTCCGCTTTGCAGGCAGGCTCGCAACGGGTTTCGTTGACCAAAGAGGGATTCAACGTTCGTGGAGCGCGGCAGACTTCCCAGCACATGCAATAAGCGCGAACCATCGGCTGTATTTTCCGCCACAAGCGCAATCGACATTCCCAGTTGGGTCAGAGTCTCACGCCCAAGCGCAAAGAGCGCCGAAGAAGCGTCCAATTGGCGGCTGACAGATTTGGTAATTGCCAATCCGGCGCGAACACGTTGGGTACGTTGATCCAGGTTGTAAAGTGAGATGGTTTGTTCCAAATCCTTGTGAAGCAGGATTGGCAGATTATTTTGCGTGCTGTCAATCAACTTTTGCTGCCGCTGCAAGCCGGATGAAAGTGCATCGATGCGGGAACGCAATTCGCCCTGTCGCAAGGTGTTGTTAACCAACAACGCCGCCTGGGCGGCAAATACCTCGACCGTTTCAATGGTGGCCTTGTCGGGGCGCATCCCGTTCGACGGGTTGTCCAGGCTGATTAGTCCTACAATTTGTCCTTCCGCATTTTCAAGCGGAACGAGCAGGGTGTCATTTACATTCCACAAATTTGGATTTTGAGGCGCGCTCACGAGAGAATCCGAAGCGATAACAGGCACATCCGCCTCGTTTATTGGAGATTGGCTGCTGGGAATAAAGTAGGAGCGGCTTATCTTGAATTCCGGCTTCATGAGCTGGACGAGCGTCTGGAGCGGCTGCTTGCGGGATTGAAGTTCATTCAGCGCTTCCTGCGGAATGCCTATGGCAGTGACACGCCGCAAAAGGTCGCTATCAGCTTCGACCATGCTTATCAACACCACCAGGAATGGCGTGGAGTCGCGAATGCCGCGCGCAATGACCTGCAAGGACTGGTCGAGCGGCTGGTCGTGACCGAGGTCGTAACTTACGTCGGCAAGACGTACGAGTGTGTCCGCCCGGCGGCGCATTAAATCGGCACGTTTTTTCTCGACTTGATAACGCTGCGCATTGTTCAAGGCAATACCGGCTTGTATCATCAAGGTTTGCACCAGTTCGGATTTTTCCTGTGTAAAGAACCCCATTTGGTTCGAGTGCAGGTTGATCAATCCAATGACACGCGCCTGAAATGCGATCGGCGCAATAAGCGCGGAACGTACTCTATCATGAGAAAGCGGAGCATTCCTTTGCGAAGAATCCCCAATAATCCGGGGTTCCTTGTTCTTTAGTACATCCAATTCAATGGAAGATAATTCACGCGGTTCCTCGCAGCCGATAAAAATCTCAACCTTGGGATCTTCGGAATCATATTCCTGGTTGAGCAAAAAGATGGAACCACAATCGGCTAGGGTAATGTGCAAACTTTCATCGTGAACGACCTTGAGCAGGTGTCGAACGTCAAGAGAGGCGCTTAATTCCCGGTTGAGACGGGTGATTGCGGAAAGTTCGTCCACGCGGCGGCGCAGGGAATCGTCGGTTTGTGTAAGCAGGTCCGCTGATTCCACCGCGGCAGCCAGTTGTCCAGCCGCCGTACCAACCGCTTGAAGGTCATAGGAATTGAAGTAGTCGGTTTTTAGGCTTCCCAGCATCAACTCGCCAACGCTCCGGTCGCGCACCACCAGCGGGACGATAATGATTGATTCAATGCGGAACGCGGATGCAAACGGACGGTAAATCGACAGGACATTCCTGTCTGTGCCAAGCCGTCCGGATACAAACGGTTTTTTATTCCCAGAAACTGTGTAGCGGTAATTGGGGTCATCCACAAAAATTCGGGTGAAGGATGTATCAACCTCCTCCGGAATGCCAAACGTGGATTCAGGACACAAGCGCAATTCACCACGCACTTCGTCCATCAGGAAGATTGCGCCTGCATCAGCCTGGAAAAGATTCACCAGTTCCTGCACCGAGTATTTAAGTATCTCCTCCAGTTTTGCGGAGGAACCCGCGAGGCTGGCAATACGACGCAATGCGTCAGAGCGTTTGGCGCGCGCACGTGCCTGCTGCACAAGCAAAATATTTTCAATGATTGCCGCCGCCTGGCTTGCCACAATGTTCATCAATCGCAGTTCTTCGAGCGTAAACGGAGAGGAGCCACGTTGATGGTGCCCAATCTGCAAGTATCCGAGCATGCGTCCGGAGGAAAGCAGGGGGATCAGCGCGACATCGCGCAAGCTGGCCGCCGTGGCAATGTCTGAAAGCCCAAGTTTATGCCAGTCTTCATCGGTGGATGCGGACAACGTCAACACGGGCTGCTGGCTGGAGATCACCTGCTCGGCAGGACTGTCTTCAACGACAGTGGCACGGTACATTTGTACAAAGTGAGAAGGCAACCCACGGAAAGGGATCTTCCCTTCAAGGGTACGCTTCTCTTCGTCATAAATAAGGAAACCGATGATTTCAGTTCCAAAAAGGGGAGCGACACTCTCCACAAGCCGGGCAAAAAGATCCTTCATGTCACGGATATTGCCCAGTGTCTGGTTCAAGTTCGCCAAACCCGCCAGTTCAGATACGCGCCTTTGCTCGTCTTCGTAGAGTCTGGCATTGCGAATCGCAACAGCCGCTTGACCTGAAACCAGTAACAACAGCTCAAGATCATGCTGACCAAATGTGCCGTCGCCAGTTTGTCCCGCCTCCAATGTGCCTACCAGCTCCCCGCCAGCCATAAGCGGGATTCCAAGATAGGATTGAACAGGAGACAAGTCACCATTTGCAGCCAATTCGGACTTTGAACGCGCATCCGCAGTCAGGATTGGAGCGTGCTGCTCAACCAGTTGGTTTGTAAAACTCCCAAACTGGGAGCTCTCCGCAAGTACCACTTTTGAGCCCAAGTCTTCATGTTGGAACCGATAAGACGCCAAAAGATGACTCTCGGCGTTCAATAAGTTCAACTCAAGCATTTCGGATGGAACAAGGCGGCTTACATTTTCCAAAATTGACTGTACGGTTGTTTTCAGGTCCAGGTTCGCCGCAATATTCTGGCTGAATTCGGTGACAACACTTAGAATTTCCTCCGAAGCGCCATTGCCTTGTTCCAGTACGGAACCAAATTCCTTGCCGCGCAAGGCAAGCAGAATCATCGGATATGCGCCAGGCATCTCAAAAGAAGAAATTTCCACCAGCCTGCCGCTGATGGATACTCGTTTATGCCCGGGGTTGACACACAAATCCAAAAAATCGTCTGTGGGACGCACGCGTCGCGCAAGCCGTTCAAGGTCATATGGCTCATTCTCGTGCATATTGAAATATGTGCGCGCCAATGGGCTGACATATTCCACACGTCCCCCCGGCTGGAGAATGATCATTGCTTCGTCCGATTTTGAAAACTCTGGGAATGAAAATGAATTGGTGCCAGACTGCGCAACAGCAGTTGTGTGTGGCGAAAAAAAGCGCAATGCCACCCAGACCAGTACAACAAATACCAGTCCGATAATAAACAGGCTGATGCCCAGTCCAGGTAACATTAAAAACTCACCCTATCAGGCGACGGAACCGGGCGAGGCTGTATCCTGTCGCCGGGCATCGGCCGCAAGTTCCGTAATCTCACGAATATCGGCAAAGGATTGCAAACTGGGCGAAACCAGCCCGGCGGAAAAGTACATGAAACCCACCTTTTCCATTCCGCCTTCGGCCTTCGGTGCCTGAATGAATCCCTGCTGACGGTCGATAAAGTTATAGTGGCTCTGCACTTCGTTTGCAAACCGGTCTTTGAGCTTCTGGCGGATGGCCGGGGCGGCCTCGTTGGTGGTAATGATAATAAAGTTATCACCACCCGCATGTCCTATGAAATCGCTGGTGGTTCCGAGTTCGTCAACCACCTCCCCAATCATCATCGCCGCAAAACGCACCACATCGTCGCCTGCGACAAAGCCATATACATCCTTGAATGCCTCAAAATTATTGATGCGTACATCCAACAGCGCCCAATCCTTCTCGCGGATGATGCGGCGCAATTGTTCCTCGATCAGACGTCCGGCAGGCAGGCCGGAACGCGGATCTGTAAGGCTTTCGCGCTCCGAGCGGCGGATGGCGCCCTGCACACGCAATTTCAATTCCTCAATATCAAAAGGTTTGGTGATGTAATCATCCGCGCCCAATTCCAACCCTTGTAATTTGTCGCTGCGCTCATCCTTTTGCGTCAGGAATATCACGGGAATATGACTGGTACGAGTGCTCGTCCGCAATGTGCGACAGACCTCGTAGCCGTCAATATCCGGCAACATAATATCCAATACGATCAAGTGCGGCAACACCTGTTTTGTCTTATCCAAGGCATCGCGTCCGCGATTGGCTACATCCACGTCATATTGCAGACTGGTAAAGTAGATCTTGAGCATATTGGCGATGTCGACATCATCTTCCACTACCAAAAGCCGGGCATTTCCCATGTAAGCCTCCTCTACCGCTTGTTTCTCAAACAATTTTGCTTTCGGATGAAAGCAGGGGTAGAAAACATAATTGTGATTTGGTTACGCATGTATCATGTGTGTGGCACAGTTCAAGAATGTTGTGACCCTTTGCGGGCATTTTTTCGAACGGTCTCGATCTGTTCGCTGGTTACTTCACGCTCAAACGAACGAAAACCGCTCATGCGAAAACCATGTCGTTCGGCAATCGCGGTAATATCCTTCACACGTTCCGACGTTATATCCTTGCCTATGGTGTAATCTTCAAAACGGCCTTCCAAAGCCAGGGCGATGGTTTCAGCCATGCAGGCGTACGCTTTTCCTTCTGGAAAACCGAAATTGAAATTAAAATTTACGGGACCTGGCACGTCCACCATGCCGCCGTCAATGACTAATATATCATCTCTTACAGCCGCCACCATTGCAGAAACATCACGAGGGCGGGCAACGTCACATACAACGCTCCCCGGCTGCAAATGTTCCGGGTGGATTACATCATGGATGGAACTGGTCACTGTCAGGATCAATTGCGCGTCCCGCAGAACATCCATTTTTGTGCTGACGACAAGTTCGCTCCGCGCCTGACACTTGAGCCTGTCACGCAGGGACTCAAGCTTTTTCTCATCCCGGGCGATGAGCAGGACCCGGGCCGCTTCACCAGCCAACAGTTCGGCACAAACGTGTCCAATTGCCCCGGTCGCGCCGACAACAGCCACCGTGGCATCCTCGATTTTTATATCCATCACACGCGCCGCATCCCGAATGGCTTGCACCGCCATTGCCACGGTGAACGAGTCACCGGTGGTGACGGGAATATCCAGTGCTTTCGCAATGGTCAATCCGGCGTCGCCGACCACAGAGGTAAAGGCGCCAAGTCCGAGGATGTTTGCGCCCAGTTGTTCTGCCATTCGGCCTGTTTGAATAATTTTACGATAGACCGTACGCTCAGGCAACTCCATCATGCGGCGCGGCGTGTAGGGGCATGCGATAAACCAGCCTTTGACAACTTTACCTGTGGTTTGCGATGTTACGCCTTCAATCTCCGAAATATAAACCGGTGGAAAGAAGGTGGAGAAAAAATCTATTTGCCTTTCATTGAGAACCCTTCCCAAAAAAGGGAATTTACGGCTGACATCTCGCTTGGGGTCGATGGGGTGGATGATGAATGCGAAGCTGTCCATTTTGTTACCACGATTCCGATACACCTTTCGATTGCGTATGATAGAGCACCTGGTGCAGTTCCGAAGACTTTAGATGATGATGGTCACTGTCTTCGAACGAAACATCACGGTCAATGATACGTCTTTCCTTCGACGCCGCCAACACCACATCCGACTCGATGGTGCGCGCCGGGTAGACAATCATGCCCGCTCCAATACGGCAGTTATGACCCACGCAGCCACCCAGCACCGGACGGTTCGAGAGTCCCAATTTGCCATTCCCATCGCGGGCACGGATGGGTGCAGGGATCAGGTTGTAGTCTGTCCACGTGGAACCTGCACCGATGAAGGTTCTCTTTCCTATTACGCACATTTGCAGACAGGTGTTCTGCGCCACCATGCTGTCTTCCATGATGGTTGTCATAAACAGAGAAGCACGAAACGGCAGGAAGGTGCCATCCCCCACGACTGAAAGCATCACCTGGCAACCTTGTGAAACGTTGACGTTGTTCCCAATAATTGAATTGTCAATGACCGCCCCCGCATTAATGGTTACATTATTGCCGATGGTTGTAGGGCCTTTAATGATAGCGCTGGGGTCGATAACACAATTTTTACCGACCTTCACAGCTTCGGAACACTCCAATACCTGACGCCCTTCATAAATAGCCTTGCCGATAATCTTGAGCTTGAAACTAAGTTCTTCGTTCGCTCTATTTTCAAAGCGGGCGCCGCGTGCAAACAGACCAAAAACCGTGTCAGCAATGAAAATATGCGGCCAGGTGTCAATTGCCAGCATGGAGCGCAAAGGTACCTGAAAAATGAGATCACCGCTTTTATCAGCCATGTAAGTTGGCACGTGATAATAGCCAATCTCACGGGAGTGCATGTCGATGACCAGCGGCTCCGCTCCCGCAACAGGTCCGTTGGGGTAATACCACAAGTCGGCAAGATATAAACTTCCAGCAGGTGTGTAGGAGGTGGAAAGGGGGAGTGCGTGTTCACGAAAGGCAGGGTCTTCTGCACGGAAGGCGGCACGCACAGGTCTTTTGCCTTTTATCGCCTTTTCCATAAACGCCTGGATGTAAGGTTCATCGAAAAACAGGTTATCCCGATAGACAATGGCAGGCTCACGCACAGGTTTTAGAGGCTCGCCTTTTTTCACCTCCAATTCATGCGTTGCGTATGGAGCAAGCAGTTCACGCTGATGCAGCCAGAGCGGCACGTTTTGAATCCGCAATTCACGGGCCGGTTCACAAAACGGCATGATTGGGTTCTGCGCATGCAGGATGATCTTCAGCATAATGCGTGATTATAAATCAAAGTGGGAGATAAAACCGCATCCAACAAAACTGTTAAATCCCCCCCTGTCTATCACAGTGGGGTTCGGTCAATTGAGATGGTGCAGGCCGCGTCCCCCCGGCTAATACAAGCTGTCTCTTCCACATTGAACATTTTTCCCCCACTTAACCAATACAGGGATTCCTGTAGTAAGCCAACCGCCAGATGGCACATCGATTCTTTGGACTTTCGCTCCCAGCACAAGGGGCAGCGCTCGATATGCCAGAGGATTTTGTCCCCGGCTTCCTCTATACGCACCTTCTGATCAGTGTGTTTGTTGAAAAGGTCGGCAAAAGCTTTGGCACCAAGATGCAATTTCATGGGAAGGGGAAGCAGGCGGAACGTCATCTCGGTCAAGCCAAGCATGGAGCCATATTCCTTAAGCCCATATTTGAAACATGCGCGTCCAATGCGAAGGGCGGTTCCGCGCCCGCCATGCGGTCCGTATGCCAGTTCAAGCGCATTTTGCAAGTGACTGATTGTCTCGAACGAGAATGGGGTATTTAACTTTGCCGGCAAGGGATATTGGATGGAGCCTTCAAGCGAAGAAAGCCCAAGTACTGCATTCACCCCTTTCTCCCCCATTATTTCCTCCATGCCAAGCAACATGATTCGTCCCATTTTTGGGGGATAGAAAAGGGATTTACCGCTCATGGAGTAGTAATTGGCTGATCAAGAAATGCTTTTAGTTTCTGACTGAACACAGTAGGTTCCTCCAACATGAGGAAGTGACCTGAAGTGGGGAATCGTTCGATCACCGCCTGGGGGACCCCCGACTGCAAAGGCCTCCATTGCAGTGGGTGGACAATTACATCCCTATCACCATACATTCCCATGGTGGGAACCTTGACTTGTGAAAGGGAGGGAATCAAGTCGGTGCGGCGCAATGAAGCGATGGAAAGCAGGAAAGATTCGAGCGTGGTACGGGAAAGGTCACGGTCCATCATCTCCGGGAAGCGCGGATCCCTGCATATGTACGGTGAATATATCTTCATTCCCGCACGAAATACTCCCATCATATTGAACAACATGAACGCGATTGGGCGGTAGCCTGCAAGTTTAAGCAACGGCGCAAGCGATGAACCAATGATTGGCGATCCCACCACCACTACTTTACTGACCCGTTCGGGATATTTTATAGCAACGGAAAGGCTCACCGTACCACCCATGCTGTGCCCAACCAATGGAGCGCGGACAATGCCCAATTGTTCCATAAATTGATCGACGAGATTTATGAAATCTGAAACGGCATAGGTCTCACGTTTCTTGCCTGATTCGCCAAATCCCCAAAAATCCAGAGCATAGGTGCGATAAAACGCGCCCAGGTATGCCATGGTTTCCTGCCATAACCCCCATGATCCAAGCCAGCCATGCAAAAGAATTACCGGACGCCCGCGTCCGTATACTTCATAATGAACTATTCCCTGGTCAGTGGTAATGGAGGACACAGCAAAATATAAACCCTTACCCTATTTTTCCATTTCTCTCAGGATGCCGTACAGCAGTTCAAGCAGGACCTTTTTTACAGTACTGCGGTCTGTTGCCACACAGGGTAAAAGCTTTGTCTTGCCATCGAGGCGCAGCGCATGGCGCACGTCCTCGAGGTCCCAGGCGTCCTCCATGTCCTGCTTGTTCGCGGCGACCACAAAGGGTGTGGGGGCATATGCGCGGAAGGTTTCAAGAATCGAGCGCGCCTCACGGAAGGTTTCGGGGCGGGTGCTGTCCACCATGACAATGAAGCCCAACATGCCTTCCGAAAGAATTTCCCACATGAAATCAAACCGTTTCTGGCCCGGCGTACCAAACAGATACAGGACCAGGTCTTCGTCCACGGTAATGCGCCCAAAATCCATGGCCACCGTCGTGGCATTTTTTACGGTTCGCTCCTCTTCCGAGGAAATCCTGCGTTCCGTGGCGACCACGTCGATTTCACTGACAGACTGAATAAACTGCGTCTTGCCAGCGCTGAATGGACCTGTAACTACCATTTTGACCGTTTGCATAATTTCTATCCTTCTAGCCCTGATGACTACAATGTACGAATGCGACCAATTAATTTATTGATCAAGGTCTTTTGTTCCTGCTTGTCCTGCACCGGGAACTGCTTCGAATTGGGAATTGGTGCGGCCCCCGCCGGACGAACCAATTCAACCAATCCAGCCTGCAACAACCCATATACAATCCTGCGAACGTCCAGATCGCTCAATTTGTTCGTTTTTGCAATCTGACGCATGGTGTTCTTGGGGTCTACAAATTTGACCACTTTCCATTCGTCGATGCTCAGGTTTACATTGGTAAGAGGTCTTTCAGTGAACTTAAGCGCCATGTCAAGGCTTGGGATTTCATCCTGCAATTGCTCCAGTTCACGCAACTGACGCGATCCTTCAATGATAATATTTTCTAGGTCGAGCTTAACATTGATACGGCCATCAGGAGGGAGCATGTCGTTCTCAAATCGAAAAATACCCTCAACCCAGGTGAACAACTTGCGCACCACTTCCGTAAAATATCCCTGTAAATTCAGGAGAATATCCTCCTGTGTTACGTAGCCCGCATTGATAAGAAGCAAGCCCAATTCCTTGTCCGTCATCTGTCCTGCGCGGTCTGCAATTGCACGATATTGATTTACGTTGATCTTGTTCGCCTTGTGTAAAATCGACGCCAGGCTGCCATCCTCCTGACCAAGGCGGGCATAGGCCAGCTTGCCGTCGCGAAATGAAATATGAGCCTGCTCCGAGGGACCATCCAGGATCAACGTGCCGGTCTTGTTGGCAAGATTGATCAGGTTAAGAAGCTGTGTAATCGTAAAATCGCGTAAATTTCCACGCAGAGCCATATATCCTCTATATTATCCCTCCGTGAGGGACAGTGCAAAAATTATACATGCAAGACGATAATGCGTCAATTAAAAGGGTTATCAGTCTTGAGAGTTCCACGGAAGTGGAATTCGTGCAATACAAGGTCCCCGTCTGACACGGATTTTTTGTTTATAATCCACTCATGACCTCAAACTGGATCAAGTTCTTCATCGCCCTGACGGTTGGCGTGGCACTCGGGCTGGTCTATGGCTGGGAAATTTCCCCCGTTCAATACACCGACGCGCCGCCCAATATCCTGCGTGAAGATTACCGCACCGATTACGTGCTGATGACGGCCGAAGCCTATCAAGGCGAACAGGATCCCCAAACTGCCGCACGTCGCCTTGCCATTTTAGGGAGCGAATCGCCGGCGCAGATTACCGCCTCAGCACTGCAATATGCCACGAGCAACGGCTTCTCCGAAGACGATGTTTCGCTTTTGCAGAATTTGCTGAACGCTATGCAGACCTACCAACCGCAGGGGGATTCTGCTCCATGAAACTTTCCCGTAGTTCAATCTTTCTCCTTCTCCTTGGACTCGTCGCCGGGCTCGGGCTTGGCCTATTGTACTCGTGGCAGATCTCCCCCGTTACCTACGTGGATGCTGAACCGTCCATCCTGCGCGCCGACTTCAAAGACCAGTACCGCATTGTCATCGCCGCCGCCTACGTCTCCACACATGACCTGCCCCGCGCCCGCGCCCGCCTTGAACTGCTCAAAGACCAGGACCCGGTCGGTGAACTCAGCGCACAGGCACAGCGCATGCTGGCGGGCGGCGAATCAAATCAAAACGTACAGCCACTGGCACAGCTTGCCGCCGATTTGAAACAGGGATATGCAAGCCTTGCGCTTCCATCTGCGACGGACACCAAAGTATCCTTTGTGAGCACGCCTTTTACTGCAATCACAAACACACCCAGTCCAGGTACTCCATCGGTGGAAGCTGGCTTGGAAGAAGAAGCCACTCCCACAACAGAATTTTCAGCGCCTGTTGTTGGCACACTGCCTTTTGTCGGGACGCTGCCATTTGAACAAACTCCACTTGCACCCCAGCAACAGTCCACGCCCACGCCACGTCCCAGATCCACACCTACAAAGGGAATCGATACGCCTTTCGCTCTCGTCAGTCAGGATACGGTCTGTGACCCCAACCTGGAACCGGGCTTGCTTCAATTCTCCTTGACGGACTCGCGACGTGACCAGGTGTCGGGCGTCCAGATCGTCGTCACATGGGACAAGGGCGAGGATAGTTTCTTCACGGGATTCAAGCCCGAGGTTGGGGACGGCTACGCGGATTTCATCATGGAAGCGAACACCGTGTATAGCATCCGCGTGGTGGACGGCGGCTCCTTCGTCCCGAACATCTCCGCGCCCACCTGCACCAACGACAATGGCGCAAGTTACCTCGGCGGGTTGCTGCTCACCTTCCAACAGCCTTAATGTTGCAACCATACCCCTGTTCATTCGTTATATTTAGCACACAAAAACAAGGAGTAACGAATGGATACAAACCAAAAACCCGGCTTATTTACAACCATCGCCGTGCTGACACTGGTCAGCGGCATTGTCAACCTTTTCTGGGGGTTTATTGCCTCTGCAACCGCATTGGGAACCATCGTTGGCGTCGTATGCCTGCCCATCACCATTTTGCCCACCATCCTCGGCATCTTCGAAATCATTTACGCGGCAAAACTTCTCAGTTCCCAACCTGAACCCATCCAACCATCACAGACCATTGCCATCCTCGAAATCCTCACCTTCTTTATTGGCAACCTCTTCTCGATGGTAGTCGGCATCCTCGCGCTCATCTTCTACAATGACATCACGGTCAAGAACTATTTCGCCCGTCTTAATGGAACTGTGGTGATTCCCCCCATGCCTGCGGCTCCGCCCGCTCCCGTAGCGCCAGGACCAGTGGTTGAACCCGAAATACTGCCCACTCCTGAGGTGCCAGTCGCACCCGAAACCCCGGAATCGCCTGCCAAGCCGAAACGCATCCGCAAGGTTGCAGGAGAGTAACACAGTCATAGCGAACGTCCCGAAGGCTTTTAGTCAACCCTTCGGGACATTTGTTCATTATTAAAAATCAAGGATGTTCTTCCCTTGACTCTCACCCCCCTGACCCGTAAAATGAAATCACAATTGAACGGTGCGCAGGGAAGAGACTCAATGGTGGTCTCGATACATTGCTCCGCAACTACTCGACCACCAAAGGGCGCCGAAGGTGCAAATCTGGCAACAGGCGAAACCAGATGAAACTCTCAGGCAAAAGGACCCCGTTTCCGCTTAAAACTTCTGGAAAGTCTCAGTTCATCGAGACACCGACGGTGTAAATTTAGTCTACTAGTTCCTAGTTACCTAGTCTGCTAGTCAACTGAATGAATCTCTCAGGTCCAATTACAGAGGGCGCGCAACATTATGAATGCGCGTCCTTTTTGATTCGCCAAATTTATTTCAGCACAGGAGACAAAAAATGAACGTACCTTCCAACCTCAAGTTTGCCAAGTCTGATGAATGGTTCGATCCTGCCAGCGGCGCAGTGGGCATCAGCGATTACGCCCAGGGGCAACTATCCGACATCGTCTTTGTTGAAATCCTTGTCGAAGAAGGCAAGGAAGTTGCCGCGGGCGACGCCATTGCTTCCGTTGAATCGGTCAAGGCTTCGTCTGAAATCTACGCCCCCGCTTCGGGCAAAGTCGCCGCCGTCAACAGCGGACTCGCCGACAAGCCCGAAACCCTCAACTCCGATCCCTACGGAGAAGGCTGGATGATCAAGCTCGAAGGCGGCGCGGCATCTGGTGAATTGATGGATGCTGCCGCGTACGAAACTTATTGCGCAGGGCGCGAGCATTAGACACGTAGGGGCGGGGTAACCCCGCCCCTACGATTTGAGGCAAACATGACCTATATCCCGATCTCTCCCAACGAACGGGATGCGATGCTCAAGGAAGTCGGCGTCAAGACTCTCGACGATCTCTTCGACGCCGTCCCCAAGAAACATCGCTTCCCCGAGCTTGACCTGCCCCCCGCGCTGACCGAAATGGAAGCCGCCGCCCATCTCGCGGACATGGCGTCCAGCAACGAAAGCGTGCGCGAGCATCTCATCTCCTTCCTCGGCGCGGGCGCGTACAACCACTACACCCCCGCCGTCGTGGATCACATCCTGCGGCGCGGTGAGTTTTACACCGCCTACACTCCCTACCAGCCCGAAATTTCGCAGGGAACCTTGCAGGCGATTTTTGAATATCAGTCGCTGATGACCCAGCTCACGGGCATGGACGTTTCCAATGCGTCGCACTACGATGGCGCAACCGCTGCCGCCGAAGCCGTGAACTTGGCGTATGCCCAATTCCGCGGCAAGCGCAAGAAGATCGTCGTCTCACCCAGTTTGCATCCGCAGTACCGCGAAGTCATCCGCACCTACACTCAGGGCTTGGGCGTGGAAATCACGGGCGATGGCGAAGCCGCCGACCTCGAAGCAGGTCCCGAAGCGCTGACCTCGCAAGTGGACGCCAATACCATGCTGGTCATCGTCCAGTATCCCGATTTCTTCGGACGCATCTACGACTACACCAAACTCATCGAAGATGCCCACGCCAAAGGCGCGCTCGTTTGTATCGTTGCCAACCCGACTGCGTTGATCATGCTCAAGACTCCCGCCTCGATGGGCGCGGACGTGGTCGTCGGCGAAGCGCAACCCTTCGGCATTCCGCTCTGGTTTGGCGGACCCTATCTCGGCTTCTTCACTACCAAGAAATCCTACGTCCACAAGATGGCTGGACGGCTCGTCGGCGAGACCACCGACAATCGCGGACAACGCTCCTACGTCCTCACCCTGACCGCCCGCGAACAGCACATCAAACGCGAACGCGCCACGTCCAACATTTGCAGTAATCAAGGTCTGCTGGCGCTGGCTTCGGCGGTTTACATGTCCACGCTTGGAAAGACAGGCTTGCAGCAGGTCGCCAACCTGTGCTATCAAAAGGCGCACTACGCCGCCGCCGAATTGAGCAAGATCGACGGCTTCGGTCTGTGCTTCAACGATACGTTCTTCCATGAGTTTGTGTTGTGCTGTCCGCGCCCCGCGAGCGAAGTCAACGAGTACCTGCTCGAAAATGGCATCCTCGGCGGCTACGACTTGGGACAGGATTATCCGTCGCTGGCGAATCACCTGCTGGTCGCTGTCACCGAGATGAACAGCCGCGAAGAAATTGATACCCTCGTGGAAGTTCTAAAGGAGATGGAATGATGGCTACGATAGTCGAACCCACCATCTTTGAACTTTCTTCCCCTGGGCGGACAGGCGTGACCATGCCCCCGCCTGACGTCCCGACAGTTGATCTGCCTTCCAAAGATTTGCTTCGCTCGGAGCTTCCCCTGCCCGAACTCGCCGAAGTGGACGTTGTGCGCCACTACACGCGCCTGAGCAAATTCAACTACAGCGTGGACGACGGCTTCTATCCTTTGGGTTCCTGCACGATGAAATACAACCCGAAGATCAACGAAGACACCTGCCGCCTGCCTGGCTATCTTTTCACCCATCCGCTCCAGCCGATTGAAACCGTGCAAGGCAATCTGGTTTTGATGTACGAGTTGCAGGAATGGTTGAAAGAAATCAGCGGCTTTGCGGGCGTGACTTTGCAGCCTGCCGCTGGCGCGCACGGCGAATTTACGGGCGTGTTGATGATGGCGGCGTATCACAAACAACGCGGCGACACCAAGCGCACCAAGATGTTGATCCCCGACGCGGCGCACGGCACGAACCCCGCCTCGGCTGGCATGTTGGGGATGAGCGTCGTCAGCATCCCATCGGACGAGCGCGGCAACGTTGACCTCAAAGCGCTCGAAGCCGCCTGCGACGACACCGTTGTCGGCATGATGCTGACCAACCCCAACACCCTCGGCATGTTCGATGAACACATCGAGCAGGTGGTGAAACTGGTTAAGGGCTGTGGCGGCTTGATGTACGGCGACGGCGCCAACTTGAACGCCCTGCTCGGCATTGTCCGCCCTGGCGACCTCGGCTTCGACGTGATGCACTTCAACCTGCACAAGACCTTCTCCGTCCCTCACGGCGGCGGCGGACCTGGCTCCGGTCCCGTCGGTGTCAGCGAACGGCTGCTGGACTTCCTCCCCAGCCCACTGGTCGGCATCGTCGAGGAAGGCGATGACGACATCGAGCCGCTCTACGGCTTCGTCACGCCCAAGCATTCCATCGGACGCATGAAAGCCTTCCACGGTCACTTCGGTGGCGGGCTTGTCCGCGCCTACACCTACATCGCCATGCACGGACCCGACGGCTTGAAGGACATCGCCCAGTACGCGGTGCTCAACGCCAACTACCTGCAAGCAAAACTGCGCGGGATCTACACCATCCCGTTCGACCGCATCTGTATGCACGAATTCGTAGCGGAAGGACGCTTCGAGGGCAGTGATGTCCGCGCTTTGGATATCGCCAAGCGGCTGATGGATTACAAGTTCCACCCGCCGACGAACTACTTCCCGCTGATTGTCCACGAAGCCTTGATGATCGAACCCACCGAAACCGAAAACAAGGACACGCTGGATCGCTTCGCCGATGCCCTGATCAAGATCGCGGAAGAAGCAAAGACGCAACCTGACTTGCTCCACAACGCGCCGCACACCACTCCTTTCGGAAGAATGGACGAAGTGAAAGCCGCAAGAGAATTAGTGTTGTGTTGTTGGCTGCCGGAAGGATATGATAGTGAGAAGTAAAAAGCATGAAGTTGCCCGCTCAATCGGGGGCTAAGCCCCCGATTGAGCAAATGCAGGTTACAAAAAAGCCTCGGAGATTCAAGTCTCTGAAGCTTTTTTAGTCGTTGCATCTGGGAGTACAATCAGGAAGATATTGATTCACTCTTCCATCGAAAGGATATAACATGACCGAGCAGGCATTACAAAGATTACTCGAAGGAAATCGTCGTTTTGTCGAAAACAAGTCCCAACTTGACGGGTCGGAGAAACGCCGCAGAGAGATTGCCACAGGACAGCATCCCTTTGCGACGATTTTAGGCTGTGTTGACTCACGTGTCCCACCGGAGTTGATCTTCGACCAGGGGCTTGGAGAGTTATTCGTTATCCGCACGGCTGGCGAAGTGCTGGATCAGGCGGTTTTGGGCAGTATTGAATTTGGCGTGGAGGAATTGAAAATCCCCCTGCTCATGGTTTTGGGTCACAAGAACTGCGGAGCGATCAAAGCCACAAGGGAGATTTTGCACAGTCACGCGAAAGCCGAAGCAGATATCGAATACCTTGTGCAGGAATTGACTCTGGCGGTCGAGATCGGCGATGAGGAGAAAGAGAATCCAATCGATCGGGCTGTCCGCGCACAGGTTTGTCATGTGGTGGAAAGATTGAAGCAGGCACCCATCCTGAAAACGGCAGTCCAGCACGGGGAGTTGAAGATTGTCGGCGCTTACTACAACCTTGATTCTGGTCTGGTCGAGATGGTCATCGAGTAAACAAGGAGAGACAATGTCAGATAAAAGCAGCAAGGCGGTGGAAAAATTCATGGGCGGATACAACTGCGCCCAGTCGGTGATTTATCCATTCTGTGAAGATAATGGCATCTCGGAGGATATGGCTTTGAAGGTTTCCTGCGGATTGGGCGGCGGCATGGGACGAAGCCAGGAAGTTTGCGGCGCTGTCACAGGCGGAATCCTCGTCCTGGGACTGCGACATGGCAGGGGCGTCAACGATGAGGCATCCGCGACCACAGTTACCTATCAAAAGACTCGCGAACTCATGAGCCGTTTTGCGGAAAGGAACGGAAGTTACATTTGCCGCGAACTGCTCGACGATTGCGACCTGACCACCGAAGCGGGCCAACAGGAATTCAAGGATAGGGACATGAAGAACAGAATCTGCAAGGTCTGTGTCGAAAGCGCGGTGGAGATTCTCGAAGAGCTCAAATAACCGCACATAATGTGGATGGAAGTGCGACGATGGAACTGTCGCAAATATTCGGCTGGATGGGAACCGTCATTGGAACATTCATCGGCATCCCTCAACTTATCAAGACGATCAGGACGAAGAAGACCGGCGACCTGTCCGCCACGACATTCGTCCTGATTGTAATCACCTGCTCCTGCCTGCTGGCGCGCGCCATCGCCATCAGGGAAGCGGCTTTTATTTTCTACTACATCCTCCTGATCCTCATCAATTCGACACAGATTTTCCTGATCTGGAAATACAGGGAACAATGAACGCTGTTCACATATCCTTCCGAGCGTTGTCAAAAAGAAATTCGCTCACGAAAATTTGATTTCGTGAGCGAACCATGTATATTTGAAAAGAAATCTATTTGGCGGTCCAGAGCATCATATCTGTCGCTTCGCAGCGGGTCCCATAATCCTTATTTGTCCCGGAAAGAAGAGAAAGCCCATACCCACCTGCTGCTGTTTGATCCACCGAGAGCGTATACAGTGTTGGCTCACCATCCACTATTACACGTGCCTTCTGGTCACTAACGGCAAGGACAAATTCAGCTTTTGCGGGATTGTCAAACTTATAAGCGCCAGGACCACTTGTCTTGCCAACGTTATACAAATTTGAGCCCCTCTTTAGCATAAAGAGGACGCGCGCATTGGTCAAAAAAACGACATAATAATCGCCATTTTCCTGCAGACCAAAGACCACTCCACAGCCTGATTCATCCGGATTTGAAGTGGATGTAGACCAATCGAACGTAGCCTTAAGGACAAACTCGGAATTGGCCGTACCATAGTCCCACCATTGGAACCAGTTGATTTGGGCCCACTCTTCTTTGAATGGCTCAAGCTCGGTGATTTTGCCGGAGGTTGTGGAAATATATCCGTCATTCTTGCTTTTTTCAAGCAGCGTTGCAAAATCATCATATTTCTGCGTTGCTGCAATGTCTGGGGTCGCCGACGGTTTGGGCGTGGCCGTCGGTTTGGGTGTCTTGGTCGGTGTGGCCGGGACAGGTGTCACGGTTGCCGTTTCGGTAGGCGCGCTGACGGCCGCCGGGCTGCACGCAGCCACCAGATTAAAGAGCAATGCAAAAATTACAAGCGGGAACAGTTTTCGATATTTCATTTTAAGTCTCCTGTTGTTCGAGGGAAGCCGCCATTTGGCTCCCCCTGGGGATGAAATTACATCTCTACTGTAAAATATTATAGGGCTTTTCTGCATGGCAACCCAATACCATTCGTCATATACTTTATGGGCGAAAGTACCCATTTGGAATTGCGATGAAAAAAAGAATGAAAGTCAATTAAAACTGCTTTGCCCCCTTGATGCTCGGGGTTATAATGGCGGATATACGCCGGTAAAGATGAGTACCTGCACCAAAAGTGCTGGACCAAAAAAAGGATTCGAGAAAAGCCAAATGCCCACCATCACATCCAATCACAAGGACTTGTTCCGCACCCCCGACACGGACGATAAGCTGAATCTCTTCCGTGGACTGCTGAATGCCAACGAGTTGAATGTCACCCTGTCATTGGCTTTATTGAAGATCATCCATGGGGAATTGAAAAGTAATGACTATTCTGACCGTTTAGTCTACAAGCGATACGCCGAGTCGATCGAGTCCCTGCGGTACCACATGCTGGACACGCTGCAATTGGTGGTGGCGACGTGGAAGAATCAGCAGTCAAAGTCCACAACCCCGCCGGAGTGGTTTCACGATACCGAGCCGAAGGGGTAGTCAGGCATGAAACAGTTTCGTAACCCTGAAACCATTCATAAGCCATTGGGTGGATATGCGCACCAGGTCGAGATCACCGGCGAGCGGATGCTCATCATTTCGGGACAGGTCGGCATGAGACCCGACGGGACCATCCCCGAAGACCCCATCGAACAACTGGACCTCGCCTTCGAGAACATCTTCCGCAACCTGCGAGCGGCGAACATGCAGGTGACGGACCTGGTCAAGCTGACAACCTACCTCGTCGGCGAGTGGGACACGGACAAACGCCGCGCGCTGGTCGCATCCAAACTGGCGGGTCACCAGCCCGCAATGACCTTGATGTACGCGGCGGCACTGGCAAGTCCCGCCATCAAGGTGGAGATCGATGCGTGGGCAAGTTGTAAATGATGGGAAAATCCCAGACAAAAAATGAGAGAAGTGATTAAGGCGCTGGTATTGCTGGTTGAAGAAGACCAAATAGACCCTGTCTTCGAGAACGCCGATAAACAGTTTGGCAGTGAATGGTTTCGGATATTCTGCAATGAGATTCTAGACTGGTTAAGAAGTGAACTTTTCGTTCCGCGGAAAAAGCCAATAAGGTTTCCAAACAATCCACAATGGTTTGCTGATTTTTCCCTGTTTATTCAAAACACAGATAAGTTGAACGAGTTGTTTTATTGCAAAAATTACTCGCTTGATTTTCGAGAAGAAATACCATATGAAGAGCAATTTAAGATTCATAAATATGTTGCTGAAAATTACAAGCCAAGATTCTTCTGGGACTATGAGCATTAGTTGATTTTGGATTTGTAACAAGGCAAAAGGAACATCCCTGAAATACTCGACCCCTCGCCTACGGACCCACTCCCGAAGCGTTCAAGCCTGTGCTGTAGAAAGAAACGCCAGTATTTCCTTGTGGGACAAAATAAAAGATTAACCACCCAACTGCTATTCCAAAACTTAACCCTGTGCCGCCTCGCAAATCCCAATGAAGGTGCGGGCATCCAGGCTGGCTCCCCCGACCAAGGCACCGTCAATTTCGGGTTGGGCAAAAAATTCCTTCGCATTGCCAGAGTTGACCGAACCGCCGTACAGGACGCGCACTCTTTGCGCCAAGTCATCACCGAACATGCCCGCAATCGTTGGGCGGATTACGTTGCGGATGAGGGTGTTGACCCCGTCGGCTGTGGCGGCGCGACCCGTGCCAATTGCCCAGACCGGTTCGTAGGCAATCACCACCGGGTCGGAACCAGCCAACAGGTCCGCGCCCAGAAGCGCCTCGCGCACCTGCCGCGAGACCACGCCGGCGGCTCTTCCCGCTTCGTTCTCCTCCAGGGTCTCCCCAACACAAATTACAGGGGTCAAATGATGCGCAAGAGCAGCCCGCACCTTGCGGTTGACCTGTTCATTGGTCTCGCCAAAATACGCCCGCCGCTCGGAATGACCGAGGATGATGTACTGGCAAAACTCCGCCAGCATGGATGGGGAAATCTCACCGGTGTAGGCGCCCTTCTCCTCCCAATACATATTCTGCGCGCCCAGACGAATATCGGTATCCTTTATTAATCGCGAAACCGCCATCAAGGCGGTGAAGGGAGGGCAAAGCAGTTTCTCCACCCCCTGAATGTTTCGCAGACCGGGCATCAAATCAGCAACGAGTTTATACGCCTCCGTGGCGGTCTTGTTCAGTTTCCAATTTCCGGCAACCAGTGGAACGCGCATGGCCATTCTCAGGACTCAACGTACAGCGAATCGACGATGCCCACGATCAGCGAAATAATACAGCCGTCCGGCAGGTTCAGGGCGGCGCGCGCGCCATTCCCGTCGCGGTTGATAAGCACGGTATCGCCTATGCCCGCGTGAGTGTTGTCCACGGCGATGAAATCCCCGTCGGCGGGGTCGCCGTCCATCGTCAAGGGTTGGACGACCAGCAGCCGCCGTCCCTTGTAGTGCGGATGGCTGATGGTGGTGACAACGGTTCCAGTGACTTTGGCGAGAATCATGTTAGGTGTACTTGTTCGTGCCCTGTTTCAAGGTGAAATCGAATTCGCCGTCCTGGCGGACGTCCAGTTGGTCCACGACGCCGACCAGCGCCAAATCCACGGGGACGAAGTTGTGCTCGCGCAATGCCAGGGCGGCTTCGCGCGAACGCACCATCACGCACAGGTCGCCGGGACCAGCCATGACCACGTCCACCGCCACCTGCATCGGTCCGACCGGTTTCAGGTGTTTATCCAGCGGCTGCACGACCAGAAACTTCATCCCTTTCGTATCGGGATATTTGATCGAGCAGACCGCCGTTCCGCGCACACGTCCAAGAAGCATGGGAATTCCTATTTGGTACTGATGCTGCCAAGCACTCTTCGGACGATCACATCGAGGAGCTTCGGGTCAACCGAATCGCCCAGACGGGCAAGCGACGCCTTGTAGACGCGCTGGTGCAGATCGTCGCCGCTGGGAGCGGAAGCCGTGGCAACTGTCCCGACCGGGGAAGCCGCCTTGCTGGAATCCGCCACCGGTTTGGCAATGTATGGGCGGACGGGAGCCGCCGGCGGTTGATCCTCCGCCCGCAAAAGTTCCAGACCCAGCTTGCGGGCTTTTTCGTACGCCAGATCGGTCAGCACCACATCATCGTCCACGATCAGCGATTTGACTCCCTTTTTGAGGAGGTCTTCGATATCGCGTTCCATGTAAAAGGTCTTCGGCATGGATTCCTCCTAAAAGTCGCTGTTGACGCCTTCGAGGTCTTCCAGCGCGCGGACGGCTGCTTCCTGCGCCGTCTTGGCTTCGGCTTCCGTGCCGGACAGCCACATGCGACCAAAGCGCCCCACCGAACTGACATGCACAATGTCGATGCTGGCTTTCTTCTCCGCTTCGTTGCAGGCGTAATTGATGTACGCGGCGGGGAAACACTCGACCACCAACAGCGTCTGACCGGGGACCAACATGCTGCCGCGCCTGAACCGATTGATCAACTGCGCCTGATATGAGTCGACGTTGGTGATCAACTGCACCGAAGCCACCTTTGGGCGGATGCGGTCCTTGACTTCCAAGCCGAGTCGCTGCAGGACGATGCGCCCCGACTCGATCACGTCAGCCTGGCGGGGAGAATGAATCTCGAACATGCCAAATTCGCGTTCGACGATCTGCGCGCCCGGTCTGGCTTCGGTTGCCTTGACGGCGATGTCCACCGTGCGGAAGACCTCATTGCCGGGCGCCATCTCGATGTACAGCGAAGCCATCCCCTCGGTCGGCAGGTCACCCTGGGTGACGGTTCCAATGAAAGCCGCATACTGCGGCTGCATGCGGTCCAGATAACAGTAACAACGTAGTGAAAATTTTTCAATAGCCATATACACTCCTTGGTCCGGGCTATGCTGCGATGTCGTGCATGGCAATTCCAAGCGGCGTCACGAAGAGCGGACGCTGCGGGACTTGCGTGGGAATGCCGGTGTATTCTTCCAACACGCCGGCAATGCCGGGAAATCGCGCCGTGCCGCCCACCAGCACCAGTTGCTCCACGGGATGTCCATGCTGGGATTTATATATCCCTACATGCCGGTCGACGATGCTCGCCACTTTTTCCATCACCGGGCAGATGATGGGAAAGAGTCGCGTCTGTTGGGACGGGTCCACTTTCATGGACTCAGCTTCCTCGAAGGGGATGTCGTGCGCCCCGGCAATCACCAGCGAAAAGTGCGTCCCGCCGGTTGGTTCGTCAGCCGTGTAAACCACCTCGCCATCATGCAGGATGGCAATGCCGGTCGTCCCGCCGCCGACGTCCACGATCACGCCGTTTTGCAGCCCGATCAGGGCATTCGCCGCGCTGGGTTCATCCACCAGACCGGTGCAGTGAAAGCCAGCCGCCTCGACCACATTTGCAGTGGCGCGCACTTCCGCCTGTGGAACTCCCGGCGGATAGGCGCTGGCGGCGTGCGACAACTCACGACCCAGCCTTTCCTCGACCCGGCTCTTCATCGCGGTCAAGCGGTCAACGGCGCCAACGAAGTCCACCACCAAGCCGTCCCGCGCCACCTGGGCAAACTGGTATTCACCAGCAATCGGCTTTCGATTTTGGTCGAGCACAACCAGAACCAAGTAGGCTGTGCCCAAGTCCACGCCGACTTGCAGCGGTCCCTCGGGAACTTGAATCGGCGGTGACGATTGGTCCCGCCCGTTCGGATACCAGTGGATGACTTGTTCGGCACGTTCGAGAGTCTGGAGCAGGTCAGGTCGGGTTAGGAACTCCCGGGCGACTATTTCTTATCTCCGCCGGAGCGTCCGCCGATACCGCCCTTCGAGCTTTGCGGCAGAATCATCTCGACGTTTTCATGCGGGCGCGGGATGACGTGTACCGAAACCAATTCGCCGACGCGCTTTGCCGCGGCGCCACCGGCATCCGTGGCAGCCTTGACAGCGCCGACGTCGCCGCGCACCATCACGGTCACGTAGCCGCCGCCCACGTATTCCGAACCAATCAGAACCACGTTGGCAGCTTTCACCATGGCATCGGCTGCCTCGATGGCACCGACGAGTCCCCGGGTCTCGACCATACCGAGGGCAATTAATGCGAGATCTTGAGCCATTAGTAACTCCTTTGAATGGGTTTATCGAACCTACAATTAATACGCATATCACTTCCTGCGATTATGCCTTTAGAATTTCCTTCACGACATCCCTGACCACCGCTTCAATCTGCTGTGGGTTAGGACTGTGAGTTGGTCCTGCTGGGACCGAGCCGGGGCGCAGTGCCTCCTCCGGCGGAGCCTTTGTTTCATAAGCCAGTCGTTTTACGTTGAAGAGATGGTAGACGGTCACGTTGTCACCAGTGATGGCACCACCGATGCCACCAGAACCCAGCGTAAGCGAGGGCATGATGCTGGTGGTCAGACCGATGGCACCAAGCGTCGCCATGGTGTTGACAGCGATCCGAAAGACCGGCTTCTCCAAACCAAAAGCCATGATGACCTTCTCATCGGTGGCGTGAATCATCAGGCTGTGTCCGCGACCGCCAAACTGAATCAACTCGATGCAGCGTTCGCAGCCCGCCTCCCAGCCATCCACCTCGTACCAACTCAAAACAGTCGTCAGCTTTTCACGGGACAGCGGCTCATCCCGGCCGACAGTTTTCAGTCGGGCAATCAGGATGCGGGCGCGGTCCGGTATTTGAATACCAGCCAGCGCCGCAAGATATTGGGGCGACTTCCCCACTGACTGGGGGATGATCGCTCCATCCGGTTGGAACAAGGTTTTGCGCAGCGCATTTGCCTGAGCTTCATCTACAAAATAAGCGCCTTCGGCTTCCATCAGCTTCGCCAGTTGACCCGCAATCGGACGGTCAGCCACCACTGCCTGTTCAGTGGCGCAAATGACGGAATGGTCGAAAGCTTTGCTCGCCACGATATACCTGGCGGCTTTCTCAAGGTCGGCGCTGCGATCCACGTAGGTGGGAACGTTACCCGGTCCGACGCCGTAAGCAGGCTTGCCCATCGAATGCGCGACGCGTACCATGTCGCTTCCGCCGGTGGCGAGAATCACCGCCGTGTGTTTGTGTGACATCAACTCGCGGGTGCCGGGCAGGCTGATCTGCGACAGGCAGTTGATCAACCCCTTGGGCGCGCCCACGCCCTCTGCGACGGTCGCCATCAGGCGGGCGGTTTCCAAACTGCATTTGATCGCGGCGGGATGGGGCGCAAGCACGATTCCATTGCGCGCCTTGACCGAAATCAAAATCTTGTTCATCACCGTGGAAGTCGGGTTGGTGCTGGGAATCAGCGCGGCAACGACGCCCATCGGCCAGGCAATCTCATAGATTTTCTTTTCGACGTCGTGGCGAATCACGCCAACGGTCTTGACATCCTTGATGCTTTCCCACACATGTTTGGAGCCGAACTCGTTCTTGAGTTTCTTGTGCTCGGGGACGCCGTAACCAGTCTCCTCAGCCGCCATGCGCCCCAAACGTTCCGACGCCAGAAAGGCGGCTTCAGCCATGGCAGCGCAAACCCTGTCCACTTGTGCCTGCGAAGCTTTTGCCCAAACTTGTTGGGCTTCATGCGCCTGCTGCACCATCTGACGGGCTTCCTGCATCGAGAGAAGGTCTTTGTCAATCAGGGACATGACTTATTCCTTGCGGTAGGCAACCTTGCCGCCGACTTCGAGGTGGTCAATGACCGCCATGATGACGGCGTCCACGGGGCTGTTCTTCGTGATGGCAGTTTGTCGTCCGCTCGAACCATGGGCAGTCAAAACCAGATCGCCGATACCGGCATCCAGCGTGTCAACCGCCACATAAGGCTTGCCAAACGCTGCGCCTGTTTCATCGGTCTGACGCAGAATCAACAGCTTGCGGCCGGCCAGCATTTCATCTTTTATGGTCGAGACGGTGGTACCGATGACTTTAGCAATCAGCATTCAGTCTCACTCCTTATTCTTTACGAAAAACCACTTCACCATCGACGTTCAGATGGTCAATTACAGCCATGACCACCGCATCCACCGGGCTATCTTTGGTCAGGTTTGACTGGCGGGCGCTGGAACTGTGGGCGGTCAACACAAGCTCACCCACACCGGCGTCCACCAGGTCAATTGCCACAAAGGGTTTGCCAACTTCGTTGCCGGTGTGGTCGGTCTGTTTCAAAATCAACAGCTTGGTACCCGCCACCTTCGGGTCTTTGATGGTCGAAACAGCAGTCCCAACGACTCTGGCAATCAGCATAAAAGACTCGCTAATATCCCTTCGAGGGCGCAGCCGGAGTGGCAGTTTCCTTCTTGCCTTCTTTGGCATCCTGCACGATCTTGACGCCGGCGCTGGCGCCGATGCGGGTCGCTCCGGCCTCGACCATGCTCTTGGCTTCTTCAAAGGTGCGCACGCCGCCAGAGGCCTTGACGCCCATGTCGGGTCCGACGACCCGACGCATCAGCGCAATATCTTCCACCGTGGCTCCGCCGCCGGCAAAGCCCGTGGATGTTTTGACGAAATCAGCATCAGCTTCCTTCGCCAGCAGGCAGGCTTTTATTTTTTCCTCGTTGGTCAACAAGGATGTTTCGATAATGACTTTCACAATGGCACCACCAGTGTGGGCAGTCTCCACCACACCACGGATGTCACGCGCCACCCAGGTGAAATCTCCTCCCTTGAGCGCACCGATGTTGATGACCATGTCAATTTCCGTCGCCCCATCACGCAAGGCGGTTTCAGTCTCGTAGACTTTGGCTTCCGGAGACGTGGCTCCCAGTGGAAAGCCGATCACAGTACACACCTTGACCTTGGAGCCGCGCAGGAGGTCCGCGCATAATTTGACATGACCAGGGTTGACACAAACCGACGCAAACCCATATTTCCGCGCCTCAAAGCAAAGCTGGGCAATCTGGTCCGGTGTAACATCTGGTTTAAGCATCGTGTGGTCGATCATGGCGGCCAGGTTCAGGTCGGTTGGGATGCCGCCCAGGGTGGAGGTCAGCCGTTCTGCGCCGGCATTGATCACGTGGCCGATGTCATCGAAACAGGTCTGCACGCATATTCCATCCGCGCATTCGCGCTTGCATTGAGTTCCGTCTTTGAATGTAGTCTGGTTCTCCTGTTCCGCCAGAGCCAGCAACACCTCACGGGTGACAACTTCCACGATTTTTTCAACTTGCTTTGAGTCTATGGGCATGTTAATTTCCAGATTTCAGGTTCTTTTTTTCAACAGCAATGATTTTTTCCACGCGGCCGGCATGACGCCCACCGCCAAACTCGGTCCCCAGCCAGGTGTCCACGATCTGACGCGCCAGCGCATCGCCGATCAGCCCGGCTCCGAGCGTAAGCACATTGGCGTCGTTGTGTTCGCGGCTATTGACAGCAGTAGCATGGTCGTAGCACATGGCTGCCCGCACGCCGGGGACCTTGTTGGCGGTCATGCAGCTACCGATTCCCGCACCGTCCACAACGATACCCCGCCACGCATACCCCTTGCTGACCTTCTCGGCAACGGCAAAGGCGAAATCGGGATAGTCAACGGCTTCCGTGCTGTTCGTGCCGCAATCGATGACCTGGTAACCCTTCCCGACCAGATGTGATGCCAGCATCTCTTTCATCTTGAAACCGCCGTGGTCCGCGCCCAGGGCGACAATCTTTGATGAATCAGCCTTTGGGGCTGTTTGGACGCTTGCTTTGGGTGCCTCAACAGGCTGCAGTCCCTGTCCATGCAGGGTGCGTTCCACCACTTTTTCGACAATGGCTTTCAGTTCAACATCTGACACTGTGCTCATCGCAAGTTATCCTGATTAATAGAAAAGGATATCAATCCATACCAACAAGTGCTTTCCAACTATAGCATTTCTACCATGCCCAGTCAAGCAGGCGAGTCGTTGTCACTTCAAAAGCTTGTATAAACGATTACAATTTGCCCTACATGATTGGATGGGCTGTAAGTGCAAACCCAAAGTGTAGACAAAGCCTCTCAAAACAGAACAAACCTCAAAAAAGATATTCCATGAAACCCAAAACAATCCTTGTCATTCTCGTATTTCTCCTCACCTCTTGCGGAGTTGGGACTCCTGCCCCTGTGACTCGCACTCCTACCATGACACAACCGCCAGCGGACATCCCGACTCAAACCGCATTACCTACATTTACTCCGTTACCTACATTTACGCCATGGGCTGAAAGCGCAATTACGCCTACACCTAGAACACCTGCTGGAGAAATCAAACCTCCTACACCCCGCATTTTTGAAGAAGATGGCAACTTATACTTTCAGGGCAACTCTGGAAAGCCAATACAATTATATAATAGCGGAAAAGCTTACGGCGCCATTCTTTCGGATGATGGGCAAAAGGTTGTTTTTTATCTCCAAGATAACCCAACCAAATTGCATTCAATCAATTCAAATGGAAGTAACAAGCAGGTAATAATAACAAACAAGGCGATTCCTTCTCTTCAGCAAGGGGGGAAAATTAAAGCATTGACATTTATGCCAAGAACGCATTATTTGCTTTTCAATATCTATCTATGTGACCCAATCACGCCGACGGTTTCGTACAAGGCACTTGATTGCACAGTTGACATTTACAAAATTGATACGGATTCAAAAAGACTTTCATCAATTGTTATGGGGCTACATGGAAACTCGGCACATGAGCGCAATTTTGAGGTTTCGCCTAATGGAAAATATATTTCTGTCGCTGCCGCAGGGCGTATAAACATTTATACAGATAGCGATATTACATACCAGAATGTATTTACTTACGATATCACAAGTCCCAATGAATATTTACCGAAACAATATTGGTTTCCTGATTCCAGCGGCTTGATATTTATTGTGGCAGTTCCTCCATCAACAGGCACATTTCCTTCGCAATATGTCGCCTATCGCTATAAACTCGGCGAAGAAGCAAAATTGGTTCCGTTTGACAAATTTATTTTAATTAAGGATTTTAGAGATGACGAGTGGTGTGTTTCCCCAGACAGGAATTGGATATTATTTCCAAGGCATGAGGAAGGCAAACCCTTTTATCCAGGCTCTCATGATGTGGGGAATCTGAATAACGGTCAGACACGGGCATACGAAACATCAGGGATACATTCGCTATCATATTCCTGCCTATGGAGTCCAGATAGCAAACACTTTATTGATTCCTGGCATCAGATGATAAAATCCGTAGATGGAAGTAAATCCATTCCAGTTGATGGATATATAGGATATTTTTTAGCATGGATTGATAACACTCATTATTACTATTTAGCAGATGACATCCCGAATACACCAAGCACGCGCCAAACATACATCGGGGAAATTCCCAATCAATAAATGCCCTTTGCATGAATGATAAAATCTACTGAAAGCAATTACTCGACCAACAAGGAATCCAGTGTCCAAACGTATTTTCATCTCCGCCGACCACGGCAATCGCAGGGATAAATCCCCAGCTCAGTGCTTGGAAGCCCTACGGGCTGATAAAACGAGTCCGCTTCAGCGGACTTTCACGAACTGAGGCGGAGATTTTCTCCCGCCGAAGCCCAACGAGCAAGATATTTTTCAAGCGCGGAGAAAATATTCCATGACTTATTGGCGACTCCACTATCATCTTATCTGGGCGACATTTGAACGCCAGCCAACACTCACACCTGAACGCGAGAAAATGTTTTATGGAGTCATCTATCAAAAAGCAAAAGAGTTGGGCTTGAAAATTCACGCCGCAGGAAATGTGGACGACCATGTTCATATTGTGATTTCCATTCCGCCCAAACTTTCTGTTGCGGATTGTGTCCGCCACTTCAAAGGTGCAAGCACGTATGCCATCAATCACATGGATGGAAGTGATGGTCAATTCAAATGGCAGGAAGGATATGGCGCGCTGTCCATCGGCGAGCGTTCATTGTAAAGCGTGATGGCGTATGCCAATGATCAAAAAGAGCATCACAAAGACCGCGCGGCTTTGAACGTTTATGAGAAAATCGAGGAAGAGTAATTTGCTTGCATGGCAATCGGCGGGATTGAAATCCCTTTGGACTAATTGCGTAGTGAGTCCGCTCCAGCGGACTTTCACGAACTGAGGCGGGAATTCATTCCCCGCCGGAAAAAACGATGAGCAAAACAACCACCTAGCACAATCCCGAAACGAGTAAAATCCTATTGAAACAGAGACGAATCAATTAATGTCCAAACGCATCTTCATCTCCGCCGACCACGGCATGGCAATCATCTACTTCCTGCAAAGCGACGTTGTTTCGACGTTGCTCGATGCGGGCGTTGAAGTCGTCGTCCTTACCGACGATGAAACCAAAGACAAAATCGCCCAACGTTTCGCGCGTCTCGGCCTCACATTCGAAGGCTTGCGCTTGAAACAAGCCAACGACTACGCCAAAAAAGTCAATCCGCGCTTGCAATCGCTGCTCATCTATCTGCGCCGTGTTGGCGGGTCGCGCCGCATCAACACCGAAGCGATGGACAGTCACGTTTGGGAGGTTTGGGGCGAAAACAACTGGAAGTTCCGGCTGGGGATTTGGATTCCGTCCGCGCTGGCAATCCTCCTCCTGCGGAATTTTTCGTGGGCGCGCAAACTGCTGGTGCGGATTCAAAACCGCTTCACCCCCGACATCTACTCCGACCTCTTCGACAAGTACCGGCCCGACCTGGTCATCGCCTCCACTCCCGGCTGGCGCATGGACCGCTACCTGCTGCGTGAATCCGCCCGACGCAGAATCCCCAACATGACCGTCATCGTCGGCTGGGACAACTCATCGAGTTACAATGTCCCCGGCGCAGACGTCCAGTGGGCGACGTGTTGGTCGCAACTACAAAAAGAGGAACTCGTCAAAGGCTCGGATTGGAACCCCGAGCATGTGCATGTGGGCGGCATCCCATCGTATGACGGATATTTCCGCAAGCAATGGCTCATGCCTCGCGAGGAGTATTTCAAACTGCACGGGCTTGACCCAAACCGCAAGTTGATCTCATACGCCAGCAGCTTTGTCCACTTCGCGCCAAACTTCCCGAACATCGAAGCGCTGGCAAAGCTGGTTTCCTCAGATTCTCTGGCAGGGCCCTCGCAATTGTTGATCCGCCTGCATCCCAGTCACTTTCAGGACAAACCGAAGATTTTCGCCGAGGAACGTCAGCGCGTGTTCGATTTGGAGAAGAAATATCCGCACGTGCATGTCGTCCAGCCAGTGGCGTTGGGCGGGTCACTCGGCTACTACGGCGGCGAAGACATGGACGAGAAGTCCTCGATGATGGCATACTCGGATGTAGTGGTGACGGTCTACTCGACGATGCTGGTCGAGACCGCCGTCCACGACACGCCGATGATCGCCGCGACAATTGACGTCCCCGGCGGCTGGAACAAAAAAGGAAAGTTCTCGCTCTCGCTGAAAGAGATCGGTGACTGGCCCACGCATAAGAGGTTTAGAGAAGCAAAAGCGGGACGAGTAACGAGTAACGAGGCTGAGTTGCGCGATGCGTTGAATATGTACCTGAAAGACCGAACCATCGACTCTGCCGAACGCCGCAAGTTCGTCGAAGACGAAATCACTTTTACCGACGCCACCTCCGGAAAACGCACAGCAGAATTTATTTTGAAGGTGCTTGAAAAAACAAACCACAAAGACCGCTAAGCTCGCAAAGCTTAGGGTTTCTTGGTGCTCTTCGCGCACTTTGCGGTAAGAAATTCTCATGACAAAAATGAAAAAATCCATGTTCCTCTTCTACTTCTCCATCACCCTCGCCATCTGTTCCAGCGCGCTCTATCATTTCGTCGCCAAAAGCACGCCGTCGAATGTGAACTTCACCGTATCCCTGCTGGTGACGTATGCCGTCGCCTTCGTCGTGGTGCTGTTCACCTTCTTTTTCTTCCCCATCAAAAACGGAATCGCCGCCGAGCTCAAGCAACTCAATTGGGCAAGCATCGGACTTGCCATCGCCATCGTCGGCATCGAATTCGGATTCCTGCTTGTCTATCGTTCAGGCTGGCATCTCGGCATAGCCGCAGTTTTGACCAACGTGGTGGCTTCACTGATTTTGCTCCCCGTGGCGATCTTTTTCTTCAAGGACAAAATCTCGTGGGTGAATATCGCGGGGATTTTTATCTGCCTCGTTGGATTGATTATGTTGAACTGGAAGAGATAAGTTGCACGTTATGAAATTCTCTCGCAACACGGCCGGGCTAACTCTACAATTTCTTCTCCTCCTGCTAGTCGTTCTTGTTGTCCTCTCCCCTGTTGCGCCGCTGTACGAACCCGTCCCGGCACGCGATCAGGGTGTGTATCTCTATATCGGACAGCAAATCCTGGATGGCAAAATTCCATATCGGGACGTGTGGGATCACAAGGGTCCGCTGGTTTATTACATCAACGCGCTCGGCTTGTGGCTGACCGACTCAGTTTGGGGCGTCTGGCTGCTTGAGATCCTTTTCCTGTTTCTTGCGGCGATTTTCAGCCTTCTTGCCATGCGGATGGCTTTCAATCCATCAACGGCACTTTCCAGCACAATTCTTTGGCTGGCGGCCTTTCCTGATGTGGTGGACCATGGCAACTCCGTCGAGGAATATTCCCTCCTTTTTCAGTTCGCCGCGGTTTATTTTTTCTTGCGCACGCTTTATACAGAAAAAACTTCAAAAGGCTATTGGAACGAATTTTTGATCGGAGTGACAGCGGCATTGGCCTTTTCGCTGCGACCAAATAATATCGGCGTTCATCTCGCCGTTGGACTTGCCCTCGCCGTTGGTCTTTTATCTAAACAGGAACGTGTTCACACCCTCAGACAAATCACTGCTGTAGCGCTTGGCAGCGGAATTATTTTTGCCATCATCGCAATTTATTTTGCACTCCACAATTCACTCGCAGATTTATTTGGCCAGGTATTCATCTTCAATTATTATTATTCGAGGCTTCAAGAGATTTCATGGCTGGCAATCGCAAAAGGGTATAGCCTGCTTCCTGTGCTGGCCATCCTCGGCATGTTAGGTTTGGCTGGGGTAATCGCCTTTCTACTGCAAAACTGGAAACGAGAAGACGCCAACAAACATTTTGCTTTTCTTTTACTTGTTGCCGTTCCAATCCAACTCTATCTGTCCCTGCTTTCAGGCAGAAAATACATGCACTACTACATCGCCTGGCTGCCGGTACTGGCGCTCTTGATGGGCTTTATGATTTTTCTGATTCAACATTGGTTTGGAAGAATCGTTCACAACGGAAAATATCGCAAGGCATTCAACCTGATTCTCGCCCTGGGGCTGATCCTCGCCTTTGGGATCCAGCCTGTGCTGGGCAGAATGCCAAAGATCAACACATTGGTCAACACAATTTGGTCGCAGAAGGCATTTCCGCGGCCGGATTATTCGTCTGTGGAACAAGGCATATTGGCAGACTACATCTTGACCCACACCCGGCCGGGAGATTACGTCCTCATCTGGGGCAACGCAAGCGTTTATAATTTCCTCTCGGAACGGGAATCCCCCTCGCGCTTTGTCTACACTTATGCCTTCGGCGTACCCACCTATGTCTCGCAGGAAATGGTCGACGAATTGCAGCAGGATATAGTCGAGAAAAAGCCAATGATCATCGATGCCACCGCCGGAGACGGCACCATCAACAGGATCAACTCAAACGCATGGAAGGATCTGCCCACGACTCAGCGATTGATCCGCTTCATCGAGGAGAATTACATCCATGCTGACACGGTTGGGCGCTTTCGGGTTTGGATTCCCAAAGGCAAGTAACTGACACCGCTGCCTCTTTCGCAGCCACATTGATAATGGAGAAAAAAAATGAAAAGAAAATCGATGTTTGCTATTTCTGTTTTGGTCATTGCGGCATTAACCGCTTGCGGACCCGAACCAACCCCGACCCTATCGGTTGTGGACGCTCAAAACACTGCCATTGCAGCCGCCTGGGTTGCGCTTACCCAGACCCAAGCAGCGATGCCCACCGCCACCGCAACACCCATCCCGCCCACACCTACGCTAACATTCACTCCAGCACCCACCTTCACACCCTTCCCCACCGCTGTCCCTGCCACCCTGCCAGATACCTCCGCCACCGATCCGTGCGATGAACCGCCTCCCCAGGAACCGAAAGGCGCCGTGGTTAAAGTATTGTTCCTCAATAAGTCGGATAGTACTGTAAACCTGTCTTTTGCCATGGCAAAAGAAAATGACCAAAAGGAATGCGGCACATACTCCTTTACAATCGGCAGATATGAGGAGCCGGAGGTAACGGTCCTGGCAGGGTGCTATTGGGGATGGGGGTGGGTGCTTGACCCGCCTTCAATCGCCAAAAGCCCTGACGCGCTTTGCGTGACCGATACAGGTAAGACCACTTCAATCTGGATTACCAATGAAGTGATCTCATTCCATTAGCAGGAAGATTTGCTTCAATTGAAAACGGACAGCGGATTTTTCGTCTCCTGCCCGTTTTCAATTATGTTGATGCCCTACGAAGAAGGATTGAGATTCCCCACCAGGTCAAGCTCAGGCGCAATTCGGCGCATGGCAAGGATGACATTCCCGGTGTGCTCCCAAAGCTCAACACCAAATTCCCTAGCAGCGCGTTCCATTTCTGCACGATCGGTGCCGGCGGCAAAAGCCTTGTCCTTCCACTTTTTCTTGACCGAACTCGCTTCGAGGTCGTACAGTGAACGGGAGGGACGCACCAACGCAACAGCCGTGATCAATCCCGTTATTTCGTCACAGGCGGATATGGCCTTTCGGCGCAGGGTATCACGCGGAACGCCGGTGTGATCTGCATGGCTGAGAATATCCTGAACGATGTCTTCGCTCACGCCGCGCTCGCGCAGGATCGCAGAACCAGCCTGCGGGTGCTGCTCAAGCGTGGGATGGATCTCCCAGTCAAAGTCATGAAGCAGTCCAAGCAGTCCCCATTGTTCCACATCCTCGCCATATTTTTCGGCGTAGAAACGCATGGCGGCTTCCACCGATAACATGTGACGGACAAGTCCTTCGTTCTTTACAAATTCACGCACAAGGGACAGTGCTTCGTCGCGGATCATAATTTCTCCTTTAGGAAATGATAAAAATTGCTTAGCTTCCAAACTGTGCAATCACTCCGGCAATCAAGGTGATTTGACCGAGGTGATATGCCCCAATATTATAAATACGTCCGTGTTGAATCGGGGCGACAAACTTATGCCATGCAAGAATGATATCCGAAATATAAAATAGGAATGCTCCCAGGCTGACCAGAACCGCTGCATTCGCATTCCAGTTAATGTCGGTCAGCTTCATCATCGCGGATAAAAGCATCAACGAGATTACCACGCCATATATGATCACCGGCATCCGCATCCGCGCCTGTCCCTTCGCAGCAAGCGGGGTGACAATTTGACGAATTACCCGACCTCCACCGAGTCCAATGACGATTGCCAGGAAAACTCCCCATATCGAAATTCCTAGAATTGGAATATTGAACCCAACCAGATAGGCCAGGTGCGCCAGCAAAAAAGCCACCAAACCGGCGAGGAATAACCGATCCAGCGAGATCATCAGCAACACATCCCCTGTCAGTGACAGGAGGATGCCCAAACCAAACCAAAACGCAGCACCTTCCAAATCAACGGATGTCAACAACCAGAGGAACAGGATGATCATCACGGCAGGTTTGGCAAGATATTCCAAACGTGTCCATTTTTTCCACAAAGCCAGCGACTCAAGCGCGGCAAATATCACTGCAAGAATTGGAAACATGTTTATTGTTTGCTCCTGCCTCACATCCTACCATAAAAATTTTGGATGACTTGGAAAATGATGCTATACTGCGGGCATGGCAACAAAAACCGTACAACTTAACTGGAACCCCGAAGAGGAGTTCAACCTGCAGGACCATAGCGGATATACCGTCCCCATGAAACCAAAAGGAGTCAGCGCATCTGACCTGTTGCCCATGGCGCTGGCTGGATGTTCCTCCCACGATGTCGTCAGCATTCTTGGAAAGCAAAAAATGGATTTGCGCGAGTTGAAAGTCTCTGCCACAGCCACGCAGGATGACGATCCGCCCTGGCGTTTCCGAAAAATCCATGTTCACTACATAGCTATAGGCAAAGGCATTGATCCCGAAAAACTGAACAAGGCAATTCTATTGAGTCAGGAAAAATATTGCTCGGTCTACGTCACTTTACGTGATGCGGTGGAAATCACATATGACTATGAAGTAGTGGAAGCGTAATCGTTATTTCACAGGCACAGCCCCTCTTTCGACTGGAGAGGGGCTGTATTTTTATATGGAAACTATTTACCGCGCAGGGGACTTCCGCAATAGTCACATTCGGCAGTGACGTTGTCGATCCATTCGATCTCGTCGGGTCTGACCGTCCCACCGCAGGATGGACAATGCGCAGGAAGGATGGGATGTTTGACGGGGACCGGTTGAGTTGGGGGCTCCTTTGGCAGGCTCGCTCCCATCAACTGCGCAATTCCCTGCGCTTCGACATTCAAGCCTCGCGCTGTCAATTCGTCCACTGCTCGCTGACCCAATACCTGCATCCGATGAAGGCGTCCCTGTGAGGCAAGCAGGGTCAGTCCACGTTTCAGAGAAACAACGCCTGATTTGGAGTCCCCACTCAAAATGGCGGCTCGGCCCGCTTCCATGTACAAAAAGGGCGCGCGCCGCGGAAAGGGATTCTCCGCACCCTGAGCAAGTTGCTTGAAAGCATCCGCAGCGCCTGCATAATCCCCATCCATCATCATTTGATTGGCATCCTGCAAGGCGGAAGCCGCTCCCCTTCTGCCAATCCTCCGTAACAAACGTTGTCCTCTGCGTCCAAACATAGATGTATCTCCTTTTACGTCATTGCGAGAAGCGACCCTGAGTACAACGAAGGAGAGCGGCGAAGCAATCTACTTGGCGCAAGCAAATCCTGTTGAACAGGAGGTTGTTTCGTGGCGCCTTGGCGCCACTCGCAATGACGGACTAATCCTCGATGCTGACTTCGTTCTCCAACTCCACGCCGCGCGGGTCGGTATTGGGTTCAATGCGGCGGGCGAAGATCAAATAACCGGTGTGCGCCACCATGCGGTCGGCGGGACGGATACGGGCGGGATCGGATTTGAAATGGCGCAACATCAGTTCGCACACTTCCACAAAGGCAAAGTTGTTTTTTTTCAAAGCCACCAGCATCTTTTCGACCTGGTTGAAGGTTGGGATGATCGTGCCCAAAAAACCACCGGGCTTGAGCGCGGCGCGCACCTGTCCGATGTATTCGTATGGGAATTGCACATCGAGGAAGAAGGCATCCATGTCGATCTCGTCAAAGCCTTCGCGGATGTCACGCAGTTTGAACTCGACTCGTGAGGTAAGCCCGACCCGCTCCACGTTCTTGCGGGCAAGGCTTTGTGTATCTGACTTTTGCTCGTAGGAGACCACCCGTCCCTCCGCGCCGACAGCGGTCGCCATGGCAATCGTCACCGAGCCGGACCCTGTGCCTGCCTCCATCACATGCTTGCCGGGCGTGATGCCCATCATCGTCAAAATGTAACCAATGTCCTTGGGATACAAAATCTGCGTGGCGCGCGGCAGGTCATTGAGGATATCCGCAATGGATGGCTGCAATAAAAAGAACGGCGCCCCCGTATGACTGAACACCTGCGAGCCGTACGGCTTGCCGATCAGGTCATCATGCTTGAGGATGCCGCGATGACTTTGAAATTCCGCGCCCGATTTCAAGGCAAAAATAAAATGCTTGTGGGTCAGTCCAACCAGTTGGGCAAGGTCGCCTTCCCGCGCAGTGGAGGAATAGTTCATGAAGTTATTGTACTCCCTCGTTCATCTAACTCCCTCCGCATCCCCCTCGCTGGAGGCGGCGCCAGAAGCGGCGGATGGCAGAACAGGCATGGACGAAATCCTCATCGTTTTATTGGCTATTGGCAGCAACAAGAACATCCCAACTGCAAGCACGAACATACCTCCCGCCGTGGCGGGCAAGATGTTGACAAGCCATTCAGGTTTGCCGATGACTTCTCCAATCATGGAAAACCCCGCCCCTACGGCGCAGGCATTCCAAACGCCGTGGATGAGAACAGCGCTGAAATACGCGGCAAACAAACGCAGGATGCGTCGCTCGCGAAACGCCGAGACAATTCCCCACCCCACCAATCCAGTAGCCATGATATGCAACATGCTCGTCCCGGCGCGGATGGTGACAATCACCGGCCAGGACTCCGTTCCCGCGCCGCTGGCGTTCAGGCTCTCGACCAGGGCAAACGATGCGCCGCTCAACAATCCCATTGCAAATCCCTGGGCAGGGGATTCGATTTTCCGGGCAAAAATCCACACTGCCAGCGGCTTGAACAACTCTTCGATCAATGGCACGAAAACGGCTATGTACGCAAGCGCTACAGCAATTACAGACGGGCTCGAAAAATACGGCGCAAGCAATTTCAGAATAACCTCCTCATTTGTTTCATTTTCGAGCGCCACCCTGAGTCTTGCGATTTCCTGAAATAATGCCGGTTCCTGTACCGAAATATAAACCGCTGCAATAATGATAAAGGCCAACAAGAGGACAATTTCCATCACGATCATCAACAGCGGGCCGAGGGTCATGCTCAAGCCGAAGACGCTGAAGACTCGCCAACGTTGGCCGAGTTCGATGTCCTTTGAACCGATACCAAATAAGATCCAGATGGGCGGCACGATGACTGCAATAGTCAAAATGGGAAGGAAGAGCCATGCAAGCCACGTCACCTGCGTGGATACAACGACCGCGCCAATCGCCACGGACATGATGACCAGCGCTATAACCGCCGCTATCTGCCAGCCTGCAAATGGGAATTTGATTACAGTCTCCGCTTGTTCGCGCCCCAGAAATTTTTGCAAAACAAACCACGAACACAATAACAAGGCCGCGCCTACAAAGCCAAATGCGAAAGCGCTGATCATTTGTCCAGCCGCATCGCCCTCTTCGGTGAAGAGGATAATGATCGAGTTCGCACTCATTCCCAAAGCAATCAGCAACGTTACAGACACGCCCAAACCAAGAGCGATCAGGGTCAAGAGTGAAGCCCAGTGAACTTTGTTAGTTTGCATTATTTCTCTTCCACTTCCACGCTCAGGATTTTATCGCCGGGACTCAATGCCTGCCCGCTGCCGGGGTCACGCGGCATTAATTTTTCCGCCACATCCAATCCATTGAGCACCTGTCCAAAAATGGTATACCCGCCGTCGAGTTGAGGTGCTGGCGCGAAGGTGATGAAGAACTGACTGCCGTTCGTGTCCAATCCATTGTTTGACATGGCTACCATACCAGGTTTATCGAATTTCAAATCGTTGTCCTCATTTTTGAAGAAATATCCGGGGTTGCCTCTGCCTGTTCCGCTGGGGTCACCTGATTGAGCCAAAAAGCCGGGGACAACACGATGGAAGGTCACACCATTGTACCAACCCTGCTTTGCAAGGAACACGAACGAATTCACCGCCAAAGGTGCCTTGTCTGGGAACAACTGCATCACAATATCGCCCTTCTCGGTGTGCAACGTAACAATGTATTGACTCTGCGGATTGACATTGAAAGGCGGGCATTGAGTAAATTGCTTTCGGCCAAGAGCAAACAAACCCACTGCATCGCTCACGCTTTGGTAATCCAAAAGATAGGATGGCTGGAGGTTACCGTTAATGAGGATCAGCGGGACTGCCGGAATGCTCAACTTCTTGGCCGACTCGTACATTTCCTGAAGGCTGGTCGCCGTTTCCTCAGCCTTCATTGCCGTCTTGAGTTTTTCTTCATCCATTTCCAGGGCGGCGGCTTCCCGCAGGACCCAGGCATCGAATGCCGCAGGTTTCAGAGACTTCCATTCGGCGTGTTTGGCAAAGAGCAAGTCATACATCAACCAAAACTGACCCTGTTCATCCGCCGCGAGCGCAGCAAGGACAGCCTGCTCCGATTTATCGAGGACTCCAATCAGCGGCAGTGGGCGAAATACAAAGCGCACGTCTTTGTGTTCGGACATTAACTTGCCGATAATGCCCGCCATGTTGAGGCAGCTATCCGACTGAAACTCACAATACTCAACAATAGTCACAGGTGCATCAGCGGGGCCGACGGAAAAATCCCCCGCAGTGACAGGTGGAAAGTACGAGTCAAGACTGGGCGCGACAGTCGGTTCGACACTAATCGCGGAGCAACTGGAGACGGGAGTTGGAGTGTCCATGATTACAGGCTTTACAAGAGCAGGCGTGGGAGTCGGGGTCACATCCGCCCGTGAGGCACAAGCGCTGAGGATTAACATAAAAACGATGAGAAACAAAACATGAAGATTTTTCATGAGAAACCTTTACTGATGCATAATCCACATTACGGGCTTACCGCATCCCTCAACTGTTGGAAATCGGTCATCCACGAAATCGTGTTGACAAAATCCGCCAGCGACTTGCTCCGGGCGCGTAGGGCACGCACGGCCGGGCCGACGGGGTCTTCTCCCGCCGCCCCGCCGGGAGTATCGGCGTAGGCTCCATAAAAGGCAAAGTAAGCCTGATTGATCTTGCGAAGCAAATAGCCATTTTTCAAAAATACGAGACGACGCGACTCCATGTAGGCTTCGGCTTCGTCGATTTTCCCTTCGGCAAGTAATGCATCGACTGTGACGCGGGTTTTATGCATTTCGGCGCGGAAATCAAAAGGAGGGCGCAGAAAATCTCCGGGCTCGGGATGATCCAAAGGAATAGAAATCTCCCTAGGCGTAGTCGAAGGGTTTGAAGCTTGAACCAGCTCAGGATAAAAACGATTAAACACAAGCGCGCCAATTTCATCTCCCGCTATCGAGGCGACAGTCTCATTCATGGTGCGCAATTCGGGAGTCTCACCGTACAACATACCCAGCGGGCGGAGTGTAAGGTAGTTGTGAATCCACTCGTGCGCCACCGTGCTGAGAATCCAGTTCATGTCCGTGCTGCGCATGACCATGGTCGGATACACCCCCACGCCGCCGATATTAACAACCAACGACGACACACCCAGCCCTTCGTCCACACGGCTTTCGAGGACGGAGATTTGATCAATCGTCAATTCGGTTTCGACGGAGATATTTGCGGCCTGTTCGATCCGATCACGCGGTGAGCTAATCAACGCCATGGGCAGCGGCGTGGAGTGATACCATACGTCCGGCACAGGCTGTCCCACTGCGGTCAAACCAATCTCTGCGAGAATTTGGCTCACTTGTTCCTGCAAGATTGCCTCGGCAAACGGTGCAAGTTCCCTTTGACGGACATACAATCCGTCAAGTTCGGCACGCAGGGATTCGGATGCAAGTTCCTTATCTATGATCGCGGCGTCGGCATAGATTTTTTCCAACTCGTACTCTTTTTCGAGGATTTGCTGTGTATACCGCCAATTTTCAAAGACAATTCGCTTTTGTGTCGCAGGGTCGAAGTTATACGGCGCGCCAATGGAGGCGGCGCGTAATTTGAGCAGTGCGGCATTTCCCATCCACGAGACATAGTTGAATTCCATCTCGCGGGTGAAGGCGCGCACCTTTTCCAGTTCATCCGCACTGGATGGAGTACCATACCCCAGAACCAGGGCAAGGATAAAAAGGATGAAAGTAAGTTCAAGTCCGCGAATGATGCGTTGAAACATGCATTGGATTATAACAAAGCGGAGTCTGTCCAATACCTCGGCACTAGCCAGGCAACAGGTTACACGAAGCGAAAACGGAAGCAGGCTCATTAGACATTTATTAATTCGCGCACCCAAACACCTTCAATTTCGTATTCTTGAATTAGAATAGTGCGTTGGGATGGTAGGGAAATTTACAAAACCTACACATTCTTTACACATTGTTTCGATAGACTAACATCCCAGGGATGTGTTTCAAGCAGGCGGGGAAGGGTAGCAAGCCAATTTGACCGTCTTATGTGCCAGCAGAACGGTTATTTCAACTGAAACGAAACACGCCCAAATCGCAGCCGCGTCAGTTCGCTCAACGCGCACTGACCATACGCTTGGAGAATACTACATGAAAAAATTCTTCTCGAAATTTTCCCGCAGAACATGGATCATCACAGGGGTTATCCTGGTCGTTTTGCTCGTTGTCGTCTTCCTTCTCACCAGGGGTGGGGGTGAGAATGCATCCCTCTTCCAGACCGCCGCCGCAGAGCGCGGATCATTGCAGGCAACGGTTGGAGCCACCGGCAGTGTGCGCGCAAAGCAAAGTGCCACCCTCGTCTGGGAAACGACGGGCATCGTGGAAAAGGTCAACGTTAATGTGGGAGATAAAGTCTCGAAGGATGAGACCCTTGCCAGCCTTGCCAAGTCTTCTCTTACCCAAAATGTGATCCTTGCCGAAGCCGACCTTGCCAGTGCTCAAAAGGCATTGGAGGATTTGCTTGGATCAGATACGGCGCGCGCCCAAGCTCTGCGCAACGTGGATAAGGCGGAAGAAGATTACAAAAAGGCATACAATTACCGCCTGGGCTTGAACGGCAAAATAGATATTACCGAGGTATATCTTGACCGTGGCGTTCCCAAAGTGCGCTATCACAAGGGTTATGCCGACGCTGAAACCATCGCCGATGCGGATGAAAAACTCGCTTTGGCTGAGGCGCAATTAAACGATGCCCGCCGCAATTATGAACGACTAAAGAATGGGTCCGATACCGCCGACGTTGCCGCCGCCGAAGCGCGGGTGGCTGCCGCCCAGTCCACGCTGGATATGGCGCGAATCATTGCTCCCTTCGCCGGCACAGTGACACAATCCAGTCCTGCAATCGGCGACCAGGTCTCCGCAGGCACAGTTGCTTTCCGCGTGGATGATCTTTCACACCTGTTGGTGGATGTGCAGGTCTCGGAAGTGGATATCAACACGGTAACTATTGGTCAGGAAGCAACCCTGACCTTCGACGCGGTGCTCGGCAGGTCAGATCACTACCACGGCAAGGTGGTGCAGGTCAGTCAGGCGGGCGATACAGTGCAGGGTGTTGTCAGTTTCACGGTCACGGTTGAATTGACCGATGCGGATGAATCCGTCAAACCCGGCATGACCGCCGCGGTCAACATCATTGTCGAGGAAGTGAAGGATGTGATTCTGATCCCCAACCGTGCTGTTCGGCTGGTCAACAATGAGCGCGTGGTGTACCTGCTGGTGGATGGGATGCCAAAGGATGTCAAGGTCAAGCTTGGCTCTACGGATGGCATCAACAGCGCCCTCGTGGATGGCGACATAAAAGAAGGCGACCCGGTCATTTTGAACCCACCTACGATGGGGGGACCATTTGGAGGTTAGCATGGATTGGGTGATCGAGGCGCATAACCTCACGAAAACATACAAGATGGGCGAAATCGAAGTACATGCCTTGAATGGGGTTTCGTTTACCATCGAGCGCGGCGAAGTCGTTGCCATCATGGGTCCATCGGGTTCAGGCAAGTCCACCATGATGAACACGCTTGGCTGTCTGGACAGACCCACCTCCGGCGAATATATTTTGGACGGCGAGGCGGTCGCCAACATGACAGATGATCAACTTGCCAGCGTCCGCAACCGCAAGGTTGGATTTGTTTTCCAAAGTTTCAACCTGCTCTCGCGCCTGACTGCTATCGGCAATGTGGAATTACCCCTGCGTTATGCGGGAGTTACTGAAGGACGCCGCGACCAGGCAAAAGCCGCCCTCGAAGCGGTGGGACTGGGCGACCGTATGACCCACCGTCCGTTTGAACTCTCCGGCGGACAGCAGCAGCGTGTGGCGGTTGCCCGCGCCATTGTCAACGACCCTGCCATCATCATGGCAGATGAACCGACAGGGAACCTGGATTCGAAAGTCGGAAAAGAGATCATGCACCTTTTGCTGAACCTGAATAAGGAACGAGGAACGACGTTGATCATCGTCACGCATGATCCTTTGATCGCTGCGCAGACCCAGCGTGTGATCCGTTTGGTTGATGGTGAAATTGACCTCTCCTACGAAGAAAACGGAGGGAGTAAAACATGACCATCGGACAAGCCCTTCTCGAAGCCCTCGAAAGTTTGAGCGGCAATAAAATGCGCTCCGGGCTGACGGTGCTGGGCATCGTCATCGGTGTCGCGGCAGTCATCGCCATGCTTGCGGTCGGAAACGGCGCGCAGGCATCCATCACAGGTTCCATCAGCAGTATCGGTACGAATCTGTTATTCGTCTTCCGCGGCGGACCCGAACAGGGAGGAGGTGGACCCGGAGGCGGCAGGAGCGGCAGAAATGACCGTCCGCTGACACTGGGAGATGCGGAAGCTATTAACGACCCGTTTGCCGCGCCCTCCGTGGCGGCGGTCGCTCCCTCACTTGAAGGAAATGGAACCATCGCATACGGAGGCGAAACTACCACTTCCAGCATCTCGGGCGTCACTCCTGCTTACGCCGGAGTCCGCAACATGGAACTCGCCGAGGGTGAATTCATCAACGAAGAACACATCAATGGGAGAATGTCGGTTGCCATCCTCGGGCCGGAAACGGCGGACGCCCTCTTCGGTCGTCACGACGGTCTCGTTGGCGAAACTATCCGTATCGAAGGACAACCCTTCCGTGTGGTCGGCATTTTGGTTGCCAAAGGTGGCGGCGCGTTTGGCAGTGAAGACAACGCTGTCTATATCCCATTCACAACCGCCCAGGCACGCCTGATCAAACGCGGCTCGCTCGACCAGGTGGATATGATCTTCATACAAGCCACCAGCGCTGAAAGCGTAACTTCGGCATCTGACGAAATCTCGAACATTCTGCGCCAGCGTCATCGCACGCCCGTCGGCGAGGATGATTTCACCGTTTTCACCCAACAGGACTTTCTGCAGACCTTTGAAACCATCACCGGCGTGCTAACCATTTTCCTAGGCGGCATCGCGGGTATTTCCCTGCTGGTGGGCGGCATCGGCATCATGAACATTATGCTGGTCTCGGTGACGGAACGTACGCGCGAGATCGGTCTGCGCAAGGCGTTGGGCGCACGTAAAAGGGATATCCTGCTGCAATTTTTGACCGAGTCCTCGGTACTCAGTCTGGTCGGCGGCATCATCGGAATCCTGTTCGGCTGGCTGATCGCTTTCATCGTAGGCAAGGTTGCCACTGCGACAGGAACTGACTTCACTCCCATTGTCGGCACAGATGCCATTCTGCTCTCGACCAGTTTCTCGGCAGCCATCGGTCTTTTCTTCGGGATTTATCCTGCCAGCCGCGCCGCAAATCTCGAGCCTGTGGAAGCGCTGCGTCACGAATAAGGCAAAGAAATGACCAGGTCATCACAGATTACCAGGAACGTCGTTGTCGCCCTGTTCCTTATATTCTTAGCTCAGGCATGTGTGCAGTTCAAGGCGGATACTCCAACTCCGACCACGAACCCCAAGACTCCTGCTTTGGAAGAGCAGGTAAGTTTGCCGTCCACCCCAACAGCCACAATTGAGTCAGCCGTCCCGACCAAAACGGAAATTCCGCCCACTGTTACGTCAATTCCCAACGTGACAATTACCGTGGTGAAGGGAAACTTGTTCATTCGTCGCGGACCGGATATGGCATTCAATCCCGTCGGCGTGCTTTACAAGGATACGAGTGCAAAGATCGTCGCGCGTGATGTGCTTTCTGACTGGGTGCAGATTCAACTCCCAAATTCCGATGAAACGGGATGGGTATCCGTTCAAACAGAATATTCGCAAATCGAAGGTGATCTGAAGAATCTGCCAGAATACACTCCCACCGAATGGCCTGTAGCCGCCTACCTGTTGAATTGCACACATCACAGCATGTATGTCCTGCCGGGCGAGATCGTGATTCCCTCTTCATATGAGTACCCGGACAACGAAATCTGGATTTATCCGGGCACTTACACAGTCCATGACATGGATGTCTCTGGCGACCCTGAGGTAATGGATTTCAGCATTAAAGAAGGGCAAACCATCGAAATCCGCTGGGATGGAGCGGGCGAAAAACGTAAATGCCCGTAGTTCGAGAATCAAGTGGCAGTCACTCATAAAACGGAAGTGACTGTCACTTTTTCGTTTGCCAATATTTACGATACAATCAATCTGCAGGCAAGAATTTTCCGTCCATCACAATCACTCAGGAGTATTTATGTCTGAAAAAATCGCACAACTCAAGGAATTACTCGGCGAGGTTGCAGACCTGCGCCAGGTTCAAAACGTATTGGAATGGGATCAGAATGTGAGCATGCCTCCCGGCGGCAGTGAAGCGCGCGGACAACAGCTTGCAACCATCGGGCGGATCGCCCACGAAAAAGCCACCTCAGACCAGGTTGGTAAACTGCTCGATGACCTAAAACAAGAAGGGCTTGATCCCGATACGGATGACGGGGCGTTGGTCCGCGTGGCGGCCCGGGATTACGATAAAGCCACACGTGTACCGGGAGCTTTCGTCGCCAAGCAAGCCATCGCCATCACCAAGGCCTTTGATGCCTGGGTTGAAGCAAAGGGCAAGTCTGACTTTTCCATCTTCCACCCGCATCTCGAAAAGGTTGTTGAATTAGCGCAAGAATATATTTCCTTCTTCCCGCCCGCCGCACATCCCTATGATACCCTGCTCAACGACTACGAACCGGGCATGAAGACTGCCGACGTGCAGGAAATCTTTGACCACTTGCGCCCGAAGCAGGTGGAATTAATCAAGAAGGTAAATTCTTCCAAACAGGTGAAGGATGATTTTCTCCACAAGAAATACAACGAGAAGAAGGTGTGGGATTTCAGCGAAGCCATTATCACCAAGTTCGGTTATGACTGGAGCCGCGGCAGGCAGGACAAAGCTCCGCATCCATTCCAGACAACCTTCAGCGTGAACGATACGCGCATTACGAACCGCTTCGAGGCGGATAATCCGCTTGCCACACTGTTCAGTGCCATGCACGAATCAGGTCATGCCATGTATGAACAGGGCGGTAACCCGGCATATGAGCGCACACCGCTGGCAGGTGGGACGTCGCTTGCGGTTCACGAGTCCCAATCTCGCATGTGGGAAAACATGGTGGGACGTTCGCTTCCGTTCTGGGAGCATTTCTTTCCAGCTTTGAAAAAGACCTTCCCTTCCCAGTTGGATGGCGTGAGTGTGAAATCCTTCTATAAGGCCATCAACAAGGTTGAGTCCTCCTTCATCCGTGTCAATGCCGATGAGGCTACGTACAACATGCATGTTATGCTGCGGCTCGAAATGGAAATCGGCATGATCGAAGGGAAATTCGCAGTGAAGGACCTGCCCGAAATCTGGAACGCAAAGATGGACGAGTACCTGGGTATTGTCCCGCCGAATGACGCGAAAGGTGTCCTGCAGGATGTCCATTGGTCGAGTGGGTTGATGGGGTACTTCTCCACTTACGCGCTTGGCAATCTCGTCTCGGCCCAATTGTGGGAGAAGATCAACAAAGACATAAAGGATCTCGACGAGCAAATCCGCAAGGGCAAGTTCGACGTATTGCTCAATTGGCTGCGCGAAAAGATCCATATCTATGGACACAAGTATGATCCACAAGACCTGGTACAAAAGGTCACCGGCTCGAAGATCAACTCCGATGCTTATGTCCGCTATTTGACGAACAAGTACGGCACCATTTACGGACTGTAGAAAAAACGGCATCCCGCAGGGTTCTCAGAAGATGATTCTGCGGGATGTTGATTCCATCCCACCATGAACTATAAAATCCTGATCATCGTTCTCCTCCTCGCACTCTTGCCTGCCTGCTCACAGTCGGCTGTGCCGGTTGACACCCCTCTGCCTCCCAACTACATCTCAACCGTTGTTGCATTGACCGGGCAGTCTGCTTTTGCCACGGCCAGTGCGTTGGCTCCCTCGCCGACAGAAACGCCCACGCCAACGGAAACACCCGTCCCGACCACTCCGCTGCCCAGCCCCACCCCGACCTTCGAGCCGGGCTTTACCGAATTCGCGCAGATCCGCTTTATTTCGCCGGGACCCATGTCCAGCCTAGTTTCACCTATCAACTTGCAAGTGTTGCTGATCTCGGGAGAAAGTCAACTGGTGCGGATCGATCTCCTCGGCGAAGATGGACGCATCCTGCAACGGTCACTGGAACGTGTGACACGCGACCCGGGCGGCGGCGTTTATCGCAGCATTGAACTTGATTTCGAGATTCGCGCCGTGTCTGAAAAAGGATACATCCGCATCAGTTCAAAGGATGACCGCAAACGCATTCAGATGCTGAACACCATGCCCGTGCTTTTATACTCCATCGGCGAGAATCAGATCACCCCGATTGGAAACATGATGTATGAACGGGTCATGTATGAGGGTTTGGAAGAGGGGGATGAGGTCTTTGGCGGGGTCCTCAATCTAAAGGGGCGTTTCTGGCCCTTCAACGATCAACCGGTTTTTCTGGAATTGATCACACCGGATGGAAAGGTCGTTGCATCGCGTATGCTCGACTTCAAGGGGATCGACACTGAACCTTTCGAGACTACATTACCCTACAAGATCACGGAACCGACATTGGTACGGCTTTCCATCCATCAGGACAGTCCCGATCTCCCAAGCGACCCAGAGTTGAAACAATACATTTATGTCCACACCATGGAGTTGATGTTGTATCCGTAGTTTGGAGTCCATCAGCTTGCTGATGAATTTTGCCCCCCAACAAAAGTCCCGCCATCGAATTGATGACGGGACTTATTGATCTGAAGAAGGCTACTTCTTTTCCGGGGTTTCTTCTTCCTTCTTGCCGCGTTCAACGCTGAGAGATGGAGCTGCAGCCTCGGCACTAGGAACCACCTCGGCACCTTCAGCCGCAACCGGCTCCTTCTCCTCCTTGGCAAGTGTGGCGATGATCACGATTTCATCCTCATCATCCAGCACCACGACTTTCTCAGGAAGAGCAATGTCACGCACGCGGACACTGTTACCAATCTCCTTAATGGAGGAAATGTCAACGCTGATACGTTCGGGCAGGTCAGTGGGGAGACATTCCACTTCGAGCGCCTCCATGCGGTGAACCAGCACAGCGCTGAAATCCTTCACTGCCGAAGCAACACCCGTGAACGCCAGGTGCACCTTGGTGCGGATCTTCTCGGTCAGGTCAAGGGCAAGCAGGTCGACGTGTGTCAAGTTGCCCTTGATGTAGTTTCGCTGCCTGTCGCGCACGAGCGCCGCATATTCCTTGCCTTCCACGTCGATCGTCAACAGCGTGGACGAGGTCAGCTTGGATAACACAAGGTTGGCTGTGTGGGCTTCCAATGAAATGGCAATCGGCTCGACGTGGCGGCCATAGATTACCGCGGGTAATTGTCCCGCGCGGCGCAAAGCCTTGACCTGCTTGCCGGTCACGTCCCGTTTCGTTGCCTTCAATACGATCTTTTCCATCTTTACTCCTCGGGCGCCTCTCACCGCGTTCTTCGCGGTTACCTTCACCCTATGAAATGAATTTCTGCAAAGCGGCCGCGCCGCTCAACATTCAGGGCAGAAAACGTGCCTCCTCGCGGAGGCACAATGTCAATAGCGGACTGCATTTTATACTTGGGTGGGTATTTCGTCAAGTGATTTGCTACTCTGAGACCAGGAGCCACTTGGCAAATCGCCCATGCAGGTGACCGACGCCCCGCGCAATATTCATGAAGATCGTCCACAGCAGGAAACCCGCAAAGATCAGGAACGGATACGTCCACACGGGCAAAATATAACGAATACCATTGTTCATCATTATCGCACCCTGATCTAAAAATTCCTGCAGAAACGGAATCGCGATCAATGAAAGCGAGATACTCAACATCATCACGAGCACCACAAAATAGACGATCCCCAACACAAACTGAACAACCATGTAAACCAGCATCAGCCAAGTCGCCTTGTCGGTCAGGAGCGCCTTGAGCCTGTCGAACCATTTCATGCCGTGGTGTGAGAACAGCGGACGGCGCGGCATCCGCTCGCCAAGCAGTGCCTCCACCAGACGTCCTTCAAGCAGGGCAAGTCCACGCACAGAAAGGAGGAAAAGCAAGGCAAAAGGCAAACCAAAGATAAAAATGGCAAAGGAGACGGAAAGCGAGAGTCCTGTCACCGCCCAAGTGAAATAGAAAACGCCTGTCACAAAAGCGATCAACATGTAAAGCAATGCGCCCCACGCACGAGCATCGGCATAGACGCCGAAAAAGCGGATAATCCACGACTGGGACTTTGAGGTTGGCTTCAACGATGGTGACGTGCGTCTTTCCACTTCCTTGTAGGCGGATGCGGTCTCCTCGGGTGAACCGTATTCTTCGACAATGGTTTTCAGCGCATCGGATTCTTTCAATTCGGCATTTTGCTCGCGTGCCACAGCCAGCGCTGTGGATAAATGCTCACGCGCGTCGGCAAGCGCATCCTGAAGAAGAGCCGAATCGCTTCCCCGCATTTCGTTTTTCAAAGCCTCGAGATATTCATCCATCGTATTAAACATAATGTCATCCTTTCAATATCGTATCCACGAATTTCTTCGTCTGCTTCCAAACTTCCAACCATTCCTTCAATGCTTCACGCCCCTCAGCTGTGATGGTGTAATATCTGCGCGGCGGACCCGAAACCGACGGCTCGACCAGGCTGCTCAACAAACCGTTTTCCTCCAACGAGCGCAGCACAGGATACAAAGTCCCCTGTTTCATCAGCGGCAAGTCGGGGCTGTTCTCTTCGAGCAACTTGGCGATCTGGTAGCCGTACATCGGTTCGATGCTGCAACTTAGCACATTTAACAGCACCAATGAAGATGTACCGGCGTTCATTTCCTTCTGGAACTTCCTTGTGGCAAAAGAAACGTCAGCCATATTGTCTCCTGTATTATCAAATAATTACTACTAATAACTTTATAATAGCATTAGATTATTATTATGTCAAGGATGAGAATAGAAAACCTCCACCTTTTCGGGTGGAGGGTGCACATCGAATCCAACGACTCCCATCGTCGGATTCAAGAGTCCGGAGACTTTTGAATGCGCACGTACTACGGGTTTTGAATTTCCGCCGCGCGGAAGGTGTTCTTCATCAGCATGGCAATGGTCATGGGACCCACGCCGCCGGGGACGGGGGTGATGAACCCGGCCACTTCCTTCGCTTCGGCAAAGTTCACGTCGCCCACCAGGCGCTGTCCGCTCTTCTTGGTAGCATCTGGGACAGCGTTGATGCCCACGTCGATGACCGCAGCGCCGGGCTTGACCCAGTCGCCGCGAACCATTTCGGTGCGACCAATCGCCGCAATGACGATGTCCGCCTGACGGACGGTGCCGGGCAGATCCTTCGTCCGTGAATGACAGACGGTGACGGTGGCATTCTTGCCAATCAACAACAAGGCGGCGGGCATACCGACGATGTTCGAGCGTCCCAACACAACCGCGTTCGCGCCTTCGATTTTCACGCCCGATTTTTCGAGCAAATAGATACAACCATAGGGGGTGCAGGGCACAAACAAAGGCTCACGTCCCTTCTGTGCCAAACGACCGATGTTCAGCGGGGAGAATCCGTCCACATCCTTTTCGATGTTGATGAGTGAAAGCACACGCTCTTCATCGATATGGGATGGCATGGGCAATTGAACCAGAATACCGCTGATGCCTTTGTTGGCGTTCAACTTCCTGACCAATGCCTCGACCTGTTCCTGTGTGGCATCGGCGGGCAGGTGCTCGCTGACAGAACCCATGCCGAGTTCCTGACAGGCTTTCCCTTTGGACGTCACATACGCCGCCGAATCGGGGCGGTCGCCAACCAGCACAGTCGCCAGCGTGGGTTTGGTCTTGCCAGCCGCCGTCCGTTTCGCAACCGCCGCCGCAACTTCTTCACGCACTTGTTGGGCAATCAATTTTCCGTCAATTAGTTGGGCCGTCATGGCTTGCTCCTTTTATGTGAAATATCGCACAAGATTATACAAGTAATCTGACATTTCAGTACGTGACACTTATCCTGCCTGATGTCATGGTTTCAAAACCACGAAATTATCGAAGATAATATCCACACCGGGCTGGTCGAAAGTCCCAGCCAGCAGACCCACGTCCCCCGCCTTGAGCGTGGAATCCTGCACCGAGGCGACGTTGAAGCCGTTGACATAGAACGTCAGCGTATCTCCGATGCAATCCGCCCGCAGATGGTTGACCGCCATACCGATTTTGATATTGTCATTCGACTGCATTTCGCTTTGACCAAGTAAAACACCGTTACCACCCGCGAAAACGCCGATACCGTAAAAGCCGTCGCTGGAGATGAGGAAGAAATAATAAGCGTCCCCGGTCATGCGGCAGAGCAAGCCAATGCGATTCGCGTCGGGACCGCCCAATTTGCCCGCGTCCACTTCCATACGAACATCGGCAAAGTCTTTATGGGGCGTGGACCAAAAATTTGTATTGAGTGCACTGACCAGGATACGGTATCCCGACGCATTGTAGTCCATTGTGCCTTCGGATGTGGTGAAACGCCGCCAGCCGGAGGTTGTTTGTGAAAAGTCATCCTGAAACAATGCGCTCCCCGAAGCCTTGCCCTGATCTTGCGGCGCGGAAGTGGCTGGCGTAATTGCGGAACAGGCATAGAGAAGGGACAGCAAAACCAGTGAGGGAAGAAGACGTTTCATGGGCATCATTTTGGAGTCCGACAGATCGCTGTCGACATGCGAAACTTTGATTTATTCTTTCGACTTTGAGGTGGATTTCCTTACCGCGGGTTTTCTTTTTACAGGTTTTGCGGGGATTTCCTCCCCGGCATCTTCCTCGTCATCCTCTTCCACAGATTCCTCTGCAACCGCCCTGCGGCGGATGCGGGGTTTTTCCTCGACTGGTTTGATGTGATATTCCTCCTCCCAACCTTCAGCAAACGCGAGTCGCCACTTCCCATAGCGGACCAGCAGGAACAACACGCCGGCAACCGCCATCAAAAACGCAACAAGCATGGAATATGTGATAAAGGAATCGCCGATACGGGGCTGATCCGGACGGAAGAATTCGATAAAGACACGCGCCAGTCCCGCCGCAACCAGCCACCCGCCGAAGATCGTGCCGGGTTTGATTTTCTCCGAATAGCGCAGGGCAATCCAAAGCAGGAGCAAGCCGAGGAGGATATTCAAAATCATCTCATAGGCAAAGGTTGGGTGAAAACGTGTGGTCTCCAGTGGATACTGAGTCAGGTCACTGTACTGCGGCAAACGACTGGTATAGTTGGTTATCAGAATGCCCCAGGGAAGTTTGGTCGGCGGACCATAAAGTTCCTGATTGATGAAGTTTGCCGGGCGTGCCAGTGCCTGGCCAATCAAGGCCGCCGGGGCAATGGAATCAACAAAAAGCCAAAAGTCCATGCCGCTGTTTTTCAAAAAGAAATACAAGGCAAGCGCACCGAAGAGCAGTCCGCCAAAGAAGTGAAGTCCGCCCTCCCAAACATAGAGCATCTTAATCGGATTATCGAGATAATAGGAACTGCCGCCAAGAATACTGTTGACCACATACCAAATACGCGCTCCGATTATTCCCGCGGGCAAAACCCAAACCATCGCATCCCAGATCGCCTCGTCGTTCTCACCACGCCGTTGAATCTCCTTCCCCGCGATCCACGCGCCCACCACCGCGCCAAACATCACCAGCACCCCATACCAGCGCAGGGTGACTGTCCATATAAACAGTTTGAAGGAAAAAATTACAGGATCTATCATCGTTACCTCTTCAATTATGTTGACTTCACAAGTGACAGTCACCTTGCGATGCGGGTGACTGTCACTTTCAGGGATTATATCACTCCAAAAACTCGGTTGCATCATCCTGATGAGAGTGCTATAATACGGGCACTTCCCTAAGTGGTGAGCAATTCATATTTATGGTCCACACATCATAAACTGCGTGTGTGGAAAGCAACGAAAACCTTGACCGACACCCCTGATTCGAAACAAACATTCTAAGGAAATTTACCAGCCCGCATAATGGGGCGCTGGTCTTTTTGCACTTCAATTCCAAATCCCTCAAGAGAAAACACAACATGAAAATACTCGAACTAGAGAACGAACCTCTATCCAAACTGCGCGGCATGGCAAAAAGCCTGAATATCCCAAATTTCAACCGCATGAAGAAGGAATCCCTTGCGATGCTGATTCGTGAGGCGGAAGCGCAAAAGGAGGGCATCGAACTGCGCGGCGGTGTTTTGGAGATCATGAGCGAAGGCATCGGCTTTTTGCGAGCTCCCAATTACCGCATTAGCGACCAGGATGTTTACGTTTCGCAGGCGCAATTGAGAAAATATGACTTGCGCGCCGGGGACCTGGTCATCGGGCAGGTACGCCCGCCGCGCGAAAGCGAAAGACATTTTGGCTTGCTAAAGGTGGAATCGATCAACGGCTTGGAACCGGAAGCGGGGAGCACACGCAGAGTGGTTTTTGAAAACCTCACTCCCATTTTTCCAGAAAAACGGTTCGACCTTGAAATCGACCATGACACCCTCGCCCCCCGTCTCATCAACCTGATCGCACCCATCGGACGAGGTCAGCGCGGATTGATCGTTTCCCCACCCAAGGCGGGCAAGACAACAATTCTCAAGCAAATCGCAAACTCCATTTCAACAAAATATCCCGATGTGCATCTCATCATTGCATTGATCGGCGAACGTCCCGAAGAAGTAACCGACATGGACCGCTCGGTGGATGCCGAAGTGGTTGCCTCGACCTTTGACGAACCCGTTACTTCCCACGTCCGCACGGCGGAACTTGCCTTAGAGCGCGCTAAGAGATTGGTCGAGATCGGTCGCCACGTGGTAATCTTAATGGACTCGATCACCCGCCTTGCTCGCGCCTATAACCTTGTGGTCAACCCCTCCGGGCGCACCCTTTCCGGCGGCATGGACCCTTCGGCGTTGTACCCACCCAAGAAGTTCTTCGGCGCAGCCCGCAATGTGGAAGATGGCGGCTCGTTGACCATCATCGCCACCTGTCTCGTGGACACTGGCTCCCGCCTCGATGACGTAGTGTATGAAGAATTCAAAGGCACCGGCAACATGGAATTGATCCTGTCACGCAAACTTCAGGAACGACGAATCTTCCCCGCTGTGGATATTGAACGCTCATCCACCCGCCGCGAAGACCTGCTCCTCGGACCCGACATCCTCCAGCGAGTCTGGCTCATGCGCCGCATGTTCATTCAAATGATCTCCCCCCCACCCCAGGGCGCTGGCATGGATTCCGCGGTCGCCACCGAAGCCATCATCACCCGTATGGATCGCGCAAGGAACAACATCGAGTTCCTCGAAAATTTGACCAAGGATGCCTAAATTCAAACAGCAAGCTGTTTGAGTCCAAATTGATGACAGAATGAAAAAAGCTTTAGAGAATATTCGCTCGTTCTTTTCCGCACTCGGCGCAAGGTTCAAACGCAAGCCAAAGGAACAAAAAGCGGTGGCGGCGGTAAATGAGCCAATCACTACACCGCGCGGACAGGCTGCGCAATCTGCCCAAGGTACAAAGTCCAAAAAGGTGGATCGGTTTTCGGTCATCAGCTGGGTGGTGACTTTGCTATTGGTGACGACGTTATTGGGCGGGACGGTCTTTTATAAAAATTCACATCCCACGGCCACCACTCCCATCAAACAGCCGACAAGTATCCCAACGAGTGAACCGTCAGCCGGGACACAAGCACAGGTCGGTGCGCCAGTCATGGCGACGAGTGGAGGCGGGTTTTCATCCATCTCGCGTAAATTGCAATTGAAAACAAACATCCCCGAACGCGAACGTTACGAATCCATCTCGTATCGCGTCACGCGCGGCGACGCCATGCTCAGCATCGCGGAGCAATTCAAACTTAAATCCGAGACGTTGCTTTACGTCAACGCACAACTTGAAGATAATCCTCACAACCTGAAGCCCGGTATGGAGTTGACCATCCCGCCGGTGGACGGGTTGTACTACACCTGGAAGGATGGTGACACTTTCGACTCTGTCGCCGAAGAATTCGGCACCACTGCAGACGCGATCATCAATTTCCCCGGCAACAGGGTGGACCTGACTGACCCCAAAATAGAAGCCGGTTCCATCGTAATGATCCCCGGGGGCACGCGTGAATTACGCAACTGGGCAGCGGATCTGCAAACAATGGGAAGAGGCGCAAACACCGGCACAGGAGGACCAAATGTCACGAATGCCTGCGGCGGCGGTCCGGTTGCTTCAGGTTACGGGTGGCCTGCCGATAATCATGCGCTTTCCGGCAATCCGTATGGACCGGGACATCTTGGCATCGACATTACAGCGCCAGAAGGCTCCAATGTGTACGCCGCCGGCTCGGGCGTTGTAACAATGGCACAGGGCGGCTGGAATTACGGTTACGGCAATGTGGTGCAAATCGACCACGGCAATGGCGATGTTACAGTTTATGCCCACTTAAGTTCCTACATTGTCGGCGTGTGCCAGTTTGTTGGGCAGGGCACAGTCATCGGCTATTCGGGCAATACAGGTAATTCCTTCGGCGCACATCTGCATTTCGAGATTCGCCGGGGCGGTTCGAATATCAACCCGTACGATATTGTTCAATGAGAATGTAAACAGCTAGACAGGTACAGGTACACACGGAACTCCCGAAACTTCCTTGTGTACTTGTTTTCCTGTATACTCATCACATGAACGAACACTCCCTCAGAAAAAAACTCTCCAAACTCGATATTGGCGGACTGCGTTATTTTGATTCCATCGGCTCGACAAACGATGAAGCACTTGCGTGGGCAACGTCAGGTGCTCCTGATTTCTCGCTGGTGATTGCGGATGAGCAGACTCACGGACGCGGCAGACTTGACCGAAAATGGTTCACCCCAAAAAGAAGCGGACTCGCCGTGAGCCTGATCTTGCGTCTCCCGGCCTCCCATCTCCCCTATTTTTCCCGCACCGGCGGGTTGGCCGCGCTTTCCATTGCCGAAACCTGCTCCGGGCTGGGACTCGCTCCGCGCATCAAATGGCCCAACGATATTTTGATCAACAGTAAAAAGGTTGCGGGAATTCTGATCGAAAACATATGGGCGGGAGATGAAGTGGATTCTTTGGTCATCGGCATGGGCGTCAACGTGTACAAGGACTCCGTTCCACCTGCCGAACTTTTACAATTCCCTGCCACCAGTCTCGAAGATGAACTTGGAAAAAACCCTCCTGCACGGGAGGAAATCCTGTTCAAAATCCTGAGCGCCTTTACCCACTGGCGTGAACGCATCGGGACAGATGAGTTGATTCAAATCTGGGAAAAATTGCTTGCCTTTCGCGGCGAACAGGTCCAAGTGTCGGGTGACATTCCCATTACGGGAGAGCTCCTTGGGCTGGAATCCGACGGCAGTTTGCGCCTGCGTGATGCAAGTAGTAAATCCGTGATAGTTCGCTTTGGGGATGTCAGCCTGAGGCCCGGTGCATGATATACTTTCGGTGAACAGAGGTGACCATGTTTGATAATCTTCGCCAGGATGCCGAATCCAGTCCGTTCTACGAGGAAGAGGGTGCCACAAAATTCCAGCCCGCCTCCAGCACAGAGTCGTTTTTTAGTCCACCGGCCAGTTCGAGGCGTATCTTGGGCATGACGGGCGTTCAACGTTTTGTTGTCGTCTTTATGCTTTTTCTTGCAGTGTGTCTTATCGGCGGAATGGCGTTGGTGATTCTGGGAAAGATTGGATTCTAACAAAAGATCCTAAAGGTTTTCCGCGAAGCGAACCTTTAGGATCTGAAAATCTACCCACAAAAAACGGGCGCCGGTGAATTGCCGCGCCCGTTTTGGTTTAAACCAATTTCGGCTGTACTTCCGGTTCAATCTCGATTGTTTCAGCCCCCACCTTCTTCAAATCCTCCGCTGAGATGCGCGCCACCGAGGCAACACTGTCACCTTCCTGTGGCTTGATGAGATGCACGCCCTTCGTGGCGCGTCCCGACTGTTTGACTTCTTTTACCTTCAGGCGCAGCGTCACACCGTTGGAGGTCATAATCGTCAGGTCATCGGCTTTTTGCACCACACGCGCCGCTGCGATCTTACCAATTTCCTTCAAGGCTTTGGGATCAATTGTAAAGTTACCGCCTGTTGCGCGTCCCTTTGCAGTGTAATTATCGAGCGAGGTTTGCTTGCCAAAGCCTTTGGTAGTCACAACCAGCAAAGCGCCGTCTTTCTCGACCACATCCATGCTGGTAACCGCATCATCTTTTTTGAGTTTGATGCCCTGTACGCCCGCCGCCTGACGTCCCATTGAACGGACTTTGGTTTCACTAAAACGCAGCGCCTGCCCGTTCTCGGTGACAATGATAATCTCGTCCTTGCCAGAAGTCAGGCGCGCCCAACCCAACTGGTCACCCTCCTCCAACGACATGGCGATCAAACCCGAAGGACGCACAGATTCAAACTCTTCCATCGTCACGCGCTTGATCTTTCCGCGCGCAGTCATCAACATACAATAATTATGTTTGGAGAAGTCGCCCACCGCCATTGCCGCTGTAACCTTTTCGTTGGGACCAAGCGCCAGTACATTGACCAATGGAATGCCCTTTGCGGCACGGTCAGAATCGGGGATTTGGTACACCTTTTCGGAATACACCTTGCCCTTGTCCGAGAAGAAGAGCATGGTATTCAAACTGCGTGCGGGGATGAGCATCATGATCTCGTCCTCGTCCTTGGTAGTGTGTCCCATCACACCGCGTCCGCCGCGACTTTGCGATCTGAAAGCGGAAGCCGCCATGCGCTTGATGTATCCGCGCTCGGTGATACTGATTAACACAGCTTCGTCTTGAACCAAATCTTCGTCGTGGATATCTTCCTTCGCCTCGGCTGAAATCTGGGTGCGGCGGTCGTCGCCGAATTTCTCGGCAAGCTCGTTCAGGTCAGATTGGATGAGTGCGAGAATCTTCTTCGGGTGTGCCAGCAAGTCTTCGAGATAATCAATCGTGGCTTGAACCTGCTTGTGTTCCTCTTCGATCTTCCAGCGTTCGAGAGCGGCAAGGCGGCGCAACTGCATATCCAAAATTGCCTGCGCCTGTAACTCGCTCAACTTGAAGCGCTTCATCAAGTTGATCTTGGCGACGTCGGCGTCTTCTGCTTCGCGGATGGTCTTGATGACGGCGTCGATGTTGTTGAGGGCAATCAGCAAACCGTCGAGGATGTGCTGGCGCGCGCGGGCTTTGTCCAACTCGAACTTCGAGCGGCGGGTAATGACCGTCTGCCGGTGCTCGATGAAAATCTGCAACATGCGTTTGAGCGTCAGGGTTCGAGGTTCGCTACGTCCAGTTTCATCGGCGACAAGCGCCAGCATCTGCACACCAAACGTGGACTGCAACGCCGTGAACTTGTAAAGCTGGTTCAACACCTTCTTGGGCTGTGCGCCACGCTTCAACTCGATGATGATGCTCATGCCGCGTTGATCGGATTCGTCGCGCATATCCGCAATCTGGTCGATCTTGTCCTCGCGCACCAGTTCAGCGATGCGTTCAATTAATGAGGACTTGTTGACTTGGTACGGTATCTCGGTAATGTTGATTTGATACCGCCCTGATTTGGACTCTTCAATGTGGGCTATGCCGCGCATGACGATTCGTCCACGACCCGTGCCGTAGGCGGCGTGAATCCCCTCCGTCCCGACGATCATGCCGCCGGTCGGGAAATCAGGCCCGGGGACAAATTTCATCAGGTCGTCAACGGTTACCTCTTCGATAGTGTCATAGTTGTCAATCAGGTAGTTGATTGCCCCGACCAGTTCACGCAAATTTTGCGGCGGGATGTTGGTTGCCATGCCCACCGCAATGCCCGATGATCCGTTCAACAGAAGATTCGGCAGGCGGGCAGGTAAAACGAGCGGCTCTTGCAACGAGTCATCGAAGTTGGGTCCGAAATCCACCGTGTCTTTCTCGAGGTCGGCGAGCAATTCCTCCGCCATTTTTTGCAGGCGGGCTTCGGTATAACGCATCGCGGCGGGCGAGTCGCCATCCACCGAGCCGAAGTTACCCTGACCATCCACCAACAGGTAGCGCATGGAAAAATCCTGCGCCATACGCGCCATGGATTCGTATACCGCCGAGTCACCGTGCGGATGATACTTACCCAGCACCTCACCCACGATACGAGCGGACTTCTTGTAGGAGGAGTTCGAACGGATGCCCAACTCGTGCATGGCGTACAAAATGCGCCTATGGACAGGCTTCAAGCCATCGCGGGCGTCGGGCAGGGCGCGCGCCACGATCACGCTCATGGCGTAATCAAGATATGCTTCGCGCATCTGGGTATCGATGTCGATGGATTGGACGTTGCCTGTGTTCAAAGTGTCGGTGTCGTCAACCATAAATAATCCTTGAATGAGAGGGGAATTGTCAGATTGGCATAAAAAGACACGAAGATGGGCGAAAACTTCGTGTCCGCATTAGATGAAGGGAACTTGTTTTTCTAGTGCTGATTATACCACCCCCGGGCTGATTTTTTAAGGAAATGAAAGCACTTCCAATATATCCCGCACATAAAAAACAGACCCGCGCAATGGGGTCTGTCCTCTGTGCCGAAGGAGGGATTTGAACCCTCATGAGAGTACACTCACTACGCCCTGAACGTAGCGCGTCTGCCAATTCCGCCACTTCGGCAAGCACTTCTTTTTGTTGTGCGGGGTGTATTTTATCTCAAACGGCTGTTTTGTCAAATGGCATAACACAGCATGAATATAACCCGATAAAGTTAACAAATAATGAAAGTGCGGGTACAATACAATTCATCTTATTTCTCCCGTCGTGATGCGGCGGGTACCTGTAACCAAACTTTGGCTTGCGTAAATGAAAAATCAAGTTTCAACTGCTCGAATGTCATCAAGCCACATTTTCTTGCGAATAATCAAGAAAAATCACCGGCAACTCCTGAACCTTGATGGAAAATTGAAGAAATTCAAATTGGAACTTGTGAAAACAAGCGGGGATGATCAAATTCCCGAACTTGGGGGAAAAATTCAGACAATTGAAGATAAACTGGCTATGTCATCCTTCATCGTCATTGTTTTTTCCACGATGGCGCTTGAAGCATATATCTATGATTATGCCGCGCGCCACCTGACAGACACATTTGTTAAAGACCACCTAGACGGGCTCGACACATTCAGTAAATGGATTGTCGTGCCCGAATTAATCACGGGAAAGAGGCTTTCCCAACCCTCAAACTGGCAGGGAGCGTTAAAGCGGTTGCTCAAGGCAAGAAACTCGGTTATCCATCACAAATCATCCGAACCACCGGCGTCATTCTCGGACATGCGAAAATACCTTGAGAAACTGGAGGCGAATTCAGCAAGTATGTTTGAAACTGCCAAGCAATCCATCCAACTTCTTCATCAACTTGCTGATAAAATTACGGAAGCAGACCCTGAGGAAGCTCCATGGGTTAATTCATATCTATCCTAAACCATACACTTACACCTGGAGGCAAAATGAGCTATCAAAAAATTATCATCGCTGGAAATCTGGGGCGCGACCCGGAAATGCGCTATATCCCGTCTGGACAGGCAGTTACAAGTTTCTCGGTTGCCGTCAATGAATCATACACCAACGCAAATGGCGAAAAAGTAAAAAAAACCATTTGGTTCCGTGTGACTGCCTGGGGGAAGCAAGCCGAGATATGCAATCAATATCTCAAAAAAGGGCAGATGGTCCTTGTCGAAGGGCGCATGAGCGCAGATCCCAACACTGGCGGTCCAAAGGTCTGGACAAAACAGGATGGCACTGTCGGCTCCTCATTTGAAATCACGGCTGCCACCGTACGTTTTCTTTCCACACGCGGTGAAGCAGGCGAAAGCGGACCTGTTGCTGGCGGGGGTGGCATGGAGATGGCCGAACTTCCTCCCGAAGACGATATTCCGTTCTAATCTTGTAAATTACCGGGCTTCGGAAGTCCTTCAAAAAACTTTCGAAGCCTTAATTGAGGGATAACCCCATGACCACTTCACAAACGCCTCCCAAACCTGCGGGGCCCGTTCTTGAACTCCCGGCCGACCTTGAGACCATATATGCCAACCTTGCGCGTATTGCCCACTCCCCAGCGGACATTGTGTTGGATTTTGCACACCTTCTACCCGGTGAAACAAGGGCAAAAATTGGCGCCCGTGTAGTAATGACTCCGCTCAGCGCAAAATTGTTGGTAAAAGCGCTCACCGAAAACCTGGCTCGTTATGAGTCCGCCTTTGGCGAGATCAACCTGCCAACCAACAACTCACTCGCTGACAACCTCTTCCGTCCATTCCAACAACCGCCCGAACCACCAAAAGAACCGTAGGAAATCATGCACAAGCTCGAGCAAATCACTGACCGCATACGAAAGGCGTTCGATGCGCGCACGGCCGCGCGTGACCATGCACTTGCGCTGGCCCGTCAGTTGACCCGCGCCTGCTCGCTTGCCATTCGCGCCGTGCACCGCGATGAGGCCGATACCATGAATGCCCATTTGCAGGAGGCGCGGCAAATGGCGGATACGCTACGCGATTCCCTGGCTTCATACCCTGATCTTTTTTACGCGGGATATACACAGGATGCGCTCAAGGAATATGTGGAAGCGAACGTCACCTGCGCGTTGATTCGCAACGAGCCACTTCAGACTCCCGAAGAGTTGGTCGTCGAACCCGCGACCTATCTCAACGGGTTGGCTGAGGTTGTCGGTGAATTAAGACGCCGCAGCCTGGATATCCTCCGTCACGGGTATTCTCCCGAAGTGGAACGCCTGCTGGGCATCATGGATGAAATTTATTCCATCATGGTCACCATGGACTATCCTGACGCCATCACCAACGGGCTGCGCCGTCAAACCGACCTGGCACGAGGCATCATCGAAAAGACACGCGGTGACATCACCTTTAGTCTGCGCGGCGAACACCTCACCCAAGCCATCAGCAGGTTGAGCGCACAGTTGAACAGCAACCCAGATAACAGCGGCGGACAGGAAGGAAAGGGGTAGAAGATGGCAAAAGGCGGCCGTCGTTATCCACTTGTCGTCTACACGCACATGATCAATCGTTGGTGGCCGGCAATCTTTACGCTGGGACTCGCCTTGCTTGCGTTGGCATGGGCGCTTCGCACTTGGGGCTTTGAAGAATGGCGCTGGTTTGCAACTGCCGGTGTTGCTGGATTCAATGTATTTGTTGGAATTTTACTGTTGATCCTGCGTAAAAGCGCATACGTCCAGCCGTTCAGCGACCACCTGCGGTTGGCGACACCGTTGTTACGCCTGAACATTTCATATCGAAGAATTCGACGGGCTTCGTCGGCAAATATGGGCGCGTTATTCCCGCGGAATACCGTCTCAAGTTGGCGGGCGGAGATTATCGAGCCGCTGGCAAAAATGACCGCATTGGTGATCGAGTTAAACAGCCACCCAAAATCCCAGTCTTCATTGCGGTTGTTCCTGTCGCCGTTTTTCTTCAAGGATAAGAGTCCGCACTTCGTGATTTTGGTTGATGACTGGATGAGGTTCAGCGCCGAGCTTGAAAGCATGCGCACAGGCACGGGTTCCGCACCCGGACAACAGCAAAAACGCAGCACGAATTCGATACTTTCACGTCTGCCAGGCAAAAACAAATGAACGTGTATTTTGTCTGTTCGATCATCGGCGCGTTTCTTCCTCATGGATAGACGGCAAATGATTGTGAAGGTCATCACAACTATTTTATGACATTCAGCGGTTTGTAAAATCAGGGAAGTGGTTTATTATGTGGGCGGAGACAAACAGACACCTCCTCCTGTCTCCTCCTTTGGCGAAAGTTGCCGCTGAGTTCTCCCTCAGCGGCAACACTTTTAATTTCCCTGTTCGTTACGACTCTATTCCTGCGTGGGGAGAAGTACGATGAAAGTGGAGCCCTTCCCAACAGTCGATTCCACCCAAACGCGGCCCTGGTGACTGTCCACAATGGATTTGACAATTGCCAGGCCCAACCCGGATCCCTGAGCCCCCCTGGCGGCATTTGAAGCGCGATAAAACTTTTCGAATACCCTTCCCTGCTCTTCTGGCGGAATTCCCACCCCTGTATCTTTCACTTTAATGATAATCTGCTCCCCCTCCATCGACATGCTCACATGAACACTGCCATCCGTCGGCGTGTATTTGATGGCATTCCCCACGAGGTTATCCAGCATCTGACGAATACGAATGGGATTGGCCCGCAATGCTTTCAAGTTTGGCGCGACATTCACGGAAAGTTTTATGTTTTTTTTCTTCACCTGGTTGTCGAATATATCCAGGGAATATTTCAATACATTATCAAGGTGGACCGTTTCACGACGCGTATCAAAACCCGCATCGAGCCGGCCCAGGTCAAGCAGGTCATTGACCAGTGTGGTGATATGCTGGGCGCTGCCTTGCAAGCGGCGCAGAAATTCCTGTTGATTGTGGGTAAGCGGACCGGTACGCTCGACCAATTCCGTGTAACCCATGATCGCCGTCAGCGGTGAACGCAAATCGTGCGAAATTGTATGGATAAAATCACTTTTCAGACGGTCCAGTTCCTTGAGGTAGGAGATATCCTGCATGGTAATGGCGCCACCGATATGGGGAATGGGCGTATATTGCGCGTTATAAACGCGGCCATCGTTGAAATTGACTTCATGATACTTCAAGGGTCCGTTGGTTGCGCGGGCGAGCAAAGCCTGCAAATCCTCATTGGGGATGGCGTCAATTACCGATCTTCCCACAAGATCAAGGTCATCAAGGTCGAAGATATCGCTTACGGCACGGTTGACCAGTATGATGTTCCTGTGCCTGTCCATCACGATCACACCATCCTGAATATTTGCAATGATTGCTTCCAGTTTCTGGTGTTCGGCTTCAGATAGGTCGGCTTTCTCGGCAAGCGATGAAGTTGTACGTTTCACTTCGCGCCGCAACCAATCGCCCAACTTCCTGGCCCGTGCCAGGCTTCTTTGTACTTCATCGGTAATATCGGACATTTTCAACGGCGGACAGAGATAGCCACTCATCCCCATCTTGAGCACGGACCTAGCAAGCCCGTTTGTATCCTTATCGGCATATAAAATGATCGGCAAAGTGGGAAATCGTTCTAAAATCTCCCGGGAAATGGAAAAGCCGTCCTCGCCGGAAAACTTCTCGCCAATAATCATCAGGGCCGGAATGGCTTCCTGGATGGATTTCTCCATCCCCAAACGGTCATGAACCACCGCCACCCCGAATCCCGCCGCCGTCAAGGTACGCTCCATCAAATCCAAAACCGGGGATGGATCCAGTGTAAGTAAAATCAAATCATTTTTAGCCATATGATGGGCTTTTTTATTTCGTGTGTCTGCTTATTGCCCGGGGACAACAGTCTTTTCAGAGGAGCGGGCAAGCCGCAACAAGGCCACTTGCACCGATTCAAGCGCCTGACGCTGCTCGGGGGTCAATTTACCGGGCGTCTCCGTCAACACAAAATTCAGGGGATAACTCGCCACCTGCAATTCGTTGCGAATGGCGGCCCGCACCGCCTCGAGCGTGGCATAACGATAATTTTCTCCGGTACGCGCATTTTCAGCGGTTTTTTCCAAGGCATGGAATAAACGTGCATTGACCAGTGAAATGGAGGAAAAATCGGCCATCGCTTCCAGCAGGGTTTGCGTATCGCGGCTGATCTCCCTGTCGGCCTTTCGCACGACGAGCAGCAACCCGATCACTTCGTTCTGAATCTTGATGGGAATCACGGCAATGGATTTGCCCAGGGTGGAAACCTTCAACTTTTGCAATGGCACGCCGCTCATGACCAGACTCTCGCCCGAAAGCGCGACGAGGGAACTGATGCCGTCATCCACCGGCTGGTTCATTTTCTTCGCCCACGAATCAGGCAGGTTGCGCTGGGCGCGCATCAAAAAGGCCTTGCTGCGTTCCTCGCGCAGCAACAGCCAGCACATGTTGGCATCCGCCAGTTTCATGGCGGCTTCGAGAATCATGTCGAACAGCACGCGCTGGTCCGTGACAGACACAACCGCCTTCGCCGTGGAAAGGATCGTCGTCAGGTCGCTCAACTTGCGTTGCAACTCTTCGTTCATCACCTTCAACTGACGGTCCAGTTTTTGACGTTCGCGCGTCTCCTGCGTCTGGCGCAGAGCGCGCTCGACAATGGAAACCACTTCCGCATCCTTGAGGGGCCAGAACATCACATCGGTGGCGCCCAGACGAAAGGCCTGAATGGCGTCGGTTTCCTGCCCTTTTTCGGCAATCACGATCACAGGCGATTTGACGCCTTGCGCATTGAAAGCCGCCAGCATATCCTTTCCGCTCAAGCCTGGAAAGTTCAAGTCGGCAAGTATCAAACTCGGCGAGTTTTGAATCGCAAATTTGATCGCAGATCCCACATCACCCAACACAGTCACCTGGTAACCAAGCGGCTGGAGCGACTGCCGGCCAATCAAATCGGCAATGTCTGGATCATTTTCAACAATGAGAATCTGTTCCCCGGTTGCCATGTTTTTTTCCTTTTTTCGATTCTATCACCTTTTCGATTACAATCCCTTTCATGAATTTTACAGAATTTGACATCGCGGCCGTCATCCCGGCTTATGGCGTGGAACACAATATTCAGTCCGTGCTGGGCGGACTGCCTTCCTACTTGAAGCATATCATCGTTGTGGACGACGCTTCGCCCGACTCCAGCGGAAAGCTGGTTGCAGAAGCAGCAAAACGCGACAAACGCATCACTCTTGTCAGGCACATCCAAAATCAGGGCGTGGGCGGCGCAATGGTCAGCGGATTCCGCAAGGCGCTCGAACTCCGCGCTCAGGTCGTGGTCAAACTCGATGGCGATGGTCAGATGGACCCTGCGCATATCCCCGCGCTGGTCAAGCCGTTGATTCAGGGAAAAGCAGATTACGTCAAAGGCAACCGATTTCGTGATTTTCAGTCGCTGGGGCAGATGCCGCTCGTGCGCCGAATCGGGAATCTCGGCTTGAGTTTTCTAACCAAAGCCGCAACCGGCTACTGGGGCATTTTCGACCCCACGAACGGATACTTCGCCATCCGCGCCGGAGTCCTCGCGCAACTGCCGCTGGACAAAATAGACCGCCGCTACTTTTTCGAAACGTCCATGCTTGCCCAGCTATACCTGCTCGGCGCACTGGTGATGGATGTCCCCATCCCAGCCCGTTATCGAAACGAGACATCGAACCTGTCCATCCGCCGCACTTTGTTCGAGTTCCCGATCAAACTGCTTGCCACATTTTTTCGGCGCATTCTGCTAAAGTATTATATTTACGACTTTTCGATGATGTCCCTGTACTTGATGGTCGGTATTCCGCTGTTGTTATTTGGCGGGATATTTGGCGCCGTCAAGTGGATCGACTACGCGAGTCGGAACGTCCCCGCTCCCACCGGTACTGTGATGCTGCCCACCCTTTGCGTTATTCTCGGGATTCAAATCCTGCTCTCTGCCATCGAAATTGACATGAACTCCGTTCCGCGCAAACCGCTTTCGGAGTCGTTGGAAAGATAACAAGGCCTGTTATTTTATTTAGAGTCTTTTCATCAACTTTTTTGCCGGGGGATGTATACTTAACCCAAGATGGAATTTCGACCCTACATCCCAGGATTGAAACCCGCCGACCCGGGTCCGCTCTCACGATTTTTGCCCGCGCTTGAAGAAGGGGTGATTTCCGCATGGTTGGCACAACAGCCCTTCGACATGGCTCAGGGCGGATCTTCGAATTGGTTGCTTGACCCATTCGGATTCTCTCCGAGGCTGGTTCTGGAGGCCGCGCGAAGCGGATACCGCGTGCTGGTCACGGCGAACAATCCCGTCACCCGCTTTCTGCTGGAGATGTCTGCAAACCCGCCCGCGCAAAATGAATTCACCGCCGCGCTGGCGGACTTGGGCGCAGTCAAAAAAGGGGAGGAAAGGCTGGCAAGTCATCTGCAATCGCTCTACCTGACAACCTGTGGAAAATGCGAGAAGCAAATCCATGCCCAGTCGTTTTTGTGGCGCAAGGGAGAGAATACGCCGTATGCGAGGATTTATGAATGTCCGCACTGCAGCGACTCAGGCGAGCATCCTGTCACGGAAGAGGATGTGGATCGCGCGAAGAAAATCGCGGAGACCGACGCATTGCACCGTTCACGCGCCTTTGAAAAAGTTGTGTCCCTGCACGACGAGGACCGCTTTTACGCCGAGGAAGCCATCAGCCATTACCTGCCGCGCCCGTTGTATGCGTTGACCACCATCATCAACCGGCTCGATAGTTTGAATTTGCCCCCCGAACGCAAACGCGCATTGACTGCCCTGATTCTTTTGGCTTGCGATGCGGGCAACACGCTCTGGGCCCATCCTGCCGAACGTCCGCGACCGAAACAGTTGAGCACGCCAAATCAATTCCGCGAGCAAAACGTCTGGATGGCGCTGGAGCGTGGATTAAGTCTCTGGTCAGAGTCAGGCTCACCCGTCGCATGCGAAGCGTGGCCCGGCAAAATCCCGGAGAGCGGCGGCATCCTCATCTATGAAGGACGGTTGAAAGACCTCGCACAAATTGTCAAAAAGGAAATTCCGATTTCAGCTGTCATCGGTTCGGTGCCGCGTCCCAATCAGGCCTTTTGGACTCTCTCCGCCTTATGGGCGGGTTGGTTGTGGGGCAAGGAGGCAGTGGAGCCATACAAGGTTGCCCTGCGCCGCCGACGTTACGACTGGGCATGGAACGCGACCGCTTTACATTCCACATTCAACCGCCTGCGCGAATTGCTCCCCGAAGGCGTGCCGTTTTTTGCCATGCTGCCCGAGCCTGAACCTGCCTACCTTACGTCCGCTTTTACGGCGGTGAGCGCGGCCAGGTTTTCCCTGCAAAGCGTGGCGCTGCGGACGGAGCATGATCCCGTGCAAATCATTTGGAAGAATACCGCACCAACAACCAAACCTAATGCCGAATCAGGCGAGACTCTTCTCCGCACTGCCATTCACGACTTTTTAATCGAACGCGGCGAGCCTGCCAGTTATTTGCATATCCACGCGGCGGGGTTGATCGCCCTTGCCGAAGCGGACACACTCAAGAGCGCGGATATTGAATTCGATGAAGCTCTGCGAAAGGTCAATGCGCTGTTCGAACTGGCGTTGAAGGGCGACGGAAGATTTATCCACTACTCCACCGGAGAAAATGTTGATACTGGGATGTGGGGTTTGAGTCTTGGGGCGGGCAAGTCGCTGTCAGATCGTGTGGAGATGGCAATCGTCAGCTACCTGCAAAAGAATCCGAATGCGCTGTATCTCGAAATCGAAGCGCACTTGAATCCATACTTTCCGGGATTGCTCACGCCATCGAAGGGTTTGATCTACGCCGTCTTGAACTCGTACGCGGAAAAGGATGCAGGCAGTTGGAAACTACGTGCTGAAGATGTATCATCTACCCGACGTGAGGAATTAAAGACAATGCATACACTGATTGAAACGATTGGTAAACGGCTGGGATATGTCACTCGCAGGGAGGACAAGACCCTACACTGGGAGGAGAATGGTATTTCGACACGGACGTTTTATGTGCTGGCCTCTGCCCTGTTGACACGGGCATTGCTCAATTCCACGCCGAACACGGTCATCGTCATCCCCGGTGGACGCGCTGCCCTCGCCGCCTACAAGGAGGAGCGCGACCCGTCACTCGCGGCGCAGATGAAAAAGCACAGGCTGGTCAAATATCGTCTGCTGCGAAGCCTGCTCGACTTGCCGATTTTGACCCGCGAGACCTTTGAAGAGCAGATTGCCAGCGACCCGGTGGAAAAGTCCGCCGGGCAAATGATGATGTTTTAGGTTCGTTGAGTAGTTGAATAGCTTCGTAGTTGGGTAGTTTGAAAACCCAAATACTCATAGATTTCATGGGAGTTGTATGTTCCGAAAAGCATTTCTTTTGTGTGCCTTATTTTTGACCTCCTGCGTTTCCGTTGACGTGGATTCGCTTGCGGTTACGGCCGGACCAGACTTCGTGACCTCGACCCTGCCGCCGACGAAGCAGGGCTTTGTCCCCTCGACGCTGACACCTACAGTGGAAGTCACCGTCTCCCCCACAGTTGCTGTTACCGCGCCGCCTAATTGCACGGATGGGGCTGTGCTTTTACGCGACGTGACCATTCAGGACAACAGCCAGGTCCGTGCGGGTGAGAAATTCACCAAGACCTGGGAATTTCAAAATACTGGAACCTGCCCGTGGGTCAATTACACGCTGGCTTTTACTTCCGGTGATCGGATGGATGCGCCGCTTTCCGCGCCCATCCCGACCACACTGAAAGATGAGAAAGTGGAAGTCTCTGTGGACTTGACCGCGCCCAAGTCAAATGGAACATACACTGGATATTTCTCCCTACATAACACGAAAGATCGGGTTGTTTACATCGGCACGGAGCAGACCTTTTGGGTGAAGGTCGTCGTGGGCGGACCGAGCATCGCCGCCACTTCGTCGGGAGCGAGTCCCACACAATCTGGAAGCACATCAACTGGCGGTGGAGGGTCAGCCAACTGCAATTACACCCAAAATGCGGGATACGTCAACCAGGTGGCGACGGCAATCAATGCCGAACGCGCGAGCGCCGGTTTGCCGGCATTGACCGTCAACTCGCAACTTGCAGCGCTGGCGCAGTCTCATGCGGCGGACATGGCCTGCAATGACATTATTAGTCACACAGGTTCGGACGGTTCCTCCGCTTATTCGCGGGCGGTGGCTTCGGGGTATGCGGGCATGTTCTCCGAGGAGATCATCTACGGCGGCGGAGGTCCACAGGCGGCGATGAGTTGGTGGATGAGCGACCAAATCCACCGCGACGCGATTCTGAAAGCCAAGACCACCGAGATGGGCGTCGGCTATGCTTATTTTTCCAACGGCTCGTATGGGGATTTTATTGTGGTGGAGTTTGGAACGCAATAAAACGGTAGGGGCAGGGTGACCCCGCCCCAACAATTATTTACACAACCTTCTTCCGCAAAATCCTGTTCCAATCCAGCGTGGTCTTCAAATGCTCCATCGGGACTTGACCTTCGGGGACGTAGCCGACAAACGAGCGGTTGTATGTATCTTCGGGACCGTCGTCGAGGTGCCAGGAGAGCGGCATCTTGAAGGTGCCGACAGCGGAGACACCTTTATCGCCTTCGGGTAGGGAGGTTTCGTAGGTGATGACCGTCATCCCGTCGGCGGTTTCGGCAACTTCGGCAACTGTCGCTTCGTGAATCCAGCGCAGCCACTGCTTCTGGTTGGTCTTTGCCTTCGTCTGCGGGTCGACAATCGTCCGCTCGCGGGTGACGATCTCACCGGCAATATACTTCCACGGCGTGATGGTCGGCTTGCCATCATTTTTCTTACCATCCTTGATTTTGCCCACAGTTGGAGTGGGAAGAATCCCCACACCTGATTTGGTTTTCACGTCCTTGGCGATCTGCCAGGCGTTGGGCTCCTTGTCCACAAAGCGCAGCCAGAAAATGCTCGCACCTTGCACATAATCCTTCTCGGAAGTTGGCCTGGTATAGAACGCGCCCGGTAATTTCTTTTCGGTCTCGTGCGTGAAATACCACTTCGGTTTGGGCGTCAGGCCGCCGGGCGGCAAAATGCCGCGGATGTGCTGGCAGTGTTCGGCGGTCTCGTTGCAAACGGCGCGACTGACGATCAACTCGTGGGTACGTCCATGCTCTTCACGCCAGGCGGATGCGTCGTAGTTTTCCCAAGCATCCATCACCGTGCGGATGTCCATCGCCGCCTGCGAATAGCGCTCTGCCTCTTCTTCGGGAGTGAGTTTCTCCCAACTCGGGTCGGTGACGTGATTGACGCGCAGCGGCGTGAGCTTGACGATTTCCTTCCACGCCCATGCGGGGAATTTGGCTTTCATCCCTTCGAGCTTTTTCAATGCCTCTTCAGTGGAAAGGGAAAACTCGTCGTATCTGGCTTCTTCGACAAGCAGGGTGGTAATGCCGTTGCGGCGGGTCTTGGGTCCGTTGGCTTTGACGCTCAGCATATGCATCGCGGCTTTGTCTTTCCACTCCTTTTCAGTGGCGCGAGCCAGCTTCGGGACGTTCCCCACTCCCTTTTCGTAGGCGGCGATTTTCTCGGCGCAAAGTTTTTCGATGGCGGCATCGTCCAGAGCCCTGGCTTTCTTCTCCACGTCCGCCGCGTTGAGCCGCACCAGCAGGTCTTTGGGATCAGCCCACGAGCCGTGCGCGCTCGCGTAGCGCATCCCCGAAAAATGGACGACCATGTATTGCAGCCAGTAGGGGAAGCGCTTCGGCTCCTTCTTAAAACGCTGATAGATTTCTTCGAGCAGTTGATATTGATTCTTCGCTTCGAACACCACCTTGTACTCTTCGACCTTCCACCAGACAATGTCGCGGACGGTGACGGGGGCTTCGGGCTTGTACTGGACGAGGAATTCCGCTTCCGACGGCTGGAAGTTGGGGTCGCCCTTCGACAGTTTGTACCAGGCGAGTTTTCTCTGCTCGATTTTGTCGTAGGTCTTGAGGAAGGCACGCAACTGATCAAGTTCCTGCTCCGCCATCGGCAGGGTGACGGTTTCCATTGCGGCGAGTTCCTGTGTCTCGACGGCTTTCTTTGGGTGAGTTGGGTCCATGTTCTCTACCCGCCTGCGCTTCGACTTGACCGCGTCGCGTTGGACGTTGCGGTGATTCGTCCAGAACTGGTTCATACCTTCGACGAAGCTTTTCTCCCCGCGAACGTCCTTCGGGAAGCTTTCGGTGAACATGGCGTGGAAGTTGTTGATCTCGGTCAGTTCGGCTTCGTTGACCGGCTTGAACTTTGCGTAATATGGGCGGACATCCTTGATGAAGAAATAATCCCGCAGGGATTTGTAAGTCTTGTAGGCTGTAATGGCCGCCGCTTCCTGCGCTTTTATGTAGGTGTCCACTTCCGCCTTGAGCGAGGAAATATCCTTGTCCTTGTACTGCTTCCATAAATCCACTTCCATGTAGTAGACGAGGAAGTCGCGCAACTTTGTCTCACGCATGGGATAGATGGTCTTGCACAGGACTTCGTTTTGCCATTGGAAATATAGCGGTTCAGCCATGATTTGCTCCTTATAAAAATCAAGTGAATTGGACGGATTTTATCCTCATTTCTATAAATTGGAATGAGGAAAAGTCTAACCCACACACAGGTTGAACCAGTACGAAAAAAAAAACGGGGCTGTCTTTTGGACAGCCCCGCATATTCAATTTGATCGAACCCGGACTATTGGTCCGTAAGCACACTAATCAACACCCCGCGCACCACACGGCGGGACAGGTAGGATTCGGCCTTCGCCGAGAAGCTCTCGCAGGTGACAAGTGTCAGCCAGTTATAGTCTTCATGTTTGAACACATCATTAACCTTGTGCGGTTTGACCAGAACGCTTTCTTCGACCTGGTAAACGTAAGTCAAACCATAGGCATGGAGGAACATCAAATCGCCGGACTTCAAATCCTTGATGTAGGCAAAGGCTCCAGGCGCGTTCTTTTCATCCAACACATGCCCGGTCAGAACGGTGTTCCCAACCCAGGTCGGGTACGCCGAGCCTTCCAGATAGCCGGCATTGTTTGCAAGCCAGGTCAAATCCCAACCGTTCTTGGTCATCTTGACGCCAACAATCGGGACGTTCAAGCTGAGACTCGGGATCTCGAGGCGCATCTCCGACATATCCTTGTAGGCCAAGTCGGCGGGTTGTTCCGGCAGTTTGGTAACAGTACCGGGAGCAAAACCGGTGAGCGGGATGAAAGTGCCCGACGCAAGTGTGTTGCCAGTCCTATTTCCGCCACCACCGCGAGTATTACCGTCACCACCGCCTCCTCCGCCGCCATCGGTAATATTCACGTCAAAAGTGCGGACGAAATCAGTACCTGGCCCGCTGCTGCCTACCAAGGCAAGGTTACGATCAACCGGGTCGACAATGGATGTGGTTCCACAGATGAACAGGCGATATTTCCCGTTCGAGAGAGCCAGGCTGTTGTTAACCGTGAAGGTGGCAGTATATGTTGTGGCATCGTAATTAATGGTGCCGATTGTAACCTTCGTATCCGCCGGCGTTACAGCGCCTGCCGAACAACTGACTGTCTGGAAGGCCGCGGTATCGCCCAACTCACGGACGAGGATGAAGTTATCAGGGTTGGTTACATCGTCCGTGTCGCTGTCGCCGCTGGGATTGAACACGTCCTGGCTGAACTTCACACTGAACTGGTTGAAGCCAAACCTGACTATTTCAGCCTCTTTGAGGACGCCGTCGCCTGTGTCGGGAGAGGTGTTAATTGTTACGACAGCCGGACCGCTCGTGTCGAAATACGCCACAGAATTATCGGTGCTGGTGCTGGCCGTATTGGGGTTACCGCTGGCATCCGTTACCGCACCCGCAGGAATGGATACAACCACTGTACCATCGTTAGCCATGCCCGAAATCGCAACGTTGTATGTCAAACCGGACCCAGTGACGGCAGCGGCTGTGGCATTGGCTGAGCCGCCAATAACGATATCCGAATCTGTAAAGCCGGTCACCAGTTTACTAAACTCAACGGTGAAGTTGATCGGGGAAACATTGGTCGGGTCAGACTGTGCCGCCGCTTGATTGATCGTCACGGTCGGGTTGGTTGTGCTGTACGTAACTTCGTTATCCGTGCTCGTGCTGGCAGTATTCGGGTTGCCGGTGCTATCTGTCGCAACACCACCGCCAATTGTTGCGGTGACAGTGCCATCGGTGATCATGCCACTCACTGCCACATTGTAGGTTGTCCCGCTGCCAGTGACAGCCGCAGTGGTCGGGCCCGCCGTTCCACCCAGGGTGACATCCGCACCTGTGAAGCCAGAAACGGCTTCATTGAACTCGACCGTGAAGTTGATAGGCGAGGTGTTCGTTGGGTCAGCCTGCCCAGATGCCTGGTTGATTGTCACGGACGGACCGGATATATCGTAGGTAACAGAATTGTCCGTGCTGGTGCTGGCAATATTGCCGTTCCCAGCCGAATCCTGCGCGCGGTCGGCGGGGATGGTGGCAACTACTGTACCGGTGCCAGCCATATCGCTGACTTCCACGTTATATGTTGTGCCACTACCGGTGACCACCACGGTTGCCGCTCCAGCCGTCCCGGTGACATTAACATCGGCAAATGTGAACCCGGTCACCGGTTTGCTGAAGATCACCGTGAAGTTGATCGGCGAAGTGTTCGTTGGGTCTGCCTGGCCGGATGCCTGATTGATCGTCACGGTTGGCGCGCCTGTATCGTATCTGACGTTATTATCCGTGCTGGTACTGGCCGCGCTGAGGTTGCCGGCCGCATCCACTGCGGCGGAGTCTGTGATCGTAACAAACACTGTGCCAGAGATGGACATGCCGCTGACGGCCACGTTGTAATTAGCGCCGCTACCGGTAATGACCATGGTGGTCGCGCCTGCCGTTCCACCCAGATTGAGGTCCGCGATTGTAAAGCCAGTCACCGGTTCGCTGAATACCACCGCGAAATTGATCGGGGAAACTCCCGTTGGGTCTAATTGACCAGCCGCCTGTTCTATCGTGACAGTCGGCCCGGTTGTATCGTATATGACTTCGTTATCCGTGCTGGTGCTGGCAGCATTGGTATTGCCAACCGAATCGACGGCACCGCCAGTCGGGATCGAGGCAATTACCGTTCCGTCACTAGACATACCGCTGACGGTCACGGTATAAGTCGTGCCACTGCCGCTGACAGCCGCCGTGCTTGCGCCAGCCGAACCGCTGAGGAGAACGTCTGCATTTGTAAAGCCGGTCACCGCCTTGCTAAACACCACATCGAATGTGATCGGTGAAGCACTGGTCGGGTCGGCTTGGGCAGCGGTTTGGTTGATGGTTACAGTTGGGACATCGGCATCATAAGCCACATTGTTATCGGTGCTGGTGCTGGTCGCATTACCGTTCCCAGCCGCATCCTGCGCATTGCCCGCCGGGACGGTTGCAATCACGGTGCCTGAATTGACCATACCGCTGACCGCTACATTGTAGGTAGTGCCACTACCTGTCACAACCGCAGTGGTCGCACCAGCTGTACCTGACAAGGCGACATCCGCGCCTGTGAAGCCGGTCACCGGTTCGTTAAAGACCACCGTGAAGTTGATTGGTGAAGCATTGGTCGGGTCTGCCTGGGCTGCCGCTCGGTTGATTGTAACCGCCGGCGCGGTAACATCGTACAATACACTGTTATCCGTGCTGGTGCTGGCTGCATTCGTGTTGCTGGATACATCCTGGGCAACACCGGCTGGTATCGTCGCCATCACCGTGCCAGAATTGGACATGCCGCTGACTGTCACAGTGTAGTTGGCGCCGCTGCCAGAAACAGTCACGTTCGTCGCGCCAGCCGTTCCGCTGAGAGAAACATCCGCGTTCGTAAAGCCGGTCACCGGTTTGTTAAAGATTACTGTGAAATTGATCGGCGAAGTGTTCGTTGGGTCGGCCTGACCAGCCGCCTGGTTGATCGTCACTGTGAGAGCGGTGTTATCGAATGTGACAGTATTATCCGTGGTGGTACTGGCCGCGTTACTATTGCCGGCCGCATCCGTGACCACGCCGGCCGCAATCGAAGCGATCACCGTACCGGAATTGGTCATGCCGCTGACCGCCACATTGTATGTGGGACCAGCCCCTGTGATTACCGTCGTAGTCGCGCCGGCTCCACCGGACAAAGTGATATCTGTATCCGTAAAGCCGGTTACTGGCTCACTGAAGACCACCGTAAAATCAATTGGTGAAGAGTTGGTCGGGTCTGCCTGACCAACCGCCTGGGTGATCGTCACAGTGGGTGCCGTCACATCGTACGTGACAACATTGTCCGTGCTGGTGCTGTTCGTATTGCCGTTCGCAGCAGAATCCTGGGCGCTATTCGCCGGGATCGTCGCAATCACCGTGCGGGAAACGGTCAAACCGCTGACTGCAACATTGTAGGCGGTGCCGTCATTCGGGGGTATTTGAGTTACTGTAACCGTGAGAGGACCTGCCGGAACTCCGCTCAAAACAACATCTGCGTTCGTGAAGCCGGTTACCGGCTTGTTGAATATCACTGTGAAGTTGATCGGCCCAGCGTTTGTCGGATCCGCCTGACCAGCTGCCTGGTTGATCGTTACGGAGAGGACGGCGTTGTCGAACGTGACGGTATTGTCCGTACTAGTGCTGGCCAAATTGGTATTGCCAGCCGCGTCTGTGGCTACCCCAGCCAGGATCGAGGCGATCACGTCGCCAGAACCAGTCATGCCGCTGACCGCCACATTGTACGTTGTGCCGCCGCCGGTCACAATCGCCGTTGTCGCACCGGCCGCGCCGGAGAGTGTCACATCGCCGGTTACAAAGCCGCTTACCGGCTCGCTGAAGACCACCGTAAAGTTGATTGGCGACGCGCCGGTTGGATCAACCTGTCCGGCATCCTGGTTGATCGTCACGGTTGGGCGGGTAACATCGTACAGCACCTCATTATCTGTGCTGGTGCTGGCCGTATTGCCATTACCCGAAGTATCAACCGCCGCAACTGCCGGGATTGTCGCAATCACCGTACCGGAACCGGTCATACCGCTGATGGCCACATTGTAGGTGGTACCTCCACCGGTTACAGTGGCAGTCAGCGTACCCGGCGCTGTGCTTCCAGTGGTGAGCACATCGGCGCTGCTAAAACCGGTCATCGCTTCGCTGAACACCACGGTGAAGTTGATCGGCGAGCCATTGGTCGGATCCGCCTGACTGAGGGACTGGTTGACAGTTACAGTCGGTGGAGTGGCATCATAGATGACGATGTTATCCACGCTAGTGCTGGCCGTGTTGCTATTCCCGGCTGTATCCTGCACGCCGCCAGCCGGAATGGTGGCAATCACCGTGCCGGAGCCGGTCATTCCGCTCACAGCCACATTAAAGGTTGTCCCGCTTCCGGTGATGACGGCCGTCAACGCGCCAGGCGCAGTACCGCCGGTCAGGTTCACATCAGTGTCAGCAAAGGTCGAACTATTGACCGGTTTGTTGAATATCACCGTGAAGTTGATCGGTGCCGTACCGGTCGGGTCGGGTTGTCCGGTGTCCTGGTTGATCGTCACCGTCAATGCGACGTTGTCATACGTGACGGTGTTGTCCAGGCTGGTACTGGCAAAGCTGCTGTTACCGGCGGCATCCTGCGCGGCATTTACGAACACAAAAGGCGTGACCGTACCGCTGCCTGACATACCGCTGACCGCCACAGTGTAGGTGGTACTGTCGATGGCAGTAATAACTGCCGTAGTTGCGCCAGCCGTGCCGGTCAGGTTAATATCCGCGCTTGTCAAGCCGGTCACTGGCTCGCTGAAGACCACGGTGAAATTGATGGGGGACGCGCTGGTCGGGTCTGCTTGAGTCGCTGCCTGGTTGATCGTCACGCTTGGGCGTGTGGTATCGTAGATGACCGTGTTATCAGTACTGGTACTGGCAGTGTTTGAATTTCCGGTTGCATCCTGGGCAATGCCGGCTGGAAGAGACAGGGTAACCGTTCCATCCGCGGCCATACCACTGATTGCCACATTGTACGTTGTGCCACTGCCGGTGGTGATCACCGCTGTCGTTGGGGCAGCCGTGCCGCCGAAATTACCGACCAAATCGGCATTGGTGAAACCGGTCACCGGTTCGCTAAAGACCACTGTGAAGTTAATCGGGCCAGTGTTGGTTGGGTCGGGTTGAGTGGTTTCCTGGTTGACCGTCACTGATGGGGCGACCGTGTCATACAGGACGCTGTTGTCCGTACTGGTGGAGGCGACGTTGGCAATGCCGGTCTGATCTATCGCGGCACCTGCCGGAACGCTGGCGGTCAACACACCTTGCGCCATGCCGGTCACGGCCACATCGTAAGTCGTGCCGCTGCCGGTCACTGTCGCAGTGCCGGAAGAGAGAGTGACATCCGTTCCATCAAAGCCGTTCACCGGTTCGCTGAAGACCACAGTAAAGTGAATCGGGGAGACGTTCGTTGGGTCGGACTGACCAGACGCCTGGTTGATTGTCACAGTCGGGGCAATCGTGTCATACACTACAATATTGTCTACACTGGTGGAGGCAGTGTTGGTGTTTCCAACTGCGTCCACTGCAGCGTCGGCTGGAATACTGGCAGTTAGAGGACCTTGGACCATGCCAGTCACCGAGATGTCGTAAGTTGTGCCGCTACCGGTCACAGTGGCGGTGCCGGAAGAGAGGGTGACATCCGTTTCATCAAAGCCGGTTACCGGTTTACTAAACTCCACAGTAAAGTGGATCGGCGAGAGGTTCGTCGGATCAGGTTGACCTATGGCCTGCTCCACCGTCACGGTGGGCCGGGTAATATCATAGTAAACCTGATTATCCGTGCTGGTGCTGGCGGCGTTGTCATTGCCAGCCGGGTCTGTGACTACGCCCGCCGCAATATCTGCAATGACGGTTCCGCTGCCAGCCATACCACTGACGGCCACATTGTACGTGGTGCCACTCCCAGTCACTGTTGCGGTGGTGGCGCCGGCTGTGCCGCTGAGCGTCACATTGCCGGCGACAAACCCGGTTACCGGCTCGCTGAATATAACGGTGAAGTTGATCGGCGAAGTATTTGTTGGATCTGCTTGAGCAGGCGGAGTTGTCTTCTGGTTGACCGTCACGGTTGGAGCAACAGTATCGTAGGTAACTACATTATCTGTGCTGGTGGAGGCCGTACTGCTATTTCCAGCAAGGTCAGTAACTGCCCCTGCCGCAATTGTTGCAACAACGTCTCCACTGCCCGTCATGCCGGCGACTGCCACGTTGTATGTTGTATCGTTATTCGGGGCAATTTCAGTGACCGTGCCTGTAAGAGTGCCGCCAACCGTACTGCCGGTGAAACTTACATCACCGGCGGCAAATCCAGCCACCGCCTCGTTGAACACCACAGTGAAGTCAATCGGGGAAGCATTGGTCGGGTCGTTCTGGCTGCCCGCCTGGTTGATGGTTACGTTGGGAGCAGTTCGGTCAAGCGTGACCGTGGGACCCGTGGTTTGTGCATTCCCAACTGCTGCGATATTAATCACGGCGTTGGCTGCCAGCCTGAGAATCAGTGTCCCTTCGGAACATCCAGAAACCGTCACGGGATAACTGTTGCCAGTAGGCGCACCTACCGCAAACGTACAGCTGGTAGCTGTACCCACATTGGAGAAGTCGGTATTGGTCAGCCCGGAGACCGCCTCATCAAAGGCGACATTGAAGATGGGGCTGGCAACATTGGTGATGTTGTCCGTATTGGAAATGCCCGAGTCCGAAGTGATTTGCAGATCGATCGCCACAATCGGTGCAATAGAGTTATAAATCACACTATTGTCAGTGCTCGTGCTGGGGAGGTTGCCGTTGCCAGCCGCATCTGTAGCGACGTCTGCGGCGAGACTGGCAATTACCGTAAGGCCAGGACCGCTGGTGGTCATGTTACTAACTGCCACGTTGAAGGTCGTCGGGCCGCCGGTTACATTCGCAACGGTCGGGTTGGCTGTACCACTCAAGCTGACATCCAATCCGGTAAAGTCATACGCGGCTTCGCTAAAGGCCGCCGTAAAGTTTATTGGGGAAACACCAGTGGGATCCAGCTGGCCAGCCGCCTGGTTGATCGTGACTGTGGGACTGGTCCGGTCAATCGTGACCGTCGGCCCAGCGGTCTGCACATTCGGGCTTCCCGAAGCATCGGTTACCGCGCCAGCTGCCAGATCAAGGACTAGCGTTCCCTCGGAACACCCGGAAACTGTTATTGGATAGGTATTTCCGGTGAGCGTACCAACTGCAAACGTACAGCCTGTAGCGGTTCCTGCATTGGAGAAATCCCCGCTGGCAAGCCCGTTGATATCCTCGGAAAAAGTGACATCAAAGACAGGACTGACTGCATTGGTAAGATCATCCGTATTCGAAATGCCCGAATCCGAAGCATCCTGGAGATCAATTACCGCCGTTGGAGCCGTGGCATCGTAGGTGACTGTGTTATCGGTGCTGGTGCTGGGGGTGTTGGGTGTGCCATTTACATCGTGGGCTACGCCAGCCGCAATCGAGGCAATCACTGTCCCATTGCCAGTCATACCGCTGACCGCCACGTTGTAGGTGGTCCCACTCCCGGTCACAACCGCGGTTGTCGCGCCGGCTGTGCCGGAGAGGGTAACGTCACCGGTCGCGAAGTCAGTGACCGGATAGGGGAAAACCACTGTGAAGTTAATAGGTGAAGTGTTCGTTGGGTCTGCCTGACCAACCGCCTGGTTGATCGTCACGGGCGGAAGGGTGTAATTCACCTTGACCTGGAGTTGATCCAGGGAGAAATCGCTGAAAAAGCTGCCGCCCCCTCCTCCAGTAATCTGAATCCGGAAGTTTACGTCGGAAAAACTGGCTGGCGAGAATGGAATTCCCCAATTATCACCAGGGCGATTACCTATTCTCATGGTCTTGTCAGGACTTGCAGGTTCAGGAGCAAAAGCCGTGTCAATTACATTGGCAAAATTGGCGCCGCCATTTTCAGAGATGGAAATCCCCAGGTTGCGCCCATCGGTATGTCCTTCGAGTCCGACCTCGACATAATTGATGGTGGAGCCCGCCGGAATATTGAGATGGAAGTCCCGGTAAACTACAGACTCTCCCGAACCACAGGCGGTAAAACTATTGTTTGATGTATAGGCATTTGCACTGCCCGAACAGCTACTGGACGAGACGGCAGTCGGGGCAGACCAACCGCCCTCGAACGCGGCGGCAATCGTACGATTGAAGGTTATATTGTTGAGTGTGTAATTGTTAAATGTGCCAACAGAAGCACCATCAACCAGGAGATTGGACAAAATATAAGTTGCGGAGGGCACGCTTTCAAAGGCCTGGGCCGCGCCGCCAACCACGTTTATCGTGCCATTGGGATTAATCGTTCCGCCCAGATCGGCTGAGGCTGTGATGGTAAAACCCTGGAGAGTGACTGTATTATCAGTACTGGTGCTCGGGCCCGTGTTGCCATTATCGGCGTCATCGAAGACACGGCCCGGAGTAGTAATCGCGGCGGTCACTGTGCCCGCAATCGACAAGTTGCTGACGGCGACATTATAGGTATTGGAGCCGAGGTCGGTAATGTTGATGTTGGCGCCGGTAAATACTCCCGATGCAGTCGTACCAGCCGTACCGGTCAGGGTAATATCGGAGCCGGTAAAAAAGTTGATGTGTTCGCTGAACACAACCGTGAAGTTGATCGGTTGGCCGTTGGCCGGGTCAGCCTGCGTTGCAGCCTGGTTGATCGTAATGGTGGGCGCAATCCCATCGATTTCCAGCCCCTCGTTGGCGCTCAATGAATTCGGCCCTCCCGGAGTTGGCAGAGTCAGGATCGCATTATTTCCAGCGGCATCTCTGATGGTGCCGCCATTCAAAACTAGGGAAGTGGTGGCTACATAGTCAAGGTCAGGAGAGACATCGCCCGCCTGGACGGTGTATGTGAAGTATATGGTGGTTGTCCCGCTCCCGCTCGCATAGTTGATCACTCTGTCCACCGTACCGGTCTCAAGCGTCAGCTGCGGCGTACCGGTTACAGTCACATTTTCGTCGAAGATGACCCTGACATCGATGGTGTCGCCTATACCGTATGCACCAGCAGGATCCGGGGAGGAAACATACGATACAGCAGGTGCGGCAGTATCAACCGTTATGGTGGCATCCTGATCGTCATTGTAGGTGACCGGCAGCGTAAGTGTCGTGGCATTGGACACATAAGCTGTCAAGGTCTGACCGTTGGTAGGGGCCGCAACGATATCGTAAGTAATGAGGTATTGAACAGCGGCGGTGGCTACATTTATATTGAGTCCTGTAAATGTCGCCGTTGTGCCACTAAATGTGATGCCGCTCCCTATTTGGGTATCTATTCCCGAATCGTATTCCTCGTTGTTATTGACATCAGTCCAGATTTTGACGCCATTTGCAGCGACGTTCGCCGTGTTCGTTCCAGTGACCACCAGTCCAGTAACGGTATCAGTGCCCGAACTTGTGGAAAGCGTAAATGTGGATACGGCCTGGTTGGTCTCCGAGCCATTTACAGCCTTGTTGGCAGGACTGCTTCCATCGCCAATAATAGTGGAGGGAAGTGTGTATGTAATGGTTACCTGAATGTAATCAACGGACCCCGTTCTATTGTTGTTACTTTCGTTCTCAACGGATAGTCTCACCCCAAAATTGGCTGCATTAATCTCCGCGGGCGTCCATGTGGTTCCCCACAGATCATTCGTTGCGCCATAAGTGGCCGTGCCCATGGATGTAGGCCAGTCATTTGAAGATGCATGATCCGTGCCTGCACTCGCTCCGGCTTTGACCAGGTAGAGATCCATATCCTGTACACTGTCATTGAATTGGTTGGAAGAACTTTGGCGCATGATTGTCACCTGAATCCCGTTAATAGTTGCGTTCGACGGGATGGCGAAACCAAAGTTAGTGCCTTGCAGGTATTCAGAAACAGCGGAGTTTCCGAGGTTTGTAGTGGCATAGTTGGTATCGTCGGCAGTAATGAAGCCTTCATTGTTCCAAGCGACATTCCCGGGGCCACCTACCTCAGCACCTGCGCCGGCAAAATTCGGTCCGGCAGTTGCCGCGTAAGCCGGCGTCACCGGCATGGCAGCCAGCATCAGGGCGACGATAAAAATCGCAGAGAAAACCTTGGAAGTCCATTGGTGTTTCATAGTCTTTTCCTCGCTTTACACTTGGATGGGAAATAAATAAATCCGCCTTTAATTCAGGCGGACAGAGAGCCATGTGAATGTTCTGATCGCTGCAGACTTACAACGCCCTGCGAACCCCCCATACATGAAAATAGCGCGTGGTGGAAGAAATCCCCATTGATATAGTCCGTCGTTGAGTAAAAAATCTTGATCGTCATCCTGGAATCAACAACCCTGTTCCGGCCTTTAACACGAAGGCTGCCTTTCGTAAATCACTCAGGTTCACATCATTATCCTTGGGATCTGCATAGCTTTCATATTCCCCGCGCCAGATCTTCGTGGCGATTGGCTCGCCACAATCACGCTTGCGTATCCCGCCGACAAACTCATCGACTGATATGTTGGTTGTTTCCGCCAATTCCTGAACTTTGCCTCTCATGGCTGCCGTCCGCTTTGAATATTCTTCAAGTTGAAAATTTCATATCGCTGACACATATATTGGATACAAACAAAATAATAGGTTTCAGATCAAATGCCTTTATTTTTTTAAACATAAAAAATTCACAAAACTCGATTCATGTTTTGATTGCAACTAAAGTACGCCCCTTGTTTTGAAACTTATTTGGGTGTTGGGGTAAAAAAAATGAGCTGCATTACAATTACCTTACAACTCCGAGATACCTTACAGTTTTGAAAGGCGGATTAAGTCTATTTTAATATTTTTTCCCAAAAAGTCAACACCTGGCAAGGTCAATCTTAGTATCTCAGGATAAATAATCAAATTTGGTAAGAATGGTAAAATTTGAACTTGCTCTTCATTTATCCCCCAAATTTCCTATTCAGATTAATATCTTTTCAGACTTTGAATATTTTTAGCAGCCGGGTTTTTCGCGGATGAACCAAGATACATGGCAATCCGCAACTATTCCTCCCCCGTCGCCTCATTCGAGAGGAAATAAGTCTGCGCGGGGAGAAGCACATGTTGGCGTTTACCCACCGGATACATGGTGGTGCAGGCAGAACGCGGCAGACGTTTGATGAGCGCTGAATCATACAAATGGATAGAACGGTTGGTAATGCTCTCGATCACTGTCCAGTGGTCGTGATACCCATTCAGTCCAAGGATGATGGCACGCCCCGGTGTACCATCCAAAAAGGCTTGCATGGAATGCCAGAAGCTGGTCAGGTCGGGGTTGGTCACGCCGCGCCATGGGATTTGCACGTTCGAGATGCGCTTCTTGCCCACCACCTTGTCCAAAATGACAAGCATCTCCTTGTGCATAATGCCCTCAATCAGAAATTTACTCAACAATCCGCGTCGTGATAGATAATGGATCAAATCATTGAATAATTGCTGTGTCTCCTCGTCCGACGAGCGGTTGATGTATCGCTCCGCATTGACAATGCTGTACAACCCGCACAGCGAGTCAAGTCCGCCCTGCTGAAAGGGGGGGAATTCTGTCGTAGCTCGGGAATATCCTTTCATGAAAAAAACACCTCGTAAACATGGCTCGCCCTTCACCCTGTTGGGGGCTAAGCCCCCGGCAGAGCAGTACCTACGAGAGTATACCCCCTCACTTCACCAGCCGCCATAACAAGAGACTTGCCAGCAAAGCCAGAGCCGCGCCGAAGAGAAAGGGAGCCGAAGGTCCAAGTCCTGCCCAGGAACCAACCCCTTGCCAGAGCAAGCCCGCAATGAAGGAGGCAGGCAGGGCGGTGATTCCGATTGCCGCGTTGAACAATCCATAGGCGGTGCCACGCTGAGCTTCAGGAACAAGGTCCGCGACCAGTGCCTTGGCAACACCCTCTGTCGCGGCGTAGTAAATCCCGTACAGGCCGAACAGCGTCCAGATCTGCCAGCCGACTTGCGCGAAGGCAAATCCAAGATATACCAGTCCATACGCGAGCCAGCCACCGATGATCAACTTGCGTCTGCCGATCTTATCGGACAGCGCCCCAAGCGGACCTGACAGAATCGTGTATATGGCGGTGAAGGTCATCAGCATGAACATGGTTTGCAGCACCGAAAGTCCACGCTCCTGTGCGCGCAGGATAATGAACGAGTCGGAGGAGTTGCCCAACGTGAAGAGGACGACGATGAAGAGGAAGGACTTGAAGCGCGAGTCCACGCCTTTGAGCGACAAGCGCAACCCCGCCCGGCCTTTGCCTGATCCACCCACCTCAGTCGTCCCCACCGCCAAAACGATGACCGCCAGCACGGCAGGGATGATGCTTGCCAGGACCGCAACGCGAAAGGTATTTACACTCAATAGCGAATCGTTGGATTGGGTCAACCAGATGATCAGCGCCGCAATGCCGATGCCAACGAATGCGCCTGCCGTATCGCCTGCGCGATGCAATCCAAACGCAAATCCACGATTGGATTCGTCCGTGCTGGCAGCGACCAGTGCATCACGCGGCGCAGTGCGGATTCCCTTTCCCACCCGGTCTGCAAAGCGAACTCCCAGCACATCTCCCCAACCATTCACAAAATATAAAAACGGCTTGGCAACGGTGGAGATTCCATAGCCCAACACCGCCAGCCATTTACGCTTGCCAAGTTTATCCGAGAGCGCCCCCGAATAGATTTTGACCAGGCTGGCGGTTGTTTCCGCCACGCCGTCGATCAAGCCGATGAATGCCATTCGCACGCCCAGCACGTTGGAGAGGAAGAGTGGGATGAGGTAGACAAGCATCTCCGAGGAAATGTCGGTCAGGAAAGAAGTTGCAGTCACCACCCAAACATTGGGATGCAGGCGGCGCAAAGATTTTTTATTTTCAGTCATGAATTTGCCTCCTATTCATCGATGTCGGCAATCAGTTCCAATGCTTTGTCCTTTGCTTCTGCAAGTTCGGCTTTCCCCTTTGCCATGAGCGAATAATACTTAAGGAATAAGCCTTGCGAAAATTTCATAATATCGAACTTCGTTATCGGTTTTGATAACGTTATCGAACAAAAATCCCCGCCTGTCAAGCGGAGCCCACTACTAATCCTCTTTACCGAAATAGCCAAAGGCAATCAACACTGCCGACATCAATGCCGTGGCAATGCCAATGTGCATCAATCCCACGGTATCCTTCACATCAAGCAATTTTTCCAAAAACTTCACCGCCATCACCAACACAACCATGCTGCTCAACTTGGTCTTTAATTCATACAGGTCATGTGCCAGCATCCATTCGGGCAGATCGAGTTTGGCGATAAACAGTTCATATAAGCTGACGGCAAAAATCAACAGAGTAGTTGCGATCAGGAAACTATCCACAATTTCGACGAACTCAACGGTAATGGACGATGCCACGCCCCTAGAACTGACCACCAGGGAAATGGTGTTTATAGCCTTGAAGGTCCCCCACGCAAAAGCTGCAACTGCTGCGAACAACAAGGCAATCACACCAATCAATGAAAGGTATTTCGATTTTTCCAAAATGAATTTCATGTCAGTTTCTCCAAAATTCTGCCCATCATGCAAAATGTTGCAGCGCAGCCAGCCTGCAACATTTTCCGTGTTTTATGAGGTGCCTGTAGTCTACTTGCTATTCTTCGCCATGCATCTGACGGTATAACGAACGCAAATTTCGTCGATGTAATGTCTCTGCCAAACCGCCAAGATGGACGCGGCTCTTGCCGCAGCTTTCAATCGTGATTTCTTCAAGATATTCATCCACATTCTTGCGTTTGCCGGCGGACTTCACAGCTTTTTTAATGTTGTTCAGATAGTTCAGGTTTTCCTTTACTGCGGCGTCGATCTCGCCGCGCAGGATGATGTCGCCATGTCCCTGGATGATGTTTTCAAGCCCCAGTCGTCCAATCCGCTTGACGGAAGCAATCATGTCATCGATGTCGCCGTCTACAACGTAGGGCAGGGACATAAAGGCATCCCCCGCAAATAACACACGATCTTCCTCCACCAATACTGAAATGCCGTCCTGGCTGTGACCAAATGCTTGAGAGAAGATCAAGTTCTTCTTGCCTACACGCAGCGTCAATTCACCCGATTCAAAGGTCAGGTGAGGAGGGATGATCTTAACCTGTCTCAGATTGGGATTCTGCTTACGAGCTGACTCCAGGGATGGGACTCCATATTCGATCAGGAATTCCCGACATTTGGCATGACCGATTACCGTCGCGCCGGGGAAAAAACAATTTCCCCAAGTATGATCTGCATGATAATGCGTATTGATCACATACCGTACCTGCACGCCCAACTCATGCTCGATGAATTCACGCATTCCCAACGTTTCTTCAGGCAAAGCCAGCGTGTCGATCACAACCGCCCACTGCGGACCAACGATTACGCCAGCCGTTACCTGCGCATATACTTCACTTTGAAACCAAAAAACGTTTTCCGATACTCGCTCACGATGCATATAACATCCGCCTTGCTTATGAATTTATGTATAGTTAATAGCACAAATCAACGCAAATTACAAGTTGTATATACAAGCTGCCGGGTAATTTTCATAACTGCAAGAAATATCAGAAAAAATTTACTTGATTAGGCATGTTATAAGTGATAAACTTCATCTCATGCCAGCGGATATCCTTATAGTCGCCGCTTCTTCGGAACTTGGAGAGAGCATCCGTCACACAATGGAGGAGACCGAGTTATATCGCATCCATGTTGTGACCAACAAATCATCCGCCATCGTCCGCGCGGATGAGCTTGGCGTTCCGCTTGCCATGCTCGATTATTCGCTCAACGAGGAATGGGTGCAGGATATTGGTTCGGCATTGAGAACCATACGCCCCAGCATCAACCTCATCATTCTGTGTGACGATAATGTTGCCCCGCCCTCTTTGGAAAAATTGCGCCCATGGATTCTTGTCCGCAAGCCATTTAGGATGTCGAACTTTATGAATGCAATCAGCGAGCCTCAACCCTCCCAGACAGCACAAAATACCGAAAGCACTCCCCTGCCGTGGTTAAATGATCCAAACAAAGCTGCGCAACACCTCACCCGCATCACATTGGAATCTTCATCGCAAGCCGCATTGATCACCCGCAAAGAGAACTTGTGGGCGTATGCGGGCAGTCTGTCACAAAACGCGGCAAAGGAAGTGGCGCAAACCGTCACCCGAAACTGGGACGGGCAGAAAGGCTCGGACCTTCTGCGTTTCATTCGTCTTGAAAGCACAAAAGCCGAGCACATGTTGTATGCCACGCGCCTTACAGCAGATACAGTGCTTGCCCTCGTTTTCGATGCAGAGACGCCGTTCAGCACCATCCGCAGCCAGGCGAGTCAACTGGTTACCAATCTGGATAGTGAGCCCGAAGCTCCAAAGCCGGCAAAGCCTGAGGCGGCTTCAGTGGGCTCAGATGAAGACGATCTGGACATCCCACCCATCAAGAATATCCTAACCAACATCCCAACCCCGAACCCCGAGCCTGCGACAACACACGAATTCCGGCTGCCCCCCAAGAAGGAAGAGTTCGACCCGAATGAGACTCGCATTTCCACGTCGCTTTCGAATGCCTCTGTTTTCACACGCGAAGAATCGCCTGCCATCCATTATGGAAAGCTGTCCCCCGCAGTAAAACAGAGCAAGTCCCCACAGGCGAGTCATCAACAACCGGAGACGGTATTCGACCAAATGGACGTGACCATGCCGTCGCGTCCCAAAACGAGGACCGAAACTCCGGTTGCCCGTCCCGCTCCCGGTGAGACAGATGTGACACGCGAAAGTCCCACCACCGAAGCCGAACGCAAACTGGTGGTTGAGCCAATCACAGCGGGTTTGTATCACCTGACCTACGCCTGCCTGCTTGTGCCGCGTTTTGCATCCCATTACATCACTGGTGACCTGGCAGATCGAATTGGCGAGTGGATTCCAAACATCTGCATCGCCTTCGGCTGGCGGCTGGAGTTCCTAGCAGTACGTCCCGAATATTTGCAATGGGTGGTCAATGTCCAACCGAACACTTCACCGGGCTATCTCATGCGCATCATGCGCCAGCAAACGTCGGAAAAGATTTTCAGCGAGTTCCCGCGCATGAAGAAGGAAAATCCCTCCGGTGATTTCTGGGCGCCCGGTTACCTCATCATGGGCGGCACACAACCACATCCACAGCAACTGGTGCGCGATTACATCCGCCAGACCCGTCAGCGTCAGGGACAACAAGTCTCGACTCCACAGCCCGAACCGCAAAGTTTACGGCTTCGCAACTAAGAACGAAAAATCGGAAAGCGCAGAGTATAATCAACTCTGCGCTTTATTTTTTAACCCCATATTCATCAGACAAAAACCATGCCCCCCACACTTTATCTCGTCGATGGACACGCACTCGCCTACCGCATGTACTTTGCCCTGACCGCCGGGTCGGGCAGTCAACGCTGGCAAACTTCGGCAGGCGAACCCACAGCCGGCATCTACGGCTTCGCCCGCGAACTGGTTCGCATCCTCGAAAAGGAAACGCCCGAATATCTTGCTGTCGCCTTCGACGTGGGTAAGACCTTTCGTGACGACATCTTCCCCGAATACAAAGGCACACGCGAAAAGATGCCTGATGACCTGCGCCCGCAGATCGAGCGCATCCGCAAGATGGTGGATTTGTTCAATATCCCGCGCCTCGAAATGGAAGGTTACGAAGCTGACGACGTGCTTGGTACGGTGGCACGTCTTGCCGCCGAAAAAGGCTTGGGCGTAAAAATCATCACCGGCGACCGTGACCTGCTGCAACTGGTCAACGAACGCACGTCGGTTTACCTTGCAGGCGACGACCAAACCTACATCACCGACGAAGATGTAATCAAAAAGCTTGGCGTCCGCCCGAACCAGGTGGTCGATTACAAAGCCATCGTTGGCGACACCTCCGATAACATCCCCGGCGTGAAGGGCGTGGGCGAAAAGACCGCCATTTCCCTACTCGAAAAATTCGGCACGCTGGATGGCATTTACCAAAACCTCGATCAGGTCGAAAAACGCTGGCAGGGAAAACTCGAAGCGAGCAAGGAAGCCGCTTACATGAGTTACGATCTGGCGCGCATCCGCACCGATTTGAAAATGGATTTCGATCTCGAACACGCAAAGGTCACGCCATTTGACGGAACCGCGCTCACGGAATTTTTCCAGCAGATGGAATTCCGCACGCTGTTGAGCAAAGTCCCGGCATTGAGTCAGGGACAACCCGTCAGCGGGTCGGTCGCTTCGCCTGTGGCTTTATCCAAGCCGATAAAGACCAAAAGCGGACAGCTTGCCATGTTCGTCAACGAGCCGCAAGTCGTGACCGTTGCAACAAAGCCATCCAACATCGAAGTCATCGTCGTGAACTCGCCCGATAAACTGGACGACCTTGCCAAACAACTCGCGAAAGCGAAAGTAATTTCTTTCGACACCGAGACCACCTCCACCGAAGAAGTGCAAGCCGAAATCGTCGGCATCTCGCTGGCTGTCAAAGCGGGGCAGGCGTTTTACATCCCCGTCGGGCATACCTCTGGAAACAATCTGCCACTGAAAAAAGTCATCGCCGCGCTCACGCCTGCAATGACCGACCCGAAGATCGGCAAGGTGGCGCACAACGCAAAATATGATTACATCGTCCTCGCCCGCCACGGCTTGACCGTATCACCGCTGACCTTCGACACCATGCTGGCGGAATTCATCGTTGATCCATCTTCGCGCAATTTGGGCTTGAAGAATTTGGTCTACGAACGCCTCGGTGAAGAGATGACCCACATCGAAGAGTTGATCGGCAAGGGCAGGAATCAGATCAGCATGGCGGATGTCGCCATCGAGTCTGTCGCGCCATACGCCGCTGCCGATGCCGAAACCACCTTGCGTCTGATGCCAATCCTGCAAAAGGATTTGGAGCGTGTGAGTGGCACAAAACTGCTCGCCGAAATCGACCTGCCGCTGACTCCCGTGCTGGCTGACATGGAAATGACCGGCATTATGATTGACCTGCCTTTCTTCCAGGAAATGTCGGATGAACTAGCAAAGCGCATGGCAGAGATCGAGAAGCGGGTCTTTGAATCTGTTGGTAAGCCATTCAACCTCAATTCCACCCAGCAACTGTCAGACGTTTTATTCGTCCACCTGCGGCTCGATCCGCCCGACAAAGGCAAGAAAACTGCCAGCGGACATTACTCCACGTCGGCGGATGTGCTCGAAGCTTTGCGCGGCAAACATCCCGTGGTGGACATGATTCTTGAAAACCGCGAACTCTCGAAGTTGAAATCAACCTATGTGGATGCTCTGCCCGCCGCCGTCGATCCGCAGACCGGGCGCGTACACACTTCGTACAATCAAACAGGAGCCGTGACGGGACGACTGTCATCCACCAACCCGAATTTGCAAAACATCCCCATCCGCACCGAGGAGGGTCGCCGCGTTCGCAACGGTTTCATCGCTGGAAAAGGCAATGTGCTGCTCTCGGTGGATTACTCACAGATCGAGCTTCGCATCGTGGCGCACATGGCTGAGGATGAAACCATGCTGGCGGCGTTCAAAGCTGGCGAAGATATTCACGCGACGACGGCGGCCGCAGTCTACGGCGTGGAGTTGGATGCCGTCACGAAGGATATGCGCCGTCACGCGAAAGCAATCAACTTCGGGCTGATCTACGGCATGTCGGCTTTTGGTCTCACCCGCGCCACCGATCTGACCCTCGCGGAATCCGAAAAGTTCGTCAAGACCTACTTCCAAAAATTCCCCGGCATAAAGAAATATCTCGACGGCATCCGCCAGCTTGCAGCGCAGCAGGGTTTCGTCGAGACGCTGCTCGGACGCCGTCGCTACTTCCCCGCCTTGCAGGGCAAGCTCAACCAGCAGTTGAAGAACCGCGAAGAACGCGAAGCCATCAACGCTCCCATTCAGGGCACGGCGGCGGACATCATGAAGATTGCCATGCTCAAGATCCCGTCCGCGCTCGAAGCCGCAGGGTTGAAAGCCAAAATGCTTTTGCAGGTGCATGACGAACTCGTGTTGGAATGTCCGCAGGATGAAATGGAGAAAACTGCAAAGGTGGTTCAGGAAACCATGTCGGGCGCATATCCGATGAGCATCCCGCTTTCCACCGAGGCGCGCTTCGGTAAAAGTTGGGGCAAAATGCGCGTATTGGAATAAGTCACACCTTGGAACCATTCGTGGAAGAACCGTGCAAGGTTATAATTACATTGAAACAATAAAACGTTACACATTCAATTAAAATTGGATCACTATGTCCGGACGAGAAGACATTTTTCAAAAAGCAATGAACGACGGTCACTCCGCCGCCTGGGACCAGGAATGGGACAAGGCGGTCGCCGCGTATCGGCAGGCCTTGCAGGAATTCCCCGACCATCCGAAGGCGCTCAACAGTCTGGGACTTGCGCTCTACCAACTCGGTAGTTTCGAGGAAGCCCTGCAGACATACATGCAAGTGGCAAAGATCTCACCCGATGACCCGGTGCCGATGGAAAAAGTGGCCCAACTCTCGGAGCGGATCGGCGACCTGAAAATGGCAGTGGATGCGGCGCTACGAGCGGGCGATCTGTTCCTCAAGCAGCGCGACACCGAAAAGGCTCTCGAAAACTGGGTGCGTGTTACCACCATCAACCCTGAAAACCCCATTGCTCACTCGCGCCTCGCACAGGTGCACGAGAAACTTGGTCACACGCAACAAGCCGTCACGGAATATCTGGCCATCGCCAGCATCATCCAGCGCGCGGGCAACCTCGAAAGAACAAAAGAAATGGTGAACAAGGCCCTGTCGCTTCTGCCCAACAGCGTCGAGGTCAAACAGGCGCAGAGTTTGCTCAATGCCGGACAACTGCTTCCCAAACCCCTGCGTGGAAAAGGCGGCACGGGACCCATCCGCATGTCGCAGGTAAAGGAACTGGAAAAGCCGAAGTCCACCTCCGGGCTGGACCCGGTTGCCGAGGCGCGTCAAAAGGCTTTGACTCAACTCGCCGAACTGCTCTTTGAATTTTCCGATGACAACCCGACCTCACAGGAGCGCAAGGGGCTTTCGGCAATCATGAGAGGTACAGGCGGACTCTCGCTCCAACAGTCCGAACAAACGAAAGTAATCATGCACCTCGGAACCGCAATTGACATGCAGACCAAGGGCAATGAAGCACAAGCCGCCGAGGAATTCGAAAGCGCACTGGAAGCGGGCTTCAAGCACGCCTCCCTGTATTATGCGCTCGGCCTTTTGCGTTTCAAAGGGGAACGAATCGAAAGCGCGCAGCGCTTCCTGCAAAACACCGTCAAACACAACGAGTATGCGCTCGGCTCGCGCCTGTTGCTGGGACAATTGCTGGTCAATAAAGGCCGCCTCAATGAGGCATCCATAGAGTATCTTGAAGCGCTCAAACTTGCCGATGCAACCACCGTCCCGGTCGAAAAGGCGGATGAATTCAGTCAGCAATACGAGCCGTTGATCGAAGCGCATCAAAACCGGCAGGATGAAGCCGCCCTGCGAAAAGTCTGCGAAAATATCCATAACCTGCTTATGCGTCCGGATTGGCGCGAGCAGCTTCACAAGATGCGCGAACAGATGCCGAAGCAGGACGGCGATATGCTCGCACCGCTGGCGGATGTGATCCTGCAGGCGCAGTCCAGCACAGTGCTTGAATCGATGAACCGCATCAACCAACTGGCGCGCATGGGAAGCCTGCGTTCCGCAATGGACGAGGCCTATTACGCCATGCAGCACGCGCCGACCTACCTTCCGCTGCACATGCTGATGGGCGACCTGCTCGTCCAGGAAAAGCACGAGGCGGATGCAATTGCAAAATACGGCATCGTGGCACATGCCTATAGCGTGCGCGGAGAAGCATCACAGGCCACAAAGATCCTGCGGCGCATCATTCAACTTGCGCCAATGGACCTCGGCGCGCGCAACCGTCTCATAGACCAACTCATCGCGCGCGGACAGGTCGATGATGCGATCCGCGAATATCTTGATCTGGCTTCCATCTATTACCGTCTCGCCGAACTGGATATGGCGCGCAAAACCTACACCACCGCCCTGCGCGTGGTACAGCAGGGACACGCAAGCCGCGAGTGGAACGCGCACATCCTGCAACGTATGGCGGATATCGACCTCCAGCGTCTCGATTGGAAGCAGGCCTTGAGAATATACGAACAGATTCGCACCATCATACCCGATGACGAATCCACCCGCAGGCAGCTGGTGGAACTCAACATGCGCATGGCTCAACCTGAAAAAGCCATGAACGAACTTGAAAATTACATTACACATCTTGAAAGCCAGAACAAGAGCGATATCGCCGTACTTTTCGTCGAAGACCTGATCAAGGAACATCCGGAACAGGTGCTTCTCAAACGCGCCCTGGCCATGCTGTACTTCCGCGCGGGGCGCATGAACGAAGCCAT
>JAUQXA010000033.1 GCA_030834895.1 Anaerolineales bacterium
CTTTGATCAATCTCCGCCTGATGCAACGAGTACGGCAACGCCTCAAGGCTGAACCATAATTCCTGAAACGTAATCAGTCCCTGACTGGTTACGTTTTTTTTATCCCTTTTGCGTAATCAGTCAGGACTGCTCCAACCCTCAAGCAATGGAATGAGACCCGCCACGAATGGCGTTACATGACTTTAAGAGAAAAACTGCTACTTATTCTCGTTGTTGCTGTGCCAATCGTTGTTGCTACGATATTGCTCAAGTAAATAAAAAAGACCATTTAAAAAGTCTAACAGGATTTAGTGTAAAGCTTTCATCATTTATCTTTCACATGTCAAAACACATCGCCTTTCTCCGCGCCATCAACGTTGGTGGGCATACTATCAAAATGAATGCCCTGCGCAGCGTGAGCACGGTCAGGAAGCTGGCCATGTCGCTCTGAGGGAGCGTTTTGTGCGACCGAAGAGTCTCGCATCTTCAAGGTAGAGACTCTTCGCCTGCCCCTTCGCTGCGCTCAGGGAATCACGATGGGCGCGTGGCACTAATCATTCAATTTTATAACGGGGTTATCCTTGCTCAAAATCCCATAACTGGTTCTTCCCCCGCAATACTTCGTGACAAGCACAGCAATGTCGCCGCAAATCTGCTCGACTTCCTCATGCGTGATGGGCGGTAATGCATCCACGTTGAATTCGACGGCAGTCGTCTCTGGCAGGACCAAAGTGTGCTTCGACTGTCGCCAGGTCCAGCGGCGCGTCAGCACGGTATTCCCCTCCGCGAAGATGATCTCCCCCGGGTTGGGATGCTCGACAAGTTCGGTCCCAAACGGCTCGAAGATTTCGTCACCGGTTGCGAGGCGCAGGTCCATGTCAGCGGTGAGATGGTCAATGGCATGAGCGCCAATTGGGACGAGATGCTGAATCGAGATCAGGTTGCCGAGGTCCACCACTTTGTTGATGGCTGGCAGCGGATCCTTTTTCAATACCCGCCGCACAAGCGCCTCCATCGACGGACGGAACTCGCTGGGTTTGATGCCAAGCGAACGATATGCCCCGCGCCAGGATGCAATACAGGGATGCAAAAGGATGGCATCATTTGTCAACTGCTGACAGAGCACCTTTTCAGCGTCCCGCAAGTTGGTGACCAGTTCTTCGGGCGAGTCGCCGTTGACGATGTCGTGCGCGATAATAATTCCCCGCCGATACGCGGGGAATTTTGAAAACACATCGGTGGAAACTTTGATATTAATAAGCCATCTCCATGAATTGACGTCCCGCGTTGAAGGCGACGTAATTTGCAGCCCAAACGATGGGTTTGGAATTGGCTTTCTTGAGCGCGGCAAGCCACATCTCAGGCGGGAAGGTGTTGAAAGGCGGCAGGGTGCTCAAAATTCCCATCATCACCACATTGGCAGTGCGTCCGCTGCGGTCACCCAATTCGAGCGCCTTGCCCAACACATCCACTTCGACCACATGATACGGGCTGAGGCAGGCGTGGATTTGCTCGTCGGTCGGGTATTGGTCTTCGGGTAGTCCCTGCGGGATGATCTTCGTATCCGCCAGCACAACCGTCCCGCCAGGCTTGAGCATTTCCAGAAATTCCGGGCGCAACACTTCGCTCTTTTCCATCACGATCAGGCAGTCCGCCGTACCGGGCAACAGCACCGGGCTGGACACGTTTCCACAGGCGAAGGTGCTGATCACCGGTCCGCCCATCTGCGCCATGCCATGCGTCTCGCCCTTGATGATGTTCTTTTCGTCATACCCGGCAATGGATGCCAGCTTCGACAGCACGCTGCCGAAGAACAGGTTGCCCTGTCCGCCCACGCCGCGGATGGCAAGCGAAAGCCTGGCGGGGAAGTTTTCCTTCGGGACGGCGGGAATCATGATCTCCTGCGGTGGTTCGGCCAACACCGGCGCGGAGGGCAGGTTTAGGTCTTTCAAGTCCACCGCTTTGAGGACGTTGTACGGGCAGGATTGGGCGCAGGCTGGAGCGGATCCGCCGCAACCGGTGCACAGGTTATTGACGACGGGAATCCCATTTTCGTCGAGTTCGATGCCAGGGCAGATCAGGCAGACGTTGCACTTTTTGCAGGCTTCGGGTTCGACAAACACACGCTGGCTGCTGGCTGGGACTTTCTGCACACAAACCCCGTCGTTGACCACGAGCGTGGTGAAGACGCCGTTTGCCGCATCCGCCAGCGCAGCCTTGAGCGACTTGCGCACGTTCTTCTTGTCGTATGCTCCAACGGTCACGACCTTTGCGCCATGCGCCTTGAGCGTCTCAGGCAGGTCAAAGCGTATCTTTTCGCCAGCCATGTTTTCGGGCGAAGTTGGCGAGGATTGTCCGCCGGTCATGGCGGTCCAAGAATTATCCAAAATCACCTTCACGCCCGGCACATTACGGTAGACAGCGTTGCGTGTGGCGTCGAGTCCGCTGTGACATTCAGTCCCGTCGCCGATGAGGCTGATACAGCGCCCAGCCTGTTCCGGGCGGGACGTCACATAGCCGATGCGCTCGGCTTCACTCGCGCCCATCGCCAAGCCGGTATCGAGCGCGTTCATGAAATACAACAGGGTGTTGCAGCCGATGTCACCGAATACAACGTCAATCGCCTTCTTCTTTTTCTGCAGGGCAATTTCTTCCGCAAACAGGCGGTAGGGGCAGCCCGCGCAAATCACCGGCGGACGCGGAATCGGCACGGCGTTCTGCTTCTGCTCGTGGCGGATCAAGCCCAATTTTTCAGCGACCAGCGCCGGGCTCCATTCGGTCAACTTGCTGAAATGTTCCTTGCCGTCCACCTTGAATCCCATGTTCTCGACGACTTCCTGCAAGTAGCGGTAGCCGTCCTCGATGACGAAAATCTGCCCGTGGATCGACTCGCAGAAAGCGCGGATCAATTTCATGGGCAGCGGATTGGTAAACGCAAGCGAGAGGATGTCGATGTCCGCGCCGAGGGTTTCCTTCACCTCGCGCACGTACATATCGCCAATCCCGTAGGTAATCACGCCGACCTTGCCCGACCCCTTTTCCCATTTGTTGAGCGGGCTTTCCTCGACCATCTTCACTAGCGCGGGCATCCGCTCGGACATGACCACATCGTAATTTTTCCGCGCTACGTTGGGCAGCACGTTGAAGGATTTGAGGCTTTCCGGCATCTGCACCGGTTCGCGTTTTTGAAGCGGCATCAGGTGGATCAACCCTTCGCTGTGACACAGATTTCCATTGGGCATCACCACTACCTGGGTTCTGTAGGCGCGGGAGATTTCAGCGGCGAGGGCGGCGGACTCGTGCATCTCCTGGTGGTTGCGCGGCTCGAAGACCGGCACGAAACAACTCTTGAACAAATAACGCGGGTCAATCGTGTGCTGGGTGGAACTGGGAGTGAAGTCGCTGGCGATGTAATAGACCAGTGCGCCGCGCTCCAAAACGAACAACGCGCCGCTAGTGAAGATATCGCCCGCCTGGAAGAGACCGGGAATCTTCATGGTGACCACGCAGTCCCGTCCCGCCATCGAATGTCCATGCCCGACAGCGGATGCAACCGCCTCGTTGACCGACCAGCCAACCTTGATCAAATCCTGAACATTCGCCAACCCCTTGTCGATCACCTCGGAACTTGGCGTGCCCGGATAACCGTCCGCCGCATGGAGTCCACCGCGCACACACCCAGTGGCGAATGCCATATTACCCTGTAAAATTTCGGCTTGCCCGGCTGGAGCTTCACACAACTGTCTGACAGAATTCTTCATTTGTCGTCTCCTGAATAAATTTTTGGGAAGCAATTGCGATAATTTTACCTCCCGTATGGCTCTACCAAATGGAACTTACGCTTAATCTTGTCTGTCAATCTTCATGAATTTGGGCAGATTGGCATAAATTCGCGGATTTTTTGGCTTTGAGACAACCATCTTATCCCCTGCCAACCACCTCCGTCGAGTCCGCATTTTATGTTACACTCGCCTCCCAACCATTCACTATTCTCCATTTTCTACTCCCTGAATTCATGACCAGACTCAAACACCTCTTCAACGAATATCCGCGCCAATACTGGTTGATGATCGTCGGCATCATCATCAGCACCGCAGGCGGAAGCATGATCTGGCCCTTCATGCTCATCTATGCCAGCGGAAAACTCGACCTGCCGCTCAGCACGGTGGCAACGCTCATCTCCATCAACGCCGGCACGGGACTCTTCGCCTCCATTATTGCAGGTTTCCTTGCGGACAAAATCGGGCGCAAGGTCATCATGATTTTCAGCCTCGCACTGAACGGAGTCGCCTATTTCTTCATGATGAGCGCCGAGACCTATCCGCAATTTGCGATATTGATGGTCCTCATCGGCTTATCGAACCCGCTCTACCAGGTCGGCGCGGACGCCATGCTTGCAGACATGATTCCCAGCGAAAAGCGCACCGACGCCTATGCCATCAACCGCATCGCCAACAATGCCGCCTTCGGCATCGGTCCAGCCGTGGGCGGGTTCCTTGCGGGACGGGATTACAGCCTCGCCTTCATTGGGGCGGGATCGGGCTTCATCATCTACAGTCTGCTGCTTTTCTTTCTCGCGCGCGAGACCCTCGACAAAACTGTCAGCGGGGAAACAGCCATCCACTCGGCAGACCAGCAATCATTCATAAAAGACCTCTTGCGCATGTTAGGGGATAAAGCCTATTTGGCATTCGTTGCCCTTATGGCAATCGGTCTCACCGCCCCCACCATGTTATGGATACTGATGCCCATCTACGCCAAGACCAACTTCGGCATCCACGAAGCGCAATATGGCTGGATTCCCACCACCAACGCCATGATGTGCGTCTTTGTGCAGTACGCCGTCACATCCATCACACGGCGATACAAAACCCTGCCCGTCATGGCGGCGGGCATGTTCATTTATGCGCTCGGCGTCGGCAGCGTGGCATTGATGACTGGCTTCTGGGGCTTCTGGCTGAGCATGGTCATCCTGACCTTTGGCGAATTGACCATCGTCCCGACTGCCAGCAAATACGTGGCGGACATCGCCCCCGCCGACATGCGCGGCAGGTACATGTCCGTTTACTGGTTCGGCTGGGGCTTCGCCCGCGCCTGTGCCCCGCTCATCGGCGGATTTCTCAACGACAACCTCTTTCCACAGGCCATTTGGATCGGGGGAATCACCATCGGCATGACCAGCACCCTCGGCTTGATCCTGCTCAACAACCTGACCAAATCCCGAGCCGCGCTACGCGTCTCCGCTGAAAGTTGATCGTCAAAACCAAACCTTGCAACCGGCTTATAGTTTTTCTTTTGCCCTCTAAAAATCCTATTTTGAATTAAAATTATTAATAGAATTTTCACATTCCACGCCATACCAACAAGGTGAATGGGCAATGCGACAAACCATACAACGTCTAAGGGTTTTGGTCGTGCTGGTGTTTTTGGGGACATTCATCGGCGAGACAATGCGCTCCAGAGCTATTCAGGCTCGGGAGGCGCCCCCGCCCGCCCCAGGTATGCCCGTCACAGCAACTCCGTCAATTCCTGAAATATCCACCCCCTCCATCCCGCCCGCCCTCCCACGGACACGCATCCTTTTTACGGGGGACATCAACCTCGGGCGCTGTGTCGCCGAGCGGGCCATCATCTCGGAAGCCTACACAGGCAACTACAACTATCCCTTTGAATTCGTCGCGGAGGAATTGCGCACCGCTGACATCACCGTCGGCAGTCTTGATGGGTCGCTCTCGGACGAGTCCGATCCCATGCCTTGCCCAGAAAGCATGAACTTGATCGGTCCAGCCCGCATGGTGGAAGGCTTGCAATTCGCCGGCTTCGATGTAATGACCATCGCGACCAACCACGTCAAGGATTGCGGGGAGAAGGGCTTCAGTTGCGATGAAAAATCACTGCTTGACACGGTGAACTCGCTCAAAACAGTGGGCATTCAGCCGACAGGGGCGGGGAACACATTATTTGATTCGCGCGCGCCTGCCATTGTGGAGCGCAACGGCATCCGTTTCGCGTTTCTGGGAATCAATCAAATCGATCCAAGGGTCTGGGCAACAGAGAATACCCCCGGCACCGCGCCCCTTTCCGATGCACATGTTGAAATCGTCAAAGGAGAGATCAACGCAGCCAGGCAAATTGCGGATGTGGTGATTGTCCTGCCGCATTGGGGACCCGAATATGAGATCAATCCACAGGACGTTCAACGGGGCTGGGCGCAGGAATTCATTGAGGCAGGCGCATCGCTTGTGGTTGGCAATCACCCCCATATCATCCAGCCAATGGAGGTCTTTTCGGATAAATTGGTTTTTTATTCGTTGGGAAATTTTGTCTTTGACCAGGAACAGGACTATCAGCGTGAAAGCATCGTAGTTGAGGTCAACTTCACCGGCGCGGAGATCGAAAGCTGGCGGCTGCACCCCGCAAAGGTCAACTACTACACCTATCAAGCTGGCTGGGCAGATGAAATAGAGGCTGGCAAAATTTTGGCAAAAGCAGTGGGGAATTGACCAAGGATTATTTGTGTTTTTCCAGCATCGTTTCCAGGTTTTTCTTAACCTCTGTCCATTCTGTATCCAACACACTATAAAATACCGAATCGCGGATGCGTCCATCGGGTAGGATCATGTGATTGCGCAAAATGCCTTCCTTCTTTGCACCGATACGTTCGATTGCCCGCTGTGAGCGTTCGTTGAGTGAGTCCGCCTTGAGCTGTACGCGGATGACCTTGAGCGTTTCGAAAGCATAAGTCATCAACAGGTATTTGCATTCGGTGTTGACCGCCGTGCGTTGGAATTCCAGCCCGTACCAAGTGCCGCCAATCTCCAGCCCTCGATCTTTCGGCATCATGTTCATGTAGCGCGTCGCGCCCGCCACCCGTCCGCTGGCGAGGTGGATGACGGCAAACGGGACGTCGGTCCCCTGTTTTGCTCGCCTCAGCATTTCCTGCACCCATCCTCTTATATCTGCTTCGGTGTTGATGTCACCGTAGACCATGAAACGCCAGAAATCCTGTCCCATGCCAATCTGTGCAAGATGCGGAACATGCGCTTCGCTCAACGACTCTAGTCGAACATGTTTACCAGTTAAAGTAATGGGGGTGGTCCAATCAGTCATTTGCTGCTCCCAAAAAGTTCGTTTTATTCTTTATCCCTTCAGCCACTCTTCTTCGCTCTTATCCTGCGAAGGGAGATATGGCATCTTTTCACCTTCGATGCCCAAGAATTCTGCAAGGGCAGCGCGCATGGCTGTGCGGTCATCCCACAGGTACTCGGTCTTGCCGAAGCACATGGATTGCTCGTGACCTTTCCCGCACGAGAGGACGATGTCACCTTCTTTTGCCAAACGGATGGCAAAACGGATTGCCTCGCCCCGGTCTGGAACTCGCCAAAAGGTCTCCCCTTCCACCCCACCCTTTGACCTGGCTCCTGCCGCCATTTCTTCGAGAATTCCATTCAGCGATTCGGTGCGCGGGTCTTCGGCGGTCAACACCGAGAAGTCAGCCAGTTCGGCGGAAATCTCCGCCATCATGCGGCGCTTTTCCTTGTCACGCAGTCCCGCCGAGCCGAAGATTGAGATCACCCGTCCCTTGGTCATCTTCCTTGCGGCTTCCAATGTCACCTTCAAAGCGTTGGGCGTGTGAGCAAAGTCCACGATGGCGGTGAAGTTTTGACCGAGATCAATGGGCTGCATCCTGCCTGGGATGCCGTCCAGCGAGGCAATTCCGCGCGCGGCGGTATCGGGGTCAATGCCCAAACAACCGTAGACGGCGGCAGTCAGCGCGGCGAGGCAGTTCGAGACGTTGTATTCTCCAACCAAATTACTCGATGTGTTTACGCGAAAATCTTTGGAGACAGCCGTAAACTCGATCCCTGATGAACTGTATTTGGCATCCATAGCACGGACATCGGCTCCCCCACCCAAGCCGTAACTCAGCTTCGGGGTTTTGACAAAATCATTCAGGAAGTCAAACGACTGGTCATCGCGGTTGATGACTGCCAGACGCGGGTTTCCCATCGGTTTGGGACGTGTGACTTCCAAACTGGAAAACAGGCGGGCTTTGGCGGCGCGATAGTTTTCATAACTGCCATGCTCATCCATATGCTCGTGTGTGATGTTTGTGACCACAGCCACGTCGAACTCACAGGCATCCACTCGATGCTGGGACCAGCCGTGGGACGTAGTCTCCAGCACAACGTGAGTCAAGCCCGCATCCACCATCCGCGCAAGATAAGCCTGCACGTCGTGCGCGTCGGGCGTGGTGACGTGGAATCCCGTGTCCAGCACTTCGTCGCCAATCACTGCATTGACGGTGGAAATCATCCCCGCGCGAATCCCAGCGGAGACAAGGGCTTTGTAAAGCAGGTTGCTGGTGGTGGTTTTGCCGTCCGTGCCTGTGACGCCGATCACCGTCAGCTTGCGGGCGGGGAAACCGTAAAACGCCGCCGCCAGCCAGGTGAGCGCTTGACGTGGATTTTCCAAACCAATATAGGTCGGGCTTCCAGCCCGACCTACTTCGCCAATTACTGCCGCCGCGCCATTCTCGATTGCCTTTGGAATATAGTTGTGCCCGTCTGTGGAGCCGCCACGCATAGCGACGAACAGATACCCAGGCTTGACCGCGCGGCTGTCGATGGCAATGCCTTTGAGTTCCACGTTGGGGATGTTTTGTGGGACGGGAAAGGGGAAGTCAATGAAGAGGTCTTTGAGTTGCATGTATCTCCGTAGCTCAGACTTCGGAAGTCTTCGAGACTTCCGAAGTCTTTTTGGTTAAATCAAAAAGGGTCTTGGTAATTTTACCAAAACCCTTTTTGAAAACAAATTGCCTGTCTTACTTCATCGCCTGGCGCAGACCTTCGAGCTTGCCTGCAACCGAGCCGTCGAGGACCTTGTCGCCGACTTTGATGACGAGTCCGCCGAGGATGGCGGGGTCAACTTTGAAGGAAACTTCCTTGACCGAGACGCTCTGCTTGACAGCCTGCTGCTCATCACTGGTGAGAGGCAGGGCGCTGGTGACTTCAGCAGAATCACCCGTGAGGGCTTCCGCGACGACAACCTTGCCGCCTTTGACGCCGGAGAAGAATTCGTCGATCAGGGCGCGCTGTTTCTTCTCGTCAAGAGCCTCGCCGACCAGTTTGTTGGCGGCGGCAATCGCAAGGGCGGCGACCTGTCCGCGCAGGTCACCGAGGATGCGGTTGCGCTCTAGTTCAGCTTCCGCCATGACCGCTTCACGAGCCTTGGCTGCCTCAGCTTCAGCGGCAGCTTTGACTTCCTTGCCAGCGGAGCCAGCGCGTTCAGTTGCTTCGCGGACCACCTTGCCTGCTTCCGCCTGGGCGTCAGCAAGGACTTTTGCGGCTTCCTTTTCGGCATTCGCGCGGGCATCGGCGGCGACACGGGCATCTTCCAAGCCTTGCGCGATTTTCTGTTTGCGGGATTCCATCATGTCCAGCATGGGCTTGTAGACCCAGGCGTTCAGCGTGAGGAACACAATGGTGAACGCGATGATCTGGACGATGAGGAGACCTAAGTTAATACCAAGAGCTTCCATGTTTCGGCTCCTTTATTACACGACTTTGAAGAGCATGAGAAACGCGATAACCAGACAATAGATGGCGATGGCTTCAGAGAACGCGATACCCAAAATCATGTTGGTCAGCAAATTGCCATAGGTATCGGGATTGCGAGCCATGCCCGTGAGCGCGCCCTGCACACTCAAACCGATACCGACACCCGCGCCCGCTGCACCGATCATCGCCAAGCCCGCGCCGACGTAGCGCATTGCATCCAAAATATTTCCTTCCATGTAAAGCCTCCTTAGGTTTTTTCCTAGTAATTATTGAATAGTGTTTCCAACGGGCTGGGACATCCCGCCCAAAATTGACAATTAATGCTCGGCGTGTTCCTCGCCGTGCCCCTGGGTTGCCTGCGCCATGAAGACCATGGTCAACATGCCAAAGACAAACGCCTGAATGATGCCGACGAACAACTCGAACATCATGACCATCGCGGGCAGGATGGAAATCTTCCCAAGCAAGCCAGCGACGATGGCAACCAGCACGATGCCTGCGAACATGTTCCCGAATAGACGGAAGGCAAACGAGAGGATCTTCGAGACTTCTGAGATCAATTCCAGCAAGCCAACCAGAAAGTCCATCGCCCCAAAGAACGGGACCTTGAACATGCGACGGGTGTTGAAGAATTTACTAAAGTAGGCAACACCCTGAGCGCGGACGCCGATCACTTGAATCATTACCACTGCAATAATGGCAAGCGAGGCAGTAAAGTTCAGGTCTACGGAGATGCCGCGCAGGAACGGAGCGAGGATATAACCGTCATGCTCAACTTTGGCAGGGAGAAGAAGACTCCAATCCTTTCCCAAAAACGTTCCCAGAAATTGGGTAGTATGTCCTTCGCCATGAGCATGATGCAAAACACCAACTGATTCAAAGCCAGGGATCAGCTTGAGCAGGTTTGCGAACAGCACATAGATCATGATGGTCGCAAACCAAGGGAATATCATTTTGGCGTACTTACCCGCCGAGCCTTCGGTCAGGTTGTAGAGCATTTCGAGAATGGCTTCCACAACGTTGCCAATGCCGCGCGGCACAAGGTCGGTCTTCTGGCTGTTCTTCAATGAGCGATTGGCAAAAAATGCAATGACCACCAGTATGATAATGGTTCCCACCAAGGTGGGCATCGTATTCACGAAATACAGGGGTCCCAAACCGAGGAAATTTTCAACGATTGGTTCCTCGATCAGTTTTTCAGGCGCAACTACGATTTCAGGCTGGATGGGAATGAAAATCCCGCCCAAAATAAAGCCCGCAATCATCAGCACCAATACGACCCATCGGCGCCAGGGTCTTCGTTTTTCGTGTTCCAAAGTCCGCCTCCTATCTAAATCAGAGTATCTTTCTCTTCGGCTTCGTATTTTTCCTTCCACCGCGCCAGCGCCTTCCGCGAGGCATACAGCATCAGGAGCACCGAGAGAGGGATTCCAGCAAACAACAACACCAGCGTAAAGACTGGTTTCGTGTCAAAGACTTTATCGAGCCACAAACCGCCAAACACGGAAGCCAGGATAACCACTAGCGTTAGACAACCAACCTGCCCGATCACCACGATCAGCAGGTTGCTTATCATACCATTTCGACGATTTTTGTCCGACTGCGTCATGCGGCGCGATTATAACTAGAGGTCAAAGGGATGTCAAACAGGAAAGACCACGGACAATAGACAATGGTCCGTCGTCCGCGGTCAAATTCTTAGAACAGATTCAACGCTGCCGCGTCGGACCAGCTAAACCAGGGAGCAAACACGGTGCCGACCAGAATCACACCGATTGCCAGCACAGCCAGCGCGATAGCATAGGGACGGGTCAGCGGGATGGGATGCTTTTCTTCATCCTGATTCGGCATGCGGTAGAGGTAGACGTACTTCAAAGCATTGAGATAGTAGTACACGCCCACGATGGAGTTGAGGATACCGACCACGACCAGCCAGATGTAATTGGCTTCCACGCCCGCAGCGAAGACAAAGACCTTCGCCACAAATCCGCCGAAGGGAGGCATCCCCGAAAGCGAGAGGAAAGCCGCCAGCATCATCAAAGCCAGCCAGGGATTGCGGCGGCTCATGCCTGCATAATCTTCGAGGTTTTCAAGTCCCGTAATGCGGCTGAACGCCATGACAATACCGAAGGCGAGCAGGTTGGTAACAATGTATGCCGCGAGGTAGAAGACCACGCTCGCCGCACCGAGTTGACTGAACGCCACGACACCGATCAGGGCATAGCCGGCATGCGCGATGGAGGAATAAGCAAGCAGGCGTTTGATATTGGTCTGCGAGATGGCAAGCAAGTTGCCGACCGTCATGGTGATGGCGGAGAGGGCGGCGAGGATCAAGGTCCACGAAGGAGCGAAGCCAGGGAAGGCGACGAAGAACAGGCGGACAAGCACCGCAAAACCAGCGGCTTTGGAAGCTGTCGAGAGGAAGCCTGCCACAGGGGTCGGGGAACCTTCGTATACGTCAGGTGCCCAGAAGTGGAAGGGAACGAGGGAGACCTTGAAAGCAAGTCCCACCAGCACGAGGACAACCACCGCAAAGGCAAGCAGGGTTGAAAGTTGCCCGGCGGCAAGTTTTTCAGCGAGAGTATAAAGATTGGTCGTGCCGGCAAAGCCGAAGACCAGACTAAAGCCGTAGAGCATGACCGTCGAAGCCAGCGTGCCGAACAGCAAATACTTGAAGCCCGCTTCGGTGGAGCGGTCATCGGCGAGGATGAAGCCCGCGAGGATGTAGAGCGGAATGGAGGCGGTTTCAATCGCCAGGTAGAGCATGACCAGGTCGGCGGAAGAAGCCATCAGGTTCATGCCGAGGACGGAAGCCAGGAGCATGACATAGGCTTCGCCGCGTTGACCAGCCTTTTCGTGATCCATCAAAAGCAGGGCAGTGGCCACGGCGGCGAACATGAAGAGCATCTTGAAGAAGAAACCGAGCCAGTCGAAGCGAATCATGCCGCCGAAGACGGCTGTCGGTTCACCGGGCTGACCGAAGAGCAGGCTGACGATGATCGCGATGAACAAGCCACCGGCGGTGAGCCAGCCCGCGTTGCGGCGCTGGTCTTCCTTCCAGAACGGCTCGACGCAGAGCAGAATCACCGCAAGGACGAGGATCAAAATTTCGGGGAGGATGGAAGCGAACATTATCGGGGTAAACATTTATGCACCTCCCAAAAGGCGAAGGATGTTTTGGACGCCCGTCTCGATCATCGGCACCATGATGGCGGGGAACATGCCCAGTCCGATCATGAAGAGGCAGAGCGTGACGATGGCGACCTTGTCCAGGGCGGTGACGTCGGTGATGTGATGTTCCTTGAGCGCCTCAGGCATGGGCATGAAGAACACCTGTCGGATGTTGCGCATGATATAGGCTGCGGTGATGATGATGGAGATGCTGGCGATGACCGCCACCAACCACTGGGTTCCCCACACGCCCATGAAGATGGGGAATTCGGCGACGAAACCGGAGAAGCCGGGCATGCCCATTGAGACCAGACCACCGACGATGAAGCCGATGGCAGCGAAGGGCATGATCTTGACCATGCCGCCGAGTTCGGGTATCTGGCGGGTGTGCGAGCGGTCATAGATCATGCCGGTGATGGCAAAGAAGAGAGCCGTCATCACACCGTGCGAGAACATCTGCACGCCAGCACCCAGCAGACCGTTATAGTTGAGTGTGGAAACGCCCAGCATCACAAGTCCCATATGGGAAACGGACGAGAAACCGATCATGTATTTCAGGTCAGGTTGGACAAAGGCAATGTAAGCGCCGTAAACAACCGCGATGGCAGCGAAGATCATGATCAACCACGACCATTGCTTCGCGCCTTCGGGCAGGAGCATGATGCCCACACGCAGGGCGGCAAATGCGCCGAGCTTCATCAACACGCCCGCATGGAACATGGAGACGGCAGTCGGCGCGGCAACGTGACCATCAGGCGACCAGTTGTGGAAGGGCCAGATGCCACCCAAAACTGCAAAGCCGAGGAAAACGGGCAGGAACCAAATGTATTGGAAAGTGGGCGAAAATTTTGCACTCTCCATCAGCACCATATCAAAGGAGAGAACACCTGTATTCTGATATTGAGTCCAGTACATGGCGAGAGCACCAACAAGGGAGACCACCGAGCCAATGAACAGGTATAGGGTCAGTTTCATTGCCGCGTATTCACGAGTCTTAATCCAGCCCCAGATAACAATGAGCAGGTACATCGGGAACACGGCAATTTCATAGAAGAAGAACAACATGAACAGGTCGAGGGAAGCGAAGACACCGAACACGCCGCCTGCCAGCAGGAAGAGGAAGGAGAAGAATTCACGCGGCCTGTCCTGGATGCCCGCCGAGAGGTGATGCTTCTCGTCGTAGTCGCCCCAGGAGATAAGCACGCCCGTGAACATGACGATGCCCGTCAGCAGGACGAGCGGGGCGCTCATGCCGTCCACGCCGAACTTGAGGCTGATGCCCAAAGCAGGCAGCCAGTTGTAGGTCTCGACGAACTGATAACCCGTCATGTGATTGAGCAGGTATGTAAGGTACATCCAACCCGAAAGCAGCAGGTCGATCGTCGCGGTAGCCAGAGCCACGCCGCGGACTTCCGTCTTGCGGTTGGCGGGAATCAGCAGCATGATGACTGCGGCAACGAAGGGAAGGAAAGTGATAAAGCTTAGGATGGGAAAATTCATCATCCACCTCTTAGAACAGAGCCACAACGGCTTTGTTGATAACTTCCAAAATCCACGCGGGCCAGACGCCGATGACCAGGATGAGCGCCATCAGCGGGAGCGCCACAAGCACTTCGCGCGTGTTGATCTCGGTCAGTTTGTGTTCGCCGTGCGCCCAGTGTTCATTCATGGGACCATGCAAAACCTTCATGATCCCCTTCAAAATGTAGGCACCGGTAAAGAGCAGACCAAGCATGGAAAGGGCGGTGTAGACCGTCAGTACAGGATACGCACCCCGAACGATCATGAACTCGGAGACGAAGCCGTTCAGTCCGGGCAGTCCAAGCGAAGCCATGCTCATAAAGATGAGGATGCCGCCGTAAACAGGCACAAGCGGGAAGAGTCCGCCGAAGTCTTCAAGGTTGCGGGTGTGCGTGCGTTCGTAGATCACGCCGACGAGGAAGAACATGCCGGCCGCCGACAAGCCGTGATTGAACATCTGCAAGACCGCGCCGTTCATGGCAATATGAGCGTCAGCCGTGCCAGCCGCCAGTCCAGCCGCGGCAATGCCGAGGACGACAAATCCCATGTGGTTGACGGAGGAGTAGGCGACGAGGCGCTTGAAGTCAGTCTGTCCAAACGAACCGAATGCGCCGAAGACGATTGCCGCCACCGCGAGGAAAGCCAGCGCGCCAGCAAAGTACCTTGCTTCATTCGGGTAGAACGGCAGCACAAGACGGATGAAACCGTACGCACCGAGCTTGAGCAGGACGCCCGCCAGAATCATCGAACCCGCAGTTGGGGCTTCGGTATGGGCATCGGGCAACCAGGTGTGGAAGGGCCAGATGGGAACTTTCACCGCAAAGGCAATCGTGAATGCCCAAAAGGCAATGGTCTTGACCGTGCTTACGGACATGCCAAGAAGCGTACCAGAGTCCAGCGCATTCCAGCGTTGGTAGAGTTCAACCAGGTCGTAGGTTCCGAAGAGGACGCCGAGCATCTGAACCGCCAGCAGCAAACCGAGCGAACCGCCCATGGTGTAGATCATGAACTTGAGCGAGGCATAGTTGCGGTTGGCACTCCCCCACTGGTTGATGAGGAAGTACATCGGGACCAGACCAATTTCCCAGAAGACGAAGAAGATCAGCAGGTCGAGCGACATGAAGACGCCGAGCATGCCTGTTTCGAGGAAAAGGAAGAGCATCATGTACGGCTTGACGCGGTCAGTCACGCTGAACGAAGCCAGAATGGCAAGCGGCGTGAGCAGGGTGGTGAGCAGGACCATCGAGAGGGAGATGCCGTCCACGCCGAGGTGCAGGGAGGAATGTAAGGCTTCGTACCAGGGATAGGTTTCCTCGAACTGGAAGCCAGTCACATTCGGGTCGAAACCAGCCCAGAGGACGAGGGTCAGGACGAAGGGAATCAAGCTGGCGGAAAGCGCAAACCAGCGCAGAAGTTTCGTCTCGCCGCCCGGCAGGAAAAGCATGATCAACGCCGCGATTGTCGGCAGGAACAAGATCAGGCTCAGGAGATGAGTATTGAGATAATCCATCGTGCACTCCTATGCCAACAGTAGGAAGTAAACCAGGCCGCCGACCACGAGCAGGACGACCATGGAAAGAATCAGGTACTGCTGGATGCGACCTGTTTGAATGGGACGAAGGTTCTTGCCGACCCAGTAGGTGGCGTTCGCGGAACCGTCGCCAAAGAATTCATTAACAACAGGCAAATCGAAGTAGTTACGGACGATCTTGCCGATGCCGTCAGTGACAGGTCCGAAGATATGCAGGATACCGTCGATGAAGCCCTTGTCCATCCACTTGGAGATGAAGACCTCGGAGAACCAGATGGCGGGCTTGATGAAGAGGAAGTCGTAGGCTTCGTCGAAGTACCACTTGTTCTTGAGGACGGGGATCTGAAATTTGTCCTGCTCGACGGATTCAACGTTGCGATAGACCAGCCAACCGAAGAACAAACCGCCAAGAGCCACAACCAAAGAGGTCAGCAGGGGCCAAACACTAAACTCCAATGCTTCGGGATGTTCCGCCAGCGTGCCGCCGACGAATTCATGGAACCAGTTGGGAACGAGTCCGCCGAGGAGGGGGAAATGCTCAGGAATGCCGACCCAGCCATAAGTCACGGCGAAGAAGGCGAGGATAACCAACGGAGCAGTCATCGTCCACGGAGTCTCGTACGCGTGTTCGGCTTCCTCTGTGCGGGGTTCGCCGAGGAAGGTCAACGTGATCTGGCGCATGGTGTAGAAGGCAGTCATAAACGCAGCGATGGCGAGGGTGAAGAAGACCGCCCAATGTCCATGACCAAAGGCGTCGGCGAGGATTTCATCCTTCGACCAGAATCCAGCCGTCAGGATGGGGAAGCCCGAAAGAGCGAATCCGCCGATGAGGAAAGTCCAGAAAGTGATGGGCATCTTCTTGCGAAGTCCGCCCATGTTGAACATGTTTTGCGGGTCAACGGAATGGTTGCCCGTGTGCAAAACGCCGTGCTCCATGCCGTGAATGACCGAGCCTGAGCCAAGGAAGAGCAAAGCTTTGAAGAAGGCATGGGTGATCAGGTGGAAGACGGCGGCGACGTACGCGCCGATGCCGAGGGCGGCAATCATGAAACCGAGTTGGGAAATGGTCGAGTACGCCAGCACGCGCTTGATATCGTTTTGGGCGACGGCGATGGTGGCGGCGAAGATCGCGGTGAACGCGCCGATGAAGGCGACCACGCTCATGGCGGTGGTCAGTTCGTGACCGTTGAAATCAGCTGTCAGCAGCGGGAACATGCGGATGACGGCATAGACACCAGCCGAAACCATGGTCGCCGCATGGATCATGGCGCTGACCGGGGTCGGACCTTCCATCGCGTCGGGCAACCAAACATGCAGGGGCCACTGAGCCGACTTGCCGATGGTGCCGATAAAGAGCAGGATGGCAATCAGTCCAGCACCCGTCAGACCAAAGATAGGTGTCTGAATTGAGATCAGGTGGTGTAGCATTTCCTCCGTAAAGATTTCACGGAAAGAAAGTGAACCAGTCGCACTGTAGAGGAAGGCAATACCGATCAGCATGAACACGTCACCGATGCGGGTGGTCATGAAGGCCTTGATTGCCGCGTTGCGGGCGGACGGCTTGGCATACCAGAAGCCGATGAGCAGGTACGAGCATAAGCCCATGATTTCCCAGCCGACGAAGAGGGTCAGCAGATTGTCGGAGACCACCAGGGTGTACATGCCAAATGCAAACAAACCGATAAAGGCAAAGAAGCGCGAGTACATCGGCTCGACCGAAAGCACGGTGTGCTTGTGACCGAGTTCGTCGGTGACGGTTGCGCCGTGCGGCGGCAGACCAGGGTGGTCATGGTCCCCAGCAGGCTGACCGAAGTTGTGATAACCAACGCTGTAGAGGAAGATCATCAACACGGTCCACGCCACGAAGAAAAGCACCGCAGCAGAGGTCGGGTCAATCAACACGCCGATATTCAACCAAGTATTGCCCGTCGGCAGCCAGGGATATGAAGTTCCAAATGGATGTTCGCCGAAATGCTCGGTCGTGACCGCATTGTAGAAAACAATCATCGCTCCCAGCCACGAGAGGAAAGCCGCGCCCACTGCGATGCTGTGGCTCAACGCCTTACTCTTGTTCGTGAACAGCACGATCAAGAAGAAAGCCAGCAGGGGCGGCAGGGGGATCAGCCAAATCAGGGTATTCAAGAGTTCATGTGTCATGAGCAGTCCCTACCACTTCAACAAGTCGAGTTCTTCCGCCACCACCGTGTTACGTCGGCGATAGACGGAGATCACCAAAGCCAGACCCACAGCAACTTCCGCCGCGGCGACTGCAAAAACAATAATCGTGAACACCTGACCCGCCATCTGCGCCACGTCACCGTAACGCCAGAAAGCCACCAGGTTGATGTTCACCGCGTTGAGCATCAACTCGACGCCGAGCAAAATCGCAACCGCGTTCCTGCGCGCCAGCACACCGAACAAGCCGACGCTGAACAGTCCAGCCGCGAGAATGAGATACCACGAAAGAGGAATCATCAACGCCTCCTATTTTTTGCTGAACGCGAGATAGACCGCGCCAACCAAAGCCGCGAGCAAAAGCACAGATGCGACTTCAAACGGCAGGACGTAGCCCGCGGGCGAGGTCAATGCCGTGCCTAATTCATTGACCGCGTCAAACCCCGACGGGAGAGCGGATGCCGTCTTCGTAAAGCCGCTCCAACCCCGGAGCAGGGAGAAGAGTCCCACGAAGGTCAGCACGGCAAGGGTCGCGCCCAGCCACCAGTTTTTATTCAGCGACGCACCCGTATCTTTGTAGGTTTGACGACGGGTGAGCATAACCGCAAAGATGAAGAGGATGGCAATTGCGCCGATGTAAACCACCACCTGCACCACCGCCAGAAAACTCGCGTTGAGCAGGGTATAGACCACTGCCACGCCGAAGAGCGTCGCCACCAGCCACAACGCCGCATGGACAAGGTCACGGGCGGTCACCACCATCAAGGCGGAGAGCAACGTGACTGCCCCAACTACTAGGAAAATAATTTGTTCTGCTGTCATATTTTTCTTCCCATTTTAGTGATGGGCCTCCACAACCTGCTTGACACCTTCCACCCGCTCGCGTTCTTTCCGTCCAGCCGTGCGGACGATTTCCAGCGCGACCCAGGCAACGACGATGTTGGAGAGGATCATACCCACGATGTACAGCCAGATGGGAGCGCCCTGCATGAGAGCGTTCATTAACGCGGTCACCATCACGAGTGTAAAGGCAACGGGGGTGAGGAACTTCCAGTTGAAGGCAAGCATGTGGTCGATACGGATACGCATCATGGTGTATTTGACCCACATGATGATCCAGTAGCCAATCATCGCCTTGGCAAGCAGGATGATGATGGCAAAGATGAAGCTGACCTGTTCCAGTCCGAAGAAGCGGTAGCCGCCGAAGAACAGGATGCCCCAGAAACCGCCGAAGGTGAAGGCATGCAGGAGTTCGCCCGCGTAGAACATGCCGAACTTCATGCCCGAATATTCGATGTTGAAACCAGAGACCAGTTCGGATTCGCCTTCGGAAAGGTCGAACGGAGAGCGTCCCAACTCGGCGATGGCGGCAATCATAAAAATCACCGCAGCCAGAGGCGAAAGCAGGACGTACCAAACATCCTGACTTTGGATGATGGCATTCACGCCCATCGAACCCGCAAAGATGGTCGGGATGAGCATCGTGGCAAGCATCGGCACTTCAAAGGAGATCATTACCGCCACCTGGCGGAACGCGCCGATGACCGAAAACTTGTTGTTCGACGACCAGCCCGCCATAATGATGGAAAGGGTGCCAATCGAACCCGCAGCAATAATGAACAGCAAGCCGGTGTTTAGATCCACGCCTGTCATCACAGGCGCAAGCGGCACAACCGCCCACAGGATCAACACCGACATCATCGAGAGCATCGGCGCGATATTGTAGACGACCTTGTCCGCGCCATCGGGAGTGGTGTCTTCCTTAATCAGCAGTTTGATGATGTCCGCGAAAGGTTGGATCAAGCCGAAGGGACCCAGCCGGTTCGGTCCGATGCGGTCCTGAAAGCGCGCCACCACCTTGCGTTCGATCCACACAAGGAGAATGTCGATCACCATCAAAACCGCGATCAGAACAAAGATGCCCAAAAACACCACCAGCACGTGAGCAACAACTTCATTCATGCCCCAGCCGACAAAAATGCCGGTCAACCAGTCTGCGGCTACTTTCAGAGGGTCATTCCAAAAATTCATAAATCACTCCTGTCTGCTATTACACAAAGAAAAGGCTGAACGGATACTTCCTTTCAGCCTTTTACCTTCCGTACCTACACACTACACCCACTCCAGCATTCCTTTGCGCCAGGTATAAACCAGTCCGGCAATGAGAATCAAGATGAAGATGATGCCTTCCACCACGGCAAACAGTCCCAACTGACCCAGCCGGACGGCCCAAGGGAAGAGGAAAACAGTTTCAACATCGAACACCAGGAAAACCAGGGCAAAAATATAATACTGGGCCTTGAACTGCACCCAACCTTCGCCGACCGGTTCGATGCCACATTCATAGGTTGTGCGCTTGACAGGATTGGGTTTCTTGGGTCCCAAAATCAGGGCGACACCAATTGCCCCCACCGGGATGATCAAGCCCACAATAAAGAACAAACCAACATATATCCACTCGTTCATTTACATGCTCCGTAGTGAAATGGCTAAGATACCGCGGTCACACCACACGTGACACGCGGTACAAGCAGGAAAATTGTACCATAGACAACAAATCACCCCTCGTGATTGCTTGTCCATTTTTTGGGTGATTTTTGTCATATATTCAATAAGGAAATCTTATCGTCTCTTATTCGATTTTCTTTTGAATAAAAACCTGAGAATATCCTCCAGGAATGGGAATCCAATCACTCCGCCGATGACTGACCCGACCACCCCGGACGTTCGCGCCACGTTGACCGACAAACCGAAGAAGTCCACCGCTTCGATCTCGATGATTTGAGCCGACACGGCGATTCGATCTGTCTCTCCCGTGGATTTATCCACAAAGTTTAGATGCAGCCAGACCGTCCCACGATATAACCCCGTTTCCTGCGGGCGGATGCTCCAATGGAATGTGGCGGATTGCCCCTTCTTGAGTGGTTCATAAATTGACTCGAAGGGCTGAACCTCCATTCCGGCCAAGTCAAGCCGCGCCTCGGCGGTGACATTATGCGTTTCGTACAAGTCTGGGATTTCGATAGTCTCCCCCACCACCACGTTTCCCTCGATCTGCGCCGTCGGTGTGATGTTGCCGAGTGCATCCACTTCCAGTGTCAAACGGACAACATCCGATTCGACACCGGCACGCATCTTTGATGGGAATTCCAGAGTTAATCGGCGGGTTTCGGGAATGGCTGGCGGGACAGTTGATTCGGCTGGCTGGGAAGGTTGGGAGGTGGTTTGAGTCGGCTGGATGCCAGAGGGTACCTCCTCCTCGGGGGCGGCAGGCGCGGATTGCTGAACGCCAGCCGGCATTGCGCACCCCAAACCGGCAAGCATCAGGGTCAGGAGCATGAAAAGAGCGGCATTGCGGGATAGAAAGGTGGAAGGGTTCATGGCGCAGGCAGTTGCATCTCCGCCGGCGCAATCGGCTGGACACGTATCTCACGCGGGTTGGGCGCATACCCCCATACTAGTAAAGCAATTGAGACCGCAAGAATGATAACTGTAAAAATCAGGCGAAGGCGTTTATTCATCGAATACCAATCAGGAATCCGCAAGTTTTACTCGTGAAGGGAAATGGAGGCCAGAAGCTATGCTTCTGGCCTCCAAAATCAATATGAAATCCTACTCAACAGGAATTTCCTTGTAGACCTTGTCCACGTCGATGCCCTGGCTCTTGCGGAAGGCGCTGAAACCGAAGTAGATCGCGGCAGCCAGCACATACATGATGATCATGAACAACATCGAGGTGCTGTTCTGCCAGCCGATGCCGTAAAGGTAGCCTGGATCCCAGAACCAGACCACCAGCAGCCAGTCGAGGAAGGCGAAGAACACCAGTCCCGCCCCGACCATCGCCGGAAGTTGTTCGCCGGCCATCACCTTGCGTCCGACAAAGAACGCCACGTACCCCAGGAGCCAGACGTTGAGGAGGCTCAACAGCGTGATTAGCGCGATTATCGCTCGAGTCAAGCCTGTCTGATCCCCCCACAGCCCAAAGACCTGCACCGCATAGGTGTACATCAGGTAGACGAGGTAGACCGAAGTAACGACAAAAAGCGCTGTCACAACCCACCCCAACCAGGAGGGCAGCATATACTTGGAGACTGGCGAGCCGTCAAAGATTTCCTTCTGGCGCCAGGGCAGGAGGATGGCCGCCAGCGTGGTACCAAAGAAGGTGATGGCAATCACCAATGTTGCATCCAGAACGATGGACTTAAAATTGAGGATGTTATAGGCGTAGAGATACGAGATGATGACGGAGGGAATCACCATCAACAACAGAGCGTTGACCGGAGTCTTGGTGCCGGGCTGAATCTTGGAAACCCATTCGGGCAGCATGCGGTCGAGGGCGGCGGCAAAAATCACACGGGTGGACGAAAGGAAGACCGTCCCAGACCAGCCGAACCACCACATCCCAACCAGGAAGATGACCAGGATTTGCAGTGCACGGCTTCCGGTCAGGAAGGAGGCGAACTGTACAGGATATGGCCAAACAGGAATGGGAACCTCGGTGCCGTAGAAAACGTTGCTCCAAAAGGCGCCATTGGCGTTGATATAGAAGTCCCAGCCCATGGTCTTGTTGATCAATGCAAGGAAGACCACCCCCAACACGGCAGTGACAATGATCGCCGAAGCCATGCCCCAGAAATTGCGCTTGTAATCCGAAGCGCCGCGGACTTCACCGTAGAGCGTGGAGCCCCAGTTGGGCCACAGGTTGAAGAAGGTCATCATGGGCACCATCGCCATGGACGCGCCCAACGCAATCACACCGAGTGGGCCAAAGGTAGCTCCAGCCGCAGTTCCCGCTTCGATAGTGGCGGTGTAATAATCCATTTGTGGCAAACCATATACCAGCGGCAGGTTGGCATTCAGGCCGGCAATAAATGCCTCGCGGCTCCCAAACAACAGCATGCCGAAGACGATCAAGAGACCGAGCATGCCCATATAGAAGCAGGCTTTCTGAACGCGTGCATACCACTTCATACCGATGGCGATGTAAATAAATACAATGGCACAGACAGCCAACATGCCAACTAGCAAGCCTTCACTCGTGCCGGTGAACCAAAGGGCGGTTTCGGGAGCGCCAAGCAGGGCGGCCATGGGAGTCAAGAATTCATAGGTCAGGATTTGGCCATAGAGCGGGACCCACAGCCAGAGGATGAACCACCAGCCGGTGATACTGAGCAGGAATCCCACACCACGTCCGAGGATGCGGCTCTGCCAGACATAGTCACCGCCCGCGCGCGGCATGGCGGAAATCAGGCTGGCATACACAACCACCTCGAAGATGGTAAAGATGCCGCCAACCACAATCGCCGTTGCCAGACTGCCGCCAAAGTACCAGCAGTACGAAAAGATGAACAAACCCAGGGTAATCAGGTTGATGGAGAACGTGGCATAAATGAATGCATCGAAAACCGACCATGCTCTTACCAGCCCGCTTGCCTTGCGAACAAACAAAGAGACTTCACTACTCATCGGGATCTCCTTATATATTTTGCTGCCACCCAAAAGGGGGGCAAATGAAGTAACCTTCAATCGAGTCTGTTGACAAACTTTCGATACCAGCCAGTCTTCTTCGATAGGCAGCCTCCTTTTTTACTCCACCGGTTATCCCGTGGTTAAAACGTAATTGCCAACCTTTTGCTGTTTGAGTTCCACAATTGCGCCATGCAACATTCCCTGCTCGTACATGCTGCCGGGGTTGATGCACAGGGTCTTCTTGTATTTTCGCGTCCCTTTGCCTTCATGTATATGTCCGTGCAAGCCCAGCAACGGTTGATACTTGTCGAGCATGGCCAACACCGACTTGCTACCCACCGGGATCAGAGAACGCCCGGCGTAGGTGGGGCGTAAATCCTTGGTGAGTTCGGGCGCTTCATCGAGACCGCTGCCGTAGGGTGGTGCGTGAAAATTAAAAACAGCATTCGCGGGATTCTTCGCTTTTGCAATGACCGTCTCCAACCGCGTCAGCAGCATTTCATCCGGTTCTTCACGATGGGTGTCCCATGGAGTTGGATTCGACCATCCGGAACTGACCATCTCATGGTACTCGTCCAGTTGGATCACATCGCCTTCCACGCTCCGCACCAGCTTGGACGATGCAATGACCGGATCAACCTCGAAGACATCGTCATTACCAGGGCAGACATAACAACGGATTCCGGTACCGGCAAGTTTTTGGTCGGCGTATTCCATCCAGCGTTCGAGGGTTTTTAAAACCTGCACCAGGAATAATTCGTCGGATTTGCCCGGTGTGGAAGAGATTTCATTCACCTCATCAGGAGTGGTTATATAAGGATAGTAGCCGCGGTTCTGAATGGTTGCCGCCATCTTGTCCGCCTCTTCCTTACCCTCCAGGATGGACTCCTGTTCGAGCAGGGTGACCTTGTATTTTCCTCCTCCCTGGGCAATAATCGGGACAATGGCTTTGCCGGTCATGTCGCCGCCCAAGATCAGGACATCCGCTTCGTAAAACTTTCCGGCGTTGATGAACTTCTTCCAGCAAATTTCAGATCCGTGCACGTCAGTGGCAAAAAACAGTTTCATGAAACTCCTCTTTGTGCTAAAGCCGACTTCCCGACACCGGGAGGACACTTGAGCATGGTTGGTTGGAATGACAGGCTTGGATTCACCGAAATGAATTACACAATAATTTGGGTATATTCATATCGCAACGCGGACAGGTGACGACCTGTCGATAACACATACTTTCCCCATCATTAAAATTGATACCCGAACCGTGAGCGTCTATTGCAAAAAATGATGTAGTCACATGCAAATCCTTTGGCGTGGAATGCGGCTTGCAAAGATGGTGCGGTATGGGGTAATTATACCCTTCCAAAAAGAGTTTGCAACGGTTTTCTTTAACGAAAACCACCCATCTGGCGACAGGCTTGCCAGGAAGTGAAGCAAGGAAATGGAGTGGGCGTTCTCCATTTGGATCCAGGATGCAAAGGTGTTAAGAGTCTGTTAGGTACTTGAACGGTTTTTTCCTACAGATGTATTGAAAATGCAACAAATAAAACGTTGCCGGGCAAGAGGGTTTTTGCTACAATCAAAAAAAGTGCAAAACGGACAACATCCGCAACCGTCAAGTCGATAAAACCCCAAAAGGCACCATGACAACCATTCGCACCCCCGCAAAAATCATTCCACGCGCTTTTCCCGGCATCAGACCCGACGAGGTTCAGGAACTTATTGCCAATAGCCGCATCCAGACGTATCCGCCTGAAACGGTAATATGCAGGGAAAACGCAATCGAAAATGTTTTTTACATGATTCTCGAAGGGGATTTTGAAGTCACAAAGACGATCAACAATTCGGAGGTCCGGTTGTTGAAATCCCTGACTGCAGGCGACTTTTTCGGAGAGATGGCGCTGATTCACAATGCGCCGCGCGCCGCAACTGTCAAATCCAAAACCAACGTGATCGTGCTTGAAATCGACAAGGAGGGATTCAGCCGCGTGCTAAAACGCAGCCCCAGCGTTGCCATGGCAATGGTCCACGAGATCAGCCGCCGCCTGCGTCAAAACGACCAGATGGCAATCGAAGACCTGCGGATGCGCGCCTCCGAACTGGCGGATGCCTATCAAAAGCTTGCCGAGCAGGACCTGGTGCGGCGTGAGTTCCTTTCCAATGTGGCGCACGAATTACGCACCCCCCTCATGGTGGCGGGAGGTTACCTGCATGCCATACAAAAGGGGATGTTCTCAGGCCAACAACTATCCACCACCATAGAGACCGTTGTACGCAACGTGGACCAAATCACCACACTGGTAAATGACCTGCTTTTCCTGCAGGAGATCGAGCTGGTTTTTCCTGAGTTCCAGGCAGTGGACATCTTAGGGGTTGTGAACAATGTAGTCGGCAAACATGGGGACAAGGCAAAGGCGCGACAGGTGTCCCTGAAGGTCAAAGGCGATCGTAATACATCCAAAGTGCGGGGAGACGCGCAATCACTTGAGCGGGCCATCGCCGCCCTGGTGGATAATGCAATTAAGTTCAGCCCTCCGAATAGTGACGTGGAAATCCGTGTTGGAGAGCAGGAGGACCGCGTTCGTGTTTCGGTCGAAGACCGCGGCATTGGAATTGCCTCCGAAATACGCCCGCGCATCTTCGACAGGTTCTTCCATCTCGACAGGAACGAGGATCAGCTTTTCAGAGGACTGGGAATCGGGCTCTCCATTGCACGTCAGGTAATCCAGCAGCATCAGGGAATGCTCGACGTCGAAAGCGAAGCAGGCAAGGGGAGCAAGTTCACCATATCGCTGCTGAAATGGAAGTAATTTTGCCAAATACTGAAAGTCCATCCGGCATATGTTTTTTGGAGAATGCGATGTACTTTAGGTTCCGATCTGCAATGGTTGTGCTCTTGACCTTGGCGCTGTTTGTAACAGCCTGCGGTCCAGGCAACACCAGTAATACGGATGTTGTGCTGCCCATCCTTGAAACGTCCCAGCCGAGTGCTTCGTCCACTACCAGCGAATTGTGCAGCAATATGCTATATCCCATTATACAAGGCGCAACCTGGATTTACACAAGCATAGGCGGACCAGGCGGCTCCTTTAATTACGCAAACTCAATCACCGAAGTACACACGGATGGTTTTACACTCACGTCGCAGTTCCCAGACTTTACCCGCACCCAGGAATGGTCCTGCCAGCCCGATGGGCTCAAGACACTACAACTCGGCGGTGGGAACGCGGTGGGCATTTCAGTTCAGCATATGACCGCCGACCTGACTGCTCTGGAGGTCACAGGAATCAACCTGCCAAAAGACATTATGGAGGGTTCACAATGGCAATACAGCATGTCGCTGGAAGGCACGGTCGTCATGCCCGATAATCCACAAGCACCGGCCAAAGGGACATATTCTGTTGTCATCCAGGAAATGGGACGGGAAACCGTCGCCGTACCGGCAGGGACGTTCGAAGCCGTCAAGATTCAATCCAACTCGACAGTTGACATTATGTCGGTTTTTGCGGGAATGGATACTCCGATCAAATTCAATGGAACAACGATCACCTGGTATGCCCCCGGCGTGGGATATGTCAAATCAGTGGAAAACGGCGATTTTGGCGGCGAGGCTTTTTCCACCACCACCGAACTGCAAAGTTATAGTATCCCGTAAAATAAAACATCCCCCAATTAGTAGACCAAACCCTTCGAGCGAGACAAAAAAAAGAAAGACCTTCTGGGCAAAGTCTAGACATCCAAACTGGAAAGTATTCGGGCGGGAGTGAATATTTAGGATGATGTAGAGAGAGTCAATTTTTCACGGGAAATATTGCTTCAGCAGATGTCCCGCCATTTCGCCGTACACCCCATTTGGGTCTTTACCTTGCACTGATTTTAATAACTCGAAAGCGGCGGACCGATTTCCCTGCGACAGATACGTCATGGCAAGGTGAATTTGCGCGGACAATTGATCGGGGAAACGCTTGACCGCATCCAATAAAATCTGCTCGGCACTGGCATATCGGCCCGAAGCAAGATAGGACCAACCTAAGGCATCCAGCGCGGACGGGTCATTGGGGGAAATGTCCACCGCCTTTTGCGCGGCAGGCAGGCCAATGTCTTCAAGATGAACATTATTTTGCGCGCAAAAGATAGCCAGCAAACTCCAATACGTTGACTCGTTTGGCGCAAGTTCCGTTGCGCGTTGATAAGTCGCCAGCGCGGCAACAAGGTCGCCGCGTTTGACATACGCCTCCGCGATCCCGGCCTGCCATGCGGGGTTATCCGGCTCATATCCGGCGGCGAGCAGATACTCGGAAAGCATCTGTGAGTATTTTTCCTGGCGTCCCCAATGCAAGGCGCGTAAACCACGCACAACGACAGAAGTGTGGTCAAGTCGCACAGCCTTGTCCAGTTCGACCAATCCGCTTTCACCGATTTGTTGTTTTGCCTCGCCAAGCCACGCCCACGCCTCGGCATTTTCCCCGTCGAGAAAAATGGCTTTCTCGAATGCCACGACCGATAAATCCCATTCCTGCACCAAACCCAAGGCACGGCCAATCGTCACCATTTGCTGTGACGCATCGGGCTGGGTGGCGGATAAATTCAAGGCGGAGCGCAAGGTCTGCACAGCGGGATCAAATTCGGGGTCGAGGGAAGAAGCAAGCATCAAATGCGTAAGTGCCTGCTCAGGCTCCAAAACAGTCAGCAGGACACCGAGTCTGTATCGCGTGTGGACATCCCCCATGTCCTGCCGAAGTTGATCCTGTAACACGTCACGCTCAGCCATCCAATTCTTTTGTGAACGATAAATATGCGCAAGCACCTCATAGGTAAAGGGCTGGGGGGCAAGTTGAAGACTTTCCTCAAACGCCTGGACGGATGAAGGGAAATCGCCAACTGCATAATGGGAATATCCAAGCCACATCCAGCCTTCAGCGGAAAGTCTCGGGGCTCGTTCGAGAAAATCAATGGCTTTGTTTTGATCCCCGCTCTTCGCGAAGGCAATACCGGCCTTTTCCCACAGGTCATCCCGCCAGGGGAGCAGGCGCGCCGCGTGTTCATAAGACCCGGCGGCGACGGCAAAATCCTCCCCGGCAAATTCGGCTTCCGCGCGGTTCAATGAAAGATAACCCATAAAAACGATGGGAGCAAAGACGGCAAAAAGCAAGACCACGATGACAAGGGGGACATAAAACTTTTTCTCAGACATTGCAATGGTAATTATACGTGCATAAACCATATTTTTTAAAACTGGCATTATAATAAACGTCGATGAGCGCATTTACCAGCCAGATCCTCACTGTATTGACTGTCCCTCCCGGGGGCTTGACTTATTACACAATCATGGCTTTTGCTGTAGCAAGCGCGCTTCTATCAGCCTTCATTCATTGGCGGTCAAGCGAATTTCCACAGGCGCAAAGGGCTTTTGTGGGGCTTGGCGTTCTGGTTGCGGCACAGGTGACCATGTTTGTGTTCAGCGCACTTGGTTGGCAGGAATTAATAGACCCAAGGGTGATTCTGCCGCCACTCGACCGGGCTTACGTCATATTTGGCATTATCTGGATCACCTGGCTTTATGCCTTCCCCGAACCCAGCCGCACAGCGGATGCGACGGTGGCTTTATTGAGCATGTTGGTGATCGTCGCATTCGGTTTGAACTTGTTGGTCTGGCAGGACGACCTCACTTTGACCAGTTTCAATCAAACAATCTATGACTGGGGCTGGCAGGTGGCTTCACTGGTCGCCGCATTGATCGGGATTGTCACCCTGTTTATCCGCAAGCCTGACGGCATGTGGTACGGGATCATCCTGCTGGTAATCGGTTTTCTCGGTCATGTGGGACATTTGCTCTTCCCGGCGGAAGGAAATTTTTCCGGCGTCGTCCGCCTCGCCTATATGACAGCATATCCAATTTTACTCACCCTGCCGCAGCGCTTCGCGGTTGCGCCTCCGCCCAAGATGATGGTGAGCACACCCGCCCGCACTGCCGCGTCACAAAAACAGGATACCTTTACAGGCATCACCGAACGCAGACGATACAGCACAGACCCCAAGACCTTCCATGCCATGCTGGCACTTGCGGCAGAGTCAAATCCCAAAAAGATAGGGCAGGCAATCACCCGCGCCATCGCGCAGACCATGCTTTCGGACTTGTGTTTTATGATCCAGTTGACGGATAATACCAATCAACTGCAAATTGCCGGGGGATACGACCTGATCCGCGAAGACAGCCTGGAGGGTGGGGCGTTGAACAAGAACGCAATCCCGATGCTGGCAAATTCCCTCCAGCGCGGACGCCCATTGCGGATGCCCGCCAGCAGCACCTCTGCCGATGTGAAAGGACTGGGTGATATCCTCGGATTGACCAACCCCGGTCATTTGTTATGCGTGCCGATCCTTACCCCCGAGAAGGAGTCTCTGGGTGGCGTGCTTCTGCTCTCGCCCTATTCAGACCGCACTTGGACGGCGGAGGATCAGGCCTATCTTTCGAATATTGCAACATCGCTGGTCCCGATCATCAATCGCAGCCAGAACGCGAACAAACTGGAAGCGCAAAACGACCAGACCCGCGCAAAAATTGCCGATCTCGAACTCCACGTGAAGGAACTCACCGAACAGTTGGCATCCGCGCGCACCGGAGGACAAAAGAGCGGTTCTGTCGAGATGGTGTCCCTGCTTGCGGCGCAGGAGGAATCACAGCGCATCATCGAACAGTTGCAGATCGAGAATGCCGAAATGCGCATGGGCGGAGGTCTGCAACAGTCCGCCATACAGATGGAGAAGGAATTAAAAGCCACCCTGCAGGAAATGGCCCGTTTGCAAAACCAGCTTGCCGACGCCAACATGAAGGTGCATGAACTCGAAAAGGGACATGTGTCCGTCAAGAGTACGGAACAGGCGGAGGTGATCGCCTCGATCTCCCAGGAACTGCGCCAGCCATTGTCCTCGATTGTGGGCTATACCGACCTGCTGCTGGGAGAATCAGTGGGCATCCTCGGAGCGTTGCAACGGAAATTCGTGGAACGCATCAAGGCCTCCACCGAACGCATCAACAACCTGACAGATGACATGATCCAAATCACCACGCTGGAAACGGAGTTGAACGATCTCAAACTCGAAGCTGTGGACCTGAACCTGGTAATCGATAACGCCATGTCCTACACCAGCGCGCAGGTACGCGAGAAGAACATCTCGATGCATCTCGACCTGCCTAAGAAACTTGTACCCATTCAGGCAGACCGCGAAGCGCTGCAACAAATTCTCATTCACCTGTTGCAAAATGCGGGGGCGGCAACTCCGTTCGAAGGCACGATCAGACTCAAAGTTCAAACCAAGGTGGAACAAGGGACGGAATACATCCTCCTTCAGGTCACAGACACCGGCGGCGGCATCTCACCAAACGATCTTCCGCGCGTGTTTACACGACTTTACCGCGCGGACAACGTGCTAATTCAGGGCGTCGGCGATACAGGCGTGGGGCTTTCGATCGCAAAGTCTCTTACCGAGGCGCATCACGGGCGCATCTGGGTCGAAAGTGAACAGGGGGTTGGCTCGACATTCAGCGTATTGCTGCCGATTGCCGGTAGTGTGGATGAGAACCCGAAAGCCAAAGGAAAGAACTAATGCAAAACTTGCGCGATTTCGGCAACGCGCTGGTGGTGGCTTTGATCTCGATTGGATTGATGGTCGGAGCCTTGTCCATTTCACTTGTGGAATTTGTGCCACAGACAACGCCGACGGCGGCCGACATTGTGTTTCCTTCCCCCATCCCACTGACTGCCACCAATACCACGATCCCCACGCCGACTCCAACCCTTGGGCTTGAGTCACCGACTCCCAGCGTCACCCCTACATCAACAATCACGTTCACACCTCCCGCCGCCTGCATGCCTCCATCCGGTTGGAGACAAATCATCATCCAGTCCGGCGAGACACTCGACAGTATCGCAGCTCGTTACCGCGCAAGCAAGGATCAACTCCGCAGCGCCAACTGCCTGCTGATCGACAGTCTTGTGGCAGGGACGGTTTTGTACGTACCGCCGGTGGCGACGAACACGCCCGCAGTTTGTAATCCAGGCGCGAGTGGATGGATCAAGAATTACACAGTCCGCCCCGGCGATACGGTTTATAGAATTGCCACAGATCATTACACGACCGCGAGCTTATTAAAGAGCGTCAATTGCCGAATTAGCGATTACATCTACGCGGGTGAAGTTTTGTGGATCCCCAATGTCGCCACGCGCACACCCTATCCCACACCGCTACCAGGCAGCACGGTCACGCCCTATCCCACCGATCCGCTGACGGAAACCGCCCTGCCGTTTACAGTCACAGTGATACCAAGCAGCACCCCCATCCCGCCCACAGCGACCGAGATACCGACCGCCACGGCGATGCCCACGCCCCTTCCAAGCCCAACTGCATTTCCACAGTAGTCGCCCGGCGCTCCATCTTCCTGATAGGATGTCTTGAAATCCCAAACAAAGGTTTTTCAGGTGACAGCCGCTTTGTACAAGTGACTGTCACCTGTGTTATCCTCTCAACCAGGCACATGAAATCATTCCAGCGATACGTCATTCTGTTTCCTGTTTTCATTTCCGCAGTCACCTTCTACGCCTGTACGAGGAGCGCGGCACCGCAAGAGTCGGTCCCGCCCCCGCCGTTCATTCTGATTACCTCCGCGCCAAACCCGTCTCCGACGCCTACACCTTTCCAACCTTCGCTGTATACCCCCACGCAGCCTTCGCTTGCTTCCTACAATTTGGCGACACCCACGCCACAGCAAATCCTGCCGACGGAGACTGCCTCGCCTACGCCCATTCCGCCAATTGACCCAACCGCCACAGCGGATGTTAACCAGTTGTTCCCAACACTAGCCGCCCCGCCCGTTGCCGAACCTGTTGCAGTCGCACCCACCGCCCTGCCGCCGCTCACAGACAATGAGACCATCAACTTCCTGCTCATCGGCTCGGACAAGCGTCCCGGCTCATCGTATCGTACAGATACATTGGTTGTCGCCGTCGTCTGGCCGAAGGAAGGGCAGGTCTCGCTCATCTCCATCCCACGCGACCTGTGGATCTACATCCCCACGGTTGGGATGCAGCGCATCAATACTGCCTATCAAAGCGGGGAGATTACCGGCTATACGGGCGGCGGTCCCGGTTTGTTGAAGGACACCGTCGCCTATAACTTCGGCATCCGCATCGACCATACGGCCATGGTCGAGTTCGACGGCTTCCGCCGCATCGTGGATACCCTCGGCGGCATCGAAGTGCCCATTGCCTGCGCCTACACCGACTGGCGTTTGATCGATCCGTCATATGACCCTGAAAACGAAAATAATTGGTGGCTGTACACCGTCGGGCCGGGACAAGTCCACATGGATGGCGACCTGGCATTGTGGTATGCGCGCTCACGTTCAAAATCCAATGATTTCGACCGTGGACGCCGTCAGCAGGAAACCCTCCGTTCCATCTTTGCCAAAGCCCTGCAAACGGATACCTTCAGCAAAATCCCTCAACTCTACAACGACTTCTCCAGCACGGTCATCACGGACTTGGGGCTTGGCGACCTGCTGTTGATGTCGCCCTACGCCGTCAATTTCACCAACGCCAACATCCGTGGTTATTACATCCGCCCGCCCTACGTCAGCTCGTGGACAACCCCCGGCGGCGCGGCTGTCCTGCTCCCCAACGAAGCTGAACTGGGACAAATGCTGATCGAAGCCACCACGCTTTCAACTTCCGCAGTCGAGCGCAAGGTCATCAAGGTGGATGTGCAAAACGGCACGCCAAACGACGCCTGGGACGCCCTCGCCGCTTCACGCCTGAACTATGCGGGATACCAGACTACCCTCTCGAATGCCGACCGCCGTGACTATTCTTCCTCGGTGATCATTGACTTCACCCCCGGTCAGGATACCAACCAGCGGCAGACGATCATCTCGTCCCTCAACCTGTACTCCGCCAATGTGATTTCTCTCCCCGACGCAAACAGCCCCGTCCAATACCGTGTCATTCTTGGCTATGACTACGACCCCTGCTTCCAGCCACAGGATTTGTCGCATTAAGGATGATGTTTACATTTTATGGGAATTTTACACATTAGCACAGGAGGAATTAAAATGGCACAGAATAACTCTCTGGGTTTTTTCTTATGGGTTGTAATAATAATCATGTCTCTTTCTGCTTGTTGTGGACCGATTAAAAGTCCACAAGAAGTTGACGTCTCGCCATTATTAAATGCAAAGATACCGGAAGACGCTACGAGGGCATCGGAGATTTTCAATGTGAAAGTTTTCGACTCTTATGATGCGCTTATAGAAAAGGGCGAGTGGACAGGGCTTGGGGAAAATACTGACCTGAATGGAATCGTCGTTTACTTTCGGTTTGTGAATGCCCCGGACTCCCCTGCCGATAAGTTTACTTGGAAATGTGAACGGGCATTAGGGTGGGGTACCACTGATGATTTTGTCTTTGGCGGCAGCACAGACAACCAATTTTGTGTGTCCTATGTAAACGAAACGAGGTCTACGCCTGATGCTTTCTGTGTGCCAACCGGAGAATACCAATCTTTTGTTGTATTTCAGAAGGGAAAATTAATCATTACAATTGAAGAAACATCGTTGGACAAATACAGTCAGGCGAAAACTAAGGCAATAAACCTCTTGGCACAATCTATAAAAGAATAGCTTGGTTATTCGCTATTAAATACCTCCCCGGCGACGCTTGGGAACCATGTCCCAAAGCGCATTCCAATTCGCAATCATTTTCATATTATTCCACAGTTGACAACCCCCCTCATATTCGCTAAACTATACGAAAAGACTATGCGCTCCTTAACTGCAAGGCAAGGATTGAATAACCATGGCAAAAACAACCGAATCCGCACATCTTACCGGCAAGACCCTGCTCCCCACCGCCATCAACGGCTGGGAAATGTTCATGTATGACCAGGGACGTTCCCCCAACACCGTCAAAGCCTTCCTCTCCGACGTCCGTTTATTGACCCACTTCCTCGCCCCCGACCAGTCCATTGGCAACATCACCACCGACGACCTCAACCGCTTCTTCGCATGGATGGAAAAAGAGCGTGGAATTCCGTGCAGTCCCAAGACTCTTTCGCGGCGCATCACGTCGGTCAAGTCATTCTTCCGCTGGTTGCGACAGTATGGCGTCTTATCCATTGACCCTGCCGAGAAGGTGGTACAGCGCTCCGCCATCAGTCCACTGCCACAGGTATTGACGGAAGATGAATATGATGCCGCTTTGCTCGTGGCAGACCGTCAGCGCCGCAAGGATAAAGCCGACGCACGTTCCTACACCCTACTTTCCCTCCTGTTAACCACAGGTATCAAAAAGAGTGAGTGCCTCGGCATCAACGTCAACCACATTGACTTGGATGCGAAGAGCGGTCCGCACGTCTTCATCCGTTACGCCAGCCCCACCAACCGCTACAAGGAACGCAAGATCGAACTGCAGGAGGACTGGATCGAAGCCTACAAGGAATATCTGGCGCAATACAAACCCGTTGACCAGATCTTCCCCTGGTCGCCCCGCAGGCTGGAATACCTGCTCGAAGATATCGGCGTGGAAGCGGGACTCACCAAGCACCTGTCGTTCGACATGTGCCGCTGGACCTGCGCCCTGCGCGACTACCAATCCGGCATGGAAGCGGACGCCGTCCGTCAGAAACTGGGTGTATCAAAAATCCAGTGGCGCGAGTTGTTTATCAAGATCAAACAACTGAACGGCGAAATGAAATAACCCCCGATACGCAATTCAAAATGGACAGCAAGCTGTCCGAATCCAGAATTCCGTCATGCAAAAATCCCGCCGTAATTGGAGCGGGATTTTTTATCAACCAGTCTGCTGGCGCGGACGTAAAAAGGAAAAGTAGAGAACACTTCTGGTGGATTCTGTTAGGCGATGCTCGTGCGCTGGACGGTAGCCAGGCACCCAGATGATCTCATCACCCGCACAAAGCAGAGGCCAATTATCGCGCGCTCGCTGGGGCATTTTTACATTCACAAAAAAATCGGACAGTTTTTGCGTATGCCCATCCAGACCAAAGGGGGCAAACTGGTCGCCCGGACGACGGACCCGCAGTTTGAGCGGTCTGGTTAACTCTTTTGCATCAAGCCATACTTGAAATGGATCCTCATTTCGTTCGGCTTGTTCCCGCGCCAGAAGAGGATGCCCCCATTTTTCGCAGCTAAACTTCCAACCACCCGCAAGGTCAAGTTGTCCCGGAACGGAAACCGGAATGGATGGAGTTCCAGTCAACTGAGGCCAAAGGTTGAAGGGCAGCTCCGCATTCAATGTGCAAACATACACATTGTTCGACTCGCGAAACATTCGCAGCCCGCCTTTTAAATCCACCCGCGGGGAGGGATGGGCAGGGCTGTTGATCAATGTAACAGCGCGGTCGAGCATTGAATAGGTCACATCCACGCTGGGAGACAGGACCTGCATGGCGTGTTTGATAAGATTGCGCTGTAACCCAACCGAATATCTGGAAAGCGCGCCGGCCTCAAATGTGACCGAATTTTCATCAACCTCCGTCACAGTTTCCTGCCAGGCGGTTTCGAGCATATCCATCAACAGGGCATAATCGCCTTTGAGCGATTGCGACATGCGAAAGACGGCTTCACGGAACTTTGGGTTATAGGTTTCGAGAGCGGGAATCAAAAGGTGACGGATGCGGTTGCGCTGAAAATCGATCGAGTCGTTGCTCGAATCGTAATGTGGACGCAAACCATTTGCCGCGCAATAGACAATCGTCTCTTCACGCCACATATCCAACAGAGGGCGCACAATCGGGATATTGGGGTCAAAGGTTTTGATAATCGAACGATGGGACATACCCTTTAACCCGCTGAGGGCGCTGCCGCGGACGAAGTGCATGAGGATGGTTTCCACCTGATCATCCGCCGTGTGTCCCACCGCCACCGCCTGGGCATTCCGTTCGCAGGCCAACTTGAACAAAAAGTGGTAACGAAGGTTGCGTGCGGCTTCTTCGAGTGACAATTTTTCCCGCTCCGCATAAGCGCGCACATCCGCACTTTCAAAATAACAGCCGAGCATCAGGCGCGATGCGGTCTTTTCAACCATGCGAGCATCCTCGCTCGACTCCGGGCGAAGCTGGTGGTCGAAATGCGCGACAATTACCAAATATCCGGCCTGCCGTAATATGTCCAGCAGACACAGGCTGTCTGGTCCACCCGAAACGCCAACGATGATCGGCAGGTGCCTGACCAGACCGCATTTCTCCTCCAAAATCGCTTCAATGTTTTCCGTCATCGACTTCCTTCTACACACACAAACATCCCCTAAATGTTTCTCATCGTGAAAACCATTAGGGGATGCCCTGAATTAGATTTGATACAACTCGACCAGCACGCCGCCCGTCGCTTCGGGATGGATGAAGGCATATTTCTTGCCGTCGGAAGTAGTGCGGGGTTCCTCGTTGATGAGGCGGACGTTCTTCGCCTTGAGTTGGGACATCATCCCTTCGATGTCATCCACCTCAAGACAGAGGTGGTGCATCCCGGGTCCGCGCTTGGCAAGGTATTTGGCAATGCCTGAATCGTCGGTAGTCGGCATGACCAATTCCACTTCCGCGCCGGCGACGGGCAAAAACGCCACCTGTGATTTTTCAGCGGGGACATCGCGCAATTCGTGCAGATGAATCCCAAGCGCGTCGCGCCAGAAGGACAGGGACTTTTCCATATCGTCCACGACAACGGCTACATGATTAACAGCTTTGATTTGGGGCATGGTTCCTCTTAAATGTGGGTTTATTTGAATTTTACTTCCTATTTTACAACTTCGAGCAAATTAGAATGACCAATTTCTGCCTATTCTGTATACGTCTTTCCAAATGGTTGCAATCCATCCAAGACATATACAAACAATACCAGGTAGATTCCTGTTCGGGATTAAAAGCGGCTTTTTGTCCCCAACTTTTGCCAACCATATCATCCATATCTCAATCTATAAAATCAAGAAGTTCGTGGATAATAGACTTGGATAAAATGAAGTTTCTTTTATTTAATTCATGATTAACACCAATATTTTAATCGTCACCAGTGAAAGAAATGTTGCCCGAGATTTGCGCGAGCACTTAATAAAACTGGGCTATATAGTCGTTGGAATTGCGACATCCAACGAAGAGATTATTGCAAAAATCGAAGAAACCAAACCGGATTTAATCCTGACAGATATTCAATTGAACGGGAAAATTGGGGAAAGAGAAGGGATCAAAACTGGAGAGCTGATCCATTCAACCTACAATATACCCATTATTTACCTAACAGGATCACTTGGTCAAACAGCCATTCAACGTGCCGAGTCAACTGGTACGTTTGGCTATATCTTTAAGCCCTTCGACGAGAAACAGATCTATGCAACGGTTGAAACGGCTCTATCAAGGTATCGATTGGAATCAGAACTTCGAGAAGGCAGGCGGTGGCTCAACGCAGTTTTGGATGGCATCAACGATGGCGTAATCGCACTCGACAATCAAAGGATGATCAGATTCATTAACCCAATTGCAGAACAATTGACGGGTTGGAGTGAAATCGAGACAATGGGCAAGACGCTTCACGAGGTTTTTACGTCCATTGACGAAGAGTCGCATGAAAGAGTTGAATTTTATGGCATAGAGAAGGTTTTTCACCCCAAAAACACTGATCCAAGATTTGAAGGATTGCTTGTATCAAAAAGCGGCAAGATGACCCCGATCGAAACAGATTTTACCATCTTCAAAGATGACAATGGCATGGCCGCAGGAATGGTATTGGTGTTTAGAGATATTACAAAACGACGGGAGTCCATGCGGGAGATCCAGAGGCAAAGCCAGCGTGCTGAGGCACTGGTGGAAACTGCCGCGCGTTTGAACGTACAACTCGAATTGACATCCGTTCTTGATACCATATGCAATATCAGCATCCAGGCCCTCAAGGCAAGCGCAACAGCTGTATTTCTAAAGGATGCAAAGCAGAATGTGTTCCACAACAAGGCCACCTTTACCCAATTAACGGAATTGAAAAAATACAATGGGACAAGGTTTGAAATTCCCGGGAGTGTGGTTGAGTCTATTTTGTCCGAAAAAAAAACAGTGACCCTAATAGGCGATATTCAGAGCCTCCCAAATCTACCTTATTTGGAAATATTCAGAGAGCAAAATATCCATACAATTGGAATTGCGGGGTTATATCGGCGACATGACCTGATCGGTGTTTTGGTCTCGATTTATATTGGCGATCAAATCCATCTCCCCGAGGATATGATCGCACTTCTCCAGGGTCTGGCAAACCAGACAGGGATCGCGATTACGAACGCATCTCTTTTTGAACAAATGCACGCCAGCCGCAAGCGGCAACAGTTCCTTGCCCATCAGTTGGTAATGGTTCAGGAAGATGAAAGGCGCAGTTTGTCACGCGAACTCCACGATGAGATCGGTCAAATGCTAACCGGACTGCAATTTACCATCAAATCCGTCATGCCACAGTCCACTGAAGAGCAGAGAAACAAACTTGATCAAATTCAGATCATGATCAGCGTTATCATATCTCAGATTCGCGAACTATCCATAAATCTTCGTCCCAGCCTGCTGGACGATCTGGGGATTCTCCCAACGTTGATTTGGCATTTTGAACGCTATGAAGCCAAGACCGGCATTCGAGTTAGTTTCGAGCAACAAAATCTCGACCAGCGTTTTTCTTCCGAACTTGAGATCACCGCATTTCGAATCGTTCAAGAGGCGCTTACCAATGTCGCCCGCTATGCAGAAACAGAAAGCGTGGATGTGAAGATTACGGTATTGGAATCCATCATGCAAGTAGAAATCCATGACCAAGGCAAGGGTTTTGATATGACCTTCCCTTCCAAAAATCAATCCATGGGACTGGAGGGCATGCGTGAGCGTGCATTTGCCATAGGCGGCTTGCTGGAAATCCAATCTCAGCCAGGTAAAGGGACACATATTCATGCCAAACTCCCAATCGCAGGTCAAATAGAAAGAAGAACCCATGAGCGTAACCATCCTATTGGCAGATGATCATCCATTCGTGCGCAAGGGTGTTCGAACTCTTCTCGAAGCAGAGGCAGATTTTTCGGTCATAGGTGAAGCGGAGGATGGTTTGCAGGTTGTTCAAATGGCTGAGAAACTACGACCTGACATCCTGATCGTGGATATGATGATGCCTAATCTCAATGGGCTGGAAGTCTTGAAACAGGTTGGCCATCGCTCACCAAAAACCCGCAAGATCGTCCTCTCTATGCATAGCGCCGACCCGTATGTTGTGGAAGCCTTCCAATCCGGTGCATCCGGCTACATCCTGAAGGATAGCGCCCCGGACGAGTTGATCAACGCCATTCGCCACATACTACTTGACAATAAATTCTTAAGCCCAAAACTCCCTGAACGACTGGCCAGATTACTAACAGAGTCAGCACAAAACGCAGTAAAGGACAAGTACGAGACTCTTACAAATCGTGAGCGCGAGGTCTTTCAGATGGCATCCGAGGGGAAAACTGCTTCTGAGATCGCAGAGTTACTTTCGATCAGTCCACGCACTGCCGAACTGCACCGCAGCAGGATGATGGACAAACTAGGACTTCGCACCCAAACCGATCTGGTTCTCTACGCAGTGAAGCGCAAAATAATACCCCTCGACTCTTAAATCAAAAAAGCATTGCCTCACCCAGACATCAGACCAGTTTGTCCTCTGGGGACTTTTCCACTGCTCTCAATTTATTGACCGTCAAGTTAAGAAAAAATATACGTAGGCCTACGTATATTCATCCACACTACATAATGTAATAATGGTATCAAGGTATATTGAATTGAGAGGAGCTCATTATGCGTAGATCCAAACAATTTTTCAACGCGATTATCGTTCTGATGCTGGTTTCGACCGCTTTGGGGAGCACGGTCACAACTGCCCAGGCCGGAAAAGGCAATAATGATCTCAAAGCCGACCCACGCCTGTTGCAGATGGCGGCAGAAAACCCGAAGGCCACCTTCATGGTTATTGTCCAGAAAGAGGTGAAGAACAAGAACCTGAATGAAACCGAACCCGAAGCAGACGTGAAAAATGGTGGAGGAAAGGTCACGAAAAAGCTCGAAGTGATCGAAAGTTTCTCCGCAGAACTGACCGGTAAACAGATCCTCAAACTGGCAAAAAAGAGCAAAGTGCGCTGGATCTCGGCGGATGCCCCCATGGTTTCCACCCTCAACCCGGGCATGAACACTGTCCGGGATGAGTTCACATCGGAATCCTATAGTCTCAACATAGGGACCCTGAATTGGAGCGGGAATTGGATCGAATCCGGGGAGGAGACAGACCCAGCCGGGGGCGCTATTACCGTCGCCATGATCGACCGCTGTTCAGGCGGAGATGGATACTGTCTACGAATCGATCCAGACCCAGCCAAGTCAGCAACCGCGTATGTCTATCGGGAGGCAAACCTCAGCGGAGCCGCATCAGCCATCCTGTCATTTTACCGGTACAACGAATTCAATAATTTACTAGACGGTGCCCCAGGTGTGGATGAGGCAGCGAGTCTGCAAGTTTCCCCGGACGGCGGGGCGAACTGGACGACTTTGCAAACCTATTCAAGCACCGAATTTACGGGCGCGGCTGTTGATACGTTTGATATTTCTGCCTTTGCCTCGGCCAATACCCAGATCCGTTTTCTTATCGCCGGCACGCAATCAGGAAATCGATTTTTGTACATTGATGATGTGCAGATCGAATATGCCAATGCAAGCGCCTTCATACCCGCAATCCATGCGGATCAATTGTCACTGACCGGCGAGGGGGTGACCGTTGCGGTGATCGACAGCGGCATCGCTTATCATAATGACTTAACATCCGGTCAAAATAACCTATCCCGCATTATCGACAACGAGTACTTTATCGGCTCAGACGGCTCCGATGATCTGTACGGTCATGGGACCCACGTAGCCGGCATCATTGGCGGCAATGGCTATATGTCCAATGGAAAATATCGAGGCGTGGCGCCCGGGGTTAATCTGATCAACTTAAAGGTCACGGATAAGTATGGAATGACGTACGAATCCGATATTGTGGAAAGCCTAGAATGGGTCTTCCGTCACAAACAAGAATATAACATCCGCGTTGTCAATCTTTCGCTGAACAGTACGGTAGCCCAGTCCTATCACACCAGCCCCCTGAGCGCGGCGGTCGAGATCCTGTGGTTCAACAGTATTGTGGTGGTGGTCTCAGCTGGAAATAACGGTACTGGAAGCGGTCCTGCCATCATTTACCCGCCTGCAAACGATCCTTTTGTGATCACGGTCGGCGCCACTGAGGATATGGGGACGCCCGATCTGGGGGACGACAACCTTGCGGTCTTCTCTGCCTATGGCATAACTGAAGACGGTTTTGCAAAGCCCGATCTGGTGGCTCCCGGCCGCAATCTCATCGCCCCGTTATCCGCTAAAACCTCAACAGTTTATACGGATCATCCCTTACACCGCGTAGGCGATTATTATTTCCGCATGTCGGGCACTTCCATGTCTGCTCCGGTAGTGAGCGGTGCCGTAGCGCTCCTCCTGCAGGATGAGCCGAATCTGAATCCTGATCAGGTCAAGTACCGCATGTTGGCAACCGCCAACCAGGGCTGGGCGGGATATAACGCGACCACAGCGGGAGGCGGCTACCTGGATGTCTATGCTGCTGTGAATGGCACCACCACCGAAACAGCCAACACCGACACCCTGCCCAGTCAAATGCTCTCGACCGGCTCGGAACAAATCAGTTGGAGCAGTGCCGGCTGGAACTCGGCTGGCTGGAATACTGCCGGCTGGAACTCCGCCGGTTGGAATACCGCAGGCTGGAACAGCGCCGGTTGGAATTCCGCGGGCTGGAATACATCACTTTGGTATGACTAGTCATAGGAAGATGGATCAAACCATACAAAATTATTGTTCATGATAACAACTTATCACTATATTACGTCAAAGGATAAGAACAATCAGGATCAACACTGGCAAAGAAATGGCAAACCTGCTGAAAGGCGGGGACGCAAAGTCACAGACCTAAAGGGTGCGGGTTTTCCTACCCAGCCCGTACCCAATGGTGGCTGGTCCGCCTCTTGCTCTCAATAAAATGATACTCATCAAAATAATTGAGTAGGAGAGAGCAAATATGAAAGATTTGTCCTCAACAACAAAAGTATATATCCTGGGCATCATCTTCATTGGCTTCGGACTGATGGCCTGGATGACACCGAAATTGGACTGGTCCAATGCATGGCTGTACCCGCTGACAGCCCTTGGAGCCGTGGCTCAAACCCTCAAGGTGGAGGGCCCCACCAATCGCACCAATTACAGCATTGCCTGGTTCGTGTATGGCTTTGTGTTCGTCCTGTTTGGCATCCCGGCCACTGTATTCGTGATCCTGGTTTCCCACCTCGTGGAATGGCTCTGGCACAAGTACCCGTGGTACATCCAGACCTTCAACATTGGCAACCATGTGATCGCCGTTTATCTGGCGGGACTGGCATTTACCTCCCTCAACCCTGACTCGCAGGCGCTCAACCTGAGCGGTGCCCTGGCTTTGGCAGCCGCCAACCTGACCTTCGTTTTCCTCAATCATTTCCTACTGGCAGTGGTGATCAAACTCGCCCGCAGTCAAAGTTTTGCCGAATCGGGTCTCTTCGAGTTTCTGACCCTGTTCCTCGATTTCACGGTGCTATCCATGGGTGCGGTCACTGCCCTGATCTGGCAGTCCAATCCGTTTGCCTCCCTGCTGAACATCCTGCCCCTCTACCTGCTTTATCACGCCCTGCGCGTGCCCGCCCTTATGCGCCAGGTGTCCGACTTGAAAAAAAACAGCACCAAACAGGGACAGGCGGCAATCGGAGACTGATGCAGCCCTCCAAAAAATCAGAGCCTTTCGGGAATCCAATCCCGCAAGGCTTTTTTCTTCTCCAATATGGCTGTTATCTGTTTGTAAGAAAAAATACGTAGGTTTACGTATAATCGAATCCGGGCCATTATGAAACAATGGTAACAGATACCTCCATAAAAAGGAGCTAAAATGAGAAAAATAAAACTATTTTTAAATGGTATTTTTATCCTGATCCTGGCATTAACGGCCTTGGGGGTGCCAGCAAACCACGTCTTCGCGGTAAAAGCCCAGCCTGCGCTGGTCGAACTTGCTGCTCATAATCCCACCCAGGTGATTCAGGTGATCGTGCAGAAGGCAGCCGGGAACTCCGAGGTGGAGAAACAGGTCGCCTCCCTGGGCGGACAGGTCACACAAAACCTACGCATCATCAACGCCTTCGCGGCTGAGATGAGCGCCAGAGACGCCGTGCAACTATCGAAAACCAGCGGGGTGCATTGGGTATCGCTGGATGCGTCAATGCAATCAAGCGCCTGTTCACAATGCGTGGATACATCGAAACTGGAAAATGCATATATCAGAACAATCCGCGCAGATCAGGTTTGGAACAAAACGCCTTACATCCAGGGACAAGGGATTGGGGTGGCGGTTATTGACAGCGGGATTAATCCGAACGGTGATCTATACACCAACATGGGTGTCAACCGTCAGGTGGCAGATATCCGCTTTAACTCTGACTATAACCAGTCTACATCTGACGGGTATGGACACGGAACGCATGTTGCGAGCATCATTGGTGGCGATGGGAGCGAATCATCTGGCAAATATATCGGCGTAGCACCGATGGTGAATATCATCAACGTAAAAGTAAGTAATGACGACGGCAGCGCCATGATAAAGGATGTCGTTCTGGGGCTGCAGTGGGTACTTGAAAACAAAAACAAATACAACATTCGGGTTGTCAACATCTCGCTCAACAGCGCGGTGGCAGAGTCATATAACACCAGCCCATTGGATGCCGCGGTCGAAATATTATGGTTCAACAGCATAGTGGTGGTGGTTTCTGCCGGGAACAAAGGAAGCGGGACAATTTACCCGCCTGCCAACGACCCCTTCGTGATCACAGTCGGTGCAATGGATGACAAAGGAACGGCAACTATCACAGATGATAAGCTGGCAAGCTTTTCAGCATATGGGAATATTGAAAACGGGTCGGTGAAACCGGATTTGGTCGCACCAGGGAGAAATATTATCGCCCGGATAGTGAACCTCAATATGGGGCTGGCTGGGTCTCATCCTACCAATAAAGTCGGCAGCCAGTATTTCCGCATGTCAGGAACTTCGATGGCGGCCCCAATCGTCAGCGGCGCAGTTGCCCTGCTTCTGCAGGATGAACCAAATCTCAACCCAGACCAGGTCAAGTATCGACTGACGGCAACCGCCAACAAGTCCTGGAGCGGCTACGATTCCACCACCGCAGGCGCAGGTTACCTGGATATTTACGCCGCCGTGTATGGCACCACCGCCGAAACCACCAACACCGGCACCCTGCCCAGCCAATTGCTAACCACCGGTTCAGAACCCATTACGTGGGGCAGTGCCGGTTGGAATTCCGCTGGCTGGAATACTGCAGGCTGGAATACGGCTGGCTGGAATACGGCCGGGTGGAACACCGATTATTGGGATCAATAATCGAAGAACGAGGAATATATCCCATGAAAACAACAGCTTATTACCCTCGTAGAATACTTGGCGTGATCCTGCTCATACTCTGCGTCGTCCTATTATTCCTAGCCCTGACGCAAATCCCCCCAGCCTTACTGTCCAGTGTGGGTTGGAATGGATACGCCAGTATCGGCTGGAACGGGTAACCTGTTTTAGACAATTCAAGTTTCCGCCCTTCAGTACTCCTGAAGAGCGGGAAGTGTTAATCGGTGGTGAGATGCATGATGAAAATCCCACCATTTTGCATATCCGAAAACCTGAACTGCATCGATTTTAGGTTAGAATTGAATGGTACTTGAAGGTCTGGAGACAGTTCATGAAGGATCTATCTCTCCCCACTAAAATATACTTGGCAATCGTTTACTGCGCAGGCTGTGGATTGTTCCTGTTGAATTCACACATCTCCGCGTACAGCGATCTGCTGATGTTGGCTGTATTATCCCTGTTGGCATCTGCTCTCCATATCTATAAAGTGGTGGGGGCAACGGTACGTTCACATTACACCTTCAGTTTCGTGATATATGGTTTTACCTTTGCGCATTTCGGTATTGGTGAAATGCTGTTGGTCATCCTGATCTCAAACCTTGCGGAGTGGGCCTGGAACCGGCCCGCGTGGTTTATCCAGTTATTCAACATAACCTGTTATTTTATTGCGGCGTCGGGGGCATCCCTGGCCTTCAGCCTGATCAACCCTGCCGGGTCATTCTTAACCCCGCTCGGCGTTCTTTCCATTGCGGTCAGCATGGGGGTCTTCACCTTTCTTAATCATTTTATCCTTGGAATCGTACTTTGGCTGGCACGCGGAGAAAACTTCAAGGTCTCACGAATGCTGGATGTCTTTCCCTTCGTGATGGATGTTACGCTGCTAATGTTCGGTTGTGTCTTGAACGTGGTATGGGAACACAGCCCGTATGCCACTTTAATTTTTCTGTTCCCATTGTATTTGATTTACAACACCCTGAGAATCCCCGCCCTCGAAAGACAGACGGAAATCGACCAAAAGACAGGTCTGTTCAACCACAAATACTTCATGGAACACCTGGCAAAGGAACTTGAGCGGGCAAACCGTTTCGACCGTCCGCTATCTGTCATCATGCTCGATCTCGACCTGCTGCGTAACATCAACAATACCTACGGGCACCTGGCTGGCGATGAAGTGCTGATCGGGGTTGCCCGTATTCTCAAACAATCGGTGCGCGATTATGATGTTGTGGCGCGCTTTGGCGGCGAGGAATTTGCCATTTTGCTCCCTGAAACAACCATCCAGCAATCCTATGAGCGCGCCGAGGTCATTCGGCGTGCCATTGAGGGAAGTGATTTCATCATCCCAACCAGTGTCACGCCGATCAAAGCAACCATCAGCCTCGGTCTCGCAGAACGCGAATCCTTCGCCCAGACCGTCGAGGAGATCATCCACAATGCAGATGCAGCCCTCTATCATTCAAAATTAAACGGGCGGAACAAGTCATCTGCCTACAAAAATGACGCCTATGTTAGCCTGCTCGGAGGCAGGCAAAAAGTCGAGCCGCTGTTTGAAGATCAAAGCAATGAATCGCAAATGGCGTCCACCACAGAGACAGAGGTCGACTACACTGCCGCCAATAAAAAATACATCAAAGGTAAATCAGCGCCAGAACCCAATGGGGCATCCACTGCCGCGCAAAAATCATCAAACACGCCTCAAGGAAAAATCGCAGACCCTGTCCAATTCGTTTATCTCTACATTGGCATGCTGGCAGTGCTTTCCATCTCGCTTTCCTACGGTTTGTATCTCGTTGAGCCTGCGCTCTTTCAAATCAACTGGATGCAGTCTTGGGTGGGATTGTTGTCATGTGTGATGTTTGTTGTCTTCGCAGAAATCTATTCGATCGACTTGTATCTGGGGAAAACCTCCCTCTCCACATCTGCTGTTCCCATGCTGGCAGGCACAATACTATTTGGTCCATTGGCAGGGATTATCCTTAGCGCAACCTATGCCGTCAGTGTAGGGATCAAGTATCGCAGTAAATTCAATAAATATATCTTTAATTTCAGCAACCAAGTAATTGCCGTAATACTCTACACCGTCGTTTTGTACCTTCTCAGACAACCTCTTGTTCATTATTCGATAGGCATTCAAGCTGTTTTTATTGTCGGGGCGGCCCTGATCGTTTACACGGTAAACACATGGTTGATTTCAATCGGAATAGGAATCGACCTTCATCAACCGCCGAATCTTATTTGGAAGGAACAATACGCCTGGCTTATAACGATCTATATCGGTATTGGGTTAATCGCAACAGCCTATATTCTTGGCTATCGTGAAGAGGGAATAATTGGCATTATGCTGATGATGGTCCCGCTTCTTTTGTTGCGTATCAGCCAGAAACAATATGTGGATCGCACCCGCGAGGCAGTGACGGAATTGCGTGAAAAGAACGTCGCCCTGGAAAAAACAGCGGAAGAGATCAACCAGCTTAACAACGGTCTTCTGGATACCCTGGCCGAGATCATTGACCTGCGCGATCCGTTTGTGCTTGGTCACTCAAAACGGGTAACGAGCTTTGCGACTGTAATTGCAAAGGAAATGGGTTTGAACCCAAAACAAGTGGAGCTTATCCGCAAAGGTAGTTTGTTGCACGATGTGGGTAAACTTGGCATATCCATGGATATCCTGGCAAAGCCAGGTAAATTGTCACCCGAGGAATATGAGGTAATTAAACATCATCCAGAAATTGGGGCGCGGTTATTGGAAAAGAACCCCTCATTGCGCTCGCTCATCCCAATCGTCCGCCATCACCATGAATTCTACAATGGCCAGGGCTACCCAGATGGACTTTCCGGTCATCAGATCCCCATAGAAGCGCGAATCGTATCAGTCGCTGACGCCATAGAAGCAATGGCATCTAACAGACCCTATCGCAAGGCACGCAGCAAGCAATATATCATTGACGAAATCAAGAAATTTTCTGGTACACAGTTTGACCCGAAAGTTGTTGAGCAGGCAGTGAGATTATTGGAATCCGAGGAGATCAGCGAACGATCCAATATACCGATCGAAACGGCTTTTGCAATTCGAAACATTGGGACTCAGCAATCTTGATAGCAAAATATAGAACAACATTCTCCGGGGAAAAGAAGGCACAAAAATTGACGTTTTCAACAGATACCTGCGCAGAACCGACAAACGAATAAATTTATCGGTTCTGTTATTGACTATTGGTTTTTAATTTTTGGAACCATTCCTGCAATCGAGCCTGCGCTTCATCCGCGAGAAACAAGGTCAAGCCGAATATAACCAGCGTCACAGTGACAAAAAAGAAGACTGCTTCCTCGATTGGCAAAACACCGCCAAGCATTATCCCCGTGGACTGGTCTGCTGCAATCGTCCAGGTGGAGGCGGTGATGGCAAGCGAGTCAACAGCCGAAAGATAAAGCCCCATCGGAAGGATGGTCAGCGCAACAAGTTTTCGATGATGCCAAAGGATGTCAGCGCCAAAGAGGAGTTGCGGTGCAATGGCGGGCAACGCCCAGAAAAAGATGATGGACAGATAGGTGAAGGACGAAGGTCCAGCATAGAACAATATCGTGGAGATGACCCAGACCACAAAAAGAACAGCAAACGACCCAAAGCGGATTGTCTTCGATGGGACAAGGTTATCATGATTGGGATCTTGCCTGCGCGCGAGAAAATGCCACCACAAGCCCACGAACAGGGTCTCCAGCACAAAGAAGGTGTACTCTTCGATTGGGACGTAACCAAGCACGATGCCAGTGACCAATTGCGGGTTGTAGTACCAGACCCCAGTCGCAACGAGATAGTTATCCCAGGGTGTGGTGTAGATCAGGGCAAGCAGAATGTGAATCCCAACCGCTATCCAAAAGGGGCGCCCTGTTTTGAAATGACGATTTTCCTGCTTCTTTTTTATGTCTACAAAATAGAAGACAAGCAGAAAAATGATCGGGATCACAAGGAAACGCAGGAGAAAGCCAAAGTATGTCATGGATTATTTCCGGGGTGAAACCCGCATCATTACACCAGGTCTCGGTTCGAGGGTTGCGCCCATGTGAGCATGGACTTTTTTATTCACCAGTTCAAACGTGAATGTTTGCAGCAGGCGTGCAATGACCAGACGCGCCTCCGCCTGACCGAATGCCGCGCCAATGCAGGAGCGGGGCCCACCGCCGAAGGGAATGTATGCATAGGGCGGCTGTTTGCGTCCATGCTCGAATCGTTTGGGGTGGAAGCTGTCTGGGGCTTCCCAATTCTCGGCGTCACGGTGGGTCAGGTAAATGGAGTAAAACAACCGCTCTCCAGCAGGGACACAGTTGCCGTCGAAATCCATATCCTCGGAAATGATGCGGTTGCCGATATGGATTGGTGGATACAACCGCAGGCTTTCCTTGATGATCTCGTCCAGCAAATGCGGTTGCCAGCCTCCAGATGTGGATGGCGGATTCGCGCCAATGGATTCATCGAGTTCGCGAACGAGTTTTTTGTGAACTTCGGGGTGGCTCCCAAGCAGATAAAAGGTCCATGCCAGCAATGCAGTGGAAGTGTCATGTCCCGCGATGAGCATGGTCAACATCTGGTCGCGGATGCGGTCATCGTCCAGCCCAGCATCGATCAAGTGCTGGAATAGGTCGGCTTTTGGAGAATCCGCACGGCGGTTGGAAATGATCCCATAAAGATAATCGTCCAGTTGTTTCAGGTGTTTTTTGTATCCAGGTCGCGGAACCTTCCGCCAGATGATCCACGCCCCAGGCGAAATATACTCAATGGCTTTGAGGATAGGAGTCCAGATGTGTGGCAGGTTATCCCAAGCATCCACACTGAAAAGGGTATCCATGACGATGAGCAGGGCGATCTTGCGGCTTTCGACCAGCATATCCACTACCTGACCGTCGCGCCACTGGCTTGTGACTCGGTCGGTGCTGGCAAGCATCCGTTGGACGTAGTTGTTGAATTTGGATTGATGAAGGGAAGGCTCCATCGATTTGCGATACTGGTCATGCTCCTCGCCGTCCGTAACCAGCACGCCATGCCGCAGCAAGTCGGTGACGGGGTCCGCGTTGCGCCATTTGACCTTGTCCCGCTCTGTGACCAATACCTTGCGGACGGACTGCGTCCCGCCAACGACAAAGGGGTGAAATGCAGGCAGGGGAATCTGAAAGAAACGCCCAATGCGGGAGTAGAGGATTTTCAGCGCGCCAAGCGGTGAACCTTCGCTTAGCATCGAGGCAAGGGCAAGACGCCCAGTTTCGGGGTCGATGGATTTTGCAAATTTCACTACAAGCTCTTGATTTTCAACCAGATTGAAGGAAGGGCTGCGAGTTTCTCCCAGGCGCTCAAGGATACGCGACGGGTGAAGACATCATAGTCATGTTCTTCAATATCCTTGAGGATGCCTTCATACAAGCTGGACGCTGCGCCGATGGCAAGCTGACCTTCGCGCTCCAGCATCTTCACACCCGCCCATGATTCTCTATACAGCTGGCGCGTACGCCGAATTTGAAACTTCATGAACTGGCGCCAATTGTCTGTGACACGTCCTTCGGCGATGTCGGCTTCGGTGAGACCATGCAGGACGAGTTCCTCCAAGGGCAGGTAGAGGCGCCCATTGCGGTAGTCCTCGCCTACGTCCCTAAGGATGTTGGTCATTTGCAGGGCGACGCCGAGTTTGATGGCGTAGGGCACAGCCTCATGACTTTTGAATCCGACAATATACATACTCATCAAGCCAACGGTCGAGGCAGCGCCATAGCAGTAAATGGCAAGGTCATCGAAGGTGCGGTAGCGAAATTGGGACAGGTCACGCCCGACGCCGTCAATCAACTGCAAGGCGTAGTGACGCGGGATGTGGTATCGGGTCAGGGTGTCCGCCCAGGCGGAGGCAATCAAATCGTCGCGGTAGGCAAATCCAGACTCGACAATTCCCCTCCAGTAGTTCAATTCCCTGTCGCGATCCCTTTCGGATTGGGACTCATCCACAATGTCATCCACTGTGCGGCAGAAAGCATATAAGGCGCGGACAGCGGAGCGCTTTTTGGCGGGAAGCAAGCCAGAGGCAAAGTAAAAGGATTTACTATGCGAAGCCGTGATAACAGATGTCTGCTGATAGGCTTTCTCCAAATAAGCATCCTGTACCCAGTGGGAGAAAAAGGGTCTGATTGGATGGTGAGGAATGTGACCTGCAAGGTCAAGAAGTCGGTGTTCCCAATTTGCCTGTGCCTGCATTTTGTTCTCCATTTATGGTTCGTGACCAGCATAATAAGTGTTAAGATAATTCTACATGAGTTGTCATATTTGTCAAGGTTTTGTAAATATAATCTTGACAAAATATAGACAACAGGTATAATGAAGCCACGATCTTGGATTTTACAAAGGAGAAACCATGAAACAAACTGCCATCGTCATTGGTGCGGGAATTGGCGGAATCGCCACCGCCGCCCGCCTCGCCAAAAATGGATACGATGTGACCGTGTTGGAAAAAAACGACACCCCAGGCGGACGCTGTAACCAAATCATCAAAGATGGACACCGCTTCGACATTGGTCCGACCCTGTTTTTGATGCCCGAAATTTGGGAGGAGACCTTTGCCTCGCTCGGCGAAAACCTGAGCGACCATCTCGACCTGCGTCGCATTGACCCAACTTACAAAGTCCGCTTCGACGATGGCTTGGAATTGGAACTGACTTCGAATATCGGCAAAATGCAGACCCAACTGGAGAAAGTGGAAAAGACCGCCTTCACGGGATTTTTGAATTACATTGCCGAAGGAAGCAGGCATTACAAGCTTTCGCTGGAGAAATTCGTTGGCCGAAACTTCTTCAACATCTTCGAGTATTTCAGTCTCTCCAACCTGCCCCTGATTTTCCAACTCAAGGCGCTGGGCAAGCATTACAAAAACACAAGCCGCTTTTTTCAAGATGAACGCTTGAAAGCCGCCTTTACCTTTCAAAACATGTATCTGGGGCTTAGCCCCTACGACGCACCCGCCACCTATTCCCTCCTGCAATACACCGAACTCGCGGAAGGAGTTTGGTATCCAATGGGCGGGATGTACGCGGGCATTCAGGCGTTGACCAAAATCGCCGAAAAACTGGGCGTGAAGTTCATCTACAACGCACCAGTGAAAAAGTTGAAGGTTGCAGGCTCAAAGGTTGCAGGTTTAGAGTTGGAGGATGGGCGCGAGTTCGCCGCCGACATCTTCGTCGGCAATGCCGACCTGCCCTACATCTACGACCAGCTGCTCCCTGACCGCGCCGAGGCGAAGAAACTCATTGAAGAGAAACTCTACACCTGCTCCACCATCATGTTCTACTGGGGCGTGGACAAGGAGTATCCGCAGATTGCGCACCACAACGTTTTCCTCGGCGGCGATTACAAGGCGTCGTTCGACCAAATCTTCAATGACCATATCCTGCCCGAAGCGCCATCGTTCTACGTCCACGCCCCAAAGCGGACCGATCCAGCCGCCGCACCCGAAGGGCAGGATACGCTCTACGTGCTGGTTCCCGTCGGGCATCTCGATGCGCGCAGCAAACAGGATTGGGATGCGCTGATTCAACGCGCCCGTCAGACGGTGCTGACTCGTCTCGGCAACGAATTAGGGGCAACCGACCTCGAGCGCCACCTAAAGTTCGAGATGGTGTACCAGCCCAAAACGTGGAAGGAACGCTTCAACCTCGTCAACGGGTCGGCGTTCGGGCTGAGTCACAATTTCTGGCAGGTCGGGTATCTACGTCCGCGAAACCGCCATGCAAAATATAAAAACCTGTACTTCGCGGGCGCATCCACCCATCCTGGGACTGGACTGCCCATCGTCCTTCTTTCTGCTCGCTTAACAACTGAACGAATCCTCAAAGAAATGGGTACAATATCTGTACAAAATGTGAAAAAGGCAATGTTGGCTGCCGCCGACTAGCCCATTTCGGAGGATCCAATGTCCCTTAGCAAAAGTCCGGTTTTCAACCTAAAAGTTGTTCTGCAAGAAACCAACATTGCAGCCGACACCCTGCGCGCCTGGGAACGGCGTTATGGTTTGCCCATGCCGCAGCGCACGGCAGGTGGACATCGCCTTTATTCCCAGTACGATATCGAAACAATCAGATGGTTGCTGACAAGGCAAGCCGAGGGACTTTCGATCTCACGCGCTGTGGATTTGTGGAACGAACACAACGCTTCCGGAGTCGACCCGCTGGCTGGATTCAACGCCCCCGACCTCATCTCCACTCAGGCAATTCCCGCCCTTTACGTTTCGCCAGACACCAACCTTGATTACCTGCGGACGCAATGGATTGGAGCCTGCATGAAATTCAGCGAATCCCATGCCGAGCAGGTTTTGAATCAGGCGTTTTCCATGTTCCCCGTTGAAGCGGTCTGCATGGAGGTTTTACAAAAGGGCATGGCAGAGATCGGCAACCTTTGGTACGAAAACAAGGCGACTGTCCAGCAGGAGCATTTTGCTTCGGGACTCGCCATGCGTCGACTCGACTCATTGCTCAGCGCATCCCCAGCCCCATCGCGCAGTCAAACTGTATTGGTTGGATGTCCGCCAAACGAATGGCATACTTTCACGCCTTTACTTCTCTCCCTGCTTCTTCGCCGTCGCGGATTGAATGTAGTCTATCTTGGCGCAAACGTACCAGTTACGGATTTTGAAGAGACGGTCAAATCAGTGCGCGGAAAATTGATCATCCTCGTGGCGCAGACTTTGGTCACCGCCGCCGCGTTGCGAACCACCGCGCAGGCACTAACGGACCTGCGCATTCCCATCGGTTACGGGGGGCGAATTTTTACCCTGCTGCCCAATCTGACGGAACGAATCGCGGGGCATTATCTCGGTGATTCAGTCACGGCTGCGCTCGAATCCGTCGATTCAATTTTGCAAGCAAAGGGCGAAACAAAGGCCAACCCATCTGTCAGTGTGGCAAAGAAATATCGCGAAGCCCATCGCTTTTTCACCTCGGAACGCACACGCATCGAGAGCACCGTCATCGAATCAGCCCGCTCCTACCAGATCAATCTGAATGGTCTCAACACTGGAATTCAATATCTGGGCGATAACATTGCTGCCGCCTTGCAACTCGGCGACATGGAATATGTCACAAATGAAATGGAATGGTTGAAGACCCTGCTCCAGTCCCACAAAAGACCATCACAGGAACTGACGGATTTCATGGGAATCTATTCCCGCGCAGTGGACAAGCACATCAACGGACAGGGTGAACCAATCAAGGAATGGCTGAAAGCACAAGCAAGGAAAATCTAAAAAGGAGAAACTTATGAGCATTCGTATCGTCACCGACAGCGCCTGTGACCTGCCCGCGGAAATCGTGGCAGAAGAGAAGATTACCGTCGTCCCGTTGTATATCAACGTTGGCGAGGAAAGCTACCTGGATGGGGTCAATTTGACGCGGGAGGAATTCTACAACCGCTTGCCAAATTATAATTCCGCCCCCAAAACCGCCACCCCCAGTGTGGATTCCTTCCTGCAAGTCTATGAACGCCTCGCAAATGAAGGCGCGCGGGCGATTCTATCCATCCACCTGTCGGAGGCATTGAGCGCGACCATCAACGCGGCGCGGACTGCGGCGGATCAGTTCACGCGCATCCCCGTCACCGTGATTGATTCAACCCAACTCAGCCTCGGCGAAGGTTTCATTGTGGAGAAAGCCGCGCAACTGGCAAAACTTGGCAACACAGCAGAGGAAATCATCGAAGCGTTGAAGGGCTTCATGAAGCGCACCTATGTCTTTGCCTCGCTGAAAACCCTCGAATACCTGCGGCGCGGCGGACGGATGAATTCCGCAATCGCGCACTTCGGCGAATTCCTGCAAATCAAACCCCTGCTCCACATGAACATGGGCAAACCATCCGCATCCCGCACACGCACCAACAGCCGCGCCCGCCAGCGCCTGCTCGACTGGCTGGCGGAATATGCGCCCTACGAAAAACTTGCCATTGTCCATGCGGGCATTCAGGAGGAAGCCGAAGCCCTGCGCGAACAAGTCCGTTCCTACTTCCCCGAAGGGCAACTCGTCCCCATTGTCCAAATCACTCCCGTTCTCGGTTCACATCTCGGCATCGGCGCGATTGGGTTCGCCTGTATCTCGAAAAAATAATGTCATTGCGAGACGGCGCTTTTCCGTCGAAGCAATCTCCATATCGCAAAAGATTGCTTCGCTCGTTCCACTTGCTCGCAATGACATAAACAAAGGAAAAACATGAAAATCGCAAAAATCATCTCCTTCCTTGGCGTCTTTGCCATGACTGCCGTGCTGATCTACGGCTTCACCGTCGGCGACTTCTTTGGCGAAGGCAGCCAGTTGACTTCCATGCCCTGGGGCATCGTCTCCCTCGTTGACCTGTACACGGGTTTCGTCCTCTTCTCGATGTGGATCATCTACCGTGAAAAGTCCCTGCCTATCGCCATCCTCTGGACAATCGCCATGATGGTGCTTGGTTTCTTTGCTGGCAGCCTTTACGCCTTCATTGCCCTGCAAACCAGCGGCGGTGACTGGCGCAAGTTCTGGCTTGGGAAACATGCATAACATCCATGTCCTGTCGAGGGCTAAGCCCCCGACAAAGCAGGCACAAAAATGACTCAATCCAAATCACGCGAACTGCTCGATGAATTCCGCACCGTCTTTGCGGGACGGAATTCCTTCCTCGACGCCATCCTGCCGCCGATTCTCTTTCTGCTGGTCAACGGGCTGGCTGGATTCCAAGCCGCCATGTGGAGCGCGCTTGGGCTTTCGGCGGCCATCGCCGCCTTGCGAATCATCCGCAAGCAATCGCTGATTTATGCGCTGGCTGGCGTCGGGAGCGTGGTGGCCGCTATCGGCATCGTGTGGATTTTGGGCAAGTCAGAGGGATTCTTTTTGCCAGGACTCATCAGCGGAAGCATGACCCTGCTGTTGACCATCGTCAGTCTGGTCATCCGCCGTCCGATGGTGGCGTGGACAAGTTTTATCGCCCGCCGCTGGCCCCTGGACTGGTATTTGCATCCGCAGGTGCGACCCGCCTACAGCGAGACGACTTTCGGGTGGGCTGTGTTCTTCGCCGCCCGCCTGTTCCTGCAATATTCGGTCTATCAAAGCGAAGACGTCACCCTGCTGACTGTGACAAACTTCATCACAGGCTGGCCCTTCACCATTCTTTTGCTTGTCCTCACCTATCTCTATGGGACTTGGAGACTTGTGAAACTTCAGGGTCCCAGCGTGGAAGAATTCAAGAACAACACCCCTCCGCCGTGGCAAGGTCAGCGGCGTGGATTTTAATCGTAAAGAAAGATAAAAAGGAGAAATTTCATGAAAGAAGCGGAACTTAAATCATTGGCTGTTTTTATCATACTGATTGCAATTGGGATTTTGGTCGCTTTGGCGGGAAGCCAAAACGGCAGCTCGGTTGCGGGCATTCCAGTATTCGCCTTATTGGTCGGGCTGGCGTTTGTCATTCAATGGCTGGTGTTCGTTCCAGCGTATAAATTCCAAACCGAGAAGTTTTTCGACATCACAGGAAGCATCACCTACATCACCCTTGTTTTGCTTGCCGTTCTCTTCAGCCCCAACCTCGACACGCGCTCGATTCTGCTCGCCGCGCTGGTCATTGTTTGGGCGCTGCGACTCGGTACTTTCCTCTTCACCCGAATCAAAAAAGCGGGCAAGGATGATCGCTTCGACGAAATCAAACCACTGTTCTTCCGCTTCTTGAACGTCTGGACGATTCAAGCCCTGTGGGTGACGTTCACCGCCTCCGCCGCGCTGATAGCGATTACCGCATCCACGAGAAAGGAAATGGACTGCTATTCGGTGATTGGCGCCCTTCTCTGGTTGTTTGGTTTTATCTTTGAAGTGGCTGCCGACACGCAAAAAAGCCGTTTCAACGCCAACCCCGCCAATAAGGGCAAGTTCATCCAGACAGGACTGTGGGCGCGCTCCCGTCACCCCAATTACTTCGGCGAGATCGTGCTATGGATCGGCATCGCGGTGATTGCCATCCCCGTCCTACAAGGCTGGCAATGGGTTGCCATGATTTCGCCCATCTTCGTTATCCTGCTTCTGACTCGCGTCAGCGGGATTCCGCTGCTCGAAAAGAAAGCGGACAAAAAATGGGGCGGGCAGGAAGATTACGAGGCGTACAAGAAGAAGACGCCTGTGTTAATTCCCAAGTTGTAATTTTTTTGTAGGGGCGGGGTTACCTCGCCCCTACAATTGGAGAAAACATGTTCATCAAAATTCTACAAATCATCGCAGTCGTAGCCACCATCCTGACGGGGCTTGTGTCCCTCGTCAACCCGCGCGGGGTCGAAGGCTTTACGGGACTCACCGCCCCAGGCGTGCGCGGCATCACCGAAATCCGCTCCATCCTCGGTGGGGTCTTCATCGGGCTGGGTATCGCTGTCTTTTTGCTCGGCACGCGCGAGACGTATCAAATGCTCGGCATCACCTACCTCGCCATCGGTGTGGTGCGGCTCGTTTCTATCTTCTTGGACAAGTCCTCGGTGCAGTCCAACTGGATTAGTTTTGCCGTTGAAATCATCTTCGGCGTTCTTTTGTTAGTGCCAGCATGAGCCGCGCCGAACTCAACAAACCCGCTCCTGATTTTACGCTGACCGATTTCAACGGGCGCGAAGTCAGCCTGACCGATTTTCAAGGGAAGAAAAATGTCCTGCTGGTTTTCAACCGTGGATTTTTCTGACCGTTCTGCCAGCGGCACATGGCGCAGTTGCGCCAGGACTTTGACAAATTCACAGCACAGGAAACCGAAATCGTGGTGGTCGGACCCGAAGACGCCGCCTCGTTTTCAGCCTATTGGCAAAATCACAAACTGCCCTTTGTCGGTTTGCCCGACCCAAGCCATACGGTGTTGAAGCGCTACGGGCAGGAAGTCAACCTGTTCAAGTTTGGACGCATGCCAGCACAGGTTGCGATTGATAAAAATGGAACGGCGCGCTACGTCCACTACGGTCACAATGCCGCCGACATTCCAGCCAATGAAGAAATTTTGGATCTATTGGAAGCAATGAACAAGGAAACACATGCCAGCAGTCAAAGATAAGGTTGTCGTTGTCACAGGCTCCACGCGCGGATTCGGATTCGCCATCGCAAAGTCGATGCTCGAAGCGGGAGCCATCGTCGCCATCACAGGCAGAAGCCAGGGGGCAGTCGAAGGCGCGTTGGGCAAACTCCAGTCCAAGGGACGAGTCAGCGGATTCGTGGTGGATGTCCGCAGCGAGGAACAAGTCTACAAACTGGTGGATGATGTCCTCAAGGAATTTGGTCGCATCGATGTCTGGGTCAACAATGCGGGATATTCCAACGCAGCAGGGATGATGATCGAAATGAATCCGCAGGATGCTTTGGACATGTTCATGTCGAATGATCTCGGCGTGTTGCAATGCACACAAGCCATCATGCGCTACATGCTGCCGCGCAAGGAGGGGATGCTGGTCAACATCTATGGCAATGGAAGTTTTCTGCGTCCCGCTTCGCCCACTGGACTCTACGGTGCGACTAAAGCCTGGCTGACCTCGTTCACGCGCAGTCTGGCAAAGGAACTCAAAGGCAGTGGCGTGCAGATTTTGGGATTCAGCCCCGGCATGATGACCACCGACATGCTGACCAGCCCCATCGTGGTCGGCGAGCGCGGACAAGAAATGTTGAAGAATTTTGGCTTTGTACTGCGCTTCCTCGGTAGACCAGCCAAATATGCTTCAGATAAATTGGTCAAGGCAGTTGCAAATCATCGAAGCGAGTTTGCCGAAGTGAAATTGTTCAAGCCATGGACTCCGCTCTTTGGGTTGATCCGCGTCGGCTGGGAAAACCTGACGAAGACAGGCAAAGACCCTGAGTTCGAGTTAAAGTATCAGGAAGCGTATCAACCGAAGTTTAGAAATTGATGTCATTGCGAGGGCGTTAGCCCGAAGCAATCCCTTAGAAGAAGATTGCTTCGTCGCCGCTTCGCGCTCCTCGCAATGACGATAACGCACAGGAATTATGAACAACAAACGTCTCTTCTCGATTATCTTAGTGGTATTTATTGACCTGCTCGGTTTCAGCCTGATTCTTCCGCTGCTGCCGTACTATGCCGAGACCTTCAAAGCCAGCCAGACCGTGACTGGGATTTTGATCGCCTCGTACGCCCTCATGCAATTGATCGGCGCGCCGATTCTGGGTCGCCTCTCCGACCGCTTCGGACGCCGCCCTGTTTTGCTGGTCAGTGTCTTCGGGACTTTCATCGGCTTCCTTTTGCTCGGTTTCGCCAACGCCTTATGGATGCTCTTCGCCAGCCGCATCCTCGACGGCATCACAGGCGGCAACTTAAGCGTGGCACAAGCCTACATCTCCGACGTGACCGATGAGAAATCCCGCTCGAAAGGCTTGGGCATGATCGGCGCGGCGTTCGGCTTGGGCTTCATCATCGGACCTGTCACAGGCGGATTGCTCAGCCAGTGGGGATATGCCATCCCTGCATTTGTTGCTGCGGGCATTTCCTTCCTCAACCTGATACTAATCTACAGTTGGCTGCCCGAATCGCTCACCGAAGACAAGCGCAACCAGATGACCGAGAAACGTCCGCCCGTCACTCTCACCGCTTTAATTATCGCGTTCCGTCGTCCGTTTACTGGATCGATCCTCATTACTCGCTTCTTCTTCGGTCTTGCCTTCGCCATTTTCCAAACCATCTTCTCGCTGTACGCCCTGCAAAAGTTCAATCTCACCGCTCGTGACACCGGCTTCGTATTGACCTATGTCGGCGTGTTGTCGGTCATCGTGCAGGGCTTCCTTGTCGGGCGGCTGACCAGCCAATTCCGTGAAGACGTTCTCATCGCCGCGTCCGTTGTGTTGATGGGTTTTTCACTCCTCGGTTGGGCGTTGGCTCCATCCGTCTTGTGGGTTTACATCATCATGACTCCCACCGCCCTCTCTGGCGGACTGCTCAACACCCTGCTTTCCAGCACGCTGACCAAAGCCGTCGCCCCGCAGGAGATTGGCGGCATCCTCGGTCTCTCCGCTTCAGTTGAGAGCGCCACCCGCATCATTGCCCCGATCCTTGGCGGCGCACTCCTGCAACAAATCGGAACCTGGGCACCTGGCGTCTTTGGCGCGGTGGTCATGATTGGAGTCAGCATCTTTGTATTCGCCACGATCTACAATCATCCCATCGCCGCCACATTGAATCAAAAACAAGTAGTTTCCGAGTAGAGGCGGAGCGACGCTCCGCCTCTACGGAATGTTTCAAAAAAGGAATCGCCATGTCCGACACTGACACCCGCTACGAACTGCCAACCACTGGCATCACACTGCTCGGCTACGTGGTGCGGCGAATGCACAAGACCCAACTGCTGACCTCCATCCCCAAGTTGGTTGCCGCAGGGAAAACAGGCGAAGCGCTCGCTCAGGTCGCCCTGTATGCCGTGAGATCGTCCACCTCATTTGGACGCGCCTTTTACCAGCCGCAATTCGACTCCGTCGGCGCGGAAGTCTCCGAGGCAGACCCGCAGACGGGGGCAGAGGTCAAAGCCAAACTCGAAGCGAGCTCACCCACTTATCAGATTTCATATTCCGTCACCATGCCCAACGGTGACGTCTTCTCAGGCAGGGAGGAGATCACAGGCACCACCGTCGGCTTGCGAGGACTGGGCATGCCCGCACCGTCGAAATTTAGTTTCAATTCAGGGGAATACAGCGCCGAACTGACGGGAGTCCTCACCAGCGAACTCGCGCTCTCACTCATCGGGCGCACGCGCATCCGCGCTTATGGGTTTTTGAATTTTAGCGACAATGCGGGCAACGCAGGCAAGTTGACATTGGATCGGGGCGATAACATCAAACTTGAAATCAACGGCAGGGAATTTGCATGACCTCGATTTGGTGGATTCGACGCGACTTGCGGCTGGCGGATAATCCCGCGCTTCATTTCGCGCTTGAAGCCGATGATGTCGTCCCAGTCTTTATCCTCGACCCAGCCTTTTCCTCGTCGTCACCGCGCCGAAAGAGTTTCCTCTACGAAGGGCTTGCTGCACTGGACAAAGATCTCCGCGCTCGTAACTCGTATCTCGTAACTCGCAAGGGAAACCCACTCGAAGTCCTGCATCAGCTCATTCAAGAGACAGGCGCGACAGCCATCTTCGCCGAAGAGGATTACACGCCCTACGCCCGCAGACGTGACTCGCTCGTGGCGAGTCAACTTCCTTTGCAACTGGTCGCAGGGCAGACGGTTCACCATCCCAGTCACGTCAAAAAAGCGGACGGAAAACCCTACACCGTTTACACACCCTATTCCAAAGCGTGGAAATCTTTATTAACCGAAATTCAACTTCTTCCCGCGCCAAAAACCATCCCTACGCCAAAGGATATTTTTTCAGAACCGCTGCCTGCTTTTGAAACCAATTCCCACTTCCCCGCCAGCGAAGCCGAAGCCCAGCGCCGACTTGACCAATTTACCAAGTCCCAATCTACCAACCCACCAATTACCAATTACTCCGAAACCCGCAACCGCATGGACTTGGATGGAACCTCCGCCCTCTCACCCTACATCCGCTTCGGGATGATTTCCATGAGTCAAGCCGTCCGCGCCGCTCGTAACTCGCAACTCGTATCTCGGAGTTTGGGTTCAGAAACCTGGCTCAACGAACTCATCTGGCGCGAGTTCTACATTCAAATTCTGTATCACTTCCCGCATGTGGCAAAGACCGCCTTCAACCCCTCGCTGGCGAACATCCCCTGGCGAAATGATGAAACCGAATTCGCCGCGTGGAAAGAAGGGCGGACGGGCATGCCCGCTGTGGATGCCGCCATGCGTCAACTCAAAGAGACGGGCTGGATGCACAACCGTGCGCGGATGATCGTGGCGTCGTTTCTGGTCAAGGACTTGCTAATTGACTGGCGCTGGGGCGAAGCCTGGTTCATGGAAAACCTGCTCGACGGCGACATCGCCCCCAATAACGGCGGCTGGCAATGGACGGCTGGCACAGGCACCGACGCCGCGCCGTACTTCCGCATCTTCAATCCCGTTTTGCAGAGCGCCAAGTTCGACCCGAACGGAGAAACCATCCGCAGGTGGATCCCAGAATTGAGCGGACTGAACGCGAAGCAAATCCACACACCGTGGGAGTTTGGGATCACGGTCAAAGGCTATCCCGAAAAACCAATCGTGGACAGAAGCATCGTCAAGGAAAGGACGATGAAGGCGTACAATAGGTCGAAAACAAAGGCTTGAGCCATGACCGAAACCAAAAGAGATGTCTCTATTTCAATGAGCGAAGCTTCAATCAAAGCCATGTTACTTGTCGTGCCGCTGGTAGTCATCCAAGTCGCGCCATTCTTTTGGCTGCGCCCATCTCCTACATTTCCCACCAGCACAAGCATCACAGCCTTCGGATTCCTTTTGATGTTCGGAGTCCTTCTGCATGAACTGATCCACATGTTTGCCTGGATGCTCTTCGCGAAGAAACCTTTGAAAGCTTTCAAACTTGGCTTCCAGTGGAAGTCGCTCACGCCGTATGCACATTGTAGGGAAGCGATGGATATTCGTCCCTATCGCATCGGCGCATTTGCCCCAGGATTCCTGCTCGGCATCCTGCCGTGGCTGGTCAGCCTGTTGACAGGAGACATCCTGCTCATGGTGTATGGCTTTCTCTACACCGTCGCCGCCAGTGGGGACTTTCTTATCCTGTGGCTCATCCGCGACATCAAACCGAACACCCTCGTTGAAGACCACCCCACCAATGCGGGATGCTATGTCATCGAACAATAAAGGGCTTCTTCGGCATGCTGTGCGGCGGAGCCAAATACACCGCCATCAAGATTCAAGTGTGAAGTAAAAACCCACTATAGACCTGACAGGTTTCAGGATAAACTTGGTCTGCCATTCTCCTGCGCAGGCGGGGATTCTTTTTGATTGCGACCTCGTGGAAACCTCTCAGGTCTCGAATTTGACCAAATCCCCTTCCGCGGGTATGCTTGCACAAAAATGGAGGACTCATGACTGTAAAGCCAACCCACTACTTCTGGATCATCCTTATCGCCCTGCTCACTGCCTGTGGAACCACCCCGAAGGCGGCAGAAGCGGCGAAGATACAAAACACCGCCTTCGCCATTGTACAAACTAGTGTTGCGCTCACCCAAACCGCCTTGCCAACTGCCACGCTCCCACCCCCGACCTTTACTCCAAACATACTGTCAACCTCAACACCCCCAGCAACAGCAACTTTTACGCCGCCAGTTGCCTCTGTTTTTACACCTGACGCGCTTCAAGTGGAACGATGGAAAGAGTACCAAGCGGAATTGGCGAAGGCTGTCCTTTCTTCTAACCCGGAACTAGGCAATAACCCCGCAGTATATAAAGATGCTTTATGCGAATGGGATATTTTAGGACAATCTGGTCAGGAAGTGTATGTATATGCAGTGTGTGTCATTGCTAACGGCAATGGGGACATGAGAAAGCCAGTCATAGTTTATCTTGAACCGGATGGTTCAATTCAAAAAATAAAGCCTCCTGAGATTAAAAAAGCAAATAGTGAAATGTTTGATTATGGTCCATTTCCAATAGATGTTCAGGAAAAATTCTGCTACTATTTTGACCCCTTTCCATCAGACCTGCCTCCATGCCCTTATAGTAGCACGTATCCACGGCCAAGGCTAGATTTACTGTATGCGCATATTGAATATAGAAAAACGCATTCGGAGGAACCACCTTTGGTTGTTCTTTCCGCAATGTCAACAGCAACTCCCACGCCGTTAACAGTTTACAACAAGCATAAGAAGTTCACTTTTTCATCTATCACAAAAACAAGGAGATTGACATGAACAAACCTAAAAATTTCTTTTTCGCCGCGGTGATAACCATGATCATGGTGTTTGTTCTGGGGAATTGGGTAACTTCCGCACAAGCGACTGGCGTTTCGATCCTTGGAGCGACGCCAACTCCAACCGGTCATGCCCGCGGAGCCGCCAGATACCCCGCCGGGAGAGATCCCTTCTGCTGAAGAACAGGAGGAACTCAAAAGCGTTGTTCAGCGCTCATCTATCGGGGTGCGAAGCCTTTATCGACCGCGCCAACAACACAGCTGCAATCGAAGGGGGAAAATCGTTCCATTTGTCAAAGATCTGAAATACGTCCAAATCCCCGGCGGACATGAAATCCACATGGTACAGCCCGAAAGATATATCGAGGAACTTTATCAATTCATCGATGATCTTCGCGTGCAGAACAAGCCTCCCTAGAAAGTTTATATTGGGGTCGACGTTAATTTGGTCAACGCCGCGCTTAACACTTCCACCGACTTGCGATAATCCTCCAAACCGATGTGCTCATTCGGCGTGTGATCCAATGCCGAGTCACCCGGACCATACACCACGGCGGGACATTTCCACACGGGGGCGACGATGTTCAAATCGGCTGTACCCGTCTTGTAGACGAAGCGCGGCTCCCCGCCCTGTGAGCGGATTCCGCTCAAGAAGGCTCGTACCAGCGACGTGTTTTTCTCACATCCCCAAGCTGGGATGGCAAATCCTATTGGTTCGATTAAGACCCTGAAGGTTTCAGAACCCTTTAGGGTCGCATTTAATATTTCATACCAGGCCTCTGGCGGAACATCCACCGGCAAGCGGACTCCCACTTTCAGCCGTGCCCACTGCTCAAAGTCTGTGGAATCCGATTCCATGCCGCGCAAGGTCAGCAGAAGTTTATCAAAGACTTTGGGTTTGTCAGCATTGAAGGAATCAACCTGAGCCTTGATCTTCAACCATGTTTCGATTGCAGCTTCAGCCGCCGTCTCGTCACCACTGGCAGTGTGAGCTTGTCCCTTCTTGATGGTGATATTTGCCCACGCGCTGCCCTTGTAGCCAAGTGCGACTCTGTCCCATTGATTCGGCTCGCCGATGATGGCAAAGTCCGGTTTGTATTGAGTCGTTACAAACCGCGCGCCTTCCGAATCGCGCTCCTCCTCCACTGCACCAATGACCACAAACTGCCAACCATCTTTTGCACCAACATTCGCTACCGCATCCACAAAACTCGCCAGCGAACCTTTTGCATCCACTGAACCACGCCCGTATAACAATTCCCCTCTCCTCTCAGAGGAGGGGTTAGGGGTGAGGGTAACGGGAATTTCTCCAGACACAGTATCAATGTGTCCCAGCAACACCACCTGCTTAGAACCCATCCCCAACACTCCGACAGCATTACCAGCCTTGTCAACGAAGGCGTCATCATAGCCCAGCGACTTCATTCGTAACACGAGCCACTCCGCCGCACCGCGTTCCTCACCGGAGGGACTGTATTGGGATACGAGTCCGATTAAAGTATCAATCATGACAAATCCTTGACGATAGACGATGGACAGTTGACCGTGGTCTATTGTCCATCGTCAACGGTCTGAGTCAACACTTCCGTTAGCACTTCCACCAAATGATCAATCTGTTCGTAGGAGATCACCAGCGGCGGGAGGAGACGAATCACCGTCATGCCCGCATTCAAAGCGATAACCTTTTTCTCCTGCAACGTTTTGATATACGGAGCAACCTTCTGCTTCATTTCAATACCGATCATCAAACCAAGTCCACGCACCTCACGGATATTGGGCGATTGAATCGCCTTCAATTTCTCCATCAGATACGCGCCCTTTGCCCCGGCTTGACCTGGCAAATCTTCTTCCTTCATAACATCCAGCGCCGCATTTGCCGCTGCGCACGAAAGTGGATTACCGCCAAAGGTCGAGCCATGCACTCCAGGGGTGAGATTCTTCACTTTGGGACCGATCAGCACCGCGCCCATCGGCACGCCGCCCGCAAGCGACTTAGCGCATGTCAGCAGATCAGGCGTTACGCCAAAATGTTGAATTGCAAACATCTTGCCTGTGCGCCCAAAGCCTGATTGGATTTCATCAATGATGAGCAAAACGCCGCGCTCATCGCAAATCCGACGCGCAGCCTGAATATATTCAGCGGTTGCCGGATACAGTCCGCCTTCACCTTGTATCACTTCCAAAATCACTGCGGCAGTTTCTTCATTTACTGCTTTATCCAGCGCTTCGATGTTGTTATATGAGACATGTGTGAACCCAGGCAAGAGCGGTTCGAATCCTTCGCGGTACTTTTTGTTGAACGTCGCAGAGAGCGCACCGTAGGTTCTTCCATGAAAAGCGCGCATGGCAGCGATGAAATTCCTTCGCCCTGTGGAAATACGCGCAAACTTGAACGCCGCTTCAACGGATTCAGCCCCAGAGTTGCAAAAGAAGACTCTATCCAAGCCTGGGACGAGCGCAGTGATCTTTTCCATCAACATGGCGCGCTGGTCGTTGGGAAAGGACTCGAACAACGTGATCAGCGTGTTTGCCTGCTTGTAAAGCGCCTCAGCAACTTTTGGGTTTCCGTGACCGAGGTTGGCAACGCCATGTCCTGAAGAGCAGTCGAGATATTCATTGCCCTCCACATCGAACAACGATGCACCCTGCCCGCGTACGATGGCCAGCGTCTGCTTGGCATACACGCCAGATGTGTGTCTGTTCTCAATATCTATAATTTGTTGTGCGTTCATTGAATCACCGTTCCGTTACCATTAAGTGCATTTGAGATTGGGTTTTGGATTCGTCCATCCGCGATGATGACGCGACTAACGCCACCTTCCAAGGCTTCACCAGCGCCGAGGACTTTCTTCTTCATGCGACCCTGTGCCGGTTCGCTCGCCGCCGCAAGTTGACTCTGCGGCAGTTGCCGAATAAGCGTGGACTCGTCTGGAAAGTTTTTCATCAAGCCAGGGACGGCGGTCAGCAGGAGAAGCGTATCCGCCTTCAATGCTGCTGCCACCATCGCCGCCGCGCGGTCCGCATCCACATTCAAAGCTTCCCCTTTTTCACTGACAGCCACAGGTGCGATGACAGGTAAATAACCTGCGTCAAGCAGCATCGTCAGCAACTCGCTGTTGACTTTCTCGATCTTTCCTGTGTAATCGTCACGGATGATTTTGCGCTTTCCGTTCTCGAGGCTCTGCACCGACTCTTTGCGCGTGGCTTGCAACAGCCTGCCGTCGAGTCCACATAAGCCAAAAGCGTTGACTCCAAGCATCTGTAACTGCTCCGTCAACAACGAATTGATCTTGCCGTTGACCGCCATCAAAAAGATTTCCAGTGTCTTGCGGTCGGTGTAGCGGGAGGTGTAACCCGATGGCGAGGTGATCATCTTCGGCGGCGTGCCAAGTCCCTCACCGAGAGCATTCGCTTCCGCCGATCCGCCATGTACGAAAACAAGGCATTTGCCTTGTTTCAGTAGTTCCACCGCATCCTGACAAATGGCAGAAAAGTCAACGCCTTCCGTGCCTCCAAGTTTTACAACCGTGATTTCATCATTCATAATTCAGCCTTCATCCTTAAATTGGGTGCAATCCCGCAAACTCCAGGCCCAGCGTCTCGTCCCAGCCCATCATCAAATTCAGGCATTGAACCGCCGTGCCGGACGCGCCCTTCATCAAGTTATCAATCGCACACATCGCCACAATGTGACCGGTACTTTCGTCCAATTCAAAACCAAGGTCGGCGTAGTTCGAGCCAGCCAAAATCTTCGGCTCGGGCACGCGGTAGATTCCGCGCTGTTCCTTGACCACACGCACAAACGGATTTTCATTCGCCACGGCGCGATAAGCCTTCCACAGGTCTTTGTTTGCGACTCCAGGTTTGACCTTGGCATGAGCCGTCGCCAGCACGCCGCGTACCAAATCCACGGCGGTCATGGTCAACGAAATGTCTTTGATGCCCATTTCCTGAATCACTTCCGCTGTGTGGCGATGACCAAACGCCGAAAACGTGCGGATAACGTTCGCACGCTCCGCATGAAGCGAGCCAGAGTTCCCTTCCGCGCCACCCTCGGAGGAACCGACTTTAATCTCGATAAAAATAGGGAAAGATAAGTCCAACAAATCCGCCTTAACCAGCGGTAGCAGCGCGAGATTACTCGCCGTGGCGTTGCATCCCACCCCACTGATGAAATTTGCCGTCGCCATTTCGGCACGGTGTAATTCCGGTAGTCCGTACACAAATTTGTTCAACCACTCAGGCGCGGCATGTTTTTCGCCATACCATTTTTCGTAGAAATCCGCGTCGCGTAAGCGGAAATCTGCTGCGAGATCAATAATCTTCGGCGCGAGGCTGGTGTACTCCTCGATGTGCTTCTGTGCCTGTCCATGCGGCTGGGCGAGGAAGAGCACATCTACCGGCTCCAACTGCGAAGGATCGCTGAATTTCAACTGGGTGCGCTTCCGTAGGTTGGGATGAGTTTGGTAAACGTATTCGCCCACATGGGAGCGCGAAGTCACCTGTTTGATTTCCACGTTCGGATGACCAAGCAGCAGGCGCAGCAACTCGCCGCCGCCGTAACCAGAACCACCGATAATAGAAGCAGTTGTCTTCAATTCATCCTTCATAATTCATCCTTCATCCTTGCACTTTTCACCACGTACTCCACAATCTCGCCCGCGATGTCGATTCCACTGACGGGCTGCATGGTGTGAAATTCCATCGTGTGATTGATCTCGTTGACCACGAGTCCCTTTTGGGGATGTTCGACCAAATCCACAGCCAGCACGCCACCGCCAACTGACTTCGCTGCGCGCAAACACAGGTCTTCGATTTCAGGCGTAATGGGACACAACTCGCCTTCACCGCCGCGTGCCGTGTTTGTGATCCAATGCTCAGACTTGCGGTACATCGCCGTCAAGACGCGGTCACCGATGACAATGGCACGGATGTCGCGCCCCGGCTTCTCGATGTATTCCTGAATATAAAACACGGAATGCTGCACCGAACCCAAAGTTGATTTGTGCTCCAGCACCGCCTCCGCCGCGTCGCGGTCATTGACCTTTGCCAGCAATCGTCCCCACGAACCGACGACGGGCTTCAACACCACAGGGTAGCCGAAAGCCTCAATCGCTTCCAAAGCCGCTTCGGGCGTGAATGCGGTTGCATTATGTGGCTGTGGAATTCCGTCGCGGGCAAGGGCTGCGCTGGTCATCAACTTGTCGCCGCAGATCTCCGCCACCGAAGCAGTGTTCACAGTGGGCACGCCAAACGCATTGAGCAGACGCAGCGCATAAAGTCCGCTGTTGTAACTGATGCTGCGCTCAAGCACCGCGTTGTATTGCTGCCACGGCGCGGGATTATCCAAATCAAAATGGATGGAGCGGTCATCAAGTCGGTCATAGTCAATGCCAAGCTTTTCCATCGCGCCGAAGATCCACTTCTCCTCAACACGCACGCGGGAATAAAGGACGCCTATTTTTAATCGTCGTTGCATAATCTCTCCGTCGGACGACCATGGACAATAGACGATAGACCATTTATCCATCGTCCGCGGTCCATGGTCCATCGTCGGTTATTCACCCCAATCTTCCTGTTCCATCGGCGCAAGTTGGACGGCGGCGGGGTCAACCGAGGTCACTTCAAGGTCAACGCCACAATCCGAGCAGACGATGATTTGACCAGCTTCGGTACCAGTATCCAGGGTAATTTCGGCTTCACATTCGGGGCAAGTTACTGTAGACATGATTTTTTCTCCTTTGGGTTTTCTAAGATTTTTCAAACGACAGGAGTCGTTTGACTCTATCAATCTGACTTTTTACTGCTTCAGGACTGGTTCCGCCAATGGCATTTCTGCGTTTGACGGATTCCAGCGGATCGAAAACTTGATACACATCCGCTTTAAAAGCGGGACAAAGAGCCTGATACGCTTCGAGGGAGATTCCTTCCAACCCGACATTTTTCTCGCCAGCCAGGCGGACAGCTTTGCCTGCAATGGCATGTGTCTCGCGGAAGGGAATCCCTTTGTCAACGAGATAATCCGCGAGGTCGGTTGCCATCATGAATGAATCAATCGCGGCGCGCATCCGCTCAGGCTTGGCGGTGATTGTCCGCAAGGCGCCAGCGAGGACGGGTAACATCATCAACAGGGTGTCGGCTGCGGCAAAGACGGGAGCCTTGTCTTCCTGCAAGTCCTTGTCGTAGGTCGAGGGCAAACCCTTGAGCGTGGCGAGCAGACCCGTGAGCAAGCCAAGCAATGTGCCAGCCTTGCCGCGTGTGAGTTCAAACACGTCGGGATTTTTCTTTTGCGGCATGAGACTCGAACCCGTCGAGTAGGCGTCGGAGAGTTCAAAGAAGCCAAACTCGGCGCTGGTGTACAAAACAATTTGCTCTGCAAGTTTGCTGAGGTGGACTCCTGCCATCGTGGCGCAGAACAAAAACTCGGCGGCGAAGTCGCGGTCAGAGACGGAGTCTAGACTGTTGGGTGCGGGCTGGTCAAAGCCAAGCGATTGGGCAAGTTCAGCGCGGTCAACGGGGACGGGCGTGCCAGCCAGCGCGCCACAGCCCAATGGCAAAACAGAGACGCGTTTGGTCAAATCTGCAAGGCGTTCGCGGTCTCGCTGAAGTGGGTGAAAGTGACTCAGCCACCAGTGCGCCAGCAAAATCGGCTGGGCGCGTCGCAGGTGAGTGTAGCCTGACATTAGGGTCTCGCCCGCAAGTTCGGCTTGCTCGATCAACGCAGATTGCAGATTTTTCAGCGCGGCATCCAATTGCGGAATTGCCTGCAACATCCAAAGCCGAAAATCTGTGGCAACCTGGTCGTTGCGGCTGCGTCCCGTGTGGAGCTTGCCAGCCGCCGTGCCAATCAACTCGCCGAGTCGACGCTCGACAGCGGTGTGAATATCCTCGTCGGAGGGGACGAAGGAAAACCCTCCTGAAGAAAATTCCGCTCGGACAGCGACAAGCCCACGGGTAATCTGCTCGTGTTCCTCGTCTGACAAAATCCCAGCCTTGTGAATCGCGTCCGCCCACGCCAGACTCCCATCCACATCCTGCAAAGCCATGCGCTGATCCACAGGCAGGGAGGTATTCAAGTCCCAAGCTTGGTCGTTGAGTTTGGTTGAAAAGCGTCCGCCCCAGAGGGTCATAAATGCTCCTTCTTTTCGTCATTGCGAGGGCGCACTTGTTTTTTGCCCGAAGCAATCTCCAATAGAGTAGGGGATTGCTTCGTCGGGAAGTACGCCCTCCTCGCAATGACATTAGTCGCGTTTAAACTTCGAATAATCAGGTTTCGGCATATCGAGACCTGAAACGGGCAGCCCATTGAGGGCGCGGACTTTGAGGCTGAGACCGAACAAGCGGATGAAGCCTTCGGCGTGGCTCTGGTCATAGACATCTTCCTCGCCAAAGGTGGCGAAGTCTTCGCGGTAGAGGCTGAACGGCGACTTGCGCCCAGCGACGACGATGTTGCCCTTGTACAACTTGAGTTTGACAACGCCGGTAACAGGTCCCTGCGTGGAGTTGACGAAGGCGTCGAGGGCTTCGCGCAGCGGGGTGAACCACAAACCGTCATAAGTGAGTTCGGCATACTTGACGGCGGCAACCTGCTTGAAGTTGATGGTCTGTCGGTCGAGGACGAGGGATTCAAGTTCGCGATGGGCATACATCAGAATGGTGCCGCCTGGGGTCTCGTACACGCCATGTGACTTCATACCGACGAGGCGGTTCTCGACGAGGTCAACGCGCCCAATGCCGTGCGCGCCACCGATGGCGTTGAGAGTTTCGACGATCTTCGCGGGCGAAAGTTTTTCGCCGTTGACCGCAATCGGGTTACCGCTCTCGAATTCGATCTCCACGTATTCGGCTTGTTCAGGCGCGTTTTCAGGCGAGGTGGAAATCTGGTACATGACCTCTTCTGGTTCGTTCCAGGGGTCTTCGAGCAGACCGCCTTCATGGGAAAGATGCCAGAGGTTCGAGTCGCGGCTGTAGATGGATTTGATGGTCGCAGTCACAGGGACGTTGTGCTTGGCAGCATAGGCAATCGCATCTTCGCGGGAGCGGATATCCCACTCGCGCCAGGGAGCAACGATCTTGAGGCGCGGGTCGAGCGCCATGACGGTGAGTTCAAAACGGACTTGATCGTTGCCCTTGCCTGTCGCGCCGTGCGCAATCGCATCCGCGCCAGTCTCGTGGGCAACTTCCACGAGGTGTTTCGCAATCAAAGGACGGGCAACCGATGTGCCCAATAAATACTTGTGTTCATAAACCGCCCCCGCCTTGAGCAAAGGAAAGAGATATTGCTCGGCAAATTCTTCCTTCATGTCGTGCAGCACAAACTGGCTCGCGCCGCTCTTGATGGCTTTATCTTCCAATTTCGCCAGGTCTTCGTCGCCTTGTCCAACATCTGCGCAAAAGCAGACAACTTCACAACCATAGTTTTCCTTCAGCCACGGCACAATGACCGAGGTGTCCAATCCGCCCGAATAGGCAAGGACAACTTTCTTGATTTGAGGTTTAGGTTTAGGGTTCATTTTTTACTCCTGTGTTTTCTTCCCCCCATTTTGGGGGGATTGAGGGGGGTGAAATAAAAACAGCCCTCCGAGAAGGAGGGCTGTTTGGGTCAACTTGTGCGTGTGCTTCTAGCGCGCGCTCGTGTTACCGTCATCCAAACGAAAAGCTCCCAACCTTCTCTGGGAAGTGGGCATGGGACGACGTGTACGAGGCAGTGCAAAAAGCGTAAACATATTGGGCGGTATTCTACTCGAAAAATGAAATGAGTCAATGAATTTGCCGCACCAATTTTTTATTGAAATGTCACTGCGAGCCTTTGGCGAAGCAGTCTCCTATTAATTGGAGGTTGCTTCGTCACAACAAACGCTCCTCGCAACGACATAATCACCGCCAAGTTCCGTCGTCCAGAATCGGTTATACCCGTTCCATTGCCTGCTCCAAAACATAGTCCACCATCAAGGCGGGGATGTTGACTCCCGTGGTCGTGATGCTGTTGCGGAATTCCATCGTGTGATTGACTTCGTTGACGCTTAAGCCGCTCTCGGTCTCGAAGACATCGATGGCGAGTAGTCCGCCGCCGACGGCTTGGGCGGTGCGTCGGCAAATATCGCTCAGCTCTGGCGTCAGCGGACAGTTGGTCGCAATCCCACCGCGTGCCGTGTTGGTGATCCAATTCTCGGAAGTACGATAGATCGCAGCAATCGGCTCCTCACCCACCACAAAGGCGCGGATGTCACGCCCAGGCTTGTCCACATATTCTTGAATGTAGAAAACCTGATGGTTGACTCCCAGCGCGGCTTTGTGCTCGATGAAGGATTCGGCGTCGTAGCGATTTTCGACCTTGGCGAGCAGACGTCCCCACGAACCGACGACTGGTTTCAATACGCATGGATAGCCCATCGCATCCACCGCCGCCAAAGCGGACTCTTCGTCGAAAGCCATCAGCACCCTCGGAGTTGGGATTCCGTTCTGGACAAGGATCTGGCTGGTGACATATTTGTCGCCGCAGCGTTCCGCCACCTGCGGGGTGTTGACCACCTTCACGCCGTTGGCTTCGTAAATCTTCGAGATGTAAACTCCACGTGAGTAAGAAACCGAACGTTCGAAGAGCACATCCACGGGTTCGGGGATGCGGGAAATGTCGAAGAAATGCCCGTCATCCTTCACGCGGACAAGTTCCACGTTCGGGCGTTTTTCGAGTTCTTCGAGAAGATATTTTTCTTCCGCACGCAGGCGGGTGTATAAAAAACCAATGCGAGTCATAATTCAAGTCCTTCCGTGTTTGGTTTTAGCAGATCGGTAAATTGGGAACTGGTATAGAACCAACTACCAATTTCCCAATTTACCGATCACTGTTTTCGTCATTTCACTTGTCGTCAGCGAGCCACCCAAATCAGGTGTGACTTGCCCTTCGGCAATGCAGGCTTCGACAGCGGTTTTTAGGCGGGCAGCTTGCTCTTTTTCGCCGAGATAGTCCAACATCATGGCGGCGGCAAAAAACGTGGCGGTGGGATTCGCCTTGCCCGTGCCGACCAAAGTCGGGGCGCTGCCGTGGACTGGCTCGAAGACTGCCACGTCCGCGCCGATGTTGCCCGACGCCGCAACTCCAAGTCCGCCGACAAACATGCAGGCTTCGTCGCTGAGGATGTCGCCAAACAAATTGGTGGTGACAATGACCTCGAACTGCTCAGGCGCGCGGACAAGCTCCATCGCGCAGGTATCCACCAGCATTTCCTGCATGGTCAGGTCGGGATAGTCTTTGGCAACTTCCAGCGCGGTGGCGCGGAACAGTCCGCAGGTCTGGCGCAGCACGTTCGCCTTGTGGACAACGTGAACGGTCTTGCGTCCCAGTTGGCGGGCGGTGTCGAACGCTTTGCGAAGAATTCGCTCCGAGCCCTTGCGGGTGATGACCCGTTCGGTGATGGCGCGGTTCCCGTCGTCTTCTGTCCGCTCGATGCCTGAGTACAAGCCTTCAGTGTTTTCGCGGACGATGAGCATGTCAATGCTAGCGCGGGACGATGGATGCTGAATCGAGCGGTTGGGTCGCAGGTTGGCGTACAGGTCAAGCGACTGGCGCATTCGCACGACGGGTGAAAAATAATTGGGGATGTTGGGCGGCGTGGTAACTGCGCCGAAGAGAGCGGCGTCCGCGTTGCGAATGGCTTGAAGCGTGGAATCAGGCAGAGGCGAGCCAGAGCGCTGGTATTCGCCGTAGCCGATGCCGCATTCGGTGAAGTCCCATTCGAGCGGAAGCGCGGTCAACGCTTCACGCGCAGCAGCAATCACTTCGGGACCAATCCCATCGCCAGGGAGGAGGGTGATTTTGTACATGAATTCTCCATCTTCCGTCATTGCGAGGGTCGTTGGTCGAGTAGGCGATGCTCGTTCGCCGTATCGAGACCACGACCCGAAGCAATCCCACATAATTGGGAAGTTGCTTCGCTCGGTTTCGATACACCGCTACGCGGCTACTCAACCAGCCCTCGCAATGACATCAACTCATTAGCTCTTGAATATCATGCTCTTTCAAAAAGTTCACAATCCCGCCCGCCTCGGCAATCTTCAACACAAACTGCGGAAGCGGACGCGCCTGATACTGGTGTCCGTTGGTGCGGTTGAAGATTTCGCCCGTAGCGAGGTTCACATCTACATCGTCGCCTTCGGTGATGTCGGCAGCGGCTTCGGGACATTCCAGAATCGGCAGTCCGATGTTGACGGCGTTGCGGAAGAAAATCCGCGCATAGGATGCGGCGATGACGCACTTCGCCTGTGAGCCTTTGATGGCAATCGGCGCGTGTTCGCGGGACGAGCCGCATCCGAAGTTTTGTCCGCCGACGATTACGTCGCCAGGTTTGACGCTCTTTGCGTAGTCGGGCTTGATTTCACAAAATACATTCTTCGCCAGTTCGAGCGGATCGATGGTGATGTTGAACCGCCCAGGGATGATTTCGTCGGTGTTCAGGTTGTCTTCAAATGTCCATGCTTTGCTCATGGTTATCTCCTTTTGTTGGTCACGTCATTGCGAGGGCACCAGCCCGAAGCAATCTCCGTCATGGTGTTGGGGATTGCTTCGGCGGAAGAGCACGCCTCGCAATGACGGGTTATGTTAGGTGTTCACGCGGGTCTGCAATCTTCCCCGCTAGCGCCGTTGCCGCCGCCGTTGCGGGACTTGCCAGATAAATCTCCGCCAGCGGACTGCCCATGCGTCCGATAAAGTTACGGTTCATGGTGGTCAGGGCACGTTCACCTGCGGCGAGGATTCCGCCGTGACGCCCGATACATGCGCCGCAGCCTGTGCCCGTCACGGTGCAGCCAGCATCTATCAGGATTTCGATCAAGCCATTTTTCATCGCCTTCTTATAGATGCGCTCGCTGGCAGGCGTGACGATCACCCGCGTAAACGGATTAACCTTCTTGCCTTTGAGCATCTTCGCCACGAGTTCAATATCTTCGTAGCGGGCGTTGGTGCAGGTGCCGATATAAACCTCGTGGACTTCCAACCCGACGACTTCTTCCAGCGGCTTGACATGATCCACGTCGGGGTGACAGGAAACCTGCGGGGCGAGCTGCGATACGTCGATTTGAATCACCCGCTCATAGCGCGGATTCACGGGGCGAATCATTTCGTAAGCCCCTTGCGCGGGAGTTTGAGTCCGCAAGTAGTCCAGCGTCACTTCATCCGCCGCAATCAAGCCGCACTTCGCGCCGATCTCGGTGGACATGTTCGGGAAGACGATGCGCTCGTTCATCGGCAGGCTTTCGATGTAGTCGCCGCCAAATTCGACGGAGCGATACGTGCCGCCGTCCATGCCCATCATGCCCGCGATGTAGATCATCACGTCTTTGGCGTAGACTCCGCTTTGGGCTTTGCCCGTCAACTCGATGCGGATCGTCTCAGGGACTTTGAACCAGCATTTGCCCGTCACCCACGCCACGGCAATTTCGGTGGAGCCAAGCCCCGCACCGAACGCGCCCATCGCGCCGTAGGTGTTGGAGTGCGAGTCCGCGCCGATGACGATTGCGCCAGGCGTGATATAGCCTTCCTCGATCATCACCTGATGACAGACGCCCTGATGATGAAAATGCGGAAGTTCCTGCTCGCGGACGAACTCGATGATCTTCTTGTGATTCTCCGCCGCCAAAACGTTTGGCGCGGGATAGGCATGGTCGAGGTGCAGCACGATACGGTTCTTGTCGTGGATTGGCTTGCCTATGTCGCGGAAGGCTTTGATTGCCAGCGGCGTGGTGTTGTCGTGACTCATGATGTAGTCCACATCCAGCAGCAGGATTTCGCCCGCCTGAACGGGACGTCCCGCTTTGCGGGAAAAGATTTCTTCAATTAATGTGCCCATAAGTTCTCCATTGGTTGTAGTAGCGACTTCAGTCGCTTTTTTGGGACGACTGAAGTCGTCACTACGCTTTTCCGTTGTATTTCTTCAAGACCATTCTCGTCTCCGTCCGCTTGACGCCTTGCACCGTGCGGATTTCTTCGATGAGGTTGTTGAGCGCTGCCATATTTTCGGCGTTGGCAAAGGCGCTGATGTCGTAGTCGCCAGTGACCTCGTACACGCTCGTGACGTTTTCAAAGCTCCGCAGGCGGCGCACCACCGAAGTGGTGTAAACGTGCGACTCAACTTCCAGCATGATGATGGCGTGGATGTCGTGCGGGATGACATCCATCTCGCGCCCCGTGACCTGCTCGGCAATTTCGAGGATGTCGGCGTCGAACAACTGCTTGCGCTGGTCGCCGATGTTCTTGATGCGGGTGACGATGACCTCCAACTCCGCGTGACTGACCTCGATTCCGTACTCGTCCAGCCGCGCCGCGACCGCCGTCTTGCCCGTGTACTTGTCGATGACGATCTTGCGCTCACGCCCGATGACAGCGGGATCGAACGGCTCGTAGGTGCGCGGGTCTTTCAGCACGCCGTTGGTGTGGACTCCGCTCTTGTGGCTGAATGCGTTCTGTCCCGTGATTGGCTTGTTCGCCGCCATGAAAAATCCAGTGGACTTTTCGAGATAAGCGGAGAGATTGACGAGCGGTTCGAGGTTGTATTTCGTCTCGCCTTCGAGGTTGTGGAAGGCGACCACCGTCTCGGCGAGGTCGGGGATACCCGTGCGCTCGCCCATCCCATTGACCGTGGTATGGATGCAATCCGCGCCTGCGCGAATGCCCGCCATTGCGTTTGCCAGAGCCAGCCCGTAGTCGTCGTGGCAATGCAGGTCGATCTGACAGGGGAGCAATCGCTCGCGCAGTGCCTTCACCCGCTCGTGGAAAAGATGCGGCTGCATGATGCCCAATGTGTCGGCGAAACTGATTCGGTCCGCGCCCGCTTCGATGGCGGCGTTGCAAACCTGGACCAGGAACTCGAAGTCGGTGCGGGTGGCGTCCTCAGGCGTGTAGCGGACGTTGAGTCCCAGACCGCGGGCGTAGGCGATATGTTCGGTGATGATGCGAATCGCCTCTTCGTGGGTCTTGTGCAGTTTCGCGTCGAGGTGAATCTGCGAGGTGGCGTAGAAGATCGCCACGCGCTTCGCGCCACAGGCTTTGGCTTTGTCGATGCCCGAACGGGACGCGATGCTGTGGGCGACGATCTCCGCCCGCAGACCGAGCGCGGAAATGCGCTTGATCGCCGCCGCCACGTTGTTCGAGACCGATGGGTCGCCCGCTTCGATCATGTCCACGCCAATGCGGTCGAGCATCTGCGCGATGTGGACTTTCTCGTCTACCGTAAAGTTGACGTAGGGCGTTTGCTCACCTTCTCTCAATGTCGTATCCAAAATCTGAACCATGATTTCTCCTTGTCTTCGCCCATGTCATTGCGAGCCCGAAGGGCGAAGCAATCCCAGAATTCACAAAGCCTCTGCCGCGAATTTCGCTAATTTGCGCGGATTCTCCAGAAATTAGCGAAAATCCGCGTAATCTGCGGCGATGAGATTGCTTCGGGCTGGGTCTCAATACGGGCTCACCGCACTGCACCAAACGCAGTGACGGTGCAAGTGTCGCCCTACTCGACCATCAGCTCTCGCAATGACGGTGACACAGAATAAAAAAACGCTCCCCGTTGCCGGGGAGCGTTGATGCGGTAAACGAAAAGCCCAAAGACTAGGCGCGAGTGCCCAACATCCTTTTCATGGCTTTTTGGTCAACCGAAACAAGCCCAAACCCGACAACTTTCGTTGCGAGGCTGGGCTTGCGCTTGGACTTAGCTTCCATGAGGATGCTTGCGTGATCTCTAAACATATTGGGCGGAATTCTACTCGAAATGTGAAATGAGTCAATGATTTTGGGCGGGGAATTTGGGAACAAGACAACTTATTGTCCCCTTGCCAATGCGGGCGTATAATCCGTGCTTGGCAAAGGAATTACATCAAACTCAGATTGGCTAAATCACAGGTAAGCATCTTTACGAATCATGATGAAATATGGAATCTCAAAGTTAGTCATGGGCTTTACAGGCTTTATCGAGATTAACGAAGCCGAATATTTACGCATTAAAGCCGCCAGACAAAACTTATTTGAAATTCTATTTGTAGAAGAAAAATTCGACTTGGTAGCCGAAAACTTTTATGAGTACGAGACAGAATTGTTGGCAATAGCATCTCGCATGATGATTTTCAGTAATGATGATCATATATCAATGAGCCGTGAAAGAAATCTCATTAGCAGGCGCATCGTTAATCTACTGAGCGCTGGTCGAATGTATATCGACCAAAGCATCCAACACGTTGAAAAGATATATGAAAAAAACTCAACTACTCTTGAATTAGTGAAAAAAGAAATTTCATCACAATATGATAAAAGCTTAGGCTATCGTGTTATGGAAGCCCTGAGAAATTATGTTCAACATCGAGGCTTCCCAATTCACAGCATAAAATTCTCCCACAAACGTGTTGACGTTGAAGCCGATTATCAACTTCTTCATAGGGCAATACCATTAATTGGTGTTTTAGAACTGGCGGAAGATGGCAACTTCAAAAAAAGCGTTTTGAAAGAACTAAAAGAAATTCAACACAAGGACTGGATAGATGCTAGACCGTTAATTCGCGAATACGCAGAGGGCATATGCAATATTCACGAAAGAATACGAGAAATAGTTCGCGCAGACTTACCTGCATGGGAAAAAAGTCTTGATGACACAATTGAAAAATTTCAAAATGAATATGGAAAAGAAATCCCATTAGCAGGATTGGTTATAGAAGCCACAGAAGGTGAAACTCGGTGGGCGGAAACAAAGTACATATCGAAAGGTTCTATTGAAAGAAGGCAAGCGTTGGAAAAGAAAAACGGACTATTCACCAATCTTCACAAACGATATGCGTCAAATGAAATCCAAAAAGACGATGCTTGAGGATAAACAGCAGTGTCAGGGATTTGGGGCGGTGAACTTGAAAAAATAATCTTCAAATCCAAAAAGCGACCTCCATCTGGAAGTCGCTTTTTGATATTTCCTCCAAACACTTGCGACCTTCCCCCGAATCTCGCTGGAAATGGCGCGGTGGAGAGGTTATGCAGTCCCACGAGGCTCAAGCGCAGATTTGTGCATAGGTACTTTGTGCCCAGTTTTTGATTTTGTCCCAGTTCCTGAAGTCACCCTCTATTCCACCTTTTGCTTTCAACATGGTGCTTTCGACGAAAGACAAACGCTTAAAGTCCACCTTGCCAGCAAAGTACCCTTCGGCAGCCGGGGCTAGCACTGTCCGCACGGGGTCGATGAATCCTGCGGCCCTGTCCCGGTTGGCAGGTGTATCTTCAGCCATGGTCATACATACCGTGAAATATGCGGTGGGAACGCGTTGCAGGATGGCACGATTTTCATTGACAAAGTCAGCGGCTTCCCGCAGCCATTTCCCCACACGAATGGCGCTGCCGACAAAGACAGCCTGATAGCCTGACAGGTCAGTGACCTCCTTTAGCGGCATCACGTCCACATGCGCACCGTTTTGGGCGAGTGTTTTACCGATTGCCGTCGCGACCTCACCAGTCGAGCCGCATTTGCTGGCATAGGCAATGAGCACTTTTTTAGCTGTATCTTGATCTCCAAAAGTAGACTCGGGCAGTGCAACGGATGGACGATATGTGGCGAGCGCGGTCAATCCGCTGCAGGCTACAACGCCGGTACCGAGTGCGAGTCCGGTAGTCTTCAAAAAATCACGACGGGACAAAGTTCGAGTAGGCATGGTTTCTCCTTATCGGAAGTGATGTCCATACCATACTGCTGAATTATGGAGAAAGTATGGATACGTTGTGAAAAGCCAGTAAACTGAACGTAACCCCCGATTTGTTTTCCATCAAAAAAAGCGACCTCCATCTGGAAGTCGCTTTTGTCTTTTTACACTTGCGGTAGATTTCTGCGGATCATGTTCAACATGCCGAAGCCGCGTATCGTGCCTTGCACTACACAGGTCAGCGGGTTGTCCACAAGATAGGCGGGAATGCCGAGCGACTTGGTGAGCAGCTTATCCACACCGCGCAGGAGGGCGCCACCGCCGCACAGGGCCACGCCGCGGTCGATGATGTCAGAGACCAACTCGGGCGGGGTCTTTTCCAGCACCTTACGGCCCGACTCGACGATCTGCTTCAACGGGTCCTGCAAGGCTTCGACGATCTCACCCGTTGTCAGCATGACAGGACGCGGCAGGCCGGTGACCTGATCCTGTCCCTGCACTTCCATGCTGTTTTCGATATCCTGCGGGACAGCCGCGCCAATGCGGGTCTTGAGCTGTTCGGCGGTCAGTTGGCCGATGACCACGCCGTATTTCCGGCGCACATAGTTGACGATAGCTTCGTCCAAATCCATGCCACCCACGCGCAGGGTGTCTGCCGCCACGATGCCGTACATTGCCATCACCGCCGCTTCGGTGCATCCACCGCCGAGGCTGATGATCATGTTTCCAGACGGGGAATTGATGGGCAGGTCGATGCCAATTGCCGCCGCCAAAGGCTGTTGGATGAGGAAGGCTTCGCGGCTTCCCGCTTCCATCACGGCTTCATAGACTGCGCGACGCTCCACACTGGTCACTCCAAACGGGACGGAGATCATCACCCGCGGGCGGAAGATGCGCATTGAGCCGCTGACGCGTTGTAACAGATATTGCAAAAGGGTTTCGGTGATTTCGTAATCGGCGATCACACCGTTTCGGAGCGGACGCGCAACTTCGATGCTGTCGGGGACCTTGCCAAACATGTCACGCGCTTCGAGTCCGGCCGCAACCATCTTCTGGTCGTCCACTTCGATGGCGACAATCGTCGGCTCTTCCAACAGCACCTGAGTGCTGTCGGCAATGCGCGTGTACATGGTGCCCAGGTCAACACCCAGTTCTTTGGAAAACATGGCCACAGTTTATTGTTCCGTATAATGAGAACGGGCACTGCTCTTGCCGTAACGACGCGCGGCTTCGAGACGGAGATTGGACTTCCGCAGGGCGGCTTCCATTGCAAGGTAGGCGTCTGTATCCGGCGGCACTCCCTTGGCAATCGCCTCTTCTGCGCGTGTGCGGGCAGCTTCTGCGCGGGCAACATCGATCTCCCGCACATTTTCAGCCGCGTCCGCAAGCACGGTGACGATCCTGGGTTGTACCTCGGCAATACCACCAGCGACGGTAAAGACTTCCTCATTCCCCTTTTGGCGGACTTTGATGAGTCCAAACTTCAAGGAGGTGAGAACAGGCGCATGTCCGGGGAGGATACCCATTTCCCCTGCCGCACCAGGCAGGACAACGATATCCACGTCACCCGTGAATACCGTGCGGTCCTGAGAAACAATTTCACAACGAATAGTCATAAGTCACATCCATTTCGTCACACTTGCACCTGCGTGCAAGTGCAGGTGTTGCGGCCGCAGGCTGAAGAAGCAATCTAAACACACGAGATTGCTTCGTCCCTGTCGGGGCTCGCAATGACGGGTGGTTATGCATCTTTCGCCAGTTTCTCAGCCCTGTCACGGACATCCTGGATCGTGCCAGCCATCATGAAAGCCTGTTCGGGCAGGTCATCGCATTTGCCGTCGAGGATTTCGCGGAAACCACTGACGGTCTCCTTGAGCGGCACATAGCGTCCGTTAATGCCGGTGAAGCGTTCCGCGACGAAGAAGGGCTGGGAGAAGAAGCGTTCAACCTTGCGGGCACGCGCCACGATGAGTTTATCGTCTTCGGAGAGTTCATCGATGCCGAGAATGGCGATAATATCCTGCAAGTCCTTGTAACGTTGGAGGATGCGCTGGACTTCACGGGCAGTTCGGTAATGGTCTTCGCCGACGATGTTCGGGTCGAGAATACGGGAGGTCGAGCCAAGCGGATCAACTGCCGGGTAGATGCCTTTTTCCACGATGGAGCGTTCGAGAGCAATGGTCGCATCAAGGTGGGTAAAGGTTGCCACAGGAGCGGGGTCGGAGTAATCATCTGCCGGCACGTAGACCGCCTGCATGGATGTGATCGAGCCGGTGCGCGTGGAGGTGATGCGTTCCTGCAATTCGCCCATTTCTGTGGCGAGGGTCGGCTGGTAGCCCACTGCGGAGGGCATACGCCCAAGCAGCGCGGACACTTCGGACCCGGACATCGAGAAGCGGAAGATGTTGTCCACGAAGAGCAGCACGTCCTTGCCCTGATCGCGGAAGTATTCCGCCATCGAGAGCGCAGAGAGCGCCACGCGCAGACGCACACCGGCCGGTTCGTTCATCTGTCCGTACACCATTACAGTGTCTTTCATAACGCCAGATTCGATCATTTCACGATACAAGGCTGTTCCTTCACGAGTTCGTTCGCCCACACCTGCAAACACCGAGTTGCCTTCGTGCTCAGTCGCAACCGAACGGATGAGTTCCATGATGATGACGGTCTTGCCCGTGCCCGCGCCGCCGAAGATGCCTGTCTTCCCACCTTTGGTGAACGGGGCGATCAGGTCGATGACTTTGACGCCGGTCTCGAAGACTTCCACGCGGGTGGATTGCTCTTCGAAGGCGGGAGCGGGTCGGTGGATTGGATAGTGCATCGCCGCGACGACGTCACCCTTCCTGTCCACGGGTTGACCCAGCACGTTGAAGATGCGTCCCAGCGTGGAAGGTCCCACTGGGACGAGGATCGGCGCGCCGGTTGCCACGGCGGGAACGCCGCGCTGGAGACCATCGGTCGAGTCCATCGAAACTGTACGGACCCAGCCATTGCCCAGGTGTTTTTGCACTTCGAGAACGAGGGGGGACTTGCCTTCACGTTCCACGGTAATCGCTTCATAGAGTTCCGGGATTCCGCCTTCGGGGAATGCCACGTCCACCACACCGCCTAAAATTTGTACGACACGGCCTGTTGAGTTTGCCATGATCTCCTCCAGTTATTTCGCGGCCAGCGCTTCCGCGCCGCCGACAATGTCCAAGATATCGTTCGTAATGCCCTGCTGACGGACTTTGTTGTATGCCAATTGCAGCGCGCCGACCAGTTCCTTCGCGTTGTCGGTGGCGTTGCGCATGGCAACCATACGGGCAGCGTGTTCGCTGGCCTGTGATTCCAAAACTGCCTGATAAACCTGCAAAGCAGTAAAGCGCGGGATGATCTCGTCGAGGATGCCGCGCATGTCCGGTTCATACTCATAAGCCGCCGCGGGCCCGTTGGACTGGTGTTCGAAATCCCTCACGCGGCCTTCGCCTTCAAGTTCGAGCGGCAGGAGTTTCTTTACGCTGGCCACCTGGCGTCCCATGTTGACGAAACTGGTGTAAACGAGATAGACCTCATCCACCTTGTGCGTGCTGAATTCCTCCACCGCGAGTCGCCCAATGGCGGAAATATCGGTAAAGGTTGGGGCGGCGGGCAGGTTGCTGAAATCTGCAATCACCTTTTTGCCGCGACGGATGAGCAGGTCACGTCCCTTGCGGCCGACTGCGATGTATTCAATCGGCGCGGCGGACTTGTCAAAACGCTGGGCGGTGAAGCGGATAACATTGGAGTTGTACGCGCCCGCGAGACCGCGGTCGCCGGTGATAACCACCACCAATATCTTTTTCACTTCATCACGATGCGCCAAAAGCGGGTGCAGGCTGTCACGTCCCGGTTGTTCGGAGACGTGCTTCAACACCTGCCAGGCTTTGGTCGCATACGGACGGGTCGCCATGACCGCATTAATCGCCTTGCGGACCTTGCTGGCGCTCACCGTTTCCAGCGCGCGTGTGACCTGCGAAATGTTTTTTACGCTCTTGATTCTGAGCCGCATTTCACGAGCGGAAGCCATGAGTTAGTTCCTTAGTCAAGTAGTTGATTGGTTGAACAGTTAAGCTTGCCAGCCCGCGCGGAACGCGTCGAGGGCCTTGGTCAACACAGCGCGGTTGTCATCGGTGATGGTCTTGCGGGAAATGATGTCCTTGCCGATTTCGGGATATGAAGAAGCCATAAAGCGGATCAAGTCAGCCTGCCACTGCGCCATCTTTTCGAGCGGAACGCCATCTGCATAGCCGTTCGTGCCCGCAAAGATGACTATCACCTGATTCTCGAGATCCATTGGCTGATACTGCGGCTGCTTGAGGATCTCCTGCATCCTTTGACCGCGGCTTAATTGCTGCTGCGTGGACTTATCCAAATCGGAGGCCATCAATGCGAACGCTGCCAACTCGCGGTAGGCCGCCATATCAAGGCGCAGACGACCCGCCACCTGCTTCATGGCCTTGGTCTGGGCGTCGCCACCCACGCGGGAGACTGAGATACCCACGTTCACTGCCGGGCGAATGCCCGCATTGAAGAGGTTACCTTCCAGATAAATTTGTCCATCGGTGATGGAAATAACATTTGTGGGGATATAAGCAGACACATCACCAAGCAGGGTCTCAATGATGGGCAGGGAGGTTAGCGAACCGCCCGAACCGGCAACCTTGAGGATCTTGTAATCGTCCACATTGTCCATATGCTTGTGGGCTTCCACTGCTTCATCCTTCGCGATGGGACCTGTGTAAACTTTCCCATCCACGCCGTCTCTTTCGGAGGCAAGTTCGTTCGGGTAATCCTTCCTGACGATAACATATTTATTCGCAAGACGGGCAGAGCGCTCCAGCAGACGAGAGTGGAGATAGAACACGTCGCCGGGGTAGGCTTCACGTCCGGGCGGGCGGCGGAGAAGCAGGGAAACCTGGCGGTATGCCCACGCGTGCTTGGAGAGGTCATCGTAAATAATGAGGGCGTCGCGTCCTGTCTCCATGAATTCCTCGCCAATGGCGGTACCGGCGTACGGGGCAATGTATTGCAATGCGGCGGATTCATCCGCTGCGGCGACCACAACAATCGTGTGTTCCATCGCGCCGTGTTTTTCGAGGATGCCCACCGTACGGGCGACGGCGGCTTTCTTTTGTCCGATGGCAATGTAGATGCAAATCAGGTCTTTCCCCTTTTGGTTGATGATGGTGTCGATGGCGATGGCGGTCTTGCCGGTCTGACGGTCGCCGATGATCAATTCGCGCTGACCACGCCCAACGGGGATCATCGAGTCGATGGATTTGATACCCGTTTGAACAGGAGTGTCCACGTCCTGACGTTCCACCACACCGGGAGCGATGCGTTCGATGGGACGGAAGCCTGTGGTGGCGATGGGACCCTTGCCGTCAATCGGCTCACCCAATGCGTTCACCACGCGTCCGATCATGGCGTCACCCACAGGGACGGAGGCAATGCGTCCCGTGCCACGCACAGTCATCCCTTCGGTGATTCCGTCGTACGCACCCATCACGATCACGCCGACGCTGCTCTCTTCGAGGTTGAACGCCGTGCCCATCACGCCGTTGGAAAACTGGACAAGCTCCTGTGCCTTGACATTCGCAAGGCCCTTCACACGAGCAATCCCATCACCCGCTTCCAACACGACACCAATATCGCTTACGCTGAATTCAGGGGTAAAACCTTCGATTTGTTTTTGCAAATCGCTGGTGATTTGCTTGATCAGGTCTGACATTAGGTAACCTCCGCCAAGATTCTTATAACGTACAAGAACCCGGATAAGGGCTTTATCCGGGTGGTCTGTAAATTTCCGCTCATCGTCCTTACGCACTTTTTGTGAGCGGGGATACAAGCAATGCAATGATACCTGAAAGGCTCATGATTGTCTAGTTTTCATTATAAATTACCTTAAAAGAATTCGAGGAATCCGCGTTTACCCTTGCCATCCGGACAGCATGTACTATACTAGCGCCCGTTATTTCATCTAGTTAAGGAGTAAAAATGCCCGAATCACTTGACCATGGGGAGGATAAACCTCCTGGTCATCGCATGAAACATTATTGGAAAATCGCCGTCCTTGCCAATATCAAAGATGAAAATCTGCCCAAGCCGGAAGGTGTGCCGCCGGACGCCTTCGCTGACTACGACCACATCGAAACTGTGGAATCGCTCCGTGCCGCGCTCGAAACTGATGGCCATTCGACGGTCTTTATTCAGGCTGACAAGGACCTGCCTTATGCCCTGCGTGATGAGAATCCCGACATTTGCTTCAACATCGCCGAAGGACTCGGGGGTGATGCGCGTGAAGCCCAGGTTCCGGCGCTGCTTGAATTGCTGGGCATCCCCTATACCGGCTCACGTGTGCTTGCCAACGGCATCTCGCTCGACAAAACCCTCACCAAACGCATTTGGCGCGACCGCCGCCTGCCCGTCGCGCCGTTTCAGGAATTCCTCATCGGTGATGAACCCCTGCGCGCGGAGTTGAATTTCCCGCTCTTCGTCAAACCGGCGCGTGAAGGCACAGGCATGGGCGTGGACATGAATGCCCTGGTCAACAACGAAAAGGAATTACGCGAACGTGTGACCTACATTATCAATACTTATCAACAGCCTGCGCTCGTGGAGACCTTCCTGCCGGGACGTGAATTCACCGTCGGCATTCTGGGACGGGCCGATGCGAAGCTCTATTCGCGTCACCCCGAATGGTACGAGAAGGACGGTTTCCACCGCTTCCCCATCCTAGAACTGGATACTACTCATTCAGACACACCCTGGATCTATACAAACGAAGCCAAGTCGAAGGATGTCGGCGCGAACGGGTACCTGGGATATTTTTGCCCTGCGGATGTCGAACCCGAACTGGAAAAGAAACTGAAATCCCTTGCCCTGCGTGCCCATCAACTGCTTTACACCCTCGATGTTTCACGCACCGACATCCGCCTTGATGAAAAGGGCAATCCATGCCTGATCGAGATCAATACCCTGCCAGGTCTTACTCCCGATTACAGCGATCTATGTCTGCAAGCCAAAGCAGAGGGCATTCGCTACGAAGACCTGGTGCTTGAAATACTATATCTTGGCGCGAGTCGCTGGGGGATGTTGGAACCACAAGAGATAAACGACTCCCCAAATAAAAGACTAGCCTTTAAGTGACAGCCATTGAGGGACTGTCTCTTTTTAGTCAGGAACGATGGACACGCAACGCCAGTTGATAACGCCCCGCATGGAAGATTACCGTGCTATATTCCACTGGCAACCCCTTTCTATCGGTGGCGACTCGTTTCACGCGCACGACCGGCGCTCCCTTTTTTACGCCCAGTAAAGTGGCATATTCTGTAGTGGCGGGTTCGGCGGAAATCAAATCCAGCGCATCCTGCGGATGTGCGCCATAGAGTTCTTCGAGGGTCACGTACGTCGAGCGGTTGTTTAGGTCAACAGTGGACATTTCAGGAAAACGCTCGTAGGGGAAATACATGTCTTCGACAGCCAGTGGCAACTCACGAATCATTCGCAGGCTGCGGATATGTACCATCTGTGCATTGGGAGGCAACTTCAATTCCTTCCAGGCCTCGCCGCTTGCGGCAACCACTTCCTGAACCAGGATTTCATTGGAAGGCTCCAATCCGTCCTGGGTGAGACTCTCGGTCATACTGAAAAGCGGACCATCCACCACATGTGTGCGCTTGCTGGCCGGCAGGACAAAGGTCCCCTTGGAGCGCTGGCGAACCAAAAATCCCTCACCTACCAGCTCGCGGTAGGCACGATGGATTACCAGGCGGCTGATCCCCAATTGGTCACTCAGGCTAAATTCGCTAGGCAGCATCTCTCCGGGTTTCAATTCACCTGACAGGATCAATTCCTTGATCGCTTCCTTGATCTGATGATAGTAAGGAACTGCCGAACCTTTTGTAACCTTGATATCTAGCGGCACTGATTCGCCGGACCTTGAAGATGGTGAATTTTTCATCATGCTCCTAACTGTAATCGTTCTTCAGAGCCCCAATTGCCGAATAACTACATTGGAAGGGTATCCGGTTTGGGGGTCCCAATCGAATTCGGCATAGGCTCCCGCCAGCAACAAATCCATATCCGGAGTCTTCCCGGATGTTCCTCCATCCTTCAAAGGCTTCAGTAAGAGTTCCGGCAGATGATCATTGGCACGCGTTAGACCCAATTTGAAATTCAACAACCGTTTGATGTTCACGATGTTCTTACCAATGGACATGAGATCATCCACCTTCAAGTCCCAACCGGTTACCTGATTGATCGCCGCTGATAACAGAACCGCGCCCGGATTTTCAAATTGACAAAGGGTCAGCGAGTTATAAAGATTGCGCCAGGCTTGCATCCGCGCAGACGTCCTTCCCTTTTCGATTGAATTTTCGTGACGATTACCTGGCTCCAGTCCCAGTTCCTCGACAACACCCTGACCAACATCAAGTCCAAACATATCCCCTTGCATGTGACATGCCCCACGCGGAGACAGCGCATACGTGACTGCCATTCCCAAGAACGCGCGCGGATCGTGCATGGGTACCTCGAGCCGGTTGACAGTAGCCGCCAGTTCAGGAGCACCAACATACTCCGCAAGCGCCGCATTACCCTCCGCAAGCAGAGCGCCGAATCCCTGACGGTGGGCGGTCATCTCAATCAGGCGAAAGACCAGGTCGGGGTCGCCGTAGTGCAGCTCGATGCCGTCAGTTTGGGACATAGTCAACAAGCCACGTTCGAATAACTCAAAGGACAAGGCAATGGTGGCTCCGAGGCTGATTACATCCATCCCATAGATGTTACAGAGATGACTCGCATGAATTGGCACTTGAAGGTCACTGATCATCAACAGAGAACCGAACGCGCCAATCGTTTCGTATTCAGGGCCGTCCACCTTTTCATCTCCATAGGCTGGAGATTTCGTTTCCCGTCCGCAAGCGATGACGCATTTATGACAGGCCCGGTTGCGGGTCAGAAATTTTTCGCTTAGGTCCACGCCGGAAAGGTTGTCTGCCGGCGCCCATTCACCAACTTGATAATAACGAATAGGCAAGTCCCCCATGTAGTGACTCATGTTGACGTAACTGGCAGTTCCCGCCTCCCGCAGGGATTGGGCGGAGAAATCGTCCTTGAACAAAGCCAGCGCCTGGTTGGAACTTGCCTTGAAACCTTCCGGGTCGAACAACGGAATCTTTCCACTGCCACGCACGGCAATAGCTTTCAAGAGTTTTGACCCCATGACCGCGCCCATCCCTGTACGGGCGGCAAAACGTCCGTGGTCGTTTGCAATGCCGGAAACTTTTACCAGATTCTCCCCCGCGATTCCAATGCAGGCCACACGTACCTTTGCATCACCCATCATCTGCTGCAAACGCTGCTGGGTAACGTAGATGTCGCTGCCCCATAAGTCGCTTGCATCGTGGAGTTCCGTCTTGCCATCCACAATCGAAAGCCAGACGGGATGTTCCGCCTTGTCAGTGATCAAGATACCATCATAGCCAGCATAACGTAACTCGGGGCCGAAAAATCCGCCGCTGTTTGCCTCGCCCCAGATTCCAGTCAGTGGCGAACGGGCACACACGCTGTAACGACCAGCAGAGGTCAGCGACGTCCCAACCAGTGGGCCGGTCAAAAAGAAAAGCGGAGCCTCAGGCGAAAGAGGATCTGTGTTGGCGTCAATCATGTCGTAAAAGTAGCGCGCCGCCAGTCCGCTCCCCCCTATAAAATCGCGCGCGTACTTCGCGTTCAGCGGTTCGTCCCAAACTTTCGCAGCGCTCAAGTCAACGCGGAGAATCTTTCCGAGGTATCCGTACATTTTATATTTGCATCAAAAATTTGGACTCAGGAAGCTCGCTTCCGAGTCGGATGGCTGGCCGTCCGACTCCAGGGGTAAGCCAATCGTACTTCAGCCGACAAACTCGGTCGGGATTTTTGTCGCGCAGAGCACGAACTCGGTTGTGGCCTTGGGATTGCGCTGAATCTGAGCCATGTTGCCGCGCACTTTCAACTTACCCGTGAACATGCTCTGAAGCGGGTCCAGCTTGCCTTCAATCACCTTGCGCCAGATGGAATACGGTGCGGAAACAGTGTACATTGCCTTTTTCTCATCGAGGCTGCCGGTCTGCATTGCGTCAGGGCTTTTACCTTCCTTGACATCGATGTACAAATAGGCGGTATCCTGATAAACGGCATCCGGCTGGATAACAAACAGGAAGTCACCCACCCAGGCGGCGGAAGATTGTGCGTAGGTTTCGCTTGCATTCAACTCGGCGCTCAAGGCCTTGATCCATTCATCGGAGGGAAATTTGATTGCCATTGCAGACTCCTTTTTTATTCCACGTCGTACCAGGCTTCGACAAAGGACTTCATGCCCATCTGCAGGATTTCGCGGCCGTCGGCAGTGCTGCCCATCCCATACAGGAAACCCGACTTGGGCGTTTCATACGGCGGGTTCTTCGCAAACTGGACGGCTTCACCCAAATCCTTGACAAACTTTTCAGCAATCCCCGGCAGGGATTGACGCAATGTCAGGCAGAAGTGGAACCCGGCAGGCTTCTGGCAGCCATTCATACGCCAGCCTTTGCCAGCCAGATAATCGTTGACAAAGTACGGATCGATCACATCAGATGTAATGCTGATCAGGAAGGTAGGGTGCCTTCCCATGATGTGCAGTTCAGGAATCTTGGCGATGCCAGCCCGGATCTTATCCGAAGCATCCATGATGGCCCTCGCCGCCTTCAGATAGCCTTCCTCGCCCATGCTGACCATGGCTGCCCAGGTTGCGGCGCTGAGTCCGCCCGAACGGCTGCCCTGAACAGTGGGAGAGACATAGATACCACCGGGCCAGTCGTCCTGCGCAAAGAACATGTAGCGGCGAAGGTCCTTGTTGCGGAATGTGATTGTGGATGTTCCTTTTAAGCCGTATCCATATTTGTGCGTATCGCATGATATCGAAGTCACACCCGGTAGTCTGAAATCAAATGGCGGCACGTCATAACCGAGCTTTTCGATCCATGGCAGGATGAAGCCGCCGAGACAGCCATCCACATGCAGACCAATTTTGTGTTCGAGGGCGACCTCCGAGAGTTGTGTGATTGGGTCAACTACGCCGTGCGGATACGAACCGGCCGATGCCGCAAAGGCAACCGTGTTCGGGGTAATCTTCGCACGCATGGCTTCGACATCGGCTTCAAAGTCCGCAGTGACAGGCACGCGGATGACCTTCATCCCAAGATAATGGGCGGACTTCAGAAAGGCGGGATGGATGGTCTCAGGCGCGACAACTTCAGGCTGGGTAATTCCCTTCTGGTCCCTGCCCCACTCGCGGTAAACGAACATGGAATTATAGATGCTCTCGGTTCCACCCGATGTGACCGCGCCACAAGTTTCCTCGTCACCATGCAGCATCTTTGCAACCATTGCGACAATCTCCGCCTCGAACTTCGTGCCGCTGGGACACATATCACGCTGAAGCAGGTTGACGTAGGAAAACGAACCAAAGACTTCGTTGAGGAAGGCATAATGTTCCTTGCCGCCGTGATACATCGTCCCCGAAACCAGGCCTGTTTCCCATTTCTTGTCCTCCTCCTCGGACATGAAGCAAACCTGCTTCAGGATTTCCTTCTGAGTCAGCCCCTTTGCGGGAATTTGGTCTATGACTCCGAAACGACTGTTATACGGATGAAGGTCACCAAAAATATCCATGCTATCTTGATCGTCAGACATTTTTACTCCTTTATTGAAGATGATTTTGGAGTCCATCAGCTCGCTGATGGTTTTGGACAATACCTACAGGGCAGGTGAGTTGTCCGACTCCAAAGTGATTATTTATTCAAGGCGTGAGTAATCGGCTTGAGATTGTTAAACCCAGCCAGGAATTGCTTGAACATTTTTTCATACACCGCGCGGTTCTTCTCTTGCGGTTCAAAGATTTGCTTGAACTTGATCAACCTGGGAATATCCTCCAAACTCAGCACGCCAAGGTGATTGAACGCCAGGAAGGCAACGCCGAGCAGGTTATTAGTGCGCGGTTCTGCCTGCTGGCGCATGGGGATGCCGACAACATCCGCCATGATCTGCGCCCAAACATCCGAAAGCGCGCCGCCGCCGGTCAGACGCCAGTACTCGAATTTGCGCCCAATCATTTTCTCGGTCGGCTCCCGCAGCCAGCGCCAGTTCATGGCGATACCCTCAAGAACGGCCCGTGTCATGTGCGCCCGCGTGGATTTGTTCGAAAGATTTATGAAGCCACCCCTTGCCGTCGGATTCTCGGAGGGGGCATAAGAACCGTTCAGCCAAGGCAGGAAAAGCACACCCTCACTACCAGGCGGGACCTCGGCGGCGATCCTGCTCATCTTTTCATACATTTTGTCCTGATTGCCGGTGAAGAACGCGTCAGAGCAAAGAACCATGTTACGCAAATAACTATCCAGCACCCGGCAGGTGTTTCCCAAATCACCCTGGAACAGATAACGTCCCTTGATGGCGCTGGGCATGGTGGTGATCTGATGAATGACATCGGTCTTTTTGAATGGGATATGCACAGCCAGATGTCCTGAAGTACCCAACACGGCAGCCGCATCGAAATCGAAAATTGCACCAGTTCCAATGGCGGACGTACAGTTATCGTTTGTCCCCACAACCACTTTGGTATTCGGGGAGAGGCCCAGGTCTTCAGCAACGGACGGCAACACAGGTCCAATGATGCCATCGATGGGAAGAATATCAGGTAGTTTTTCCCTGTCGACTCCGCTCATCTTCAACAGCCAGGGGTCGTAATCGGTCTGGTCCAACTTGCGGTTGTCGGTCAGCAGGTAGGCAAAGACCGTGCTCTGCGTTGCGGCAGCCTTTCCGGTCAACTTCATGTTGATGTAATCCATCGGCTCGAGGAATTTATATGTACGGCGATAGACTTCGGGCCTTTCATTCTTGATGAAGAGGATGTGAGCCATCGAGTCCACCCCGCTCTGGGTCGGCGGTCCCCCAGCCAGGCTGACATACTTGATCAACTTGAAGGCTTGGTATCCGCTGACGCTTGGAAATCCACCCGTGATCTGATGGTTATATTTCGCCCCCCGCGTATCGAGCCACGAAATCGCATTCATCAGGGCTTCGCCATTTTCGTCAACCGCCACGATCACTGACCATTGACTGGTGACAGCGACAGCGACAATCTCATCAGAAGATACGCGCGATTTCCGAATCACGCTTTTTGCGGTGCCGGTGACTGCCTGCCACCATTCATTGGGGTCCTGCTCTGCGCCGCCGTTGGGGAGAAACTGTAATGGAGTATGGGAAAAGTCACTTGCAACCACCGTCCCCTGTTGGTTCACCAACCCGACTTTGGGTCCGCCTGAACCTAGATCAATCGCCAAAACATACTTATTGAACCTGGGATCCGCCTGCATGCCTGTCTTCTCCTGTTTTCTTTATGAAAAGGATGCAACTTAAAATTTGCCGACCAACTGCAAGATACCGAAGGCGGCATTATAGCACAGGAATATGTATATGTATATACAAAGCAGACAAGAAATATATCCCCACCGAGTCGAAACTTCAGAAAAAGTCTATTTGTTGCGTGATCCTGGAATGACACGAATTGCCTTATCCCCCTTTCAACAGTTGACGGATTCTCTGCTGTTGCCTGATAATTATGATGACCAACACAAGGGTCAAAATTGGCCAGATAATGACGAAGACCCAGACGTTGATTTCCTTATAGGTCATTCCTAATACATTTGCCCAGTACACCAATATAGCCACACACCAGTCGAAAACTTGATCCATCATTTTCTTCCTCCTGAGAAATATTTGAACTTGTCAGAGTTTACAGGTGAGATGCTTTCAATCGCTCTCAATCCCCTCTCCCGTTTGGAGTACTCATTAACCATGTCCAACGCCAACCGTACTGTCTGGTCTTCCGAAGATGGAGACCTGCGCAAGAAGAATCGCCTCACTCCTAACCCCTTATCATCCCCGAAGGGGGCTCCTGCGAGGAGAGGGGAATCGTTGCCGCCTCAGCAACAGACTGCCTACCTGCACCGTGAATCCGGTGGGCGCGGCGGGAAGGTTGTGTCCGTCGTCAAAAACCTCGTCCTCACCGAAGAGGAATTGAAAGCCCTTGCCAAAAAACTCAAACAGGAATGCGGCTCAGGCGGGACAGTGAAGGACGGGACAATCGAGATTCAGGGCGAACACCGTCAGCGCATGGAAGAGGTGTTGACGAAGTTGGGGTACAAGGTCAAGATTGCGGGAGGGTAGAGGGAAGCGACATGTAATGAAGAAAAAAGGACTCGGTGACGTGCCGAATCCTTTTTTGTAGGTTGAACGTTAAACGTTTGACGTTCAACGTCTAGATCCACTTCAGAATGCCCGCAAAGACCACCAGCATCAAAACATCAACCGCCGCAACTGCGCCAATGAAGGTCATCTGCGTTTTGGGTTTCCAGTCATAACAATAGAAAGCCGCCAGAAAGAACGGAATATAAACGGTGACAAAAACGGGGAAAGCTCCCCACCACGGATAGACCCAGACGAAGGCTGGAGTCTTCGCCAGGAGGATTTCGACCAGCGAGAAGAATGCCGCATTGCCAATGGCAAAGAGCAGGCGGTTGTTGATTCCCAGCAGTTTGAGTTTGGGGTCGGCGGGGAGCAGTTTGCTCATCACCAAACCCGCGATGGAAAACATGAAGCTCAACTCGACGCCCACGCCAACGAGAAGCAAAAGCGCCGTTCCTGTGGGAACAGTCCACAGGGCGTGTCCGCTGAAATGTTGGATCAGCGCGTTGAGAATCTCGTAGAACCAATGTACCGAGTAGAGCGCTAGTCCTGCCGCGATGCCCTTCCAATTCCCCTTTGAAATTTCGTTGAAATAGACGTACACCACCAGCGCCAAAAACGTGATGACATACCATTGAAAATTGTCCCCCTTGCGCAGGATGCTCAAAGCCAGTTGGGTTGCTTCAGGGTTGTTCATGGATGCCCTCCAGAATAAGATATTTGCCCCTATCTTACACCTTCTTTAATCCAAAGGGTAAGAAGCTCATTCCTTCCCATCGTCTTATAAATTATACTATTGCAACTTCTTGCAATAAGGAAAACCCATGACCTGTTCCCTGAAATATGCTCCCCAGCTCCGCGCCCAAGGAATGCGCATGACCGCCCAGCGGGTGGCGATTCTGCACGTCCTCGAGCAAACGGGCGGGCATCTCTCCCCCACTCAGATCTATGATCTGGCGCGGAAGGAATATCCCAAACTAACCGAGCCGACGGTTTATCGCACACTGGAGGAACTTGCGGAGAGAAAATTCCTGCTTGCCGCGCATGTTGGAAACGGGAAGATGGTTTACGAACTGGCGGAGAACCACAACCATCATCACCTCATCTGCCGCGAGTGTCATGCCGAAGTCCAAATTGACCACACCACGCTGAAAAAGTTGTTTGCCGAGCTGGAATCTTCCACTGGATACCGTTTCATTGATATTCATGTGACCTTCTTCGGGCTGTGCCCGTTTTGTCAAAATCAAAAAGGAGATTAACCATGTTGTATTCCCCACAACCCATGCACATCCCCGACGGGTTTCTTTCGGTACTCGTTTCAGTCATCCTATGGATATTTTCCATCGTCGTAATTGGCTACGCGCTCCGCCGTGTCGGAAAAGACCTCGGTGAACGTCAGGTTCCGTTGATGGGCGTTTTGGCGGCGGCAATCTTCGCCGGGCAAATGCTCAACTTCACCGTCGCAGGCGGCACGTCAGGTCACCTGCTTGGTGCGGCGCTTGCCACGATCCTACTTGGTCCGTGGGCGGCGATCATCGTCATGACCACTGTGGTCGGCATACAGGCACTCATCTTCCAGGATGGCGGCTTACTGGCGCTGGGAGCCAATATCTTCAACATGGCAGTCATCGGCGTGTCGGTGTCTTACTTTGCCTACACCAGCCTGAAAAAGTTGATTGGCGAGCAAAAATGGGGTGTCTTCGTCAGTGGCTTTGTCACCGCCTGGCTTTCGATCTTCATTGCATCGCTTGCCGCTGGGCTTGAACTAGCAGCCTCGGGCACATCCCCAGCCAATATCGCCGTGCCAGCCATGGGCGGAATCCATGCCCTGATCGGCATCGGCGAAGGACTCATCACCGTCGGCGCACTGGCTTTCATCTACGCGGCGAGGCGCGACCTCCTTCAGGCTGGTCAGACAGTCCAAGCAGGAGGCAAAGCGATCTGGGTGGTTGGATTGGGCATCGCCATCCTGTTGGCAGTCTTCTCGCCGTTGGCTTCCGCTCATCCCGACGGCTTGGAATGGGTTGCCGAACAAAAAGGCTTCCTCGATGTGGCGCAGGGTCCGCTGTTCGAGATCATCCCCGACTATGTTTTCCCTGGCATCACAAATGAAGCGTTTGCTACCATTTTCGCGGGCATCATCGGCACGTTGATCGTCTTTGGCGTAGCCTTGGGCGTGGCATACATGCGACGCTCTCAAAAGGCATAATGCACGTCCATTTCCTCGACCCCTACCACCATAGTCACAGCCCCGTTCATCAATTGGATGGACGGGTCAAATTTGTTTTGGCTGTTGCTTTTATTTTGACCTGTTCCCTGACCCCGGTCTCCGCCTGGGCAGTTTATATCCTACTCTTTGCGCTGATTCTGTCCATTGAGATATTGTCAACGCTGGGGGCTGGGTACGTCCTCAAACGGGCGCTTCTGGCGACGCCTTTCGTGCTGGCGGCTCTGCCCGTCATCTTCACAGTGGAAGGAATAAAGTTATTTTCCCTGCCACTTGGCTCATGGACATTGACCGCCTCCGTCGAAGGTCTGGAACGTTTCATCAGCATCGCGCTCAAGTCGTGGCTGTCGGTGCAGGCGGCGATCCTGCTGGCGGCTGCCACGCCGTTTCCTGAATTGCTTCAAGCCATGCGAGCGGTGGGAATTCCGCGTCTGCTGGTTGCCATGTTCGGCTTGACCTGGCGTTACATCTTCGTCCTCGTGGATGAAGCCCTGCGGTTGATGCGGGCGCGGGCGGCACGCTCTGGGGTAAATCCCGACCTTCGTCCTTCGACTTCGCTCAGGACGAAAAGAGAGGGCGGCGGGATCATCTGGCGGGCACAGGTGGCAGGCGGTATGGCGGGCAGTCTTTTCCTGCGCGGTTTCGAGCGCAGTGACCGCATCTACACCGCCATGCTCTCGCGCGGCTACGACGGCGAAGTCCGCGTAATGCCGCTCCCAGCCTTGAGCGGAGTCAGCAAACTGGTTTTGTTCGCAGGTTTGCTTTTGCTTGGCATTCTTCTCTTATTTGGAATCCTTTTCTGGGGCTAACCATGCATCATTCGATTGAAGTCCAAAACCTTTCCTACTCCTATCCCGACGGACACGCCGCGCTGAGAGATGTCTCTCTGAAAATTGCGCCTGGTGAAAAGGTCGCGCTGGTCGGTCCCAATGGCGCGGGCAAGTCCACACTGATGCTGCACCTGAACGGAATCCTGACCGGCAAAGGCGACGTGCGAGTCTGCGGGCTGGAAGTGGTGGCAAAGAATTTTAGCCGCGTCCGCGCCTGTATTGGGCTGGTCTTCCAAAACCCCGACGACCAGTTGTTCTCCCCCACTGTCTTCGATGATGTGGCGTTCGGTCCGCTCTATCAGGGACTTGGCGCAGAGGAAACAAAAAAAAAGGTGGAAGCCGCCCTGTCCGCCGTCCGCATGAGCGGATATGCCGAACGTGTGTCACATCACCTGAGCGTCGGCGAGAAAAAGCGCATCGCCATCGCCACTGTCCTCTCGATGAATCCCGAAGCGCTGGCACTCGACGAACCCACCGCAGGTCTTGACCCGCGCGCCCGGCGAACGTTAATTCACCTGCTGCGTGACCTGCCCATCACCATGCTCGTCTCCACCCATGACATGAAACTGGTGCAGGAATTATTTCCCCGCATCATCATCATGGATGAAGGTCAGGTGGTGGCAGATGGCTCCACAAGTGAAATTTTGGAGAACGAAGAACTGCTCAATACACATGGGCTGGAGAAGGTTTGAAGTCCGCAAGTTGGGATTTATCAAAAGTACCTTTGAGAAATCAGAGGTGCTTTTTATATGATAATCATTGGGAATGATTACAATCTAGACAGAAATATTCCAAATACCTGTAATTAATTACAGGTCGCAGAATCGGGGATTCAGAGTATTATATACACCAGCAAGGCACTGCAAAACAACCCCACCAAACAATACAATAATCAGCAATGTCTTTTCTTGTGGAGGGCATATTATGCCAAGGATCATTCGGGTTATTCTGATTTCTATACTTTTGATTTTCATTTCCACCGTTTTCCCCAACATATCCGTCGGCGCAGCAACTACATATTTAATCAATGGCAACGCTGGAGTCGAGGAGGCGATCTTAAGTTATTTTGACGGCAGCCCCAAGTTCGTAATTTCAGATAGCGACGGGAATTACTCCCTGTCGGTTGCCAGCAATTGGTCGGGCAAAATCGTCCCCAGCAAAACAGGACACTCTTTCACCCCAGTCAGCATTGATTATGCCGACGTGACAGCCGATCAACTCAGCCAGAACTATTCCGCGTCAGATAACACATGCGAACCGTATGGCAACGCGGGAGAGACCAGCCGCATATCACTCCTGCCCAATGGAACGACAGGGAATTCCGCAACGTACATGCCCAAAATTTCCGCCAATGGATGTTACACAGCTTTCTATTCCGATGCCAGCAACCTGGTGGACGCGGATGTAAATAACGTCGGGGATATTTTTATTCGCAATATGTCAACACGGGTTATTAATCTCGTTTCAGTAAGTTCCAGCGGCGTCCAAGGAAACAGCGCCAACAGAAGCACCGATGACAATATTGCCATTTCTGCAGACGGTCGTTATGTTGCGTTCAATACCACCGCAGATAATCTGGTGGATGGAGACATAAATGGGTATAGGGACGTGTTTTTGCACGATACACACACAGGAACGACCATCCTTATATCCAAATCCTCCAACGGTATACAAGCAAGAAACGGTGATTCTTATTACCCCTCTATTTCCGCAGATGGTCGTTATATCGCATTTGCCTCACGCGCCACAAATCTTTTCAATGGGGATACAAATGCAAGGTCGGATGTATTTGTTCATGATGCATTAACAGGAATCACCTCTCTTGTTTCCATAAACTCCAGTGGTACTCTGGGAGATAATGCAAGCAACTATCCCTCCATTTCTGCCGATGGGAGGTATATAGCATTTGAATCATATTCATCTAATCTGATTGCAGAAGATACTAATCCCGATCCAGATATTTTTGTGCGTGACCTGCAAACATCCACAACTTTTCTTGCCTCCCTAAACTCAAGCGGAGTTCAAGCAGATAATGGCGTAAAAACAGCGTTCTCATATCAACCCGCAATTTCGGCAAATGGTCGTTACGTCGCATTTACTTCTCAAGCCAGCAACCTGGTGAGCGGAGACACAAATGCAAAAACCGACATTTTTTTACGGGACATTATCCTGGGAACCACAGAACGAATTTCGGTCAGCAACAGTGGAACCCAGGCAAATAGCGCCACAGAACGGGTCTGTTCCATATCCGCAGATGGACGTTATGTGGTCTTTTCGTCCATGGCCAGCAACTTGGTAAGCGGAGATGCAGATGGCGGTGTGGAGGATGTATTTTTACGCGACCGGGCTATGGGTGTAATCAGGCAACTTCAATTTCCCTCGACCTTATCAACAACCCCCGACATTTCGGCAAACGGGCAGTATGTTATGGTTCTCTCAATTGCGACTTCATGGGATGGCTTCGTTTACATAAACGATATTACATCCCCCACAACGAGCGGCATCGAAGACGTCACAGTGAATCAGGACGCCCAAAACGCAAGCATAGACCTATGGGAAGCTTTTGCAGATGCTGAAAACTCCGACAGCACACTGGCATATACAATAACGGGCAACACAAATCCATCACTATTTACTTCAACGACAACTCCAACACCTGGAGAGCAGTATCTCGTTTTGGATTTTGATCCTGAAACAATTGGCTCAACTACAATGACGGTCCGTGCCACAGATCCGGCTGGATTGTTCGTGGAAACAAGTTTCATGGTCAGTGTGATGGGAAACGTTATGATATCTGGTAATACCGAAGTGGGCGGGGTAACATTAAGTTATACAGACGTAACATCCAAAATTTCCACGTCCAACCTGGATGGAAATTACTCCTTTACAGTCCCATACAATTGGAATGGCACTGTGACAGCGTCCAAATCTGGTTATACCTTCTCGCCTTCGAGGCGTATTTACACCAATGTCTCAGCAGATCAGATGGGACAGAACTATCTTTCCCTCCTTGTTACGAATACAAATGATAATGGTCCCGGCTCCCTCCACCATATCGTTACAAACGCCATCACAGGAGACACGATCACCTTTGCCCCCTCCCTTTCAGGGCAGGCTATTCACCTCAGTTCATCCTTACTCATTGACAAAGGCATAACCATCGATGGATCAAGTCTTACCCCCCACATCCAAGTCAGCGGCGATACAGACAATGACGGCACAGGCGATGTGGCGGTGTTTCGTGTCGAAGGAACCCCTCCGGTTGAGCTGAATGGACTGGATATCGTCAAAGGAAAAGCCAGCGGAACAAGTGGTGGAGGTGGTATCACAAATTATGGCACTCTGACCATCAAAAAGTCCAATATATCGGCTAATTCATATGGAGGAGACATTAGTGGGGGAGGTATTTACAACGAAGGCAACTTGACAATTGCTGATAGTACATTAACGAGTAATTCGGCATATGCGGGTCCTGGCGGTAGTAGTGGGGGAGCCATTAATAACCATGAAGGTAATGTGGTAATTAAGAACTGCACCTTCACAGGAAATTCAGCAAGTGAAGGGGGCGCCGTTTACAATGAAGCTCAGATGATCATTATAGGAGGCACATTTAACGAGAATTCCAGTCCAAAGAGTGGCGGTGGCATTACCAATTTTGGCACATTAACCCTGACAGACAGCATCCTCTCCAGCAATTCCGCACATGTAGGCGGCGGTATTGCCAACTCAGGAGATCTGACAATCACAAATACCGATATTTCCGGAAATTCCGCTGAAGGTGGGGTGGGCGGCGTAATGAATGATAATAATGGCATGTTGACCATAGCAAACAGCGTCATCTCCAACAACACCTCGTCATGTTGTCATGGCGGCATTCTCAATGCCAGTGGCACTGTTAACATTTCAAACAGCACTGTTTCAGGAAACTCTGCTACTTCTATTTCTGCTTCAGCGCCTGGTGGCGGGATATCCAATTGGGACACATTGATTGCAACAAACGTCACTTTTTCCGGCAATTCCGCGGGTTACGGTGGCGGCATTTTAAATTTGGGCACCTCGTATATAACGAATAACACCATTTCAGGAAACTCTGCATCAATCAGTGGTGGCGGTATTTACAATGATGGTACGCTAAACTATACCAACACGATTATTGCTAACTCTACAAGCGGCGGGGATTGCTATAACGAAACCCTCTACACAATCGATGGCATAATCAACACAAACATTCATAATCTGGTGGAAAATAATGCCGCATCGCTAAACCAATGCGGGACACCATTTTTGTCCAGCGACCCGAAGCTTGGACCTTTGGCAGATAATGGCGGTTCAACTCAAACCATGGCCCTGTTGCCCGGTTCGCCAACAATTGATGCGGGCGATGATGACACCTGCGAAACCACCGATCAACGAGGGGTTTCACGACCACAAGGAAGCCACTGCGACATCGGAGCCTTCGAATATATAGACAATACTCCCCCGTTGATATTCTCCATCACCCACGCGAATACTAATCCCACTAGCGCTTCCAGTGTGGACTTCACCGTGACCTTCTCAGAACCAGTAACCAGTGTGGATATGGCTGGTCCACAATTTGATGGCTTTTCCCTCACAACCAGTTCAGGCATCAGCGGTGCGGCCATTGTAGCAGTCAGCGGTTCCGGGGCAACTTACATTGTCACCGTAAACACGGGTAACGGCAATGGCTCAATTCGCCTGGATGTGCCTGCCACTACCACCGCCACTGATCTGGTAGGAAATCCACTTGCCAACCTACCTTTCACAGACGGTGAATCCTATGCGATTGAGACATTTACTGCCTTCTCGTCCGCCGCCACAACCGATGGTTGGATACTCGAAACAAGAGAAACCAGCAATCTTGGCGGCTTGAAGAATGCCAACAGCCTCCTGCGTGCAGGCGATGATGTCCAGAACAGGCAATACCGCTCCATCCTTTCCTTTGACACTTCCTCCCTCCCCGATGATGCTGTCATCCTCCAGGCAACTTTGAAGGTCAAGCGGGCAGGTATTACAGGGACAAGTCCATTCAAGACACATGGTGGCTTACTCGCCGATATG
>JAUQXA010000034.1 GCA_030834895.1 Anaerolineales bacterium
ACTGGACATCAGCGGTTGGCGCAATCTCGACCACCTCGCCGTTCACTTCCAAGCCGGGGAAGGCATCCACTGTGACGACAACCGTCATGCCCATCTCGATCCGAGCCACATCGGTTTCATCCAGGTTGACATCAACATCCAAGTTTGCAAGATCGCTCAAGATGATGACAGTCTGACCGCTATTTGCCATTTCGCCCGGCTCGACAAATAATGCCGTGACAATACCGTTGATGGTCGCCTTCAGTGTGGCTTGCTCCAGCCGCCATTCCGCCTGTTGCAGGGAAACTTGCACCTGTTCCAGTTTGGCTTTGGATCTTTTCACTTGATCCGATTCTTCGTAGTAATCATCCCGCATATCTGAAAGATCATACTCCGCGATGGACACTGAGAGACGCGCCTGTTCCACCTGCCATTCCAAATCCTGTGTATCCAACCGTAGAAGGGGTTGTCCCGTTTCCACTTGTTCTCCCTCGGTTACAAGCGTTTCCGCCACCCGTCCGCCCGTTGTGAATGCCAGCCCAATTTCAGCGCGCGGCACAATACTGCCGGAGGCGTCTACCGTCATAGATAGATCACCGCGCTCAACAACAGCCGTTTCGGTCGCAGATGATTCGACTGCCGCCGCTTTTTTTGCGGCAACCTGACGATAAGCCATAAAACCCAGCACGGCGATCACGACGACGATGGAAACGATCAAAATGTTTTTCTTGTTCATGAGTTTTTTCCTTTTTATCCAGATGAGTCTTGTCATTATAGAAGGGTGTTTCATTTTTTCTTACGACTTTTGTCGGAAAAAACCATCCAAAATGCTTTTTGAATATCCCCGTCATTTACCGACAAAAGTCGGCGCCCTTTCCACTGGCATGGCATAAACTTCATTCAATACTCGCAAAGATACATCAAACAAAAATACACCTTGCTTGTCATAACAAAAGGAAAAATATGAATACAACCCTCAACAAAATCGCGTCCGTTCTCGCCTTCCTCGTCGGCGGCTTGTCAATCTTTGCAGGCGCGCTGGCAATGACGGGCTGGGAGCCTGGTTACTTTGTCCTCAACTGGCTTCCCGTTTACAATTTCATATTGGGCACGTTGACAGTCCTCATCCCCGCTACCCTCATTTGGAAAAATAGCAAATATGCCATGCCCGCCGCCATCGCAACCTTCAGCATTCATGCCATCGTGACATTGCTCCTGCTGACCGTTTTTCGCGGCACAGTGGCGGCAAATAGCATTGGAGCCATGATATTCAGACTGGTCACCTGGCTTATCATTCTGGCATTGATGATTGTTCAGTCTCGCAGGCAGACGACACAATAGCCCGCTTCATTCCAACGCCTTGGGCTGTCGACCGTACAACAGTGTTTTGCCAAGTAAATACTGATTTCTGAAAAATCCAGGATATCAAACGCCCTTGCTAAGTTGAGCCAATCCCTCGTGGTCGGTCAGCACGAATTCAGTGCGAGTTACTTCGATTAATTTTTTATCGGAAAAACTGTACAGGGCGCGGCAGACCATCTCACGGGTCGAGCCGATGCGTGCCGCCATTTCATCGAGTGTCAGGTAACGCGAGATGGACGCATCGCCTGCTGTCTCAAAATGATCAAGCAATAGCCGTGCCAGCCTGCCTGCTACGGGATGAAAAGCCAGTCCTTCCACCAGGTCACTGGCGTGCTGCATTCGATCTGCCATGAGACGGCTGATCTCCCAGGATACCTGTCCGTTGCGGAGGAAGATTGGCAACACAGAATCCTTTGCCCAAAGATAAAGAACACTGTTTTCACGCGCTTGCAGGGTGACAGGCATGGGTGCGTCTTCGTGAAAAAAAGCAAGTCCCCAAAATAATTCTCCCTTGCCAAAGCAAGCTACATGCAGGCTGCGTCCGTCGCTGGATTCTTTGAGCGCTTCGACCTTGCCCTCTCCCACCAAAAAAATATGGGGCCAAACATCGCCGTAGAGAATGATCTTTTCGTCCTTCTGGTAAGTCCGCTTCAACGCCATGCGGACAAGTTCAGCGGTTTCGTTCGGGGTCAGGCTGGAGAAGACGGGGTTTTGTTCGAGCAGTTGGGAAAGAGGTTTCATGCATTGCTCCCTGCCAATGTTTCGAGTTTGTCGCGGTCGAGGAAGGCAAATTCCATGCGGTTGACGCGGATGATCCCCTCGTCGGCGAAGCGGTGCAGGGTGCGACTGACCAGTTCGCGGGTGGTGCCGACGGTGTCTGCCATCTGGTCGAGGGTCAGGTCGCGGGGCGTGGGACGGTCATCCGCATGGGAATAATGCGAGAGCAATAGACGGGCTAATCTTCCAGCAACGGGGTGAAAAGCAAAGCCATAAACCACTTCGCGCACGCGGCGCATGTAATTGACCAAGACATACGAAACATCCCACACGGCTTCGGCATTGCGAAGGATGATGGGAAGGATATCATCACGCTCCCAAAGATAAAGCATCGCATCCTCGCGGACTTCGAGCGAGGCGGGCATGGGCTGTCCATCCACCACCGAATGCCCCCAAACCACATCGCAGGGATTGAGTTTGAAGACAACCTGTCGACGTCCCTCGGGCGAGAGCATTGCCCATTCCAGCCGCCCTGTGGCAATGTAGGCTGCGTGGGACCAGACTTCGCCCTGCCAGCAGACGTACTCATCCCTGCGGTATTTCTTTTCCACCGCGTAATCCATCAGCTCCCGTCGGTCGGGATCGGTCAATTTCGAGAAGACGGGGGCTTTCGAGAGGCAATCGAGGATTTTTTGCACGGACAATCTCCGGGGAATTTATAAAAAGGCAAAGACATCGCGGTGGCTTCGTGATATTTTGTACACACAGTATGCCGCTCTGGCAAGTGAATTATATCCAACATTTAGGAGAATAAAATGACAAACGAAAGTACGAAAACCCAACGCATCCTCATGGCAGTTGTGGCGGTTGTCGGTGGGTTGTACCTGATGCTGATTGCCCCGACCCAAGCCATGCAAACGGTGAAGATTGCCCTCGACCAGGTCTTGCTGCGCCTTGTGCCGCACGATGCCGACTTCTACCCCGCCGTGCCAGTCCTCTCGACCACCTTCTCAGCCTGGATTATTGCCTTCGTATTTTCGGGCGCGCTACTGGTGGTGTTGGCAAAGAAGTTATACGATGGTGTAAAGTGGGCGCGTGCCGCCGCCTTGGGACTTTTCGCCATTCCCTCGGTGGCTGGGATTACGATGATGATCCCCTGGTTTGTGCTGGTGCTGGCTGAATACCCCGAAAAAGGCGTGCCCCCGCACACCATCAACGGGATGCCGCCTGCCATGCCCATCCTCTTCGTGAACCTGCTGTTCTATTTCATCATCCTGCTTGCTGACCAGGACACGCTCAAGAATAAAGCGTTGAAGGTCATCCCCTACACCGCGCTTGGAATCGTTTCGGGCATGGTCTTTATGAATGGACAGCATGGTGTCCGCTACTTCATCCACATCCCTGGTGAGTTTGTCACTGGCACAGACGGTTTGATCACTGCCGCCCCCACTCCGCCTCCGTTTACTTCCGCGCTGGCGCATTACATCACCAACCTCGATCACCTCGATTGGAAAACCTTCGAAATGGTTTCTGAGAACGCCGTCTACAGTCCGCAGACTTTGGCGCTTTTGCTCGGCGGATTCCTGCTCTACGTCTCGTCCGTGCTGTTGATTATCTCGATCCCGTTGATGGCGATGAAGAACAAGGCTGGCTGGTACATGGCGACCGCCACCGCGCTGGCAACTGCTGTCGTCAGCTTCCAGGGATTCGTCGTCCGCAGTTCCACCGAATGGCTGCAAGGCGGATTGCTCTCTTCGGTACTGCTCGCCATCCTGCTCATCCCCGCTTTCAAGAATTTGCTGATCGATAAAGGCGAGTAATCCTTTTAGAGTCCAGAAGTTCTACTTCTGGACATGCCCGTTATCCGCAAGTAGAACTTGCGAACTCCCGCGCCAATTAAAAAAAATACGCGTGACTTTTCTGTCATGTGCATTCTCCTTTGAAAAATGGAGCCAGGTTTTTCCGGCTCCATTTTTCCTTTTTATCCAGACGCACTATTCCGCGCCCACTAAACGTTCGAGCGCTGCGCGGTCATGAAGGGTGATGCTGGCGCGGGTCACCCGAAGGAAACCCTCCCGCTGGAGATGGTAAAGGGTGCGGCAAACCACTTCGGGAGAGGAAGCCACCATCGAGGCAATTTGGTCGAGGGTCAGGTCGCGTTGGGCGGAATTTTCCGAAGCAGGAACTTGTTCCAATATTAATTTTGCCAGGCGGCTGGTAACTGGCTGGAACGCAAGGTCGGAAATCGTCTCCCGCCGCTTGCGAATCAGTCTTACCTGGCGTCCCAACAAGGCGCGGACGGCCTCCGAATTATCGAACAAAATCCCAAGAACGGTTTCGCCATCCCATTGATAAATGACGCTTTCCTGTGCAGCTTCCAAAGTGGAGGGCATTGGTCCTCCATCAAATAGAGTATGCGCCCAGAATTCGTCCCCCTTCTCCCAGGCGGACACGATATAACTTTTCCCATCCAGTGATTGAATAACGGATTGCAATTTACCCGATACGATCAGCAAAACATTGGGCCAAAGATCGCCCTGCCAGAAAAGCGACTCGCCGCGCTTCAAAATGCGTTTTAAGGACATCGATACCAATCGTTCCTTCTGGCTGTCTGTAAAGTTCCCCAATACTTCGGCATGTTTTAACAGAGTAATCAGATCCGGCATTATCCTCGTCCTTTCCGAGTGGAAAACATCATTTTGTAAAATCTTGACATAAGTCAAGGCGGGAACAAGCAGATGCGAATACCATGGACACATATTATCACAGACTGAACATGGTTCAGAATAAATCACATCTTTGGAGGAAAAATGTTACCCACAACGCCTCGTAATACACGACTTATTGTCGTCACCCTCGTGGTGATCGCCGCAATCCTCATGATTGCGGTCATTCCCTTCATTGGGTTCGATATGGTCAACCCGATAGTCAAGGCTCAGCAAGCCCGCATCGAGAAGTTCACCGCCGAGGGCAACCCGCAGGCGCCGCTTCTGGCCTATACTGTATGGCTGGTGAGTTTCTTCTACCCGTTCTGGAGCACCTTGTCTCTCATTGCAGGGCTGGCTTTGCTGGTTATTGCATTACCGCTCTATCGCGGCGAACGCTGGACGCGCGGCTTGGCGTTGCTTTTACTCGCTGTGCCTGCCATCGGCGGCGCGTATATGATCGTGCCGTGGATGAACTTTGTCGGCAGTGTGAAAGGCGGATTTCCCCCCGCAGTTACCATGATGACCATTGGTTTAATCCCGTACTTCGCCATTCTCCTTGCCGAAAAGGTGGATACGACCCAGAAAGTGGTGGACTTCTTCGTCTTCCTCATGCTTGGCGTTACCGCAGCAGAAAACTTCGCCAACGGACATGCGGCATTCCGCATCCTTTTTGGACACCCCGCCCGTCCGCTTTTTGCCGAGGGAATTGCCATCACCTATTTTGGCTGGCTGTCTCTTTGGGTTGGAATGGCACTGTGCATTGCAGCCATCTACCTGCTTGGCGAAAAGAAAATCTCCGGCTGGTACGCTGGTTTGATTGGCGGACTTGTGACCATGGTCGCCAGTGCTGCCACCCATTACGTCCGCCATGCAACCAATGATTACCTTTACGGCGCACTAATGGGTCTGAGTATTGTTGTCATGCTTGTAATCCCTGTTTTCAAGAAGCGACTGCTCGAAGAATCAACCGAGACGGAAACTCCTCGGTCTCAACCCGTTTTGAAACCAAAGGCAGTCTAAACTACTACATTATTTCGTTTCTGATTGCATTCTCCTTTGCAATCCGGGACCAGGGCCGACTGGTCCCGGATTTGCCTTAAGGCAAAGATTTTTCATGCCGACTAATGATACCTTTTACATGAAAAACAACAATAGAGGAGAAAAACGATGAAAGAAACTTCCCAAACCAACCGCCTGGTTCTTGCCATTTTGGCTGTGACCGTCGGCTTGTTCATGATCGCAGTCGCACCTTTCTTGATCCAAACCTCGTTGGAGCGGGTCGTTTCAGCTTTGCAGGTTGTATCGGCAGAAAAACCCGCCTATGCCAGCGGTATCCCGTTATTC
>JAUQXA010000035.1 GCA_030834895.1 Anaerolineales bacterium
TCTTAAATATAGTAATACATATAATATCATGACAGAACTGTCGCGATCATATCCATTGCGTCAGTATTGATGACTTTGTCTTGCTGAAAGGATGAAGGAAAGCCAGAATATGTCAGGACGATAACGAATTAGTTTCTGCAAACTACACCGAAGTGTGAAGATAATTCCTTTGATATTTCAACAGGATTGTTTATAATCATCTGTTACCGCATGGGAAGGGGGCGTGCCTTAGACCGGGATCGGGAGAGGGGCATGCATAGAGCGACAGGCACATCGGATTGTCAACGGCGGAGCAAAATCAGGCCATTGGGCGGCGCAAAAGTAGGCCACTTGGCGCTGCAGGCGTGGAACGTCGGGAGGGCGTAGCCCGACCAGAGTTTCTCGCCTGCAGCGTCGGGGTTTTCGTGGGGGTCAGCCTGCCTTTCGGGCGCGGCTTTGGGCGAGACGATAGCTGTCGCCGTTCATCTCGAGGATGTTGACGTGGTGGGTGACGCGGTCGAGCAACGCGCCGGTCAGACGCTCGGATCCGAACGTTTCCGTCCATTCGTCGAATGGCAGATTGCTGGTGATCATGGTGGAACCGCGCTCATAGCGCTGCGAGATCAGCTCGAACAGCAATTCCGCCCCAGTCTTGGAGAGCGGCACGAAGCCGAGTTCGTCGATGATCAGAAGCTTGTAGCCGGCCATCTGTTTCTGGAAGCGCAGCAGACGACGTTCGTCGCGGGCCTCCATCATCTCGCTGACGAGCGCGGCCGCCGTGGTGAAGCCGACAGACAATCCCTTCTGGCAGGCTGCCAGACCGAGCCCGATCGCAACATGGGTCTTGCCCGTGCCGCTGGGGCCGAGCGCGATGACGTTCTCGCGGCGCTCGATCCATTCGCAGCGTGCCAGTTCCAGCACCAGCATCTTGTTGAGCTTCGGGATGGCGGCGAAGTCGAAGCTGTCGAGGCTTTTGGCGGCCGGGAACTTCGCAGCCTTGATGCGCCGCTCGACCATCCTGCGCTCCCGGTCGATCAGTTCCAGCTCGACCAGTCTGGCAAGATAGCGAACATGATCCACGCCCTCGACCGCGCATTGGCGGGCGAGCTTCTGGTGCTCGCGCAGGAAGGTCGGCAGCTTCAGGGCCTTCAGGTGATGAGCGAGCAGGAGTTCGGGAGCATCGCTGCTCATGCCGGTTCCTCCTCACGGTCCAGCAGGCGCATATAGGCCTTGGCCGACGTCTTCTCGACAGTGGCTCTGGGCAGATAGGGATAGATGTCGAGGTCCAGCCTGGGCGGCCTGCGCTCGGCCCGGCACAGGACGAGGTGCTTCACGGCATCGAAGCTGATGGCCCCCAGATGCAGCGCCTGCTTCACGGCTGCGTGCAGGTCGGCCAGATCGAAGCTTTCCATCAGGCGCAGCACCTGCACATAGGCGCGCCGGCCCTGTTTGCCCATCCGCGCTTCCATGAGGCGGCGCAGGGTCGTGAACGCCTCCGGCAGTTCCCAGCCCTGCAGCGGTGCGGCCTGGTCGAGCGCGTTGATCTTCTGCTCGATCAGCGGCAGGTAATGCAGCGGATCGAAGACAACCTCTTCGCGCTCATAGCTGCGCGGATGGCGGGCAATGACCTCCCCGCCGCAGCCGATCACCACCGCGTCGACATAGCCACGGATCCAAACGTCCTGGTGGCCGAAGGCGACCGGAACGGAGTAGTCGTTAGTCCTGTAGCGCACCAGCGCCTGCGAGGAGACCCGACCGCTGGCCTGGTCGCAGGCCTCGAAGGGCGATGCCGGCAGCGGCCGCATCGCCGCCAGATCGCGCAGCAAGCGTTCGCCGATCGTCTCGCTCTCGCCGCGCAGCCGGTCGCTCTGGCGCTTACGGCACTGCTCCTCGAGCCACAGGTTGAACTCGTCCCACGATGCAAAGTGCGGGATCGGCACCATGAAGTTGCGCCGGGCGTAGCCGACCAGTCCTTCGACGCTGCCCTTGTCATTGCCCTTGCCGGGCCGGCCATAGCGATCCCGGATCAGGTAGTGGGACAAGAAGCCGCTGAACAGCGCCGCCCGCTTGCGCGTGCCGTCGGGCAGGATCTTCGCCACCAGGCAGCGGTCGTTGTCGTAGACGATCGACTGCGGCACAGCCCCGAAGAAGGCGAACGCATGGATATGGCCGTCCACCCACGCTTCGGCCACCGCCGCCGGATAGGCCCGCACATAGCAGCCGTCGCTGTGCGGCAGATCAAGCACGAAGAAGTGCGCCTTCTGCTCCACGCCGCCGATGACAACGACGGCCTCCCCGAAGTCGGCCTGTCCATGCCCGGCAGGATGCGCCAGCGGCACGAACATCTCCTGGCCGCGCCGCTCCCGATCGCGCATGTAGTCCTTGATGATCGTGTAGCCGCCGGTAAACCCATGCTCGTCGCGCAGCCGGTCGAACACCCGTTTGGCCGTATGACGCTGCTTGCGCGGGACCGCACGGTCCGCCTCAAGCCACTGATCGATGATCGCGATGAACGCGTCCAGCTTCGGACGCCGAACCGGAGCCTGCCGCCGATACCCCGGCGGAACCGAATACGCCATCATCTTGCGAACCGTGTCGCGTGAGATGCCGAAATGCCTGGATGCCTCGCGCTGGCTCATGCCCCCGTCGCACGCCACGCGAACCTTCAGATATAAGTCCACGGTGTAGATCCCTCATCCCTCCCTGCGCTGCACAGAAGGGAAATAGGTGGCCGGATTTTACGCCGCCCGCAGCAGGACTATCCCGCCGCTACCGTGGTCTAGTTTTCCACCGCCGTTCTCAACATGGTTGGCGCCGACATCCGAAGCACCCACCACGCACGGCTCGCAGGCGTAGCCGAGCGCATCCAACTCGCCGAGCAGCCGGTCAGCGCCACGAGTTCGGAGATTAGCGCTATTCTCAAAAGCGAACCAGCGAGGGCGGCAATCTCCGACAAGGCGGACGGCTTCGAGGTAAAGGCCCGACCGTTCGCCCTCGATCCCTTTGCCCGGGGTGTTGGCGCTGGAGATGTCCTGGCACGGCGGGCTGCCGACGATGATGTCGGGAAGGATGCCAAGTTCGGAAACAAGTCGAGCTGCCGTGAGTCCACGGATGTCGTCGTAGATGCGGACATGAGGATTGTTCTCAGCGTAA
>JAUQXA010000036.1 GCA_030834895.1 Anaerolineales bacterium
AATATCATTGAACGTCTGATCAATCGACTTAAGCAATTTCGCCGCATTGCCACTCGTTATGAAAAACGGGCTGCCAATTTCTCTGCCATGATCACTATTGCCTCGCTTTTCCTCTTTTCTGATTTTGCATACAGGCTCTAGCTTACTTTATCGATCTGCCGCCGTTTTGAGAGCAAAAGCTTATAATCTGTATACAGGGCCCTGGGTTTACATTTGTTCGTCCGGAAGTTGAGATAATTATTTCCACTTTGGAGGATAAAGCAGTGTTATTAAAAGGCAATTTACAGGGACTTCAGCATCTTGGCATACCGGTTACCGACCTGGAGCGTTCGAAGGCTTTTTATGCTCGGTTAGGTTTTGTGGAGGCCATGCGCACCGACATTCCCGGAGCATCAGAACCCATTCGGGTGGCGATGATGCGGCATGAGAAGCTGACCATAGAGTTATATCAATTAGAAGGAGAAGAACGCCAGGCTTTATCAGAGCGGACTGATGGACATATTGACCATATCGCATTGGACGTGATGGATATTGAAAAAGCCCATGCGGAGATTTGTGCGGCGGGGTTGGAGGTCCTGGAAGATGCAGCTCCGGTCTTTTTGCCCTTTTGGGATCGCGGGGTCAAGTATTTCACCATTCGTGGACCTGATGGGGAAAAGGTCGAGTTCAACCAAATCCTACGATAGATATATGCGCGGTGGATGGGAAAGTAGATTCAAGCCGATCAGCGTTCTGCTCCCAAACAGAATCCACGCCCACCCCAACGCCACAGCTCGTAGGATAAGTCCGCGAACGCAAACCGTTTGCTCGTCAACAAGTCAAAGAATCGCTCATGACATACCTATTCACTGTGAAAGCCGAATTTAAGAAATACGCCAAGGAACTCTCCCTCATTGGCACGTTCTTCGTGGTGGTTGTAACCATTTCGAATATGGTATATGGGATTTTTGGATTCACACTACTTCCGATCTTCAAAGATTCTTTTGACGCTTTCCACGCATGGTGCCATTATCTCTTGTATATTTTTGTATTTTCTTGGTTGACCTATTCTCTTGAATGGCTTTGGTTTGCACTGACTTGGCTCTGTTCATTGATCGTTCCAATCATTCCTTGGAGACCTCAAATTTTCATCCCCGGACTCGTGAGCGACCTTGCACTCGTGTCTCTTGCGTTTACCAGGGTATTCCTTAGTGCTGATCTAATAGTTTCTCGATCAATTCGCGCCGAGGCCGAGAACAATATGACTCCCGAGATGTGGAACGAGATACAAATGGTAGAGGGTCGCTTCTGGGGGTCAATTCACCGCTTCGTAGAACGCGCAAATGCGGGAATTTGGAGAGCAATAGAATCCATTGCCTATCCTTTCCGTCGCTTCCACAAATTATATGGTTACATAAGGCGTGTGCTTATAGGTTTAGCGGGAAGCGTTCTAATGTGGGGCTTTATTCGCTTAACCGGTTACATCATAAATGTTTTAGCAGCAGGACATTTATCATCTCCAATAATGATCGTCCGCAAAAAGTTTATGAAATATTTTCTCTTGAACCTGCTGGCAGCAATTACTGCATCTGCGATATTCTTCCTTCTCAATGGGTGGCTCATCGAATACTTTCCGGGTCCAGACATACTAAATGCGCCCTGATGATGCCGACCAAATCTCTGATGCGTGGGGGTCGGAACTGGACAACTTGATGAATGCAGATGTAGCAGATTTAGCTATACTAAATGTGATAATGTCGGCAGGTTACCGATAAACAGTAACGCAAGGGTTTGGAACGCCAAGTTTGAAAATTGGTCTATGAACGGAAGAACAGTACAGAGTTGGAACCATTTTTTTATTCCCCAACGTTGACTTTCCGCATTGTATCCAGCCTTTTCCCAATTCTTTTTTGAATGGCACTTTTATTCCTTCGGGATTATGATTGACAGAAAATTCTGGAGGTTCCCCATGCGAGATTTGACGAATGAAATCCTCGAGTTGATCCGTCGCACGTCATCCAGCCTGCCGCCGGATGTGGAAAAACGCCTGCGGGCATCCATTGAAAAGGAGGAACCGGGTTCTGCGGCGCGCGGCGCGCTGGAGACCATCCTCAAGAACATCGATCTCTCCCGCGAAAATTCAACGCCGATTTGTCAGGACACGGGCACACCGATATTCTATGTGCATTACCCCGTCGGCTGGTCCACGCGAAAGCTCAAGGAGCAGATCCGCTCCGCGATGGCAGAAGCGACAAAGCGCTCGTACATGCGTCCCAATGCCGTGGACGCGATTTACGACAAGAACACGGGCAACAACCTCGGCGGCGACGATTTCCCCTACATCCATTTTGAAGAAGTCGAAGGCAATGATCTCACCATCGAGTTGATGCTCAAGGGCGGCGGATGCGAGAACGTCGGGCGGCAATATTCCATGCCCGATAGCTCCCTCGGCGCGGGACGTGACCTGGCTGGAGTCCGCAAGGTGGTTTTAGATGCCGTCCACAAGGCGCAAGGACAGGGCTGCGCACCGGGTATTCTGGGCGTCGCCATCGGCGGCGACCGCGGCACGTCGTACATCAAATCGAAAGAGGTTTTGTTCAGCGAAATGGGCACCCGCAACGCGGATCCCAAACTGGCTGAACTAGAAGACCAACTGACGAAGGAAGCTAACGAAATGGGAATCGGTCCCATGGGTTTTGGCGGCAAGACCACCGTGCTGGACACCAAGATCGTCGGCTTGAGCCGCCTGCCCGCTTCGTACTTCGTCTCGGTCTCGTACATGTGCTGGGCATACCGCCGCCGCAAGATGACGGTGAAGGGCGAGGAAGTGATTTACGATTAACATTCGCGCTGAGCGAAGTCGAAGCGCGAACTGTCCTTCGACTTCGCTCACACTGTCCCGATGCTTTTTCGGGAGGACGAGTAAAGGAAACCAACTATGAAATCAATTACCACCCCCATCAGCGATGATGTAATCCGTGACCTCAAAGTCGGCGACGCGGTTGCCCTGAGCGGGATGATGGTCACAGGGCGCGACGCCGTCCACAAGTGGATGATGGAAACCTTCATCAAAAAGACCCGCGCCCCGCAGGGCGATGACTTGCAGGTGTACGAAGAATTGAAGAAGATCCTGAACGGCTCGCTCATCTATCACTGCGGACCTGTCGTTTCAGGACTAGACACGAAAGACTATAAATTCGTCGCCGCGGGACCCACCACCTCGATCCGCGAGGAGCCGTACCAGGCGGACGTGATGAAGCACTTCAATCTCAAAGGCGTTATCGGCAAGGGAGGCATGGGTGCGAAGACCCTCAAAGGTTGTCAGGAAACTCCCGCAGTGTATTTCCATGCCATCGGCGGCGCAGCTTCGTATATTGCCCAGACTGTGGTCAAGGTGCATGGCGTGTTCAAATATGAATTCGGCGTTCCCGAAGCCATCTGGGTCATCGAGGTCAAGGACTTCCCTGTCGTTGTGACGATGGACTCGCATGGCGGCAGTCAGCACGCGGTGATCGAAGAAGCGTCAAAGAAGGTGCTGGACGATTTGCTGGTGAGATAGATAGAAATTGATACACACGGTAGGGGCGGGGTAACCCCGCCCCTACGGGTTTAACGGGGAATGTCACCACCCCAATGGGGTTATGGATTAAGCAAGCCGATGGATGTATGATTGAAAAAACGCTGGGAACCATCTCCCCCGCTGGGGCGTCATGGTACTGACATATCCCCTTAAAGGAGGGCTGCGGTCATGACTGAGAATCGAAAAAAGACAGGTTGCAGAAAAGCGGCATTGATTGGGCTGGGCGTTTTAGTGCTGCTATGTGCTGGCGTGGGTGGATGGTTTCTGTGGGATCGCTACACGGGCGGCGTGTTGCCGCCGCTTGGCGCAACCACCACACCCGCCCCAAATGTGACGACAACGGGAGGAACCGCAATGCCAAGTGACAAATATTCCTTGCAAGTGGAATTGAGCGAAGGCGAGGAGCAAGCCGAGACGGTGGAGACTTTGCCGTCTCAAGAAGGCGACCCGCTTTCGGCGGAGGAAATCGCGTCGATTGCCGCACGCCTGCCCGACCTTCCGCCCGATTCGGATTCACAGACCGAGTTCAATCGCCCCGTCGAATCCCTGCCGCCGCCGCGACCTGGTCAAACCGTCGAGGAGCAGTTCCCGCCCCTCGAAGCCGCACCCGCTCCGGGCGTGGAAACGGGACCCGTTCAGGTGCTGCGATTCGCTCCCGAAGGCGATGTCCCGCTTGCGCCTTTCATCAGCGTCACCTTCAACCAGCCGATGGTTCCGCTTGGGACTTTGGGCGATCTTGCCGAAGCCGACGTTCCCGTCAAAGTCGAGCCATCTCTGCCTGGGACATGGCGCTGGCTTGGGACTCGCACCCTGACCTTCCAATCTGACTCTGCATTATTCGACCGCCTGCCGATGGCGACGGAATACCATGTGACGGTTCCAACGGGGACGAAATCTGCCAGCGGGCAGACGCTCGCCGAAGAAGTCACATGGACGTTCAAGACGCCGCCGCCCACCGTGGTGACGACCTACCCCTATAGCGATACCCCGCAGCCGCTCAAGCCGCTGTTTTTCGTTTCCTTTGACCAGCGCATTGACCCTGCTGCCGTGTTGGAGAAGATTCAAGTCACGGCGGGAAGTGAACAAGTCAGCCTCGTTTTGGCGACGCAGGAGGAGATCGACGCCGACAAACAGGTGAGCCAACTGGTGAAGAACGCCGAGGAGGGACGCTGGCTTGCCTTCCGCGCAACGCAGCCGTTCAAACCTGCCACCAGCGTTTCGGTGAACATCCCCGAAGGGACGCCCTCCGCCGAAGGGACGCTGACCACGAGTGCAGCGCAGAGTTTTGGCTTCTCGACCTATTACCCGCTCGAAATCACCGAACATCGCTGCGGCTGGTACGATGACCGCTGTCCGCCGTTCTCGCCGTTTTACATCACCTTCAACAACCCGCTTGATTTGGGGACCTTCGACGCGGACATGATTCAAGCTGACCCCGAAATTGGGACGATGTCGGTCAATGCCTACGGCAACACCATCGAAATCAAGGGCGAGACCAAGGGACAGACCTCCTACTCGGTGACGGTTTCGGGCAACCTGCGCGACGTGTTCGGACAACGGCTCGAAAAAGATTCCCGCCTGCTCTTCAAGGTGGACAAGTCCGACCCGATTCTGGTCGGACCTGGACAAAACTTCCTGACCCTCGACCCAACCCTGACCAAGCCCGCGCTTTCGGTCTACGCCGTCAACTACGACAAACTGCATGTCAAAGTCCAGACCGTGCAACCCGCCGATTGGCCGGCGTTCAAGACTTACCTGCAAGAATGGCAGCGGACGGACAATCCGCCCGCTTTGCCTGGCACGAACGTGATGGACAAGAACCTCAGCCTCGACCTGCCAGCCGATACGCTCTCGCAGGTGGATGTGGACTTGAGCCAGTTCATGGCGGGAGCGTCGGGACAGTTCGTCGTCATCGTCGAGCCGCCGCCTTCGCTGTTTGAAAACGACGAAGCCAAGTGGCGGCGTTTCTCGCAGACGGTCATCGCCTGGGTACAGGTGACTCAAATCGGGCTGGACGCCTTCACTGACCACAGCGAGATGATCGCATGGGCGACAGACCTCAAGACGGGCGCTCCGCTCGCAGGAGTCAGCATCCAGCCCAACGTCGGTGTGGGCAGCAAGACTGGCGATGACGGCATTGTTCGCTTCGACATCCCCTCTGGCGCGACTTATCTCGTTGCGGAAACAGCCAACGACCTCGCCATCCTGCCGCGTTCCAATTATTACTATGGTGATGACGCCTGGGTCGCCTCCCCGCCCAACGACACCCTGCTCTGGTACGTCTTCGATGACCGTGGGATGTACAAGCCTGGCGAGGAAGTCCACATCAAAGGTTGGATTCGCAAGGTGGGCGGACGGCAAAATGGCGACGTGGGACTCGTCGGCGACAGCCTGACCTTGCTCAGTTATCAACTCACTGACCCGATGGGCAACGCCCTGCTTGACGGCTCTGAGGAAGTCAACGCCCTCGGTGGATTCGATTTTGCCTTCACCATTCCAGCCAACACCAATCTTGGAAGCGCCCAACTTAACCTTACGGCTGGAGTCGGGTTGGACGGCAGAGATTTCTATCACCCGATTCAAGTGCAGGAATTCCGCCGTCCCGAATTCGAGGTTACGACCCGAACCGAAACCGAAGCCCCCTATTTTGCGGGCGACCATGCCATCGTCGCCGTGGACGCGAAATACTACGCGGGCGGCGCCCTGCCCAATGCCGACACCACCTGGACAGTGACCACCTCGAAGGGCAGTTACTCACCTCCCAATTGGGACAAGTTCACCTTTGGAACTTGGACTCCGTGGTGGTGGTTCTTCGATTATCAAACGCCCCCAAGCGGCGAACAGCCCCAAACCTTTGTCGGCAAAACCGACGCGGCGGGGACTCACCTGCTGCGGCTCGACTTCAAACCGCAGGGCGACCCCGCCAACGAGCCCAGCCCGATGAGCGTGGTGGCGGAAGCCAGCGTGATGGATGTCAACCGTCAGGCGTGGAACAGCTCGACCGCGATTCTCGTCCACCCGTCGAACTTGTATGTCGGCATTCGCACCGAGCGATATTTTGTCGAGCGCGGCAAGCCGCTCAAAGTGGAGTTCATCGTCACCGATTTGGACGGCAACGCTGTCAGCGGACGCCCCGTCAAGTTGACCGCGGCGCGGCTGGATTGGGTTTACAAGAACGGAAACTGGACGGAGACCGAAACCGAAGTCCAGACCTGTGAGACCGAATCCAAGACCGAGCCTGACTCCTGCACCTTCGAGACGCCCGTCGGCGGTAGTTACCAAATCACCGCCACCGTCACCGACGAGCAGGGGCGCAAGAACCAGAGCCGCTTCAGGCGTTGGGTCAGCGGCGGACGTCGCCCCGCCGCCAACAAGGTGGAGATGGAGGAGGTCACCCTCGTCCCCGACCTCGAAACCTACCAGCCTGGCGACACCGCGCAAATTCTGGTGCAGTCGCCGTTCACGCCTGCCGAAGGTCTGCTCACCGTCAGCCGCAGTGGCATCCTCTACACCGAGCGCTTCAAAATCGAAGACGGCTCGACCACGCTGGAGATTCCCGTCAAAGAGGAATACATCCCCAACCTGAACATCCGCGTGGATTTGACGGGCAGCGCGCCGCGAACCGATGAGAACGGCGAGCCGCTTGCGGACTTGCCCTATCGTCCTGCCTACGCCAGCGCGGAATTGAACTTGAAGATTCCGCCCCTCAAGCGGACTCTGTCTCTCGAAGTGAGTCCAACCCGCGAGCGACTCGAACCTGGCTCCAGCGCGTCGCTAACCGTTTCGCTGAAAGACGCAAGCGGCGAACCCGTCCCCGACGCGGAAGTGGCGGTGGTCGTGGTGGATGAAGCCATCCTCGCGCTGACGAATTACAAGCTCTCCGACCCAATCGAAACTTTCTATCAGGATCGTCCATCGTACCTGTTCACCACCTACGGACGTGCCAACATCATCCTTGCCGACCCGCAGACTCTTGCAGGTCAAGCCGAGGAGCAGTTCAAATCATCCAGAGCGATGAATGACGCAGCAGGGTTTGCCGCAGAAGCGCCCGCCGCAATGGAACTTGCCGCCGCGCCCATGCCAGCAGCAACCATGACTCCGCAAGGGCTGGGCGGCGGTAACGCTCCCCAACCTGCCATCGCCGTGCGTACCGACTTCAACCCACTGGCGAACTTTTCTCCCAGCGTCAAGACCGACGCGAACGGCAAGGCGCAAGTCTATTTCAGCCTGCCCGACAACCTCACCCGCTACCGAATCATGGCGGTGGCTGTGGACGACGGAGGCAGGCAATTCGGCATTGGCGAATCCAACCTGACGGCGCGACTGCCGTTGATGGTTCGCCCGTCCGCGCCGCGCTTCCTCAACTTCGGCGACAAGTTTGAACTGCCCGTCGTCCTACAAAACCAGACCGACGAGCCGCTAACGGTGGATGTCATTGCCCGTGCCTCCAACCTCGAAGTTCAAGAGACGGGCAAGCGGGTGACTGTCCCCGCGAATGACCGTATTGAAGTACGTTTCCCTGCGTCCACGGTGATGGCTGGCACGGCGAAGGTTCAATTTGCGGCGGTCTCTGGCGAGTACGAAGACGCCGCCACCGTGGAACTCCCCGTTTACACACCCGCCACCAGCGAAGCCTTTGCCGTCTACGGCGTGATTGACGAAGGCGCGCTGGCTCAACCCGTCCAATACCCAACGGGAGTCTTCCCGCAGTTTGGCGGACTGGAAGTCACGACCTCATCCACTGCGTTGCAAGCCCTGACCGACGCCGTGCTCTACCTGACCGCCTATCCCTTCGAGTGCTCCGAGCAGTTGTCTTCGCGCGTGCTGGCGATTGCGTCCCTGCGCGACGTGCTGACCGCTTTCAAAGCCGAAGGATTGCCTGCGCCCGCAGAAATGGAATCAGCCGTCAGCCGCGACATCGAACGCCTGCGCGGACTGCAAAACTACGACGGCGGCTTCCCCTACTGGCGGCGCGGATTTGAGTCCGTCCCGTTCAACACGATTCATGTCGTCCATGCCCTTGTCCGCGCCCAGCAGAAGGGATTCGATGTTCCGCCTGAAATGCTGTCGAGCGCTCAGGTCTATCTCCAGAACATCGAAAATTATTATCCGTACTGGTACAGCCAGGAAACGCGCTGGACGTTGAGCGCCTACGCGTTGTACGTCCGCAACTTGATGAACGACCGCGACGCGGCGAAGGCAAGCACCCTGCTCGACGAAGCGGGGCTGGACAAACTTCCGATGGAAGCCATCGGCTGGCTGTGGTCGGTGATCGATAACGAAGAGCAGTTGAACGCCATCCGCACCTTTGTCAACAACCACGTGGTCGAGACGGCTGGCGCGGCGAACTTCACTACCTATTACAGCGACCAGACCTACCTGTTGCTCAGTTCCGACCGCCGCACCGACGCGATTTTGCTCGACGCCCTGATCGAAGACCAACCACAAAGCGACCTCATCCCCAAACTGGTCAACGGCTTGCTGGCACATCGCGTCAAGGGTCACTGGGGCAGCACGCAGGAAAACGTCTTTGTGCTGCTCACCCTCGACCGCTACTTCAACACCTACGAAGCGGAGACTCCCGAATTTGTGGCGCGTATCTGGCTCGGCGACACCTACGCGGGCAGCAGTGAATTCGTCGGGCGCACCACCGACCTGCACGAAACTTTCGTCCCGATGACCTACGTCCTCGATGAGACGGCAGGCGGAAGCGAGAACCTGATTCTGCAAAAGGACGGCACGGGGCGACTCTACTATCGGCTTGGATTGCGCTACGCGCCCACCGACCTGAATCTGGATCCGCTCGATATGGGCTTTGTCGTCCTTCGGACTTACGAAGCTGTGGACAACCCCGAAGACGTCCACCAGGACGACGACGGTGTCTGGCACATCAAGGCTGGCACGCGCGTGCGGGTGAAGATCAAGATGGTGGCGGATAACCGCCGCTACCACGTCGCGCTGGTGGACCCGCTCCCAGCGGGATTGGAAATCGTCAACCCCGCGCTGGCGGTTTCAGGAAGCATTCCGCAAGACCCGTCCGCGCCTGAGTTCCGCTACGGCTGGTGGTGGAGTTGGACCTGGTACGAACACCAGAACATGCGCGACGACCGCGCCGAAGCCTTCACCTCCCTGCTCTGGGATGGCGTCTACGACTACACCTACGTCGCCCGTGCCACCACGCCTGGCACCTTCGTTGTCCCGCCCGCCAAGGCTGAGGAGATGTACTCCCCCGAAGTCTTCGGTCGCAGCGGCAGTGATTGGGTGATCGTGGAGTAGATTCAACTGCTGTATCGGGGGCTAAGCCCCCGATACAGCAAAAAGGGTGGAGTATAAAATTCGTCCACAGTTAAAAAAAGACTGATATATAATGGCAAAACCATGTTCAACCGCTTGCGTCGCTTTTTTGCCCCACCCATTTTTGCAGATGAAGAGAAGACGCGGTCTTCGCAGTTCGTGATCCATTTTTCATGGGTCGCAATCGGCGTAATTTTTATATTGATCCTGTCCAGATTGGCAATCTGGACGGACGCAAGCATAATCTCCGTGCTCACCCTTTCGGCTTTCATCCCGCTACTATTATTCGCGCAGTATATCGTCAAACTGGGACATGTAAACATGGTAAGCGCCATCGCCGTATTGGGTCTGTGGGGCTTGTTGACCTATCTTGCATGGGTCGCGGATGGACTTCACGATGCGGCAATCTTCGCCTATTTTGTGGTCATGATTCCCGCCAGCCTTGTGCTGGGTTGGCGTTTTGCAACCGTTATAGGGGGGTTGAGTGTGGCTGCCATCTGGTATTTTGCCGTCATGGAAAAACAAGGGTTGCGTATTTCACATGTGGACGACCCCATTAGTTACGCTCGCGACCTTTCAGCAATTATTGTTCTTGTTGGCGTACTGATCTACCTGTTGATCACAAGATGGGCGCGCACTTTGCAGGCGGCCCGTATTGAACTGCAGGAGCGCCTGCGCGCCGAGGAAAAACTACAGCGTCACGCAAATTACCTGTCCGCCATGAACGAAGTCTCCATGGGGCTTTTGAATCGTCTGGAACTTCGTCCCCTGCTGGAATCCATCCTGCTGAAGGCCTGTCGTCTGATCGATACTGAACACGGCTTGATCGAACTGGTCCTGCCGGACGAATCAGCGCTTTGTCAGGAGGTGGGGTATGGCAGTTTCTCCAAATACAATGGGACGCTTACCCCGAAAGAAGAAGGCATGGTTGGCAGTGTGTGGAACAATGGCGAGACGCTTATTGTTCAGGATTATTCAAACTGGGAGAAGCGGCTGCCTGAAGGAGTTGAAGCGGGTTATACCGCCGCAATGGGTGTTCCACTCAAAGTGGGAGATATAGTGATTGGCGTGCTGGTGGTTGCCTACACGGAAACAGGAAGGATATTTACGCCGGAACAGGTCGGCATGATGGAGCGCTTCGCTTCACTGGCATCGCTTGCCATCGACAATACCCGTCTGTATGAACAGGCCCAAACCGAACTAAAGGAAAGACGAAATACCGAATCCGCATTGCAGCAAAACGAGGAACGCACTCGCGCCATTCTCAACTCCATCCCCGACATGATCTTCGAAATCTCGAGCGATGGCACTTTTCTGGATTTCATGGCCTCTGCAGAACTCACGCCGCTGATGCCGCCGTCGCAGTTCCTCTGGAAAAATGTGAAAGATATGTTTCCAGCGGCCATCGCTGAACAAACCATGTTTGCGCTCGAACGCACGCTTGCCACAAATCAGTTGCACGCCTTTGAATATGGATTACCTCCCGGAAAGGAAACCCAGTTCTTCGAGGCGCGCATTTCCGCCATTACCCCCCAGTCCGCGATCATGATGGTGCGCGACATCAGCCAGCGCAAATGGGTGGAGACCGAACGCGAGAAACTGATCAACGAACTGGAGGGAAAAAACACCGAACTGGAGCGTTTCACCTATACGGTCTCGCATGATCTCAAGTCGCCGCTCATTACCATCAAGGGCTTCCTTGGCTTTCTGGAACAGGATGCGGCCAACGGCAATGTTGTGCGTTTAAAGGCGGATATCCAACGCATCGCCAGCGCCACCGACAAAATGCAAATGCTCCTCAACGAGTTGCTCGACCTCACCCGTATTGGACGTCTGGTGAATCCATCGCAGAATGTCGATTTTCGGGAACTGGCGCGCGAAGCTGTTGAGTTGGTACATGGACAAATCCAGAATCGGGGTATTGAAATCTCCATTCAGGAGAACTTTCCCACCGTTTACGGCGACCGACGCAGGCTGGTTGAGGTGCTCCAAAACCTGATCGACAACGCCGCCAAGTTCATGGGGGACCAACCCGCCCCGCGCATCGAAATCGGGCAGAACCAATATGAACGCGGGCTGCCCGTTTTCCATGTCCGCGACAACGGTATCGGCATCGACCCGGCTCATCATGACCGCATCTTCGGGCTGTTCAACAAATTGGATGCTACGTCCGACGGCACAGGGATTGGGCTGTCGTTGGTCAAGCGGATCATTGAAATTCACGGGGGCAGGATCTGGATCCAAAGCGAAGCGGGCAAGGGTGCGACATTCTTCTTCACCCTGCAGACCGAACCCGCATCCTGATTTGGTGTTATATAATACCCACGGTTGAAAATTGCACTTTCCACTCTTTAAAAAAGCACAATTTTCAACCGAGTGCGGTATAAATGGCATTATTTCATTTGCATAGGAGTTTTTATGAAACGTGCAGTTAGTATCAGTATCGGTTCGTCCAAAAGGAACAAGGCTGTTGAAGTGACCCTGTTTGGCGAAAAGGTCAGCATCGAACGCATCGGCACGGACGGCGACATGGAAGCCGCCGCCCTGAAATACAAGGAACTCGACGGCACTGTGGATGCATTTGGCATGGGTGGCGGCGACCTGGGGGTCATGACGGATGGAAAATGGTATCCCTTTTATTCGGTACAACCGATGGCGCGGTACGTCAAAAAGACACCCCTGGTGGATGGCACGGGATTGAAGAACACCCTCGAAAACCGGGCGTGCGGCGTGATGGAAGCCAAAATCAAGGATTATCTTGACACGCACGGACGCAGGGTTTTCATGGCAGCAGGCGTGGACCGCTGGGGGCTTGCCAAGGCATTTGTGGATGCGGGCTATGAAGTCATCTTCGGCGACTTGATGTTCGGGCTGGATATTCCCATCCCCATTTACACCCTGAAACAACTGAAGGTCCTCGCTTCCCTGCTCATGCCGATCGCGGGGCGACTTCCCTACTCATGGATTTATCCCATTGGTGAAAAACAGGAAAAGCGCACGCCCAAGTTTGGAAAATATTACGCCTGGGCAACGGTCATCGCCGGTGACTGTCATTATCTCAAACGTTACATGCCGGACAACCTGACTGGCAGGGTCATTGTCACCAACACCACCACTACCGAGGATGTAGAGTTGTTCCGCAAGGCGGGCGTCAAATATCTGGTGACAACCACCCCGGTCCTTGAGGGACGCTCCTTCGGCACGAACATGATGGAAGCCGCGCTGGTGGCCATTGCCGGGAAGGGACGTCCGCTGACCTGGCCCGAATTGACGGAAATGCTCGATAAACTTGGCTTCGAACCCCAATTGCAGGAGTTGAATTAATGGATGCAATCGTAACAGCCGGTGGAATTCCACAGCCCGGCGACCCCTTGTATGTTTATTCCAATGGTGATTCCAAGGCGCTGATCGACATCGCAGGCAAACCCATGGTCCAGTGGGTCTTGGATGCGCTGGGCAATGCGAAGGAAGTGGACAACATCATCCTGATTGGTCTCACACACAAAAGCGGATTGACGTGCAAAAAGCCTTTGCACTATATCTCCAACCAGGGACGCATGCTGTCCAACATTGTCGCCGGTGTGAACAAGTCCATCGAATTGAACAAAAAGACAGAGTATGTCCTCGTTGTTTCTTCGGATATCCCCGCCCTCAAAGGCGACATGGTGGACTGGCTGGTGCAGACCTCCATGCAAACCAGGGATGAAATTTACTATGGCGTTTGCCCGCGCGAGGTAATGGAGGCGCGCTATCCCACGTCCCACCGTACGTACACCAAATTAAAGGACATGCAAGTCTGCGGCGCGGACATCAATCTGATACACGTCAGCATGGCAACCGAGCATCTCGACACCTGGGAAAAGTTGATTGGCAACCGCAAGAGTCCGCTGGCTTCGGCGGCGGTCATCGGCTTCGATACGCTCTTCCAGTTGTTTACCCGCCAATTCACTCTGCAAGGGCTGGTGGAACGCGCTTCCGAGCGGATTGGTATCAAAGGACGCGTCATCATTTGGGATCGCGCCGAACCCTGCATGGACGTGGACAAGCCGCACCAGTTGGAGATCATGCGCGAGGACCTGGCGCTTCAAAAGAAAAAGGAAGCCGCCATCAAGAAGAGAAAGACACCGCATGCGGCTGCCGTCAAAAAGGCAACTTCACCCAAGGTGCGCTCACAGGTCAAGGCAAAGGCGAAATACAAATGAGTCTTCGTTCCCTGCTTGAACTCGATGCCCGCTTTTCAGACAAGTTGCGTGTGGCTGAAAAACCGGGCATCTTGCGGACTCTCGCAATTTTTCTCGCGCACTCCGGGGATTCGTGGTTTTGGGCGGTGGCGCTTGCCCTGGCCTGGTTCTTTAGCGATTCCACGTGGAAGCATTGGGAAGTGGTGGAGTTCTTTGGCATTCTCGGACTGGCGGGCGTGGTGTTGGCAATCAAATTTCTTGTCCGCCGCAAAAGGCCGGAAGGCGAGTGGGGCGGAATCTATCGCAACACGGACCCGCACTCCTTCCCATCGGGACACGCCGCCCGCTCCTTCCTGATTGCGGTGGTGGCGTCGGCGCTGGCTCCCCCGTGGTTGATTGCCCTCCTTTGGGTTTGGGCGCCGCTGGTTGCCTTGGCGCGCGTGGTCATGGGCGTGCATTATCTTTCGGACGTGGTGGCCGGCGCGATTTTGGGAACCGTTGTCGCCATCATCGGCCTGCAATTCTACCCGCTGTTGGTGGGGTGGCTGGGCCCGTTGATTGACTTCCCCCTCTGGTAGTTGGACTTTGAAACAACAAAGACATGGGCGCAAACTTCGCTCCATGTCTTTTCGATTAAAAGAGAAAAAAATGAAAACGTATACCTTTCGCCTGAAACCGGGGCAGGACCTGTTCGACTCAATCGTGACATTTGTCGGCGAGAAAAACATAGGGGCGGGTTGCGTACTTTCCGCGGTGGGAAGCTTGACCCACGCCACCCTGCGCCTTGCCAACCGCGAACATTACAACGAGTATGAGGGGCACTTCGAAATCGTGTCCATGACCGGGACGGTTGCGGTGAGTGGTTCACACATCCATATTTCCATCTCGGACGGCAACGGTGTGACAGTTGGCGGGCATCTCGTTTCGGGCTGTAAAATCTACACCACAGCGGAAATCGTACTGGCCGTCTTCGAGGATGTGGTCTACAGGCGTGAACTGCTGGAAGACGATTCGGGTTACGAGGAACTGGTGGTGCGTGGCAAGGCACTGCCATCGCGTAAAACTCGTTCGGAGCCTTGAACGTCCCAACGAGATAATGTTCTTATCCCAGACTCAGGGAAATTCATTACAATATTTTGTGTGCTATTTGCAAATATCTTTGCCCTTGCAAATCATCGCATCTTATTCTAAGATATTGAAAATCCCCGCCGCGACAAACCGGCTTATTTTATCGCTTTGGAAAGGACGACAAGACCCAAATCTATGAAAAAATTTCTTCAGGGAGCGGCTCTCTTCTTTAGTTTTTTGCTTGCGCTCCCGCTGCTTCTCAAGGTCGCCTTCAACGTAGCTTCGTTTGCTTTTTTCTATTCCCATCTCGCGCACAGGGATAACACAGCCTGCACCCAATATTATGAAGGCGTGGACAAGGGTGTGGTTTGGGAGGATGGCGAGTGGCATCATTATGTGGACTTCAAAGTTGACGACACAGATGTCTTTCGCCGCTTAAGGGTCACTGACGCCCCCCTGCCAACAGACCTCTGGCGCAAATATTCCACTTCATCCATTAAACGTTTTGCATATCGATGGCCATCCAACTGGCAAGACCCGTTCCCGGCGAGCGATTGGAAGATCTGCGCCGTGGGTTCCTCCTAACCCAGCGCAACTCCCCTCTCAACCAAGAATTTCATTACTTCAGCGAATACGGGAATGCCCACCCTGCCCCCGAGGTGTTGGGTGTTTATTCCTGCCACTGCACTAGCAACTATTGCGGATTTTTCGACCGGAAATCCTTTGACCCGGGCGGCGAGGAAGGCTCCATGATAACCATCACCACAGCCGGTTGTGTCAACAACTTTAGGGAAAAGAAATGCTGGTTGATGAAAACAGGATTCGCGTGTGCAGACCCAACTTCCATTTACGCCATCGGTGACCGCGACAATTGTCGGACCTTCCTTTAGCAGGGATATTGCAGATCGTAACGGTTCGGACTCGCCCGTATATTTTTCCGCAAAATCTCTTGCCACGATGCAAATATCAGTCAGTGGGACAAGTGCCTTCATCTCAGGTTTGAACCTGTCTGCGCCGCCATCGAAGGAAACCTGAATACCACTTCTCTTCGCCAGTTCGACTGCTTGCATACAGGCATTCCAATATCTTCCGGTGATATGCAAAATCTTCGCAGATTGAATGACGGCTTTCTGCACTTCCGATAACACAGGTTCAGGGGCTGTGCCCGGCAGGAACATGATCGCCCGTGCTCCATCTGCGGCGGAGACCAGGATATTGGAAACAGCTGTGTTCTTTCCGTGATGGACCTCGATGACATCTGTTTCAACCCCTTCGTTTTGAAAATCCCGCAGGACAAGTCTGCCCGCCCAATCATCGCCGATGCTGTCAATCATCGCGGATTTGCAACCCAGTCGGGACGCTGCCACCATCGCAGTTGCCACGGGCCCGCCGCCCTGAATTACCGTGGACAACGCCTGTTGGGCCTCCCGCCGCGTGGGGAAATGTTCGACCAGCGTCAGCAAATCAATGGTGGATGCTCCCAGCCCAATCACGTCAATTTGTTTTTTGCTCATACCTCAATTTTACTGGACTCCAACGACTCCAGCCGTGGGTCAAAAATCTCCCAACTTTTAACCCCGGAGTTCAAATTGACTCCTGTTCGATTTTGCTTATACTTGTCTTTGAAAGGAGGCTCTGATGACGAACAAACTAACCTGGTACGGACACGCCACACTCGGACTGGAAACGGGCGGATACAAACTGGTGATCGATCCCTTTTTTGAAGGAAATCCCGCTGCTCCACTTTCCCAAAACAAGGTCGAAGCAGATTTCCTGCTCGTCAGCCACGGACACGGTGACCATGTGGGTGATGCAGTTGCCATCGCCAGGCGCACAGGTGCGACCATCATCAGCAATTACGAGATTGCGGGCTGGTTCTCGGAAAAGGGCGTGGAAAAGACCCACGGTCAGCACCTCGGCGGCGGATACAAACATCCCTTCGGCTACCTCAAGCTGACTCTTGCCCTGCACGGTTCGATGCTACCCGACGGCTCCTACGGCGGCAATCCCTGCGGCTTTCTGCTGTCCGCCAACGACGGAAAGAAGTTCTACTTCGCGCAGGACACAGGCTTGTTTGGCGATATGAAACTCATTGGCGAGGAGGGGCTGGACGTGGCTGTCATCCCCATTGGCGACAACTTCACCATGGGACCCGACGACGCTCTGCGTGCCGTCAAAATGCTGGAGCCAAAAGTCGTGATTCCCATCCACTACAATACCTGGCCTTTGCTTGCACAGGATGCAAGCGCATGGAGGGAACGGGTTGAGAAGGAAACCAAGACGAAGGTGGTGGTTTTGAAACCTGGCGAGAGTTATTCATTGTGACAACGAACCTCCCTCAAATTCATCCAAAATCCGAGGGAGGTCTTCTTTTTATCGGTTCGAGATGAAAACGAGACATTTTCCAATTTCCCCCATTTTGCTTCTATTCTTTCTGCTTGCCTGTAATTTTGCAAGTCCAAAACCGACTCCTGAATCCACTGCCACGCTGACAGCAACCCTGTCGCCGACAAATATAGTAGAACCCACATCATCTCCCACAAACACGTCTACGCCTGAGCCTGCAATCCAGCGTGTCATCATCCTCAGCATAGATGGATTGCGCCCGGATGCCATTGAACTGGCTCCCATGCCCAACCTGCTTAACTTGATGAAAACCAGCTCTTACTCGTTGACCGCACAGACCATCCGACCGAGCGCAACCCTGCCGGCTCATTCGTCCCTGCTGACCGGGATGTGTCCATCGAAGCATGGCGTAGACTGGAACGACTACATCCCGCAAAACGGAATCGCCCAAGGCACAGACCTCTTCGACCTCACCCATGCGGCGGGGATGAAAAATTACATGTATGTGGGCAAGGAAAAACTCCAACAAGTAACTGACGCCTTCAATATCGACCGTTTTGTGTACATCAATGATCGGGATAAAGTTGTGATTCAAACCATGCTGGCAGATTTTCCGCAGGATTTTGGCCTGCTCTTTATCCATTTTGCAACAACCGACGATATGGGGCATGTCTATGGCTGGCTTTCGCCCGAACAACTTAGCGTGGTCTTCCGTGCGGATGAAGCCATCGGCGAATTGCTCTCCGCGTTGGATGAACGCGGACTGCGCGACGAAACCCTCCTCATCATCACAGCCGACCACGGCGGACACAATCTGACCCACGGCTCCAGCAGTCCCGAAGATATGACCGTCCCGTGGATACTCTCCAGTCCCGGAATCCAATCCGGAGAGTTGGTAACACCGATTAACATCACTGATACCGCCGCCACCGCCGCCTATGCCTTGAGACTATCCATCCCTGCTGAATGGGACGGAATCCCCGTGCTGGAAGCGTTTGGATTACCTCAAGAAAACCAACCCAGTGGAGCGCGATGTGCAGTCCAGCCGTGAAAAATCTTGTTTCTCGAAAGAAAAATCTCTATGATCTCCGTGTGCTCAGTGGTTGAATCTTTAATGGCTTTCTGCATATCCCACGTTGACAAATGCCCCCTCCCATAGTAATATTTGCCCCGCTCAACCCCAAGCCGAGGTAGCTCAGTGGTAGAGCAGGGGACTCATAAGCCCTTGGTCGGGAGTCCAAATCTCCCCCTCGGCACACTGTTTCCTAGTGAAACACTCTTCCTATGTGGTGGTCTCTAGACGAAGGAGATCACCATATATTCTTTAAAACCGCAAGACCAGGGGCTTATCACACTTTCCCAACAGGATTATCTGCCCATTTAGGTCAAGTCCTCTCTGATCGACCGCAGGTCATAAAGCCTATCCCCTGACACCATCGAACTTTATACCAGGAAGTTACAGTACTTTCTAAATGGGCAAAAAACTGCCGATTTCGTCATGGATCAGCAATACCGAAATTACAAGCGCATCGCACTGTTGGTCACTCTGAAGAGGATTTGGCGGATTATTGCAAACACTGGAACATGACCCACCACTAGATTAACGGTTCGGATACCTATATCCGCAGGCTGGTGGAGGTCGTCTTGAACTTGTCCAAAGCCGATGAATTTTTTTGGTTTGTCCCGCCAGGTGGAAAGATCGAGGGATAAACTCTTACATATTTATCCCTCGATAATTTTTGATGTCCTGATTACTTTCTCGCCCCGATTTCAGCCTGTCCCGCAGTTTGAATCTCAGCCTTCGTATTGGTGACAAACTCCCAAAATTTTTCCTGTGCGCGGGTGAAAGATTGACGACGGTTACGTGCCAGATAGATATTCCGGGTCAGACTCATCCCCTCAACGGAAACTTCCACGATCCGTCCCAACGCCAGACCGCGCGCAGCCGCCAGACGGGAAATAAAGGCGATACCCAATCCCTCCTCCACAGCCATCTCAATTGCCTCCGCATTTCCAAGCACCATGGCAACGTTAAGCATGTCTGAGGAAATATCGTGTTTGAGCAAACCTTCCATCAATACTTCGCGCGTCCCAGCCGCATCCTCACGCAGGATCATTGGCTCATCGAGTAAATCGTCCGGGTAGATTTTGCGATACTGAGCCCAGGGATGGTCCGCCGGGGCAATCAGGATGACATCGTCCTTGAAAAAATCCTGGTATTCCAAATCGTAATGCTCGATCAACTTGCTCGAAACACCTAGGGCGGCTTCCCCACCCAGTAATTTATTGATGACCGATTCGCGGCTGGTGACCAGCACGTTGATCCGCACTTGTGGAAATTCGCGGCGAAAACGAGCAATAATCCCCGGCAACAGATATTTGCCGGAGGCTGTGGAGCAGCCAACCGTCATCTCGCCTATCACCTCTCCCTGCAGGGAAAGCATGGTCTGTTCGACACGCTGGGCGGAAGTAAGCAGTTCGCGCGCCATGGAAACCAACACCTGACCCGAGTCCGTTAGTTGTGCAGTGCGTCCCTGGCGGACAAATAGCTGCATCCCCAACTGGCGTTCCAATCCTTGAATAATTTGGCTGACAGCGGGCTGTGAAAGATGCAAACGCCGTCCAGCCTCACTGAAATTGCCGAACTCTGCAATCGCTAGAAAAACCTTGAGCGCATCCAGATTAAGCATGGGAATCCTTATATGCGATAGAACGAATATTCATGCTGTAAATGTACTATGAGTGATGCAAAATTTCAAAGTGACAAATGTAACCATTAAACCAAAACTGCCCGCAAGCGGACGCTCACGGGCAGTAGGTGTAGACAAAAAACTACTTTTCGACAGGCAGTCCGTCAGCCACCCAGGTGTTAAGACCGCCGAACATGCTATTGACTTTGGCATAACCCAACATGCGCAAGGCCATTGTGGCAACTGCGCCGCGGTGCCCAGCCGAACAAATCGTCACAACTTGGGCAGACTTGTCAGCGGGCAGTTTTGTCATATCAGCCAGCAGGTCGTTGAGCGGGATGAAAACTGAACCCTTGATGTAGCCGGAAGCCTTGACTTCGTCAGCGGTGCGAACATCAATCACCGTTGGCGGAGTTGCGGTGCCGAGCGCGGCAAGCAAATCAGTATCTTTTATGCCATCAAAATTCTCTGGCAGACTAGCAAGGTAATCATTTAAGCCCTTCAAACGCAGTGGATCCACAGTAGCGGCGGTACCAGCAACCGGGTCGGCAGGTTTGCCGGTCTCAACCGGAAGGCTGGCCTTTACCCATGCGTTAAAACCACCGCCCAGGCTTCGCGCATCATAACCCAGTAAGCGCAGGGAGGCCATCGCCATGGCTCCGCGGTGACCAATGGCACAGTAAACCACGATGGGCTGATCTTGAGCGGGGAGTTTATCCAGATTTTGCAGAAGAGAGCGAAGCGGGAGATTTACTGCGCCCTTAATGAAACCATTTTTTTCGATTTCGGCTGGTTCGCGGACATCAATGATGAAGGGAGAGTTTCCAGCGTCAATTTGCGCGCTAAGTACATCACCTTTGATGGTGTAGAAATCGGCGGGCATGGTTGTGAGGAAGTCGGTCCAGACCGCAGTCCAATCCACAATGCCTTCCACGGGGAAGCCAGCAGACTTCCAAGCACCTAAACCCCCACCCATGTTCAGGACATTGGTGTAGCCCAAGAGGCGCAAGCCTTCAATGGCGATGGAACCGCGCAGACCGGAGCCACAGTACAGAACAATGGCGGAATCCTTGGCGGGGAGTTTATCGAGGCTGGTAAAGAGTTCACCAACAGGAATATTGATGGAATCCTTGATGTAGCCGCCCTTCTCAACTTCTTCAACGGTGCGCAAATCAATGAGTGTGGGAGGTGTGGCGCTCGCCAGCATCTCGTTGACTTTGTCAGCCTTGGTGCCGAGGAAGCCATCGGGCAGAGAGGACATGCTCTCATCGAGGGCGGTGAAGAGCGCTTCGTCAGCAATGATCGGGGTGCTGATCTTGGCGGGAGCCTCGGGCATGGAGCCGGTTTCGACGGGAAGTTCAGCAGTCTTCCATGCACCCAAGCCGCCACCCATGTTCAAGACATTGGTGTAGCCCAAAATGCGCAAGACACCCATGAGCATACCGCCGCGCTGACCAGAGCCGCAGTAGATGATAATCTTTTCATCGAGCCCGGGGAGTTTGTCGAGGTTCTTCAAAACTTCGCGCACGGGGATGTTGACAGCGCCCTTGATGTAGCCGTCTTTTTCGAGTTCAGCCGCATCGCGCACATCCAGCAGGAAGGGCGGGGTGGCTTCAGCCATGGCGGCGCTGACGTCAGCGGGTTTGATTCCACCAAAGCCCTGGGGAAGTCCACCGATCATCTCGGCGTACAGGGTGGCATAGTCGATTTCGGCGGGAGCTTCAACAACGGGCGCTTCTGTGACAACAGCGACCTCGGTTGCGACAGGAGCTTCCGTGGGGGGAGCAACAACGACTTCAGTCGCCTCGGCGGGAGCGCCGCAGGCGGCAAGGATCATGCTGAAGACGACCAGCAGGATCAGGGACAGATTCAGATTCTTTTTCATCATTCTTCTCCTGTTAATTTGTGGGAAGGATTTCCCAAAGGTTTACCATGCTACAAGTTTAGGGGTTGAAATGCCAAATTGATAGTGACAGTCATCACAACCACCCATTTGAAATATTTATCAAAACGCATAAACAGAAACAATGGGATAAGGTGACACCAAACACTATTGTCCTAAATCTCACAATGGTACGATGTGGGTGTATTTATGCAGTTTTTTATATATTTCCGAGGTTGAATTATGGATCCGACATCCCAAATCAATGTTTCTTCGCAGCATGAAGCGGATTTATGTTTTGCGCTTGCCGACCCGAAGCGAATCGACATCATCCACGCGCTGGAGAAACACCCTTACAACGTGAACGAATTAACGTTGGAACTGGGCATTTCCCAGCCGACGACTTCCCGTCACTTGAAAATTCTGCGCGAACGCGGGCTGGTTCAGTCAACCCGACACGGGGTATCCATCACCTATGCCTTGTCCGACTCCCGCCTGCTTCAGGCGCTTGAATTGTTGAACGATATTTCCATCAGTAAATAATGTCATTCTGAGCGAAGCGAGGAATCTCTACCTATGTAGTCGAGACCCTCACTGCACTGGCGTGCAGCGCAATTGTCGCTATCGCTCAGGGTGACACGCTCAAAGAAAACCATCGGAGGATTTCATGCACAAGAAAAAGTTATCTGTCACACTAATTATCGCTGGCTTCCTGCTGACAATTGCCACAATCCCGTGGCTGGCAACGGCGCAACCTGTGAAGGCGCAATGCGGCTCGCAAGCCTCGACATGCAAGGACTGCCATGAAGTGCAGGGACAGATGTCTGTCAACGCCGACGGAACAGGCTGGCATCAGTCCCATGCCTTTGGCGATTTCTGCTACATCTGCCACGCGGGCAACCAACAGGCAACAGATAAGGAAGCCGCTCACACGGGCATGGTCCCGCCGCTTGCAGATACCAAAGCCTCTTGCCAGCAGTGCCATCCCAAAGATTTGGACGCGCGCGCCAAGGTCTACACCGATATTCTGGGCGTGGATGCAACTGGGGGCGCGGCTGCCGCCGCCGCAGTTCAACCCGTGATGATTTGCGAACCCGAAGCCAATGTCCCCGAAGATAATACGGTGGTGTTGGCAAAGCCCGCCCAGCCAGTGGATTATGTCGAACAGTACAACCGAAACGTGCTTGGCATCCGCGAGGTGAATTGGGGCATGATCGGGTTGGTGGCTCTTGTCGCAGTAATCATCCTCGGCGGTGCGGGATTTGCGGCGATCAAAACGGGCTGGCTGGTTGTGACCTTTGAAAAGCCCGTCAAGAAGGAAGAACCAAAAGCAGAATCCAGTGAAGAGAAGAAATAACGGGAGCAAGCCATGTCAAACATCTCCCGACGTGATTTTCTGAAAGTAGGCGGCGCGGCTGCGACGGCGCTGGCTGTAGGGCAATTCATCCCCGCGCCAGTGGCACAGGCGGCGCGTGACGCTGGACACCTCAACGCGCAAGGCGACGGCGAAATCGCCACCATGTGCGAAATGTGCGTGTGGCGCTGCGGCGTGCTCGCAAAAGTTGTGAATGGCAAAGTCGTCAAACTGGACGGCAACCCCGACCACCCGCACTCAAACGGCAAACTCTGTCCGCGTGGACAGGCTGGGCTCGCGACCACCTACGACCCCGATCGTGTGCTGACTCCGCTGGTGCGGGTTGGCAAGCGCGGCGAAGGCAAGTTCCGACAGGCATCGTGGGAAGAGGCAATCGAGATCGTCGCCTGGAACATGCTCAACATCAAAGACAAGTACGGACCCGAAGCGATGGTCTTCTCGTCCACGCATAATTTGTCACAGGTTCAGTTCGAGAATTTATTACAAGCTTTCGGTTCGCCGAATTACGGCACACAGCGCTCGCTGTGTTTTAATGCCATGATCGTCGCCAACCAGATGACCTTTGGCATGGAAGAGCCTGGGCGCAGTTACAAGGATTTGAAACACATCCTGCTGACGGGACGCAACCTTGCCGAAGCCATCTCCAACTCGGAGACAGGCGAATTGATCAACGCAATTGACCAGGGCGCGAAGATGGTCTACATCGACCCGCGCTTCACCAAGACCGCCGCCAAGGCTGCCGAGTGGCTGCCAATCCGCCCTGGAACTGATCTTGCTTTGCATCTGGCGTTTATCAATGTCATCATCAGCGAGGAACGTTATAACAAGGAATTCATCAGCAAGTACACTGTCGGCTTCAATGAACTCGCCGCAAGCATTGGTCAGTACACCTCCGAATGGGCGGCGGAAATCACTGGCATTTCAGCGGAGACCATCCGCCGCATCGCACAGGAATTCAGCGATGCCGCCCCATACGCACTGGCGCACAACGGCTGGCGTACGTCGAACTTCATCAATTCCTTCCAGACCGAACGCGCCATCACTATCTTGAATACGCTGGTCGGCAATTGGGGTGTGACCCTGCTCCCCGCTGGCGGCGAGGAAAGCGGTTGTTTTGGCAAACCGCCCCAGCCTGGGTATCCGCGCAACTCAGCCCTCCGCCTCGATGGCGTGCCGTGGAAATATCCCTTCGTACCGCTCAAGTTAGGCGTCTTCCAAGAACTGCGTGACAACATCTTGAAGGATGATCCGTATGCGGCGCATGGCTGGTTCATCTCGCGCCAGAACCCAATCCAATCCATCCCCGACCGCAGGAAGACCTTGCAGGCTTTTGCCAAGATGGACTTCATCGCCACGGTGGATGTCATCATGAATGACTCTTCGTGGTTCGCAGATGTCGTCCTGCCCGAAGCGTCGTACCTCGAACGCTACGACCCGCTTATGCCCATCGGCGGCAGGGGCTTTATCCGTCAGCCCGTGATCGAGCCGCAGGGCGAAGCCAAATCCGCGTTGTGGATTTTCAAACATCTCGGTGAACGGCTGGGACTGAGCGACTTCTTCCAATACAAAGATGAAGAAGACTACCTCAACCAGCAACTGGCTCCGCTTGGCGTTCCGTTGGAAGAGGTAAAGGCGAAGGGTTACGTGGAACTGCCCGAAGCCGAAGCGGAAGTCTTCAAGTGGAACACACCCAGCGGCAAGATTGAGATCAAATCCGATACGCTTGGCAACGCTGGTTTCTCCGCCATTCCTGTTTGGGAGGAACCTCCCGCCCCGAAGCAAGGCGAGTTTTACCTACTCACAGGCAAGGACGCGCGCCAGACTCAGTTCGCCACGCAAAATAATCTGCTGTTGAAAAAATACGACGATGAGCCGCGCATCTGGATGAATCCCAAAGCCGCCGCCGCAAGCGGACTGGCGCACGAAGATTTGGTGGAAGTGACCAGCGAGGTGGGCAAGGTGAAAGTTCACCTCGAAGTGACCGAAGCCATCCGCCCCGACTGCGTTTACATGACACCTGGGTTTGGTCATCTCTCGATGGGATTGACCACCGCCTACGCTTTGGGCGCCAGCGACTCCGACCTGCACGTCACCTACACCGACCCCGTCAGCGGCGGGCAGGCGCTCAGCCAGACCTTTGTCAGCGTAAGGAAGGCGTAACATGCCAAACAAACATAATGCTTATTTATTCGACGCCACGCGCTGTATTGATTGCCGCGCCTGCATGATTTCGTGCAGTGTCGAAAACAAAATCGAAATGGACAAGACCCGCATTTGGGTGGCGGGCGTTGGTCTCACGGGCGAATATCCCGAACTGCAACGCAGCACGATGGTTTATCACTGTATGCACTGCCTGCACCCTGACTGCATGTCGGCTTGCCCTGTCGGCGCGTACACCAAAGCGGAAGATGGTCCTGTCACCTACAACCCCGACCTGTGCATCGGCTGTCGCTATTGCATGAACGCCTGTCCCTTCGGCGTGCCGCACTTTGACTACGACAAAGGACTTGTGGAAGGCGCTTTCATTGATAAATGCACCTTCTGCCCCCAGCGCATCTACAACGGCGACAAACCCGCCTGCGTGGGAACTTGTCCCACCGACGCGCTTGAATTTGGCGAACGCGAAGAACTGCTAAAGAAAGCTCACGAACGTATCTCCGCACATCCAGACCGTTACATCAACCACGTCTACGGCGAATTTGAAAACGGCGGAACATCCTATCTCGTTCTTTCGCATGTCCCATTCAGTGAACTGGGTTTGCCCGAACTGCCCGAAGAACCCATCAACGAAGTCAGCGAAAAGGTGATGGAAATGACCATCCCCTTCGCCCTGAGTTGGGGCGCAGTACTGACGGCGGCAACGGTGGGCATTGCTGCCTACGACAAGAAAAAGAAAGAGAAAGCCGCCAAGGAAAAGGAAGCGGAGGCTGAAAAATGAAAATCAAACTGAGACTTCCCGAATTCCTCCGCATGGGGACGTTACCCATCATCCTCATCGTTCTGATGGCAATTGCCTTTGTGGTGGCGATGGTGCGCTACATCTTTGGCATCGGCGCCATCAGCGACTTGAGTTACTCCTACCCCTGGGGCTTCTGGATCAGCTTCGACCTGTTCACGGGCGTGGTCATCTCCAGCGGTGGTTTTCTCATGGCGGGTACGGTCTACATCCTGCGCATCGAGGAATTCAAGCCCCTGCTCCGCCCTTCGGTGTTGACCGCCTTCCTCGGCTACATCATGGTCGCCGTTGCCCTGCTCGTTGATCTTGGTCAGCCGCTGCGCATCTGGTACATGATTATCCACTGGAATCACACCAGCGTTCTGCTCGAAATCGGCATCTGTGTGATGAGCTACCTGACCGTGCTTGCCATCGAATTCGCACCTGTGGTTTTTGAGGGCTTTCCAAAACTACATAAAGTGGCGCACTTCATTCACAAGTTCATCATGCCGTTCGTGATTTTGGGCGTGGTGCTCTCGACCCTGCACCAATCCTCGCTTGGCTCACTACTCCTCATCGAGCCGACCAAACTTCACCCGCTCTGGTGGACTCCCATCCTGCCCATTCTGTTCTTCACCTCTGCCATCTCCGTTGGCTTGGCGATGATCATCCTCGAGTCTTCACTCAGTTCCCGTTACTTCCAACGCGGACTCGAGACTCACCTTCTGGCAAAACTGGCGAAGGCGCTGCCGATTGCTTTGGGTGTGTATCTCCTCATCAAGATTATTGACCTGGCAGTTGCTGGCGACTTTGGCTATCTCTTCTCAAGCGGACTCATGAGCGTCCTCTTCTGGGCTGAAATCCTCATCGGCGTCCTTTTCCCGATGGTTTGGTTCTCCAGCGAAAAGAATCGCAACACACCCAGCGGACTTCTCACAGGCGCAATCGTCACCCTGCTTGGGCTGATCCTCAACCGCTTCAACGTCAGTTGGTTTGGCGTCACGCATCCTGACCCGCTGTTCTATATGCCGAGCTTCATGGGCAATGTAAAATACTTCCCGACCTTCCCTGAAGTTGCGGTCTCCATCGGCATCTTCTCCGCTGGCATCATGGCGTTTGGACTGCTTGCCAAATACTTCCCCGTCTTTGAAGCGGAGCATCATCACGAGGCGCAGGCGGCAGATTGAAAGTACAAGGCAGACAGGTAAACAAGTAAACACGGGACACGCTATACTTGGGGCGTGTCCCGTGTTTTGTAAAATTCACCCTTTTTCCTTCATCTTCCTCTCATGCGTCCTTCCTTCTTCCACCACCTCCACCCGCCGACAATTCCAGCCGCACAGGCGCGCTGGCGTCACACGTTGGGAGCAGGTGGGACGGCAGTCTTCCTTATGCTGGTCATCGGTGTGACGGGGATTTTGGAGATGTTTTACTACGCTCCCAATCCGCAGGAAGCCGCGCTTTCGGTGCAGACTATTACTTATCTAGTTCCGTTTGGCTGGTTGGTGCGTAATTTGCATTATTGGGCAGCACAAGCGTTGATTGTGGTTTCAGCGATTCATTTTTTGCGGATTATTTTCACCGCCGCCTACGGAAGTCCGCGCCGATTCAACTATCTACTTGGACTGGCGTTGTTCGTCCTCACACTCATGCTCGACTTCACGGGCTACATCCTGCGCTGGGACATGGACATCTGCTGGCCCCTGACCACGGGCACGAACCTGCTCAAAACAATTCCCTTCATGGGAGAGTTTCTCTTCCGTGTTGCAGTCGGCGGAGGGGAAGCCTGCTCTACTGCCCTGCTTCGTTTTTATACCTGGCACATCTTCGGGTTGACCATCCTCGTTGTCATCCTTGGCTCCTGGCACACCTTCCGTGTCCGTCGCGACGGGGGGATCGCCGTCCCGCCGCCGACTCTCCGCGTTCATGCCGAGCGCATCTCCCGTAACGAACTTGTCCGCCGCGAGGTGCTGGCAATCTTCATTGTCAGCATTGCACTCATTCTCTTATCTATTTTCTTCCCCGCACCTATTGCCCCTGCAATGACGGGCAAGCCCACTCCCAACGCAGAAGCACATGCGCCCTGGTTCTTCCTCTGGGTTCAGCAAATGCTCAAATGGGGTGACCCGTTTATTTTCGGCGTTCTCATCCCGCTTGGGATTCTCGTCTTCCTTGCCCTCATCCCCTATATTTTCCCTAAACCTGCTGATGCCGAGATTGGAAGTTGGTTTCCGAAGTCCAACCGCCTTGTGCAAGTGATTGTTGGTTCGATCAGCCTTTTCATCATTTTCCTAACTCTGCTTGCCAGTTTACAACGTTAAACGTTTAACGTTTTCCACCCATGCGCCGACTCCTTCCCCTCGCCTCCTTTCTCCTCTTCCTGACCCTCGTTCTGGTCGCGTGGATGGATTCGCACCAGCCTAACCCTATTGAGTTGATTCCAACGCTCACGGGGAAGCCTGAATACTGCATCACCTGCCATATGGATTTGCCAGAGATCAGTCCTTCGCACCCTGTTCAAACCTTTGGCTGTGTCATCTGTCACGGCGGAGAGCGGCTGGCGCTCGACGCAGACCTCGCGCACAGCACCATGCGCGGCGGGGCGAATCCATCTGACTTGACGGTGGTGGAAGAATCTTGCGGCGGAAGCAACTGTCACTCAGGCAGCGAAGTGGACGACCGTCACCATATCCAACGGGTGATGACCAGCATCCAGTCCACATACGCGGGAGCGATTGGGAACATCCGCTATACCTTTGGCGCGCAAACGGATTTGAATGCTCACCTTGGAATCAATGCCGTAACCGACGAGGAAACAAAAACGGGAATCAAATCGCTTTCTGCATTCGACCCGACAAAGGAAGGTAATCCCTTCGTCCAGCAATTCGGCGAAAACTGCCTGACCTGTCACATCAATGCCCAACCGCGTGAAGGGGATGTGTATGCTCGTCAAACGGGATGCGCCGCCTGTCATTCAACAGACAAACATACTTTGTCAACCGCCATCCCCTACACCCAATGCAACACCTGTCACAACCGTGGCAACTACGACCTGCGGACAATGACTTTCATCGAACGCACTGACCAACCAACAGATCGACTCCATGATTATTACCAACCAATTTCCCAATTTACCAAATGCGAATACACCCTCGACTGCGTGGACTGTCATACCCGCAACGAAGCCATGGGCAATGGCGATTTGCACAATAATAAAAAAGAAATCCAGTATATTCAGTGCAAGACCTGTCATGGCACGCTGGATGAATTGCCGTTGACCAAAACACTCACCGATCCCGAAGACATCGCCTTCAAACTCGACTTCCTCAATCCCATCATGGATTTGAAACTGGGTGATACCATTGTTGTCACCGAAACAGGCGAGCCGATTTGGAATGCGCGCCTCCTGCCCGATGGAACCTACGAGGTGGTTGGCAAAGCCACTCGCGAACGTTTCACCTTCCGTCCCACAAAAGGAAGCGCCTGTACGCAAAATCCCGATGAACAGGAATCGCATTACTGTCATGAATGCCATGCAGTCGAAAAATAATTTTGGACTCCATCGGCAAGCCGATGAAAATTTTTGGCAGCAAGCTGCCTGACTCCAGAGCTAACCGATGACTGATCTCTCCCGCCGTGATTTTCTCAGACTTGCCCGCGATGGATTTCTCTACCTGAGCAGCGCGCTGGCATTTGTGGGATTCCTCCGCTTTTTGGACTACGACCCCAACCCCACAACCAAAACTGAATTCGACCTTGGTCTCGCTGAAAAATATCCGCCTGGATCACGCACCGTGTTGGATGAAATTCCCGCTATTTTGATCCACACCGAAAGCGGATTCTCCGCCCTCAGCCTGACCTGCACCCACCTCGGCTGTATCCTCGAACCCGACGCCGAAGGATTCGCCTGCCCTTGTCACGGCTCACGTTTCGACGCGGATGGCAAGGTCATGCATGGTCCAGCAGCGAAACATTTGCAATCCCTGCGCGTTCAAGTGACGATTGAAAACAACTTAAAAGTATTTACTGTTTGAAAGGCAAACATGAATATCTCCCATCTTCTCGATAAATCCATGCAAGACCACGACCATCTCTGTCCGCGCCAGATTCTTGGGGTACGGATTGGAATGGCTGGCATGAAAGCGTTTGGCTTCGATGAGCCATCCACAAAAAAACAATTGCTCGTCATTACGGAAACGGACGGCTGTTTTGTAGATGGAGTCATTGCCGCGACAGGCTGCACTGTTGGTCACCGCACCTTGCGCGTGGAAGATTACGGCAAGGTCGCCGCTACATTTGTGGATACAAAATCAGGACGCGCTATTCGAATTGTGCCGAGACTGGATGTCCGCGAACGCGCTGCCACCTTCGCCCCAAGCGAGCCGCGTCGTTACTTCGCACAAATGCAGGCATATCAGTCCATACCTGACGAGGAGATGTTCACAGTCACGCCCGTGACGTTGAACATCCCCGTCAAAGCCATCATCTCCCGCGCTGGCGTACGGGTCAACTGCGACCTGTGCGGCGAAGAAATCATGAATAAGCGCGAGATCAGTTACGGCGGACTTACGCTTTGTCGCGCTTGCGCCGGCAACAGCTATTATTCCGCCAACTCCCAGCCGATTTCTGTTTGTGGCTTCCCACTTTTTAATTCCCACTCATCATGAAGCACGACCTTTATTGACATTATTTTATAAAGGCTCTTTCGACGGCTTTGGCAGACAACAACATCAAAGCAGTAATCAAGACAGCCGAAGTCAAACATCAGGCGCAGGTCACACCGATGACAAACGGGGCGGAGAAGGTCAGGTAAATCGAACTGTCATTTCCTGCTCCGCGTTTCATACCAACCCGCGCGCACGTTCGTTCTCAAATCGAAGTCTGGCACGTAGGGCTTGATGTCGAGCAGGGGCGTCCCGTTCAGCACATCCACCCCTTCGACCGTCAGGACGTTGACTTCGCGTGACAACAGCCTCACAACGGAAAATCCAATTGGGTTGGGGCGGTACGGATATCGGGTGGCAAAGATGCCATGTTCCCTGTCATCCAGAAACGGCTTGACTTGCAACTGGTATCCCTGCGATTCGTGAAAGGCGTACAAGAGATAGATATGGGAGAGCGCTTCGATATCCTTTAATCCGTCCACAAATTCTGGATACACTTCCACCTGTCCCACCGCCTTCGAGCGCGAGGCTTGAATTGGGGTCTTGTCCTTTTCCGTGAACGGCGAGTGGATCACGCCAATGGGTTTGAAGATGAATTCCATAATGTCAACAATTTTACTCCTCTCACTTGACGAAGCGACGCGCCCTGTCCAACCGTGCGCAAGACTACGGCTTCGTCAATGACTTTGGTTCCAGAAATGATGGTCACTCCATGCTTGAAAAGAACAGGGGAAAGCGGCGTACTGGGATCGAGCACCATCTCGCACTCCAAGCAACCCGCATTACTGGCGGGTTGCTTTTTTGCACGGAGATTGTGAAGGCATTATAATGATTCCAACTTGACATGGAAACCGACCTTCAAACACCCGATCCCCAACCTGAAATCAAACCGAAACCCAAACCTGCGTCAAAGCGCAAGGTGGTGAATGCCTTCTTCCCCACCCTCGGCGTTGCCATGCTGCTGGCGACCCTTTTCACCGCGTGGACTCCCAACAGTCTATTTGCCAGCAATTTGCAGGAACAATTGCGTTTGATACTCACTCCACAGGCACCGGCGGAGGCGGTCATTAACACGCCACAGCCGCAATTACGCATCGGTATCGTAGCTGGGCATAACGGCAACGACTCCGGCGCGGTCTGCACGAACGAAGACGGTGAAGTTGACCTCACCGAAGCCGAGGTCAACCTGGAGATTGCCGAACTGGTGAAAAAGAACCTAGAGGCACAGAACTTTCAGGTGGACCTGCTCAACGAGTTCGACACGCGACTGAACGGATACCGCGCCGTGGCACTGGTTTCCATCCACAATGACTCATGTGAGTACATCAACGACGAGGCGACCGGCTTCAAGGTGGCGTCCTCGCTTGACACCCGCGACATCAACCGCGCTCAACGCCTCACCGCCTGCCTTGTGGACAGATATCAAAACACCACCCGCTTGACCTTCCACGCTGGCAGTATCACCGGTGATATGCGCGAGTATCACGCCTTTTCTGAAATCGATCCAAATACCATCACCGCCATCATCGAAACCGGCTTCCTTAACCTCGACCGCGACATCCTCACCAAGCAGACGGAACTTGTCGCCAGCGGGGTGACTCAGGGGATTCTATGTTTTGTCAACAATGAAAGTGTGATACCAACCCCGTTCCCGACCTCCGCGCCATGAACAAAGCCTCGCGACCAAAGACTCTCACTCTCCTCTTGATCATCATCCTCGTCCTTGCGGCGCTTGGAGGTGCTGCCTGGACGGCCATTTCGTCGCCAGTTCTAGGTTTAGCCCAAAGCCCGGTCACGCCGACGCTTGGTCAGCCCTTTGCGCTGGTCATGCTCAAAAAGCCGACTGTCACCCCCTTGCCAGTTGGCAGCCCAGTCCCTGTTATCTTGCCAACCGAATCGCAAATTCCAACCGCTGTGGAGACAGTCACTGCTACGCCAACAGTCGAATCGTTGGTATATGCTGAGATCGTAGCGGATACACCTGCTCCCACCGGCTATTCGAACACAACCCAGTATGACTCAGCCCCAACCTACGGGGGGAACAAATATATCCTGGTGGACATCTCAGAACAACACATGTACGTTTACGAAGGCGATGTGCTGGTCAACGATTTCGTTTCTTCCACCGGGATGAATAATGCCACCCGCGTTGGATATTTCAGCGTGCTCGATAAAATCCCCAGCGCCTACGGCGCGACGTGGGACATCTGGATGCCAAACTGGCTCGGCATTTATTGGGCGGGCAGCATGGAAAACGGGATCCACGCCCTGCCGATTCTGCCCAACGGCGCGACGCTTTGGGCTGGATATCTCGGCGTGCCGATCTCCTACGGCTGTGTGGTGCTCGGGAGCTACGAAGCGCAATGGCTGTACGACTGGGCCGATATCGGAACCCCGGTGGAAATTCGATGGTAACAAACGAGTCGTTTCACACGTCCAAGGCTTATAATTCCTTCAACATACTTGTCTACCTTTTTACTTGTATCCTTCCATAGGTGACCCATGAATGAGCGCTTCATCGAATCCCGCAAAGTCATAGCCAATGCACGTGAAGCCTTGAAGAGGGGCGACATGACCCAGGCCCGTCAACTGGCGGAATACGCTGCGGAACTCGCGCCCAAAAGCGAAGAACCATGGTTGATCCTCGCGGCAGTAGCCAGCCCGCGCGAAAGCGTGAATTACATCCGCAAGGCGTTGGAGGTCAACCCGGATAGTCCGCGCGCAAAGAAGGGGATGGAATGGGCGATGCAACGGCTGGGCGAAAAGCCCGGGGCTGGAATCAGCCCGGAGAACACACAGCCAATCAAGAGTTTGCCAAAGAGACAGGCTCCTAGAGTAGAAGCAAAGAGTCCCAAAAAGCGAAGCCGTCTACTTCCCATCCTGCTGATTGTGATGGGATGCGGAGTCTTTGCCTTCGCCGCCTGGTCGGCCGTGACCTCACCTGTGCTGGCATCCATTTTGAATTTTGCCGCCACACCACAGGTTGAGTCAAAACCTTTCGCACAGGTGAACATCCCCAAACCCCAGCCAATGGTACAGGTGACCGCTCCCACTGTAACGCCTATCCCGCCGACGGAGGTTGCGGTCGAAGCACAGCCGACCTCTGAATCTGTCGCTGAAGTTGCAGTCGTTCCACCAACGGCTGAACCAACGCTCGAAGTTGCGACCCTGCCGACGGATGCGGTCCCCCCGCCAACTGCTTCTCAACCTGAAGCAACAGGCGAACCCGGCGCAGTTTCTGCGGAGATCGTCGCGGATACACCCACACCCGAATTCACCGAGCCGACGGCTGCGCCGAACATTCCCCCGCAAGTGGCAGGGAACGGCGAACGCTGGATCGATGTTGACCTTTCACAGCAGCGCGTGTACGCTTATGAAGGCGATGTGCTGATGAATTCGTTTATTGTTTCCACCGGCACGTGGCAAACGCCGACAGTGACGGGTGAATTTAGAATTTGGGTCAAGGTCCGCTCACAGGCCATGACCGGTCCGGGATATTACCTGCCCGATGTGCCTTATGTGATGTACTTCTACAAAGATTATGGCTTGCATGGTACGTACTGGCACAACAACTTTGGCACGCCGATGAGCCACGGTTGTGTCAATCTCACCATTCCCGATGCGGAGTGGTTGTATAACTTCGCTTCCGTCGGGACAGTGGTTAACGTGCATAATTAGTGAAGTACACAAGTATGCAGGTTGTATTTAATGGTTTTTAGACGATGCGATCAGATAAACTCTCACGGCGCGACTTTTTAAAATTGGGGGGATTAGGGCTGGCGGGGCTGTTCGTGCCGCCGTTCGACTTTGAATATCCCATTGCCAATTTACAGGGACGTGTGACCACGCGCATGATCTGGATGTATGACCGGCCTTCCATCGAAGGGGAAAAGGTAAAACTCTGTCAGGGCGACATGCTCCTGGATATCACGAATTCCACCGTCAGCGAGGATGTCACTTCCCATAATCGTATCTGGTATCAAATCGGCAACGAAGGTTATGTCTACTCCGGGAATATCCAGCCCGTGCGAACCCTGCTTAACACGCCACGCACGGACATCCCGCTCAGGGGATTGCTTGCCGAGGTCAGCGTGCCATACACCGACGGACATACAGGTCCAAAAGCGGATACCGTAGCCTCCTATCGCATGTATTACGAAACCACACACTGGATTCTATCCGCCGCCACCGACAGGGATGGTCAGGTCTGGTACGAGGTGCGCGACGACAAATTCAACGAGTCGTATTATGGACGCGCCGAGCATTTCCGCATCATGACCGAAGAGGAACTTGCCCCGCTCTCGCCTGATGTCCCTGACGAAGAAAAGAAGATACAGGTGCGGTTGGAAGAGCAAATATTGATCGCCTCTGAATATGGCAACCCTGTGTTTGCAATTCCGGTCTCGACCGGCGGCATCTATCGCGTCGGCACGTACACCACACCCAAAGGCGCGTTCATCACCTACTACAAACGTCCGTCCCGTCACATGGCGGCAGGCGACCTCGCGGCCAGCGGATTCGACCTGCCCGGCGTGCCCTGGGTGCAATACATCACCGAAAGTGGGATTTCGCTTCACGGGACTTTCTGGCATAATGACTTTGGCCGTCCGCGTTCGCATGGCTGTATCAACCTTTCCATGCAAGCCGCGAAATGGCTTTACCGTTGGACTTCCCCGCAGGTCGCCTTCAACAAGGAACTCTCGATTGGCGGCGTGGGAACGGATGTCGAAATTGTTTTGTAAGAATGTAGACGCAAAGGAACATCTGCTTTAGATATGACGAATGGAATCTCCCGCCGCGATTTTTTGAAACTCTCCGCCTCTGGCGTCCTAGGGCTTGCTCTCTCCGACCTGGGGCTGGTTCACGCTTTGACCTCTCCGCCCGCCTCGCATGGACGCACCATCTGGAGCGGCATCCCGCTCTACGATGCACCGTCGTTCAACGCGAAGAAACTCGAACTCTTCGGCGTTGACCAGGTCTTCAAGATCAAAGCCGAAGTGGAAGGTGACGAGGGTAACCCTTTTAACAAAGTTTGGTACCAAGTGGAGGATGGATACACCTACTCTGGATGGCTACAACCCGTTGAAACCCGGCTGAATAAACCCGTTTACGAAATTCCCGCCATAGGTCAGTTGGGTGAGATCACCGTCCCTGTGAGCGAAACCCGGCTCGATCCGTATATCCTTGGAAAAAAGGGCTACCGTCTTTATTATGGCAGCGTGCATTGGGTGACAAAGACCGTCGTCACCCGTGAGGAGAAAAGTATCTGGTACGAAATCTATGACAGTGAGATTGAGCAGTCCTTTTACGTTCCGTATTACAACATGCGCCTCGTGCAGGATGAAGAATTGTCTCTGCTCTCCCCCGAAGTTCCCGAATCCGAAAAACTAATTCACGTGGATTTGTCCACGCAATTGGTGACAGCCTTCGAAGGCAGCATCATGGTCTTCTCCTCGCGTTGTTCCAGCGGAGGCAAAGGCACGCGCACACCGATGGGCGAATTCCTCACCTATCACAAGGGACCATCCGTCCACATGAACAACCAGGATGAGGATGTGAAAGCTCATTATGACCTGCCCGGCGTGCCATGGTGCACTTTCTTCACCGGCTACGGCAATGCATTCCATGGGACATATTGGCATAATGATTACGGACGTCCGCGCAGCCATGGCTGCGTAAATCTACCATCTGAAGATGCCAAGTGGCTCTATCGTTGGACCAGACCCAACGTCCCGATTGGAGAGGATTACGTGCATCTGCCCGGTCAAGGCACACGGGTGCAGATTGTGTAACATTCTGGTATCCATCAGCGAGCTGATGGATACCAAGGGTTTGTAAATTAATAACTTCCCTCAGTTCGTCATTGCGAGCCGCTCTTTGGCGAAGCAATCCCCTGCACCATGCATGAAGGAGATTGCTTCGTCGGGAAGAATACCCTCCTCGCAATGACGGAAATAATATTTTTATGAATACTAAAAGGAGAAAAAATGAATCCCGCTTTTCAACTTAATCAGTATTTGCTCAAACGACAGGTCTTCGCGCTGACTGGAAAATTCCGCTTCTTCGATCCAAGCGGAAGGCTGTTGTTGTTCAGCGAACAGAAGATGTTCAAACTCCGTGAAGACATCCGTGTGTATTCCGACGAAAGCAAGGCGCAGGAGGTCTTGATGATCAAGGCGCGCCAGATCGTCGATTTCTCCGCCGCCTACGATGTGGTGGACAGTGTCATGGGGCAAAAGGTGGGGGCGCTCCGCCGCAAAGGCTGGGCATCCATGCTGCGCGACGAGTGGGAAGTGCTGGATGCAAACGACAACCCGATGGGCAAACTGGTCGAAGACAGCATGGGACTGGCATTGCTGCGCCGCCTCCTGACCAACCTCGTCCCACAAAACTATGACATCCTCTTCGGCGCCGAGCGCGTGGCCGACCTCAAACAGAACTTCAATCCCTTCACCTATGAATTGAACATCGACTTCAGCATGGACATCAACCACCGGCTCGACCGCCGCCTTGGGCTTGCCGCAGGCATCTTACTTGCCGCTGTGGAAGGACGTCAGAGTTAATGTCCAGCCAACCCCTCTTTGCCGGGCTTGTCATAGACGAATTGGGGAACCCAGCCGAAACTGGATTCATCGGTTCCGAGCCGTGTTACGTGATCAACGATGCCGGCTTCAAACATCACATCCCTGCCGAGCAGATAGACCGCGCGGTGTTATCCCAAATGGCGGAGATGATGAAAGGCAGCGAAGATTTCATCTCGGAACAAACCGCAAAAATGCTTGGTCAGGAAGATCCCTTCTCGAAAGCGATCATCGAACAGCAGTTGAAGAACATCGACAAACAGTTCGATACGCTGATGCAGACCGGCATCCCCGAAGATATGCGCGCCTACCTCGGCATGATGGGTTTCAAGGTCGTCGTCAACTATCACGGCGAAGTTGTGCGCGTGGAACAACCCGGAAGCGCGGGCAGCGGAGAAGAAGGGGAATAAAAGCATCCATGCTGTATCTGATCGACGGACATAATTTGATCCCAAAAGCGGGATTGCGGCTTGATTCCCCCGATGATGAATTGGAACTGGTCGCCATCCTGCAAGACTTTGCGCGGATCAAACGTCAGCAGGTGGAGGTATATTTCGACGGCGCGCCCATTGGTCATGCGGGAAGCCGTAAGTTCGGCACTGTGCATGCGCATTTTATAAAACAGGGACAGACAGCCGATAATGCCATCCGTATGCGGTTGACTAATAAGGCAAAAGACTCTAAGAATTGGGTTGTAGTTTCGTCGGACAGGGAAGTGCAAGGCGCGGCGCGGGCACGTCACGCCCAGTTTGTTTCCGCGGAGGAGTTCGTAAAGATGTTAAGGGAAGCGCGGAGTTCAGTACCCCTGGCAAATACAAACGATAGAAAGCTTTCAGAAGCGGAAGTGGATGAATGGCTGGAAATCTTTCGCAATGGCAGAAGACGATTAGGATAATTTTAGTCTAAATTCTAATCTTTTCTTAATCCAATCCGGACTGATTTGGTGTATATTTTGCTTACCGACACCTGCCCTCCCCTTTATTGGTATCTAGGTGTCCCCCGCCGTTTGATTTGCATGCCCCCCCCATGCCAGTCAGCGGCGGGACCCTTTTTAATGCGTTCGATAGCGGGATTCACGCCAATGCAAAATCGTGGAACGCAACCTTCCCAAACCAAACAAATTCAACAAAGCAGAAACAAGGATGTTCAGCCGCGCCAGCGCCGTGGGCGGATGAATGAACAGTGCGCGTGTCCAGGCAGATAGTGCGGCGGCAGGTTGACCACCATCAAGCAGATAGCGGGAGTCGACACGGTTGGCTGATGCTCGCGCCCGACGACTGACCCTTGCCAGCATAGGTGCGAGAGTTTTATCCTGCATAGCAAAGTCCAAAATGCGGAAGGCGTCCCGCCCGAACTCGGCGGCTCGGGCAATATTCTTCGCCTCGGCATGATACCGCGCCGCCGCCCAGGTTTGATCCACGTGCAGAATTTTTCCCTGCTGGGCGATGCGAATCCACAAGTGATGATCGAGCATGAAATGGAAAACGGGATCAAGTCCACCGGCGGCTTGCAAGGCGGAGCGACGCATGAAAACGGCAGGTTGACCGATAATCTGGAAGCAGAGCATATCTTCCAGAGTCAGTTGCTTGTAGGTCAGGGTGTTGAAGGTCTTGCCCTGCTCATCCACGGCAAGCATGTTTCCATAAGCCAAAACAACCTCGGGATGTTCCTCGAAAACTTTTACCGCCGCGCCGACTGTCCCTGCCAGATAATAATCATCCGAGTTGAGCCAAGCGACAATGTCGCCTGTGGCATGGGCAAATCCCTTGTTGATGGCGTCTGCCTGCCCACGGTCTTTTTCCGAAACCCAGTACGCTAACTTGTCGCCGTATCGTTTGATTATTTCGACACTGCCGTCCGTTGAACCGCCGTCCACCACTATGTGTTCGATGCGTGGGTAATCCTGGTTCAAAACGGATTGAATTGTCTGCTCGAGATATGCGGCTTGATTGAACGAGGGAGTGATGATGGAAACGAGAGTCATTTTCGCAGGTCATATAAAACGTAACCATCCCCTTCGGCAGCGACGGGATACTGTTCCAAAATCTTTTTCAAGTCGGGCTGTTTCTCCAGTTGACCGAAAGCGGTGACGAGGAAATATTCCTTGTCCACGATCAATTCAGCAAAACGATTGGCAAAATCCACATCGCCATGGCGCACCTGGGCAAGGTCTGTGCTGAGCGGCCACAACGCAACTTTGCGCCAGCCCCACAACATTAAGCGATAACCGTAATCATGAGTTAATCCAATGACCTTTGCATCAGCAGGAATTGCATCGCCGATCTCTTTCCAAACCACAGGCTCATGACGAAAATCCTCTGCAATTAGAACAGAGCGCGCCACCCAGGATTGATACCCAATCACGGCAACGAGCAGGGCAACAAAACCTGCGCGTATTGCCCGGCGTTGGCCTGCCGCGCTTTCAATCAGCGGATTCAAAGCCGATGCCAATCCCAATGCGACAATGGGAATCAATTGAATATGATAATAGCTGTGCGTGTACATCTGAAACGGCAGGGCAAGTCCGTAAACAACATACCCAATCCATAAACCAATCAACAACGCGCGCAATCTCGACGGGGCGACCAATGTCCCGGCAATGCCAAGGAAGATGATCGTCAATCCGAACAGGCTTCCGAGAAATGCCAGCCACCTGGAATAAAAATCCGTGCTGGTAAGAAGTTTTACCATCGCCACAGACCAGTTGACAATGTATTCCGTATTATTACCGGGGTGAATAACAACATAGAATAGAAACGGCGGCAAAACAGTCAGCGCAACCATCGTCCACACCTGTGCGGACTTCCAAAATCTAAATTTCAGCGTGAACAGCACAGCCGCAACTGCGACGCCCGCCACGAGGAACACGATAATTGCTTTTACCAATACAGCAAAGCCGAGTAAAAGGCCAGCGGAGATTGCCCACTTCCATGCAGACCTCATCCCCTGCCCTTCTCCCGTGGGGAGAAGGGCGAAGGCTTCAGACCAACGATACAAAAAATAAATTCCAATGACAAAAGTGGACGTCATCAACGGGTCGGGCTGAAAGGAACGGCTTGCCTGAACTGCAAAAGGTAAAACAAGATAATATGCAAGCCCAAGCAAAGCAGCCTGATGGGAAAGCGCGCGGCGCGCCAAATCGAATAAAGCCACACCTGCCAGCAACCAGAAGAAGGTTTCCCAGATGCGTGGAACTGCATAACTTTCGCCGCCAGTCAACGTGTATGTGAATGCGACAACAGACTCAATGATTGGCGGTTCGTATTGCGCGGTTGTATTTCGAAAGGCTTGAGCAAGGTCTTTTGTCTGCTGGTCTGCTTTTGGAAGCAGCGAATAATAAATACCGCGCGCAACAATGGTATTGCGTAACTGGCGTGTGGGATGAAAGTCCAACGGCGGATCGGTGATGTCGAGCAGGCGCAGGAGTCCGCCGAGGGCGAGGAGAAGGATGAAGGTCAGGAACCAGATTGAGGGTCGGGGAAAACGCTTCATAAATTAGAAAAGCGAATTGTAGTCTACTTTGCGAAAGATGGTCAGCTTGCCGCCAACGGTTGCATCCAGCACTTCACGTCCCGATTTCTGGTAAAAGTCACGGGCGAGAGCGTAGCCAATCTCAGAGGTGTCAAGGTCTGGCAATTGCCAGCGGATTCCCTTTCCAAAGTAATTCGGCGAAACATGGTTGGGATCATCCCCTTCTGAAACAACCGTTTTGTTCGCCTCGCCTTTGGAGGTGAAGTTGTGATCCACGCCAATCAGGATGAGCTGTTGGATACCCATGTAAAAAGCGAGTTGCAACGCCACGTTGGTGACTGTGGCGCTCTCCCAAACCCGTCCGCGCAAGTCGGGCGAAAAGCGGGGACCTGTGTAGGAGGTGTAAAGAAAGGTTGGAATTTTGGCAATTGGTAATTGAGGATCAAAGTGACGATGCGAACGCCACGCCAGAAACTTCGGCATGGGCAGGGCGAGGATGTCCGCGTGGAACTGCTCGATGACAAGGTCGTTGATGGAGCAGAAATACGTGGTTTGAAATCCGATTTCGGGGAACATCACGTAAATGCGGTTCATGCCGAAGGTGATTTCATTTTTGAGTTTGGAAAGGTCGGTCTGTTTGAGGCTGGGACCATTGCCGATGATGAAGGCACGTTTCCCTTTGTGGATGTCTTTCAACTCGGCAAGGCGACGGATGCTCTCACGTCGCCAGGGATGAAGATAAGCGGAAGGAAGTTGCGGCAGGCGGCGGATTGCGTCGTAGGTATTTCGCGCAAATTGAAACGCGGGCGCCGGCAGGATGGATTCGAGGGTTTGTTTCATTGTGGAAGAAATTCCCTGCGAAAGATAAGTAAAAGTCCAAGCATGAAAACGTTAAGCAGAACATAAAGCAGATCAACCAGCCCGAACTGGTCGAAAATGGACAGGATGATGTTGAGGCTGAGAAGAGTCACGGCAGACCAGAAGATGGCGATTTTTCGCGCTCTGATCAGCAATCCGCAAGCCAACATGGCAAGGGCATCGCCAAACATCAGGATGGCATAGACCATATAGATCAATTTCATATCCGGGCTGGGTCCTGCGCGGAATATGGAACCCACACCCAATGCCATCAACACAACGGCAGTGAAGAAAAACAGGTATTGAACAAACGCGGGAAGATATCGCTTCATGGTTTGGAAAAATATTGCCTAAAGAGCGAAATGATCGTCCAGAGGATGAACAGGTCGAACAAGAGTGAAAGCAGGAAGAAGAGATCAACGATATTCAGCAGGCTCAATATCGCGTTGAAGACAAGGACGGCAGATGCAAAATAATATGTCCATTTTTCGGGCTTGCCGAGTTTGATCCCGCTGAAAAGCAACAAACCCGCGTTGACAAAAATGAACAAGGTCAGGAGATCCGCCGAGTTTGTATTGTTATTTCTTACCGCCATATCGTAATAAATAAAAACGCCATAGCCAAACCAAAAAACGGCATTGAGAATGAAAAAGCCGCGTCCCAAGGTGATTTTCCATGGGTCGGTTTTATTTCGCCGTTTAGACGGCGGCTCAATCTTTTTCGCCTTCCTGCTCATGGTTCGTTTCACTCGGTGCTCAATCTTGCGGTGGCACCGCCGTCCACAACCAACGCTTGACCTGTCATGAATGAGGACTGTTCGTTGTCGGCGAGGAAATAAATGGCGTGGGCAATCTCTGCGGGAGTCCCCACCCGCCCATTGACCGTCTTGCGTGCGAGGTTGTCGAGGCGCGCCTGGACGTTATCACCGCCGAGATGTCCACGACCCAACCCGGCGCGGAGCATGGGCGTATCCACCGCGCCAGGCAATATGGCATTGACGCGGATATTATCTGGCGCAAATTCGATTGCCATGGCGCGGGTCAGGGCAAGAAGTCCGCCTTTGGATGCGGCGTACGCGGTAATATTTACCGAGGTTTGAATGGCATGAACAGAGGATACATTGACAACCCCTGCGCCGCCCCGCGCTTTGAGCAAAGGATGCGCCAATTTGACCCCAAGAAACGCCGAACGTAAATTGGAAGCCATGACCGCATCCCACTCTTCAACGGTGGTTTCGATCAGCGGCTTGTTAATTTGTTGGGCGGCATTATTAACCAGCGCATCGAGCGTGTCGGTAAAGGCATGAGCCTTCTCGAAGATGGCCTGCATCTCTTCGGGGCGGGCAATATCAGCCTGGATAAAAAGCCCGTTCTTCGGGAAATCCGCGCCAAAGTCAGCGCGATCCACGCCAATGACGCGCCAATCATTCTCGGCAAAGAGATCGACAGTTGCGCGTCCAATCCCGCCCGCGGCGCCAGTGATTAAAACTGTTTTTGATTTATTCATCCTTCATCCTTTATTTTTCATCCTTGATAAGTCATCCCCAACCCCTCAACCAGATTCCTGACCGTATTCCAGTGGACTCTTTCCCATGCGGCAGGACTTGAATTTGCATTGTGTGGGGCAAGCATGACGTTGCCCATCTTCAACAGCGGACTATCCTTCGGAAGCGGTTCCTGCTCGAAGACATCCAACGCCGCGCCGCCAATCTTTCCCGATTGGAGGGCGGCAACGAGGGCTTTCTCTTCCACGATGGGACCGCGTGCGGTGTTGACCAGCACGGCTGTAGGCTTCATCTTTGCCAGAGTCTTTTCGTTGATGAGATGATACGAGGTTGGGTTCAAATCGCAGTTGAGGGACACGAAATCAGATTGAGCAAGCAGGGTATCCAAATCGGTCATTTGAATCCCAGTCTCAGTGATGAAGACATGGTCTATATCCACGATGTCAGTACCGAGGACTTTCATGCCGAAGGCGCGCGCGCGGCGGGTCACCGTCTTGCCGATGGTTCCAACGCCGATGATACCCAGCGTGCATTCGCTGAGTGTTTTGCCTGAGAGCTTGTCCCAAACACCGCGCTTCATGGCGGCGTCCAGCCACGGCTGACGGCGGACGAAGGCAAGCAGGTAGCCGAGGACACTATCCGTCACGGGGGTGGTAAAAGCATTCGGCGTGCGCCCCAGCTTTACGCCAAATTTGGAACAAGCTTCGGCGGAGATTGAGTCCACGCCTGTCCCCCACTTTGAGATGACCTTCAGTCGCGGGGCGCAGGCCTCAATCACGCGCGGCGTGTATTTGTCGTCACCGCAGATGGTTCCATCGAACTGGCCCGCATACTTGAGCAGGTCTTCCTCTTCCATGCGTTCCTGCACGTTGGCGACAATGAGTTCGATGCCGTATTTGTCGAACACTGGCTTGAAGCGATCCACAAGCGGGAGCATGTAAGGGGCGGTCATAAGTACAGTTGGCATTTATTCACCACAGGTATTTTGGATTTCGGAAAAATTGTATAACTTCGGGACGGGCGAGAAATAACTGACATCGTCAAGAATATCATATTTGCCGCCAAAGTACGCATTGAAAATCAGGCGAAAGGTGTTGACGGGCGTGATGGTTGGGTATAACTCGTGGGTATGTTCAGGCAGATAATAGGCGTTGAAAATCCACATGCGGCGTTCCTGGGTCTGCATCCAGGGACCGTGGTCACCTTGAATGATGATGATCGGCGGTGTATCTGATTCCGCGAGCAGGGTGTCAATCGCATCCAGAGTCTTTTTGTTGAGCCAGGTCAACTGGTTGGTATAACCTTCCACAAATTTCTTGGCGGGATATTTCTGCTGGTCATCCCAAAAATCTGCGGGGTGCGTTGGGTTGCCTTCGGCGTCGAAGACAAATGGCGGGTGTGGAGATATGATGTGAATATAGGAAAAGGTCGGCTCAGGCATCCTTGCAATGGCACCCATGTTATCGAATACATTATTGAAACGGTCACGGAACAATTGTCCCAAAACCGTGTCGGGATCCACCCAGCCAAAATCTATGGCATAACGCCCAAGCGTCGTCCGCAGGAAGAGACCTTCGAACTCGTTCATGCCCGAGGTCAACGGTGGAGGCTCGAAGAAAATATCGGCATCCCTCAATTCATTCCACGCAAAGCCTGTTGCGTAGTTGACCGTCTTGTAGCCCATGCTCTCGAAGTTGTAACGCACCGCGCTGTGCTTGAGCGAATCCCACAACTTGCGGCGTGCCGTGCTTTCGGGCTTGAAAGCGGGATCGAGTTCCTGCAAGTACATCATGTTCAAAGACGACGCAAGCGAAATCTCCGTGCGGACGTAATTGCTCATACTGCACTCGGCGACGTAAAATCCGCGCTCCCTGAGAGCATTCAAGAATTCGGTATTGTCATAGTCGTATGCCGATTTCAGCAGATCCTGACGTGTGTACATGTCGGGGATGATGTAATAGACATCGGGAGGGTTTGCTGGCGCGACAAGGTCTCGCTGGATGGGAGCGTTATCCGCGCCCAGGGCATGTGCGCTTCGCGTCCCGCCCTCGAAGCTGACCTGCTGCCACCCAGACATGATCAACAGGGCAAGCGCCACCGTGTTCAACGTAGAGGCTGCGGAGACAAAAGTCAACTTTGGACGGGTCACCCAGAATAGGGTCAGGACGAAGGCAATTCCCCAACCGAGGATCAACCAGGATGCATAACTGGTATCGGGGTATTTTCCGTCAACATAAATATAGGCGTGTCCGAAGGTGAAGAACAACGTCAGCCAGAGCGCGGTCAAAAAGGCGGCTTTGTGTGCCCGTCTGAAGAACAGCCAGAGGACAAAGTACAGAAGTCCACCAAATACAATCGAAGCCAGCAGTGGACGAATCACAGCGGCGGGTTGAACCTCACCTGAATTAGCGTTCAGCAATGCCAGCGCAGGGTAAGCGCTGAGGGCAAGCGGATACCAGGGAGAATTGAAAATTTGTGAGAATATTTTTTTCATTCAATAAAAAGGAGTATGTTCTTAAGAGTAATACCAAGAAAAGATTTTATTGTAAATCGCCAACAACATTTTCTTGATTGGGGATAGTTCCAGCAAGCGTTTTCCAAACGAGGCACGTTTCTTCTTCCCCACCTGCTTCAACTCTCCGCGCAGATAGCCCAGTGTATTGGACATGTTCATCGCCAGCGGGTCGGAGACCATCAGGCGCAGCAAGCCCGTGTCGTTCATGCGCTTGTCGAGTTGGCGGACCTGTCCCATCGGCTTGTCCATGTCGAAGGGCAGGAACTGCTGGAGCGTGGACTTGTACGCCGTGAACTGCCAATGCGACGCGCCCGCCATCGCAGTCACACCCTTGTAAACTATTCTCCAGTCTCTAGTCTCTGAATATACTTTCTTATTTTCTTCTTCGGTCTGTCCGAGCGAGAGGTTGAACTCAAGGAAGGTCTCCCACGGGATGAACTGACCTTCGTCGAGAACCGCATTGTCCCGCGCCCACTTGAGTGTGGATTCGTAAAACTCAGGCGGGGTGCGGAAGGGACGGGCTGTCACCATGCCGACATTCGGGAAGGTTTCGAGAATCTCCACCGAACGCTTGAGCCAGTTCGGCGAGAACAGCACGTCCGCGTCGGTGTAGGCGATGATCTCACCAGGTGCGCCAGTCAGCATCACGTTCCATGCGCCGCCCTTGCCCATGTTCTTCTCGGAGAGAATCAAATATTGAATCCGCCCCTCTTCCTTTTCGTTGACTAGGTACTCGCGCACTTCCTTGCATGAGCCGTTGTCAAAGACCATCAGGTCAAACGGCAGACCTGCGTCCTTGCGCATGGACTCCAGCGAGACTTTCAACACATCGAGAGTTTCGGCGTAGAATCCGCTCAGGAAGGGGATGTAATTCAGCAGCGCAACAGTAATCCGCTCGGGGCGGGCGACATTTTTGACAAACTTGGCAGGGTTCTGACCTTTTCGCATTTATATCCTTGTAGGGGCGGCGTCCCGCCGCCCAGGGCAGGGCGACCCTGCCCCTACATATTATTTCAACAATTTTTGAATCCGCTTCTGCCAGCGTTTCGGTCTGGCGATATTTTCGACCACATTTTCAGGCAGGAAGAAGAAGACCGCTCGCAGAAATAATTCCAGTTTGCGTGTGAAGCGCAAGGACGTCATCTGCGGGCGGGCAAGTTTACCATCGACCAGACAATGAGTTGAGTCCAAAATCGTGTAACGGATATGAGCATGTCCGCCTGCAAGACGGATGTTTATATTCGTATCAGGATGATCGTAATGGATTTTGCCGCCGGGCAAATGGCTATAGTCGTGGTTCTGGTGGACGATCATCAACGACGGCGTGCAGTCAATCACCGCCCAGCCTTCCCTGCGGGCTTTGTAGATCATCCAGTTGTCCCAGCCTGCGCGCCCGATGGTGAAATCGGGAATGTCCTGATAGCAGGATTTAGGGAAGAGGAAGAAGTCGCTGCCTGCGGGGCGGTGGAGTTGTCCATGACTGTGGACTGTGAACCGTAGACCGTTGACCCAGTCACCCGAAAAGTCGAGAGGTTGGGTGATGTCCAAGTCCCAACGCTGGCTGAGGAAGACAAAGCCCCGTTTCTTCGACGGCAAGCCGTCGGACTCCAGAACTTGCTTCGCTGCCTCGAGAAAATCAGGCATGAGGATCATGTCCGTGTTGACGATGCAGAGCAAATCGCTGTTGGAGTTTTCGCGCGCCAACTTGAACATAGATGAGATCAGCGGCGTGCCGCTTGTATTGCACTCCACGTGAGGGATGTGTTTTACACCAAGTTCCTGTGCGGCTTCGACAAGACCTTCTTCTTTGCCAAGCAAAATGACTTCAACATCGGGGAGCAGAGTCCACGATTTGATGGCATTGCGTTGAATCATCGCGACATGCGGATTGGTAAAAGGTTTGGGAGCGGAAAATAAAGTAATTAGTGGCATATTTTCAATAATCATCATGTCGTTGCGGAGGCGTTCTTTGCCAACGAAGCAATCTTCAGATAATTGGGAGATTGCTTCGGGCTACGCCCTCGCAATGACATCTATTTGAGAGCTCTCTTATCAATATCTTTCAAAGTTTTATGTTCAACCCCTTCATTAATTTTCATCAACTCAGGCTCGTCATGGACCAAATCCAAAACTTCCTTCCAAGAAAAATCATCTCGTCCATTGAAACGGCCGTACACCTGGCGCATGAATTCGAGGTCTTCGGGAGTATCCACCGTCCAGCGGTAATCGCCAAAATCGGTGGTGTGATTCAGGAGGGCGATCTTGTATCCGCGCGGGGAGACGCCCGTTTCGAGGGTGCGGCTTTGAGGTTTCAACTCGACGCCCTCGTAAAAATAAGGCATGGCGTGTTCACGGTGCTGTGGTTCTTTGGCCTCCTTCCACACCTTTTTCAATATTTTGAAGGCACAGGCTTCCACATCCAAGCCGATGGGATAGGTCCGATGCCAGGGCGGTGGAAGGCGATTACAAACAAAATCATATTCATTGTCAAGCAAGGTATTAACCACGTCATCAATCAGATCAGGATCAATCACGGGGCAATCCGCCGTGACGCGGACAACCACGTCCGCTTTGGCTTGGGATGCGGCTTGATAATATCGGTCGAGCACGTCGAACAAACTGCCACGGGTGAAGGGAATACCAGAGAAATCGCAGTACTCCGCTACGGGGTCGTCAGATAGATCTGTCGTGGTGGCAAAGATGACCTCATTGAGAGTCTTCGCCCGCGAAGTCCGCGTGAAGACTCGGGTCAACATCGGCTGACCTGCGATGTCCGCAAGGATTTTCCCAGGCAGGCGCGAGGAGGACATGCGTCCTTGAATGATGGCAACGACTTTTGATTTCATATCTTTTGACCATGGACGATAGACGGTAGACAATGGTCTATAGTCTGCCGTCTATCGTCAAGAATTTTGTGCCTCGGATGGAATCGGCAATGGTATGACAAATCCCTTGGCGCGAAATTTCTCGACATAATCGCGCACCATGAAATAATCCAGCCCAACCTGTTCGGCGATGTCAAAGACGGAATGTTCGCCCTCGAAACGCATCATGATTTTTTCGATGGCACGGTTGAGCGCCCAGTTGTCGCGCCAGTCCACCCAGAGACCGTTGCCGCTGAGGAAGACAGGTCCGCGGAAAGTACGCCTCGGGATATAGTTGGTGGCATAGATGCGGATGATCTGCTCCGCAGTTTCCGCCGCGCCGACGAGCATGTCCTCATCCATGATGTCGAGATTGTCGTCGGTGGTGTGATACTCGTCGTAGGGCCAGCGGTTGATGGAGATGCATGGCACGTTGACTCCAGGTCCGTTGATGACGCGCTCATCGTTAGCGGGGGCGGCAGCGAAATCGCGCTCATCGTGCGCGACGTTCTTCACGACGTGGTGAGTGATACGGTCAAGCAGGTGATTGTGCTGGCGGGTATGATGCCAGGCAATCTTGTTCTTGTTACCCGTCATCTCCATGAAGATGCCGCCGCGCAAGTTTTGAATGAGATGCTCGTTGTGGGAAAGGTAAACAATGGTGCCAATGGTCTCAGGTCCAAACCAGAAGCGGACACTCATCGAACCTGCGGGCAGCGGATTCTCCGCCAGACGTCGCGCCAACTCGATGGCACTGACCACGCCTGCGCCGTCGTCGTTGGCTTGCGCGGGGTGACAGGTGTGCGCCTGCACGATGATTTCTCCCGCCAAAGCGTTTGCTCCACCTTCGGGATGGATGATCGCCGTCGCCATCTTGAATCCCTGCTTCGGGTCGGTGATGAATTCCGACTTGATGACCGCGCGATATTGTTTGTCACGCGGAAGTTTGTCGAAGAGATTCTTCGGCAGGCAGAATCCCCAGTCACGGTCGTAATATTTGAACACCCACGGAATGGCATGGGGGCGTTTTTCGGCGAAATACAAATGCGGCTGGAGTTCGTCGAAGGTGAGGGTCTTGTCCACAGGCGGGGAGTACGAAACGATGTGCAGCGGATTGTTTTTGAAATCCACCACGCGCTCGCCGCCTTCGATTTCCAAATATGCCTCGTGGACTTCATAACGCTCTGGCACAAACCATGTCCACGCCTTTTCGAGCGGAATATACGACTCGATGGTGTAGTTGGACGAATCGGGCATGTAACTGCCGATGATTTCCAACGTCTTGTCGTGGTCGGCGGATGCAAGGGTTCGGTGAAGCGGAAAGAATTCCGCGAGAATGGATTTTAGAGAAGTGTAAGATTTCATAGATTTTCTTCTACCTTTACTAAAAATGAGCTGGCGACAAATCGATCTGAGGATGATCAGCAATTCTGTCTCTGAAACATGCCGCATGACAAAACCAAACCTGCCAGGCACCTTTCAAGGTTTCAACCGTTACTCGACATGGGTCTACATCTGAAGGCAGAATATTTTTTCCACAGAAACAGCAAGGTCCAAACTGGACTTCTGGGCTGCTTGAATTTTCTTCCATATAAAATCCTTACGAAAAAACAGCGATGAACATATCGCTCGTTCTTACCACTTATTAGTACTTCGGCTCTTCGACATAGTGCAGCTTCTCAGGGTGTTCGCGGACAATGACCGACATATTATCGTAAAATTCATTTGCCGTCAGGAAATGCACCTTTGCCGCGCCGATCTGAATTTCCTTGATGATACCAGCCGCCAGCAAGTCATTCATGCCAGGCACAATGTAAGTCTTGTAACGATCATTCAAGCGGACAAACATCGAGTACATCTTGATCTGCGGCTTGCGGTCATAGCCCATGTAAATGCCCGCAAATTCCTTCACGCGGCGATAATTGCAACCGACATTGTATTCGATGTAATGGTGCATCGAAAACGAACTGTTGAAATCCAAGCCGATGCTGATGATGGTGGCGTTCAACTTGTGGAACAGCGCAAACGCGGAGTTGGGTCCGTAGGCTTCCACGTCTTCGGTCTTGGAGAATTCGTCCGCAAGCGCGCCCGAAACGGAAAACGAATAGATCGGATGCGGCGTCCGCTTGGCGTCGGGTCGCAGGCGAGCCAGTTCGGTAATCATCCCCATCTTCGACGGCGTTTCAAGCACGTCGAAATAATGCGTCTCCGTCCACGACTGAAAGTTGAACGCGGGGAACAACACCGTGCCCTTGGGTCCGACCAACTCACGCAGCGCATCGATCACCGTCTCCGCGCCGCCCTCCACCCCGCCCAGCGACTTATACGACGTATGCACGACAATGATCCCGCCCTTGTTCACATTTGTTTTCGAGAAACCATCCAGCAAATCTTTTTTGGTTAGCATTTGTTTTCCTTTCATGTCATTGCGAGGAGCGTTCTTGGCGACGAAGCAATCTCCCCATTATATTGAGATTGCTTCTGGCTTCGCCCTCGCAATGACATTTATGTTAATTCTCGATAGACCTTCATCAACGCCTCGGCATTCTTTTTCCAGTCCGCTCGAAGTTCCGCCACCTGTCGGCTGGATTGACCAACCTGGGGCAGGGACTCCCTTTGAGCGATTGCCGCCAAAATCTTCTCGGCAAGGTGGTTCGCATCCCCATCGCGGAAGAGCCAGCCGTTCTCCCCTTCCGTCACCCACTCCTTGTTAGCGGGAATATCTGAAACTAGGCAAGGCAAGCCGCAAGCCAGCGCTTCCATCAACGATACAGATGAGCCGTCCACGTGCGAAGGCGAGATGTACAAATCAGCCCGATGATACCATTCGGGCAGGACGGTTTGCGAAATCTGTCCCGCGAACGCCACCCGATCTAACACGCCGCCGTTTTGCAAAATACTGCGGATGAACTGTCCCTGCGAACCACCGCCAAGCAGAAGCAGGTTCACATCATCCCTCTCTGACGCCACTTTGACAAAGGCTCGCGCCAGCACATCCACGCCGTAACGGGGTTCCCAGGAGCGGTTGCAGAAAAGAGTGACCACGGACGATGGACGATGGACCATGGTCGATGATCGATAGTCTGCGGTCGGAGAAAAGTGTTCGAGGTCCACACCCCAAGGGAAGACAATGGTCTTGTCTGGATTCATCCCGTAAGCGACGGCTTTGTCGCGCGTGACTTTTGCATCGCTGGTGAAAAATGTGGAGCGTTTCAACGTATATCCTGTAACCCATTCCATCCACTTGCTCTTGTGGACATCGTCCATGAGATCAAATCCCCACGACTGGGTGAGGATGGAACGAAATCCGCTCAGGACGGCAATGAAGGCGCAGGTCTGGATGGGACCCGCGTGGATGAGGTCAGGCTTGATTTCGCGCACCACCCGCCGAAAGTCAAGGACCAGTTTCGGGAGGTCGCTCCACTTGAAAGGTCCGTGTCCGCCCTTCCACAAAACCAATTGCACGTTCGGCGGCACGGGGCGGTCTTCGACCTGACGCACATTCCCTTCCAGTTGAACAAAGAAGACTTCATGCCCGCCATCCGAAATGGCTTTGAGGAAGCGATGGTCATGGGTGCAGTAGCCAAGGGAGAAATAAACAATTCGCATTGAAGTTCCAGGTTCCAAGTGTCAAGTTCCAAGTACTACGAACGGCTTGACGTATTCACACGGCGAGGATTCTTGAGAATGCTTTGCTTCAAACCGCCAATCAAGGCTTTGCATTTTTTCGCCTGTTCATAATGAGATTTGAAAATGTCTTGACTGATATACTCAATGTCAAGCGCAGCATAAAGCAGGGATTGGACTTCCACAGCCGAACGACGCGCAATACCAAGGAAACGCGCAAACTCGGCGGTTGATTCACAGTCAAAGCCTTCAGCGATGTTTGTCATCACTGACACAGACGCCCGCTGAATTTGGTCGCGCATTCCATAATCTCTTGCAAACAATCCATCAGATGTGATTTTGTAAACCAATTTCACCAATGTACGAGCTTCCTGCCACGCAATCAAATCTTCGAACTTCGTAACAGCCGTCATCTCAACCTCATGACCTGGAACATGGAACCTGGCACATGGAACTTATGCACCCAAGTCTGTCCACCGTAATTCTTTACCAAGAGGCATGTCAGCCAATGCCTTTGTGCCAATGACGTTTTGAATCTGGTCGGGTTTGATTGCCCCAGGTGTGGCAGGACGCAGCACGTCGATCATCTCGCGGGTGAAGACTTCGCCAGCCTTGATGTCGCGCGCGGCGCGCAGGCAACGGCGCTGGACAATCTGCGTCTCCTGCTCGTTTCCACAAATGAATTTGTCGGGGCTGCCAAGCGACCGTTCGAGCAGGCGGGTCTCCTCGACCATCTTCGCCCAGTTTTCGGGATTCATCGCAAACTTGTGGTCGGGACCTTCGCGGTCGTTGCTGTCGGTGAAGTGACGCTCGACGACGCGCGCACCCAACGTCACCGCGCCGAGGACAGGCGCGAGGGCATGAGTGTGGTCGGAGAGTCCCAGAATTACATCGGGGAACATCGTGGCATATGTTTTTAAAACGTTTAAGTGGAGATGATCATAGTTGTTCGGGCTGGCAGTGTAGTTGGTGTTGCATTGCATCAAAACCAATTGCTTGTTTATTTTCAAGATCGCATGAACTGCCTTTTGCACTTCACCAATCGTCGAAGCACCCGTGGCGACAAAGAACGGCTTGCCCTTGCTCGCCATACGCTCCAGGGCTTCGATCCAGTCGATCTCACCCGAACCAGCCTTATAGACTTCCACATACTGGTCGAGAAAATCAATTGCTTCGAAATCGTAGGGCGAGGAGAAATAGTCAATGCCGACTTTCTTGCACTCTTCCAGCAGGATCATGGACCACTCAAAGGGAATGGACGCTCCCTTGTACACCTCGAACACGGATTTCTTCCAACTCGCCTGATGGCTGACCTGTCCGCCGCTCATGGCTTTGAAGCCGTAATCGGAGACGATCTTCGGGGCGTCGAAGTTCTGGAATTTCGCCGCGTCTGCGCCGGCTTCCTTCGCCAGGCGGATGAGCAGTTTCGCGCGTTCCAAGTCGCCATCGTGATTGGCGGCAATATCCGCGATGAAGAAGGTCGGGTGGTTCAAACCAATTATTCGGTTACCAAATTTAATGTCCATAACTCCTCCAAATTCTGTGGAAAAAGGTGGTGAAACCTGTGGATAACTGGATGTTTCCTGTGGAAAACTCTGTACAAAAAGGGTAGTGACACGGGGGTACCGTGTCACTACTGTGCATAACTCCGTATTTTCTGTGGATAACCCTGCTGGAACTGTGCATAAAACTCGTTCAAACCTGTGGAAAACTCGGGGGGAACGTCATCCAAATCTGTGCATAACTTGTTGATGGAAAGGCATAAGTTGTTGGAACGTTTGGCAATCAGGCTGGAGGTGTTGATGGATTTGGGGGCAATCTCACTTTCCCTGAAGCCAAACCTACGCGCAATCTCCACGCCGAACTGGTATTTGCTCATCGCCTGTGGGCCTACGACATGATACAGTCCGTGGAGCCCCTTCTCCAGCATTTTGACCAGCATCCGCGCCGTGTCGTTGACCAGCATGGGGCAAAACCGCACGTCGGTAAACCCGGTCATGTATTTTCGCCCGCTCAAATTGTTGAAGAAAAATTCTGACAGGCTTCGCCGTCCGCTCAGGCTCCAGCCGTAGAAGTTCACACGCGCCACGATGGCATCGGGATTCCCGGCAAGGACGGCCTGTTCCCCTTCCAGCTTGGTGCGGGCATAAACGCTTAAGGGGTTGGGAACACTCTCTTCCGTGTAAAACGCAATTGCACGTCCGTCAAAGACCGCGTCGGTTGAAATGTGCACGAGAGCTACGCCACGCGCCTTGCACGCCTTTGCAAACTGTGCGGGCAAATCCGCATTGAGGCGTTGGGCAAGTTCCGGGTTGTCCTCGCAGGTATCGAGGTCGGCAAGCGCGGCACAGTTGACCAGCCAGTCGGGTCGGATAGAGTCAAGGGCGGCATCCACAGCACCGGGCGCAAGCAGATCTGATGTCAAAATCCTGAACGGCGCATTAACCAGTTTGCCGCGATCCACCGCAATGATTTCATGCGAGGTCATAGTCTCCTGCACGAAGTTGAGTCCGAGCAGCCCACTGGCTCCGGTAATGAGAATACGTGCCATGGTTTTATCCTTCCAGTTTTCCCTGCCTGAACAACTCCTCGAACGGCGCGATGAATTTTTTGATGCCTTCCACGTCGAGCCATTCGCTGTTGTTGTCGCTGGAGTAAATGTATCCTTCGGGCAAGGGCTTACCCCTATCCTGCCACGAATAACCAAACCAGATGGCTTCGGCAGGTTGAACCACGAACATGTCTTTCAGTTCGATTGTGTTACGCGCTTCGTCTTCAGAGATGAGAGCCTCGTGAAGTTTCTCACCGGGGCGGATGCCGATAACTTTGATCTCGGCATTGGGCGCAATAGCTTTTGCAAGGTCAACCACCTTTGTGCTGGGAATCTTAGGGACGAAGACCTCGCCGCCTTCCATCTGTTCGATGCAATGGATGACGAAACGCACACCCTGATCCAGCGAAAGCCAGAAGCGGGTCATGCGGTCGTCAGTAATGGTGACATGTCCATTGGCGCGCTGTTTGAGGAAGAGGGGAACAACCGAACCGCGGCTGCCGACCACGTTCCCATATCTGACGCACGAGAAGCGGGTTGCCGAGCCTCCGGCATAGGCATTACTCTGAATTGTGAGTTTCTCCGCCGCAAGCTTGGTGGCGCCGTAAAGATTTGCCGGGCTGACAGCCTTGTCGGTGCTGACGGTGAGTACCTTCTTCACGCCCGCATCCAAAGCGGCTTCAACAACGTTCGCCGTGCCCATGATATTAGTCTTGATGGCCTCCATCGGGTTGTATTCACAAGCCGGGACCTGCTTCAAGGCCGCCGCATGGACAACAATGTCCACGCCGTGCATCGCACGGACGAGCCGCTCACGATCACGCACATCGCCGATAAAGTAGCGCAGGCGCGAGTCGGTAAATCCGCCCACCTGCATTTCGTGCTGTTTCAACTCGTCGCGGCTGAAGATGATGACCTTCTTCGGCTGATGTTCTTCGAGCAGAATCTTCGTAAACTTCTTGCCGAAAGAGCCTGTTCCACCGGTAACGAGCACAATTTGATTTTTCCAGTCCATGAGTTCTCCTATTTCCTGGCAATGAACAAGCCAGAGTCTTTTGAAATTGAAATTTCACCGTTTTTGCCCATCGTTTCCGCCAATTCGTGCTCAAGGAATTGAAGTTCATCGTCCAGCAAATCCCCGGTGGAAACCATGGAGCGCATATATTTTATGACCATTCCGGTGTCGGTGACCCGCAAACCGTCGGGATAACGGGTCAATTCTACACGCGGAAAAAATTCCTGCAACTGTTCCTTTCCGTTTTCGAGCGTGAAGGATAATGTGACCATGCCTTGTTTCCCACCGCTGACACGGTGAATCCAGCCATGCATTTCCTGCATATGATTCTTGCCAACCGTTGTTGCAAATAAAACACCATTATCCTTTAAAATGCGTTTTATTTCCTTCAACCCCTGTTTACGGTCGGGGAGATGATACAGCATGTGGTTGGCAATGACCGCGTCAAATGTTTTGTCAGCATATGAAATGGACTGTGCATCCATCTTCTCGAATTTGAAGCCGCGTCCGATGACAACCAGATTCCGCCAGGCGGAATCAAGCATCCCGTCAGAAAGGTCAGTAAGGGTGATGTTCCAGTCCACAGGGATCCGCGCTGCGCACTGCTTCCACATCTCGCCCGTACCACATCCGAGTTCGAGGACAGTCGCATCCGCTGGCAGCTTGAGCAAATCATCAAAAATCCAATTGAACCATCCATACGGATTTGTACTAAATTGTTTATGTATCTCAATTCGCGCATCCAGGTTGGACGAGTCCTTGTATTGGTCATTGGTTAGGTATTGCTGGTCGGTAAATCGTTGCATTTTATTCCACAGCAGTTTTGCAGTATTCCACTGCAATCACTTCCTGAACTTCCGGTGACAATGGCTCCTCGATACTGGTTAACATTTCGCAGGACTGCACTCGCAATGATTTGTCACCGATGACTCTTTTAGCGGTCAATTTCAGTTGATCCGCCTGACCAGTGATTGCATACGCCTTCAGGAAGGGCAGCCATTCAGAGCGATCTTCCGGGCTAAGGTCAAGCTGAATGGCTTCAGCGCCAAGCCTGGCTACGTCATCCCAACTTCCCGACTGGGCCGACAGATCCGCCTTTTCAAAATAAAAACACCAGCCATGTTCGGGTTCCCGTCCAAAAATATCTTCGGGTGGGGAGGCGGGTTTGACATCCACAAGCACGTTTTCGATCTTCGAAGACGGTGCCGCAAGGGCCACATCCACCGGGTCATGGGTCGAAATCAAAGGCTGTTTCGCATCCAACACATGCACGCAGGAATTCAAAGTCGGCTGGCTTATTACCAGCAGGTTCCTGTAATCAAAATCAACCACATGGCTGCGATATTGTGTTTCCTTGTAGAGGCTGCCACTTAAAATATCGGGCAGGGTCTCGCTGTTTAGGGTTAAGCCGGCAAGAGGATATTGCACGGGGATTTGCCCTGTGGGTCCGGGAAAATAAATCACATTTGCCGCTTCCATCAGCCCATATCCACCATCACCCATGCCAGGCAGCGGATAATAGATCACAAGCGTCGTCCCCTCCCGAAGCGCAGGCACACGCCAACTCACCTGCCACCAAAATTTTTGTAACGCCCTTTCCTCGGCTACTGCATTGGTCGCAATCCCAAAATGGGATAATGCCGCAAACGCAATCACCACATACAACATCACTGAACGCACGCGTTGGAGGGAAATAATTTCAACGACACCCGCCATGAAGACTGCCGCTGCAAGCGAAGCAGGCAATCCATAATGTGAAAACCCGGTGATATTGACATAGCGATTTGCCATGATGACCGGCAGGACACCGAAGATCATCCCCAGCCCGCCAAGCGCCAGTGCTTCCTTCGTGACCTGATCCTGATCGCCATCTACATTTTTCGATTCGGCCAACAGTTTGATTTGCCTCTCGATAAAGGCCACGAGCATGATGACGACAACGACCAGCAGCAATCCAATCGCAATGTCACGCAGGCGCATCGCCTGGACAAAGGCAGGGAATTGGTTGATCCATGCCAAAACGCTAAGGTTCAAAAGGCTATTGTAAAGTTGGAAAGACCAATCAACCACTGTGGCAACAGGGTTACCGATGAACACGCTCAACTGACCACCGATGTCTGTCGCCTTGCGTTCATTGGTGAAGAAGAAGGTCCGCCATAACATGAAGCCAAGCGGAATGAGCAATGTCCACGCCCAGACCTTGAGAGTACTCCACAGGCGGTTCCAAGTCCCACCTTGAAAGTCGCGATTGACCAGTAAAAACGCACACAGGAAACGGAAGGCTTCCATGCCGATGGCGTAATCCACCAGGGCGATATAAATCCAACCCGTGAGAACAGAACCGATTGCATAAGCAGCCTGCTCCATCCGATTTTGAGACTGGATCGCCTTCAGAGTGAACGCAATCGAAAAGACCTGCAAGGCAAGGCTGGCAATCATTGGCTGATATTCGATGGCGCTGATCCACCAAAAGTAACCGGGATAAATTGCAAACAAAAGCGCGACAAGGAAGGCAAATTTGCGTCCCCTACTCCAAAGGATGTTGAAGATCCACAGCGCACCGGCAGCGCTTAGCGCGCGCCAGATAAATGCTCCAAGATGCCAGGGAAGTGGATTCGCGCCAAAAAGCAAAAAATACCATTCAAAGAAAAAGCCACGCGCAGGGCGGTCAATACGAAACATCTCATGAAATACCTTCGCCCCACCGATCATTCCATCATAGATGTAATACCAGTCGTCCTTGTAATAAGTCAAACTGCCGATGTACGGCAAATACACAACTGCTGAAATAAGAAGCAGCAACAAGATTTCAGGAAATGGTTTCTTTTTCCAGAACATTTTATTTCTTGACCACAATCAACGGATACTGCCCATTCTCGGCAAAGAAACTTGGAAAAACGTCTTCAAGCCAAAAGACAAATCTCAAAAAAGCCTGTCCGCCGATGGGTCGCACGAACCAACGCATGATTCGCGTGCTCAGGCTACGCCAGGGTTTAAGTTCGATGGTCATCTGCGAACTGATTTCACGTTTGAGCCATTCGGGCGTCATCTTTTGGACAAAGGTCCCAGCGGGGTCATCCTCGTTCAACCATTCCTTTTTCTTTTTCTCGGAACGACCCGACAGCTTGCGCATTAAAGCGATGAGCGGTTCCGCCATGCGAATCAACAATGGATTATGCCACCCGTTGACAATTGCAGCAGTACGCCCTGGAGCCAGCACGCGATAAATCTCCGCATAGGCGCGCAGATGCTCGGGTAGGGCGAGATGATGGATAGCGTGCATCGAAACTACACCATCAAAGACATCTTTCTTGAAAGGCAAATTTGCCAAATCACCAACGACAAACAGGCCATGGTCGCCAATACGATCCCGCGCCTCGCGCAAGGCTTGAATGGAAATATCGAGGCAAACACGCTTCTGGTATCCTTGCGAATAAACTTTGTATTCCTCATATTGCACAGGTCCCGAACCCGCATCCAAAAGGAATTTACCTGTGGGAATCAAACCATTCATCACCCGCAAGCGCGTCTTGTGGATGTATTCGCGCGAGACGGGACGCAGGTCTTCGTAACGGGCGTTTTGGTAGTTCCCGTCATCCTCCTGCTGCCAACCGATCTCATCGTAAAACTCGCGGACTTTTTGTTTGGTGTCGGTCATGATTTATTCCGTAGGGGCGGCGTCCTGCCGCCCCATTCTATCAATATCAAGGGCGGGGAGACCCCGCCCCTACGTTTTTATTTCCACGTAAACGGCTCACCCACCAGAAAATCGAAGGTGTCTTTGAATCGCGCCATGCCTTCGTTGCTCAGGACTTTCTCCAGCGGATGTTCGGCAAGGTCATCCCAGAAATTCATCAGACGCCAGGGGAAGGGACGCGGATACTCAAAGAAGAAACGATAGGCATAATTCCAGGCGAATTCGATTTGCTTTTCATTCAACTGATGGGCGGGGATGTCTGCCAGAACTTTTTCGAGCGTGGCGTAATATTCGTCCCACGAATTTGGGTCAAGCGTGATTCCACGCCCGCGATAGTGGGTCTGCCCGCAGGAGATGACGGGGCGTCCGTTCATGGCTGTTTCCAACCCGACGGTGGTGGTGTACGCCAAGCCGACGTCAGCGATTTCGATCAGGTCATAGGTGTTGATCTTGTCCAGTGCGCCGATGACGTGGATATGATTTGGCAGTTCGGGCAAGGCTTCCTTCACCACCGTCCCCATTGACTTGGCTTGCGGAACCAGCTTCTCGCCAGGGTGGACGCGAATGACCAGTTGCACGTCGGTCCGCTTGGCAAAATACTGGACAGTCTTCGTAATCCATTCGGTCATCGAAGAAGCAAAGATGTCGCGTCCGAGGGTCAGGCTGTCGCCTAGGACGTTGGCGGCGAGCATCACCACGGGACGACTGTCCAAACCGAGCATATTACGGGTGGTCTCCGCCCCTTGCGATGAGACGTACTGCCAGAGCCTCTTGGACTTTCCCCACACGCGGGCGCCGCGTCGGGCGTTTTCGAGGTCAGCTACCCGCTCGAACATTTTATCGGTGACGGGCAACCCGCAACGGGCGTTGACAAGATAATCCGTCTCCTGCTGCATGATGGATGAATTCTGTGCCAGCCAGATTTGTTCGCGCTGGTCGTTGAATTCGTAGGTGACGGCGTCGATACCCAAATATCGCGCCACGCGGAAGACAATCCCCATTTCAAGGATCAAACCATTAGGAATGAGCACCACATCTGGCTTGTTCTCCTGCATCCATTCGAGAGCGGCTTGGGCGGCGAAGGTGTTGCGCTGAATCCGTAAGTCGTACAATACACGATCAGACGGATCGTTCATGTCCACTTCTTCGCGCATGAGCGTGTATTGGGAATCCCAAAGGGAGACTTCTTTGATGTCTGCTTGAATCTTTTCGGGGAGATTGATCGTGGGTTTCAAATCAAGCATCGAGACATTCTTGACCAACGGCGAAAGCGGAGCCAACGCATCCTTCGTGTGCAGCACACGTTGACGTTGGGTAAACTTGTCCTTCCGCTTATGCCATTCGGAATAGGGCAGGGTAAGCAAGGTCACGTCATGTCCCAGCCCCGCAAGGACAAGTCCAAGATAAGCAGATTGTTCCACCCAATAATGCAAGGTCGCAAAGAACAGAACTTTCTTCGCGCTGAGCGGTGTCGAAGCGCGCGCTTTTTCTGCATACGGTTTAACCACTTCCACTGCCGCAGGCAGGGACGCTTGCAAACGCGCCAAATTGTAATGGTCTTTGCGTGGACGATTCTTCGACCGAAGCATCCAGTCGATTTCGGCAGTGAAGGGCAGGTCGCCCAGGAATTCTTTGAGGGTATTTGTTTTTGCCATGAGAGAGACTAGAGAATAGATGACTGAATACTAGTCCTCTACTCTCCAATTATCTAACCTATTTTTTCGATCTTCCAATTCAGTCTTGGGCGCACAGGTCCAACCCGTGGCTCACCCCATTGGGTGCCAGGCGCGCCAGAAATATCCACGTTGAACGCCAGCGCGTTTTCATCCATGAAGTAGCGGCGCACGCCAAACGAACTGGCGTTCACGCCGACGGTGTAGCGTCCTTCGTTGAAAATATCGGCGGGCAACTCGGCGCGGCTGACGTAGTGACCCGCAGTCCGCGAGTCGAAATTTTCGTAGAGCGCGGGTGTATCGGTGTCGAACGAAGTGAAGACATATTCGCCGCGCATGGTGCTGACGTAAAGTCCGACACGCAGACCTGTGACGGGTGAACTGAGTTTGTACTCGAACTCGACCGTGACTGGTTCAGTAGAGCGGACAGTGTCCACGACTTTGCCGCCTTTTTCCTTGACCTTCAAACTGATCGGCGTGAACGGGGCGCTCGACGCGGGGACATCTTCCGCGTCCCAAATCTTTTCACCCGCCTGAGACTGTCCCGACGAAAGATAAAAATCCACCGCTTGTTGCGAAGGCGCGCGCATAATCATTTGACCTTTGTTCAGGACGATGGCTTCTTGCGTCAGGCGCAAAATGGCGGACATATTGTGACTGACGAACAAAACCGTGCGTCCCTGCTGGGCAACGTCACCCATCTTGCCGAGACACTTCTTCTGGAATTCCGCGTCGCCCACTGCCAGCACTTCGTCCACGACGAGGATTTCAGGTTCGAGGTGCGCGGCAACAGCAAACGCGAGACGCAGATACATACCCGATGAATAGCGCTTGACAGGCGTGTCAATGTATTGGGTCACTTCGGAGAAGTCCACAATTTCATCGAACTTGGAATCAATCTCCGCGCGGCGCATTCCAAGAATCGCTCCGTTCATGTAGATGTTCTCGCGTCCTGTCAGCTCGGGGTGGAATCCAGTCCCAACTTCGAGCAGCGACCCAACCCGCCCGCGCACGGTGACAGTTCCCGTCGTCGGTTCGGTCACACGGGAGAGAATCTTCAACAGCGTGGATTTGCCCGCGCCGTTGCGTCCGACAATTCCGAGAACCCTGCCCTCTTCCAAATCGAAGGAAACATCCTTCAAAGCCCAGACGTAATTCTGGTTCATGCGGCGGTCCGACCTGCCGATGGCGGCTTTCGCCAGCCGAACAGGCGCGTAAACCGTATCCACGATCACGTCGCGCAGCATGTTATAGCGGAACTTCGTCTCCGCCGCGCCGATCTTGTATTGTTTGCCGATGTTTTTTACTGAAATCGCTGTTGCCATTAAATCATATCCGCAAAGGTCTTTTCCATACTTCGAAAGTAGAAAAGCCCAGAGATAAAAATCAAAACTGAAATCCCAACTGAAACCCAAAAGGCTATGTCAGGTCCGTTGCCTATGCCGAGTAATGACCAACGAAACCCATTGACGACACCCGCCATTGGATTCAGGAAATATAAAACCTGCCACTTTGCAGAAATCACAGAAGCAGAATAAGCTACGGGTGTGGCAAACAGCCAGAACTGCGTCAGAAATGGGAGGGCTTGATTCACATCCCGATATTGGACGTTGATCGCCGAAAGCCAGAGCGCCACACCAAGCGCGGTCACAATGGCAAGCAGGAGGAAGAGCGGAAGTGTCCAAACCAAATTCCAGGCGGGTGTGACTTGATAGTAGAACATCAAGATTACCAGAATGACAAAGGCAATCGCAAAATCCACTAGACCCGAAAAGACGGCAGACATCGGCAGGATAAGGCGCGGAAAGTAAATCTTCGTCACCATATTGTTGTGCGCCACCAGTGAGCGGCTGCCCTGATTGAGCGCCGTGACAAAAAGTCCCCAAGGCAAAAGCGCGGTGAAGGAAAAGACAGGGTAGGGAATGCCCTCGGTGGGGAGCTTTGCCACCTTGCCAAAAAGGAAGGTGAAGATGAGCATGGTCATCACAGGCTGGATCACCGCCCATGCCATGCCGAGTAAGGTTTGTTTGTATTTCACCTTCACATCGCGCCAGACCATGAAGAAGATCAATTCACGGTAGATCCAAAGGTCGCGCAAGTTTAATGCGGCGAGTCCCTTGGACGGCTTGATGAAAACGGTGTGGGGTTCGTGCTTGATTAGTTCAGTCATAAGATGATTGGAGATCAGATGATTAGTAACTAGTTCTCTACTCTCTATTCTCTATTCTCTTTCGGTTTTCTTTGAACCACTCAATCGTCCGCCTCATGCCCTCTTCAAACGGGACCTGGGCGCTCCAGCCGAAAAGTTCCTTCGCGCGGCTGACGTCGAGTCCGCGGCGGGGTTGACCATTGGGCTTGTCCGTCTGCCAGACAAGTTTGCCCTCGAAACCTGTCATCTTGACAATCATCTCGCTCAAATCCTTGATGGAGATTTCATAACCAGAGCCGAGGTTGACAGGCAGATCGCCGTTGTATTTTTCGGCGGCGGTCACGATGCCGTTGGCAGCATCTTCGACGTACAAGAATTCGCGAGTCGGAGAACCGTCACCCCAAATGGGGAGTTCCTTGTCGCCACTTTCGGTGGCTTCGATTGCCTTGCGAATTAAAGCGGGAATCACATGCGACGATTTGGGGTTGAAATTATCGCGCGGACCGTACAGATTTACAGGCAGGAGGAAAATGGCATTGAAACCATACTGCTGGCGGTATGCCTGCGCCTGTACCAGCATCATCTTCTTTGCCAAACCGTAAGGCGCGTTCGTCTCTTCGGGATAACCCATCCATAAGTCATCCTCTTTGAAGGGAACAGGCGTGAATTTGGGATAGGCGCACACTGTTCCAATGGCGACGAATTTGCCAATGCCATTCCTGTACGCCTGGTGCATAAGTTCCACGCCCATGATCAGGTTGTCGTAGAAAAATTCGGCGGGATGCGCCATGTTCGCGCCGATGCCACCCACATTCGCGGCAAGGTGAATGACGACCACGTTCTTCGGGTCAACACCCGCGAGCGTATCCGCATACATGCGTTTGATATCGGCGGGGTCAACGAGGTTGTAGTCTTCGATTCGCGGGATAAAAATACGCTCCACGGCCACCCCGCGCTGCTTTAATTTTTCGATGACAAACGAGCCGAGAAAACCAGCTCCACCTGTAACAATTACCTTTTTATCTTGCCAGAAATTTTCAGCCATGTTTTCTCCTTAATTGTGTCATTGCGAAGGAGGAACGAAGCGACTGAAGCAATCTTCTTATTTGAGTGGTGAGATTGCTTCGCCCGTCGGGCTCGCAATGACAAAATATTATTGAACAATAAACTGCGCGTTTCGATACCTGTCGTCAGTTGGGTTGCGGATTATGCCCGACTTCAGCGCAAACAGAACCTCGCGCACACCGTCATCAACCGTCAGCGCGGTTTCAAATCCAAGCACACGCTTGATTTTCTCAAATGAAACCGTGATGTCGCGCATGTCGCCGCCAAAGGTCAGGTCTTTGTATTCCACAACAGTTTCCGGCATGCGTTTGAGAATAAAATTCACGATATCATTTTTGGAACAATTCCCATTCTCAGTCCCCAGGTTGAAAACCTGCCCGCGGATTTTTTCCTGTTCCGCCTCCAACCCCATGATGACGCCGCGCACCACGTCGCGGATGTGGACAAATGAACGCGAATATCCACGCTGGTAGATGATGAGCTCGCGTTTGGTGAACGCTTCCAGCACGAACTGGTTTACGATAAGGTCGAAGCGGGTGCGGGGAGAGATTCCGTAGAGTGTCGCAAAGCGAAATAGCAACGGAGCGCATGGCGTATCCTTTTTCGAAAGAAGATATTCCTCCGCCGCAATTTTGGTTTCAGCATATAAGGATTGGGGATTGAGGGACGTGTCCTCTGTAACAGGTTCTCCGTCGGGACTCAAGCCATAGTTACTATAACTGGATGCGAAGACAAATCTTTCCACACCCAGGTCTGATGCCTGACCATAAACATTTTTTGTCGCTTCGACGTTGTACTTCCAGGCCACCTGCCTCCCCACCGCCTGACACGCCGGAAAACCGACGATTCCAGCAAGATGAACTACCGCATCGGGTTTTTGCCAGCCGCGCTTGATCGCGTCACGCACGGCGCGCGGCCCGGTGACATCCGCCTTGATGAAATGAAAATTCGGATGGCTCAAAAACGGGAGGATGCTCTCGCCGCCAAATAGCAAAGTATCCAGGATGGTAATCCTGTAGTTTTGGCGCAGCAATTCCGAGGTCAACATGGAACCGATGTAACCAGCCCCACCTGTGATCAACACATGGCGATCTGTCATTCCAATCCCTCCAGTTTGATTTTATATCCATCCAGCACAAGCGCAGGGACTGACTTATCGTTAACCACCGTCACACCCTGTTCCATGCAGGTCAGTTTGCAAATATCCGCCACATCGCCCGAGCCGACGATCCGCACGCGGTCATATCCGGCGTTTCGTACTTTGATCAGGTAATCCTTCACCCGCTGGCGAGTGCGACGGTACACGGAAAACGAACGCTCCACGTAATCCACAGCAAGACGGGCGCGTAAGGCAAGCCCTTCAGGAGTGATGATATATCGCAGTTTCTTGCGTTCGGCGCGTGAAACTTTGACCGCGCCTTTGGCAATCAGCCGTTTTAAATGCCAATTGACTGTCCCAACTGCCACGCCCAGTTGCGTGGCGAGTGCGGACTGGTTTACATCGGGGTCATTCTCGATCTGTTCGAGGAGGGTAAGCTCACGAAGTTCTTCGTTTGGGGATTCGACATTCATACTTTAACAATTCCAAAATTCAGCCACTGAATTATAACCTCAAACAGGGCACGGTCAAGCAGTCTGGGAAAACGGGAAATCGCTTATTTCGAGGGAATTTTTGGCTCTATGAACAAAGCATAGATGGGCAAATAGATAACAAGCAAAAGGTTTGTAACGTAATACAAAATACGCCACCCTACCAGAATAATAGACAACTCCGTACCAGGCACACCAAGCAAAGTGTACAGATAAAGGGAGGTCACTTCGGTGATTCCCAAGCCGCCAAAGACGCTCACTGGAATCATCGAGAACAATTGCAGGATGCAGGAAACAAAAAGAATGGACAATGCGTCGATTGGCAGTTGGAAGGCATTCATACTGACAATCATCCAAAGCAGGGTGATGACAGTATAAACAAATGTCAGCCCAAATGCCTTGTATACTGTATGAAATACCACATCCTGCGGCATCTCGGCAAACGAATCAAGGGCATTAGCCACTTGCTCAAAAAACGAATACCTTGTCAACTTCACCCAATGAATAAAACGGGTTGTCTGCGAAATGAACCCCCTGCGCCAAAACAAAGCCAAAAAGAAAACGATAAATCCAAGCCCGACAAGTATCAGAAAAAAGAGAATCGCATTATGCAGCTCTTCAACCCTATCCCATAAAAGAAAACTACAGGCAATGGAAATCAGCCAGACTGCAAACAGGTCGCCAATTTTTATGATCAAAAAAGTCAGACCGGACTGGCGCACCTTCACATTCTCTTCCAGGCGCAACAAAGCCAGATAGGAAGCCAAGCCAGCGCTATTGGCCAGGAAGTTGGAAATGGAATTTTGCAGGACAACAATATTAAGAACGCGCGTATACCTGGTTTTTTGTTCTATCAGTATTTGTTGATACATGTAAGCCTTGAGAAGGGTTAGAACTGAATACAACCCAATCGTGGCGAGCAAATGAGTTATCCGCACCCTTTCCCATAAGTCATACAATTCATTCGGGTCCACCCAGGACAAAAAATACCACACCAAGGCTATGGCAAAAAGTATTTTCAAGAAATTCCATGCGACGTTGATCTTGCGATTAGATAACATAAGAAATATCTACCAGGTCTTTAATGCTTTCACTGAGTCCGCCGCGCATTCACGGAAGTTCATCAGCGCAATCCAAATCGCCTTCTTTGGGAGCCAACAACTGCACGCCTGCGTCCAAAAAAGTCTGTTTTACCTGATAGTAACATAACAATGGATCAGCCACCCACTTGACCCAGGCATTGTTCTCCTCGCCAAACTCATTGCCGCTGCCCTTTCTGGGGGTGTTCAATGGCTGTGAAATAATCAGTGAAAATCGCTTATCGGCCAAATCCTTGTAAAAGAGCTGGAAGTAATCGCGATTGGATGCGAGCGCTCTTTCGATGAGCACTTTCTTATCGTAATCGGGGACCAGCGGCACATTTTTAACAAAGCCAAAAGTAAGCAGTTGTCGCTGATCGATAAAAAGTATTTCGCCATTGTCGACCGACTTATCTATTTCGTTTTGGATGCTTTTCAAGGTATCGTCAATCACACTTTGCGAAGGGTACATATCCAGCGCCCTTTCATTCGGGACATCTGTAAGCCCGACCAACCATGAAGCCTTGTCACCAAAGCTATATGAGCGCATCTCCTGCAGCGGGACCAAGGCGGGTATTATAACCGACGCGACAATCAATGCTTTTACCCAGACGGTTTCCCTGCCAACAGACTCCAACCATTGCCTGCCGCCACGATCCCACGCGACTGCCAGGGAAAACACCAGAGCGATCAAGAACATATCCAAATTATGCAGGTCGCCCCCCCCTCCAATCTTGGCACTGACGACGAACCCGACGGCCAAAAATGCAAGCAAGGGAACCACAATGGATAACATCTGCCACGCATTCATTTTCCAATATTTTTTACTGACAAGGTAATAAAGGATGAGCGTCAGTGGTGCCGCGGCAACCAACAGACCCAGTAAAATACCCGGTTCATAGGTCGAGTTGGGCAGAAGCCGATACCACAACAGGGATTGTTGGGACACAGTCCCCGACAAATCTCCCACAGCAACCTGGTTTCCTCCGAAACTTATATTGGCGAACGACCCCGTTTGCAAAAATTTGATGAGCACTGGCAGGAACACGCCACCAATCAAACCGGACCCAAACAGAATGAATACCCGGACCCAGGTCTCTCTCCGCAATCTTCCAGCAACTTCAAGTTCAGCACTTGAAAGCTCAAGCATTGCCAACCATATCGCGGGGGCAAATATCCAGGTGAAACGACTGATGTTTACAAAATATCCCGCCGCAAATACAAGAGGAATGGAAATCCAAAGCGAACTCCGCCATGCAAGCGCGACCAATACCGCCCCCAGGATCAGGGATGGGTTAATGGGTCCCTGGTTCAAAATTAAATAAGTCCACAGGGAAAGAACCACCCAAAGCCACTTTTCCCTCCACACCGAGCGAAACAACGCAAAGCCCAATAAAAGGTAGGGGAAAATACCAAGCAGTCCAATCCATGCCCGCATATCCCGGATCGTAATTCCCGAAATAAGAAAAGGGATTCCCCCTACAAATTGCCTGCCGGTCTCCAACAAGACAAAGATATCCTGATCTGGAGGGTAATCATAGCGGTCCCGTCCAAACATTATCGAATAATCCCAAAGGCGGTTTCCCTCAGACCACCCAAGCGAAAAGGGATATCCGGAGACAAATTTTAACGCAGACGCAGCCAAGAATACACCGACATTCAACACCAGACCTGCGAGAAAGCGCTTCCAATCGATCAATTGTCCTTCACCATCGGTAATGAAAACAGAAAAGAAGAACAAGAACGGAAGCCATATCAGCAAGCGTACGAAGAGTCCATAAAAGACAATCCCCCATACCGTGAACTGAAAGAACCAGACTGGAAAAGCCAAAAACAGCAACGCCAACAACCAGCGTAAATTCCCAACCCTGGAACGAAACGACAGTATTCTGGAAACAATCGTCTTATACACCTGATCCCGCCAGATTACATTTACAAGCATCAGCAGCGCGAACAGGCTAAAGACGCAATACCCTAAAAAGATAAGAAACCAGGTGAACGCAAATCCATACATCCAGACGCCCGTTCCCTGGGCAATATCGAAGAAATCAACACACGAGCCGATGATAATTAACGAAACCAATAAGGTAAAAAGTGCTTTTTCAGAGCGACCAAGCAAGGGGATATTCATTAATAGACTCCGTTTTCCATCCGCAAAGGATTATAACCCCAACCCAGTTTCACCCGATTGCCATATCCAGGATGCCTTTGAAAGATTGTTGATTCCACGTTCATGTTTTATAATTCCAAAATTCAGCTATTGAATTATAAACTCTTTTTTGATATGGACAACGACTACCATGACCTTTCCCCCACTTTTCGATGAAGCGGGTAAAACATACCAACAAACCCGCATGGCACACTGGAATGCAATAGCGCAAAAACGCGACAACTGGAGCGGCATGGGCGGATGGTATCATCGCCGCCTGGGCGAAATCTACCGCTACCTGGTCAATCCCAACCAGCGAGTGCTGGAAATTGGCTGCGGCATGGGAGACCTGCTGGCCAGCCTGCAGCCCGCTCACGGTGTAGGTGTGGACTTCTCGCCAGAAATGATTACGCGCGCCAAAAAGAATCATCCTGAGCTTGAGTTTCATCAACTTGACGCACACGATCTCACAAGCCTTAAAGGCCAATTCGATGTAATTATCTTTTCGGATACGGTCAATGACCTGTGGGACGTACAGCGCGCACTCGAACAAGTGCAACCCTTCTGCCTGCCACATACACGCCTGATCCTCAATTTTTACAGTCACCTCTGGCAATTACCACTCGCCATCGCGCAGAGTCTCGCCCTCGCTTCTCCCATGCTGCGCCAAAACTGGCTGACCCGCGAAGACATCGACAACATGCTGCGCCTTGCTGGCTTCGAGAGCATCCGTTCCTCGCAGGAAGTTCTCTGGCCGCTTCCACTTGGCAGATTGGCGGACCGCTACCTCGTCAAGTTGTGGCCCTTCCGCGAATTGGCACTCTCAAATTTTGTCATCGCCCGTCCCGCGCCACAACTTGCAAAACAGCCCAGCATCTCTGTTGTCATTGCGGCACGCAATGAAGCGGGGAATATCAAATCCATCTTCGAGCGTGTGCCAAAGATGGGAAGCCGGACGGAGATCGTCTTCGTCGAGGGACATTCACGCGACAATACCTACGAAACCATTGAGCAGGAGATTCCGCTCCACCCTTCGACCCCAAGCCTGCTCTTCCGTCAACCGGGCATTGGCAAAGCTGACGCCATTCGACTCGGCTTCGAGAAGGCAACCGGTGACATCCTGATGATCCTCGATGCAGACCTGACCGTCCCGCCCGAAGACCTGCCGCGTTTCTATGACGCCATCGTTTCGGGCAAGGGCGAGTTTATCAACGGCGTGCGATTGATCTATCCGATGGAAAAGGAAGCCATGCGCCCGCTGAATTTCATCGGCAACAAATTATTCAGCATGACCTTCTCCTGGCTGTTGGGGCAACCCATCAAGGATACATTATGCGGCACAAAAGTGTTATGGCGTGAAGATTACGCCAAGATTGCAGCCAATCGATCCTACTTTGGGGATTTCGATCCCTTTGGCGACTTTGACTTGATTTTCGGCGCCGCCAAATTGAATCGCAAGATCATCGACCTCCCCATCCGCTACCGTGACCGCACTTATGGCACCACCAACATCTCACGCTGGAAGCATGGTTTATTATTATTGCGGATGGTGGCTTTTGCCGCACGAAGAATCAAGTTTGTGTAAAAAGCAAATGGCTGGAAATTCATCATCTGCAATGTTACGCGGACGGACAAATGGAATACCTATACCTTGGACTGCTGTTGGGTTATGTAATTCTTGCCTTAATTGACGCCAGCCATTTTGTGGAATATCACGAAAAAATGAAGCGCGGCATTAAGGTTGGATCTGAGAAATTGCCAACTCACCTGGAATACTACCTCCGCAATCTCCCATCCGATATCCTTGGGAATCAAACGACAGCATTTATTAAGAAGCGCGGACAAATTGTGCTCATTCAACCAATTACCGATCTTCTTCATAGCAACATCGGCTTGTGGTACATTGGATATGTCGATTTTTCAACAACGGAAGCGCGAATAGATTATCGCGCACCGATTTCTGCCGTGTCAGGTATTGTAATCGCTACAGGAATATTTATATTCAAAGTTTTTGACTACTTCCAAAATGGGATTTTACCCGCCATCTTGGTGTTGATCATCATGATCCCTTGGCTCATGTTGGGACATGCTCATTCAAAAAAGGTTGTTCGCAGGTATATTGAACGAAATCAACAAGGCGATAGCTGACTTTAATATCTCCTGCAAATGGAATTCTCAAAATCCATTGAAACGTAAAATGCTTTTCCAATATCATTTTGAACAAATACAAACCACACGTTGTCACCATCGCCGTTGACCAGAATAACATCCGAAGCATGGGGGAAAAATGACGGCTCTTCATCCATGGGAAAGACAATCCGGGGAGGCGCCTGCCCCTGCAGCATGAGGGTAAACACTAACCTGCCTTCATCTGCGATCTTATAACCAAAGGAATCGGTGAAGGATTCACCGCCGCCCGCCTCGTAATAACGCGGATAGAGTGCCCTGCCTTGTACGGCTGTCAACCGATCTTCATTAACCAGCTTTTCAAAACAGGCAAGATCAAAGCTTGAATTTCTCCAAACCTCAGAAGTCGCAATTGCATTCAACAGTTCCGCCCGATCAACTGGCGGATATCTCTTAGGAAACACTGTCTCACTCAGCGGCAAAGAAACACCAACGCCAAGAAATACAATCCCCGCAACAACATATTGAGACCATTTTGCCTGCCTCACCTGTGAAACAAGCAGAGCCGAATTGGAATCATACCATTTGAGAATCATTGACCGCCCTCGTTCTAACGTGAACAAAAAAGCGCTCAGCAAGGCAAACAGCCCAATCATGTAATACAAGGAAATGGACCAATCCATTGCGAGCAAAAACCGCTGTCCCGAAAGTAGGGCAATCGAAGTCCACAGGTTATAAACCAAGTTGACGGCCAGCGGCAAAAGTCCCAGCCAGCCGTTTCTATACCAAGCCGCGCTCAATCCCAGTCCAAACAACAAGACATAAAAGACCAGCAACATGGATTGCGAAGCCGTGGGCGTGCCCTCCCATTGTTGCCAGAAGGGGTCAGCAGGTGTCCAAAACTCACCAAAATCTCCAATGGCATTCCGCAGAGGAAAGAGGAGAATATTGCTAACCCCATGATTGAGGAAAGAGTTGGCAATGCCTTTGGCGATCCCAGCCGGGTTTTGATTCATCGCCTGCCTGGCAAGGTCAACCAGTCTCGCGTTGTATTCCGAATTGGTTTCACCAGCCAGGGGCAAGATATCCACATCGACGCCGTTCAGTCTGTTGTAGCGCAGGGCAAGATTGGCTATCTGCGACTCGGGGTTATCGAAAATCAATTGCCCCGTCATTTTCCAATTCCGCCAAAGCCAGGGACTGACAACTAAAATCATTATCGCTAATGTCAGCAGTGCGCCTTTTGCAATTGAGATAAATCTCTTTGGCTGGACAAAAAACGCAAACAGCAACAATATGGGAAACGCCACTACTACCTGCGTACGGATCAACATGGCGACACCCAAAACCCCACCCAGGAGGAATGCCGAAAAAGCGGGAAAACCCGATCTTATCCAGCGCACGCCAACCAAAAGAAATAGGATTAACAGCATGGCGGTGGGTATCTCGGAAAGATACAGCTTGGAATAACTAATATTGCCAGTAAACGGAGAGACAAGGTTGGAAGTGTAATCTCGCAGAATCGCCATAAGCGCGATAGATATTCCAATCGGGCGCCCAAAGAACTCCCTGCCTAACAAATAGAGCAAAACAGGGAACAGCGCAAAGACCAAAGACTGAAGAACAATCACATGCTCATAATTCTGTCCTGCGACAACATGCAACACAGCAAGAAAGACAATGTATAAAGGGCGCTGCGGAATTTTCTCCCCAAATCCGTTACCGATCAAAAGAGACTGTGAAAATTCATCGTATACTTGCGCGTCGCTGAAGGGGTAAATCTCAAAATTCGGATCGAGGGGTTCCAACGCGGATGAGTTTGGCACGATGGGCTGACTTAACCAAATAATGGAAGTAAAGACCCAAATGCCAGCCGCAATCCACAAGTCGGGACGGGAAAATTTCAGGGTGCGCAGGTGATTTTCCCCAATAACCGTCCCCACACAGAAAAGACAAGCCAGCAAGATTTGCCATTCAAGAAGAGGCACCGCAGGCAATCCACGCGCCCAATCCCCTTTATAGATCGGCTCGATACCCATACCGGTCTGGGAAATGTAAAAGGCTGTGACTCCAAGCAGAGACAGAACAATTGATAATTTTACAGAAAAGGATTTGACGGAATTCTTGTTTTCAGCTTTTTCGCGGAAGGTTGCGAACAAGATCAACGCAATAACTTCCGCCAAGATAATCGTCATTAAATCAAACAAAGGGGACAATCGATCAATATAGCCAACGTACCAAAATGCAGTTCGGTCGGCGATGGATTGGAAAATCCCAAGGCAAATCCGCAGTAAAAATGTCAGTGTCGCAAAAACAAAAATACCGTCTTTCACAGCCGGTCTTTTCAGCGAGTCCAGCAGTTGAATCAGCCAGGTGGATTTTCGGAAGAGAGAAAATATCAGGAATAAATTAAGGACAATCCAAAACAATAACACCCCAGCCAGCAATATTTCCTCAAAAGACAGACCGGTACCCTGTGACACTAAAAATTGTCCGAGGGCGAAGATCCCATGTAAAGCCCATAAACTGAAAAGGATATTCCAGCTATTCCGCACCGACCAACCTGACGAAGTGGACATACATTGCTCCGGAAGTGATTTTACTTCCCCTTCAACACGTCATACAAAATGGATTGATATTGGTCGACAATTTTTTGGATATCGAATTGGCATGATTTCTCAACGCTTGCTTCGCGGAATCGCAACAATTTTTCAGGGTCGTAAATCAATGAACGCAAGGCATTTACAAAGGCAGGGGTGTCATGAGCGTCAATCAAATAACCGTTCTTTTCATGGTCCACCAGATCAAAAAATCCTCCAATCTTGCTGGCGACAATGGCCAGTCCCGCCGCCAAGGCCTGCACTCCCACAACCGGCAGCCCCTCGGAAAGTGAAGGCATAAACAGGATATCGCTCTTTGAGAACTGTTCCAGCACAACCTCAGGGGTGACCCATCCGGGCAGAGAAAAGCGTTCGTTCATATTCGATTTTTCTATTTCACGCTTTACCTCCTCCAGCAGAGGTCCGTCACCAAGCAAGGAGCAACTCCAATCAAGGTCTTTCAGTTGGGATAGAACCTGGATGATGGCAAGCGGATTTTTCTGCGGCATGAAACGCCCGGCAAAGACCAAATGCGGTGGCGTATTGACTTTAACCTGAGATGGGGATGGATGCTGTACATCCGCACCGTTGTGCACAACTTGAATGTCCACAGGGTAGTGCTTCAAGGCCAGCTGGCGTGTATACTCACTGACGGCAATTACTTTTTTGGCACCTGTCCAGATGGGACGAGTAAACGGTTTGACCCAGCGAAACCATTTCCCGGTTTTTTCCGGCACACCATCCGGCACATCGCCAAGGTGCGCGGTAAGGATGTAGGGAATTCCCGCCAGCGTGGACAAAGCCCAAGCCATTGCGCCGGACGGAACCGCAAAGTGAGTGTGAATGATGTCGGGACGATCAAGTCGAATTAAACGCAGTCCAGCCCAAAGTCCATTAAAGATATAGGCGAACATGGTCGTCAAGCCGGCGCGAAAGGTTTCGCGCCGCATGGATGAAATCCGCACCACGCGAATCCCGTCCCTGGATTCATCGAAAGGGAGCCCGCGCATGTGTGAGGTTAGCACTGTAACCTGATGACCGCGTTCGACAAGTCCCTTGCAAATGTCGTAGGCGGCCCTGCCGCCACCGCCGCCGATGGGTGGAAATTCATAGATGACCGTGAGAACACGCATATTGCCGCCCCTCGAAGTTCTCCGTTCACTAGTCACGAGGGTCATGTTCCAGGTTGATCATGGTGCGGACAGTATAAGTCGGCTTGCGTTGGGATTCATGATATGTGCGAACAAGTAGTTCCGCAATCAAGCCCATCAATATTGACTGAAAGCCAAGTGTGAACAGCATGGCACTGACCTGAAACAATGGGGAGCCAGTAACGCTAACCAGAAAAAAGAGGCGGCGTACAAGCAGATAGACCATGGTTGCAAAGCCAATAAACATGAGAAGTCCGCCTGCGCCGCCAAAGAGATAGATCGGCTTTGAAGAATAAGCGACAAGGAATTTTACGGTAAACAGGTCAAGAATCACCTTAATGGTTCGCTCAAGCCCATATTTTGTCTTGCCAAATTTTCGAGGATGGTGATTGACCTGCACTTCTGTGATTTTTGCACCAACAGAACTGGCATAGACTGGAATAAAACGATGCATTTCGCCGTACAAGCGGAATCCCTCCAGCACATCACGGCGGTAAGCCTTGAGCGTACAGCCATAATCATGCAGATGGACACCCGTCACCCATGAGATAAGCCCATTTGCCACCATGGAAGGAAAATTACGGGTGATCGCATTATCCTTGCGGCTTTTGCGCCAGCCGCTGACAAGGTCATACCCTTCGTCAAGTTTGGCAAGCATCATTGGAATGTCGGCAGGGTCGTTTTGCATATCAGCATCCAGCAAGACGATAATCTCACCCTGGGCATAGTCCAGTCCAGCGGCAATGGCGGCGGTTTGTCCGAAATTTCGGCGAAAGGATATGACACGTATATGTGGGAGGTCGTTCTGCGCATATTCCTTCAACACAGACAGGCTTTTGTCATAACTGCCATCATCCACCAAAATCAACTCCCATGAGGTGTTAAGCGAAGACATGACCTTGTAAACGGCATCGAACAGGAGGGGTAAATTATCCTGCTCATTGAAGACTGGGGTAATAAGTGAAAGTTTCATTTATTTCCTACGAAAAACACGCAATATAGAACCCTCCAGGCAGGAGGTCCCCACAGAAGAACGCGGGAATTCATCGAACTGGTCGGGAGCAAGAAAAGATTTCCAATCGGCATATCGCCAATCTTCGATGATAAAGAAATCGGCAGTTGCCTTCCATTCAGCGTCCATCTCTTCATTCCAATAGCCAAATTTATATAGCTGTTCCCTATCGCCATTGCTGAGAAAAGTATAGCCGCCGTTGATTTGCGGTGGAAAGATTCTAACACCCGGCAGATATAAGAGGGGTGCGGCGGAAAGACCGCCATCCCAATAGACCAGGCTGCCAGGGGGAATGATGCCCCGTAAATGCTCCCCAATTTGTTCATTCCCTGCAATGACATCGACGTCACAGTCCGCTTTGGTACTGGCATGTAAAACAGGCGAAAAGAGAAGCCCCAATGCAAGGATGAGTGCGGCAAAAAATGCCGCGAATTTTACCGTCAGATCGCGCCGCAGCCGAAACCAGATTAAGTATCCCGCTATCATAACCAATGTCCCCACTACGAGCCCGAAAACAGTGGAGGCATAACGCATGGATCTGTTATGGTCGAGGTGAAATTTATTCGAAATGATTTCACCCCAGGTCACAAAGCCGGGAAGGATGCGAAAATCACGCATACGCGGGGCAGGCAGGCTCAAAAGCCAATCGCCAATACTTTCGAAGGCGGAAAAACTGACCCCGGCAAATATTACAAGCAGGAAAATAATCAACAGAACTTGAATCACAAGCGGAGGACGCCAGTTCCAATTTCTGATCGAGATTGCCACCAACAAAATACCGGCAACATTGAAAAATGCAATATAGGGGCTAAAGCAAAAAACGCAATAATCCTGCCCAATGGCGGCCGCAGCGTGCATATAAAACAGCCCCCAGAAGAGGACTTGCAGGAACAAGCCAATACGAAAGTCTGCGCGGGATTTCCAGGCGCTGAGCCTGGTCCAAAGAAATATCGAAACAAGGCCCCCAACCAGCGGGATAAAGTGGAAACGCACTGCCTGAAAGGTGGAAAGCAATCGTGAATCGAACCAGATATTCGGAGACCAGACAGGCGTGCCTCCCCCGGAATAAACGGCCTGGGCGGGGATTGTCACCAACGGCACCCAGTACCACAATTGAAGTATGTCGGGCCAATATGTAATATGCACCATTGTCAAAACCAGCAAGCCCGAAAGCAACAAGCCAAGAGATTTCCAGCCATGCTGCCAGAAGGCATATAAGGCCAGCGCAGGCAGGACTGGAAGCATGTTTTGGCGCACCATTATCATTATCCCAGTAAGGAGACCACTCATAATCAACTGCCAGATCGGGCGATTCTCTCCCAATACAAGAACCAGCGACCAGGCCAATAAACATGCGATTGTACTTTGAGTAGCCCCCCCGCTATAGTATTTTATTATCGTTGGACTAAGCGCAAACACCCACACCGAACCGGCCGCAAGCCATTTTCCACCAATGCGCTGCGCGGCCACCCATGTCCCTATTACAGCCATCACCCCAAAAAAGACGGCCAGGTAACGTCCAGTACGCAGTCCGGGTCCGAACAAGAGCTGTACATATCCCGGAATCAAAAAGGAAAGCGGCGCTTTGGTTGTCGAAATTCCGGGTTCGAAAGGACGATATTGTTCGGAAGCAAACAAGTATCCTTTTAATAAATAGGCCCCCTCATCGAGATTCGAGACGGTGGTATGGGCAAAGATCACGGCTTGAGTAAAATAGGCCATCAGCCCAATCAAAGCCGCAACATTCGCCATCCATGGACGCCAATTTTGTTTCCGGAAAATTGCAACTTCATTCATAAACTATCAAACGGAACATCAACCCTTTTTCAAGCGCTGCATATCCGCATCCACCATCATCGTGACAAGCTCCTTGAAAGAGACGGCCGGTTCCCACTTCAATACGACGCGCGCCTTGGACGGATCAGAGATGAGCAAGTCAACCTCGGCAGGACGGTAGTATTTGTCATCTTGTATTACGTATTGATTATAGTCCAGCCCCACATGTGAAAAGGCGATTTCACAGAATTCGCGCACTGAGTGGGTCTCACCTGTGCCAATCACATAATTGTCCGCATGATCCTGTTGGAGCATCAACCACATGGCTTCAACATAGTCTCCCGCAAAGCCCCAGTCGCGTTGGGCTTCGAGATTGCCCAGGCGCAATTCCTTTGCCAGACCAAATTTGATACGCGCCACCCCATTGGAGATTTTACGCGTTACGAACTCCAACCCACGGCGCGGACTTTCATGGTTGAAAAGGATGCCCGAAGTGGCAAAAATATCGAACGATTCGCGATAGTTGATCGTGATCCAATGCCCATACATCTTTGCCACGCCATAGGGGCTGCGCGGGTAGAACGGCGTGGATTCCTTTTGAGGAACCTCCTGCACCTTGCCAAACATCTCACTGGACGAAGCCTGATAAAAGCGAATCTTTGGGTTGACAAAGCGAATTGCCTCCAACATGCGGGTGACGCCAAGGGCGGTCACATCGCCGGTAAGCGCGGGCTGATTCCACGAAGTCGGAACAAATGACTGCGCCGCAAGGTTATATACCTCATCTGGTTTATATTCCTCCAAAAGGGAAAGGAGGGAACCCTGATCCTGTAAATCGCCCTGGACAACCATAATGTCATCCAAAATATGGTTAATGCGTTCGGTGTTTACAGTGCTCGATCGCCGCGCCACCCCAATAACACGATAACCCTTTGTCAATAGTAGTTCAGCGAGGTACGAACCATCCTGGCCAGTGATACCAGTGATTAAAGCAGTAGGCATGATTACTCCTTGGTCAAAATTCAGCCGGTGAATTATACACTATGTCCTGCGCTTTTTTTTCGATCCGTCAGCCAGCCCGCCAAAAGGACCATCACCCATAGCACAAGGATGAGCGCCACCATTTGACCAAATGGCAGCTGCGCGCCGAAATGATAATAGCGATTTGCATACCACTGTCCAAAAAACAAAAGGAAGATGATCTCCATCAAGGCGACGCGCGGCAGCCAGGCATTTCGCGTTTCACGCCACCACACCCACACATTTCCCGCCAGAATGGCCTCCCATAAGAATAGAATCGTTCGATAGCGCGGATTGTCCCATTGATCGCCGCCACCCCGCATGGCTGCGAACAGAATCCAGCCCCAGATCGCAAATCCAAGCCAGAGAAAAATCCTTCGCTTTGCTTCCCCCTGGCTTGGTCCAACTGCGAAGAAAAGAATCAACACCGGAAGCAGGGCATACCATCCGAACGCCCGCAGAATGGCAATGACACGCCACGTCGCAGTGGTAGGCTCGACAATTGCGGCGGGCAGCACCGGTTGAAAGACGCCATAGACCATCACGAAGGGCAGGCGCAACCATTCCGGCATTTCGTCAAAAAGCTTTTGCACCCAGCCGGAACCTTCTTCGATCTTGAAAGCGTTCCACTTGAAAGACTCGCGGATGAAGTTATTGATGACGGCAATCGGTGTGCTCCCGCCCAGGTTTCCCTGTCGATCCAGCGCGGACGAAAGCATGAACAATCCAATGACGAATATGGCTATGACGATGGCAACCGTCCACCACGAGATGCGTCCGCGCTCGCTGGCAAAGTATAGCCAGCCTGCAAAGATGACCAGAGTCACCAGTGCAACCACCGGCGAGACAAACAGCATTCCCACAATGCCAAGCGCAATCCATAAGACCGAATGACGACGCTTATCCATCCAGCCGATAAATCCCCACAAGGCAAATGCACTGAAAGCCATCAGATATGGTTCGCGCATGGCCGAGCCGCCCAACAGGATGCTTTCCGGATACAAGGCATAAATCCACCCTGATGCAATTGCAACCTTTCCACCCCATTGTTGAGTCACGGCCTTCCACAAGAACGGCAAACCCAACGCCGCCATGAACGCGGATACCAGCACCAACATCAACGGACGATGGGCATCGGGTGAAAGGTAACGATAAATGAACGCGCTCATCGTGAGCAATCCACCATACTGGTCGTAGGCATAACTCTGGTTGAAGTCACCAATGATTTTGTTTGAACTTGCGAGGTCCCAGGCCTGATCGTCACGTCGATGCGCGTCGGTGTAGACAAAACCCGCTCTGTCGTCATCGTCATCCGCATACCCGTTGACAGGCAATAGCAAATAAGTGGCAACGCCGCCTGTGAAACGCAGGGCAAATGCAAGTGCAACCATCCAAGCAAGGGGTTTACTTCCACCAGCCCATTTTGTGGAAACTGTAAGAAGCGAAAAGCAAAGAAAGAAAAGAAAGGAAAAACCGAGCCAGCCCATCAGCCAGTTGCCCGGTTGCAGGGATGATAAAACCGCCCCCATCCCAAGGGAAAGCGGCAGAGTCCAGAGAAGGTCACGTTGATTGAAAATCTTCATAACCCCACTTTTACCACGAAGTGACAAAGAACGCATGAGAAATCAACAGGACATCAGTTATGAAATTGACTCGCCAGAGAAAGAATATTGACTCACGCAAGTATTATAATGAATTGTGAATGGAGTTTTCGTGAAAGGAGAATAAACATGACAAAGCATGATGAAGTCGAGGTCCAACGACGGCGCAAGGGAGAGCCTCCCACAGGCAGGGCGGAGGCACCGCGCAGAGAGACGGGCGGCGGACAAGGCGGAGGGGCAGGGTTTCCTTCAGGTGGTGGTTTCCGTCCATCTGGCGGAATTCCCTCACGTGGACGTCAGGTTGGTGGCTGCGGCTCGATTTTGGTGTTAATCATCGTGGTAGCATTTTATATTTTTTCCAACGGACAGATCGACCTGACAGGTGGGGGACTCGGAGATCAACCCCAAGGACAGGACACCTATTCCGAACCGCTTCAACAACCTCAGTCAGCATCCATCCCGCAATCCAACTTCACGCCGCCCGTGCCGGCTTCCGGGTCGGGACAAACATGGACCATCATGCTTTATCAGGATGCTGACGACCAAATCCTCGAAAAGGATATTTTCGTGGACTTGAATGAAGCGGAACGAGTCGGATCCAGTGATCGCGTCAACATCGTCGCGCAAATCGACCGTTTCAGAGGGGCATATCAGGGCGACGGCAACTGGACAGGCACACGCCGTTATTACGTCACACAGGATAACGACCTGGCGCAGATCAATTCACAATTGGCACAGGAACTCGGCGAAGTGGATATGGGAAACGGGCAATCGCTTGTGGACTTTGTCCAATGGTCTGCCGCAAATTTTCCCGCCGATAAATATGTGCTGATCCTGTCAGACCATGGCATGGGCTGGCCGGGCGGCTGGAGCGACCCGGACCCCGGCGGCTCGGATTCAAGCCGCGCTCCTTTGGCGTCACGTCTCGGGCAAAATATCTACCTGATGGAATTGGATCAGGCTCTCGGTCAGAGTCGTCAGGCGGCGGGTATTGACAAGTTCGAAATGGTCGGCATGGATGCCTGCCTGATGGCGCAAGTGGAAGTCATGTCTGCCATTCAGCCACACGCGCGTTATGCGGTCGCGTCCGAAGAAACCGAGCCTTCACTTGGCTGGGCATACGCATCCTTCCTCGGCGACCTGGTGACCAATCCCGACATGGACGGCTCGCAATTGAGCAAGTTGATTGTGCAAAGTTACATTGCCGAAGACCAGCGCATCTCCGACCCGGCCGCGCGAGCGGACTTCCTCCAGCAGGGTTCGCCGATGGGCGGTATCTTTGGCTACAACCCCAGTTCCGCCGAGCAGGTGATTGCCCAACTCGAACAAAACATCACCATCTCAGCCATCGATCTGGAAAAGTTCCCGGCCTTGCTAAGCAGCATGAACAGCTTTGCCTACGCCCTGCAAAACGAAGACCAGGGACTGGTTGCGAAGGCGCGCAGTTACACCCAATCCTATACCAGCATCTTCGGGCGCGAGGTTCCTCCGGCGTACATTGACCTCGGTCACTTTGCGCTGCTGCTGGCGAACAACACGTCGGACGGGCGCGTAAAACAAACCGCTGAACAGCTTGTCTCGGACTTGCAGAATACGGTCATTGCCGAGCGGCATGGTTCCGGTAAAAAAGGCTCGACCGGACTCGCCATCTACTTCCCCAACTCGACGCTTTATTCCTCGCCGCTTGCCGGACCTCAGTCTTACACCGTCATCGCGAAACGCTTCGCAGAGGAATCCCTATGGGACGATTTCCTCGCCTACCATTATATGGACCGCGGATTCGAGGCGCAAACACGCGAGCCTTTCGTGCCATCTTCGGGATTCAGCGTCCGCGCGCCGGGACAGGGGAACATCACCGTGTCTGATATTACAAAATCAAGCGACACCGCCGCGCCGGGACAACCGATCAAGTTGAGCGTGGACATCAGCGGGCAGAACATCGGTTACATCTATCTCTTCGTTGGTTATCTCGATACGGCATCCAATTCCATCGCCGTGCTGGATACCGACTACCTCGAAAGCCCGGATACTCGCGAAGTGAACGGAGTCTATTATCCGGAATGGAGCAGTGACTTCACCATGTCGTTCAACTGGGACCCAACCGTATTTGGAATCAGCGATGGACAAAACAGCGTCACCGCCCTCTTCCTGCCCCAAACCTACGGGGCTTCGGCGGAGGAAACCGTGTACGCGGTTGAGGGTATTTACACCTTTGCAGATTCGGGTGACTCGGTCAATTCGCGGTTGCTTTTCCAAAATGGAAATCTCGTCCAGGTGTTTGGCACCACTGGTCAGGAGGATACGGGTGCGCCGCGCGAGATCACACCCCAACCCGGTGACCAGTTCACCCTGCTGGACAAGTGGCTTGACAATTCTTCCGGCAACATGCAGGTCTCTTACGAGCAGGGTCAAACTTTCACCTTCAGCACGGAACCGCTCAAGTGGGAGCAACTATATGCCGCAGCCGGCAATTACGTTGTTGGGTTTGTGATCGAAGATTTGGACGGAAACCAGTATCCAGTCTACACTCAGATAACGGTACAGTAAAACTCTCTCTCCCTTAATCATCACGGCACAGACGTTTGTCCGTGCCGTTTATGTTATATGCCGCCCTTCGTCTCCGCTCAGGACGTATTCTCCGCGCGGCAAAGCGCGGACTTTTCCGCCTCCTCACTTGAGGTGACAAATGATACATGACTCAGGGAATGGAATGGTTGTATATTTACTTTAAAGCATTGGCTCAAGACAAAGAGCAGAAATTTGGGAGCAGGTATGAAAGACATCCTTGCGTTCATGAAATGGGAACGTTTGGTTGCATGGAAGGTATTTTCCCTAAAGGAATTTCCTGTCAGGCCGCTTGTGCCGATTGGATTTGGGTCCAGATTTCGGGAATTCCATGATTGGGTTGAACCCAAATCGCAGATATGGGTTGTCACCAAAATTTCAAACCAGCATTCCCTGGCCGCGCGAATCACAGTTCGGGAAATTCTGGACAGGAACTCGATGCCCGAAGAGCAATGGCCTTCCCAGGGTGTTGGACTGTTGAAGATATGGAGATTTGTGGCGACCGCCGATTTGGACAACAGCGAGTTTTTCGAGACCAACAATGCGGCGACTGTGTTGAGAGCCAACGGAATACGATTTGGCAGGAACCGCACTCTTGTTTATCGGGAAGAGTCCCTGGAGGATATGTTCAAGACGTGCATGGAGCAGGGAAGAAGGACGGTGTTCATAAGCTATCGCTGGGGGGAGGCGAAGAGATTTGCAAAAGGGCTGGCAAAAGAACTTCGCAAGGAAGGGTTTAGCCCCTGGCTGGATGCCATGGCTTTGCCGGAATACGAAGCCGATCGAGAATCCGAAAAGGATGCGCCGAGATTGAACAGATTGATTAAATCGGGCATCGAAAGAAGTAAGTTCGCAATCGTGATAGACACCAGGACGTATGGCGAGTCTTATTGGACCAGACTGGAACAAGATTATCTCAACGAGAATGGAATCCCCAAATTTTACATTGACGCAAAAGATGCGAAGGAAACGAATGGCAAACAATATGCCTTTGCAAAAAGCCCCAAAGATGTAATTCGAGAATTTCTAAGTCAAATCCCGCCCGGCAATGCAAACTCTGGACGCTGATAAAGACACAAAACGCAGGAATTGTCCCTTCCCCCTTTACCTTTACCCGGCTCAACCCGTCACCGTCAACTCATCGATCAGGCTGATCTGCGAGACCAGACTCCTGACCTCTTTGTAATACAAGTCATATTGAATCTTCTCGGCAAAGCGCAGCACCTGCTGGGCGTAGCGGCGCTCGACCGGGTTCTGGCTTTGAGCGTCCGCCCGCAACCCAGCCAACAGTTCAGCGCGACTCTCGTCGGAGTGCAAACAACCGAAGACGAGATACACCTCGAACTGAGCCAGCATCCAGCGGCAGACCTGGTCGCTGACGTCCAAATCCTGCTTGATATCTTCCAACAGCATCTTGACATCAGCGGGTGAAAGTTCATCTAACAGCAGGGAATGGGATTGGGGTTTGGCTGTCTTCAACGCAACCAGCAAAGCCAGCAGATAGGAATACAAGCGCACATCCGGCGACGTAGTCCGCAAGACAAGATTGATTTCGGTGAAGCACTGCTCGATGACACGCAGACTGAAACGATAGGATCGCGCCAGCTTCACGAAACCCTGCATCAACGCATCACGCTCATTGATTCCATCCCGGCGTTTTGCGAACACTTCCTGCAACTGAAAACGGTCGAAGAGGAGCTGGCAGTATTTTTCCACAGTGGGTTCGGGGAGGTTGACGCTGAAGTCGATAAACCGTCTCAAGTACGCATCCGAGTCCATTCCCGGCCCATATTTCGACTTGACCGACTGTTCGATCTGGTTGCGGTCCATCCCCAAAACGTAGACCATCCCCTTGACGCTGAAGATGTGCATGATGCGCTCGAGCAGGGAGATGCTGAATTCGGGGCGGCAGCGATCCAATTCGTCGATGAAAAAAACGGCCGGGGATTTTTTGCCTGCCCCTTCGGAAAACGCTCTGGTGACCTTGGTCAGTTCGTTCCTGAATTCCTGAACCCCTTTCCTGTCATTATCATACTGCTTCATTTTTTCTTCCGCCATTTCGGACGCAAAACTGGCGATGTCACCCCCACTATTGAACAACAAATCGGAGACCTTCTTGACGGATTCCTGTCCCAGCAATCCCTGGGTGGCAATCTGCACTGTCAGCGGCAGGGCGCGGCGGACGATTGTCCCGCCAACGTTTTGAAGTTTCCGAAGCTGCATACTAAACTGTCCGGTAGAGCTTTTTTCGGCAAGCGTTCGGTTGATCTCACCAACGAAGGCAATCAACGGATCTTCGACAAAATCATTTTCCCAGGCATTGAAGTAAAAACACACGTGACCCAGAGACTCCAAATGCGCCTTCCACATTTTGATAAACGTGGTCATTCCCCAGCCCCAGGGTGCCTGCACGCTGAGGACGAAGGGCTGTTTCGTCGACTCGACGAGGAGCGTCAGGTTTTCGGCAATCCTCTTGCGCTCCAACATGTCATTCTGGAATGGATCCTGCGATGGGATTTCGATCTCGACGTTTTTCTTCAACATGCCAGCCTCCAAACCCAATTCATCCGTGTGTTGATGAGATTATACTCTCATCCCTCTTCATCCTTTTGCAGAATCATCACCTTGTAGGCTTCGGCAAATTCGAGTCCCTTCTCTTTGCCCTCTTCATTTGCCCACTCGCGAATCCACTTGTCCACGTTGTGTGTATCGGTCTGGCTGACGTGTTTCTTCAGGGCTTCGATCTTGATGTCGAGTGTCTCGCGGATGTCGACCCAGGTATCGGACTTTTCCGCGCCGTGGATGTACAACCGCTTGACGTTATGCGGCTCATATCCCGCTTCGAGCAGGTCGGTGAAAATGAGCCTTGTCCCGGCTGACGGGAAGACCGCGTACATGGCGGCCTCGGCAGCCGCGCGATGGTCGGGGTGATTGATGTATTCATTGCCATAGAACATCGCGGAAGGGTCGCCTGTGACCACCACATCGGGTTTGTACTGGCGGATGAGACGGGTCAAATCCTTGCGCAGTTCCAGGCTGGGGACGAGTTCCCCGTCTGGATAGCGCAGGAAGATGGTCTCCGCGACGCCGAGCACGGCATTGGCAGTTTGTTGTTCCGCCTCGCGGATTTTTGCCAGCACAGGCTTGTGCTCCGCATCATGGGCGATATCGTTCGAGCCTGAGTCCCCGCTGGTGACCAGCACAGAGATGACCCTGCATCCCGCCTTCGTCCACTTCGCCAGCGTGCCAGCAATCGTAAAATCCTGGTCATCGGGATGGGCAATAATCGACATCGCAATTTTAGGGAGGTATTCTTTTTCGTTGGACATGAGGGCGATTTTACCCCATCCACCAACCTCCAACTCTCTCGGTTTCTCTCCCTATTTTTCTTCCTGCCGCCTGAGCCAGGTAGTGTTCTGTGTTGCAAACATTTGCCAGTATCAGTACAGTGGTCATCTGTGGAGAATGAAACGAGAGAATTAAATACACCGCCCTCGTTTTGAGGACGGTGTATTTTCATGTGGTTGTTACCGGACAATTACGACATCGATGGAACCTTTTGTGCCGGTCGAGCTGGTCGTGGAGAAGACCAGTTTCAGTGTATGCGTCCCCGGTGAGAGTTGACCGATGTAGTCCCAACGGACTTGATACGTTCTTTGTCCCATCTTTTGGTTGATCGTGCCAACCTGGACGTTATCCACGTAAACCTTCATACTGCGGTAGGCAGGTCCACCGGTGTAAAGAATGCTGAAGGACTGCCCGGTAAAATTGAAGATTACAGAGGCGCCGTTCTTTGAGGTTTCTTTGAAAGAAGAGCCGTATGCCTGACTTTTTGTCACGGTTGTCCAATTTCCAGAGTAAACGAATGCGGCATGGGTATTATCGAAGTAGGTTTCAGCAGGTATTGTGGCTGTGGGAGTGAACGTCTGTGTTTTAGTTGACGTCGGTGTGGGAGTGGACGTGCTCGTTGGCAGTGGAGTCGAAGTCTGTGTGGCGATGGGGGTCGAGGTAGGCATGGAAGTGGATGTAACGGTTGGACTGGGCGAGGGTGTACCGCTCACCTGAGTGTTTCCGGTCAACGTCACTCCCTGCGGACTGCGCACCCATATGCTATTGAAATGAATATTGTTCGAGACCACCACATTCGAGTTGGCATTGTTGTCGAGTGAAATTCCACGCTTCTGCGCGGTGGGGATATTGTTACTGGTGATGGTCACGTCGGTGAGAGTTCCGCCGACATCGCTGGTGAAAGCCATGATGCCTGTGGAGCAGTTCATGACCGTATTGCCGGAAACCGTCACATCCCGCAACTGTGCACCCCAGTCGGCATAAGATTCCTCGCCCAGAGCAACACCCTTGGGGAACACCGACACACAGCGGATATTGTTGTTCAGCACCCGCACATGATAGGAATTGTCCACGTAAATGTTGACAGATTTGTTGTCATACACGGTATTATTCTCGATCAGGACATTGCTTCCGCGGGTGGCGGCGATTCCTTCGCCGCAATTCTCATATACGGTGTTGTTACGTATCGTCACATTTGAGCCACCCAACCCGACCTTGATTGCGGAGCCCCAGGCAGTGTCAAAACAGGTGATTACTCCGCCTGTAAGCGAGCCATTCTCCAGCACGTTATGGTAAACCGTGTTATTTTCAACCGTTACAAATTGACCGAGAATATAGATCGCGTGCGACTCGGTGCCTGTCACGGTAAAGCCTCGTACAGTCACATTCTGCGCCGCAGATTCGATCTTGATTCCGAATGGTGAAGCGGTGATAACCGCGTTTTGACCCTCGACAGTGATGCCGCTTTTCGAGATGGTCAATGCCTGGGAATAGGTCCCCGCAAGGGCAAGGATCAAGTCGCCAGAGGCTGCAAGATTAGTTACATGATTGAATGTTGCGCAGGGCGCCTCCAACGTACAGGGATTGGAGTCACTGCCAGATGGGCTAACGTAATAAACCTTGCCCGCCTGCAATAGAGAAGGCCGAGTCAATGCATGGACATCACGGAAGCTGACAAGTATCAGGGCAAGCACAGTCAAACCGCTAATGAAGTGAATCGTCTTTTTCATGATACTCTCCTTTTCGTCAAGACGGCTGGGTCTAAAGTAAGGGTGAAATTCCAGCGTCCACTTCATAGAATAACAAATCGGTTTCTCATAAAGCGGGAAATAATTTAGTACCCAGGTACCAAATCAACTTCCATTTTTGTAAACTGCCTGTACCGGATGGAGAAGAAACAACTTTTCGTTAAATTAATGAAGGTTTTCCCCTTGTCCTCACCCCATAACCACCCCAAACAAAAAACACTGGGACATTCATCCCAGTGTTTTTTCATTTTTGACCACGAAGAGCACGAAGTTTCACAAAGTTTTTTCATTCCCAGACACAATAACCCCCTCTCCTGTGGGAGAGGGCGGGGGAGAAGTCCCACACCCGCCCTTCAATCATCACACTTGACATCACTCTTTAGATGAGAATACAAAATAATAAACTCATCAAAGATAAGCTCCTGCCAAAATATTCTATAGAAACTATAAATATATAGTTACAGAATCCATTGTTTACAGGAACATTTTTCTTTGCTATACTAATTAGTAGTTACCAATAAATGCTAAAAAAAGACTGCTCTCGACGGCGTCCACATCACCGAGGACTGCTATAGGAGTGTGCTTTTTACTTAAGTAACTTTCTAACATCTACTTAGTAAATATTTCCACAGATTAAATAGATTTTGACATCATGTCTAAACATCCAAAATCAAAGAAGGTCGACTCAGTTATTATCGTAGCCATTATTGGCTTAATTGGTACTATTATTTCTGCTATCCTTTCAAGTCCGGCTCTCGTAGCAAATATCCAAAGCGCCCCGTCGCTAACATTAACGGCCCCTACTCCTTCATTAACCATCTTTACGCCGACACAAATTTCAATGCAGTCTCCCACAGAAACTGGTATACCAAAAGCCTATATTCCTTTTACGGGAACAGAAAATCCTAATAAAGACCCGCTTGACAGCATTATAAAATATAACACTAACTGGAATTCACTAAGTTCATTAATTGAATTTCCAAACGATATAAATCCTGAAGCATATCCTGAAGAATCTTTAAATAAAGTACTCGGGGATTTGAACACCATTGGTATCGACAAAAATTGGAAACCTATCTCATCCAGATTCGAATTAACAGTTAATATACAAAACATGCAGGAAGAAAATGGCTTTGACATTAAGGTTGAGAATGAAGTTAGAATCACTATAGCCGAATACAATAAAAATAAGTTATATGTTCATGCGCTATTAGTAGATGGTATCCCCATTACTGCCATCTCTATGATCCCTGATGTTCCTGAAATCCCTGATATACCCAATACAACTTTTATCCCTGTTACTGGGGGTATGACTAACTATAGTTTTTCACCTGTACTTATTGATTCAATAAAAAAGAAATATGCAACCACTTTAGAAGAATTTAGCTTTGTTAAACTTGTGCCAAAAGAATTCGGCGCATTTAAATTCTTATTTAATTGTAAAGACCCTGGTATTTACAAGTTGGGTTTAGAGATTAAAATCTTCTATGCTGGGGAATCCTATAATATATTGCTTTTTTCACCATACTTAAACTGCCCAGAATCATACACTAGCTGGCATTTACAGTCTGATGAGACTGGGCTTTATAGGTGGGAAAACTTAGGGAATTACAGATTACGAAATGGAGAATACAGTCCAATACCATAGAACCTGCTCAATCCATAGAAATAACTTCCAGATAGTAGCATGAATCCGATTAGTGGATTTTTACGCGCAAGGCAGAGAACTATTCCATCGTTTTTTCATGATAACGCAAGTCTCCAGCCAGTCATCCTAACCCTAAAACCCCAACTCCTTCAAATTCTCCTCGCGGGATTTCTTCCCCCCACCCATCTCCTTCCAAAACGACTCATCATATCGGCGCGACCGCACAGGCAGCGGCATCGGCACACCCCAACCGAGCAGCAGCACCTCCTCCTTCGGCTGCAAACGCGCCAGCATCCCGCGCAGCGAGTCGCGCCCCGAAAGACCCGAAAGCACTGCCTGAATATCCAAGTCATCGCCCAGCCAGCCACTAATGCGCGTGCCCAACTGACTCATCACCTCATCATAGATCTGCGATGGACGCTGGTCTACAATCAACAGCGTCACGTAATATTTGCGCAACTCGCGCGCGATGGTCGCAAAGGTCGTCTGCGCCGCCATCTCGCGGTTGAGCAGTTTATGCGCCTCCTCCACTACAATGATCAACGGACGCGGCTCCGCCTTTTTTTGCGATCTGAATTGATTTGTCTTGTCTTCCCATACTTTGCGAATTTTTCGTGTCAGTAGGTTCGAGACAAGGAGATAATCCAAATCACTTTCATGTTCCCCAAACGAGAGAACAACATGATGTCCATTCTCAAGGGAATTAATAATTTCTTTCACACTGTCTGCGGCGGGCTTTTCCACGATATAAGATTTGTCAAATAGTCGACCTAGTTTTTCATAAAGCGCTTCAGCCGCCATTACATTCACACCATTTTCATTCGCCCAAGCTGCAACGCTATCAGGATGCGGCTCTTTTTTCATTTTTCCTTTTTCATCCTCAACCGTTACTTCTAAACGGTTCATCGCTTTGAAACGCGCAAACCACTCATTCTTAAATGACCCGAACAGTGCATTCAATGTGGTTGGCGTAGTCTCTTTTAGATTTAGTTCACGAGTAAGTGTTTCAATATCTGCTGTAGTAATATCTCCTGTGGAAATTTCTAGATTGAAGTCAGTAGGTGCTTCTCTAATTGTTGCTCCTGCTCCTAAACCAACGACTCTCACTTTAGATCGAAACAGTGTTTTTAATCCCTTCACATTTATCTTTGTATCAGAAGCCTTGTCATCGTAGCCGTACTCGTTGTGCATGTCGAGAACCAGCACGGCAGCGCGGTCGTATTTCATCAACCCCGCCAGCACCAAACGCGTCAGGAACGACTTGCCCGTGCCCGTCGCCCCAAACACCCCCGACGAGCGCTGGACAAACTTTTCCAAATTGATGCAGACGGGATGTCCCTGCTCGCGGGTGTACCCAATGACGAAGTTACCGTCCTTGTCCGGGTCGCCGTAAATCCCTGCGATATGCTCGGGCTTCGCCAAACTGACAGGGGTGTGATGCGGCGGCACCGTCTTCACCGGAATCGGATTCGGGTCTTCGGGATTTTCCGCCCGCCAAAGCTTGTACTCAGGCGACGCCAAATCGGGGCCGATGTCCTGCATTAACGCCGGCAGGATTTCGATGTTAGTGTAGAGGGTTTGTCCGTGCAGGGCTTTCGCCAAATGCGCGGGGAATCGCTCCTCGGTCTGCTCGTCCGCAAAACGCGGGTCCGTCGCGCCAAGCTGGATGTCAGTCACCAAGCCATAATAGCGCCAGGTCCCATTCTCCATCACGACGAACGCGCCCTCCTGCACATCCTGCACTGAAACCGTAAGCCGTGCGCGGAACGACTCTTTCAGTCCGCCGCTGACGATGTAACCGATTTTGTCTTTGGTTTCCATAGCTACCTCTTTTCACCACAACAGTTCATGATATTTCAACTTGAAAAAATAGACCTAAACAAAGCATCCAGCGCAGGCAGCGTCTGTGGACTATATTCATTAATTCGCTGTGAACTAAGCAACGCAAGGGCAGTGGGAACGATGACGGAAAGACCCGCCAACGGGATACCCACACCGGCATATACAAACCGCACAAATCGATCCGATTGCACGGCCCGATATCCGGTCCAAAAGCCAACAATGGCCAGTAAGATCAACATCGGGGTCACATCCGCAAAATAACGCATTGTCGCATAAAAAAACAAAAGCATCGACGCAACTTCGACGATAATCCCACCGCACAATGCCAAACTGAGCCAATCCAAATTCCATCCAGCTCCATGGGCGTCTTGTTTACGACTGATTTTTTTTGTAATCACCTTCATGATTGGAAAGAAGGCAAACGCCATGAAGGGTAAAACATAGACCGCCCCAGTCACCTTTTCCGCATAATACAGTTCAGGAATCGGCAAGCCGAAGGCTTCATCGTCAACGCCGTCAGTTGCTCTAAAATATGGAAAGGGGCGGATTTCTTTGGGAGGATTGAGCAGGTAATTGTAAATGTTTGCCGTGATATATTGACTTGAAAATAACCTATTCCCATTTTTGTAGATGTTGTTTGAAGTTAATTGATACTTAAGTCCAAATTCAAACACAGAACCAAAACGGGCAAAGTTGTACCACCCCAGCCCAATTGCGCCCAACATCATGGGTATTCCAAGCGCGAGAATCAAGGCATTAAAATGGAAAGTCCATGTTATGCCATGTTTACGGATAACACCGGCCAGGATGAAGAACACAAAGAAAATAATTGCAAACACTATAATGGTTCGTGAGGCAATCGCACAAACCCAGAATGTGGATGCCAATGCCAGCCAGCCGGCGGAAATTTCGTCTTTCTCAAAGGCAATGTAGGCAAAGTACACACCCCCCATCAAAAAAAGTTGCGCACTTAATACAGACGCCTCATAGATTTTAGGTCGATTAATCATCCAGGTAATTGGCACGACCAACCCGGCAAGAAAAATTCCGAGAATTAGGGTCCAGACCGGTAATCGCTGAAAGAAATGCAACCAAATCCTTGTAATCAAAATGGTCTGGAAGACCAACAACCCCACAGCTGCAACAAAGGCAATTATGAGGTCGCTAATCCCCATCGGATGAATAATTTTGATTGCCGCCAGGATGATTGCGGGTATGGGGCCCCAATACAAGTAATATTTCCCATCATAGAGACTCGCATCCCATAAATACCTGACCCCATTTTGTGTTCGCGAGGCGAAGTCAAAAGGGTCTGGAAGTGTAAGAAGTTTGGGGTCCACTTTGACATCAAGCGAAACCTTACCCTGGACAAATGAATTTGCCAGCCAGTCATAATAACTTGAAGGTGCGGGCCATTTTATCCATGTACCTGCAGTGGCAAACCACACGTAAATGCCAATGATTACAAAAGAGGAAAAAAACGCAGAAACATATATAAGCCTGTTTCTGACATGTTGGCTGTTTCCCTGTTGCAAAGCCTTGGGGAGGGGAAGACGGTCAAACAATTTTGTCCAAAAGCCAACAAACCATGTATCAATACGCCCCAGTGTTTTTTCGGTCCATGCTGGGCCAAAACGCATATCGGCGAAAACCACCATCAGCAGGGTGCCAAGAGAAAAAGCCAGAATCCTGCTTCTTCCCCAATTGGGCGTTGGGTCCAATCCAAGTTCAAAGGCAAAAACGGCAAAGAAAATAAGAAAACACCCGGATAGAAACAGGATGGCGCATCGAATTTTTCGCATCATTTTGTTCACACACTATTTTATTCAACGAGGGTATCGCTCAACGCGCCAAGAACAGACATCAGCGTCGGGTAGTCATCCCGCAGCAACGTAATCAACTCCTGCACAGCCTTCTCGCGCCAGGCTTCGCCATTCGTCCCATGTGCCTTGCCCGCTTGCAACAAATGCGCCGCAAGAACTTCGCCAACGGACAGATCTTTTCCGTTCAGAATATGCCTGAAATACCCGAACCGACCTGCATCCGTAAACCGCACTATATCCTTATCTCCGCACAAATAGATCACATCCAAACTCAGCGGCGGACGGGGCGGCAGCAGGTGATGAACCTTCCCATCCTGCTCGTACCCCGCCGCCAGCACAGACATTTCCACGGGTACGATGCGGCGCTCGCGGTTATCCTTCATCACTTCTTCGCTCACACCGTCGGCGGTCACCAACTGACGCACCAGCCCATCATCGTCAATGTGAATGTCGTGAATCAGCCCATAGACCTGATAGCCATCCGTCAGCGGCGCGCGGACTAATGTCCCAAACGAAGGCACGCTCAACTGATTCACGCGGCAGCCCGCAATAAATCCCGTTGTCCCTGCGCGAAGTAAACGTCCGATCTCGATTGGTTGTGACATGAAATTATTTCTCCGTAGGGGCGGGAATTCCCCCGCCCCATTCCTGAATACCACATTCTTCGGGCACGGAGGCCGCGCCCTTATGATTTCTACAAACCGTTCGTGAAAAACATATACACACCAAGCACACCAAAGATAATCGCCACCACACCGCCAATGGTGGTCATCAAATCCCATATCTCTGTACGTTCAGAAGCAAGCCCTTTCATTTGGTTCTGCCAGACGGTCAACTCCCACATCAAGTCCTTGGCAAAAATGCCAAAGACACCGAGCAACACTAAAAACAGACTTCCAAAACAAACAACCATTTTTCCTTCTCCTTTTCTACCATTAAAGATTTCGCAATTATTATGTCACTTGTTCGACATTTTCAACAGGCACCCAACCCTGTTGACCTGTTCGATTTGTGACCCAGTAAAATTTACTTTCCTCTTTGTGGACAGTCAACTTCTCACCGGCATGGATGGTCAATTCGATGGCATTGTAATCGCAAAGCATCCTCCCTCGATTTCCATTGACTTCGATATATTTCGCCGGGACCCATCCGCCCTTGCCTGCTGAGTTCGCGCACCAGACCCAACCCCGTATCCCCGTCTTCTTCTCCGAGTCAATGACGACCTCATCGCCTGCCTTTGCCTGGATTGGGTCGGGATACGGAGCCTGATAATCGGCAATGACGCGAACCACGAAATGATCCGTCATTTGTAACTGCCTCTCCCCTGCAAATCCTTTGCGGATTGTTTCCCTGACTTTTCGCCGAGTTCACCACCGTTTGACAGGATTTCTCTTGCGAGCATCCTGTCAATTTCTTCTTTTTCGCGGTGAGTTACAACCGCAATTTCGTGGGCGCGATGCAATAAATACGGGAAGGGTGATTTGCCCATGATTTTGGATTGCTCAACCAGAACCAAATGCAAGACGTTCAGCATGTTCGGGTTTTCCACAACCCACAAAGGCGCATCCACTCGCGCGATCTTGGGATGTTTTGCATCTCCGACATTGATATAGAAGAAATGAATTGCAAGCGCACCCTGATACTTCTCCGCTGATCTGGCTTGCAGCGCAAAAACCGCCGACCGTTCATACTCACCAAGGATTTGGCTGAAAAGCCATAAATCCGTGGCGCCTGCCAATAAACGATTTTTCCTGACATTCTTCAATTCATCCTGCGGCGTTCCTGCGATTTCCAGCAATTTGACAACCCAGTTTGCCCCAGGCTTATCCACGTAACCGCCCGCAATGATTTGTTTCTGTCGCATTTCTTCGAGAGCACGCAAGTAATCCTGTAAACTTTTCTCGAATTCTCTGGCGTTTTCGTTATCCACCGACCCCCATAGTTCCAGTTGACCTTCGGTGAGGGCAATGACTGTGCCTGAATATTTCTCTGCCATTGCCAGCAGTTTCTTGCGTTCTGCCACATCCCGTTGCAAGGCAACCTGACTGTCGCTGAAATAGGTGTCATCGAACTCATCCAGAACCCGTAATTCAGTCTCGGTCTCAACTTCCGGCGTATTTCCAGAACCGATTTGCATGGCAATTGCCCCGACATTGATGACATAATATTGAAGCGCCTCATGCCTGTTCGGGACAATCTGCGAGCCGTCGGCAGCAATTATTGTCGCTCGAATAATAGAACCAGATACCGGGTGGTGCGAAGCGAGTTCTTCATCCAGCGGTACGGCACAACGGATGTTGGCATCCGCTTCTTTGGTAGAATCCACTTTCGAGCGCAGGAAGTCCAGTTGAGAAGAATGGGTTTCAAGCAGGGATTTCGCCAGATCTTGAGCCTCTTCCTTCCTCCTCTTTCCTTCCTTTGCGCCCTGGCCTATTTCCTTTATCTGTGTGTAGATTTCCTGATAGTTAATTGGCATGGATTTCCTTGCGCTTCGACTATGCTCAGCGCGAATAGAACATTTGTGCAAGATTTTAGCCGTAAACTGGTCAAAAAACAAGGGAACTTTTTGGGGTCCGGCGCGTCTGTATGACAGACATAAAACAACAAGGAGATATAAAATGCGTACAAAAATCTTAGTATTTGCAGTTCTGGCTTTTGCCCTCGTGTTGAGCGCTTGTGGACCGGCTGTTGTCGGTCAGGGTGCACAGCCTGTGACCCGCACGTTGACTGTGAACGGACTCGGCTCCACCTACCTGACACCTGACATTGCCTATATCTACATCGGCGTGCATAGCGAAGGCGCCACCGCCTCCGAGGTTGTGCAGGCGAACAAGACCCAGACCAACGCTGTGCTGGACGCGCTCAAGAAAGCCGGTGTGGACGAAAAAGACCTTCGCACCACCAACTTTAGCATCTGGCCCTCGCAACAGTACAGCCCCGAAGGCACGGTGACCGGCACGATCTACATGGTTGACAACACCGTTTACGTGACCGTGCGCAATCTCGACGGTCTCGGCGACCTGCTCGATGACACCATTGCCGCGGGCGCGAACAGCATCAACAGCATCCAGTTCGATGTGGCGGACAAGTCTGCCGCGGTGAAGGAAGCCCGCGCCAAGGCTGTGGAAGATGCCAAGAAACAGGCTCAGGAACTGGCGGAAGCCGCCGGTGTGAAACTGGGCGAAATCCAGAGTGTAAGCTTCTATGACAACAGCCCCTATCCCGTCTTCGAAGGCAAGGGAGGCGGTGGCGGAGGAGCAGCTGCACAAAGTGCGGTTGCCATCCAGCCCGGTCAGTTGACAATTTCCGTCACGGTCAACCTCACCTACGACATCAAGTAAACATTTCAGTCTTTACCAGGAAACTGCTCCCCGTTTCAGGAGCAGTTTCTCTTTTATTCAGTCCCTATCATGAATTAGCTGACCAATTAATTTCCTCCCATAAATCCACACTTGATTAATTCCCACGCCCGAAATAAGCGAGTACGGAATCTGCATGATTAAAAAGTAACGCTGCCAGAGTAATGGAATCATGGTAAACAACAAAACGCCAGACGTTATTAATAAGGAATAGATCAACAGGCTTTCTAGGCTGAATCGCCTTAGCAACGACCACCCGCCCATGACAGCCAGGATTGCAATGAGGCCGTCCGCCAGCGGTGATCTGATACGCCCGCTGAAAAATGAATCCTCGTAGGCTGCAATCTGTTCATGGAAGGGCGGAACATCGAAACTTGAAGCCTCCATGTACATCACCCCGGATGTGAAAGTGTTTTCCAAAAGGAACATCATTCTATTCGCTGCTGTACTTGGATCGAATCCATTGTTGCCGGCAGAACGATCAAGTTGGCCGCCAACAATGGATTTTCGCGTTTCGATCATGCTCGTCAGCGGGGTGAAGAGTCGGCTCGATTGTTTTGGCGACACAATGGTCATGCCAATGATGAGAGCGCATCCTGCAAGCATCAATGGCTTTGCTGTCCGGCTGATCTTTAATACCGGAAGTTGGAAAAGTATGGTCACAAAGCCTATCAACACGAAAGCGCCTTCCCACCATCCCCAAAAGACAGGCATAAAAACGAGGAAGAATGCATACGAGAGACCGGTCGCACCGCCAAGGTAAAGGACATTGGAAAGGATGGTTTGAGCGGACTCCTTTTTCCACATGGGAATCAGGGCAAGGGCAAGATAAATTGCAACAAGGGTTGGAACGGTATCCTGCTTGGCGGCCAGTGTAAGTCCACTGGCAGTCCCCAGCAATACATACAGCCACCTCTGCATTTTTTTGCTCTGAAAATCCTTGAAAATATGTACGGCAAAATACATCGTGAGAAACAGGAAGAGAAATTTGGGTCCTTCCTGCATAGCCCGACGAATGTTCACTAGAATGGCGCCCTGCGTGGTAAACAACAAAACTGCCGACCAGGCAGCCAACCGGGACGAGAATAACAAACGAGCAGTTAAGAAGAATAAAACGACACCCAAAGCGCCCATGAGGGCAGAACAGGTCCGTGCCAGATATAACAGCCGGGGATTTGGCATATTGCCCTGTGCAATGTTCTCGTCCCAGGAAGAACCCCACATCCATTTGTTAGTGGGGTCGTTATTATCGGTGATATCCCGCGCAAAACCAATTGAGAATACCAGAATTGAACCGGTGGACAGCCTTAAATACTGTTTAGGGTTTCCATCGGGCTTGAAAAGGACCTTTTTGAAATCCCGTTGTTTCACAACCCGGTCATAATCTTCGCTCAACAAGATATATGTTGATTCGTCGCCATGAAAGGGAACAATGGTGATTCCATATAAAATGTATACAATCAGGAGCAATAACAAGACCAGGTCCAACCAAGCGAATTTGTTGTTCGGACTATCATGGTTTTCCTGCGATATTTCCTTTATTATCGACATGTTACAATTATATCGGAAGTGACATAAATACAGCCAAGGAGACTTTTCATGCTCAAAGTTGGATATATCGGTCTTGGATTGATGGGCAAATCGATTGCCCGCAATATTCTCAAGGCGGGGTTTCCCGTGGTGGTACATAACCGTTCTCAGGCGGCGGTGGATGAACTGGTGGCGGAGGGCGCCCTCCGCGCCTCGTCCCCGGCAACGGTTGCCGCACAGTCAGATATCGTTTTTACCAATCTGCCCGATTCACCCGACGTGGAAAAGGTGGTTTTGGGTGAGCGGGGAATCATCGAAGCGACTCACGACGGGCTGATCTTCATCGACAACTCGACCATCAAACCGGCGTCGGCGCGAAAGATTGCGGCGGAACTGGCGAAGAAGGGCGTTTACGCGCTGGATGCCCCCGTCTCCGGCGGCGACATCGGCGCGCGCAACGCCACGTTGACCATTATGGTCGGCGGAGAGGCATCCGCGTTGGAACGCGCCATGCCCGTGCTTCAGGCAATGGGCAAGACCATCACCCACGTCGGCGGGCCGGGAGCGGGTCAGGTGGCGAAGGCGGCCAACCAAATTATGGTCGCTGCGCAAATGGTGGCCATGGGCGAACTGCTGGTCTTTGCGAAGAAAGCCGGCGTCGATCCGCGCAAGGTGGTGGATGCCATCAAAGGCGGCGCAGCGCAGTGCTGGAGTCTGGATGTCAAACCGCCGCGTTTGTTCGATGGCAACCGCAATCCCGGCTTCAAGGCGCACATGCAATTGAAGGACATGAAAATCGTGATGGACACGGCGGAGGAATATGACGTTCCCATCTCCGGGACGATTGCAAACACAAAATTATTCCAGGAGATGATCGAACTCGGCATGGGCGAACTGGATAATTCCGCCGTGGTTGGTGTGATCGAGAAATTGGCAGGCGTCGGGATTTTGGATTGATAATGTAGGGGCGAGGTCACCTCGCCCAGGGCAGGGAGACCCTGCCCCTACGCGTCATGATAAATATCAACCAACCTGTCCCTGACTTTGAGTTGCCTGCCGTCGAAGGCAGGCTTTATTGTTTAAGCAACCATCGCGGGAAAATCGTTATCGTCAATTTTTGGTCGTGCGAATGCCCGCAATCGGAGCGGACAGACAGGGCGATCATATCCATGTTCGTGCAGTGGCATGATGACGTTGTTTTGCTGACCATCGCCTCGAACCGAAACGAGTCCATCGAGGCGATAAAAGCCGTCGCCGAAGCGCGTCATCTGCCAGTCGTCCTGGTGGACCAAAACTGTCGGGTGGCTGACCAGCTTGGGGCGCAGACCACTCCGCATGTTTTTGTCATCGACCGCGAGGGAATCCTGCGCTATCGCGGCGCTGTGGATAACGTCACCTTCAGGCAGAGACAACCCGTCCGCTTCTTTCTGGACGAGGCGGTTGAGTCCCTGCTCGAAGGGCATTTGCCGGCACTGGCAGAAACTCCCGCCTACGGGTGCGCCATTGTGCGGGAAATTTGATAGAATCGAACCGTGATCGAATTACAACAGCGCGTTAACCTCATCAACAAGATTCACCTCTTCAACGGCTTGAAGGAGGATCAACTCAGGGAGATCGCCCCCAAGTTCGACGAAAAGGAATTTGCCGCAGGCCGGACTATTTTCAAGCGCGGCGACAAGCCCGAAGGGTTTTACATCGTCTTCAAAGGGAAGGTCAATGTCACACGCCCTCATGAAACAAAAGGCGAGGAAGTAATCATTTGGCTGGTGGCAGGAGACTATTTCGGTGAGGAAGCGCTGGTGGAAAACCGCAACCGTTCCGCGACGATCAATGCCGTCGAAGATACCACCCTGCTCTTCCTCTCGCGCAAGCACTTCGACGAGTTGCTTGGCAAATATCCCAACCTGAAACCGAATTTTCTGGTTGCGATTAAGAGCCATAAACTGGCGCGCGCAACCCAATTCACCTGGCTGGGTCCGAAGGAAATCATTTATTTTGTGGCTCGCAGGCATAAGATACGCCTGTACCAGGCGCTGGTTGTCCCCGTGCTTTCTCTGCTCGTACCGGTTGGACTGTTCTTTTGGGGGACTTTGGTAGCGGCAACCACCCCGCTAGCATTGGCTGCGTTATCGCTGGCATTCATCATCGTTTGGATAGTGTGGAACTGGATCGATTGGAGCAACGACTATTACATCGTCACCAACCAGCGTGTGGTTTGGTTGGAAAAGGTTTTGTTTCTTTATGACAGCCGCGAGGAGGCGCCGCTTAGCACTATCCTCTCGGTGGGCGTGGAGACCGACCAGTTGGGACGTATCCTGGACTATGGCAATGTGATCGTCCGCACCTTCGTCGGCAGGATCGAGTTCGACTACGTGGACCATCCCAATCAGGCAGCGGAGATGATCCGCGAGTACTGGGAGCGTGTCAAGTCCGTCCTCACCGTCTCGCAAAAGGAAGTCATGCGGAATACCATCCGCCAGAAACTGGGATTACCTGTTGACAAGCGCACGCTGGACGAACTTCCACCCATCGTAACCATCAACAAGAGGTCGGGGAACCTGCCCTTATGGTGGGTGGCGTTTCTCAATCTTTTCACCCTGCGCTCGGAGGATGCGGGCAAGGTCATTTATCATAAACATTGGATCGTCCTACTCCAGCAAATCTGGAAGCCTCTGGCGCTGACCCTACTCATGTTTGCCCTGCAAATCTGGCGCATCATTAAGATTATCACCACCGACCTGACCTTTCTGCAACCGAACTCGGAAGGAGCACTCCGTCCTGATACAATCACCGTTGCCTTGCCCCTGCTTTCCGTGCCTTTCCTTGCCTGGCTTGTCTGGGAATATGTGGACTGGAAGAACGATATTTTCATGATCAGCTCCGATGAAATTTTCGACATCGACCGCAAGCCCTTCGGCAAGGAGGAGAAACGCGCGGCGCAGATCGAGAATATTTTGAGCATATCCTACCTCCGCGAAGGAATCATCCCGATTCTGTTCAACTATGGCACGGTGAAGATCGCGGTGGGCGGTTCGCAGTTCGATTTCCAGGATGTCGCCGATCCTGCCAACGTGCAGGCGGACATCAACCGCAGACGCTCGGCGCGCATTGCAAAGAAGAACGAAGACGCAGGCAGTGCCGACCGCGAACGCTTTGCCACATGGATCGCGGCTTATCATGAGAACATCAATGACTTCGGCGCGCCTGCGAAGAAGCCTGCCGAATCTCCAACAGGACAACAGGTCGCAATCGAAAATCCCGACGATATCGATGACATGCCCATTGAGTTGGACGAATCCGATTCAGGCGGACCGCAAGACGGCGGCGAGTAGAATTATCTTTATTAGTGAACAGGAAAATAGTATGACATTAAGACAAATTGTAACCCTGCCCGATCCCGTGCTACGGCGTAAGGCAAAGGCAGTGACAAATTTCGGCAAGGAATTGCAAACTTTAATCGACGACATGATCGAGACCATGCGCGAGGCTCCTGGCGTGGGGCTTGCAGCGCCGCAGGTTGGCATCTCGGAACGCCTTGCCGTGATCGAATACGCCGAAGAGGATGAGGATGACGAAGTCGAAACCGTGCACGAAGATGCGGAAGCGACTCCCAAACCGCCAAAGCCGAAGCAGTTGTTTGTGTTGATCAACCCAGAGATCGTCAAAGCCTCTGAGGAAAAGGTGATGGGCATCGAAGGCTGTCTCTCCATCCCCGGCTTGCTGGGCGAAGTGGAGCGATATCACGCGTTACAGGTCAAGGCGTTGAACCGTCATGGCAAGCCTGTCAAGTTGAAGGTGGACGGCTGGCTGGCGCGCATCTTCCAGCACGAGATCGATCACCTGAACGGCGTGGTCTTCACCGACCTTGCCGCCCGCGTCTGGCAACCAAAGGAAGAAGTGGAAGACAACGTGTGACCTCGGACATCCGCCGCCTGACTGAGGATGACCTACCGCGACTGCGCGAATTCTGGACCGAAAACTGGGGCGCGGACTTTATGGTTCTCCACGGCGAATCGATTCGCTTTGACCAGGTGGAAGGATTCATCTTTGGCGATTGGGATGGGTTGTTGACCTTCCAGATTCGCGGTGACGAATGTGAAATCGTCTCGCTGGACAGTTTGAAGGAAGGACAGGGAATCGGCACAGCCCTGATCGAGAGCGTTGTCGAAGAAGCGAAAAGCAGAAAGTGTTGCCGCCTTTTTCTGGTCACCACCAACGACAATCTCCACGCCCTCGGTTTTTACCAACGTCGCGGATTTGAACTAGTCGCCATCCATCGTGGCGCTGTGAATAAGTCAAGGAAAATCAAACCGTCCATCCCGTTGATTGGAGAAAACGGCATCCCGCTTCGGGATGAGATCGAATTGGAAATGATGATATAACCGTAGAGTCAACCCTACATACCATCAAGAAGTCTGGTTTGTACCGGGCGGGTCCGCCCTGCATAACAATCATGTATTTCAAACATCTCCCCCTCACGAACCTACGAGGAATGATTGAAACATTGTTAAATGGATCTCTTGCGAAAGTCACGTGTAGGTCAGGCTTATGGGCTGACGCTCTCCAGAATTATGTGCTTTGACGAGTTACAACCCGCCCTACGAATACTTATGCAAGAGGTCCAATTAGAAATCGCCATTACGCCAAACTTCCTGCATACAAAAACCTGCCATTGACAGGTATCTGCGTAAGACATGTAGCCAGTGCCGGAGCGAACATCATTTCAATGATGATCTCCCAACAAGAGGAGGTTGGGCCAGTGATAGTCTACTAGTTCCAAAAAACGTTTTCTAACCGCCATATCACCCCAAGCTCAGGAAAAGGATCATGAATAAAAATTTCGTTTTCACAATTGTTTTTTTTATAATATCTTATTTTATGGTGCGTCTGCCGTTTCTCATAGACCCGCTTATTAATGAGGAGGGAACTCATGCTTTCGTTTTTTGTTGTAACCCACCCAGTCCCAAATATCTTTGGATAGCCACGATAAATGGAGAAGATCAATTTGATGTCCCACAACATCCGGCGCTCATATACGAAACGCTCGGATTATTCGGAGCACCATGGGGAGCAATAATTAATAATAGCAGAGGGGAAAACCCATTATTGACTTCATTCTTAACCCGCTTCGCATTTACTCTATTTCAATTCAGTTATTTTCTACTTCTTATAATTCTGCTCAGAAAATCGGAAAATGTAATTTGGCGCAAAAGGATGATATGGGTCGTGATTGCGCTTTCACTTGCGCCCATTGCAATATACACATCCATATCTGTTCAAGTCGACGGCAGTGTGGGCAGCTTCTTCCCCGGTTTAGTGGCTCTTTCTTTGCTAGCGCGTCACGAAAACTTGCTACAGCCAAAATGGGCATTGACCTCACTGTTCGTGTCGTCGGCAATTTTAGGGTTTGGCAAAAACGAATGGGGATTGGCATTATTATTATCTGTGATACTAACCGGTATTTTTATACTTCTTGCGCGGGGTTTCTATCAGAAACATGACGGGCTCTTAACCGATTTTGCGCCCCTGGGTATAATCATTGCCGGGCTTATAGCGGGCAATTTGATTAATTATTTGTATGACCCCAAAAACTACCTTGGTGGGTTTTTTCTAATAAGGGGCTTATCAGCCTATAAAAGCGACATGAGTACTGCGACAATGCTTACAGAACGCATCAAGTTTCTTTATTTAAATTTCCTCATGGTCATACTGATATGTGGAGGAGTAATACTTGCCTTAAGGAAAAAGGTGGAGACAATGTTATTACTTACCTTCATTTGGGGCAGCATGTTATTCTTTGCGTACTTTGTTACGCATTGGGGATGGCTACTAAAGAGGTATTACGCCCCATCGTTTGTGGTTATAACGATTGGCGTCATAATCGCGCTGAAATATTACCCAAAACGTGTGGCACAATACATTTCTATTGCTTTGATCGCTATATCGCTAATTGGTACGCTGTTTTCTGCGGGGTCCCGGTTGGACAGGTTGAAAGAATATTCGTTTTTGTTTACCCCCCCTGCGACATTACAAAATCAGGATCAGTCACTAGACTCATGCGTTCCCCTGTTAAACGATGGGGAGGTTTTTACAAATGGCATAAAGGAGTTTATTTCGGGTAGCGTAGGAGAAACGAATGGCGAGAAAATCGCCAACAAGTTTGGAAAATCTATTTGCAAATAACTGTCAATATCGAAATGGATGAGCAATTTTATTCAACGCACATAATTACACAATCAATTTTCTAATCATTTCAGAAACCATGTCCGTTGATGGCTAATGGAATCAATCATGTACCTCAAACATCTGTCCCTCACTAACTTCCGCAGCCTCGCCCGCCTGGACTTGGAACTTCCACGGCGGGCTGTCGTGTTGGTGGGGAGCAACGCGCAGGGCAAGACGTCTGTCCTCGAAGCCATTTATTTTCTGGCGGCGTTCACCTCCTTTCAAACTCACGCGGACAGGCAGATCGTCAACATCCACGAGGCGAAGAATCCGCTGGCAGTGACTCGTCTGGTGGCAGATTACCAGCGCGGGCGGACAAAACATCGCATCGAGGCACGCCTCATCCTCGAGCCAACAGGCGTCAACGGGCAGAGACTCCGCAAGGAGATTTTGCTCGACGGCGTCAAGCGTCACGTCAGCGACATCGTAGGGCATTTCAACGCGGTCATCTTCGTGCCGCAAATGTCGCAGATCATCGAAGGCGGACCTGAAGAACGCCGCCGCTATCTCAACCTCGCGCTGGCGCAGGCTGTCCCGGCTTATGCCCGTATGTTGAGCGAATATTCACAGGCGCTCACCCAGCGCAATGCCCTGCTCAAAGCGCTGAACGAAAACGGCGGAAACGGCAATCAGCTTGAAGTGTGGGACGAGACGCTGGTCAAGTTTGGGGCGCAGATCATTGAGTGGCGAATTCAGGCAGTCCAGGAGATCGAGCGCTTCGCGTCCCGCATCCATCACGAGTTGACTCGCGGAACAGAGACTCTGCGTCTTGCCTATGAACCCGCCTACGATCCGCTACCCAAACCTGAGATGCAGTTGGGGCTGAAACTCGACACGCCCATCGACCGCTCCACGATTGAACTGGATGAAATCCAAGAGGGGTTTCTAAATCGTCTGCGACAGATTCGCGGCGAAGAGATCGCGCGCGGCGTGACGACGATTGGTCCGCACCGTGACGATTTGCGCTTCATCATCAACAAGGCGGACGTCAGCGACTACGGCTCGCGCGGTCAACTGCGGACGACGCTGCTCTCGCTCAAACTCGCCGAGGTGGAATGGATGAAGGCACGTACTGGCGAAGCCCCCGTCATTTTGTTGGATGAGGTGATGGCGGAACTCGACCCCCAGCGCCGCGCCGACCTGCTGAAATACGTCAGCCAGGATTCGCAGGTGCTGTTCACCACCACCGACACACACTCCTTCGCAGATGAGTTTGTAGAACAAGCCGAGGTCTGGGATGTAAGAGGTGGGGTAGTCACGCCGAGGAGATAAAAATGCTCTATCAATACTGGATGATCGGCGAAGTCATCTTTATCATTCTTTTCTTCTCGTTCATCGTTTTCAAGTTGTGGCGCAACTCCAAAAATAAAACGGGGAAAGCAATTCCGCCTGAAACGGTCACAGGCAAAATCTGGCATTACACAAAATATCTTCTGCGAATCCTCGGTGTGGGATTGGGGACTTTGCTTGGGCTTTCGTTGTTCGTCATGATCGAGCGCAATATCCTTTCGGTTTACTTGGAGACCGCACCCGCGCCCAGCAAAGTTGAAATCCCCGCTGACCTCGGTTTTGAAGTGGAAGAGGTCACCTTTGAAAGCGAAGACGGAATCACGCTGGCGGGCTGGTTCACTCCTCCCAAAAATGATGCGACGGTGATTTTACTTCACGGCTACGGCGGCAATCGCACGGGGATGATCTGGCACGCCCAGCAACTGGTCAACGCAGGCTATGGCGTTTTAATGTACGACGAACGCGCCAGTGGAGAAAGCACAGGCGAATATCGCTCCTACGGTTGGGAGGATACCCTCGATGTGAAAGCCGCCGTCCAATTTCTTGAGTCTCGTAATGCGGGCGAAAGCATCGGCGCGATGGGATGCTCCACGGGTGCAAGTATCGTCGTCTACAGCGCGGCGCTCTACCCTGAAATCGACGCCGTGTGGGGCGACGGCAACTCATCCGTCCGCGCGCAGGATTTGCCCTCGCCACCCAACCCGCTTGTGGCTGCCATCATCGCTGGCAACTACACCCTTGACTGGATGTATACTGTCAAGCTGGGAATCGAACCACCCGCCCCGTTAATTGAAGTGCTTGACCAGATTAGCCCGCGTCCACTGATGCTGGTCGGCGGCGGGACGGAGATTCCCTACCTCGGCAGTGAGGGAGATTTGTACACGTATCGGTTTGCTAAACTAGCGGGATCCAACGCGCAGGCATGGGTCATCCCCGAGGCCACCCATTGTGACGGTCCATCCCAAAGACCAGACGAGTATTCTCAGCGGATGGTGGGATTCTTCGACGAGGCATTTGGCATCGTGAGATAATCGTTCCATGCGCTCCTACAAATATTTCGACCTCATCATGGCGCTCTTTGTCGCCGTGCTGATCATCAGCAACGTTGCCTCGTCCGCAAAGATCGTGGACTGGGGCGTGAGCCTCTTCAACCTTCCGCTGGCATTTGACGCGGGCACGTTGCTCTTCCCCGTCAGCTACATTTTCGGCGACATCCTGACCGAAGTCTACGGCTATCAACACTCGCGCCGAGTCATCTGGGCGGGATTCTTTTCCCTCATGCTTGCCGCGTTGTCGTTTTACGTCATCAGCATTTTGCCTGGCGAAGCCACCTGGCAGGAGTACGCGGGCGACGACGCCTACCGCGCCATCCTCGGCAGTATGAGCAACGGCGGAATCGTGCTCGGCAGCCTGGCGGGATTCTGGCTCGGCGAGTTTAGCAACTCCTTCACCCTGGCGCGGATGAAAGTCCTCACGAACGGAAGCTGGCTTTGGGCGCGCACCATCGGCAGCACACTCATCGGCGAGCTCGTGGACACGGTGGCGTTCGTCGCCGTCGCATCCGCCCTCGGCGTTTTTCCGTGGAGCCTCTTCCTCACGCTCACCATCGCCAACTACATTTTCAAGGTCGGCATCGAAGCTTTGATGACGCCGCTGACCTATCTCGCCGTCAACGCTTTGAAACGCGCCGAACACGAAGATTACTACGACCGTGATACGAATTTCAATCCGTTTGCTGGCTAATGCGTCGCACCAGACGGGTGGATTCGTCCTCTTAATCAGGCGAGTACAATCTGTGGACAAATCCAATTTGTTTGGTGCGATGCATCCCCTAACCTAGTAAAATAGTCTCATGACAGATGTCCTCGTAATCGGTTCACTCAACGCGGACCTCGTTGTTCGCGCGCCGTATTTTCCGAAGCCTGGCGAAACCATCAGCGGCGACGACCTGCAAATCATCCCCGGCGGCAAGGGCGCAAATCAAGCCGTCGCCGCGGCAAGGCAGGGGGCAAGTGTCGCCATGCTGGGGCGCGTGGGCAGCGACAGTTTTGGTCCCTTCCTGTTGGACAGTCTGAAATCCAATCACGTGGATGTGACCCGCGTCCGCGCCGACGGCTCCGCGACTGGTACGGCAACCATCATCGTAGATGGGAACGGGCAGAACAGTATTGTCCTCTCAGCAGGAGCGAACGGGAAAGTTTCCCCCGCTGACGTGGATTCTGCTTCCGCACTCCGCCCGAAACTGATCCTGCTCCAGTTGGAGATTCCCATCCCGACGGTTCTTTATGCCGCCCAACGCGCCCGTCAAAACGGAAGCCGAGTCATCCTCAACCCTGCTCCCGCCAAATCCATCCCCGACGAATTGATCTCTCTCGCCGATTTCATCATCCCCAACGAGACCGAACTCAGCCTGCTGACTGGAATGGATGTCAAAGACATTCCCTCCGCAGAACAAGCCGCAAAAGTTTTGTTGGATCGCGACGCCAAGAATGTGATCGTCACTCTTGGAAGCAAAGGCGCGTTGCTGGTGTCGGACAATCAAACGACACAGGTGGTTGCATATAAAGTGAACGTCGTGGATACCACCGCCGCAGGCGATGCCTTTATCGGCGGCTTCGCGTCCGCCTTGCTGCGCGGACTTTCCCCCGAGGAAGCCGTGAAATACGCCAATGCCTGCGGCGCCCTGGCAACGACAAAGTTCGGTGCACAACCGTCATTGCCCACAAGAGAAGAAACAGAAAGGTTTATGTCACCGTAGGGGCGGGGTCTCCCCGCCCACACAAGGGGCGAGAGAACCTCGCCCCTACAGGACACCATGAATCCAACCCAAATCATCATCGACACCGACCCCGGCGTGGACGACGCCCTAACCATCCTCCTCGCCCTCGCTTCACCGGAAATCCAGATCGAAGCCCTGACCACCGTGCATGGCAACATCGGCATCGAAAAAACCACGCGCAACGCGCTGGCTATGCTGGAATTTGCAAACGCAAGCCACATTCCCGTCGCGCGCGGATGCTCACTGCCCTTGGTCAGCCCACTGAATAAATCGGGGGATATTGTCCACGGCGCAAGCGGAATCGGCAAAGCAGTTTTACCAGAGCCGAAGTCCAAACCCATCAGCCAGCATGCGATTGATTATTTGATCGAACGCATCCTCGCCGCGCCGCAGGAGATCACCCTCTTCACCATTGGTCCCATGACCAACCTGGCGCTGGCGATTCGCAAGGAGCCGCGTATCGCAGAAGCATTGAAGGGACTGGTCATCATGGGCGGCGCAATTCGCTCAGGAGGGAACATCACCCCGCTGGCAGAGTTCAACATCCACGCCGACCCGCACGCGGTGCATATTGTTTTTCATTCTGGGATTCCGATTACTTTGATCCCGCTGGATGTGACCTACAAATGTCTGCTCACCACTGCGGATGTGGAGCGTCTGAACCGAATCGACTCGCCTGTCGCACGTTTCGTCCGCGATGCGACTGCGGTGTACATGGATTTCTATAAAAAATACGAGGGCTTTGACGGTTGCCCCCTGCACGATCCGCTGACATTGGCAACGATCATCGCCCCCGAACTGTTGACCCTCGAAGAACATTACGTGGATGTGGATATTTCGGGCGGCATTTCCACAGGAAAGACCTTTGCCGATTTTATGAAAGTCTCGAAACAGCCCGCTAACATAAAAGTTGCGCTGGATGTCCGCGGACGTGATTTTATTGAGTTGTTTATTGAGCGAATGGAAAAATTGGCATGATCAAACACATCATCCTCGACACCGACCCAGGGATTGACGACTCTCTGGCAATTCTCCTCGCTTTGGCATCTCCTGAAATCACGCTGGATGGATTAAGCGTGGTGCATGGCAATTCGTCCACCGCGCAGGGAACGGTCAACGCGCTTTCGGTTTTGGAGCTGGCAAGGGCGAGCCATATCCCTGTCTACAAAGGCTGTGAAATTCCGCTGGTACAACCGTCCCTATTGGCGCCTGAGACTCACGGTGAACAAGGCATCGGGTATGCCAAACTTCCAGCACCGCAGATCAAACCGCAGGTCCAGCATGGAAGCGATTTCCTGATAGAGGAAATCATGTCAAAGCCGGGGGAAGTCGCGTTAGTCTGCATCGGTCCGCTGACCAATATCGCTCTAGCAATTCGGCAGGAGCCGCGCATCGTGGAGAATATCAAAGAGGTGTTCATTATGGGTGGAGCACTTCGGCACGAAGGCAACACGACCCCGCTGGCGGAATTCAACACCTTCGTCGACCCACATGCCGCGCACATCGTCTATCATTCGGGGATGCCAATCACGCTCACGCCGCTGGATGTGACCTACCAATGTATCTTTTTGCCAGATGACCTGAACAGGCTATTGAAAATCGATTCGCCAATTACAAAATTTATTGCGGATGCCACCCGTTTCTACATGCAGTTTCACGACGAATATCAAAGCATTAAAGGCTGTGTCATCAACGACCCGTTGACCATGGCGCTGACCTTCATGCCCGAACTATGCGATTATCAGGATTTGTACGTGGACGTTGACCTTTCGGGTGGCGTCTCAATGGGCAAGACCTTCGCGGACTTTTATCAGGTAACAGGGAAGCCCGCGAACATGAAAGTGGCGCTCGGCGTCCGCCCGCGGGATTTTATAGAGCTGTTTCTGGAAAGGATGGAAAAACTGGCAAAAGTGCTAAAATGAAACAAACCCTCGACAATGGTGTTGTATTTGTTAAATCACAGAAAAGGAGAAGATATGATTGAGATTATTTCCCAAAATGCTCTTTACTTTGCAGTTGTCATAGTGATAATGGCACTTCTGTTTGTGTGGGCTTATGTTACCAAGCGGATGCAAAAGGATTTCAGCACCATGACGTGGGTTCTCATTCCAGTAGCCATTGCCATCAATTTAACAATTGGGCAAATCGTGCTGGTATTGAAACTCCCCGTCTATTTGGATAGCATTGGCACGGTGTTGGTTGGCGTAATTTGCGGTCCATGGGCAGGCGCGCTCACCGGCGCACTTTCCAATATTATTGCCGGATTCATACTCGATCCAGGCTGGTTTCCGTGGTTTCCTGTTGCTGCTGCCATCGGCGCGACGGCTGGCGTGATGGCAAACATCAGTTTTTTCAAGAACTGGTGGAAGGTGGTTGTGACAGGCTTTGTCATTGCCATCGCCGCGACAATCGTTGGGACCCCGATCAACATCGCTGTTTTCGGCGGCATCTCGGCTAGCGGCTCGTCGATCATTACCGCATTCTTGCTTGAGACCGGTAGAAGTCTGCTGGCTTCAGTTTTAACCACCAACTTCATCTTCGAGCCAATTGACAAGATATCGACCAGTCTGCTGGCATTTGCGATTATCGACGGACTTTCAACACGCTATCTGGCGCGATTCCCACGCGGCGAAAATGCGACGGTGGAAAAAGGTCAGAAATACACGCAGTTGGTCATTGCTCTGGTGGTCGTTGTGCTGCTCATTTTGTTCGGCGTTTTCGTAATGCCGCGCATTACCGGCGGATAAAAGTCAAGATCGCGGGAGAAGAAAGAAATCTTCTCCCGCTTTTTATTTCAGGGTAAGATACGTCTCATGAATCTCAACAGGTCTTTCTTCGTCCCGGCAGACAGCATCCTGCACAGGCTTAACCCGTTGACAAAGCTCACTTTTGCCTTTGCGATGATCATTCCGGCTTTTTTCTCCCTGTCCGAACTTGCCCCCATTCTGGTGGTTCCCGCTTTTGTTGCCGCGTTCATTGGGAGGGTTCAAAAGCAATATCTAAGCTTGTTATTCAGGCTTATCCTGCCAACTATTGTGTTCATGTTCGTTATGCAGAGCCTGTTTCTGCCTGGCGGGAAAACAATCATTTTCAAGGTCGGCAGTTTTGATGTTGCCGTAGAAACAATACAGGCTGCCTTTTTGACAGTGTCCCGTATCTTTGTAATGATTTCCTCCTTCGCCATATTGCTGTTGACCACTCATCCCAGCGAGTTGATGACCGACCTGACGCGGCGCGGACTGCCCTCCCAGTTTGCCTATATCATCATCTCCACGCTTCAGATCATCCCGCAGATGCAGGCGAAGGCGCAGACCATCATCGCCGCTCAGCGTTCGCGCGGACTGGATACCGAAAGCACATTTTTCAAACGGGCTGGGGCGTTGGTCCCGCTGGTGGGTCCGCTGGTGTTTGGGTCGCTGGTGGAGGTGGAAGAGCGTGCCATTGCCATCGAAGCGCGCGGCTTCACCTCCAAAAAGGTCAAGACCTCCCTGCATGAAATCCCTGATACCAAATTCGACCAAACCCTGCGTTGGGCACTGGTACTTCTCGTCGTCATTTCTGTTGTGTTGAAAATCTGGCTTTCGTAAATTTTGTTGCTTGTCACGGGGCTTAGCCCCGTCACAGAGCGAGCGATTATGGCTTTCGTAAACCTTCAAAACGTCACATACAAATATCCGCTTACCAAAACGCCCGTTTTGCAGAACGTCAATTTGCAGGTAAATGAAGGCGAATTTGTCGCGGTGGTCGGACCCAATGGCGCGGGCAAGTCAACGCTGTGCTACACGCTGGCTGGCTTCGTGCCTCATTTCTTCAAAGGCGAACTCAGCGGGAGGGTCGAAGTGGCTGGTGTCGAGTCGAGCAAGTCCACGCTGGACGAGTGGGTGCTGAACGTGGGGCTGGCTTTCCAGAATCCGTTCAACCAGATCAGCGGCGCGAAATACACCGTCTTCGAGGAAATTGCCTTCGGTTTGGAAAACAACGGCGTGCCGCGCGAGGAGATTCGTCCGCGGGTGGAGGAAGCCATGAAGTTGACCGACATCACCGCCCTGGCGAACCGCTCGCCCTATTCCCTCT
>JAUQXA010000037.1 GCA_030834895.1 Anaerolineales bacterium
GACGAGTTCTGTTGACTGAAGTAATAAATCCAGATTTGTCCAAAACGATTCTTCCAAAAGTGGCTCCTCTCTTCATTTATCAACTACGCCTGCTTTAGTGAGCGATTGCCTTTACTCTAAGACAACTCGCAATGTTCCAAAGTCGTGACCGCCGAATCTTGCTGCAATCTGCGAGGAAGCGCCTAACGGTGTGCGTTACTTGCGCTGGGGCGGGCGGCGGAACGCCGTCCAACTGGAAAAAAGCTGAGGCAGAGAAAATGCCTAAAAAACGCGGCGACTCCCCAGCGTCGAGTGCACGCTTTGTTGGGTGTGGTGACTCAATAAGAACACTACCTTTAAACATTTTACACGAAGCTCTCGCGGACGAGCCAGAACATGATTTGACCTTTCACGAAACCTGCGCCGCGTGCTCTTTGAGACAGACTTTTAACCACAGTTTTAAATAATTGATTCTATTTCTTTGCCCGCACCCAACGGCTTGCGTTACCCGCGGGTGGGTGGGACGAGAGAACGCCACCTTGACGGAACTAACTTGAAGCCACGCAAACTGCTTGAAAACGCGGCGACTCCCACCCGTCGGGTGCACGCTGTGTTGGGTTGCCTGATAGGGGAGAACGACTTTCATTTTTGATCAGTTTTCTTTTGAATTTCATTTATTGCTGACTCTGCACAAAAACTTGGAGAATAGCCTAAGTTATCAGATTCAAAATCATTATTCACTGTTTCTTGCAAGGCTGGTATTGTGTCTGGGATACCAATTCCTCCTAGCGCATATGCTGCTGTTCCACGAATTTGCGGATCTGGGTCATTTTTCATTCTGTTTATAAGTGCTTCAATGACACGTTCATCACCGAACTCATGCATTAGACCACAAATATCCCAACGGAATGTAGAGTCTGAATCATTGAAAAACGGTAAAAGCAACTCAATTCCTTTATTTTTATCAATATTAAGCAGCGCTCTGCTCGATTGACAACGAATATTAATATCGCCATTACGGTCATTGATTTGTGACATCAAAAACGGAAAAAGTATATCTGTTCCAATTGCACGCAATTCATTTAGGACATGGTCAAGCGAGCCCTCTACTTTCCGCCCACTACCGCCAAAAACTTGTAGGTACTTTAATATTTGTTCTTGATTAAGTCTTTGAGATGACATCATTTTGAGATATGACTGAAGTCAGATTCTTTGTTGAACCGACAAAGGCAACCCAACGGCTTGCGTTACCCGCGCTGGGGCGGGCGGCGGAACGCCGTCCGACTGGGAAAATGCTGAGGCGTAGAAAAAGGCTTGGAATCGCGCCAGAATCCCCAGCGTCGGGTGCACGCTTTGTTCGGCGGCGTTTTTTGACATTACATACCAAGCCTTAAGTTAATGGTTTTTGAAAAGACTTTGCTTCTTTCGCTAGCCATTCATAATCATCCCATATTTCTGCTGCGTTATTTTGTTTTCTGAATTCAAAGACAAGCGGTAGATTGATTGCCCAACTTCGTCGTAATGATGCGCCCCAACTATCTACAACATAATGTTTTGGAATAAAGCCATATCGCACCATTTGACCAACAGAGTCGTATGTGTGACACACTTTTTCAGCCGCTCGTTTATCTTCTTCGTTCCAAGACTCAAAAGGCTTTTTTTCTAAATTTTCAAACAAATGTCTTCTTGCGTTTCGGATTTCTTCCACTTGGATAATCTCTACTATGGCTTTGTAAGTCCCAGCATATGTTGAAATTCTTGCTTGATGAACTTCTCTTTGAAGATAAAACAAGGTGGCAATTAAAATCACAATAGATATTGCAGTCGAACATGAGCCAATCGCTGTGAAAATTGCGCCAATTGCTGTCCAATCAATATTCATGGTTTATTCCCTGTTTTTTGAATTATTCTTTTCTCACTACTTTTGCAATTCTATTATTTTATGAAGCAGGAATTATTTCAGTTTTATTACCTGTGCATGTAAGATAATACCTGACTGAATCGAATTATTAATCCGAACTTTATAGCCATTATAGTTATCCCAAATATAAACGCTGGGATTTTCCTCTGTCCCGACAACTTTATCAGGTGGATAGGTAATATTTAGATTCAACATCTGCATTACGGCGCGCCACTCGCTCATTTTATAACTTGGCTCAGAATATGAAAGATCAGGAGCTGTGTAATAAGGTATTGTCAAATGGACTTGATTTACTCTGTAATTCTTGTCATAAACAATCTCAAAGCTATACTTTCCATCAGTATACCCTTCGTTATAAGAAGCATCGGCATAAGAACTATCCTTATCCAATGGCAAAGCATCGATAAGCGAATCCGTTACTGAGTAGCGTGATCGAATTTCATCTAAAGATGTCCCCATTAGACCCATTGCATCAATTACAACAGGAACATTTGTAGGAGTGGATATAGGCTTGGAACCACCAGGTAAATTTAGCATCGCCCCAACCATAGGCACCGCAATGCAAATACAAGCAAGCACACTAATTATCAAGATATTACTGGGTGTAAAAAATGTTTTTTTCTTAGTTGCTGATTTAATTGGGTTAGCAGGCTGCTTATTTGGGACATTACGCGAAACACCATTATGTTGTTCTTGTATAGGTGATGTAGCCTTTTGTGATGGCGCAAATGGAAAATCCTGCCCCATAAGAGAATCCAATTTTTGTTTAGCTTTTTCATTATTTGGATTTATTCGCGCTATTTGTTTTAGACAATGAATTCGCTCTTGGTCATTGTTTGAAGCATCGTACAACCAAGCCCAAGCGGATTGGCTATCTGGACTTTGCTTAACAACAGTTATAAAGATATTGCGTGCTTCATCCCGTTTCCCTGCTTTGTACGCTGTTATACCTTGTTGAAGTAAATCTTCCATAAATTTTCTCTTTTTGTTTACTTTATTATGCAAGACAGCCGCCGAACGGTTTGCGTTACCGGCGGCTGGGCGGGCGGAGGTAACGCTTCTTTGACGGAACCAACCTCAAGCCAAGAAAACTGCTCAAAAGCGCGCAGACTCCCAGACGTCGGGTGCACGCTGTGTTAGGCGCTTAGTTTTGAAGTTCCAGCGCTGATATTTACTGACTAAGCGAGTCATTGATGACTTGTTGTAGATCACTTGGCCACGGAACGAGTTCTTCAAACTCTGGCACCTTGCGCCACCAATCCTCTAGCCACCATGGCCATTTTGCTATGCCTTGTACACCGCCCATCCAGATCTCCGTCATAAGTGTTAAGAGCGCCTGCCCTTCTGATATACCTTTTTTGGAAATCTTGAAGATACGAAAGGGAGGCGTTTCGCGTCGCCCATCTTGATTGAGAATCAGCAAAAACTTCGACCGGATGTATATCGCATTTGGCAAATAATGGAGATTTTGGAGTGGATCTTCGCGGACATAATCCCAGATTGTCGAAAGAGCTAAGTTTACACTTGGTCCATCCCATATGAATAAGCCGACGAATCTTGAACTGCGAATCTGCTTGTAGAAATCAGCCGATTTTTTGTAGGCATCAAGGAAATCTTTCTTGCTCTTCAATCGAGTCTTTACTTCCAGAACAGCAGCGACAGCGTCGGTATCAACAACTACACAATCACCGACCTTTAGCAAAACAGGAAAGTCTTGTTGATTGTATATGATTATGTCCTGTTGGGTCGAACTCCACTTATTGGAAACAATGAACCCTGTGCCAATAGAACACTTGGCAGGTAAAAACCGACCTATCATGCCTCGCAAATAAGTCTCGTGTGCGCGACCAATTTCGCCAGCATGTTCCGCAAAAAAATTCAAGGTACGAAACTGTGCCGTTAGTTCATCACTATAGCGTTCTGCAAGCAGCAGCATTGGATTGGGTTTATTCATATCAAGGATACCAAATTCCACGGTTGAATCAATATGACTGTGATGTACAGCGCCTAACGGTTTGCGTTACCGGCGGCTGGGCGGGCGGAGGTAACGTCAATTTAGCGGAACCAACTTCAAGCCACGCAAAGAGCTTGAAAACGCGCAGACTCCCAGACGTCGGGTGCACGCTGTGTTGGGCAGTGCTTACGGTTATACCCAGACCTGATTTACGATTACATATGTTCAATCTAACTCTAAAAGATCGGAATCAGACGACTGACTGCGATAGCAACTAACGTAAGCATCGTTGCGGACGCAAAGCCCATTCCTAAACACCAAGCAATTACAGTACTTACATAGAGCCGCTTTGCATTGTAATCAGTGCGCATCAGCCACCAATATACAAAACCAATCGATAGCCCGGGCGCGAAACCGATTGCTCCGCCGTCTAGAAATCCGATCAATGCTGCAAAAGGCAAATTCTCTGAATCAATTGACATGTCACCCAGTTGAAGCAGAGGATAGACAAGCAAAATGGAGACTGTCCAGCCAACCAGACTACTTGCCAAGAGCCAGGGAAGGCAACGAGCAAATCTGGTGCCCACTTCAGAGCGGATGATAACAGCTTGTGCCAGAAAGCTAAATAAAGTTGTTGTAAAGGACAAAACTACGGCGATGACGGAATCTGACCATTGAAAACGAAAACCTGATAGAAAGGTCAGGAAGCAGCCCACGGCGACAGAGGACATTGTGACGAAAAGCCACTTGTAAAAACCGGCAGAAAATGTTGCTTGCAAATCGTGTGTTGTATGCATGCCAACTCAGATCAATGTATTACACCAGAACTGCCCAACGGTTGGCGTTACCCGCGTGTGGGCGGAGTGTGGATTCGCTCTGAGAGCAGGAAAAGCTCAAAGCCAGAAAAAGCTTGTAAATCGCGCAGACTCCCACGCGTCGGGTGCACGCTTTGTTGGGTTGCCGTTTAGGTAGTTGGTTTCCATTCCATCATTCGAAGCATACAAAGGCCCGTGATCACGCCAATTGTACCGCCCAAGACGAGTCCAGCCACGAACATACCAAGATACGGATGACTTGATTTCGCCAGTTGGTAAGCAATCTCCGTTGCCCCGGTGAAAATAAGTGTTACTACAAGGTCTGCAACTAGAAAACCAATCAAGGTCCAAGTGAAAGCCCACAACATCCAGTTCTTTGAGCGCGCCCTTGGAATCCGCATGAACCATACTGTGATCCAGGCCATCGGCCCGAAACTGCTCGCGAGTATTGCGGCGATAGTGTAAGCGATTGGAGATTCGTGAGTTGGGGAAGGGAATACGTATATCATTGCGGCGAATGCTTCTGTGCCGAGCCAAATAGCGAAATCTAGCGGTTTTAACCTGTTGAATTCTCTCATTTTGAACAAGACAATAAGCCTCAGCGTCCATGCCATAGCCTCAAAGACCAAGAGACTTGCAAGTTCGCCGCCTTTATCTCCCCAGGATGGCGCTATTCCGCGGCCAACCATTTCCGCCCAGGGCCATGCTATTGCAAGGCCCACCACATTTGCCAGAGTCCAGATTGTCAGAAAATTCATTTTGCTGTATGAGATTTCTTCGTCAACAACCATGCATATTCTCCTGGAATATCTCCGCATTAGGCAACCCAACTATGATTTATACAGCACGCTGTATAAACCCCCAAATTGGGGCGTTATACAGCCGTTTGACTGTATAATACCTTATATTCTCCATGCCGTCATTATACTTTCACCTCCCAAAGGGGACAAGCAGGGGGATAAAAACAACCTGCAAACCTGTTGACCTTCCAACCTCCGACTTTAGACCTTCAACCCGAAAAATCTAACACACCTCTTACGCCCCGCCTACAGACTGCCAATTCGGCCTTTGTTATAATGATGCCATTGGCTGGCTTGTAGACCATGGACGATAGACCACAGACCATCGTCAATCGTCTATTGTCCATCGTCTGGTGCCACCAACGGAGGATACCCCTTATGATGCGATTTGACCGATTTACCGAAAGAGCGCAGGAGGCAGCCCAACGTGCCGCCGAGATCATCCAGCGCTACGGACACAACCAGATAGATACCGAACACATCCTGCTGGCGCTTATCGAACAGCCCGGCGGGGTGATTCCCCAAATTCTCGAAAAACTCAACGTCAGCCCCGAAGCCCTCACCGAGCGGCTCGACGCCACCCTGCGCGCCAGCCCCAAGGCCAACATCTTCGGCGGCGGCGCGGGACAAATCTTCATCACCCCGCGCGTCAAGCGAATCATCGACCTCGCCAACGAGGAGGCCAACCGCCTGAAAGATGAATACATTTCCACCGAGCACATCTTCCTTGCGATTTTGACCGAACGCAACACGCCCGCCGCCCGCATTTTGGAATCCGCCGGGCTGACCCGTGACCGCGTCTACGATTCGATTCAAGACCTGCGCGGCGGACAGCGGGTGACCGACCCGCAGGCTGAAACCCGCTACCGGACTCTCGAAAAATACTCCCGCGACCTGACCCAACTCGCCCGCGAAGGCAAGCTCGACCCGGTTATCGGGCGCGACAAGGAAATTTTGCGGCTGATTCAAATCCTCTCCCGCCGCACCAAAAACAATCCCGTGCTGATTGGCGAAGCAGGCGTCGGCAAGACCGCCATCGCCGAAGGACTCGCGCAGAAGATCGCCACCAACGACGTGCCTGAGATTCTCTCCGGCAAGAAAGTCGTCGCCCTCGACCTCGGCGCGATGATCGCCGGCTCCCGCTTCCGCGGTGAATTCGAGGAACGCCTCAAAGCCGTCATGGACGAAGTCCAGCGCGCCAAGGGCGACGTGATTTTGATGATCGACGAACTTCACACCGTCGTTGGCGCGGGTGCGGCGCAGGGTGCCATGGATGCCAGCAACATGCTCAAGCCCGCCCTGGCGCGCGGCGAACTACAATGCATCGGCGCGACCACGCTGGACGAATTCCACAAACACATCGAAAAAGATGCCGCGCTCGAACGCCGCTTCGCCCCCATCTACGTGGACGAACCCAACGTCGACGACACCATCAAAATGCTGCTGGGATTGCGCGACCGCTACGAAGCCCATCACAAAGTCCACTTTTCAGATGAAGCCCTCACCGCTGCCGCCCGTCTGGCTGATCGTTACGTCACCGACCGCCACCTGCCAGATAAAGCCATCGACCTGATCGACGAAGCCGCCGCCAAAGTCCGCGTGGCATTGTATTCCATGCCGCCCGATTTGAAAGGCATGAAGACCGACATCGACCGGCTGCGCGCCGAAGAGGAACAGGCTGGTTTGGAACGCGATTACGAACGCGCTGCGCAAAAGAAAGCCGAACGCCTGCGCCTCGAATCCGAATACACCGAGAAGCGCGATAAATGGGAAACCGAGCACCAACTCGACGAGGTGGTGGACGTGGACGACATCGCCGCCGTCGTCAACCAGTGGACGGGAATCCCGGTCAGCCAGATGATGGAGACCGAATCCGAAAAACTCCTCCACATGGAAACCCGCCTGCACGAGCGTATCATCGGGCAGGAGGAAGCCATCCATGCCATTTCGGATGCCATCCGCCGCGCCCGCTCCGGGCTGAAGGACCCCAGCCGTCCGATTGGGTCATTCATCTTCATCGGTCCGTCCGGCGTCGGCAAGACCGAGTTGGCCAAAGCCCTCGCCTGGTTCATGTTCGACGACGAGGATGCCCTCGTCCGCATTGACATGTCCGAATACCGTGAACAGCACACAGTCAGCCGCTTGTTCGGCGCTCCTCCCGGATACGTCGGTTACGAGGAAGGCGGACAACTCACCGAAGCCGTTCGCCGCCGCCCGTATCGCGTGGTCCTCTTCGATGAAATCGAAAAGGCGCATCCCGAAGTCTGGAACGCCCTCCTGCAAATCCTCGACGACGGGCGTCTCACCGACGGGCAGGGCAATATCGTGGACTTCCGCAACACCGTCCTCATCATGACCTCGAACCTCGGTACCGAATATGTGACGAAGGGCGGCACTCTCGGCTTCCTCACTCAAAAAGCCGACGACGATGAACGCGCCATGCACAGCAAGATCGAGAAGGCGCTCAAGGGCGCGTTCCGCCCCGAATTCCTCAACCGCGTGGACGAGACCATCATGTTCTCGCCGCTCACCGTCGAACAGATGGAAGAGATCGTCATTCTGCAAATGAAGGAAGTGCAGGATCGGCTGAATGAACACGACATCACGGTCCAATTGAGCGACGCCGCCCGAAGCTGGCTCGCCAGGGAAGGCTATGACCCCGCCTTTGGCGCCCGTCCCCTGCGCCGCGCCATCCAGAAATATGTCGAGAGTCCGCTTTCAGTGGAATTGCTCGCCGGCAAGTTCAGGGATGGAGCCGTGGTAACGGTGGACGTGGCGGATAACAAGATCGTCTTCCGCTCCGAAGCCGCCCCTGTGAAAAGGAAGTCAAAGCAGAAGGTGGAAGTAAACCAGTAACGAGTTACGAGTTACGAGTTACGAGTTCAAGGAAGACGAAGGAAGGAGAAATCCTACTTCGTCTTTCTTATCTCTCATTCTTTACTTCTCTAATTCATCTTTCCTCCCTCATCCTTCATCCTTGCCTTCCTCCCCCTCCCAATTTCCTAATCCCATCCTCACGCGCACAGGGTATCATTCGCCCACCTTTATCATCGGAGAAGAAAATGAGTGAAAACGACGGAACGAACAAATCGGGCGTGACCGCCCTGATCATCGGCATTGCGGTTTTAGTCTGCTGTCTTTGTCTTTTAGTGGTTGGCTTTGCAGGATATGGTTACTATACCTACTATACCTACATCCAGACTGCGCCGACCTTTACCAGCGGCGACCCTATTTTTCCTGTTGAAACCACCGAGCCTGCCCCTCCAACGGAGCTTTTCATTCCCACGGAAGGACCGGTGTCGAATGAAACACTCGAAACCCTGTCAAATTCCATCGTGCCGGAAAACGATGTGTATGACCTCGCCTGTCGTTTGCAGGGCAAGTGCGGAATTTCCAGGACGCTCACCCCGCCTCCCGCTCCTTTGGCAGTTGGCACGGTGCAAAAATTCTGGCTCCTCAACTCGGACACGAACGAGAACTTCCAGATCGATGCCGAGTTGCTCTACGTCACTCCGTTAACCTATTTTTGGGCGGAGAAAGGCACGCAAGTGGATCAAGGCGAAGTCAAAGCGTTGATGGACACCTTCGACCAGGAGATCATCCCCACCAACCGCGAATTCTTCGGCAGCGAGTGGACTCCCGGCGTGGATGGCGACCCGCACATTTACGTCCTTTATGCCGGAGGAGTAGGCAGCAACATCGGCGGGTACTTCTCTTCTTCGGATGAATACAATCCGCTGGTTCACGAGTATTCCAACGGGCACGAGTTGTTCCTGTTGAGCAGTACCCAGCCCATCGGCGACGACTATGCCTACAGCACCTTGGCGCACGAGTTTGTCCACATGATCCAGTTTCCGACTGACCGCAACGATGTCTCCTGGCTGAGCGAAGGCTTCGCCGAACTTGGCGCATTCTTGAACGGTTACGACGTCGGCGGCGCGGACTGGTACTATGTCCAGAATCCCGACCTGCAGCTCAACGATTGGGCGACCAACGACTCCCCCGACTTTGGCGCGCACTACGGACAGAGTTTCCTCTACGTTGCCTATTTCCTCGACCGTTTTGGCGAGGAGGCCACCAAAGCCCTGACCGCCAATCCCGAAAACGACCTTGCCAGCATTGACGATACGCTCGCCTCCCTGGACGCCACAGATTCCCAAACCGGTAAAGCGCTCACCGCCGACGATGTCTTCATGGATTGGGCAGCCGCCATGTACCTGAAGGACGGAAGCGTGGGCGATGGACGCTATACCTATCACAACTATCCCGATGCTCCCCAGACAACGGATACGGAAGCGATTTACAGTTGTCCGCAAGAGCCGATGCTGCGTGATGTCCATCAATACGGCATTGATTACATCAACATATCCTGCGCCGGTGAACACACCCTCGTCTTTACCGGCTCCACCGCCGTACAAATGCTGCCGTCCGATCCAAATTCCGGGAGGTATGCCTTTGCCACCAACGAGGGCAACGAGTCGGATATGACCCTGACGCGCGAGTTCGATTTCACGAACGTCAGCGGCGACATCACCTTCTCTTTCCACACCTGGTACGATTTGGAGGAAGATTTCGACTACCTTTATTTTGAGGTCTCCGAAGACGGTCAAAACTGGCAGATCATCACCACGCCTTCGGGAACCGGCGAAGATCCCTCCGGCAATTCCTATGGCTGGGGCTACAATGGCGCGACGAACGGCTGGATGCAGGAGGAGATTGACCTCTCGCAGTATGCCGGCAAAAAGATTCAGGTCCGCTTTGAGTACGTGACCGACGCGGCGGTGCTCGGTGAAGGCTTTTTGCTGGATGACGTTTCCGTGGATGCCATCGGCTACCAGACGGATTTCGAGACCGACGATGGCGGCTGGCAGGCGGCGGGCTTTTCGCGCGTCCAGAATATCCTCCCGCAAACATTCAGGCTTGCACTCATTAAGAAAGGCTCCAATGGCACAACCGTGGAAATGCTCCAGCCCGACGCCAGTCAATATTTGGAGATTCCGCTGTCACTGCAAGATGGTGAACAGGTTACCTTGATCGTGTCTGGTATGACTCGCTATACCCGCAACAGCGCGGCCTATCAGATTGAGATAAAATAACCAATCAAGAGATCAACCACAGAGCGCACAGAATCCACAGAGGATTGAAAAGGTTCTCTCTGTGTTCTCGGTGGTCTCTGTGGTAAAGAAGATAAACTTTTTCGGAGGAACCATGTCCACAGCCCCAAAGTCCGAGGTTTTGAAATTTGCCGAAATGGTCGGTTATCAGGAAGGTTCGGTTGTCAGCCGCCAAATCACCAAGGAGGAAGCGGGCAATGTGACGCTCTTCGCTTTCGACAAGGATCAAGGACTGAGCGAACATACGGCTCCTTTCGATGCCCTTGTGCATGTTTTGGAAGGTCGGGCGCAGGTCATCATCTCCGACAAGCCCTACGACCTGCAAGCCGGCGATGCCATCATCATGCCCGCGGACGAGCCGCACGCCCTCAAAGCGATCCAGAGATTCAAGATGTTGTTGACCATGATCCGCGCATAAAACCTGTTGCCGGCATCAGACTTCGGCAATCCTCAAAGACTGCCGAAGTCTGTTTTTTTGGATGCCGCGCCGCCGGGGCATTCATGTCAACTTCGTTTCCATAACAAAATTGACAATCCCGATTTGTGGTTCATGACGTATAATTTTTACGATAAAAGATGACAGACGTAAAAAAACCCGCCAGCGAACGAAAGACGATTGCCGTACTCGGCGCGCAATTGAGCCGGGCCTGGGGCGCTGAATTCATGTCGGGTGTGCTGGATGCCGCCAGAGAACATGATACGAATATTGTCTATTTTGTCGGGGGAAAGCCTGTGGCTCTTGCCGCGCCGGAACGGGACAGTCTCTCTTATGGGCTGTACGACCTGATCAAGCCCGGTCTATTCGATGGAATTCTGCTTGCCGCCGACATGGGGCACGGGCCATCGGCGGATGACATCAAGAATTTTTGCCGTGTATTTGCGCCCACGCCAATCGCCTCCTTTGCGATCCAGGCGGAGGGCGTATCTTCTTTTATAGCGGACAATGAAGGCGGGATGCGCGCGATTATCCGCCATCTGATCGAAGTCCATGGTTATAAGCGCATTGCCTTTATTCGCGGACCCCAGCGCCAGTTGGAAGCGGAGCAGCGTTTCGAGGCCTACAAGCGGGAATTGCAGTCCCATAATATTCCCTTTGATGACCGAATCGTTGTCGACGGAAATTACTCCCCTGAGAGCGGGCGCGCCGCAGTGCGGACCCTGCTCGACGAACGCGGGCTTCGCATTCAGGCGATTGCGGCATCCAATGACCGGATGGCCTTTGGTGCGATTGAAACACTGCAACAGCGCGGCATCCAGGTGCCGGATAGCGTTGCCGTGACCGGCTTCGATGACGTGAGCGAAGCCCAGTCGATGGGCGTCCCATTGACGACTGTGCACCAATCCTTTGCCGAGACTGGCAGGCTGGCATTTGGCGCGTTGATCCAACGCATAAATGGGGAGCGTGTCGATGAAGTCAATGTCATGCCCGCGCCAATGGTTGTGCGCTGGTCCTGTGGCTGTCTGCCGGAAAGCGTCAAAAGGGCCGTGGTGCTTCCAAAAGAGGTAGCGCATACCGGCAGGCTGGAAAACAAACGCGATGCGGCCATTCGCGCGTTGTGCGGGGCGGCGGGCATTTCGGAAAGCGATCCATACCAAGCTCAATATCGCGATGTGTTTGGCCGTACCTGGGATGTGTTTCTCGCAACATTGCGCGAATCAGAAAAGAGCGAAGCGTTTCTCAAGATGGTGCAATCCACAGTGGAGGTTTTGCAGCGGCAGGGACACGATTCGACCACCTGGCATAACGTCATTTCCACGTTCAGGACATACGCGTTGGGCGGAATTACCAGCGACACCACCCAACTGCATGCCGAAAACCTCTTTCAGCAAGCCCGTATGTTGGTGGGTGAATTGTCGCAGCGAGCGCAGGCCTTTCGCCGTTTGCAATTCGAACAACAGGAAGAGTCACTGGGCAACTTTGGTTTTTCCATGGCGCCAGCCATCACGCTGGAGGATATTGGCGAAGCCATCTCGCTTCATTTCCCTGCGCTGGGATTGAAGCGTTGGTACGTGATGTACTACAGCGACGTCAGCGCCCCGGGTTCGATTTCCTCCCCTCCGCCGGAAAGTTATCGCCTGCTTCTGCAATATGAACAGAATAAATTTCAGATTCCGGAGGAAAAATCGGCAATTGCCACCGGGCGTCTGGTCCCACGCGGAAAGACCCCCGAAGATCATCGTTACACCGCCATTGTCATGCCCCTGGCGCTGGCGGGCAACCGCTTCGGATTCATGTGGACGGAGATCGGGTCAACCGACTGGGATGTGTATGTCCGCTTGAAGAACCTGCTCTCCAGCGCCCTCTTGCGGACCATGCTCGTGCAGCAACGTGAACAAGCCCAGTCCGAAGTGGAACGTTTGCTCAACGAGGCGCGCGAACGGGCAGTGGAACTTGCCCGCGCACGAGACGTTGCTGAAAGAGCCGCGGCTCAAAACGCAAAAATGTTCGAAGCTGAACAGGCCCGGCGACATGGCGCGGAGGCGCTGGCGCGTTCCGCGCGTCAATTATCCTCGCTGACCACGGTCAAAAAGCTTCCCCAGCAAATCCTGGAACAGCTACAACAGATCCTCCCTTATGACCGCGGTATTTTGTTCATGGAGGATGTCAATGGTGGACCAGTCGTCCGCGCGCATCAGGGATTTCCGGAAAACGTGGACATTTCGGAATTCTATCTGCGGGTCAACGGCAGGAGTTTCTATAATGCAATTGCGCGCAGGGGAGAAACATTGCTGATCGGCGACATAAAGGTTGTCAAGGAATGGTCCCAGCCAGATTGGCTGCCAATGGATCGTTCCTGGTTGGGCGTGCCTCTGTATTCGAAGGATAAGGTGATCGGACTGTTGGCACTAAGCCGCGCTCAAAGTGCCTTTACCGAAGACGATGGTTTGATGGCTACCACCTTTGCTATGCAGGCCATTGTTGCCTTGGAAAATGCGCGCCTGTATGACGAAGTAACAGGTATCAATGAAATGATGGAACGTATGGTTTCCGAGCGCGTTGAGGAATTGAACAAAGCCTACGACACGCTCTCGAAACACGACAGAAATAAATCGGCGTTCATTCAGGTTGCGGCGCACGAGTTACGCACCCCGCTCACGGTCATCAAAGGCTATCTCGGCATGATGCAGGCCGACCCAATCATTCAGGGAAATACGATGCTGTCCCAGGCAATCGAAGGTGTCCAGCAGGGAACAAATCGCCTGCATCAAATTGTGAGCAGTATGTTGGATGTGACACGACTCGACAATCAGATCACGATTCCCCATATGGAACCGGTGAGTCTTGGGTTGATCCTGCGCCTGGTTCACAAGGACTACGTCAAGGACCTGGCCGCCCGCAACCTGACCTTCAATATGGACGAAGGCATTAAGGATATCCCTCCGCTCTTGGCTGACTCTGAACTGCTCAAGAAGGCCCTCGATCATGTGATTGTCAATGCCATTAAATTCACACCCGACGGTGGTTCGATCCATGTATCGGCTCAGGTGATTGAGGACGCACGCCTGGGCAGGTGTGCCGAGGTGCGTGTGAAGGATACGGGCATTGGCATCGACGCCGAGCATCACAAGATCATCTTTGAAAAATTATTCCAGTTGGGGACGGTGGAACTGCATTCGTCCAGCCGTACCAATTACAAGGGCGGAGGCGCCGGGCTGGGACTGGCCATCGCTTCCGGTATTGTGAAGGCTTTGCAGGGAAATATCTGGGTGGAAAGCAGCGGACATGATGAAGTGAACTTCCCCGGAAGTACGTTCATTATTCTGTTGCCCCTGGCCAAATAAAACAGGCGGACTCGGGGGGACCGCTTCCGCCTGTTGCAAGGACTAAATTCAACTTACGCCATTTCCATTGCTTCTGCCTTCAGGCTCCGGTTTCTTTTCAAACAAGTCGCCAATTGCCTCGCGCATGGGAGAAAAGATGCCGATATGCATCAACATCAACCCTGAGATGACGATCATCAGGATGAAAACGGTGAAATCGGCCAGGGCGAACATCCCATCCGTTTCCCCGGCAAAAACATAATGAAATACGATTACAAACAGATGAATGACGCTGATGATGAGCAATGGAATGGCAAAGGGACGCAGGTCGTGATCTTCTATCAGCAGGTGTAAAAAGAACAAAGCAAATAATCCGCCAAGCAGGATGGCCAGATACATCCCGAAACGCATGCCATCATAGGTGTGCACATATAGTTTTTGAATGATCTTGATGTAGAGGATGCCAACTGCCCCCAGGCAGCCCCAGGCATAAATTCTTATGATGAGGGGATAGAACAAATTTCCGAAACCGCGGATGCTGATCAACCCGGTTATCCAGCCAAAGAGAAAGGTAAATCCCAGCACAGCCACCTTGACCGGCATATCGCCCATACTATTGACAAGTCCATCGCTGAAAATATCCAGGACAAGTTTGAACCCGCCGCCCAGTGCCATGGTCACTGTGGCAAGGCTTGCCAGCATGGTCGCAATGCTCAACATGCCGCGCATGTCAACGGTCTGTTTTTGCGGCGGACTTGTTTTCCTTTCGACGAACGGCTTGACGTGAGGCAATGGTTTTTGAGGTTCTGTCATGGCGTATCTCCCAACCCGAACAATTGTAATACTATTTTGTTTTTTCAAGGCTGTCCAGACGAGTCCGGGCGACCAAATTCAACAGAAAGAAGACGAACAGGATTGAAAGAAATGGGTCAACCGTAAATCGAAAACGGTTGTTTTCTCCTATATCCATGGTGTTTCCAATCAGGGTTATATACAGGATATTGTATGTTATGAACAGAATCAAGACGTTTTCCGGTTTAGTGGAGTTCCCACGACTTTTCCACAGGGAAATATGGCCGCCTGCGGTGACGATGAAGAACCCTGCAACGATCCACCAGCCGACATATTTCGCGGACATGCTTGAATTTCTCTCTATCGAGGTCTCATCGCTTTGCCATTGCCCATGAAAAATCCGATTCCACCACAGGTCGAAAGTGACGATGTGGTTACGGTTTCCGGCAGTCAGGTCAAAGTCACTGGCGGAGTGGAAATAAATATAAAGCGCCTGCCAGATGGAACGTAGATAGCTACTTGGCTTTACCCGGATAATATGGATGGCGTCCCACAAGTAATATTTGGATGCTTCTACATAAACCAGGTTGTGATGGTTGCGGCTGTGCAGGGAAGTTTCTGGTTCATCCAATACCGGAATGCCGGTGAGCGGGGTTTCGGGCAGAAGTTTCAAGTAGGCCGTTGGATTGCGAAAGGGGAGTATTAACGCAAACTTTGACAATTCTCCCGATCTGACCATCTGCCTGCGTTCTTTTTCAGACACGCGGAATGTGGCAATCTTTGCCAGGTTCATTCCCGCCCATGAACTGGACGTGAACTCACCGAATATGATTAGATTTTTCCCATACCATGCTGTCACCAGCAGCAGGGGAAGAGACGCGGCAATCACAAGTTTTTTGCGTTCGGTGGTCAACAGGAATAATAGCGCAGAGAAACCAAGGAGCCAGGCGGTATGAAACAGGCTCCAGGTTAATGCCATGACGCTGAGCAGGGTAAAGAAAATCACTCCCCAGTATGTTCTTTTCGTGCGGAGAAACTGATAAAGACAGACACCTGCCAGCGCCAGTGAGGCTGTAAGTGGATAAGCATATGCCAGCCAATGTTCATACAACACCGCTGCCGGGCTGACCATGAACCACGCCGAGATCAGGGCGGAAAGCCAGGATGGAAAACGTAGAAATATTCCGAGCAGGTAGATGGAAATTGCCAGGACCAGTCCAAGAATGAAATATAAAATGTGGAAGACTTCTTCGTGACTGGCGGGGAAAGTTTGCAATACGATCCCAGTGATCAGGTTTGAGAGCGGGGGCTGGCTGTGTAAAAAGAAAACACTGCGCCATAGGTCGGTGCGCAGCAATTTGGGATCGATGAATTGCCAATAGCCAAGGTAGGTATCTCCCTGAAAATCAATCCCCGCCCGGTCATACAAAATTCTGGAGATGATAAAAACGATGACAATCCCTGCCATTGGAATGAGCAGACTGCGCCCATTCCGATGACTAGGATCTTTCGCGGAAGTCATGGATGCCGTCTCGAATTGCCCATTTTGCCTGGCAGTTTGGGCAATGCAAATGATCTTTTTTCTCTTCCAATTTTTCGTTCCCACAGTCGGGGCATTTGAAGAGGTCAACGATATTTTCAGGAATGTGGATTGTCTCTGTCCCTTTTTGGGGAAGACGCGCTCTTATGAAAATACTTGGTGTCAATTGCCAGAGAGCACCAGTCGGCTGGAAAAAGCCATCGAGAGCAGCGAGCAGTTTTGCGGGGACGAGGCGCTTTAAAAATCCAACGCGAAAATGCGAGACGGCAAGTATCTTCTCGACGTCGAAACCAAGCTCACCCAGCCAGTTGCGGACGGCCCTTGGGTGAAAGTCGAAGTTTAATTTGACGAATTCCACAGGTTCCAACGTGAAAGGATTCCAACTTTGTTTGCCGAACCAATACCGAAGAATGGATTTGGGGTGTAGCTTGTTGGCAAATTCAAGGATAAAAACCGCGCCTGGCTGCAAGACGTTTTGAACCTGTCCCAATGCTTTGGGCGCATCTGCCATGTGGTGCAGGGTGCGGATCATGGTGGCGGCATCGAATTGACAGCTGCGGAAGGGGAGACGGTAGATATCCGCTGCAACATAAATGTACTTGTCTGAGCGTCCAAGTCTTTGCTGCGCTTGCGCCAGTTGGGTGGTGGAATAATCCAACACTACGATTCTTTCAAAACCCGCATAACGCGGCGTGTTGCGTCCCGCCCCGGCGCCAAGTTCGAGCATGACGCGCAGCGTGCCGCTCTTCGGGAGCATTTTTTTCAGGGCAATGGCTTCGGCGCGGTCTTCGTACTCGCGTCCGCCCTGGTCCCAAAAGGAGGTCTGATAGTCGGAGCCTTCGTAATTGCAAACGGGGGGAGTAGACATGTATTTTTGCTGGTTTCTTGGAATTGGGACCGGAGTAAAAAGTCGGATAGCGGGGTTATTTTACCCGACTATCCGACGCGACGACCAAACGATTGACCGACTATCTTCCTACGGCGCGATAGGTGAATCCCATTTCCTTCATTACTTTGGGGTCGTAAATGTTGCGTCCATCATAGACAACCGGGGACTTGAGCAGGCTCTTCAACTTTTCGAGATCAAGTTGTTTGAACTCGTTCCATTCCGTGATGACCATTACCGCGTCACAATCCTTTGCCAGTTCGTAGGGATCGTGGAACATTTTCACCTCGGCTGGCAACAGCGGGCGGGCCACCTCCATGGCAACGGGGTCGTACGCCCGCACCTTCGCGCCAGCAGCAACCAAAGTCTCGGCGATATCAATGGATGGCGCGTAACGCATGTCATCGGTGTTGGGTTTGAAAGCCAATCCGAACAGCCCGATGGTTTTGCCCTTGGCACTGCCACCGACCATTTTAGTCACGTGTTGGACGGCGGTCTTGCGGCGTTCGAAGTTGACCTCCATCACATCATTGAGGATGCGCGGATTCAAGCCCATTTCCTTCGCCATGAAAGCCAGCGCTTCCACATCCTTCGGGAAGCAGGAACCGCCCCAGCCGAGTCCGGCATCCAAAAAGTGACGTCCGATACGTGCGTCGTAGCCCATACCCGCCGCCACTTCCTTCACGTCCGCGCCGACCAGTTCGCACAAGTCGGCCAGTTCGTTCATGAATGAAATCTTGGTGGCAAGGAAGGCGTTGCTTGCATACTTGATCATTTCGGCGGTACGCAGGTCGGTGATGACGATAGGTGCGCGTAACGGCAGGTGCAGGTGCGCCACCTTGTTCGCGGCTTCCCTATCCAGCGAGCCGATGACGGTGCGGTGCGGACTCATGAAGTCGCCGATGGCCGAGCCTTCACGCAGAAATTCCGGGCAGGAAACCACCGAGAATTGAATCGGCTTGGGCTGGGCGTTTTTCACAATATCCGCCACCCAGTCGCCAGTTCCGATTGGCACCGTGGATTTGTTGATGATGATAAGCGGTGCGGACATGTTCTCCGCGATGGATTTCGCTGCGGACTCCACGTACTGCAAGTCTGCCTCGCCACTTTCGCCCGAAGGAGTGCCAACCGCGATGAAGGCGTATTCTGCGTTTTTCAGGGCTTCCTTATAAGATGTAGTGAAAGAGATGCGTCCCGCGTTGACGTTGCGTTTGACCAGTTCGTCGAGACCGGGTTCATAGATAGGCATGATGCCTTTTTTGAGATTTTCCACCCGCTTTTCGTCCACATCCAGCGCGGTGACGCGGTTTCCAAGATCGGCAAAACATGCCGCAGTAACAAGACCGACGTATCCCACGCCAACCACACAAATTTGCTTCATATTCGATCCTCTTTTAAGAAAGATTTTGGGAATTTATTAGATAAACATCCCGCCGAATTTTACCAGTTGTCGGGCTACACAATCCCTGGACGGCATATTCAAAATGTGGCGAATTACTGCCTGACCATCCAGTAGTCCACGGCTTCCACGAGTTCATCCAGGTCCATGGGCTTGGTGATATATTCATTGCAACCGGCATCGAACGCGCGCTGGCGGTCGCCAGGCAGGGCATGGGCTGTCAGTGCGATCAGCGGAATGGCGGAGGTTTTTTTGTTTCGCTTGATCAAGGCCGTCGCAGTCCAGCCGTCCATCTCAGGCATGGAGAGGTCCATGATGATCAGGTCCGGTTTTTGCTTTTGCGTCGCATTCACGCCGTCGCGCCCATTCATCGCCAGAAAAGTTTCATACCCGTTTTTTTCAAGGATGAAATGCACAAGTTCATACGTATCCATGTTATCTTCAACAATAAGTACGCGTCCTTTGCTCATGCCGCAAATATACTACGTCTCACGCTTGCGGGCAATGTGTATAATCATGGAAGCCCATGAAAATTCTCTTTGTGGCCGACGGCCGCTCTCCCATTTCCCAAAACTGGATTCGTTACTTCGCCGAGCGTGGCGATGACGTGTACCTCGCCTCGACCTTTGCCTGTGAACTGGATTTCTCCATTAAGCGGCTGGAATTTACTCCCGTGGCCTTTAGCACGGTTAAGAAGCGGGGTTCGACTCCCGGAAGTGGATCAACCCTCGGACTGCGCACCCGGCTCCGGCAGTGGATCGGACCTCTGACGATTTCTCTCTCCACGCGGAAATTGAAGGCCTTCATCCGCGAAGTGCAGCCGGATATTATCCACGCCATGCGGATTCCCTACGAGGGCATGTTGACCGCCTCCGCGCTGGCTGGAATGAAAAGTGAAGCGCGGTTCATTGTTTCAGTTTGGGGCAATGACTTTACCCTGCATGCGCCGTCCACGCTGTTGATGAGCCATTACACGCGCAAAACGATGAAAGCGGTTCATGCGTTGCATGCCGATTGCGAACGCGACATCCGCCTTGCAAGAGCCTGGGGCTTGGGCGTGGATCAACCCACTTTGGTCACACCCGGCAACGGCGGAATCAGGATTGAAGTTTTCTATCCGCCGCGGGAGCCGGTAAAAAATCCAGTGATAATTAATCCGCGCGGGCTTCGGGCCTATGTAAAAAACGAGACGTTCTTCAAAGCCATTCCGCTGGTGCTTGAAAAACGAAGTGACGCGCGCTTTGTCTGTTCCTCGATGCAGGGCGTGTCCCAGGCTTTACAGTGGATTAAGGAGTTGGAAATCGATCATGCTGTGCGGTTGGACCCGCCGCTTTCACACTTTCAAATGGGAGATGTGTTCCGCGCGGCGCAGATTGTCGTCTCGCCGAGCATTCACGACGGTACGCCGAATTCCCTGCTCGAAGGTATGGCTTGCGGATGTTTTCCCATCGCGGGCGATCTTGAATCCATCCGCGAGTGGATCACGCACGGGCAAAACGGTTTTCTCGTTGATCCCAACAACCCGCAGTCGATTGCGGATGCGATCCTGACGGCGCTGGAAAGAGAAGACCTGCGGCGCGAGGCGGCAGGTCTTAATGCGAAAATTATCTCTGCGCGGGGGGAATACACGCAGAATATGAAGTTGGTGGGTGAATTCTATGAGAAGTTGAAAAGGTAGACAGGTACACAAGCAGACAGGAAAACGTGTGTGTACCTGTTCGGTTTTTATTCCGCTCTTGGCGCGCGCAGGGTCTCTAATCGTCCGCGCAGTTCAATGCGGCGCGAATCAGCCGCGTGCCGGACCTCATTCATGAAGCCCTTCCCACGCTCGCGTATTTGCCCGCGCAGATTCTCGCCCGACTCGGGAGCCAGGAGCAAAGCCACCATCGAGCCAACCAGCGCCCCGACCAAAACTCCAATTAGAAAACCGAACATTCTTCGCATATGAAATTCTCCTTCACTGGTCTGTTTTGTCTCTCCAAAATGATTATACTGCCAATTTAACAAGACGTTGGAATTGTCGAACATAAACGGTTGGACAGACCATGTGGGTGGTGATTACACGATGAGAGCGAAAAGTTGATGGGGAAATGATCTATCCCATCAATTCCCGCAAAATTGCCAGCGTTTCCTGTTTGCCACCCACGCCATTCTCGCCGCCGGGACCGACGCAGGATGGACAACCATCTTCACATCCGCAATCGCTAACCAATTCCAGCGCGCGCTGGATTAACTCATCGTGGATTTCAAAAAGTTTCCGGCTGAATCCAATCCCTGCCGGGACAAGGTCGTAGAGGACAACCGTCGGTAGACCGTTTGCGGGCTTCCACGCGGGATCGGTGTGTGTGCCAAGATCGCGCGGGTCGCACATCAAAAACAGCGGAGCAAGATTGCCAAGCGCGAAACCAAGTCCCGCCAATCCGCTGCGGATGCGGACGTTTTGCTCCACCTTGCGATGACAACTGCTGCAAAGGGTGATGAGGTTTTCGAGGTGGTTGGCTTCGGCGGCAGATGTAAACGAGCGGAACGGGATTTTGTGATGCACGTCATGTTGGCGCGCCCTGAGCGAAGTCGAAGGGTCGGGTTCTGGTGTGCCGCAGACCTGGCATTGATATTTATCACGCGCGCGCACGCGGTCGCGGATTTTTCCCCAGTCGGGACCGTAATTGTTCGGGTCGTTGGACCAGCTTCCAGATTCGCGCAAGCGGGAAAGAGTTTCTTCGGAAAGCGAAAGCCAGTAGCCAGTCGTCTGCAATTCAGAAGGGGGCATATCCAAAGGTTCCTCTCCCAAATTTTCAAGCGTGAACCAGCGCAGTTTTCTGAAGCCGACTACTTGTGTGGTGACTTGAATCTCGCCGTAGGATTTGCTGCCGACCTCGCCCCCGGACCCTCCCCTCTCAGGAGAGGGGAGTATCGCGCGTTCGATTTCATTCGTCACTTGAATTTCAGATTGGCGCTGGGCTTCAGTGTAGTAATCCAGCCCGACGGGGATTAACTGCGCAATGTGGTTTTCGATGTTGTATTCTTGCACAAAATACTGCTGACCTTCGTGCATGTAAATTGCACCAGGGTGAACCATCCACGAGGCACTCTCGCCATCGACAGTCCCAACCGTCAACGGTCTTCCGTCCTCGGTCACGCTTTGCAGCACCACGCTTTGTGGCGACGCGGATCGCAGGGAGATATTCGCGGCGGGATACTGATCCTTCATCCAATAATATTTTTCGTCCGAGAAGTGCGCGTCCTGGCTGGCAACCATGAACTCAAGATACTCTTCGAGAAGTTCATCCGAAATGCCGCCGAAGCCTTCGCCTTTTTTGAATGGCAGCTCGAACATGGCACAGCGCAGATGTTCCAACAGGATGAGCAGGTGATTTGGGTTGACCAATGCCTGCTCAGGCGAACCGCCGAAGAAATAATCTGGATGATGCGCGAGGAACTGGTCGAGAGGATTTGGCGACGCGACCAGAATCGAGGCTGCGGGCGAATCCCCGCGACCCGCCCTACCCGACTGCTGGCGCGCGCTGGCGATGGTTCCGGGATACCCGACGATGATTGCCGCGCCCAGCCCTCCGATGTCGATTCCCAATTCGAGGGCGGTGGTGGCAACGACGGTTTTGACCGAGCCGTCGCGCAAGCCCTGCTCGATCTCGCGTCGTTGTTGCGGGAGGTAGCCGCTTCGATAGCCGCGAATCAGAGATTGGAGATTGGAGATTGGAGAGTAGTTGCGGCTGGACCTACTATTCTCTATTCTCTGTTCTCTATTCTCTTGAAGATAGGTAAGGATGATTTCAACTGTTCTTCTTGTCCGCGCGAAGACGATGGATTGAATATCATGCTTGAAGAGGTCAGTGGCAAGACGCACGCTTTCGAGGAGACTGCTTTTCCGCAAGCCAAGTGTGGCATTAGTGACGGGGGGATTGTAGATGATGAAGTGGCGCTCTCCACGCGAGGAGCCGTCGTTGTCGATGAGTTCAACGTCCTCTTCGATCAGCGCTTCAGCAAGCTCCTTTGGATTCCCAATCGTGGCGGAGGCAAGGATGAACTGCGGGTGCGCTCCATAAAAATTCGCCGCACGTTTGAGCCTGCGAATCACGTTGGCGACATGCGAGCCGAAGACCCCGCGGTAGGTGTGAGCTTCGTCGATGACCACAAACCTCAAGTTGGAGAAAAAGTCCGCCCAGTTGGCGTGATGCGGCAGGATTCCCGTGTGGAGCATGTCGGGATTGCTCAAAACGATGCGGGCGTTTTTGCGAATGGACGGGCGGTGGGCTTGGGGTGTATCGCCATCGTAAATGCCAGTGCTCAGTGAAGAGTGATCAGTCATCAGTGTTCGTAAAACTGACAACTGGTCACTGATTACTGATAACTGATCCTGGGCGAGGGCTTTCGTTGGAAAGAGATACAAAGCGCGGGCTTCGGGGCTTTCGAGCAATGCCGCGAGGACGGGCAGGTTGTAGGCGAGAGTCTTTCCGCTGGCTGTGCCTGTGGCAAGGATGATATTCTTCCCCGCACGGATGTTGGTCCAGGCTGAGAGTTGGTGGGAGTAGAGCGACGAAATTCCTCGGGTGGACAAAGCCTCCCGAAGCGGAATCAACAGATCAGCCGGGAAGGGGGCGGTCTGTGCGGCGCGGGGCGGAGTCGTCCTCCACGCGGAAATGTTGGGCGCGGTCTGCTCATCCCGTTTCCAAAAATCAAGCAGGGTTTGAAGCCTGGTCACGCCGGTTGTTCTCCCATTGTGTGCAGAGAGCGGAATGCCCATGCGCCGACTCCGAACGGGACCCAAAAAGTAACAGTGCGGTAGGTGAGCGTGATGAGGATGGCATGACTCCAACTCACATTGAGCGAGGTGAGCGCGATGGGCATGAGTCCTTCGACAATGCCGATGCCCGACGGGGTGGGCGATACGATGAGAAAAAGATAGGCGAGGGAGAAACCTGCGATGATGGTTCCCGCTGAAAAGGGGACTTCAAAAGAGAGAAAGGAAAATATCAATATGAGCATCATCAAGACTTTATCGAGAATCCCCCAGAAGATGGGACGCAGCAGGCTGGACGGTTTTTCGGTCAATCCTGCAAAGCCTTCGGTGACTTCGTGCGCGAACTCGTGGGCGCGGACTTCACTCAGGAATTCTCTTTTCCTGCCGAGGAATTTTGCAATGCGGTTGATGGCGTGAGCCGCCTTCGCAAGCAGGTTTCCCAGTTTTTCCTCCGAGCGATAACCAAGATATAGAACAAAGGCATAGGAAATGGCGATGCCAAGCAGGATAAGCGAGGCGGTGATTTCACTGGCGTCAAGGTCGTTGCGGCGGACAAGCACGATCAGCCCCAATGCGAGGATGACCAGAAACCCGGCCTGGTCGAGCAGAAGAAACAACGCGGCGGCGACGGTCACCTTGCCTGTGGGATGTCCGCGCCTGTGGGCTTCGGTGGTAAACAGGGCAACTCCGCCCATCCCGCCAGAAGGGGCAACGACATTGATGAAATTTGCGGCCGTGGCGATCTTGCTCAGGGTCAGCACGGATTCATGCACGCCAAGCAAATGAAAGATGGATTGGTACATGCGTCCTGATGTCACAAACCAAACCATCTGCACGAGGATGGCAAGCAGAAAGAATGTCAAGTGTGCTTTTCTCAGCGTGGACATGATGGTTTCGAGCTCGCTGAAACTGAGCGCCACTACAGCAATGCCAAGAAAAACTACGAAGATGACAAGAAGTTTTTTCATCAGCGAGGAATTGTAACCTGAGCTGTTTACCCTGGACACAGCCGAAGGATGCTATATGGAGAGCGCTTCGACTATGCTCAATATGAAATTAAAAAGAGCAGACTTTTCGCCTGCTCTTTTTTGGAGTTTTAGTCGCGGCTTCTGCCGCCCACGAGGGAGACATAGTACAGCAATTGCATGATGGCGGTGACCAGCGCCGCCACATAAGTCAACGCGGCGGCATTTAGCACCGCATTCACCCCGCGTTGCTCCTCCTCGGTCTGGATGATGCCCGTCTGCACAAGCAAATGCTTGGCGCGGGCGGAGGCGTTGAATTCAACTGGCAGGGTGGCAAGGGCAAAGACCGCTCCACCCGCAAAGACCAGAACCCCCAGCCAGGCGAGTTGCGTGAAGTTCAGGAACAAGCCGATCATGATCAGGATCCAGCCGAGGTTCGAGCCGATATTGACCATCGGCACAAGCGCGGCGCGGATTCGCAAAGGGAAGTAATCCTCCGCATCCTGCATCGCGTGACCGAGTTCATGCGCCGCAATCGCCACTGACGCGACAGATGCCACGTTGGCGACTCCGTTTGAGAGATAGAGGGTCTTGTCGCGCGGGTCATAGTGGTCGGTCAGGTTGCCCGCCGTACCGCGAATTTGCACACCGTACATTCCGCCTGTGGAAAGAAGTCTCTGCGCAGCTTGCGCGCCTGTCAGCCTGCTGGAAGCCTGCACGCGGCTCCATTTGTTGTAGGAAGACTTCACATACCATGATGTCAGCGCCATCAAAATGAAGGCGGGGATCATGTAGATAAGATAGCTCATGCTGAAAAACATTTTTACCTCCGGATATCGTACACGTCATATACGCTTGAAGTCGAATTTTGGTTCATTACTTTTCAGCAATCCCCAGGATGACTTCGACTGCCTTGTCAAGTTGCGGATCGAGATTGGCTTTGAAGTCCTCCTCAGTCCGTTCCACGACCACATCGGGAGTCAAGCCGATCTCGTGGATGGTCTTTTCCTTAGGTGTGAGCCATTTGGCGATGGTGATGCGCACCGCTCCATTGTCGCCGCTGAGCGGAATCCAATTCTGTACCGAGCCTTTTCCAAAGGATGTTTCGCCGACCAGCTTGGCGCGTCCCGTATCCTGCAAAGCGCCCGCCACGATCTCCGAAGCGGAAGCCGAACCCTGGTTGATGAGCACCACCATCGGGATTTTGGTGTCAGTCGCCAGTCCGCCGGGGATGACGTCATAGGTTGTGCGGGTTCCGTTACCATATTGCTCGTACAGCACAACACCATCACCCATAAATTGCGAGGTAACATCCACGGCAGTCTGTAAATAACCGCCACCATTGTTACGCAAGTCAAGGATGATACCCTTCGGGTTTTGCGGCATCAATTCCTTCAAGGCTTCAAGCAGTTCAGGAGTGGTCTTATCTCCAAAAGTTGTGACCTGGATGTAGGCAATGCCGCCATCAAGCATTTTCCCTGTGGCGGATTTGATGCTGATCTTCTCGCGCGTCACATCGAACTCGAGCAGTTTGTCCTCGCCTTCGCGCAGGATGGTCAGATGGACCACCGTGTTGGCGGGACCCAGCACCCTGGTGCGCGCCACTTCCGCGTTGATGCCGGTCATATCCTCACCGTTGATGGCAACCACCTGGTCGCCGGGAAGGAGACCGGCCTTCTCGGCCGGAGAGCCGGGGATGGGACTGGTGATGGTCAGATATTCGGTCGTGGTATCCACGTACGCGCCAATGCCTTCATATTCGCCTTCGAGACCGGCGTTGGCATCGGCAAAATCCTTGGGATTCATGTACGAGGAATGCTGGTCGCCGAGGGCCTCCATCATTCCATTGATTGCGCCGCGCATGAGTTCGACATCATTCACGGGCTGGTCCACGTAGTTTTCGTGGACGAGAGTCCACGCCTCCCAGAAGGGGGCAAACAGATTTTGCAGATCCGAGGGTGTCGCGGATTGTTGTTGCGGTGAGACGGTGGGCGGGGCAATCGTGATGGGTTGGGGCATGCCGGGGAGATTTGCAATCGGGATGACATGCCCGGTGATGAATCCGCCGGCGAAGGAGCCAAGCGCCACCACGATAATGACGAGAATCACAAAAATGTACTTTAAAGTTTTATCCAAAACTGCCTCCAATTCTTGCTTTCTGGAAAAAGATACCATTCAGGGATTAACGTTTGCTGAATTTTTTATTCGATTTGTGTAAGAACGGATTTCCCCACCCTGAGGCAGTCGAAGGACGGCGGATGCTGCCAAATGCGCTTCGACTGCGCTCAGCGCGAAGTGTTATTGTCCTCTTTCCCGCCCTTTTGCAATTCTTCCATCTTTTTGCGGAGTTCGTCCATGTCGTTGTTCTTCTTTTTGGTGGACGTGTTCATGGCTTTCGTAAAGGTCTCCCAGAAACCTTTACCTTTTGATTGTGCCGCGCCACGCACAATACCGTACATAATGAAGTTCGCGCCAACAACGAGGAGGATGAAGAACAGCGCGCCGATAACCGCTTTATGTTCTTCCATCGTATCCTTCTTCCCATGCTCGTCGGGGGCTAGGCCCCCGACAAAGCAGACAGATTTTCCAAAATCCCAACCAACTCGTTCCAATCTGAAAGACTGGCGTCCGCGTCACCGTTGACAGCCATTCCGCCATACAAAATGCTGGACAAGCCCGCCTGCTTCGCGGCGCGGGTGGTGCGCCCCAGATCGTCGATCATCACACAGTGTGAAGGGTCGGTCTCGCCTGCGGTTTTCATCGCAATGCCAAACGACTCGGGCATGGGCTTGCAATACGGGTCGATGGCGTTCACATCCACGATGGCGGTGAAGAGGTCGCGCAGGTTGAGCGTGGCGAGGACTCTTTCAGCGTGGGCGGCATCCGCGTTGGTGAAGATCAAATTGCGGGTCGGCAACGAAGCGATGATCGAGCGCAGGACAGGGTCGGGAGTCAGATAGTCCGCAAGGGGCAGGTCATGCACGTAAGCCAGATAGTCCTGCACATCCACGTTGTGGTGTTTCTGCAAACCATGCAAAGTCGTCCCGTATTGCAGGTAATATTTTTCGCGCAGCTTCGGAATCTCCCCGATGGGGATGTTCATGTGCTGGCTCATGTAATCGTTCATGCGTGCTTTGATCGCACTCCACAGCCCAACATGCGAGGGATACAATGTGTCATCGAGGTCGAAGAAAATGGTGGTAAATCTCATGAGGCGATTATAATGCCCCCATGCCTATTCGTCTTTTATCCTCCGAGGTCTCTTCGCAAATCGCGGCGGGCGAGGTGGTCGAACGTCCCGCGTCTGTGGTTAAGGAATTAACCGAAAATGCGCTGGACGCTGGCGCGAAAAGCATTTCCATTTCGATTGAAGATGCAGGGCGGACTCTGATCGAAGTGGCGGACGACGGCTGTGGAATCCCTGCCGACGAGTTGGAACTGGCTGCCGCCCGCCATGCGACCTCGAAGCTGGTTCAGTCCGATGACCTCTTCCACATCCAGACTTTGGGCTTTCGCGGCGAGGCACTGGCTTCGATTGGTTCCGTTTCGCACATGACCATCACCTCGCGTGTGGCTTCCGCCAAGGAAGGCGCGCGCTTGAAAGTGGACGGCGGCATCGCGGGCAAAGTGGAAAAAGTGGGCGCGCCCGTCGGCACGGTTCTGCGCGTGGAAAACCTTTTTTACAACGTCCCCGCCCGTTTGAAATTTTTGAAAGCCGACGTGACCGAACGCCGCGCCATTGACGCGCTGGCGACTCGCTACGCGCTGGCGTACCCGAACGTGAGGTTCAAAGTTACCGACGGCAAGCAGGTCACCTTGCAAACCGCGGGTGATGGCGACCGCCGCGCCATCCTTGCCGCCTTGTACGGTGTGGACGTTGCCAAGCAGATGCTCGAAGTGATGGATGCTGGCGAGGGAATGACTCTGACAGGTTTCATCAGCCCCACTTCGTTGACCCGCTCCAACCGCAAGGAAATCACCTTCTTCGTCAACGGGCGCTGGGTGCAGGAATTCTCGTTGACCACCGCCCTGCTGCAAGCCTATCACACCCTGCTGATGGTCGGACGGTATCCGCTGACAGCTTTGTTCCTTGACATGGCCCCCGAAGACGTGGACGTGAACGTCCATCCCACGAAAGCAGAAGTCCGCTTTCGACAGCAAGACAAGGTTTTCAGTTTCGCCCAACGTACAGCACGTAAGGCATTGCTGGCTTACACACCCGTGACATCCGTCTCGCCGCAGTTGTGGGGTGGAGCAAGACCTGTTGCGACAGAGAACAGGGAAATTGGAATTGATTGGACGATGGCAGGGGAAGCAAGTGATGAGATACGAGGTACAAGTTACGAGGGGCAAGTACCGAGTAACGAGGAAACCCAATTACCAGTTACCAATTACCAATCTCCCAACGCTTTTTCCGCCGTCCCCCTCCTCCGCCTCATCGGTCAGGTCGGCTCGACGTACATCGTTGCGGAGGGACCCGACGGCTTGTATCTCATCGACCAGCATGCGGCGCACGAACGGGTTTTGTTCGAGAAATTGATGGCACAGCACGACAAGAAAAACATCCCGTCACAGGCTTTGCTTGCTCCCGAAGTCGTGACCCTGCCGCCGCAGTCCGCAAAGGCGTTGACCGGGCAACTGCCGTTTTTGAATCACTTCGGTTTCGAGGTGGAGGAGTTTGGCACGAACACCTTCCAGGTACGTGCCATGCCTGTCTTGTTTTCTGGCGGCGACCCATCGTCCGCGCTGCGGGCTTTGGTCGAGGACTTCGAGGAAGACGAAGCACCGCTTCAAGCCGAGGTCGAAGCCAAACTAGCAGCGCGAGTTTGCAAGCGGCTGGCGGTCAAAGGCGGACAAACCCTCACGACCGAAGAACAGCGCGCCCTGCTTAACGACCTCGAAGCCTGCAACTCGCCGCGCACCTGTCCGCATGGCAGACCGACGATGATCCATCTCTCGGTGGATGCGCTGGAACGTCAGTTTGGGAGAAGGGGTGCAAGGTAGCGCCGGGTCAGATTGTTCTAAATTTGCAAGGTAAGCGAAATTTTCCAAATGGTAAAATAAACCCATGAAACCACTGGCGGATTTAATCACAGCAAACGATATCGAAGAAATGCTTGGGCATATTCACGCCATGATTGCGCTTGTCGAAAACAACGGCGTTTTGGTGTCATGGAATCCCGCTTTTGAAGCGTACAAGGATAAAAGCCCCGAGGCGAAAAAGTTGCAGGATTGCTTCCCGGAAAGCGAAGGAGCCAAGATTCACGAAAAGTTGAACGCAAAGCGGCGTGATCAGTTTGTGGTCGAACTTGGTCCCGACGAAGATGAAAAGACCATCTTCTGTGATTGCACGTTCATCCCGCTTGCCGATGAGCGCCAGCTTTTCATCGCCGAACGTTTCGACACGGATAAGTCGGTGCACGAGATCATCCAGCGCCTGAACCGTCGCGTGAGCATGTTCCAAGTGGAAAGTGAATCCGCCAAGAAGATCGCCAGCAACAAGCAGAAGGAAGTCGATGCGGTGGTGGCGCAGGTCGACGAGCTCTCCAATGTGGATGCGTTGACCTTTCTCCCCAATCGCCGCATGGTCGTCAGGAAACTCCAGGATGAAGTCCTGCGCGCCCAGCGTTACAACACCCCGTTTTCCATCTCCGTGGTGGATGTGGACTTTTTCAAAAAGGTCAACGATGCCTTTGGGCATCTTGTGGGGGATGAGGTGTTGAGGCATATCGCCTATCAACTGCGCGATCACATCCGTCATCCCGATGTGGTTGGACGTTACGGCGGCGAGGAGTTCCTGATTTTACTGCCGAGTACTTCAGCCACCGAAGCGGCTGACCAGGCGGCGCGTCTGTGCAAATGGGTGCGCGAGGCCGAGGTGCCGGTGAACAGGCACATCCTCAAAGTCACCATCAGCATCGGCGTGGCGCAGCTTCAGCCCAGCGCGGATACGTGGGATGCCCTGCTCAACCGTGCGGACAGTGCCATGTATGAGGCCAAGAAAAAGGGACGGGACCGCTGGGTCGTGGCTGAGTGAAAGAGATAAAAGACGAGAGAAGTCACAGGAGAAGCATGACCTGTGACTTTTTTTTATTTCCAAGTTTGTGCTAAACTATTTGAAACTCGTCATTGCGAGGGCGATAGCCCGACACTTGCGCTGCGCGCAGTGCGGTGAGCAATCTCACAGTTACAGGGAGATTGCTTCGTCGCTGACGCTCCTCGCAACACTTGCACCGGCACGCACACTTGCCCTGGCGGGCAGTGCCAGGGAGTGCAGGTGTGACGTAAAAATGGAGACGCCATGCTCACACTCGTTGAAAAGGTCTTGTTCGTCCTTGCGACACTTGCATCGTTGTACTATACCTATCGCGGCTTCGCCCGCATCATGGGTCACATCAATAGCGGACAGGGAAAAATAGACTGGTCGCTGGCTTACAAACGAGTCTGGGAACTTATCCTCAAAGTGGGATTGTTCCAGCCCGTTTTTCGTTTCCGCCTGTGGACGAGTATCCTGCACGCGCTGGTCGGCTGGGGCTTCCTTTCCTTTTTGCTGATCAACCTCGGGGACTTGATCTACGCCTTCACCAATTTCAAACTTCTCGACAACACGGGCTTATTCGGCGACATCTACCGATTGCTGGCAGACATCGTCAACGTGCTGATCATCGTCGGCATCGTGGCGCTGGCATTCCGCCGCTTCATCCTGCGACCCGTAACTCTGACCACGCGCGAAACGACTCTGCTGAATCCCAAAGCAAGGTTTGGCATCCTGCGTGACTCGGCGATTGTGGCGACGTTTATCTTCATCCACAACCTGATGCGCTTCCTGGGCGAATCCTTCTCGCTGGCTTTGGCGGGACACGCTGACAGCTGGCAGCCAACCATCTCGGCTGTGTCCCAGCTTTGGGCGGGGATGAATCCCACAGCTCTCGTCGTGGGTGAACACGTCGCGTTCTGGCTATCCATCGGCGCAGTCGTCGCCTTCCTCCCATACTTCCCGTATTCAAAGCACATTCACGTCTTCTTCGCCCCGATCAATTTCGCAGTGAAGCCTGCGCGGAAATCCATCGGGCAGTTGAGTTACATCAACCTCGAAGACCAGAGCATCGAACAGTTTGGCGCGGCAAAAATGAAAGACCTCGGTTGGGAGCAGATCATGGACAGCTACGCCTGCATCATGTGCTTCCGCTGTCAGGAGGTTTGCCCCGAGTACAACACGGGCAAGCTGCTTTCGCCCGCCGCGCTGGAGATCAACAAGCGTTACCATTTCAACGGCGGCGGCACGACGGACGTGGCGATGACCGAGTTGATTTCAGAGGAGGCGGTTTGGGCTTGCACCTCCTGCGGCGCGTGCGTGGACATCTGCCCCGTGGGCAACGAACCGATGCGCGACATTCTCGACATTCGCAGAAATCTTTCGATGATGGAAAGCTCCTTCCCCAAGCAATTGGAGTCTGCCTTCAAGGGCATGGAACGCAACATGAACCCGTGGAACGTTTCGCAAGCTGACCGCATGAAATGGGCGGACGGATTGAAGGTGCCGACCATCGAGCAAAATCCTGAACCTGATATTTTGTGGTGGGTGGGATGCGCTCCCGCAACCGATGTCCGCGCGCAGAAGACGGCGCAAGCCTTTGCGAAGATTTTGAACGCGGCGGGAGTTAACTTTGCGGTGCTTGGCAAGAACGAAGCCTGCACAGGTGACTCGGCGCGGCGCGCGGGACGCGAGGATATTTTCTTTGGCTTGGCGACGCAGAACGTTGAAATCCTGAACGAGGTCGCGCCGAAGCGAATCGTCACGACTTGTCCGCACTGTCTGCATACGCTCAAGAACGAGTATCCCGCGTTCGGTGGCAATTACGAAGTAATTCATCATACGCAATTGATCAACGAATTGGTCGGTTCTGGGAAGATACAATTACAAATTACCAATGACCAATTACAAGTTACCTTCCATGACCCGTGTTATCTGGGACGGCACAACCAAACGTTCGACGCGCCACGTTCGGCGTTGAAGTCCGCTGGCGCGTTGACCATCGAAATGCCGCGCAACGAAGCCAAGGCTTTCTGCTGTGGTGCGGGTGGCGCTCAAATGTGGAAGGAAGAAGAGCCAGGCTCGGCGCGAGTCAACGAAGCGCGCTTCGCCGAAGCCAAAGCGACGGGCGCTGGCACGGTGGCAGTCGGATGTCCATTCTGCCTGACGATGATGAACGACGCCACCAAGGCGGACGGCGGGACAATCCAGGTCAAGGATGTGGCGGAGATTGTGGCGGAGAGGTTGAAGAGCCAGTAAGTCAGTTGTTAGTGGTCAGTGGGCGGGCAGGAGTGTCTGCCCACTGATGTTTGATGTATGTTTCGCTTCAAATCCCTTAGCATGAAGACTTGCCGAAATTTTTTGCAGGCTATGTCGCACTCAGACCCGATTTCATAAAATAATGGGTAACAAAATGACAATATCAAATTCACCTCCTGTTGTTCAACCCCCAAAAAAATCATCTTGGGTTTCTGGCTGTGTAATCACTGTGCTTGTTGTGATTTTTGCGATTCTTGGTGTTTATAACCTTGTTTCTGGTTCCATAATCGCCTACGTTTTTTCTTCTGCTCAAATGCTTTCCCTGATAAATATCGCCATTTTGCTGATTATTGGCTTGACTGGTTTGATCTATTTCTTCCTTGCCTTTCGTCTCAAACGACAACATTGGCTGATTTCCCTGGCGTTAGTGGCTGTTGTCTGGTTGGTCCTTCCCTTGCCGCTCAGCTTTCTTATAAATACTTCAACCGCCAGGATTCGGAATGACGGCTATTCAATGGCAGAAACCCTGCCTGGCGAAAGTTATATTTTGGTTGATAAACTGGCATATCAGCAGAATGCCCCGCAACGCGGTGACATTGTTTTATTCAAGCTCCCAATGGATCCAGAGCAGGACATGCTGAAACGCGTGATCGGTCTTCCTAGCGAGGTAGTCTCCATTGATCAAGGTCAGGTTTCAATCAATGGGACTCCCATTGACGAACCTTATATTTCTGAAAAGGCGACTTATTCTGGGGAATGGGAAATTCCCACAGGGCAGTATTTTGTTTTAGGTGACAACCGACCCAATTCTTCGGACTCACACAATTGGGGATTTGTGCCCCGCGAAAATATTACAGGCAAAGCAGTTTGGATATACTTTCCCTTTGACTCTTTCAGGAAAATCCTTGATGATAATTTCCCGCGGTATTGGTGCATAAATCGAAGAATAAGCGCAATTCACCTGTCTGGAAGCAGGGATTACACAACTGGATAACTTTCTGGCATGCCGAGATGGGTCATTTGGTTGAGTGCCAAGCAACGAATGAGCGCCTGCGAGGTTTGC
>JAUQXA010000002.1 GCA_030834895.1 Anaerolineales bacterium
GGACTGTAGGCTTCAAAGTCCAGTCCGTCACGATTGATCCGGGTTGAGTTCCTGTTTCCCCTGGGGACTGTAGGCTTCTGAGACCCTCTATACCTGCGTATTTGCAGGGGTTTCGCGGGTCTCGTTGTTGCCGAAAATGGCTAATTGCCGCGGTTCTGGCTCTGGCGGAACCGGGTTTTCCTGTCGGATGACGACCATGCGATGCCATTGATGGTCGGTCAGATAGAGCACGCGACACTCTCCCTCGGACGGCAGCTTCTCCAGCGAGGCCTAGTCAAGTCGCGTGAAGTGGTGTAACCCGCTCATCGGGAACTTCAACTAGCTCTTCGGGGCTTCGACCTCCTTCCGGTCAGCCCCGGCCTCCTCCTCGAGGAGGAGGCCGATCGACTCCGCCGAGAGGTACCCGCGGCCAAGCAGCCACTCATCGTTTTGCTCGATCAGAAGCGCCCCGATCAGGCGGATCACCGAGTCGTCGTTGGGGAAGATCCCGACCACGTCGCTTCTGCGGGCGATCTCCTTGTTGACCCGCTCGATGTTGTTGGTCGAGCGAAGCTTGGGCCAGTGGGCCTGGGGAAAGCGGTAGAAGGCGAGCAGATCGTCTTCGGCAGCTTCGAAGAGCTCTGCGACCTTCGGGACCGCCGGCGCAAGGCGCTCGATCACCGAGGCGGCCCTCTCACGCGCGTCTTCGAGGTCCTCGGCGCTAAAGACCTCCCGGAGCGCGGCCCCGACCATGTTGCGCTGGCCTTTCTTGCAGTGGCCATGCATGTTGCGGATGAAGTGGACCGTGCACCTTTGCCACGGGGATCCGATCACCTTGGCGATAGACGCCTTCAGCCCGGGGTGATCGTCGGAGACCGCCAGCTGAACCCCCGCAAGTCCCCGGGCCCTCAGGTCCCTGAGGAAGGCAGCCCAGCCGGCCTCGGTCTCTGATTCGGCGATCTCGATCCCGATCACCTCCCGCCGGCCTGAGTCGTGAACGCCGAAGGCGACCATCAGTGCCTTTGAGTAGACGTGGGCGCCGTCTCTGACCTTCAGGTGCTTGGCATCGAGCCAGAGGTAGGGGTAGCTGCCCTCCAGGGGGCGCTCCCGGAAGGCCTCGACCTGGGTGTCAAGCTCGGCGCAGATCCTTGAGACCTGGTCCTTGCTCATGTGGATTCCGAGCTCGGAGACCAGGCGGTCGACCTTCCTGGTCGAGACTCCGTTTATGTAGGCCTCCATGACCACGCCGAGCAGGGCCTTCTCGCTTCTTTTTCTCGGCTCGAGGAAGCTCGGGAAGTAGGACTCGCCGCTTCTTTTCCTCGGGACGGCAAGCTCGATCTCTCCGACCCGGGTGTCCCAGGGCCTTTGGCGGTAGCCGTTTCGGTGGGTTGACCTGTCGCCGGATATCTCGCCTCTCTTGGCTCCGATCTGGTTGGCGATCTCGGCCTCCATCAGCTCCTGGGCGATCAGCCGAGCACTCTCCTTGAGGAAGTCGGAGTGCTCGTCGATCATGGCTTTTGCCACGATCTCGGCGGAGTTCGTCATGCTCTTGTCTGCGGTCATCGGGTGCTTCCTTTCATCAGTGACTTTCCGGTCAACCGATGAGTTTGGG
>JAUQXA010000038.1 GCA_030834895.1 Anaerolineales bacterium
GATTGTCGAGACCGATTCGGAGATCAGGCTTGAAATCATCATGGATCCTTCTCTGCCGACGTCGCTCTATAATGTTCCGTTGACGATCAGAAGTACGGTGCCAGTTTCCTGGGGACAGGTCATTGTCCAACAGGGAGGCGCAGTTCAAACCCTCACGCCGGTGATGGAAGGGGGGGAGAAGGTGGTCTATTATGATGCCCTGCCCAATGGCGGGGATATTGTTCTGGCCTTTCCAAACCCTGTCCCTGTGTTGACAAGCCTTAATCCTGCTTCGGCACTCCCTGGCGATCCGGCCTTCACGCTAACTGTCATTGGCAACAACTTTGTTACTGGCTCTGTTGTGCGTTGGAATGATTCGGATCGTGCCACAACCTATGTCAGCGCTACTCAACTGACATCTGCCATTCCTGTTTCAGACCTTGCATCAGCCAGTATGAAAAATATAGCAGTCTTCAATCCCTCTCCTGGTGGAGGTCTTTCGAATACATTACCCTTTGCCGTGGGTGTTAAACCAATTACTGTCACGGTTAATCCTGGGCAGTCCAAAACTTATGGTGACGCTGAACCGATCTTCACTTACATATCTTCCGATCCTATGGCGACTTTTACAGGTTCATTGAGTCGTGCGTCCGGCGAAAGCGCAGGTACCTATGGTATTAATCAGGGTACATTGGCGGTTATCGATAGTGATTACGTGATTGCGTCTTTTGTTCCGGCAGATTTTACCATCACCCCTGCCAGCGCAACCGTCACCTTGAGCAACCTGAACCGTTTATACGACGGTATGCAGAAATCTGTAACAGCCGTAACCAATCCGCCGGGACTGCCTGTTAACATCATGTACAATGGCTCTTCGACTGCCCCAACAGATGCGGGAAATTATGCTGTCGTTGCGACTGTTAATAGTACGAATTATACTGGTGTTGCCAACGATATACTTGTTATAAACAAGGCAGCGGTGATTCCCGGCATTACAGTGGGTAACAAAACCTATGACGGTACAACTGGAGCAACCATCGTTGGTCGAAATCTCAGTGACGTGATTGGCGCGGATGTTGTGAACCTCTCTGGCGGAACCGCCTCCTTCATTGATAAAAACGTAGGTACTGGCAAGTTAGTTACAGTGACCGGACTGTCTCTTTCCGGCGGAGATGCGGGTAATTATCAGCTTTCCTCTACAACAGCAAATGCCACTGCAAATATTGGTCCCCGCACTTTATCAGTTACGGCAAGCGGTGTAAATAAAACTTACGACGGTTCAACATCCGCTGTTGTGACACTTTCGGACAATCGCGTCGGCAGCGATAATTTGACGACAAACTATGCTTCCGCTTCATTTTTGAACCCAAATGTGGGCGCTGGTAAACTGATTAATGTAAGTGGTATTGCTATCACTGGCGGTATAGATGCGAATAACTATACACTTGGCAATGTCACTGCGGTTGCAAATGCTGATATTACCGCTGCGGAACAAACGATAACTGTCACCGATCCCGTTCCCGCTAAGGCCTCCGAGGGAAAGAGTTTTGGTGTTGCGGCCACAGCTTCATCTGGACTGCCTGTTGCCATAACAACTGCTGGTGCCTGCGCCGGGGAGGGAAGTGGAACAGCGACCGTTGTCATGACCAGCGGAAGTGGCGTGTGCAGCATTTTCTATGGACAACCCGGTGACATGTATCACCGCCCAGCTTCCCAGCTACAGAGGGATGTCGTTGCGGTACAAAAGCCTGGCATTACAGTAGAGACTCCCGGGCTGTCTGTGACAGGGCAGAATGTTGTTGTCACAGTGAGGGTTACAGGTGTGCCTGAAACCCCAACAGGTTTTGTAACCGTCACTGGCGCAGATACGAATTGCAATGTCTCTCTTGCATCTGGCATGGGCAGTTGTAACATTATTTTCAAATTTCCCGGCGCAAAGAAGATTATGGCCGCATATTCCGGCGATGATATTTACGCTGCGGGCACGAATATCGCTGTACACCAGGTAGATACGTCCCAACTCGCGAAAGACGGCGGTTTTAACACTTATTCACGGACATCGAAAATCCCCATATTTTGGACAAAAAGCTCCACCTTCACGCCCAATGATGGAAAGGATGCCGGGAACAAAAAGGAAGGTATCGCCTCCATAAAGCTTGTTGGGAATCACAGGATTAAAACTTTGACGCAAATCTTGCCTGTGAGTGGTGTGGAAGGTCAATCTTTTGTCTTCTCATATTGGGTGAAGGGAAGTTCGATGCCGACGGTGGGCCTGTGCCAGGGAGAAGTGTTGCTCTACGACGGGACAACTTTGACAGGCACGACAATATTGAAATGTCCGACAGGAACGACATACTCCTGGAAGAATGTGACGTTGAGCTTTACCGCGCCTGCGGCGTATGACAGGGTGGTTATCAAGTTCACGTACAACAAAGCACGTGGTACGGTCTGGTTTGACCTAGCAAGCTTGATTCGATGAGGACGTAACGCCCGATAAAATTGCCACCCTTGGGAGTACTACGATTTAAAGAAAACATGGCGAAGTCAATTTGACTTCGCCATGTTTTCTTTCTATTTACATTCCAGCTGCTTTTTTCAATGTCGCAGCCTTGTCGGTCTTTTCCCACGGAAATTCGATGTCATCGCGTCCGAAGTGACCATATGCGGCGGTCTTGCGATAGATGGGGCGGCGCAGGTCGAAATCGCGGATGATGGCGCCGGGACGCAGGTCGAAATGTTCGCTGATCAAAGCGGAAATCTTGTCGTCGGCGATTTTTGCGGTGCCGAAGGTTTCCACGTTCACCGAGAGCGGATGCGCCACGCCGATGGCGTACGCTACCTGAACTTCCACGCGGTCAGCCAGCCCGGCGGCGACGACGTTCTTTGCCACGTAGCGGGCTGCATAGGCTGCGGAGCGGTCAACCTTCGTCGGGTCCTTGCCCGAGAATGCGCCGCCGCCATGACGACCCATGCCGCCGTAGGTGTCCACGATAATCTTGCGTCCGGTTACGCCGGCATCGCCCATCGGTCCGCCAACCACAAAACGCCCGGTGGGGTTGACGTAAATCTTCAGGTTCTTGTCCACCATTTCCTTGGGCAGCACAGGGTTGATGACGTACTCGATAATCGCCGCGCGGATGTCTTCTTGCGAAATTTCCGGCGCATGCTGGGTGGAGATTAACACCGTGTCGATGCGCTTCGGTTTTCCAGAAGCGTACTCGACTGTGACCTGACTCTTTCCATCCGGGCGGAGCCATTCCAGTGTGTTGTCCTTGCGGACTTCGCTCAAACGGCGAGCGAGTTTGTGTGCGAGGTAGATGGGCATCGGCATGAGGGTGGCAGTTTCGTTGCATGCAAAACCGAACATCATACCCTGGTCACCTGCGCCAATCTTGTCGATATCATCCTTGTCGCCGCCTTTGGCTTCCAGTGACTGGCTGACGCCCATGTCGATATCGGGGCTTTGGCTGGCGACGGCGGAAAGCACGCCGCAAGTATGACCGTCGAAACCTTTCTTGGCGCGGTCATAACCGATCTCATTCACCACCTTGCGGACCAGTTCGTCGAAGTTGACGTAGGCTTTGGTGGTGATTTCACCCAACAGCATTACGTACCCGGTCTTGACAGCGGTTTCGCAAGCCACACGGGACATGGGGTCCTGTTCGAGACAGGAATCCAGCACGGCGTCCGAGATTTGGTCGCACATTTTATCGGGATGTCCCTCGGTGACTGACTCCGATGTGAACATCAGGCTGGGTGAGGTCATGAAAGTGTTGCTCATTGTTTTTTGTTTCTCCTTAAAAAATATACTTGCCCTTTCAGCGTGAAAGGGCAAGCGTATAAGCAGTATTACCCTCTCATCTCCCAGAAATTTTTTCTGTCGGATTTGGCACCATGTTCAACTTATGTTGACTGGTTGTCGAGGCATCGCAGGGCCGGTCCCTCCGCCTCTCTGGATAAGAGCGCCGTATTTGGGCTATTGAATTGTTCCGCGATAATACCATAGGGTTGTTGATGAGTAAAGACAAATAACCAATTTTTTAATGGAAGATAAATGTTCACTTACTGTTTTGCCGCGAATTCCGTGTGCGCGCAAAGAATGTCAGGGGAAAAGAGCCTCAGGTGGGATATGAAGTGAACAGCAATCCACCTACCCGCGGCGCAAGATGAAATATAACATTAACGTCGATAATGGATAACGAGACTGTGCCCCGAAGCATCTCTGCCTCAACAGATTCGAGACCCTTCGGTCGCGAAGAGCACGTTCCCTAGGGAACACGACGTAATATTGGTTTATCCATTACTCACGTTAACATTAGACTTTATCGGGAATAAGCCGAAAATCCGATTTGGGTGCAGACCGCGAAGCGCGCACAAAACGCCGATTTCTTCTCTTTGAATCAGCGTTCATTTGCGCCCCGGTTTTATTTCCAATGGAGTCCAACGAAAACTCCGAAGCCTTTGCAAAAGCTTCGGAGTTTTTATCGTTCAGTTTATACATCACCCCCCAGTGACAGATCATTATCAGGCGAGGTCGAAACGGTCGAGGTTCATGACTTTGTCCCACGCCGCGACAAAGTCACGCACGAACTTCTCCTGGGAGTCTTCACAGGCGTAGACTTCCGCCAGGGCGCGCAGTATGGAGTTCGAGCCGAAGACCAGGTCGACGCGGGTGGCGGTCCACTTGGGTTTGCCCGTCTTGCGGTCATGCCCTTCGAACACATCACCGTCTTCCGAGGTGGGCTTCCACTCCGTGCGCATGTCAAGCAGGTTCACGAAGAAGTCATTGGTCAGCGCCCCGGGTTGCTTGGTGAAGACGCCGTGCTTGGACTTTCCAACGTTGGTGTTCAGGACGCGCATGCCGCCGATGAGAACGGTCATCTCAGGCGCGGTCAGGGTCAGCAGTTGCGCCCGGTCAACCAGCATTTCCTCAGCGGATACGGCGTATTTAGCCTTCTGGAAGTTGCGGAAGCCGTCCGCCTTTGGTTCGAGCACGGCGAAGGAATCCACATCGGTCTGCTCCTGCGAGGCGTCCATGCGTCCGGGCGTGAAGGGAACTGTCACAGTGTAGCCGGCATTCTTCGCAGCCTGTTCCACGCCTGCGCAACCGCCCAGCACGATCAGGTCAGCCAGTGAAACCTTCCTGCTGCCGGGCTTTGGGCTATTGAATGATTTCTGGATTTTCTCCAAAGTCTTGATCACCTTCGCCAGTTGTTTGGGCTGATTGACTTCCCAATCCTTTTGCGGAGCCAGACGAATGCGGGCGCCGTTCGCGCCGCCGCGCTTGTCGGAGCCGCGGAAGGTGGACGCTGACGCCCAGGCGGTTGAGACCAGCTCCGAGACAGACAAACCCGAAGCCAGAATTTTCTTCTTGAGGGCGGCGATGTCCTGTTTGTTGATCAGCTTGTGATTGACGGCGGGGATGGGATCCTGCCAGATCAGGTCTTCCTTCGGGACTTCGGGACCGAGATAGCGTGTCTTGGGTCCCATGTCGCGGTGGGTCAGCTTGAACCAGGCGCGGGCGAAGGCTTCGGCGAATTCATCGGGGTTCTCCAGATAGCGCCGCGAGATTTTTTCGTAGGCGGGATCAAACTTGAGAGAAAGGTCGGCAGTCGTCATCATCGGGCGATGTTTCTGGGTCGGATCATGCGCGTCAACCACCATGTCCTCTTCATCGACATCTTTCGCGAGCCATATATAAGCGCCCGCGGGACTCTTGAGCAATTCCCAATCATATTTGAAGAGCACTTTCAGATAGCCCATATCCCATTTTGTTGGGTTCGGCTTCCAGGCACCTTCGACTCCGCTGGAAGTGGTGTGAATTCCTTTTCCGCTGCCGAAGCTGTTCTTCCAGCCCAGGCCTTGCTGCTCGATGGGAGCGCCCTCGGGTTCGGGACCGACCAGTTTCGGGTCGCCCGCGCCGTGAGCCTTGCCGAAAGTGTGCCCACCGGCGATGAGGGCGACTGTCTCCTCATCGTTCATGGCCATGCGACCGAATGTCTCTCGCACATCATGTCCGGAAGCAGCTGGAATGGGATCTCCATTGGGTCCCTCCGGGTTGACGTAGATCAGACCCATTTGAACGGCCGCCAGTGGGTTTTCGAGATCCCGCTTGCCGGAATAGCGATTGTCTCCCAGCCACTTGTCCTCGGAACCCCAGTAGATGTCCTTTTCGGGTTCCCAGATGTCCTCACGTCCGCCGGCGAAGCCAAAGGTTTTGAAGCCCATCGACTCCAGGGCGCAATTGCCGGCGAGGATCATCAAGTCAGCCCACGAGATTTTTTTGCCGTACTTCTTTTTGATCGGCCAGAGCAGACGGCGCGCCTTGTCGAGGTTGACGTTGTCGGGCCAACTGTTGAGGGGCGCAAATCGCTGACTGCCGTTGCCGCCGCCGCCGCGGCCGTCGCCGGTGCGATAGGTGCCAGCGCTGTGCCACGCCATGCGGATCATCAGTCCGCCGTAGTGACCCCAGTCGGCGGGCCACCACTCCTGCGAATCCTTCATCAGCTTGTAGAGGTCCTTCTTCACCGCCGCGAGATTCAGCTTCTTGAATTCCTTGCGGTAGTTGAAGTCCTTGCCCATCGGGTTGGACTTGGGGGAATGCTGGTGCAGGATGTCGAGGTTCAACTGGTTTGGCCACCAGTCCTGGTTGGTTGTTCCGCCGCCGGCAACGTGACTATGAACCGGGCATTTGCCTTCTTCGCTCATGATATTTTCTCCTTTGGTTATTGAATCGTTTGCTGTTTACCGAAAAATGATAGTGTTCGCCTTCCTTAGAAATTGCCTTTTCATAGGCATTTCTAAGTGATACTTATTATCCGGTGTGTGTAAAAAAAGAGAGGACTAACTCTCTTTCTTACAATCCGGACATAATCCATAAAGTGAAACTTGAGGGCGCAAAATCGTATAACCTGATACTTCCTCCACTTTTCTGATCAATTCCTGATCGAGAGATATTTCCCCATCGACGATCTTGTTGCATTTCATGCAAATCAAATGCGGATGGGGCTGTGGCCGATTGCCATCATAGTGGCTGTCTTCGCGCAAATCGATTTCCAACACCTGGTTCATTTCCTTGAGCATGGCGAGGGTCTTGTAGACCGTGGCATGACTCATGGTGGGGAATTTCAGTTTTATCTTTTCATAAAACTGGTTTGCGCTGGGATGTCCTTCACTGACTGCGATCAAGCGCACCAACTCGACTCGTTGGGGGGTCAGCCGGAAATCGCGTTCTTTCAGTGCGGCAATCAGTTCATTGAAGCGGACATCTGGATCGGTCATGAGGCTTCTTTCAATAGTTATTATCTTTGGATAATTATTATTGATTATTATACTACAAATTTATCACCCCTAACTCTTGACACTGCTGTTTATCGGTGGCCACATTGCCCCAAGGTATATGCGGTTCCTTGTAAATTTCCTCCTCAAACTCCTGACTTTTTACGTTAAGGGTCTTGAGGAGTGACTAAACTTAGTAGAAAGTTTGGTGATGACTCCAAATAATCCATTAGAAATTTTAAATGAATATATAGAAGAAAAGAGAATCTTCCTTGGTGTTCTCTCTGAAATCTATTTAAAGCAGACTTAAATTCTGTAATGTTTGTTTGGTTGACTCTGATTTCCATGATGTTAGCAATAAACACAGCTTCCTTGCCCGTTATCCGTAATGCATCGAAGGAAATATTGAGAAATGAAACCCCAAAAAATTCAGGTTTTCCTCCGCGATTTAAGAGTCTTGAAAACCCTATCAACCGAGTCTTGACTAAGCCATCTATGTTATCAACTAGACCACACTCCTCAATTAATTCGCGCGCCATGGCATTAGTAATAAAATCTTGAAAATTGGTTGAAACACCCTCTAAATCTTCAATATCTGCCGATCCTGAACCAGAGGGTGCTAGCAATCCGGCGCTTTGAGCCGATTCTGCAGATTGAACAGTAACAATCATTTTCCCATCATTTGTAAAAGTGAGTGTAGATATTCCAATGTGGTTTGAACATTTACTCTCTATGAGATCAAGTAGGATCCGATTGTTACTCATAAGACTTAGTCCATCAAAAATTTGAGCGTTAGCTCTGCGTGACCACACCTCCTTGCAAATCATCTCGTTTGTACAAATGCTCGAAAAATAATCTGTTTGCTGTAAAAGAACCTTACTTCCAGAAAGCATACCTGTGGTTGTCAGATCAGATTTTAGCCTGACTTTAGGACTATTGAAGAGAATACGCTCTGACTTAAAAGCTGTTCGGAGGACAAATGGAGCTATAGATCTTGCAACTTGGTTCATTCGAAATTTTTTGCTCTCAAACTCAAACTCCAAATTTTTATTACCAAGCAGCTGATTTACCTCAGAAGAGTAAATTGCATACCGTTCGTGGAAGTTGATAACCTTATGCCCACTGTACTTGCTGGATTTCTGTAGGGACTTAAGACGATCGGAAGTAATTCTAACTTCGTAGAGGTCTTTTTCGGCTCGCCTTATCTCTAAAGTATCCTTCCAAAATAGGATTAGCCCAAGTAAAGCCGAAATGACTGCGACGCTAAGGCCGAATATACTTACGGGTGGTTCTATGATTGAGCCTAGTGTACCTAGCGCAAACCCCGCAATACCGACAACATACTCCCATCTAAATCCAAAGAGAAAAAGGTGTAGTTGAATTATGCCTCTAAGGCGATGTATTATCGGTGTAACCATGGAGTATCCTTTTCTCTTTGCCTAACTACCCTTACATCTTATGAAGATATTATATCTGAGCTTCGGACTTAAGTTCGGACAAGATACCGCCGTTAGAAATTCTTGCCGCTGATTACACGGATTGGCACTGATTAGCTTTCTAATCCGTGAGAATTAGAGTCTGTGTGCAAAATACTCTCTGATGGTCATTGTGAACAGCAAAATAGCCAATAAATTCATATTTTCGCCAAAAGTTGCATCAAATTGAGGCATCTAGCCTCACCCAAGTTGATCCGTTTGGAATTTGCATACAGACCCTAGCAAAATTAGCGGTAAAAATTGGTGCGCCCAAACTCATGCTTGGACTTCAGATTATACTCCTTCTATTTTTGAGATACACAAAGCGCCCTTGTGAATTTTCACAAGGGCGCTTTGTGTTATGACTGAGGGATCAGCCTGCCCTGTACATGACCTGCACGGAGATATTCTTTGTAATGTTGTACGTCCCATCCGAAACCTGGATGATGATCTCGTAGATATTATCCAGATTGGTGTCGGTTGGGGACTCGAAGTCAGGCGCTGTCACGAAGGTCAGTTCACCCGTGGTGCTGACGACCGAAAACTTCGCCGCGTCCGCGCCGCCGATGATGGAGTAGGTGAGGGGCTGGGCGGGACGGTCCGCGTCCGTGGCGGTGAGCGTTGCAATCGTGATTGTGTTTTCGGGGATCGAGAATTTATCCGGCGAAGTGATGACGGGCATATTGTCGTTCACGGGGAGGATGGTCACTGCGAGTTCCTGTGTGACGGTGAATGCTCCATCGGAGACTTGAATCGTGACGTTGTAGATGTTGTCACTGCCTGCATCGTTGGGCGCTTCATAATCGCGCGCCGTGACGAAGTCCAGTGTGCCGGTGGACGAATTGACGGTAAACAGCGCCGAGTCTGCGCCGCCGATGATGGAGTAGGTCAAAGCTTGGGCAGGCAGGTCGGCATCCGTGGCGGTGACGGTGGTCACGGCCGTCGAGTTTTCGGGGATCGAGAAACTCGCGGGTGAGGTGATGACAGGCATATTGTCATTGACCGGGGTCACGGTCACAGCCACATCCTGTGTGGTTGCAAATGTCCCATCCGATGCCTGTACGGTGACGTTGTAGATGTTGTCCATGCCCGCGTCTTTTTGCATCTCGAAATCAGGCGCGGCGGTGAAGGTCAACTCTCCCGTGGATGGGTTGACCGCGAAGAGGGTTGAATCCGCGCCGCCAGAGATGGAATAAGTCAACGGTTGAGGCGGCAGGTCCGCGTCCGTGGCGGTGACGGTGGTCACGACTGCGTTGTTCTCTGTAACCGAGATGCCAGCAATCGAGGTGATTACAGGCGCGTTGTCATTGACTGGGATGATCGTGACCACGATATCCTGCGTGCCGGATAATTCCCCGTCCGAGGCTTGAACGGTGACGTTGTAGACGTTGTCGGCTCCGGCATCGGCTGGGAGGTCAAAGTCAGGCGCGGTGACGAAGGTCAGCTCTCCGGTTGCGGAGTTGATGGCGAAGCGGGACGCATCCGCACCACCAGCAATGGAATAAGTCAGCGGCTGTGATGGAACGTCCGCATCGGTGGCGGTGGCAGTGACTACAGCCATGGTGTTTTCTGCAATCGAGACGGCATTACTGGACGTGATGACAGGGTTGTTGTCATTGGCGGCGGTGACCGTGACCGAGATATCCTGTGTTGCGGCAGTTGCCCCGTCGATTACCTGTACAGTAACGTTATAGATATTGTCCAGTCCCGCATCGGTTGGGACTTCATAATTTGGCGCGGCTACGAAGGCCAATTCACCGGTGGACGGGTTGAGGTTGAAGAGCGCCGAGTCCGGTCCGCCGCTGATCGAGTAGGCGAGAGGCTGGGTGGGAATATCCGCATCTGTGGCGGTGACAGTTGTCAGCGCGAGCGTGTTTTCTGAAACTGAAATCGTATTGCCCGATGTAATGACTGGACTGTACGTATTGACATTCAGTGCGGCAAAACTTCTTTGCGCCATCATCGTCTCGGGGACCTGATAACGATAGATAAGCCCGTAATTTTCCGCGCCACCGTAGGCGGTCATGCCATACAACTTGTTGTCGATGAGCAACGGCGTCCGCATGGGAGTTGCTCCGTCCGCGCCGCCTTTGAACTCGTGGAGTTGAGCGAAGCCCGTCCCATCGGTGTTCATCTGGTAGAGGATGCCGTATTCGCTGCCGCCCCAGGCATCGTCGCCGTGGGTGGTTCCATAGAGCGTTATTCCATCCGACGAGAGGACGATGCTTCCGTTGGGTTTGCCGCTGTCGTTCGCTCCACCCGCAAACTTGTGCAGGACCGAGTAGGCTTTGCTGGTGATGTCGTATTTGAAGACCACGCCCAGGTCGGAGAGGTTGACGCCGTATTCTCCAAGCGTCGTCCCGTAGAGTGTGTGATTGCCATCAAAGACAAGTGTGTCGTAGGGATACTTGCCCAACGTCCCGCCCGCGAAATGGTACAAGGTCTCGAACGCCGATCCATCCGGCTTGATGCGGAACAGCGTGCCCAGATTGTTCCGGCCGCCGAGCCAGGTTAGCCCGTAGAGGTAGCCGTCGTTGGCGGTGGTCAGCGTTCCGAGCGGGGCATTGCCGTCGCTGCTGTTTGCGGCAAAGCGATACAGCTGTGTGTAGACCTCGGT
>JAUQXA010000039.1 GCA_030834895.1 Anaerolineales bacterium
ATCGAAGAAATACGGACATACATTCGTGAAGTCGAGGAATACCGTACCCAACACCCTGTCCGCTCGCCCGAACTTATGCCGCTCTTTCGTGGAGGAAAGATTCCCGCCGGCAGAAGATTCGGTTCACAGAATGCGATCAACAATCTCGGCGGCGACTGGCGGAATTTATTTATTTACGTTCGCACCTGGGCATTCCTATCCCAGGACTGGCGCATAGGAATGCAGATCGAACGAGACTCCGGATACAAACTGACGGGTGAAAAAGTATACCTGACCCTGCCCTTCACACGCCTGCCCGTGCAGTTCGATACATGGATTTGGAAGGTTCCTGTTGGGCATGTCACCGAAACCAAGATCGGAGTGCTGGTAACAGATCAAGAACAGGATCAGCTGCGATTTTCCCTGATGAGGCGTTGTACTACGATGGGAAAACAACCCTGGCCAAACACCCCCACTGTCTTTGCGTTGGATCGTGAAACGGGCGAGGCGAGTCACTTCGATCAAACCCTATCCGACAAAGACCTGGAAGGAATGGTTCAATCCCTATCCAACCTGGCGAAGAAAGGACCTCATCCGCCATTGAGCGCTCTGCGTCAACCTTCGATCTGTAAACAATGTGGCTACCAGCATCTGTGCTTCGAAAAAAATTACATCTCACAACATGCGCTAAATACCCTATGAAAAAAATCCGTCCTTTCATCCTTCTGTTTTTGTTGACTGCCTTGATGTCTTTAAGCAGTCTGGCGATGGCGGCCACACCGGTTCACGCGTCAAGCGCAGAATTGCTCATCACCCCCACGCCAACAGTAACTGTCACCACCACACCCACACCGCCCGGGACCACCACCACAACAATTTCAGAGATCTTTCATCACCTGGTCTTCCCCGCTGAAACCATCTCGGAAGCGCTGGCTGGCATCTTCGACAAAGCCGCTGACAAGGAAGTGCGTGCCATGAGCGAGGAAGTCGTGCGCTGGACCCAGGTGATCGGCGAGATCGTGCAGGCTCCCAGCCAAGGTGATTACAGTAAGGTGGCACAATCCAGTCTGCCGGTCGCGGCAGCTTTGGCTCCCGCATTATTTTTATTACGTCTCGCCTTATACCACTGGGGAAGATTGTTGGGGGATGACGACAGCGGATTGCGCGTGGTCGGGGATTGGGTCACAGCTGGTGTGCTGGCAATTGCATCCGGCCCCTTTCTCGATCTCATTGTTCGCCTCGGCTGGTGGATGGTTGGAAAGGTAATTGGTGAAACAGGTCTGCTGGCGGTGAGCTTTGTGGAGACTACCACGGCGACCTCTGTGTTGCTGGGTCTTGCCAACCTGACTTTTCTTGGAAGCCTGCTAAACATCGGCCTTTCCATTGGTTCACTACTTGCGATCGGCGGGATGTTGTTTGCCTTTGCATCTGCGAATGCCGTTTTGTTCATCCTCGCTGTACTTGCTCCTCCGATTGCAATCGCAAGTGTTCTCCCTCAGGCAGGTTGGCTGCGTTCGTTATGGATGAAGGCGGTCATCCTGATCGCC
>JAUQXA010000040.1 GCA_030834895.1 Anaerolineales bacterium
GGCGATCAGGATGACCGCCTTCATCCATAACGAACGCAGCCAACCTGCCTGAGGGAGAACACTTGCGATTGCAATCGGAGGAGCAAGTACAGCGAGGATGAACAAAACGGCATTCGCAGATGCAAAGGCAAACAACATCCCACCAATGGCAAGTAGTGAACCAATGGAAAGGCCGATGTTTAGCAGGCTTCCAAGAAAAGTCAGGTTGGCAAGGCCCAGCAACACAGAGGTCGCCGTGGTAGTCTCCACAAAGCTCACCGCCAGCAAACCTGTTTCACCAATGACCTTTCCAACCATCCACCAGCCGAGGCGAACAATGAGATCAAGAAAGGGGCCGGATGCAATTGCCAGCACACCAGCTGTGACCCAATCCCCAACCACGCGCAATCCACTGTCATCATCACCCAACAATCTTCCCCAGTGATATAAGGCAAGACGCAACAAAAATAATGCGGGAGCCAAAGCTGCCGCGACCGGCAGACTGGATTGTGCCACCTTGCTGTAATCACCCTGGCTGGGAGCCTGCACAATCTCGCCGATCACCTGGGTCCAGCGCGCGACTTCCTCGCTCATGGCACGCACTTCCTTATCGGCTGCTTTGTCGAAGATGCCAGCCAATGCTTCTGAGATGGTTTCAGCGGGGAAGACCAGATGATGGAAAATCTGTGAAAGCGTTGTGGTAGTGGTTGTCCCGCCGCCATCCGAGGGCGGTGTGGGCGTGGTGGTGACGGTTACAGTTGGTGTGGGAGTGATGAGCAAATCTGCGCTTGACGCGTGAACCGGTGTGGCAGCCATCGCCAGACTGCTCAAAGACATCAAAGCAATCAACAAAAACAGAAGGATGAAAGGACGGATTTTTTTCATTGGGTATTTAGCGCATGTTGTGAGATGTAATTTTTTTCGAAGCACAGATGTTGGTAGCCACATTGTTTACAGATCGAAGGTTGACGCAGAGCGTTCAATGGCGGATAAGGTCCTTTCTTCGCCAGGTTGGATAGGGATTGAACCATTCCTTCCAGGTCTTTGTCGGATAGGGTTTGATCGAAGTGACTCGTCTCACCCGTTTCACGATCCAACGCAAAGACGGTGAGTGTGTTTGACCAGGGTTGTTTTCCCATCGTAGTACAACGCCTCATCAGGGAAAATCGCAGCTGATCCTGTTCTTGATCTGTCACCAGCACTCCGATCTTGGTTTCTGTGACATGCCCAACAGGCACTTTCCAAATCCATGTATCGAATTGCACGGGCAGGCGTGTGAAGGGTAGGGTCAGGTATACTTTTTCACTGGTTAGTTTGTATCCGGAGTCTCGTTCGATCTGCATTCCTATGCGCCAGTCCTGGGATAGGAAAGCCCAGGTGCGAACGTAAATGAATAAATTCCGCCAGTCGCCGCCGAGATTGTTGATGGCATTCTGTGAACCGAATCTTCTGCCGGCGGGAATCTTTCCTCCACGAAAGAGCGGCATAAGTTCGGGCGAGCGGACAGGGTGTTGGGTACGGTATTCCTCGACTTCACGAATGTATGTCCGTATTTCTTCGATCAATCCATCGAAGTCATACTTGATCAGGAATTCGAGCAGGGTCTCACCGGAAGCGAGGTCCTGGAGCGACTTCCAGACCGGATCAAAGGGGGGAATCGGATCAGCTCCCACCAACCACCAACGTGCAGCAGTCGGACAGAAGGCATATAACATGGCAGACAGGATGGGATGCTCACGCGCGTTTTTGCGGTTGAGCAGCGCAAGGAAGAGGTCAGTGTACATACCAGAACATCAGGAGGAAGGGGATGGCCCGCCAGGCGGCTGGAGACTTTGTTCCGCTGGCAGGTTGCCTTCGCACAGCTCGCCAAAGGATTTGAGCAAGACCAGTGAGAAGGAATGATGCAAATATAATTAAAAGAGCCTGTGGTGAGGATTCAACAGGCAAAGCCCATAGCAATGCCATCCAGAGTTTGACATCGCCGGCTCCCATCCAACCACTTCCCCAAGCGGATAACAGAGTGAAACTGGCAAGCCATACATCCAGATGACCAGGGAAATGAGCGATCATTCCGGCCAGAATCAGCGGAAGGGTGTACCAGTTCGGAATGCGTCGGGTACGCAGGTCGTACAGGCTAATGGCTAAAACATAAATGAACAACCAGGTCATCGGTTGTTCATCATATAGGGATTGGCATGTGGGTATATGGAATGTGTCGGTATAAAAAATAAGCGACAGTCATCCTTGACGGGTGGCTGTTCATTGCTATAATTCGAATTGAGCCTGCCCCCCTCAGGCTCAACAGCCGCCGCAAGGCGGCTGTTTTGTTGTTTGTAACTAAACCCATAGTTTTGCCGCTTTGGCAAAACTATGCTTCCAGAGCGTATAATTTGCAAATGGCACAATAGGCGGGCTACTCAGTTGGCATGGACCATAAATCAACATAAACCTGCCCTCTTGCTATCATTGAGAAAATAACATCGCTGGAAACTTTTCCAATCAAAAGTAATTCTTGTAGCGTTATCCCGGGGTGCTCAGCAACCAATGATTTAACCGAGTGAACGGATTTCTCATCCAAGTCTTCTCTATCTGCGTGAAGATAATCTTCAAGAAATAGCAGGTTGCGTTGCAAGCCCCAATCAATTTCGGCAGAGGATCGTACTCGATAGAAAAAACCGAATTGTGCTGCATGTTCTTCACCTGGCGGACAATGCCACACGTTTTCTTGTTGGATATATCGGTGAGGCATTTGTTCTGCCAGACGCGGTAGCTCTGCTTCCATTTTCCATTCTTCCCATCCAATACTGTCGCTTCGAATAACAAAGTAATCTGGAGTGTGCCAAATTCCTACTCGCCGCCCGTTCTTCGCTTTATAAGTCAGCTTGATTCGCGATGGCTGATCGTAATATTCCAAAGTCTTTGGGTCATATTCTTTTTCATAGACTCCGGCCAATTCGTTTCGATGACTTTCTGCCTGAATAATGACCCCCATCTTCCGACTTGGATAACGAACGCTAACATTCCCGGCGGCACTTCTCACTCGTCGCGCGGGAGATGATGAGCGAATTTCTGAAATGATTTGTTGCGATTGTTTTGACAGATTGAGACGCTGGTATAACTGAAGTAATTCCATTTCGCTTAACATAGTTTTGCCTCCGAAATAATGAAGATTTGACAAATGTCAGCGTAGATATTACTCCCCGAGTTATTTTTTCTACTGACAAGCGTTCATTACTTTTGGCAAAACTTTGGTGCCAGAATTTACTTCTGGCAAAACTATGCTTCCAACCTTTTGATAAATTTCTGGGTTGCGCTTATCCAATACGAGTAAATCGCGGCAATACTATGCTTCCAGTCGTGGCAAAACTATGGGTCTAGTTACATTGTTTGTAACTAAACCCATAAAGTGGCCACTTAGTCCACTTTATGCTTCCAGAGGGCATATTTTGAAAATGGCACTATCGCAAAAATCTCATTTGATAAACCGAAATTATTGATCATTTCTCCAAACGGACTTCAAGAAATCTTGTTCTGTATCCTTATGAGCACAAAAATGTAATTTTGCTAAGTTTTCGCTGCCTTTTAAGTGGAAAATGAGGCGTAAACTTTCGGCCACTTTATGCTTCCAGATTTTACTTGCGGCCAAGTTATGGTTCCAGTCAGAACGCAATCCATTATTTTTTCTATTCAATGCAGGCTAAAATGCGGCCACTTTATGCTTCCGAGCGCGGTCATTTTATGGGTATAGTCACATTGTTTGTAACTAAACCCATAAAGTGGCCGTTTTTTCCACCCGATCTTCTGACGAAGGCCGTCCTGAACACGATTTGATCTCCGATATTCTGGTCGCCGGCCTGACACAATACACTGCCAATGAGAGTCTCTGGAATACTTGGGAGTCACTCTCCCAACGCGAAAAGGATGTGACCGCGCTGGTGAGTCTGGGCTATACCAACCGCGAGATTGGGGCAAGATTGCATATCTCAAGGAAAACGGTCAAGGATCGTCTGGAGACGGCGTTTCGAAGATTCAAAGTCAACAAGCGCAATGGTCTGTGCTTTCTAATGTCCCACTGGGATTTTAGCGAGTGAGAACGCCAGCAATGAGGGGCGCCACATTGTTGCGCAGGAAAATGGTGGATATTTCATTTCTTGAATAAATCAGGGATATTCAAAGTAATCTGCATAGTTCAAAGAAGAACATTGCACTTGACTAATGAACTAATGTTCTAATATAATCTTAATGTGATTTACTTTTGCATTAAATTTCGATGATTCTAAGCATTAATTAGCCATTGTTGGACATAATTAGGAGGCGTAATGAGTAATGAATTCAAACTACCTAGCACAAAAGCGGCGATCTTTTGGCCAGTTGGAACCGGGGACTCAACAACCATCGTAATAAAACCCAATCAGATAGTTATGCAAATTGATTTACGAGACCTTGAGAAAGCAAACGACTCAGACGAACCTGAATGGTGCATCATCGACGAATTGGTAAAGGTACTGCCCAAGAAAGGTAATGGTAGACCATATTTAGCGCTTTTTGTTTTGACGCACCCAGATAAAGACCATGTACAAGGTTTTGCTGAATTACAGAAGAGAGTAGATATCGGGGAGCTTTGGCATACGCCCAAGATTTTCCGTGATCAAAGCGATCAAGAAGCATTGTGTGAGGACGCAAAGGCTTTTCGTAAAGAAGTGGACCGGCGTAGAAAAGCCATACTTGCAGCGCCGAATGCAATCCAATCTGGAAATCGCCTGCGCGTCATCGGGCACGATGACATTCTATATGATGACAAGTATAAAGATCTACCTGAAAACTGCAAATCGCGCCCCGGCGAAATCGTCTATTTTGTCGATGGCAATGACCTTACTGGGCATTTCCAGTCGTTTATTCACGCACCATTCAAAGATGATCAAGCCAAAGACAAAAACAAAACCAGCTTATCAATGAACATAATTCTTTCTGAAGGTGATAAGTATGGACAGTTTTTCTTCTTTGGAGACAGGGAATATACGACGATAAAGCGCATATTTGAAACTACAGAAAGCACCAAGAATAGCCAGAGAGATAACACTCCTTATCTATTCTGGAATGTTATGTTGTCGGCACATCATTGTTCAAAAGCCGTCATGTACTATCAGGATGATGGTGATGCGGAAGAATGCTTCAAAAAAGATATCATGGAGTATTTTTCAAAATACTCCATTGAGAAAAATGGGTACATCGTTTCCAGTTCAGCCTCCGACTTTTTAGATGAGCCCGGAAAAAATCCACCGCACGAAAAAGCTAGAAAGCGGTATGAGGAAATTATCAAACCTGGACACTTCATATGCACCCATGAATATCCATCGAAGCAAAGTCCGTTTCCGATGGTCTTTACAGTGGATAGGAATGGGTTTTCCTTTGACGATAAACGATCAAAGAGCCAAAGTCCATCCGGTCTGGCAACTACAGTAACTGCTGCAAGAGGTGGTACGCAACCGCCGTCAACCCAGGTAGGATTTGGATAGTTATGACCACAGCGGGTCAACAACGTGCAATCCAGGAATTGGAGCGGTTAGGTTCAATCGATCCCAATGAGTTTGAATTGATAGACAAACCCCTTCTATTTGAGGATTGGCTATTTGCGACTGTCAGTATTAGGCTGGGCTTGATCGAACAGCGTGCTGGAGGGCTGGATCTTAGGGAACGAGAGCAATTTATCCTTTGGATACCTCCAGATTTTCCCTTTGATCGTCCACGCCTCACCATATCACACGACCGTTTTGCTGGCTTTCCACATGTTACGTGGAAGCGCTCCATCTGTCTATATCAAAGTAGCGTTGAATGGAACCCGTCTGACGGACTCTATGGCTTTTTTGATCGTTTGAGGCTATGGTTATCCAAAGCAGCGATCAATGATATGGATTCAATCGAAGGTCCTCTCGAACCTCCCCACCATAATATTGACGGCGCCCAAAATCCCTTTGTAATTCGAGCCAACGCTCCCTGCCCACCTGGAGAATCTTGGCATGGGCTGGCTGTGTTGCGTAAGAATTCTGGTTATACAGAATTGGTCAACTGGAAGAGCCTTTCAGAGGAATGGCCAACCGAAGGGCAACCAGCATTTGCCGTCATGTTGCCGAATACTTTGCCAATGGAATTTCCAACCAAAGGTGGGGAGCTATTTCGTGAACTTGAAAAGGCCGGCATGGGACATGATGAGATTCTCCGGAACCTTGCCTTGGCCGCGTTACTTACCCCGGAGAAAGAACCGCTTTATTTGGTAGTGGGATTGCCTATGCGGAGAGCATCTGATGGTTCGCTACGTCAGCATATCGCAATTTGGACAGCAAGTTCGGAAACAGCCGGATATCTTAGAAAAGTTCTGCCTGACGAATCCGATTCCCAAGATCTGTTGAACATCAGAAAGGAACTTGGTGATGCGATCTTGGCTGTGTTTGAGCTCAGCAATATAACATGGTGTAAGATACTTGAAGACCGAGAAGAGATTGTCGTTCGTCGGGATAGCGGGACTCCCGTCTCTTGGTTTAGTGGAAAAAAGGTGCTAATCCTTGGGTGCGGGGCATTGGGGTCTTGGATTGCCGAAATTGTGGCGAGAGCAAATCCACGGCAACTTGACTTGGTAGACAATTCTCTGGTAAAGCCAGGTATCCTTGCCAGGCAAAACTTCGAGTTACAGCATATAGGTCTCAATAAATCTATTGCCCTCGCCAGTCGCTTGAAGGCTGTTGCATTCGGATGCTCAGTTGTTCCTTATCCTGAAGAAGCGCACAAATTCTTGTTAAGCGACATCGCACGTTTTCAAGATTATGATGTAGGAATCGATTGCACTGCTTCAAATATATTCCAAATGAAACTTGAACGAGATTGGACCAAGTTCAATTCACAGAACCCCTATTTGATTTCACTGATTATTGACACACAAGCCAGACACACACTTTGTGTTGTTGTGCCACAAAATGCACTAGGAGGAATCTGGAATGCTTACTTGGGGTTGAAATTGCGTCTTACCAACGAAAATAGGCTACCCAGTGTTACATCTGCTTTTTACTCAACTCGCGCAACCATCTCCATGTTTCAGCCAGAGCCAGGATGTTCTGACCCAACCTTTGTAGGTTCAACCGCTGATATCCTCGGATTAGCTTCCAACGCCCTTAATTGGGCGATCAGCAATTTGCAGGGCGCAAATCCGGGTGGCGCATTGGCATTATCTGTTCCCGTTGCTAATAGCAAATGGGCATCAGAGTCTATAGAATTACCGCGTTTCCACGAAGTGCAAGCCGGCAACTATAGGATTAGAATTTTGCCCAGTGTTTTTACGCAAGCCAAAGCTTGGATAAAGCAAAATCATCGTTACCGATCATCGAAACATGAGACAGGTGGATTATTATGGGGCACTTGGGACGATGCAATTGGGGTTATATGGCTTCTTGATTTATCTGGTCCGCCATCGGACAGCAAACATGATCCCGGACATTTCATTTGTGGCGTGAAGGGGACTCACGAAGAACATATTCGTCGTTCTGATCAAAGTTATGGAGCGTGTGGTTTTGTTGGTCATTGGCACACGCATCCCAGCTTGCCCTCATATCAAAGCCACGAGGATATGAGTAGTATGATCAGTCTAGTTTCATCGGTAGGGCAAAATCAAAAGAAATCCCTTATGCTGATACTAGGTAGTGTTCATGGAATGGATACCGTAGGTGCCTATGTTTACGAGAGTCGATCACTCATGAAAAATAATGAACTTATTTCAGTAGGCTCGGCGCAGTTCGCTCTTAGGGAAGAAGGACTATGATAGGGTTAGCCCTTTCCGGCGGCGGCTCGCGTGCTGCTGCTTTTCATCTTGGTTGCCTTCGGGCGCTTGATGATCTCGGATTACTAGATCGCATCCAAGTCATTTCGACAATTTCTGGCGGCTCAATCATTGGCGCCTACTTTGCATACACTCCCCATAAGAGTTTTTCAGAATTCGACTCGGATATGTGCCAGCTGTTAAAAAAAGGATTGCACAAGGATATTGTTCTAGAGTTGCTGAAACCGAAGAATCTGGTTGGCAGCAACTTGAATGGACTAGCTACAAAAGTTGATCATGTCGTATCGAGTATTCTCAATAAAGATCCTTCACTTCTTCGCTATCCAACTCGCACAGATATGTTTATTGATGTTCTCAATCGTGAGTTGTTTGCGGGTCTGAAGATGAGCGCGAGTCGCCGCAATGATATGGATGTAATAGTTGGCGCCTGTGAGTTGCGAGCAGGAACAGCTTTTCGTTTCGGTAACAGAAGAGCCGGAGATTGGAAACATGGCGAACTCAAAGAGTGGGATGTGGATGTGGCTTGCGCAGTCGCCGCGTCGGCCGCTTATCCAATCCTGTTACCAGCGCTTGACCGTAGATGGCGATTTCACAAGGATGGTCAAGAAACTTACCAGAGGGTTCTTCTGACGGATGGCGGAGTCTATGACAACCTTGGACTTCAAGTCTTAGAGCCTGGCAGAAATTCAAAAATTAGTGTTCATACGTTTTCTTGTGAATATTTAGTAGTATGTAATGCTGGAAGGGGACAGGATGATGGATCAAATACACCCGTTGATTTTGTCCCAAGAGTAGCTCGTTCTTTTGAGATTGCGCACAGGAGAGTTCAGGAAGCAGCTATGCAACGACTGCACTATCTGAAAGAAACAGGCCAAATAAAAGGGTTTGTTATGCCATATTTGGGTCAGCAAGATGTTAACCTGATAGGTACACCTGCGAACTTTGTATCCAGATCTGAAGTTGTGAATTATCCAACTGATTTTGCCCCCATGAGTAGTGAATGGGTCGAGAAACTTGCTAGACGTGGCGAGCAGTTGACCAAGAATTTGATTGATCGTTATCTAACCGAACTACTTTGATGTCTGAATTCAGAATGTTTTGAGTAATACCCGGGATTAAGTCGATGCAAATAATAATGCCTATTTTGATCCTAAGTTCAACCTCCTTTTTAGGATGGGTATTACTGTATTTCATGTATTATGTTGCAAGAACAAATCTATTCAATAACCCTGGAAATTTCCATCCAGAAGATGTGCCAACTTCTACACTATCATTGATTGATAAATTTGATTCTGGTATCAGAGTCCAGATAGTCGATGGTCCGATAACAGAGACGAGAGCGGTGACCTTTAGCTTTTTTCCTAGTTATATTGTTCTATCACAAAGGCTGTTCAAAAAGATGGATTATGATTTTATAGAATTTAATATAGAAGATCTCGATGCAATAGTAGCGCATGAATTAGGTCATATTATTCCAAAGAATAACTTTATGTTGATTATGTGGTTGCTGATTAGTGTTTTCCTTGCAACTTTTGCTTTTGCGCTCTACAGTCTTTTATATTCCCTCTGCCTAAGTTTCCTTTTTATAATCCTGCTTGCTTGGTTTTCACATCTTTCACGCAATGAAGAATATCAGGCAGACGCGTTTGCAGTGACGACTGCATCAATTTCAGTAGAACAACTAATTGATTGCTTGAAAAAGCTTGATCTGGTTTTTAAAAGAGAAATTCCCGTAAAACAACGCCAATCGATATATCGTAAACTATTCCGTCCAACACTCGAACAGCGCATGTCTCGACTTTATCAAATCAGCACATTCAGAAAGTAATGTGACCTTTATTTCTAAGTCCAAAATTAATACATTACCCCGTATATTTTATTGTGACATTTAATCAATCTTCAATAAGAGCTGGTTTTGCTCTTGTTGAAGATTGATTTTTAAGTAATCGAATTTTATTATGGGACTGAGCCCGGCCAACCGATCTGACCCTGTCCCTCACGCACAGCCCAGTATATGATCCCGCCCCAGTTCCAGGAGCGTTGATACTGTGGGTTGTCCACGCGGTTGTTGTCATCCATGCGCCGCAAGGTCAGATTTTTGTCCCAGTATGCATCGGGCATACCATCATTATTGGTGTCAGCCATCACAGAAGCCGGCAGGTTCTGTACGGCGGTGGGAGGGATTTCACCACCGCTTGAATTTCGTTCCCATTCATAACCAACGATTTCCCTGTGTCCGGTTCCGCCGCCGCAATTGTAATTTCCGTTGCCGCCAGGTCCGGCCACACATCCCATTTTGGCGACGTATTCATAGTAGCGCAATTCCCAAAACAACCTGTATGGCGCGCGTCCTGTGCCAACAAACAGGGGAATATCACCGGGTAATTCCTCAAGACCGCCAACGCTTCCAGCCAGGGGACCACCTCCAGCAGCTGGGTGGGATGGGACCTCCCACAAGATTTGCGTCGGGTTGCCTGTCACGCCCTGATCTGCCAATGTCAGGTTGCCGATATGTGGCAAGGTAACCAACAGCGGACCGGCGGGGCGCAGCGTCAGGGTCAAGCGTAAATCCCGCCAATCTCCTTCCTGTGGATTACCCGGCGAACCGCCGCCATTGGGAATGTAATCCACACCGCCTGAGCCGGTGGACTCTGGCTGACCCCCATTGCGAACGGCAGTCGGCCAGCGAACGAGAGTCGCGGGGTAGGGACGGACATCAAGATATATTTCTGGAAACGTCACCCGGGCGCGCACGTTCCATCCCACGGCATCACAGGTAATCCCGCCGGATGTCACAGAAAAAATGTCGCAGGGATGCTGCGGTTGGGAGACCACCTGGGGACAATCACCAGTCCCAACATTACCGCCAAAAACAATTTCGCCTGTACAATCCAACGCCTCAACTTCCCAAATACTGCATTGCCCTTCTCCCAGGCGGATGGGTTCAGGTCGATAGATGGTCTCCTTATGAGTAGCCCCCGGCACACAAGGAGTGGGAGTGGAATTCGGATTGTTACCATCGTCGTCGTTGTCTCCTCCTCCGTCACCGCCACCAGTCGTGCATACAATACTGCCGTCTGCTTCGAATGAACAGTCGGGGGACGACTGTGCCTGTGCGCGGTGCGGTTGAAAAAACAGCAGAGTGAACAGGATAAAAAGCAATCCCATGTTTTTCATGGCGCGGCTCCATTCTGCCCGGTGGATATGCCATTGAGAATGGCTTGTTTCTCGTTTTCATCGGTCATGGACCGCCAGTTCTCAGGCGGGGGCTGCATGACCAGATGATGGGCATCCATCAACCACTTTGCATCCCACGGATGCGAATCATACATTGTGGCAATGGATAGGCGTTCATTGGCGTTCGCCTGCGGGTCGGTGATTTCCAGCTTTGGATCATTCTGGGTTCCAAGCCAGACCCAGTTTCCGTCCCCGTCGGGCAGATAACCGAAGAGCAGGAAGGAGCGCGTGGGTTTGGCGGTCGAAGTATAGGTATGACCGTTCAGGGAATAAATAATATGTGTGTTCTCGGCATCCTCCACCACCAGACAGATCACAGGATATTCACCGCCCCATATTTCCACACGGTTGCCAACAACTGTCGAGGTGCGAAAACAGCCGCGCAGGGCATACGTCACCGCGGCTTCGCCGTTTGCATCCAACCGCCATTCCGTTAGGTGGGGATTGGGCGGGATGAAACTGACAGGCACGTCCGCCAGCCCTTTTGCATTGGCTGGAATGGTCACCGTTTTCACCTGTCTCATCGGCATTGCAGTAAACCCAAGTTGTCGGGTTGCCTCTGCGCGACTATAACCCTCCCTAATCGCCAATGCCCAGGCAATCGTTCTTTCCAACCCCTGGTACACACAGGCAGGTTGGATGACGTTGTAATTTTTGCTGGCATAGGTCGGTGTAAGCGACCAGTCGGCTGGATCGGTTGGGCACTCAATCGCTGACCCATCTTCCGGTTGTATGGTTGCGGGCACTTCGTTTTCCAATGTTTCAGTAGCCTGCGCGGTGATGGAAACAGGTACTGGCGTGGACAGCACCCTGCTCATCAACAGATACCGATTAAGCCCGGCCATGCCTCCCGCCGTCAAAAGTAGCAGCAGGATCAGCCCTGTGATAATGGTATATACGCGAGGCTGTCTCTTCCCCGCAAGGTCTTTATAGGTCAACCCATCCAGGATGGATTTCCAAAGTGACTTCATGGTTCTCCTAAAATCATTGATCTTCTCTTGTGACGCCATGCGCTAGATACCCGATGGCGCGTACGGTCACCCAACGGGCGGATAGTAGATAGCCTGCGGAGTGGGTTTGGGCTGTTACAAAACAGGCGGGGCGTCCCTGATGTCGTCCGCAGGATACCGAGAGTAATTGGGCAGATGCGGGTCGTTGTGAATTGAAGTAAGCAGCGGCAATTCCATTCCCGGCAGTGGTGGCAGTGATGGTTCCATCGGGTAAGACTGTGATTTCCTGCGCGCCTGCATGTGCGGCGAGGTCGGCGGCTGCCACGGTCTCCATCACGCGCGCATTCGTCACCATGTAATCAAGGATGCCCAGCAGAAACAGGGACATGACTGGCAAGAGAATTGCAAATAACAGAATGGACTGACCGCGTTCGTTGCGTTTGATTTTCATCGCCACCTCGCCTTCCATGTCTCTGAACGAGAAAGGAACCACTCGTTATTCCAGCCACTTGTGCTTAGCCCAAGCAGTCCGTTGAAGAGGGTCGGCGCTTGAAAAGAAACCAGGCAGCGACCCGGCAGGCCCGGACCACCCGGCGGAGAGACCTGTACCTGATATTGCACACCTGCCGTGGCAGACCAGTCGGCATTCAACGTGTTCCACGCGACATTCACGGCGTTACGTCGTGCGCGGGCAGGATCAGGCGATTGAGATAGAAACTGCGTACAGGCGTATGCGGCGGCAGTCGCGGCAGTACGGGCGCGATGGGTGGGAATCCAGGCGAGCAAACCAAAAGCCATCAGGATTGCCAGCACGGCAAATAAAGCTGTCTCCGCCAACGCCTGACCGCGCTCACCTTTTGGATGCTTGACTTTCATTCGATGCCTCCGGCAGGGGGCGGACCGGGATAGAAGCGCCACAAGCGAAAATTGGTTTCTGCCCGTTGCGCTTCAATCAGCTGGATGCCAAATATCCAATCTCGCGAGTCTTCCACGCTGATCAATGAGCGCACCTGGCGCGGACCGTTCTGCCCTGCGTTGATCTGATCCGCCAGGTCGGGCCACAAAACGTTGCCTCTTGCATGTTCGGTGGCCGGGGTGTTATATGAGCCGGAGGCAACACCAGTGATGAACACGCCCCAATCCATCGAGGCGGAACGAAAGGCGTAGAACGCGGCGAAGGTCATGCCGAACAGGAGCAGGATCAGGACCGGCATGATCAACGCGAACTCCGCCATAGCCTGCCCAGAGCAACGTCGAAGGGTCTGCCCCTTTTCTTTCCAGCGAGACATTTATCCGCCTCGCGCCATGCGCAGGGCATCAATGCCCGCCTGAAAGGCAGCGATCAATTCGGTCTTGTACTGCGCGATCACGGCAATCGCGACTACACCCACTGCGCCCAGGATCAGGGCATACTCGGCAAAGTCCTGACCATCTTCTTCGCGCATAAAACGTTTCAACAACTTGAACATGTGAATCTCCTTTTGAAATAAAAAATCGGCTGGCAGAAGTTTCTGCCAGCCGAGATGATATAGAATTCGGAATGGGGGTGATCGAGGTGTGTCGTTATCAGAGTTTGATTTACATATTTCTGCAATTACTTTTTGTTCAGGTATCCCTCCACGTAACGCTCAATGTTGGCATGAAAATTCTTCAGCCAGGACTCAATAAAAGATCTGGACTCAAACATCGGCAATAAATCCACAGCCAGATCAGCCGCAGAGATGCCGGCGATCTTGCTTTTTAATGCCAGCATGGCGGACTCCACGGTATAAGGTTTCCCACCATCCCTGGTAAGTTTTTCCTCCAGAGGTTGAATGCCCTTCTGCATGAACCATAACAGGTCATAGTAATCGCGGCCCTTGATGAAGGCGCCTTCCCTCCCACGCTGGAAGTTGCGCTCCAGGCAGGCAAGCATTTTGCCGGCCATCATGGTTTCCAGTGAAAAATGTGAAGGCACAAAGCTGCGCCCAAGATAAAAGACCGGCGTATTTTGCAGAATGGCAACCTGCCTATGATGACTGACTTCCACTTTGAGGTGCAGGGCTTCATTGCGATGGGGGGAAAGTCCCAGTTCGTTGAGCACGGGCAATTTGATCGTTGCGCGCAATATGCCGTTTTCTCCCTGCTGGGATTTGATCTCAGCCGGGTCATACCCCAGGGACTTGCGGAACAATGTGGTTAAGTCGTCAGCCAGATTGGACAGATCGATTTCAGTGCTGTTATCGAAGTCGAGATCTTCGGATAAGCGGTTCAGGTCATACACAATATGCAGACAGGTGCCGCCGTAGAAATTCAAACGACGATATCCTGGATGGTTATAAATAAAGTCAAGCACATAAGCCTGCAATGCTTCCTTGAGCAGGATGCGTTTTGTTTCAAGGGATAGAAGTGGGTCCTTGGAATCAAGAGTGTGCTGTAATGTTTGAATCAGGGATGCCATATGTTACTCCGAAAGTTGTTCAGGATATCTGTCATTTTGCGCGATGTGCTTTCCTCCACCATGCGGGCAAATTCATCGCGCTCCATTCCGGGAAGTTCGTCAAGATTGAGCCGTAGCTCCCCGGCCAAGTTGATCTTTGGGTTCCGATAAGAGACGGGCAGGGGTCGCAGGTAAAGGTAATCAAACAATGCCTTTGCAATGGATGCCTGTGCGATACGGATGCCAAAATATTCAGTGATGGCAAAGTCACGGTAGAGGTTGCCTCTTATGTTTCGGTACCAGAATGTTCCGATGGGGTTGACGATCCTGCGGGTGTTTTTGGTTGTGATACACGTAATGGGATAGGTCACTTCGGTCAGGAGGTTGTGCTGCTGCAGGATGAATTCAAGCGAAAGATAGGACTGCGGCATGAGGATTGCGCTGACCGCCGCAGAGAAGGGGTAATCCGCCCGATGCTGCTCATAAAAGGTGCGTGTCATGTACACGCCCTTTTTTAGCTGAAGGATGTGGCTTCCCTGTGCCCAGCGATGGAGCAGGGTGCGTACCTGGTGTGGGGCTTCCATTCCCGTAGCCTGCTTGAAGCCTTCCAGCGTGAAATAAGGGATGTTCTCAAAAGGGTGTAATAAATCAGTTTTCATTTTTATATTGGATAATACACAATTTATGTGTATTATCCAATATAAAACAGATTTCGTCAAGCAGGCCGTGACCCAAACCAGGTTTCAATATCCAGCGGGCAGTCTACTCACCCAATCCTCTCCAATGCGAATCTCAATATCGACGGTTGTGGCGGGATCAGGCTGGATGATGATCTGATTGCTCCCCACCCCAAAGGTCCCCGTCAAATATCGCAGGGCATATAGCTTTGGGGAATATAGGATCAATTTTGTTTGATTGGATGCGCCGGTTGGTACACCAAATTCCAATACTTGCATCCCCTGTGCCGCCAGGAAGCTGGCAGTGCGTTTGTCCAGATCGGCAGTGTAGGTGTTATTGATCACCCGTATCCGCGCCTCATCCGCCTGCATTAACGTTCTCGGATCGCCCTGCGCCAGCGGACTGAGCGGCCCGCCGGGAACAAAGATCTCATCACGCAGAATGCGAATCAGATCAGGGACGGGTCGTAAGACACTTGCAGGAACTCCATTAAGCGTGACATTGGCAAAGACCGCCATATTATTGTCGATCACGCCCTGCTTGATGTTTTCGATGGGAATGGCTTTTGTCAGCGCTGCCAGTTTTATGGCATCCTCAAATGACATGTTGGTGTGGATGCCGGCTGAAAAGGTTCGATAAATCTCCGGAGCCTGCGCCAGCAATTCGGGAAAGTAGCCCGGGGCGAACACCTTGTCGCGGATCGCCATGATGACTTGTTGCTGGCGCTTTGCACGGCCAACATCTCCACCGCTGCATCCCTGCGACTCGTGACGGCAACGCGCATACGCCAGCGCGCGCTTTCCGGTCAGATGGCGAAAGTCGCCGGGGGTCAATACAAAATGATCCTGCCCGGAACCAGCCGGGTCCAATACCATTTTTTCTTCCACATACACATCAATCCCGCCGATCAGATTGATGAACGATACGAACGTCCCAAAATCCACCTGGACGTAATAGTGAACTGGGACGCCGATAAATTGAGAGACGGTTTCCATCGCCAGTCCAGGTCCGCCGCCTGGCAGTTTGGCAGCCTCTCCGATGGTCCAGGCAGTGTTGATGCGGTTGTACCCATAGCCCGGAATGTTGACCCACATATCGCGCGGAATAGATAGTATTCCGGCTGTCTTCGTCACTGGATCCACGGTCAACAGGATGATCGTATCCGTGCAAGCCGGACAATCTTCACTGCTGATCTCGCCGCCCCGCAACCCAAAGAACACAATGTTGATACGGCTGCCGCCATCCCAGGTGGGAATTTCCATCTCTGGCGCTGTACCTTCAGATGGAATTTCATTGCTTGACGTTCCTGCGCCTTCGAAGGCAGGCAAATCGGATGCAGGTACGGACTTGGTTGCGCAATATGAGGGTGGGATACCAGCTAGAGCCGTCAGTTGCCAGCAGGCTGTATAGTGACGCACCAGAAAAAAGAGACCGATGGCAATCAGCAAGCCCAGTCCCCAGAAATAGAGGATGCCTGTCGATATGCTTGATACGGTTGATTTTGGGGTCATCTGTTTTATCGCCCGTTACATCAATCCCGATCCCATAAACGGCGCGATGATCGCCAGCACCAGACCCAGCACTGCCATTACGCCGAACAAGCCGGCGCGCTGGCGCACTAATGCGGCGCGTGCTTCGGTGGTTTCCACCACGGAACGATGGACAGACTCCTGCAAGCCCTGCACACTGGATAAGACCGGGCGATTGTTGGCAAAGAAATCATAAATGTCACGTAAAAACAGGTTGGCTTCCACATCGGCGGGATCGGGCAGATGCGCGCGGGTTACTTCAACCGCTTTCGTAAAATCCTCCACCTCCATGCGCGCCACCAGCAACCCCAGCAGGTTGCAGAATGGACCACCCACAGTGGATGCGCGTCGTAATGCTTCCTGCACGCCCACACCCGAAGACAAGAGCGAACTCAAGACGGATAGTCCGATCAACATATTGTTGCGTAAAGACTCGGCGCGTTTCTTTGCCAGGTTTTTTATTCGCACATACGGACGGCGCAAGCCGAGCAGGATGAAGATGACGGCAATGACCGGCGCTACGGTGATCACGTTCATAGCCGCCAAAGCGCCCGCCAATAATCCACCCACCAACAGGAAGGTCGAGAAGTCGCGGATGGCCACGGCATAGAATTCACCGGGCGTATCGTAGGGATAGCCAGCCCTTCTCAGCAGGCTGATCACATCAGCCGTGTTCTTCGCCTGATCGGGATCGAAACGACCAGGCAGGATGGCGACCAGCAACGCTTCCCATGTCGAGCGTCTCTTCACGGGCGCGGAGGTCTGGAAATTTATCAGGCGATTGCCGCCAAAGACACTGAATGCAGTTTGGAAGACGGACATCAATTCAAAAGCCAGCACACTCAAACTGAGCGCGCCGAGGAAAGCAAAAAAAGTCATGGGGTTTCTCCTTCGGGAATGTCAAAACAAAAGTCTAATAGTTTCTGCA
>JAUQXA010000041.1 GCA_030834895.1 Anaerolineales bacterium
CAGGTTCAAGTCTCACCAACATGCTCGATGCAGCCACCGACACATCCCGATGATTCTCGGAGTGTGTCGGCACGCATTCAGGTGCGCGCCACCATAATTCGTTTGATCACGATACAGGAGGCTTTCTAAACAAATACCACAACTGAATATCCCCAAAAATCGAAAACGGGCGCTGTCCTGGGAAATTCCCAGGCGGCGCCCGTTTTTGCGTTCTACCGCACCTACGTGCGGCACGATGTACAGCGAGGACTCACCGGGGTGAGAGGCCCGGTAGAAAAAATTAGACCGCCCAGGTGCAACTGGACGGTCTGAGGTGAAACTAATGTTCAAGCCAGATGATACCACAACCGTAAAAACAGTCAAGATTTCCGCGCCATTTGCTCTCAAGGCGTATCAACGTCTGATCATCGTGAACGGCAAAGCGATCAACATCGCCGCCTCCGCCGGACGACAGCAGGGAGACTACCTGTACTCCGCCATCGTTACACTGCTCCATGAAGATGCAGCCGTGTATACCAGCGCCCCTTGCTGGGCAAGTGTGGAGGTGGAATGAAAGGAACCCGACACACCGGACTACACGGATGCGTGATCATGCTCTCCCCCTGGAAATATTTAACCATTCCCAAAAAGGAGACTGATCATGAGAACCTTCGCAATGCTTCTCATCCTGGTCGCCATCGCCGCCAGCCAGCCCCATCACTGGTTATCGGTAGTCATGGCATCCATCGTCCATTTACTGGACAGATAGTTCGTAGAAAAGGAGGTCGTAGAAAAACGCATGGAAAATATCCTGTCCGCCGCCGAAGAGATCCTCGGAACGGCGGTTCGCGTGGAGGATCATCGCAACTGGGCCATCTTCTGGTGTCCCTTCCATAACGACGCAAGTCGGGAGGGAGAAGGCGGTCAGCCTAACTTTGGCGTCAACCTGGTCAGCGGATACTGGAAGTGTCTGCGCTGCGGCGCCAGCGGCGGCTCGTTGAAATCCCTACAAACCAAACTGGGTCGAGTCCCACAAGGGGGTGATAAGTGGAAACCATCTGTATCGGTTACGATGCCGACACGCCCAAAACGTCCGCCGACACAGGTGCAACTGCTCGATGAAGCCGTGTCGGAAGCACGTTCGGTTGTGCAACATTCGCCTGCATGGTCGTATCTTGCAGGGCGCGGCGTAACCCCCTACACCGCCCTGGTCTATGGCTTGGGTTATGGCATTCCCGTTCCAAGAGTCCATCGTGAGATATTTGAAGCCGCAAAACAATCGATGATGGTACGCCGCGATGGTACATGGTCATGGGCGGGTGGCGTTGTGTATGCCGACCCGCCAACACACCCGACCGTGATGAACGTACGCTACATTCCTGAGGACCAAATTCCCAAAGGGACTCGGACATTCATGCCATTGAAGAATCACAAGACCTGGGGCAATCGCGTTCAACCGCTGGGAAGCTGGCGCATCACGCCCGCCACCCGCACCCTGGTGGTGCTGGAAGGGCTGTTCGATATGCTCATTACAGCCCAGAAGCTACACCAGCTTGGGCGCGAAGCCGACACGGTTGCGGTGTACACCAACGGCGCCAGCCCCTCTGCAAAACTGCATCGGTGGTTCAGTGAACATCCCCAATTCGAGTATGTCCTGCTGCGCGACCCGGACAAGGCTGGCGCGGAATGGGTGCAAAGCGTATCGGCATCCATCCGACACGGCGGCGCAAAGGTGCATGCCCTGCGACCTCCCGACTCTCTTGACCCGGACGAAGCCATCCTGAGCGGATGGTGGCCGTCCGCCATCTAAATCCATTCAAACCACTAATCCCTACATCGGGGAGCGATATCCAATCGCTCCCCGATTTCCATTTCCAAAAGGAGAACAAATCATGTCAGCGTTAACTCTCATTGCCATTCTGTCCGCCATCCTCGTATTTGGCTGGGCGATCTGGTTCGTGATCGAACTCATTCGCTATATCGTCAGCGGCGAATACGAAGTGGATCAGCGCCTGCGAAACAT
>JAUQXA010000042.1 GCA_030834895.1 Anaerolineales bacterium
CCAAAGACACTGAATGCAGTTTGGAAGACGGACATCAATTCAAAAGCCAGCACACTCAAACTGAGCGCGCCGAGGAAAGCAAAAAAAGTCATGGGGTTTCTCCTTCGGGAATGTCAAAACAAAAGTCTAATAGTTTCTGCAAAGGGGCTTCGCCGGGCTGTCGCCCGCGAAACTTTTTGCTGTACAGGGCGCGGTGCAAGGCGGTCACGTGTTGTTCGCTGCGCTCGATGTCATGCGGTGGACGCGGCTCAGCATGTTTTAGGGAGCCGCTGCCAGATTCCCATGTCGCTCCGCCAAATTCAGGCGGCCAGAGGGGAAATGCGTATGAGTCCCATTTTGGCAAATGATTGTTTTTCATCCCCCGATGCCATTGCCAGAAGGCTTCGAAACGCGGACCCCATAGACCCCAAACCAGATCCAGTTGCAATGGTTCGCTCCTTAGAAGATCAAGCGTCTCGGTGCAGTGATGGCAGATCGGGATGGCGTTCTCCGGTCGTTGGTAACGCCAGGTAATCTCAACAGGCGCATCCGGAGGGGGATTCAAAATCGGGCGCCACGAACCTGGTTTGCCACAGCGCATACAGGCATTGGGAAATTCATGCCGCCAGGGAATGCCTGCGATGGAGGCTGCAACCAGTTCATCGAGATAAGGCTCCTCGACCTGCAGCACGGAATAGGACAGTTTCACCGCGCCGTCTGGCAGATTCCAGGCGCGCGAGAAATCCAGCAGAAATCCTGCCGAACTTACAATCTGGCCGCGTTCCCAGGCTTCGAACTTCCTGCGCTGAATTTCAGACCTGACTTCACCCGGGTGCGCCTCGCGGATGCGGCGGATGTCAGCCACCGCTTCAGCCAGCAAAGCAAACAACAGGCTGTCCATGCGAATACTGGCATCTAGTGCGCCGCTTTGAGGCAGGTCTGGCGAGATGGACAGGATGGTGTTTACGAAGGGGAGGTAATCCACCTTTGGACCGGTTTCGATCACATAGCGGCAGGCCGGCAGTTTCACCCAGCGCCATTTTGAAATGACTTCATCGAACAACACCTGACCTTCGGCGCTCAAGGCAACGATTCGCAGGGGTGGACAGAAAAATGTGTGAAAGATACGGGCTTCGTCTGTTGGATAAACAAAGGCCAGAATGTCTTCGTTCAGATTCTGCATGAACATCGCGCCAAAGGCGCGTTGATCAGAATTGACAAGGAAATGCAGTTGCATGTTATTCATTTGCTCCTTCACCAAAGAGAATGACTCGCACAGCAGGCAGGCGGGAATTATTGAAACCCATCGCCTTCTGCCAGTCCTGTGCGAGTGGATGTTCAACCCGAACGGGAATTTCGTATGGTTTTGAGGGGGTGGTGTCGATCAACATCAAGAGTTCTTCCGGTGGCAGGTCGGCAAACTTTCGGAAGACTCCACGCGCTTCCCGCAGAGGATGTTCGCGCAGCCGGCTGAGGGCATAACCCAGTGGGTCGGCTAAATTTCCACTTTGCGGACTGGCGACATACAGCACCCACGAAACAAAGGCATGCACGGAGGCCTGCACTTCCAGCAGTTCGCGTTGCACTTTTGGGTGTACGTCATTTTGTCCAAGCAGAGTTTCGAGTTCCCAAAACTGCGGCGCCGCCCCCGCCCCCGAAGGGTTCGCGCAGCGTGCGTGTTGGGTGGTGGAAGTGTTTTTCTTGTCAGTGTTTAAGGGGTGTTTAAAAGAGTTTAAAACAGTCCCATTTGCGTCCACCATATTGCTCCCATTTGCGTCCACTAATGCCCCCATTTGCGTCTGGCTATTACTCCCATCTGCGTCCAGCCTAATACTCCCATTCGCGTC
>JAUQXA010000043.1 GCA_030834895.1 Anaerolineales bacterium
GAACGATGTGTTACTGTATGGCTTGCAATCTCATGACCCTGAGCCGCGAGGTTCCGCCAGGTGGACCAGGGAACTTCCCCACGACTGGTGATGATGAAGAAAGTACCTTTCAATCCGCGCGCATTGAGTTCCGCAACCCCGGCGGTTGCCTGTGTCATAAGACCATCGTCAAAAGTAAATGAGACCGCGCCTGGTTTGTTCCCCTGATAATATGTAATCTCGTGAGTGGAAGTCCATGTCTGCGCCTGTGCAACAGAAGATGACCTCCCCACCCCCAGGAGGGCAGAAAAAAACATGACCAATAATCCGACTTTGTAAAAAGTCTTTTGAGCTAGTAAGATTTGTCTACCTGCACACATTCGGCTTGTCCTTGATAACTTACTATTCCAATTCAAAACTAATCAAGTTATAAAAGAAACAATTTCAACAATTCTTCCTATACCCCAACAAAACTGCATTTTGGCGTTTAATAATTTTGTATTTATAAATTTAAATTTCATTCAATTTATAAATATGCTTTGTAATCTAGTCAAAAAAACAGCCTCAACAACTTACATTTTCGTTAGGCTATGTATTATTTTATATGTGTCCCATTCAAAAGTCAAGTGTTTAGCGTGATTGTTCCACACTTGGTAAAAAGAGCGGTTAAATGACAGCTTGCCCGAACGAACGGTTTTGGCAGTGTGTATCACTCGCAATCATCGTCTGTACCATTTGCCTGAGAAACACAGCGACCTCCGACTCCCCATCCCTGCGAATGGCTGCAAGAGGGCTTTCATGGCTGAAACGGGATATCCCTCTGCGCGACAAAGCCATCCGGATGAAGTTTTTCAAGTCCTGTGACCTTTGTCCGCGAGAGAGCCTGCCTGATGCCCCAATGTTTCTCTTTGTTATGAAGAATATGCATCACAAAGTTGGAAAGAAGAAGCTACACTAAAAACATCGTAAGTCATCTGTTCAAATCAACGGGCAATGGCAGTTGCCTTTGCCCACCGAAACCATTCTCGCCCAGCTCTGAATGTTGGAATCACCGCTCCATCATTTCCTCAGTCTAATGGAGCACCTGGGTTTATGCCTTGCTCTTGCTCTCCGCCTATCATGCCCACGCGCCGGTGACAGGGTGCCAAGTGTTGATCTTTCAAAACCTTCTGGCGCCAATTTCGTTCCCCCTTTTGGGACGCCTCTCAAATTCAGACGTTTTGGACATGACCTCCGGACAATTGGCTCATATCATCCCTTAAAAAAAGGAATTTTTTGCCTCTTTCCCTTTCTCTTTTACTTTGCTCAAACAGCCAAAGTCGAGTGGTGTTCAGTGTTCCAGCACTTGTTTTGTTGCTCTGAAAGCCAATGGAGGCAGGGCATCGCGTGAGAACCATTCCGCCGCGTCAGCATCATCGGCGGGGACAAGTTTGCCGCCCGCAATTTCTGCATGATATACAATGACAAAATCCGCGCCGCGCTCGTGCTCCCTGCCAGGAATGATCTCCAACACGTGCGTCACGAGCACACTCAAGCCGGTCTCTTCCTGACATTCACGCGCCGCCGCTTCAGCCGGGTCTTCGCCACCGTTGACAAAACCAGCGGGCAGAGTCCACATGCCGCGGAAAGGCTCATTCACACGTCGCACCAGCAAAACACACCCATCCCGCTCAACAAGAACGGCCGCTGCCACTTTCGGGTCTTGAAAATAAATCCACCCGCACTGCGGGCAGACCGGTCTTACTGCGCCAAAGGATTCAACACGATCCACCTTTGCCCCGCAGCGCGGACAAAATTTTATAGTGTCGTCTCGCGCCATGGGCTTATTTCCATCTTTGGCTTGCGGAACGGCGCAGCAGGAAGGCAATCAAACCACTAACCAGGATCAAGATGAATAAGAATGCCTGCCAAGCGATGGAAATCAGCGGCTGACTCTGGGAACGGGGTTGCTCGGCCGGCACAGACTCAGCCTCTGTTTGATTCTGAACTGGTGGCTGGTCCATCATTTCTGATGGCGTCGCCGCCTGTTTGGCTGTAGGCGCTTCCGTCGCAACAGAATCTGCGCTGAGGGTAGGCAGGGGTACCAATTCCAAGGCGGGAGCAGGGATCATGGTAGCTGCAGGCGTTTGAGTTACGGCTGGAACTGCTTGTTCCATTGCGGCGGGAGCCTCAGCCGTAGGTCCACCGCCAATTCCATACGGCTCCTCAGCCATAGGCGCTTCGGTTGCAGCGGCAGACTCGGCGACTCCACCGCCACCACCACCCATTCCAAAGCCACCCGCATAAGTATCTCCCATCAACGGAATTCGAGACAGCGCGTTGGCGGCAAAGGTCAAGGCAAAAAGGATCGTTGCAAATGCGGTCGAAAAGCGAAAGAAGGAATAAGAACGCGGCAGGGGCGGTTTCAGTCCAACCATCTGGCGGGTCAAGGTGAAATTACGCGGAGCTTTGCGCGATGGCAGTTTGCGGAGAATGCCTCGGGCGGCGCGAAGGTCATTGAAAGCGGAAGCAAGCTCGGGGTCGGCGGAGAGGCGGGACTCGAGGCGCGCGGATTCAGATGGGCCAAGTTGTCCATCCAGATAAGAAGAGAGGAGTTCGATATCACGGAAATTTTTCATGAGCTGCTTCCTCCTTCCAGACGAAAGGATGAAGGCAAAAGTTCCTCAAAGCCGCGCAAACATTCACGCAGGCGTAAACGCGCGCGAGCCAGGCGACTCTTGATCGTGCCAAGCGGGACACGGGCGGCGGTTGCCACCTCGGTGTAGTCCATGCCCTGGATGTCGGCGAGCACGACCACAGTGCGGAATTCCGTGGGAAGCATTTCAAGGCAGTGTTGGATGGCGTGTTCGAGTTCGTCAGCTTCGAATTGCTGGTCGGGGGTCAAGTTGGGGTCAGCCATCCAGCGCGGGGAATCGACTTCCTCACCATCGTTGGTTTCAGGCTCCAGCGGTGTGGTGGGACGCCGCTTCTGGCGGCGCAGCTCATCGTAGCAGGCGTTGGTCACAGTCCGCAACAGCCAGGCCTTGAATGATCCGCCACGAAAGGTGTTGATGCTGCGGAAGGCGGAGATAAAGGCTTCCTGGGCTGCGTCCTCGGCAAGGTCTTCGTCACCTAGAATGCGGAGCGCCGTGTTGAAGACCGTATCCTGGTAATGCAGGATCAGGGTGTTGAAGGAATCCAGATCGCCACGTTGTGCGGTTTGAATGAGGGCTGGTTCGTCCATGAGGTTTATTGTACCCACAAATTGAGGAATTAACAAAAACGTCCCGCAGTTTGTGCGAGACGTTTTTGTGTTGAAGTATTTCGCCCTGAGCAACGTCGAAGGGCATCCTTACAATACGCTTCGACTACACCCAGCGCGAAGCAATATATTAAAACTCTTCCTTCTTCAAGGCGGGGAACAACAATACTTCACGGATGGAGTGATTGTCCGTGAGCAGCATGGCAAGGCGGTCCACACCCATGCCAAAACCGCCGTTCGGAGGCATTCCGTAGCGCATGGCGCGCAGGTAATCTTCATCCAGAGGATGCTTTTCTTCTTCATCGTCGGTGTAGTCGCTTTGCATGTCGACAAAGCGTTTTTCCTGGTCGAGCGGATCGTTCAACTCAGTGAAGGCATTGCACAACTCGAAGCCAGCCACATAAGCCTCAAAGCGTTCCACGGTCAGCGGGTCGCCGGGGATGGATTTCGCCAGAGGAGAAATATCACGCGGATAATTGTAGAGGAAGGTCGGTTGGATTAGGGTGGGTTCCAAAAACTCACCCAGCAGAAAGTCGATCATCTTGCCACGGGTGGATTTTGGATCTGGCGTCTTATTGCCATGTTTGGCGGCGATGGCTTTGAACAATCCATCGGCAGTTTTATGCTCGGCAATGTCAATGCCGCTGGTTTCAAGGATTCCCTGACGCATTTCCAGCCGTCGCCACGGCGGTTTGAACTCGATCTCGTGCTGGTCGAATTTGACTTTGGTCGAGCCAGTCACCTTTTCAGCGGCATAAGAGACCATCTGCTCGGTCAACTCCATCACCTGTAAATAATCTGCGTATGCCCAGTAAAATTCCAACTGTGTGAATTCGGGATTGTGTTTGAACGAAACACCCTCGTTGCGGAAGTCACGCCCAATCTCATACACGCGCTCCAAGTTACCGACCAGTAAACGTTTGAGGTACAACTCGAAAGAAATGCGCAGGTACATATCCTGATCGAGTTCGTTGTGATGGGTCACGAACGGACGCGCCGCTGCACCACCATAGAGGGGTTGCAAAATCGGTGTCTCCACTTCGAGGAAGCCGTGGTCGTCGAGAAAAGTCCGCAGAGCCTTGACCAATATGGCGCGTTTGCGGAAGTTCTCGCGTATATGCGGGTTGACTGCCAGATCTGCATAGCGCTGGCGGGCGCGGAGTTCAGCATCCTCCAACGCGGCATACCGGACGACGGTTCCGTCTTCCTGAGTCACATCCTTGTCAGCGGGGAGCGGGGTTACAGACTTGGCAAGCAGTTTGAAGTCATGGACATGCAGGGTCACCTCCCCTGCCTTGGTGCGGAACATCACACCCGAAGCCTGGATGAAATCGCCCAGGTCGAACATTTTGTTGAAAAAGTCCAGCCGATCCTTGCCCAACTCATTGGCACGCAGGAACAACTGCACCTTGCCTGCCCCGTCTTCGATGTGGGCAAAAGTCACCTTGCCCATGGCACGGCTGGCGCGGATGCGTCCCGCAAGCGTGGCTTTGACCTCCTGACCCGAAGCCTCTGCCGCTTCGAACTCAGCGATAGCCTGGGCGCTGGTGTGAGTCCGCTGGGCGCGCGTGGGATAGGGTTCGATTCCCTCCGCACGCAGTTCCTCGATTTTCTGCAAACGGATTTTTTCAAGAGATGTGTATTCTGCCATGACGATTTACCTTCTGTTACCTGGGTTTAGACCCTAAAGGTCTTGAAGACCTTGGGGGTCTTCCTTGTTTTTATAAAAAAAGCCCCGCGGGCATAGGCACGCGGGGGGAAAGTCGCGTCCTGTGAGATTCAGCCAACCTTGATGATCTTGACGTTGTAGGTGCCGCCAGGGGTTTCTACTTTCACGATGTCCCCAACCTTATGGCCTAAAATGGCCTTGCCAATTGGGGACTCGTTCGAAATCTTGCCTTCACGGGGGTTGGCCTCCGCCGCGCCAACGATGGTGAAAGTCTCAGCTTCAAAGTTGCCTTCCTTGATGGTCACTTTCGAGCCGACCTGGATGGCGTCGTTCTTCTTTGTCTTTCCATTTTCTTCAATGATTTGGGCGGTGGCAAGCAACAAGTCGAGTTCCTGAATACGACCTTCCACAAAAGCCTGTTCATTCTTTGCGGCTTCGTATTCGGCATTCTCGATCAATTCGCCACCCTCCATCGCCTCGTGCAGGCGCTCAGCCACTTCCTGACGTTTGACGGTGCGTAAGTGATCCAGTTCCTCTTGAAGCTTTTGAAAACCCTCTTTGGTAAGGAAATTGGTTGTCATGATTATGTCCTGCCATTGAAATTAATTTTGCATCCCTGAATCAGAGATGCAATTGATAAAAAATTCCGGTGGTATCGTCCGGAAAGTTGCGATTACTATATCATAATTCAAAACGAGTTTCAAGCCCCAAAAGTATTGCAAATTAGTCCGGCAATGAAAACCAGAGGCGGATTCCAATATATTCTGACCAATATTGTTGGATTTGAAATTCCATCTCGCCGGGACTGTCGAACAGGCCGCTTAGCTGGGATTTATAGGCAGCGCAAGCCTCCAGCCACGACCCAAGTCCTGAATCGGTTATCCTGTAGGTTTTTGCCTTCATCTCGGCTGTTTGAACTATCAACTCAGCGGGAGATTTGAACAAATAGGGGATGTCAGCCAGGTATAGGATGGGGCGCTGGAGCAACTCGACGGCGCGGCGCACGAGGATATGGTCAACGTGTGAACCAAGCCCAAACTGGCAGACCAGCTGGTCGGTCGGCAAAAGTCGGACAGAGATTGATTCCGCCATCCGGACAGGTAAATCCGCATCCTCCTCATGCGGCGGGACGAAAACATCAGAGTACAGCCAGTCCCCATTTTTACTACGCCGGTAAATGCAATCCAAAAAATCGAAGTGGACGGGTCTCGCGCCTACAATCCTTGCGGCTTTTACATCCTCTGCGCGGCGGAGGGCAAGCAAATCGGCGGCGGCAGGAGCGCCCCATATGTAGTGCAACGCCTGCGCGAAAGGCGAGAGTTCGTTACCTTGTGGGGCGCCGCAGGTCATCGTCCAGATTTCCACATCCACGCCCGCCTGAGCCTGTTCGTGGATCAAGCCGCCGGCAGAAAGGACAGCGTCGTCCAAATGAGGGGAAATATAGATCCAGCGCACGGGATATTTTTACCATAAAACGGTAATGCTTTTTGAATGCTATTTAATATAAAATTAAGCGAAGTAAGGAGCGCCCATGCAGGAACGACGAAAAGCACAACGCAAAAATCTAATGGCTTATACACAGGTCTTTGATTTGTATGGGGGGTATTTGCTGGGATATCTGGGAGACCTGCATTTACAGGGAACCATGGTCATTGGGCAAAGGTTTATGGAGGAGAATACAGAGGTTACCCTTGCCATCGAGTTGCCGGAATTGCCTGATATCGAAACATCGCGAATCACAATCCCGGCTCGTACAGTGTGGTGCCAGCAGGATATCAGCCCCGAGTTTTTCAATATTGGATTCGAGTTTAAAAAGGTCACGGACGAACAGGCCGCTCTAATAGAGTCCATCATGAATAATTATGAATTTCGCCGCGTGCCACCCACATATCCGCCAAAACCGCCCGTTGAGTAACCAAAAAGGAACGTTCGAAAATGACAGCGCCTCACCAAAGGGCTGTCATTTTTTATGTTCCGGAACACCCAAAACCGGTCTGAATCTTTGCTTGTAAACCAGGTCAATATGTTTGGAAAATCGTGCGACAAGCGGTAAACTCTGTCCATGTCGAAAGCAAAAACGCTATTTTTCACCGCCCCACGAAAAGTCGAAGTTCGAGAAGCACCTCTCCCCTCCCTCAAAGATGATGAAGTGCTCGTGGAGACCATCTGCTCTGCAATCAGCGCAGGGACGGAAATGCTGGTTTATCGTGGAGAGTTCCCGCAGTTGACAGATGTCTACGATGAGTTAAGCAGTGAATTGAAGTATCCGCTGGCATATGGGTATGCGTGTGTGGGTCGGGTGATGGAAGCTGGGAGGATGGTCAATAGAGAATGGTTGAATAAACTGGTTTTCGGGTTCCATTCGCACAGTTCACACTTTGTTTCAGAAACAGATAACCTATTCCTCATCCCTTCTTCCCTGTCTCCTGAATCCGCCTGCTTCCTGCCAAATATGGAAACGGCTGTAAATTTAGTGCAGGATGGCGCACCGATACTTGGGGAACGGGTCCTGGTACTGGGTCAGGGTGTGGTGGGATTGTTGACGGCTTCCCTACTGAGTGAATTTCCGCTGGAGAGGCTGGTCACCGTGGATCAGTTTGATTTAAGGAGAAAGGCATTGCAAACAGAAGGACAAAGGTCAAAGGTCAAAAGTCTTGCGCCAACCGACCTTCAACCATTCGACGCAACTCAGGGCAAGCCTTCGGCTTTTGACCCGTTCGACCTGACCTTTGAACTAAGCGGCGCTCCATCCGCCTTGAACGATGCAATCGAGTTGACCTCCTTCAGCGGGCGCATCGTCATCGGTTCATGGTACGGTCAAAAACGGGCAGAGATCAACTTCGGCGGAGACTTCCACCGTTCGCGCATCAAGTTGGTCTCGTCACAAGTCAGCACGATTTCGCCTGAACTCTCAGGCAGGTGGGACAAGGCACGGCGGTTCGATGTGGCGTGGAAGGCTTTGGAAAGGATCAAGCCGGAGAAGTGGATCACCCATCGCTTCCCCATTGAAGAAGCGGATGGGGCGTATCAACTACTGGATAAAAGTCCGCAGGAGGCGATTCAAGTCATTTTTGATTTCGGGACTCAAAAATCTCACGATTTTTGAATTCAAATGTCAGGAGACATTTGAGTCCATATCAACATTGGAGAACCGACATGTACACTTTGGGCGTCCGACGGGAATTTATTGCGCGTCACTCTTTGATCGGCGGGGACTGGGGAGCGGAGAACTTCCCGAACTCGCATCATTACGTCCTCGAACTGCAACTCGAAGGCGCGGAACTCGACCAGCACGGCTACCTTGTAGACATCGTGGATGTGGAAAAGCATCTCGATGAGGTGGTAGGCTACTACAAGGAGCAAATGCTGAACGACAAGCCTGAATTCACGGGGCTGAACCCATCCATCGAACATTTCTCGCGCATCCTCGCCACGACATTGAGTGAAAGAATCAAGGCAAGGGGTGTCTCCGCGCTCAGGGTGATTTTGTGGGAACATGCAAACGCGTGGGCGGCATATGCAGTCGAACGTTAAAAGTCAAAGGCCTGACCCGCGACTTTCCATTTTCAATTTTCGACCCTGACCTATGAAAATCGGCTTCCTCATCTACGGCTCGTTGGACACGCTCAGCGGCGGCTATTTGTACGACCGCAAACTGGTGGAATATCTCCGCGCACAGGGGGATACAGTCGAAATTATCAGCCTGCCCTGGCGAAATTATGTTGTTCATTTAACAGATAATTTCACCTTTAGACTCCCATCTGATCTCGATATTCTGATTCAGGACGAACTCAACCATCCCTCACTGATCGCGGCAAATCAAAGACTGCATCCATATCCCATCGTTAGCCTGGTACATCATTTGCGATGCTCTGAACTGCGTCCCAAATGGCAGAACGATTTTTACCGCGTCGTTGAAAGAAAATATCTGCAAAGTGTGGATGGGTTTATTTTCAATTCAAAGACTACAAAGGGCGTGGTTAATGGATTGCTTGATGGTGTCATCCTGAGCGAAGCGAAGGATCTCAAGGAAAATCCAAAAGAGACTCTTCGATCGCTCCGCTCTCTCAGAGTGACACATTCTGAAAAACCATCGGTCGTAGCCTATCCGCCTACAGACAGGTTTGATGAAGCCATTTCGGAGGAGGAAATTCGTCAACGGGCAACCAGTAACGAGTTGAGAATTCTATTTCTCGGCAACGTTATTGAACGCAAGGGGCTTCATACTCTTCTTGAATCCATCCGACTTTCGACCTTTAATGTTCGACTGGATGTGATTGGCTCGCTCACCGCCGACTCCGTCTACGCCAAACAAATGCAGGACTTCGTCACGGTCAACGGTCTGTCGTCCATCGTCGAGTTTCACGGCGCGCTCGACAATGAACAACTTCTCGAAAAACTGAGGCAAGCCCATGTCCTCATCGTACCGTCGAGTTACGAGGGGTTCGGCATCGTCTATCTCGAAGGGATGTGCTTTGGTCTGCCCGCCATCGGCACAACCGCAGGCGCGGCGGGGGAAATCATCGAGCATGGAAAGACTGGTTACCTGATTCAGCCAAACGACTCAGCGACACTCGCCGATCGCATCTCGGAACTTACATCAGACCGAAGCCTGCTGACCGAACTTTCGCTCAACGCCCGCAGGCGGTATACTCAGCAACCAGCGTGGAATGAGACCGCAGGTCAAATCCGAACATTCCTGCAATCCCTGACTCAACAACAATGAAAAAACTCATCGGCATCGTGCTCATCGCCATCTCCGCCGCCTCTTTCGGGACCCTCGGCATCTTCGGGCGCTACGTCTACGGGGACGGGATGGACATCTTCACCGCCCTCTTCATCCGCTTCGGCGTTTCCGCTGTTTTCATGATTACAGTCCTGATCCTGCGCAAGGAGCATTTCCCTCGCGGACGGATTCTCGCCATGCTCATCGGCATGGGCGCGATTGGATACGTCGGGCAATCCTTCCTGTACCTGTCGTCCATCAAATACGCATCCGTCGGGTTGATCGCCCTGCTTTTGTATCTCTACCCAATGTTTGTCTTCATCCTCTCGGTGATCTTCCTGCGCGAGAAAGTGACCATGGTCAAAATCTCGGCGCTGGTACTCTCGATTGTCGGCGCGGGGCTGACCGTTGACCCTGGTGGCGGGCAACTCCTCGGCGTAATGATGATCATCGCCGCCGCGCTGGTTTACTCGGTTTACATCGTCGTCGGTGCGAACGTGATGAAACACGTAACGGCGTTTCAATCCTCAGCGGTGGTTTTCATGTCGGCAGGTGCAGTTTATGGGATGTTGACCTTCGCCAACGGCGTTCACCTGCCACAAAGTAACACAGGTTGGCTCGCCATGCTGGGTATGATCGTCTTCTCGACCATCATCGCCATCACCACGTTTCTGGCTGGCTTGGAGATCGTCGGTCCTACCAATGCAGCGATGCTCTCGACACTGGAACCTGTGGTCACCGTCTTGCTTGCGGCGTGGCTCTTTGGGGAAAGTCTCACACCCATCACCCTGCTCGGCGGCGGGTTAATTCTGGTGGCGGTCATCATATTGACAAGGGCAGAGCTGAAGAGAGAAGAATAGAGAGTAGTACATGAACTTCATCGGTGAAATTGCCGGACTGGCAACATCCTTCTTTTACGCGGTCTCGGCATTCATATTTTCAAAAGCAGGGCGTACTATCGGCTCGATGGTCACCAACCGAGTGCGCCTGACGATTGCGCTGATTTATCTCATCATCCTAAACCTCATTCTCTTCCACGAGCCATTGCCGTTTTCGGCAGGGAATTCGCGTTGGATGTGGCTGGGGATTTCAGGCATCATTGGATTGGCGTTGGGAGATGTCTTTTTATTTCAGGCCTACATTTCCATAGGAACCCGCCTCGGAGTCTTGTTGTTGAGTCTTGCGCCCATTTTCGGCTCGCTCATCTCGTGGATATTCTTCGAGGAGACACTCACTATCCTGCAAATCACAGGCATTGTCCTTGCACTGGCTGGAATCGCCTGGGTGGTGCTGTCCCATGAAGAGCCAGCGGACACGCCACATGGACACACGCGGCGCGGAGTTCTCTTCGGCGTGCTGGCAGGGCTGGGACAGGCAACTGGACTTGTCCTTGCAAAGCAGGGGATGACAGGCGATTTATCCCCGTTTCAGGGAAATGCCATTCGGATGCTGGCAGCGGCGACTTTCATCTGGCTCTGGACGGCAGTCGCAGGACAAACAGGTGCAACGGTCGAAACTGTACGCAAGCATCCCAAAGTCCTGGGGCTGATCGCGCTCGGCGCTGTGGCTGGACCCTTGCTTGGCGTGTCCGCATCCCTGCTGGCGGTACAACACGCAGAGGTCGGAGTCGCCAGCACGTTGATGGCGCTCCCGCCTGTGATCGTGCTGCCGATCAGCTACTTCGTCTTCAAGGAAAAGGTCGGCTGGCAGGCAGTTGCAGGGACCTTACTGGCAATCGTCGGCGTGGCGGTGTTGTTCCTTGCATGATTGTCACGTTGCAAACGTGACCTGCGCCCCCAAATAGTGTTATTTTCAGTGCTATAATCTCTTGTAAACAAATTTCGAGTCCCTGATTGACAAATCCGCTGACTCATTTATATCAGCAGTCCGCGTTGTTTTCCCCCAACTTGTTAGACTTCTGAAGAATAGGAATATTTTGAACTTCGAACAATTCAATCTCGATTCCCGCCTGATGGTGGGAATCAAAAAGGCGGGTTATGACACCGCCACACCCATCCAGGAAGCCGCCATCCCAGCCGCTCTGCGCGGGCGCGATATTATCGGTACGGCGCAGACGGGCACAGGCAAGACGGCAGCCTTCGTCCTCCCCATTTTGAACAAACTCCTCAGCGGACAGCGACACGTCCCGCGTGCGCTGATCGTCACGCCGACTCGCGAGTTGGCAGAGCAGATCAACGACGTGGTCAAGGAACTGTCGGCTGGGACCAAATTGAAGAGCGTGACCATCTACGGGGGCGTGGGCGCGAATCCCCAAATTCAGGCGCTGCGCAACGGCGCGGAAATCCTCGTCGCGTGCCCAGGTCGTCTTCTCGACCTCATCAGCCAGGGACATGCAAAAATGGCGAACATTGAAGTGCTGGTGTTGGATGAAGCCGACCGCATGTTCGACATGGGCTTCCTGCCCGACGTGCGACGCATTGTCAAAGCCGTGCCAGAGAAACGCCAGACGATGATGTTCTCGGCGACCTTCCCGCCCGATGTGGAACTGCTGGCTCAACAAGCGCTGAAGCAGCCGCAAAAGATTGCGATGGGAATCAGCCGCCCCGCCTACACGGTGACACATGCGCTGTATCCCGTGCCGCCGCATTTGAAATCTTCGCTGTTGATCGAGTTGCTCAAACAAACGGATACCAATTCGGTTTTGATTTTTACCCGCACCAAATATCGCGCGCAAAAAGTAGCACAGCAAATTTTGCGTGCTGGCTTCAAGGTCACCAGCCTGCACGGAGATCGTTCGCAGGGACAGCGCCAGTCGGCGCTCAAAGGCTTCAAGAGCGGACATCACGACATCATGGTCGCCACTGACATCGCCGCGCGTGGGCTGGACGTGGAAAGCATTTCGCACGTCATCAACTACGACATGCCCGACACCGCCGACGCATATATTCATCGCATCGGTCGCACAGGTCGCGCCCAACGCACAGGCGACGCCTTCACGCTGGTCACACCCGATGACAACGACATGATTCGGACTCTGGAACGAATCATGGGACAGCCGATCAAACGCGAGACTTTGGAAGGATTCAACTACCTGACTCCTGCTCCGCCCAAGCCTGCTGGCGGCTCCCGAGGCAGGGGCGCACCCAGAGACGATTCCCGCCGCCCGCCGCGACCTTCGACCATGACAAGCTTCTCGAAGAATCGGCTGGCGCCGAGAAAGAAGTAAGGCAGTTATCAGTTTTCAGTAAGCAATGACGACAGACAACTTTAGAGGAGAGAAATGAGCACAAAGAGATTGATGATTTTGATTGCTGGACCCTATCGTTCAGGCACAGGCGACGACCCTGCGAAAATTGCGGCAAATGTCCACGCGATGGAAGCGCAGGCAATCCCCATCTTTCGCAAAGGACACATCCCTGTTTTGGGAGAATGGTATGCCCTGCCGCTCGTAGCACTGGCAGGCTCGAAGCAGATTGGTGACGATGCCTTCAATGAGATATTTCATCCCATCGCGGAGCGACTGCTCGAAAAGTGCGATGGCGTCCTGCGCATCGGAGGTCCATCAACAGGCGCGGACTTGATGGTCGAGACCTCGCGGAAACTCGGGGGCAGGATTTTTTACTCGCTGGATGAAATCCCGAACTATGAGTGACCAGTAATCAGTTATCAGTGCCCGTCTCGCGTGAGGCGGGTTTTTGTTTGGATATGTCATTGCGAGCGGTTTTTGCGAAGCAATCTCCGTCTATGTGATATAGTACACAAGCCTTTGGTAAGCAGATTGCTTCGTCGCTACACCTGCACTTGCGTGCTGGTGCAAGTGTCGCTCCTCGCAATGACGATATAGACGTTGGTGAAACAAAATCGAGGAAATTTGCGTCTGAGTTTTATCTTTCAGCAAGCAAAGGATTCCCATGTCCCGAAAATCGTTCATCGTCATCCTGCTCATCCTGTTGATGGTTTTCTTAATCACCGCCTGCGGCGGTGCTCCTGCCGCTACACCCATTACTGAAGCCCCAGCCGCCGAGGCTCCTGCTCCCGAAGCGCCAGCGGCAACCGAGGCGCCCGCGATGCAAAATGTGTATACCGCGCCTGAGTTCACATCCATTTCCCCAGAAACCGTTTCCCTCGCAGACATTCAACTATACGCGTCGTTATCAGCCATCCAGCCTTCGTATGTTGACCCAACCTTGCTGGCGGTGGCAATCAACAACCTCGACCCGAAGACAATTCCCTCCGCGCCAGCTAAACCTGTCCGAACCTATCAGCTCGGCGAGACGCGGACATTTTGGGTGCGGAACAGTTCCACGCTTCAATACAACCTCGTCACCGCCCGCTTGATGTTGACCTCGAACCACGCCTATTTCTGGCAGGATGTGAACGGCGGGCAAAACGTCAGCACGGACGATTGGTCGGCGGCGGGCGGGAGCTTCGACCAGACCTACGAGCAAGTCCGCGCCGTGTTTGGCAGCGAGCAATCCCTCGGCTTGGACGGCGATCCGCGCATGTTCATCGTCCACTCCGACGGCGTGGGCGAGATCGGCGGCTACTTCAACGAGACCGACCAGCTTCCAGCGATGGTCGAATCCCATTCCAACGAGGGGCAGTATTTCTTCATCTCCAATTCAAGGTCGTCGGGGATTGCCAGCGCATATTACAAGGAGATTCTCGCGCACGAATTCCAGCACATGATCCAGAAGAACGTCGATCCCGACGAGGAAGGCTGGCTGGACGAAGGCTTCAGCATGTTCGCCCAACAAATGGCTGGGATGCGGGGCGACACCTGGGTTGCAGACTATCTCCGCCAACCCGACCAATCGCTTTGGTATTGGGGCAAAACCTCGGCGGACTACGGGCAAGCGTACCTGTATCTCGAATACCTGTACGAGCAGTTCGGCGCAGACTTCATCAAGGCACTTGCCGCCGAACCCGCCAACGGAGCCATCAGCATCGAGCGGACTCTGGACAAGTTCAACTCGCCGCGCACTGCCGATACGCTTTACGCCGACGCCATCACAGCGGCGGTCATGCCGAATCCCATCCCCGTTTTCGAATCGGCATCATTGCCGCAAATCTATCAGGGGACAGTCCAGCAATACGGCGGCGTGGACATCCTCTCTTTTTCGGGCGGAGGCAGGGCGACGCTCAACTTCACAGGCGACCAAAGAGTGAAGTTGATTCCCGCGGACGCCCACAGCGGCGACCGCTTCTGGTGGTCGAACCGCAACGATGGGACGTTCGCCACCCTCACCCGCCATGTGGACCTAAGAAACGTTTCGACAGCCACGCTGAAATACTGGACTTGGTACGACATCGAAGAGGACTGGGACTACGCCTACCTGCTGGTCTCGACCGACAACGGCGTCCATTGGACAGCCATGCCCGCCACGTCCAGCCGCGAGACGAATCCGAACGGGCAAAATCTCGGTCACGGATTCTCTGGCAAAAGCGGCGGCGGGACGGAATCCACATGGATTCAGGAAACTGCAAACCTGAATGCCTACGCGGGCAAGCAGATCATGCTGCGCTTTGCCATGCAAAACAACCGCTCGGTCAACAACTTCGGTTTCGCCGTGGACGACCTGTCCATCCCTGAGATCGGCTGGAGCGACAACGTGGAATCTGGCGGCAAGGACTGGTCTTCGGGCGGATTTGTCCCCATCCACAACCGCGTGCCGCAGGCTTGGGGCGTCCGCGCCGTGGAACAAAAAGCGGACGGCTCGATTGCGGTTCATGACCTTGAAATCAAAAACGGCGTGGGCGGACTCGAAGTTGATTTCAACAATCTCAATCGCCTGGTAGTCTTCATCATCGGGCAGACGCACTACACCACGCTCCCTGCTTCGTATCGGGTGGAGGTGTCGTCGCAGTAAGCGGGGCATGGTTAATGGAGAATGGATGACCCGTCTCGTTTGAGGCGGGTTTTCGTTATAATAATCTCATTATGAAAACATACCTTCTTGCATGGAATCCAAGGCGCTGGCAATGGAACAACATTGTCGAAATGTCCAATGATGTTCAGAGTGGAAAAGATGTTTTTGACCGTTGGAGTTCAGGTGTCTCGAAAAAGCCGCAAAGAGGTGATAGATTTTTCTTGATTCGATTAGGTGAAGAACCAAGGGGAATTTTTGCGTCAGGGCAAATAGAAAAAGGAACCTTTGAAGATTTACACTGGGATGAAACAAAGTCTTCCTTGGGCGAAACGACTAACTACGTGACGATTAGGTATGATGTTTTACTCAATCCAGATTTAGATGGAATCCTGCCACGCGATCTACTCAATGCGCCACCTCTTTCAGAAATGCATTGGGACACCCAAATGTCAGGTGTACAAATACCTGATCACATAGCAAATGAACTTGAAAGCCTATGGTCAAGCTTTGTTAAACCGACAGGATTTTCCTTTCCCGAAGAAGTCGGGCGACCCGAAAGTGAAATCTTTGAAGGCGCAGTAAAGCGGGTATCCGTCAATGCGTATGAAAGAAACCCAGAAGCGAGAAGAAAATGTATTGAACACTACGGCATTACCTGCCAAGTTTGCGGCTTCAACTTTGAAAAAATGTACGGAGACGCAGGAAAAGATTTTATTCATGTTCACCACCTAAAACAAATATCCGAAATCGGTGAAACTTACCAAATAGACCCAATTCAGGATTTGCGTCCAGTGTGTCCCAATTGCCACGCCATCATCCACAAAAGAAATCCACCATATACACTCGAAGAAGTAAAAGGTTTAGTTAGGAATGCAACACTTCCTCCAATTTCCCGTATAATGAATACAATGAACACGATCCACACTTTTGAAATCGAAGGACTGGCAGTCCAAACCGGCGATGTCATCTGTACCAGCAACGGCAAACCCGACATTCTGCCGGGCGAATTCTGGCGTCTGGTGGGGCGGCTCGTCCCCGGTGACGTGGATCACGTGGTCATGTATGTCGGTCCCGGCGGACGTTGTGTCGAGGCGGGGTCACGGGGCGTGATCACTTTTGACATGCCCGATTCCAAGTGGAATACCGAACGCATGGCACGCGAGCGCGGTCTGCTCTTCGATACCTTCTACGGCATCGCCTCCCCACTCGATGGTCAGGGCTACTCGGAGGAGGAGGAATCTCAGATGCGCATGGCGGTCGCAAGGTATTGTCTGGCACAGGTCGGCAAGCCCTACAACCTCAACTTCCTCAACGCCGAGACCGAAGAGTCGTTTTATTGTAGTCAGTTGATCTACAAGGCGTATCAGCAAGTCGGCATCAACTTGAACACCGGGCTGTCCATCGAGCAATTGCCTGGGACGAACAACATCGTCTATCCGCAGGAGATTTGGGGCGAGTGCATGCACAGATTATCTCGTAGTGGAAAGCAAGTAGCAGCAAGTGACCCGTCTCGATAAGAGGCGGGTTTTTATCAAGATAATAGAAGCCATCGCAAAAATGTCACCCTGAGCGAAGCGACACTTGCGTGCGGTGCAAGTGTCGCTTCGCTCAGAATGACAAGCAAAAGTCATGGAATCAAAAGAGCCTGACGCTTTCACATCAGGCTCTTTGTCAATTTAGCTCAGAACTGTGACGTTCGTTGCCTGCGGTCCCTTGAGACCCTTTTCAACAACGAATTCGACCTTCTGGCCTTCGGTCAGGTTACGGAAACCGTCACCTTGAATGGCGGAGAAATGGACGAACACGTCCGCTCCACCTTCGCGCTCGATGAAGCCGAAGCCCTTGTCACCATTGAACCACTTTACTGTACCACTTATACGATCAGACATTTTTGCCTCCTTTGGCAATTAGAAAAAAATTTAGGCACTTTGTTCATTCCATCGGAGGGCAAAACAAAACAGCTCACGAAGTAAACCGTGAGCTGCTGATGTTCTTCGAACCAACGTAACTACCGTTTCCTACTATATATAAAATAACACACTATCCTGAGGGAGTCAATCAAAAACAGGCACCAAACGGGTATAATCTTTTCCTATGAACTTTTTAATCACCGGAGCCGCGGGGTTTCTCGGCTCATCCCTTGCCAATTATCTCGCCCGGGAGGGACATCAAGTCCGTGGGCTCGACGACCTTTCCACAGGTGACCCGCAAGCACTTTCACGCGATGTCCACTTTACACGTGGGGATGTGAGCGACCGTCCCAAGCTGTGGACTTTGCTCCAGGATGTGGACGTGGTCTATCATCTTGCGGCGCGCGTGTCCGTGCCCGAGTCGATTCTTTACCCACGTGACTACAACACCACCAACGTCGGCGGTACCGTCGCGCTGATGGAAGCCATCCGCGACGTGGGAGTCAAGCGCGTGATCCTTGCCTCATCCGGGGCTGTCTACGGCGACCTGGGCGACCCGACACTCAAAGAGTCTGCCACGCCAAACCCGCGCTCGCCGTATGCGGTCTCCAAGCTGGCAGCGGAATACTACGTCCGCACGATTGGGACATTATGGGGAATCGAAACCCTCAGCCTGAGGATTTTCAACGCCTATGGGCCGGGTCAACACCTGCCGCCGTCACATCCGCCCGTTGTGCCGCATTACCTCCGTCAAGCCCTGCGCGGCGGGACGCTGGTCGCTCATGGCGACGGCAACCAAACCCGCGATTACGTCTACGTGGACGATGTGGTCAGCGCCATGGTCGCCGCGTCCACTGCGCCGAACATCAATGGACTGGTCATCAACGTCGGTTCTAGCGTGGATACGTCCATCAAGGACTTGATAAGCATGGTGTTGAAGGTGACCCGCAGCAATGCTAATGTAGTCTATAACTCCCAGACTTCAGGCGGTGTCTCACGCATGAAAGCGGATCTGAATCTGGCTAAGGAAAAATTGCGATTTACGCCTTCGATCAAGTTGGAAGAAGGATTGAGGTTGACGCTTCAACGCGATTCACGCTTTAAGTAATTTTTCACCCTGGTACACTGCTGACATGAAAATCTCAATTCGCAAAAACATGCGTTTTGGAGCGTCTTTTGGGTTAACACTGATATGCACGTATGAGGCTATTATCATCACAGCTCAATGTATATTAGCTGCTTTCAACGGCATCCCATGGATCGAAATCATTGAAGGGATACAAACGTCCGTTTTCTACTTTAGTGGTTTCCTTCTCCTCCCTTTTACGATTATTTCCGCTTTTGCAAGTATACTTTTTGTCGGTACCTTGTTAGGATATTCGCGGATAAAAGAAAACTCCTATATAAAAACATGCGTGTTTTATTGTTTAGTTATTTCTGCAATGATATACACGGCCTCAGAAAATTTAATTTATAACATTGACGAAGAAGCCACCAAGCATCTTAATCTTATATTTCGGACAATTCCAAGTATCCTTTTTGTAATATGGGGATACTTTCTTAGTCGATATATTTATCGCAGCTCAAAAGTTTCATCTAATGAACAATCCCCTGCCTCCTAAATTCTACAACCGTCCCACATTGACCGTTGCCCGTGAATTGCTTGGCGCACGGTTAGTGCGGATTCTGGACGGCGTGAGGTTGGTTGGTGTCATTGTCGAAACCGAAGGCTACATTGGCGAAGATGATTTGGCTTGTCACGCCAAGGCGGGAATGACGCCGCGCACCGCTCCAATGTACGGTCCAGCGGGGCATGCCTACGTCTATTTCACCTACGGTAATCACTGGATGTTGAATGCCGTCACCGAGCGCGAGGGATTCCCTGCGGCGGTACTAATCCGCGCGATACAACCAATTGAAGGAATCGAAGTCATGCTGGCGCGGCGTGGTGGGCGTGATACATTGGGTCCGGGGAAATTAACTCAGGCGATGAGAATCACCAAAAGCGAGAACAATGTCAATTTGACTAAATCAACTTCAGGGCTATGGATCGAGGCAGGTCAACCCATCTCCTCAAAAAACGTGACGAAATCTCCTCGAGTGGGTTTAAACAAAACACCAGAGCCGTGGCTCTCGAAGCCGTGGCGGTTTCTGGTGAAAGATATTTCCGTCATTGCGAGCCGCGAGCCTTAAACGGCGAGTGACGAAGCAATCCCCGTCAAAATAGGAGGTTGCTTCGTCGGGACGAACCGCGAAGCGTCCTCGCAACGACAGACACGAGGAGAAACTTATGGGTTTACTGGAAGGTAAAAACGCGCTGATTTTTGGTCTGGCAAATGACAAGTCGATTGCATGGGGAATCACACAGGCATTCAAACGCGAGGGAGCGAACCTCGGCATCAGCTATGCAGGCGAAGTTCTGGAACGCCGGGTCAAGCCGCTGGCGGAACAGGTCGGCTGCAAATGGGTCGAGGAATGTGATGTCACCAGCGATGAGCAGATCGCAAAGACGGCAGAAAAAGCCGCGCAGCATTTCGGGAAGATCGACGTACTGGTTCATTCCATTGCCTACGCAGGGCGTGACGAATTGAGCAAGCCCTATTATCAAACCAGCCGCGAAGGATTCAAGGTGGCAATGGACATCAGCGTCTTTTCCCTGCTGGCGCTGACCAACGCCTTTTTGCCGATTCTCAACCCTGGCGCCTCAATCATGTGCCTGACCTACTACGGCTCGGTCAAGGTCGCGCCGCATTACAACGTGATGGGCGTCGCCAAAGCCGCGTTGGAATCTTCGACCCGCTATCTGGCGTATGATCTTGGTCCGAAGAAAATCCGTGTCAATGCGATTTCAGCGGGACCCATCCGCACGCTGGCGGCGGCTGGTGTGGGTGGCTTCCGCGACATGTACAAGCACTTTGCCGACGTGGCTCCCCTACGTGAAAACGTCACCATCGACGATGTGGGCAACTCGGCGGTGTTCCTCGCCTCGGATTTGTCGTCACATATCACGGGCGAAGTGTTGTATGTAGATTCAGGCTTCAACACGATGGGCGTGCAGATGACGATGAAGGAAGAGAAGAGCGAGTAGGTTATTGGTAATTGGAAATTGGTAATTTGGCGGATGGCGCAAAGCGTTATCCGCCTTTTTATTTTCAAGGTAAAATTGTGAAGTCATGTTCAAACGCAACGTCACCCCTGCTGAAACCAGTTCACAGCCTGTGCAAGCCGTCGAGCGGATCACCTCGGTGCTTGGCTCGGGCGTCATCTGGCATGGCTCGATCAACGGATCAGGCGGCGTCCGCATCGAGGGCGCATTCGAAGGCGAGATCGCCCTGCGCGGAATGCTGGTCGTCGGCGAGACGGGACGCGTCACCTGCCCCAACGTCCGCGCAAACACAGTCATCGTGGCGGGCGCAGTGCGCGGCAATATCACCACCCAAAAGCTGGAAATCCGTGCTTCGGGACGTGTCTGGGGCGATGTGGTGACCACTGCCTTCGTGACCGAAGAGGGCGCCTTCCTGCGCGGACAGATCCGCATGGAAGAGACTGTCGAACTCGACCTCGAGCCTACACCCGAGACGACTCCTTCGGAAGCCGCCCAGGCAGAGTCCATCGCACAGACTTCGATCCAAATCCCTGTGCCTGAGCAAGCGCCTGTGATGGATACGACGCAGAAGTTGATGCGAAAAAAGAAGACAGAGTAAAGGCATAGACCCTAAAGGTCTTCGAGACCTTTAGGGTCTTTTGTAAAATCATGAAATACAAAGACCTCAACATCCAGACCCAGCGTGAATTCCCAAACAACGCGCGGACTCAAGGCTTCGGCTGGCTTGTCCGCGCGGGGTATTTGACCCGCGAGAATCAACTCCTGCCACTCGGCGAACGGGCAATTTCCCAGCTGCGACAATCAACGGATGTTCTCGCGCTGCTGCCTACCATGAAAAGCGAAACGGAAACCTTCTTCGCGCTGGAGACGGGTTCGGTGGAAATTATCCACTGTCCCGCCTGCGGTTACACAGAGCGGCTTGAACTCGCTCAATTCAAGAAGACGCCATTCTCACAGGAAGAAGAGCTTCCAACTGAAAAGGTATTGACTCCCGAGTGTCACACCATTGAGGCGCTGGCAAATTTTCTGAACATTCCAAAAGAGAAAACCGCCAAAGCCCTGATGTACACTCGTGTATCAGACAATCAATTCGTTTTCATTGTCGTACGTGGCGACATGCAGATGAGCGAGTCCAAGTTGAAGAAACTCGTAGGCGATGTCCGCACGGCAACACTGGAAGAAATTTCCCAGTCCGGTGCAGCGGCTGGATACGCCTCCCCCATCGGACTGCAAAAGGCGCTCATTGTTGTGGATGACCTGATTCCGCAGTCGCCCAACCTCGCGGCTGGAGCCAACGAATCGGGTTATCACCTGCTCAATACCAACTGCGGACGCGACTACTCCGCCGCCATCGTCGAAGATGTGACACTCGCGCAGGAGGGCGACCCATGCTTTATGTGCGGAGAACTATTGACTCTTCAACGTGCGGAAATCCTGGCTGAGGGCGGCGACTTCCATTTCGACCAGATCCTGCTTGCCCTCGCCGAGACTCATCACGACGACAAAGGCTTGACCCTGCCCAAATCCGCCACACCGTTTGACGTGTACTTGATGCACGTCCCAGGCAAGCAGATGGACACCCGCGCCAAAGCCGGGGAAATCTACAACCAACTGCAAGCCGCTGGCATTTCGGTTTTGTTCGATGACCGTGACGAACGTGCGGGAGTCAAATTCAACGATGCGGATTTGATTGGGTGTCCAATTCGGGTCACCGTCGGCGAAAAGGCGCTCCAGAATGGGATGGTAGAATTGAAAAAGCGTACCACAAGCGAGATTCAACATGCGGAGTTGGACGATTTAGTGAGCATAATTCGTAATTCGGAATCTGCGTCCGATGCGTAAAATTTTTCTTTCTATCCTGATATTGTTCCTTGCCGCCTGCGTGCCCGCGCAACCCAACACAATCGATATAGAAAACACAGTCCTCGCCGCAGCATGGACTATCGTCGCGCTGACTCAAACGGCTTTGCCCACTATAAATACACCAACACTCGTGGCAACATCCATGCCGATTGTTCTTGAATCGCCGACCCCTTCCCCCACTTTCACCTCTTTGCCCACTTTTACCCCTTTCCCCACGTTTACCCCAACGGCAACTCCTACCGCTGTGCCATTTTCCCAGACCTCGTTGCGACCAGCGCAGGGGGCGGATGCCTGGGTTACTCCCCATTATCCCGAACTATGGTCACGCCTTGACCGTTCGTTCATCACTACTTACCCTTACAATCATTTCTCCGATTTTGCTTATGCTCCCAACGGCGACCTCTGGCTGGTGGGCGGTTTTGGTGTCATTCGCCAAACGCCCAGCGGTCAACAATCCTGGTACTCGATTCAAGAAGGCTTGCCGGTAAATTATTTTAAGTCGCTTGCGATTGCTCCCAATGGCGAAGTCTGGGTGGGCGGGTCAGAGAATGCCCTCTTTCGCTTTGATGGGCGGGAATGGCGCGATGAAGGCCAGTTTCTTCCACCGCCGTTGAATAGCCGTACGCAGTGGTTGTGTTATTCGCGTAATATCTTTGGCATTGATTTCGACCAGGACGGGCAAATTTGGGTTGCAAATGCTGGCTTGGAACTCTATACTCGCCAAAATGGCCAATGGATTGATTTTGGTTTTCCAAAAGACCTATTGCCAAATGCAGGCGGGGGTGGTTGCCCTATTGGGCTGCGCGTATTTTCTCCTGATCGAATTATGATTGCCCGTCAGGGATGTTGTGGCAACCCAGATATAGCTTATCATTTCGATGGACAGACCTGGACACATGACCTCGACCTGACTGATTTTACTTCTCACCTCGCTGCCCGCCGAAAGGAAGGCAAAGCGCAGCAGTATCAGGCTGGATATGGGAATATGGGAAATAGCGGGTTTTCATGGCCTTTCCCATCTCAGCAGATTTTAGCTAAAGGTTTACATCCGCTTTATGGTACGTTTTCATATTGTAGCCCTGCTTCTCTTGCTATTGATGCAGATGACACAATATGGATAAATAATGATTATGATTTGTTCAACAATGCTTCGGGGGGTTTTAAAGATTTGGGAACGCTCAATGGACCTCCGTTGGAACCAGATTTCTCACAGGTACGCTGGATTGATTTTCCTGATGATCCGTTAACGATTGATTCAGACTCGCGCTTTGAGCGTTTTTCACGCTGGTTTTTCGGCTACAATGAGTTAGGCAGGAATATATCAGAGCATCTCAGCCGGGAATCTCATGCAGTAAACGATTATCCCTGGCTGCGTTTTTCGCTCGATGAATCTGGACAGGTGTGGCTTTACGCACCCGAACAGGGACTGGCGGTGGTTAGAAAAGATGGGGTCGCCAGCCTCTTGCCTGGACCGGCTGAATTGACCCTTTCTGTTCTGGGCGGTGTTCAGCCACTTCCCGATGGGCGCGTGGCGGTAGGTAGCGTTGGAGCCGTGTGGATACTCGAACGCGGAGCATGGCAAAAATGGGTTGTGCCTGAGACAACGGAAAAATTCATTCGCTTTGCGCAAGACACTCAGGGCAATCTGTATGCTGCCACCGATACATCGGTCTATCGCATTGTCCATGGAGAATTTCAGCAGGTACATTTTGTGACGCAAGATGTCAAGCCCGATGTTCTCCCCACAGATTCCACAAAGCCCCCTGCTTACCATAAACGTTACGTTGAAGTTGGAACTGCTCCTGAACTGATAAACCATGATGAATTCCCCCTCCATTACCGCGTTTTGTTGTTGCGCGTCATGCCCGATGGCACTGTATTGTATGCCAATAGCCACGTTTTAGCGCTATTCAATAGTAAGGACTGGCACAGTTTCTTATTCGAGCAGATTGAATTCGAGTCAGTCGCAGTCGATTCGACGGGCAATTTGTGGGCCTATGCGGGATATAATGGGTTGCTAAAGTTCGACCTCAAAGTTTTTCAGGTTTATCAAGGCCCCACATCTCCCTAAAAAGAAAATAATCGCCAATGAAAATCCCCATGTCTTCCCCTGACTTGAACGACGCAGATCGTCAAGCCGTCATCAACGTTATCAACACGCCCATCTTGAGCATGGGCAAATACACCGCCGATTTCGAGAAAGCCTTCTGTGACCTGACCGGCGCGAAGTACGCCATCGCGGTCAACTCCGGCACGGCGGGACTTCACCTCTGCGTCCGCGCGGCGGGAATTGGCGCAGGCGACCTCGTCATCACTACGCCGTTTTCGTTTGTGGCTTCGTCGAATGTGCTGCTGTTCGAGAATGCGATTCCCGTCTTTGTAGACATCGACCCGAAGACAGGCAATATCGACCCTGAGTTGATCGCGGATGCGACAAAGAATATCGAAAAGTACCTGCCCCGCAAAGTAGAGGCGGATGGCCATCCGCCCCTACGAGCAATTCTCCCCGTGGATGTGTTTGGTCAACCCGCCGACATGGATGCCATTAACGCAATCGCAAAGGAACACGGCTTGACCGTCATTGAAGACTCGTGCGAAGCGCTGGGCGCGACTTACAAAGGCAAACATGCTGGCACCCTAGGCGACTTCGGCATCTTTGCCTTTTATCCAAACAAACAAATCACCACAGGCGAAGGCGGGGTCATCATCACGAACGACGACAAAGCTGCCAACTTGATGCGCGCCCTCCGCAATCAGGGACGCGCCCCTGGCGACACCTGGCTGCAACACACCCACCTCGGCTACAACTACCGCATTGATGAAATGTCGGCGGCGATGGGCGCTTCGCAAATGTTACGGCTGGATGCAATTCTCTCGAAACGGGAACAGGTCGCGGCGTGGTATGAGTCAAGGCTGGAAGAGATCGCGGGAGTCGAAATCCCGTTCATCGAATCCTTCACCACACGCACCTCATGGTTCGTTTATGTCATCCGCTTCGACAAGAAAATCAACCGCGATGAAATGGCGAGAAAACTCGAAGCGCGCGGAATCCCCGTCCGCCCGTATTTCCTGCCAATCCACTTGCAACCCTACATGGTAGAGCGTTTCGGCTGGCGCGAAGGCGACTTCCCAGTGACCGAAGACCTCGGCAAGCGCGGACTCGCCATCCCGTTCAGCGGTGTGATGACCGAAGAGCAGGTTGACTATATTTGCAACATCATCCGCGAGGAAGTGAGCAAGATTTAAACACAGAGAACACTGAGAGCACGGAGATTTTTCAAGAATCACTGTGACCTCTGTGATCTCCGTGGTAAAGGCGCTTATGAATGTCGGACACTTTCCCCCACCGAAAAGACGCGGCTTGATCATTCATGGCATCGTCATCCTTGCGCTGACTGGCATCGCCGTTGCGGGATTCACCAATCTTGTCCGCACAAATGTCGGTCCTGTATTTCTGACATCCCTGCTGATTGCGCTGGCATCCTTCATCCCGATTCCATTTTTTATCTATCGGGCTTACTCATTGATGCAGGCGGATTATCACCTCGACCGCGACAGCCTTGCCATCAAGTGGGGATTGCGCGTCGAGGACATCCCGCTGACGGACATCGAATTCATCCGCTCAGCAGATGATTTGACTGTGCCGCTTCCACTGCCATCCCTGCCCCTGCCTGGTGGGCTGATTGGGATACGCCGTCACCCCGACCTTGGCGTGGTTGAGTTCCTCGCCGCCGACGCGAAAAAACTTTTGCTGGTGGCAACCGCCAAACGGGTGTTCGTAATTTCGCCCGACAATCCCGCCGCGCTGACCCAGACCTTCGCCCGCGCCACCGAAATGGGAAGCCTGACACCCGCCGAATCAAAATCAGTGTACCCGTCTTTTGTAGTCACGCAGGCGTGGTCAAGCAATCTGGCGCGTTATCTTTGGCTGACCACTTTGTTCCTCAATCTGGGGTTATTCATTTGGGTGAGTCTCGTCATCCCGACCACTCCACGCGTCGCATTGGGGTTTCAATTCGCGGACAGCCCACTTGAAACGGTTTCATCGTCACAACTCATCATCCTTCCCGTCATCAGTCTTTTGCTTTCGGTGGTCGGCTGGGTCGCGGGCTTGTATTTTTATCGCTGGGAAAGGGAGCGCGTGCTGGCCTTCATTGTCTGGGGCTCCAGCATGTTGACGAGCCTGTTCTTCCTGATTGCTGTGCTTTTCATCGTCACAACGCCTGTGTAATGTAAACAAGTAAACACGAAATACGCAACATTCTTTCCCCATGCCCCTTACATTCCAACTTCCCCTCGGTTTTCTCTTCGCCATCATCATCGCCGCCCTGGCGTACCGTGCCCACAGCTTGAACAAAAGCGGAGCCATCGCCGCCATCGTCACAGGCACGATCATCTTTGGCGTCGGCGGCTGGCAGTGGGCAATTTTACTGCTGACCTTTTTCATCACCTCCTCGGCGTTGAGCCGCGCCTTCAAAAAACGCAAGCAGGGACTCGATGAAAAATTTTCAAAGGGACATGAACGCGACGCGGGACAGGTCTTTGGCAACGGCGGAATCGCAACCGCCTTCGCCGCCCTGAGCTGGTTCTTCCCCAACGAAGCGTGGACTTGGGTCGGATTTGCCGCCGCCCTCGCCGCCGTCAACGCCGATACCTGGGGAACCGAACTCGGGGTTTTGAATCCCCGTGCGCCGCGTATGATCACCGACTTGCAGAAAACTGTCGAGAAGGGAACCTCGGGTGGTATCTCCCTTGTCGGGACTCTCGCTTCCCTCGCAGGTTCAGGGCTGATCGCACTCTTCGCCGTCGTCTTCCCGCCCACCCACGACTGGTTTCTGAACATCCCCTACTTTTTGATTATTACGCTGGCTGGACTCGCTGGCTCCCTCTTTGACTCGCTGCTTGGCAGCACGGTTCAAGCCATGTATTACTGTCCCACCGACAAAAAGGAGACCGAGAAACACCCTGTCCACACCTGCGGAACGCCCACCGTCCACATCCGCGGCTGGAAATGGCTGGACAACGACTGGGTCAACTTTTCCTGTGGCGCGTTTGGGGTTGTGGTGGCGTTGGTCCTTGGTGCTTTGTTATGACCACCCACATTCGTCTCTTCATCTCTTCCGATGTAAATTTCATCGAGTCATTAATTCCCCGCTTCTCCGAATTTGACTTGCCCGCATGGCGTCAGAAGGAAGAAATCGACAACGCCAACCTCGCCTCGCTGAAAAAAGCGATGGAAATGCCAGGGCCCGACTCCGCGATTTTCATCGCCGAAGATGAGGCGGGCAAACGCGCTGGCTTTCTCCACCTCCAAATCCAAACCGACTATTTCAATGGGAGCAAAGTCGCTTACATCTCCGATATCGCCGTGGACTCCTCATTCGAAGGTCAGGGCGTTGGGCGCACCCTGCTCGACAAAGCCGAAGATTGGGCGCGTGAGCAGGGCTGTTCCCTGCTGACCCTGTACGTCTTCTCCAATAACTCGCGCGCAAGAAAAGTCTACGAGAAACTCGGCTTCAAGGAAGAAGTCACAAAGTACGTCAAACCGCTATCTCAAAAGGAATAAAAATGCCTACATCCAAACCAATTCTTGTCACAGGCGCAAGTGGATTTGTCGCCCTGCACGCCATCATCCAACTCCTCCAACAGGGATATAAAGTCCGCGCCACCTTGCGGACTCTTTCGCGCGAACTCGAAGTCCGTGAGGCGGTTGGCAAGCAGGTTGAGATCAAAGACAGTCTCGAAATCGTTGGCGCTGACTTGAATCAGGAATCAGGCTGGGACAAAATCGTCGAGAATTGCGAATCCGTCTTGCACGTCGCTTCCCCTTTTCCCTTACTTGAACCAAAGGACGAGAATGAACTCATCGCCCCCGCCGTACAAGGTACTCTGCGCGTACTGCGTGCCTCACACGATGCGAATATCAAACGGGTGGTGATCGTTTCGTCCATCGCGGCGGTCTTTTCGGGGCACAATGGCGATAGCCGAACCTTCGACGAAAACGACTGGTCAGATGTTGAGAAAAATATCGGAGCATATGCCAGGAGCAAGACGTTTGCCGAACGCGCCGCATGGGATTTCATCAACGGCTCGGAAAACACGAATAAAATGGAGATGGTCGCCATCAACCCGCCGCTGATTCTGGGTCCCGTGCCGAACAAAGACCTGCCCACCTCGGCTGAGATGGTCAGCACCCTCATGCTGGGACAAGTCCCAGGCGTGGCAAAAATCAAGATCGGCATTGTGGATGTGCGCGATGTAGTTTCCGCCCTCATCCTCGCCATGACCACGCCCGAAGCCGCAGGACATCGCTTTCTCTGCCCCGCTGGGACAATCTGGCTCAAAGACCTTGCTGAAACTCTGCACAAAAAATATGCCGCACGCGGATATAAAATCCGCACGATGCAATTCCCCGTCTTTGCCGTCCGCCTGCTTGCCTTGTTCGACAAAAAAATCGCTCTCGTCGCAAATGACCTCGAATGGGATTTTGAGCTCTCAGATGTGAAGATCAAACGCATCCTCAAGTGGAGTCCGCGCCCGATGGAAGAGGCAATCCTCTCGATGGCTGAAAGTTTGATTGAACAGGGGCTTGTGTAAACTTTATTGGAGCAACCATGAATTACCTCCCCAACGAATCCCGTTACGTATCCATGCAATACCGCCGTTCAGGTCGCAGTGGACTCAAACTCCCCGCCGTGTCGCTGGGACTGTGGCATAATTTCGGCGGCGTGGACACATTCAGCAACAGCCGCGAAATGGTTCTACGCGCCTTTGACCTCGGCATCACCCACCTTGACCTCGCCAATAACTACGGACCTCCGCCAGGCTCCGCCGAAGAGACCTTTGGACAGATTATCGAAAAGGATTTACGCCCCTTCCGCGACGAACTCATTATCTCGTCGAAGGCGGGGTACACCATGTGGGACGGTCCGTACGGGGATTGGGGTTCGCGTAAATATCTCGTCTCCAGCCTTGACCAGAGCCTCAAGCGCATGGGGCTAGACTACGTGGATATTTTCTACCACCATCGTCCCGACCCTGAGACACCGCTTGAAGAAACCATGCAGGCGCTCGATTTCATTGTCCGCAGTGGGCGTGCGCTCTACGTCGGCATCTCCAACTATCCCGCGGATAAAACCCGCGAAGCCTCAAAGATATTGAAATCCCTCGGCACGCCCTGCCTCATCCACCAGCCCAAGTACAGCATGTTTGAACGTTGGGTGGAGGATGGTCTGCTCGACACGCTCAAAGAGGAAGGCATCGGCTGTATCGCCTTTTCGCCGCTGGCACAAGGCTTGCTGACCGATAAATATCTTGGTGGAATCCCCGAAGGCTCCCGCGCATCCAAAGCGCATGGCTTTCTCAAGCCTGCCAACATCACCGACGAGAAGCTGGACAAGGTCCGCAAGCTGAACGCACTCGCCCAATCTCGCGGACAGACTCTCGCGCAAATGGCGCTCGCCTGGGTTCTGCGTCACGAAGTCATGACCTCCGTTTTAATCGGTGCAAGCAAAGTGGAACAAATCGAAGACGCCGTCGGTACGTTGCAACGGCTTGACTTTTCGGCAGACGCACTACGGAAAATCGAAACGATATTAAAGGGATGATTATTAGGAGCAGCTTGGATGAGACCGAAGCGGATAATTTTGGTTCGGCATGGTGAATCTGAAGGGAACCTTGACCGTTCACAATATCAGACCACCCAGGACTTCGCTTTGAAATTAACCCCTGCAGGAATTCAACAAGCAAAACAGGCAGGAATGCAGATAAGAGAACTCCTTGGAAATGAAAGCGTCTATGTGTATCTATCTCCTTTCTTTAGAACACGAGAGACTTTCCAACACATTCGGGAATCAATCAACAGCAACATTGTCAAAACCATTGAAGACCCCAGAATACGCGAACAGGATTGGGGACATTTAAGACATCCTGACGAAAATAAAGGAATCACTGAAGAACGTGATAACTTCAGCACCTTTTATTATCGTATTCCCGATGGCGAATCAGGAGCGGACGTATACGACCGAGTTAGCAGTTTCTTTAACACGCTTCACAGGGATTTTGAAAAGACAAACTTTCCAGAAAATGTCCTTATTGTCTCTCACGGAATGGCGATGAGACTGTTCCTCATGCGCTGGTTTCATTGGAGCGTTGAAGAATTCGAAAATTTGCGTAATCCAAAAAATTGTCAAATCATCATCATGGAAAAACAGGCAGATAATCACTACAAGTTGATGAGCGAGTTGGACAGGAAATAGAAAGAATCTCCTGTAATATCAAACAAGGACTTATTTCACATGTTCAAGAAACTTTCCTCCTTCACCTTCCTTCTCGGCAACCTCGTCGTGCTGGCTGGACTGGCTTTGCTCGCCTACCTCGGCTTCTACAACCGCTACTGGGCTGACGATTGGTGCTACAGCGCCGACGCCCGCCAGATGGGAACCATCCCCGCCACCCTGCAATACTTCGACACCGAAAAGACGGGCTACTCGTCCAACCGCTACTCGCTGACCTTCTTCTCCGCGCTGACCGAAAACACCCTCGGCATGTTCGGCAACCAACTCGTCGCCACACTCACCATCATCCTCTGGCTCGGCGGGCTGCTCTGGGTCGGATGGAACCTCTCGCGCCTGCTCAAACCGCTTCCGCTCAACCTCATCCTCCTCGCGGCTGGGCTGTTGCTTTTCTACAACCTCTACCTCTCGCCGCAACGCTTCCAAATTTTGTACTGGCGCTCGGGTGTCCTACCTTACAGTACCGCCATTATCTTCTGGCTTTACCTGCTCGGTATCATCACCCAGCAGATGATCCTGCCAAAGCGCTGGTTCAACTTCATCGTCGCGCCGCTGGCATTCATTGCAGCGGGATTGGGTGAGATCAGTTGTGTCTTTTTGTTTAGCGGTACAACCCTTTTACTCATCGCCGTGTGGTTCTATAGAAAACAAGCCTGGGCGAAAAACTCCCTACAGACGATTTTCGCCACCTGGCTCTTCCTGCTCCTCGGCATGGTCGCGCTCATCGTCTCGCCGTCCAACGTCCGTGTGGAAAAGATGGACGCCAAACAAAGCAACCTGCTCTCCGTTCCAGTCACGTCCCTGCGCCATGCGTTCGACTTCATCTTTTTATCTTTGAAGGGATTACCCTTGCCTCATGCGGTCTTTATCGGCATGATGACCAGCCTTGGGCTTCTCTCGGTTAACGAGCGGACGACGGACCTAAGCCTCAAGCGGGTTGCGATTCTGCTGGCTTTTTCCACGCTAATTACCTACCTGCTCATCGTTGCCATTCAGGCTCCCAGCGCCTACTTCTACAGCGCCACCCCCGACCCGCGCGGACAGTCCCTCGCGCGTTTTACCCTGCTCCTCGGTTTGGAATTTATGGCATGGCTCGTCGGCTTGTGGCTTGCGGAAAACGTCTCAGGCAAATGGCTGATGATTGCCTCCTCTGTCGTCATGCTGGCTGGACTCGCCTACACCGCTCGTAACATCAAAACCATCTACAGCGAACTCGATGGCTTCATCTACCGTGCCCAGGTCTGGGACGAACGCGACGCAATCATCGAAGAAGCCAAGGCACAAGGCATCATGCTCATCGAAGTCCCTGCCATTGACACGGGTGAAATCCACACCCGCGACATGTTCGGCTCTACAGGCAAAGGCTGGACTCAATTCTCCGAGAACTGCGGCGCCCGCTACTACGGCGTGGATGGGTTGAAGGTGAAACAATGAGATTGCCATTCTGGAATCCATCAGCTCACTTGCCCTGTGGGTGCTGATGAATCTTGCTTTCCCAAAGTGTTTGGGTGGCAAGCCGCGACTCCGAAGAACATCCATTCAAAATTAAGGTAAAATATGCGCGCTGGGGCGATGGCGGAATCGGCAGACGCAACAGACTTAAAATCTGTCGTTGGCAACAACGTGAGGGTTCGACCCCCTCTCGCCCCACTCAATGCCATTGCGTAAAACCTGAGATGATTCAAAGGGCGCAGTGGCTGTTTTGTCTATTGAACACTTTACTGTTTTGTCTGAAAGGTTGACCTATGTTTTTTACCAGACAACAACTCGAAGAAATCGAAGATAAAAGCCTTGCCAGTTATGGAATGCGCAGCAAGGACTCAAAGGGACGCGCCTATCTGGATGGCGAACCCGATTATCGCACGTCTTTTCAACGCGACCGTGACCGCATCCTGCACACCACCGCTTTCCGCAGGCTGGAATACAAAACCCAGGTCTTCCTCAACCTCGAAGGAGATTACTTCCGCACACGCCTGACCCACACGCTGGAGGTTGCCCAGATTGGGCGGACTCTGGCTCGTGCCCTCGGCGGCAACGAGGACCTTGTCGAGTCAATTTGTCTGGCGCACGACCTTGGTCATTCGCCATTTGGTCACTCAGGGGAAGTGGCACTTGCCCGCCTGATGAAAGACTTCGGCGGCTTCGACCACAACAAGCAATCCCTGCGCATCGTCACCGAACTCGAACAACGATATCCCGAATTCCCAGGCTTGAACCTGACCTGGGAAGTGCGCGAGGGCATGGTCAAACACGAGTCCGAGTACGATATCTCGGACGCACGCGATTACAGCCCCGAATTGCGCGGCAACCTCGAAACGCAAATTGCCAACGTCGCGGACGAACTAGCTTACACTACCCATGACCTCGATGATGGACTGCGCTCGGGCATGATCACCCCGCAGACGCTGGATGGAGTCGCCTTGTGGGAAATCCTGCGCGAGACCTACAACTGGCGCGGCGTCATCCTCAGTGACATGGAACGTCATCGCATGATTCGCCAACTGGTTGGCTTGATGGTGACTGACATGCTGCAAGCCACCGAAGCGCGGATCAAGGAGAGCAAGGTCAAGACCGCACTGGACATCCAAAAGTTGAAACACAACATTATTGGCTACAGCGAAGAGATGCAGCGCCGTAATCGTGAAATCAAAGACCTGCTTTACCGAAAACTTTATCGCCACTTTCGCGTGGTGCGGATGCAGGTCAAGGCGGAACGCATCATCTCGGATTTGTTCAATGCCTATCGTGCCGAACGAGCCATCCTGCCCGACCATGTCCAATCCCTTGTCGACAAGCGCGGACTCGAACGCACGATCTGCGATTACATTGCAGGCATGACCGACCGTTATGCCATCGAGGAACATCAAAAATTGTTTAATCCCTTTGAAAAGCCATAATCGGTTTTTCGGTCAAGGGGGAACGAAAATCCTTCCCCCCTTTATCAGCACCAAGAGAGGAGTGATACCCATGACCCAACCCTATTACCTGACCCCTGAAGGCGAGGAAAAACTCAAAGCCGAATTGGCGGAATTGAAAGGTCCGCGCCGCGAGGAACTATCCCAGCGTTTGCGATCCGCCATTCAGATGGGCGACCTTTCGGAGAATGCTGATTATCACAAAGCCAAGGAAGACCAGGGTTTTCTCGAAGGGCGTATCAAGGAACTTGAAAACATCCTGCGCAACGCTGTCACCATCGAAAAAGCGGCGGGGCAGGACACCGTCTTCATCGGCGCGCACGTCACCATTCAGGAAGGCAGCGAGGAACCCGAGACCTATCACCTGGTGGGTCCCACCGAGGCGGACCCGCGCAAGGGAAGGATTTCCCACGAGTCCCCCATTGGGCGGGCACTGATGGATAAGAAGGTCGGAGACATCGCCGAAGCCGAGACTCCCAGCGGTAAAATCAGGTTCAAGATTCTCAACATCGAATAATTATCTGGATAATGAACTTGCAAGCATATCTCAATCGTTCGGTCATTTTTGGTGCCATCGGATTTGCGGCCGTACTGGTAATCATCACGCTGGTCGTGATTGGATTCACTTCCCCGAGACTCTCCCCCGAAGTTGGATTCGCACCCGCCGACCTGACTTTGATTCCCGCCCCCACCCACACCCCAAACGTGACTCCCACTCCAACCCTCGACCCGAACCTGGTCACACCGACTCCTGATCCCAACACAGTCAGTGTCGGCGGCTATGTTCAAATCAGCGGGACGGAAGGCGAGGGACTTCGCATTCGCTCCGCGCCGGGGCTGACCGGTGAAACCGTCTTCTTCGGCAGTGAATCGGAAGTATTCAATGTGCGCGATGGCCCACAGACAGCGGATGGATATACCTGGTGGTATCTGGTCGCGCCGTACGATGAAACTCGTGCAGGCTGGGCCGCCGCAGACTTCCTTGCGGTTGTGCCTTCGCCGTAATATATTCTGGAGTACGGGAGCCTGCTCCTGGAAACACGACAGCGAGCTGTCGAACTCCAAATTAGGAGAAACATGTCACAAAAACCAACAGGCGTAAATGCCAGCAAAAGCAAAAAGGAATTTACCATCACCTGGGACGATGGACATACGAGCGTCTATTCCTTCGGGTTATTGCGCGCGGCCTGTCCCTGCGCCTCCTGCCGTGGTGGACACGAGAACATGAAGTCGGAACCCGACGCGGAAGTATTCACCCGCCAATTGGAGGACTCCACCGCCACCCGCCTGGCAAACGTGGTCGCAGTTGGCTCCTATGCATTGACCATCGTTTGGGAGGATGGCCACGACTACGGGATTTATAACTGGCATTACCTGCGCGCCCTGTGTCCCTGCGATGCCTGCCGCCGTGAAAGCGCTCAAAGGCAAAGTGGATAAGGTAAAGATTTTCAAAAACCATGAGGCAAAAACCGGTTCTGAAATTTCTTCTCTCAGAGCCGTTTTTTCAATCCTTTTCAAAAATATGGAAAGTACGAGGTCAGCCGTAAGACGCCGAAGTAGCTCCGCCAGACCGGCGTGGACAAACATATTTTCCACATCCTCGAATCTTGCAAAATAAGATCATTGGCATAAATCAGGTTGTTCCACTCAGGTGTCCCCGCGCACCGAGTGGAGTACTTTTTATTCTCCAATCCATGCATACCAAGCTGTACAACCTTGCTTATCCACAGGAATGAAAGTAAATCGAAAGATGTTTGCGAGATTAAGCGGCCTATATCGAACCCATCACCCAAAAGTTCCATTTTAATGACAAAGCATCCATTACTTTGCCGTGTTCGTGTACAATGGCAGCAACAAAGAGTTGCCCATGCGCATTGCTTTTCTTTCCGACATTCACGGTAATTTCACCGCATTACAAGCCGTTCTCACAGATATGGAAACCCAATCTGTGGATCAGGTCGTCTGCCTGGGCGACGTTGCCACCCTGGGACCGCAACCATTAGAGGTATTGAATACCTTAAGGGAACTTAAATGTATTTGTATCAAGGGAAATCATGATGCGGCGACGCTCGATCCCGAAGGGGCGGAACGGTATGATATTGCCAGTCATCTCATTCCCGACCTACATTGGTGCAAGGACCGGCTATCGGCGGATGACATTCAGTTTATCGATTCGTTCAAGTCGCTACACGAAATCAATTTGCCGCACGACAACCGTATCCTCGCCTTTCACGGATCGCCTCTCTCATATACTGACATTATCCTGTCAACCACTCCTGATGAACAGCTGGAAGTTTATTTAAAAGGACAGGAAGCCAATATCCTTGTCGGTGGACATTCTCACATCCAAATGGTCCGGCGCTACGATAGTAAGTTGATCCTGAATTCAGGCAGCGTCGGCAATGCCTTCAAGTTTGCGTACTCGCCCGGTAAATCGGTGGATCTATTACCCTGGGCGGAATATATGATCATCGAACAAAGCGGCAAGTTACTGGATATAGACGCCCGTCGTGTTTATTTCGACACGGATGAGTTGATCAGGAAAGTGAAGGAAAGCCACCTGCCGTGCTCGCCTTGGTGGCTCAAACAATACGCCAAATAACGCGGCACCAGGGCTCGCAAGGCGGATTTCACTTGATAAACTTTTCAAAATTACAAGTTCATTGCAAAATAAAAGGGGGTAAAATTAGGCAAAATTATCAAACAAAGTCCAAAAAATAATCAAGCTACCACAATAAATGGAGGTAAGGCCAATGTTTGTCACAAAGAACCTTTACCAGAACGATGAGACATGGAAAAATACGCCGCTCGGACATTCCAAAGAGACCATTGGCAGTTGGGGATGCCTGCTCACATCGGTAACCATGCTGTTGAATGGAATTGGATATAACGAAACCCCTGTAACCGTCAACGAAAAAATGAAAAAAGCTGGCGGTTTTCAAGGGGCGCTTTTTATTCCAAGCGTCCTCCCTTATGTTTGGCCCAATTGCGCATATCAGGATATGCAGCCTTGTGAAACATTCCCTGCCCCGGTTGCCCTGATCGATGCGGCAGTTGCGGCAGGCAAACCCGTAATATTGCAGGTGGATTGGAACAAACAAGCGGGTATTCAAACCCACTTTGTATTGGTCAAGGAAAGGAAAGGCGACGATTATTCGCTTTACGATCCCTATAAATATGGCGGCGACGGCCCCGATAAGGAAGTGTTGCTCACCGCCCGTTACAAATACAACGGTGCAAAACTGGCGTCCGAAGTCAGCGCGGTTCTGTGGTTCAACTCATACAGCATCACACCACCCGAACCCCCAAAGGTCGAAAAGGTACCTGTGCCCGCCGAAAAATATGTCATTTACGCAGCCGAAGACGATCTTGCTTTGCGCTCTGAGCCATCGGTCGGCGGATATTTATGGAAACGAATGTTGTCCCAAACAGAATTGATCTGCCTTGAGCCCAAGGCCCAGTCCAAATCCAAGATCGGTGTGCAGGGACAGTGGATTCAAGTGCAGGATCCAAAAGGTGATCAGGGATACGTCGCCGCCTGGTTCGTATCCGAACAGAAGGGCAAACCTGTTTCCGTCTCGACCTCGACACCTGCTCCTGCGCCCAAGCCTGGGGCTGCGCCGAAGCCGGCGCCCGCTCCCGCCGTCGCACCCGTCCCTCCCGGCGCTCTGGCTCTCTACCCAACCGAAGAATTATCCTTCCGTTCCCAGCCCGTCATCGCCCCGGAGACTTTAATCCGCCGCATCCCCATTTCAGAGCAGCTCATTTGTGTCGAACCGGCCAACCAAGCTATTGCAAAAGTCGGTGTGCAAAATCAATGGCTCAAGGTGCGCGGCGCAGACAAAAAGGAAGGTTACGTAGCCGCCTGGTATGTGAAATATGCAGGAGGTTCCACCGCCCAGGCAGCAACTGCTTCCGCTCCCGCCGCAGGGGGAGCAGTCAAGGTAAAGACCACTGTTGAAATGGTTTCCCTGCGCAATCAGCCTGTTGTAAGCGACGCCACTTTAATCAAGCGCGTGCCAATCAACTATGAATTCACCATCACGGAACCGGGCGGCGAGGCAAAGATCGGAGCCAATGACAAATGGATCAAGGTCAAGGACGCGACCCACGAAGGATATGTTGCAGCCTGGTTTGTCTCACGCTAACCCAATAACAAAACATGCCAGAAACAAACGCCTCACGCAAAACCAAAATTTTCGTTTCCTACTCGCGTAAGAACAAACTTTTTGTACGCAAGTTGAATGATGCCATTGACCAAAATGGGATCGAGGTGTGGGTGGATTGGGAGGGAATCCCTCTCAGTTCCGACTGGATGGCGGAAATCACCGCCGCAATCCGGTCAAGCGACGCGTTTGTATTTGTAATCAGCCCGGATTCGCTCAAGTCCAAAGTCTGCATGGACGAATTGGAACTGGGGATAAAACTCAATAAAAAGATCATCCCCGTTTTGTACAATGAACCTGAAAAGGGACAGGAAATGCACCCCAAGCTGGCGTCCACCAATTGGGTGTACATGCGTCCCAAAAAGGATGATTTCAAAGCCACACTTCCCAAATTGATCGACGCCATTCAAACTGATCTGGGATGGGTACAGCAGCATACGCGCCTTTTACAGCGCGCCACGGAATGGGATATAAAAAATCGCAATACAAGCTATGTTCTTCAAGGCTCGGATCTCGAAGACGGCGAGCGTTGGATGACTGAGTCTACCGCCGGTGAGGGACGCAACGTAGTCCCTGTCCAGGCGGAATATATCAGCACCAGCCGCAAAGTGGCGGTCCAAAGGCAGCGCAATCTGACCATTGGCATTGGCGTTGCGCTTGTGATCAGCGTGCTGATGGGGGTTTATGCGTTCATGCAACGCAGTGTGGCGCTTGAAAATGAGAAGAAAGCGATCAGCAGTCAATTGACCGCGGTAGCCAACGAACATATTGCGGCAACACAACAGGCCATTGCCGAGGAGCAGAAAAAACTGGCAGACGAGAATGCCCAAAGGGCAAATGCGCAGCGCAGTGCTGCCGAGGCTAAGATCTATCAGGATAGAGTCGGGGAACTGTACACCAGCACCCTGCTAGCATTGGATGCATATCAGCGATTGCCGAATTTTGGGGATGCTGAAAATATCCTGCGAAAAAATATCAGCCTGCTTCCAATGCCCATCAAACAAATGGATGTTGGCGCGCGCATCTGGACGATCATGTCCAGCCCGGACTCAAAAAAATTTATCACGGCTGACTCCGCCGGCAAAGCCTGTATCTGGAGCATGGAAGACGGCTCACAATTATCATGTATGCAGCACGATGGTATTGTATATGATGTCGCCATGAGTCAGGATGGCAATATTCTGGTCACAGGGACCGAAAAAGGGCTGCTCACCTTTTGGGATGGCAATAGCGGGAAACAGGTAAAGGCACTGCAATTCGACGGGACCATCTGGGAGTTGTGGTTGCACCCCAATGGACGATGGCTGGGGGTGGGCAGACATAATGCTGTCAGCATCATTGACATGGAAAACATGGATGAAGAACTTTCCTTCCCGCAAAAAGGCGATGTTAAAGCGATTGCCTTTGACGGTACCGGCGCGTACATGGCATTTGGAACCAGTCAGGGAAATGTCTCCATTTGGAAGGTGATGGGGTCTCAGACGATAGCAGGACCCAAACATACCAGTGAGGTACTCGATCTCGAGTTCAGCCCTGACGGCAAATGGGTGGTCAGCGTGGGGGCAGACGGCACTGCGCGCGCCGTGCAGACCATGTATGGCGGGCAGAAATATTCCATCAAACATGGTGATTGGGTGGAAGACGTTACCTTTGGGCCTGACAGTTCGTGGTTCGTAACCGCGTCGGACGATAACACAGTGCGCGTCATTGACACCGCCACAGGCCAGGAAAAATTGCGCATGGCACATGCCAATTTTGTCCAAAAGGTTCGCGTCAGCAAAGACGGGCAATGGATCGCCACCACGGGCTATGATCAAACCGTCCGCATTTGGGATTCTGCAACCGGGGCGGAGATCATGCGAATCCCGATTGATGGGATTGGGTCGTCCATTCGTTTCAACAAAGATTCAACATACCTGGTCGCAGGCGACCGTGCGGGTCACATCAGCCTTTGGGACGTCTCACAACTTAACGCCCGCAAGGGAGTTATCCAGTTTTCCGATTTCCTGCATGATGCGCTTTTTAGCCCGAATGGTGAATGGCTCACGGTTAACTCGGACGATGCGAATATCTGGTTGATCAAATCTGACCAGTCAGTCGCCACGGAAGACAACCGTCAAAAGTTGGTCACTGCCAATGGCTTAACCTACGACATGGCGGTTAGCGCCGACTCAAAGTGGATCGCGGCAGTGGAATACGATAGCAATGTCGCAGAGTATGACCGCGTTATATTAGCCAGTGTGAATGGCACAAAAAAGTTTTTCCTCAGCCATGATAAAGAAGTGATCAACACTGTGACCTTCACGCCTGACAGCAAACAAGCCATCACTGCCAATGAAAACGGATTGGTCTGCGTATGGAATGTGGAGAATGGTGAAAAGTCCCACTGTTTTAATACCGGGAGTGTGATTCTTTCCATTGCCATTTCACCCAACGGAAAATATCTGGTTACAGGGTTGGAGGAAGACAATCACAGCATTGTTTGGGATCTCGCCACACAAGCTCAAGTTACAGCACTGGAGCAAGTCGGCAGAATCAAAGCCGTTCAATTCAGCAAGGATGGAAAATTGCTTGCCACAGGCAGTTCTGAAGCGACGATATATTTATGGAATGTGGAAGATGGTTCCTTTATTCGCGCGGAACATACGTTGCTTGTAAACGGTGAAATATTATCAATGGATCTCAGTCCGGATAACAAGCTTCTGGCTGTGGGCGACTCCGCTGGCTACGCCTATCTTTTTGACCTCGTGCTCGATCAGGAAGTCGCCCGCCTGCCTCATGTTGATAAAGTCACCAGTATTTCGTTTTCGCCTGATGGCAGGCAGATCGCCACCGTAGCTCGTAAAACAGTGCTGTTATGGGATGCGCCATCCATTCCACTGGTGACGCGCGATAAATTGGCAGTGATCGCTTGCGGGCGCCTGATCACTAATTTCGACATGACCAAATGGAAGCTCCTGTTCTTTGAAGAAGAATATCGTCTCATTTGTCCAAACCTGCCAGCAGGTAAAAACTAGTATTATTGGAGAAGCCAATATGGAAACACAACCTCAGCAAGCCACACCGATTTTGGAAGTTGCCTGGACACGTTTTGCCCAATTGGACGCCATGTCCCTGGAGCGATCAAGAACCCATCTTCGCCTGAGGAGGTGGATTGCGGCGTTGGGCATTCTCACGACCTTGTTCGCGATACTCTCGCAGTTGTATGCTGAGAGTCTTTCACCGCTGTTCGGATGGATTTTGAGATTTTTTTTCATCCTCACGCCCATCATAGCTTCAATCCTTGCGGCGTATGTAACTCAGTTCTACTCAACCGGTGACTGGCTGGTAACTCGCGCAGGCGCGGAGGAGATATTAAAAGAGATCTATGCCTACCGCACCATCCTGCAAAAAACGCCCACCCGACGCACCTGGCTTGAAGAAAAGCTGGGCGAAATCCAGCGTTCTGTGTTCCGGGGCATGAACGGCGAGATGATTCTGAAACCCTACAAGGGCCCCCTCCCCCCATCCCCACGCTTCGATCCCAAATATCCAGACAGTGACCCAGGCTTCAATGACCTGACCGGTGATGAGTATTTCCGTTTCAGGCTCGAAAATCAATTGAATTGGCACATCCGTGAAATAAACAAAAGGCAAAAGGAGCGGACACGCATAAAAGTTTACATTCTGGTCGCAGGCGGTTTGGGCGCGTTGTTCGCAGCCCTGGGTCAGCCGTTTACCATGTGGGTCGCATTGGCGGCCGCTTTTTCAGCCGCATTCATCGGCTGGCAGGAATTACGCAGTCTGGATTCGGTGGTCCGCAATTACAGCAAAGTAGTGCTTGAATTGAACATTATGTTCGATCATTGGAAGAATCTGGAAACCGAGGAACGCAATCAATCGGAATTCTACAAAGTGGTACGTTCCACCGAGGATATCCTGTGGAGTCAGAATGTGGAATATATCAAGGCAATGCAGGAAGCCTTGCGAGATTCCGATCTTGAAGAGGAAGCCAGCCTGGTCAACCGCGTGATCAAAGAACAACGCGAATCTGATCGTCGCTTTAGGGAAGGACTGGCAGATGCGGTCGGCGACTTTACTCGCGGGAAACTTCTTGAAACCGAGCAATCTCTGACTGAAAATTTCAAATCCACTCTGGGAACACTGGCCGAAGAAGCCTCATCGGAGATCGTGCAGGCCGAGCTTGCCTCCATGAAGGAGGCAATTCAAGAAGCGGCGGAAAATATTGCGGAACGCATCGGTGGACTGTCCTCCTCCCTCAAGACAATCCAAGAGGAGTTTGAGGACGTGGAAATCAGCGGCAATACGCCCATGAGCGTGCTCAACGACCTCATGTCCCGTTATCCCAAAACAACAGACGTGAAGGGATAACCATCCCGGAGGCGACACAATGACCGAACAAATCACACCCACCCCGGTAGAGGCCGGTAAAAGCGATAATCAGACGTCACCCATGCCAGCAGTTGTTACTGGTCCTGTAAAAAAGGAAAGTGATACGAGGGTCCTCCCGCTCCCCCGGGCGGAAGCTACAAAGGAAGAATCCCGATCGACCCGGCTTGAAGCACGTCCGCATGCGTTTGTGGTCATGCCGTTCGGAAAAAAGAAGGGAAGTGATGGCACACTTTACGACTTCAACGCCATATACAAAACCCTGATCAGACCTGCGCTGGAGGAGGCCGGCTTCGAATCCTTTCGCGCAGACGAGGAAACCTCGTCAGGCGACATCCTGACAGACATGTTCCAGGAATTGCTGCTCGCCGACCTGTGCATATGTGACCTGAGCATCGACAATGCCAACGTCTATTACGAACTTGGAATCCGCCACGCCTTCCGCAAGCGCGGGGTTGTGCATATCCAGGCCGGACGCGCCTATATGCCCTTTGATATCTTCAACGTCCGCACCCTGCCGTACCACATTACTCCTGAGGGCGTGCCAGACCCGGATTACATCAAAGCCGATATCCAGGCCATTGCGCGCATGACGAGGGACACCTGGGCATCAGACCGCGATGCGGTTCACAGCCCAATCTTCAATCTGCTCTCCGGGTTGAAGGAGCCGGAGCGGAAGGCTCTGCGTACTCCGCTGGCCACGGGATTTTGGCGTGAATACAACGAATGGAAGGAACGGGTAACTGTCGCGCAACGGCAGAAGCGGATTGGAGATATCCTGCTCCTCACGGAAGAGATCCAAAACCCTCTTATCAAGGAAGAAGCAATCAATGAGGCCGGCAGGGCGCTCGCCAACATGGGACGCAACGAACTCGCCCTGGTGCAATACCGTAAGGGATTGGAAGTCAACCCTGGGAATCTGGCTTTTCGACGCCAGGAGGCATTTCACCTGAACCGTCTGGGACGCCGGGATGAAGCCATCGTCAAGATCGAAACCTTTTTGGCTGACTCCCCAAACGACAGCGAGGCGCTCTCCTACCTGGGAAGAATTTACAAGGAAATGTGGGTGGATTCCTGGAAGAACATCAAAGACGGGGCCAAACGCGTCAAGGGCGCATTCGACTCTTATCACTGGTTGATCAAGGCGGCGGACATTTACATGAAGGGTTTCTACATTGACCTCAACAATTTTTACCCCGGGGTCAATGCGCTTACCCTTTCCACGCTTGCAGTGCACCTTGCCGATAAATTCGACGACAAAAAGGACCCCGATCCGGATATCGTCCGCATTCGCCGCGATCTGCCTGAACTGCGCGGCGCGCTCATTTTTGCGCTCGAAGCCAAGTCGGAAGATGACATGGCGGATTATTGGACATTGATCTCGCTTGCCGAATTGAGGGTGCTTACAGCGGAGTCCACCATCAGTGTGGCCCGCGCCTATCGCAAAGCGATCACAGCCTCCCGCCGCAATATGTTCTTCCTGAACTCGTCCCTGGGACAGTTGGAAATCCTCAAAGCGATTGGTCTGCGGGATGAATATGTGAAAGTGGGAATCCGGACAATCAAAGAGGAGATTGCGCGGACAACAGGTGAAGAACAGGGATCAGCCAAAAAGGGCTCATCGAAGAAGATGGAGCAAAGCAGCCGCGCCTTTTTATTCACCGGCTACATGATCGACCATTCCGGCAAGGAAAAGAAAACCTTCCCGGCCGACAAGGAGAATGAAATTCGCCAGGAGATTGTCAACAAACTGGAAAGCTTCAACGCAGGTCCCAATGACAGGGCGTTCGTGGGAGGGCTGGCGGCCGGAAGTGAAATCATCTTTGCAGAAGTCTGCGCTGAGAAAGGCATCAAAGTGAAAGCCTACCTGCCGCTGTCTGAATCAGCGTACATCCGTCAGTTTGTTTCGCTCGGCGGCGATGCCTGGGTGGATCGTTTCTACAAGATTCGCAATCATCCGCTGGTTGACGAATTCTATCAAGCCGAGAATGTGGGAGCGCCCAAGGAGGGAGACGACCTGTATGAACGTAATAACCGCTGGGCGTTGTATTCATCCCTCGGACGGGGCATCGATAAACTTCGTCTGATCGCACTATGGAACGCGCATGGCGACAAGCCAAAAGACCGCGATGCACGCCTTGTCAGTCACATGATCGAACTGACGCGCGAACTGGGCGGCACCATCGAACAGATCAGCACCTCGAAATACCTGCACAATACCATCGACAATGTATTTGCCCGCCTGATGGAAAACGACTCCCCGAAGGCGGGAGCCAGGTCAATCCAACACAGAAGCAGGAAATAGCTCCGACAAGAAACCCGCGGTTAATCCGCGGGTTTCATTATCTCTTCGGCCTTTGCTTTCGGGTATGGCCAGATTTCGCCCTCGACACCCTTTGCCAGCAGAAAACCTCCAGCCCGAACCGTGACTGGTCCCTCGATAGTATGCACAGTAACCATTCGATCTTCATCGCCATTTGTCACGTCGGTTAGCGGCACAAGTAATGTAATGGCACGTTTAACGCAAAACCCCGGCGCGGTAATAACATAGGTTTCATCAAAGATGTGAGGATCAACAGGCCAGACGTCATCCGGCTTCTCCAATTCACTGACCAACAGATCACCTTTTCTGGCTGTTAACTTTGCGCCCCACGGAGTGGTCATTTCCATTGTCTCAGGTTGTCCATCTCCGGGCACAAAAGGTACAACACGGCGCAATACCATATGGCGGTATGGCTTGAAGTTTAACGAATTTATCAGCGGGTCATCAGGCAATAAAACCAAAGGTTCCTTCATGGCATACTCCGGTATACTTTGATTATAACGGCCAAACGGAAGATGAAGTGGAATCTTTTATAATAAAATCATGAACAAACTCATCGTCATCGTCGGACCCAGCGGGGTCGGCAAGACCACTCTGGCGCGCGCCCTGTGCCTGAAACGCGAATTCGCAATCGCCTACGAACAGCACAGGGAAAGACCGTTTCAGGCGCTCTTCAAGCAGAATCCAAAATATGCTCTTGCCAATCAATTGGATTATTTGCTCTTCCGCGCCGAACAGGAAAGGAAACTGCGAAATGGGACTCTGCCCGCGCTGATGGATGGCGGACTCGACCTCGACTTCCACGGCTTCACCCGCCTCTTCCACGCTCACGGCTGGCTCAGTGACGAGGAGTTTGGTCTGTGCCGACGGTTTTACGAGCACACCCGCAGCCTGCTCCCACCGCCAGATTTGGTCATCTCGCTCAGCGTTGCAGAAGAAACCATCAGCCGGAGACTGGCCAATCGAAGCAGAATCAACATCGCGTCGAGCGAAGATACGGCGTTGTTCAATTCATTTGTCGGAGAGTGGTTGGATTCAATCCCCACTTCCTGCTTGTTACATCTGGATGTTTCAGGGGAATCGGCAAGCTATCCAAGAAGCGTTCAAGCAATTTTGGAGCGGCTGAAATAAATCTCTCTTAATCACAGCAGAAAGATGGATTACATAAAGCTGTGATTTATGTCACAGAAACTGGACAGACTTTGTGTAATAATTCACTATAGACAGACTTTCAAATCTGACATCAAAAAGGAGAATGCACAAATGGCGCCAATAAAAGACATTATCTTTCTACTCTTGACTGGCGGGCTTGCCACCACCTTTGCTGGTATTTCTACCAGCGGTACAACCTCCACAAGGCACTGCACAACATTCACTATCTGATGGGATTTGCAGTGCTTTTGGTTTCCGGGCTTCTGCTCATCTTCTTCGGATTGATCATCCTCGCGTCGCCCTACGTGTTGACCGTCGCCAGCTTGATCCCGCTGTTGGTATCGGTGGCGCATTGATCGGCATCAACGGGCTGGCGCTTTCCTTTCTCAAAGCGGGTAAACCCATCCTCTCGAAGGAACTCATCCTTAAAATCCTGCCTGTCATCCTTTTTCTGATGACGCTCTGCTTCGTGGTAGGATTCAAGCATGGATAAAACCAAAATGACCCCTCCCTTTTTTATCCTCGGCTCTCTGCTTGCAGGTTTCTCCGTTTCGATGGGAGCATTCGCCGCCCACGGCGCGACCAAATTCATGACCGAACAGCAACTCGGCTGGATGGAAAAAGCCGCCCGTTACAACATGTACCACGCGCTGGCATTGTTTGTCGTCGCGTGGGCGCTGACACGTTGGACCTCCCAAACGGGATTGCTCAACGCGGCGGGTTGGTCATTCGTGGCAGGCGTTGCGCTCTTCTCTGGAAGTTTATACATCATGGCATTCACTCCCCTGCGGCTGGGATACATCACCCCGTTCGGCGGCGTGGCATTCGTCCTCGGTTGGGTATTGCTCGCCATCGTTGCATGGAAAGGTTAACTTCACAGGTCACGCTTGAAGCGTGACCTTTTATTTTCACTCAAAGGAGTCTCTCATGTCTTCCAATAGTTTCCCTGCAAAACTTCTTCGTTTCGTCGGTATCGTGCTGATGGCGCTCACGGGCGGATTCACCCTGCTTGGCGGAATCGGCACCACCTGCGCCGCGCTCGCCCCCACTAAATACGACTCAATGAAAGGGCTTGCTCCCTTCCAATGGTTGTATATCCTATTTGTGCTTTTGGGAATCGCCATCGGCGTTTGGGGGATTTGGGCGACGGTCAAACTCGTGCGCGGACTGCCCGATTCATACAAGATGAGTCTGCAAGCCTTGATTGCGGGAGTTGTCATCGGTGGCTTCCACATCTACATGTCGCGCATGTTGCGCGGCAAATCCATGCCCGTGGATGCGGTAGTTTACACTACGGTGCTCACCCTCATCATCTTCCTGCTCTTCAAGATTCCCACCATCTGGCAGGGCGTGGATTTCTCAAAAGCCAAGTCCAGCGATAGCAAAAAAGCGGGCGGCGCGGCTGCCATTGTTGTGGGACTGTTTACCCTGACCGTCCAATATACGATGGGCGCCACCCACACCTGGGGTGGAGTCAACTATGCGGACGCATTCAATACCACAATGACAATCATCGGAGTTGGATTGTTGCTTTTAGGCGCGGGGCTTTTCCTCAGTTTGAATCACGCAAAGAAAGCGGCGCTTCGTCTGCAAGTTCAGGAATAGAATTTATGTCATTGCGAGCGATCTCTGCGAAGCAATCCCCCTCTTAGCGACACAGTAACACAAAAAACATCCCCACCGTTTCCGATGGGGATGTTTGCTTTCATCAGACTTCCTTTTCGCCAGAGCCTTTTCTCATCTGCTCTTCCTGCATCATGCGGACGCCGTTACTGACCTGGTTGCTGACCTTCTCGATTTGCTCCTGCAATTTCATCAAAGTGTCCAGCACATAGTTGTCGGCGTCTACACGGGTGGCTTCGGCATCGGCGCGAGCCTGGGCAAGGATTTGCTCCGCGCGGCGCTGCGCCTCCTGCACGATGATGTCCCTGTCTATCAATTGCTCGGCTTTATCACGCGAAAGTTGCAGGGTGCGGTTTGCTTCCTCCTGCGCCTGTGCCATCACACGGTCACGCTGAGCCATCACCTGCTGGGCTTTCTTCACCTCTTCGGGAATGGCAATGCGCATCTGGTCAATGAGTTCCAACATGCGGTCTTCATCCACGACGACGTTATGCGTGAAGGGAACCGCCTTCGCATCGTTGAAGAGTTCTTCCAATCGGTCAATAAGTTGCAGGATGTCCATAGGATTCTCGCAGGTAGGGATTTATGTTCCAATTCTAGCACAAATTAATCGCGCAGAGCGTTCGGCAGGGATTGCTCTCCCATATTAATTACTTTTGCGCGCAAAGCGGAGTTGACATGTGGCGGGACCATGCTGGAGACGTTACCGTTGAGCATGGCAATCTCGCGCACGGTGGACGAGGACAAAAACGTATGCTGTTCGGCGGTGATGAGCGCGATAGTCTCGATATCGTCGGCGAGACGCTGGTTCGCCAGCGCCATGCGGAACTCGAACTCGAAATCGGAAAACACTCGCAAACCGCGCACAACAACATGCGCATCGATCTTGTGGGCGAAGTCAACCGTCAGCCCGCTATAACCCGTGACCGTGATCTTGGAGTTGTCCTTGAACGCCTCACGCACCAGCGAGATACGTTCGTCGGGAGAAAACATCAAATTCTTCAACGGCTTATCGTATACTGCCATGACCACTTCGTCGAAGAGACGCGAGGCGCGGGTTGCGATGTCAATGTGACCGAGGTGGATCGGGTCAAATGTTCCTGGAAATAATGCTCGAACCATGATTCTCCATTGTTACGTAGGGGCGAGGTCTCCTCGCCCAAGACAATACTCTCGCCCTGGGCGGGATGACCCCACCCCTACAGAATTTACGAAACATCCCCTTTGCCTGTACCCCAAAATCTTTCAAAGGCTTCCGCCAGCAGGGAATGTTCAGGCATTTGCAGATAGGGGTCTCGCTCGAACAGGGCTTGCGCCTGTGCGCGCGCTTTTTCGATCAGGGACACATCGGTGATGCTTGCCATCTTCAACGTTGTCGCAAAGCCCGCCTGACGTGTGCCCAAAAATTCACCTGGACCGCGAGTCTTGAGGTCGAGGTCGGCAAGCTCGAAGCCGCTGTTGGTTTGGGACATGGCTTGCAGACGTTCGTTCTCGGCGGCATCCTCGTGCGTGGGAATCAGCAGGCAGTACGACTGCTCCGCACCGCGACCCACCCGTCCGCGCAGTTGATGGAGCTGCGCCAACCCGAAGCGGTCAGCCCCTTCGATCAACATCACGGTGGAGTTCGGCACATCCACGCCAACTTCGACCACCGTGGTCGAGACTAGGATGTCAAACTCTTTATCGCGGAACTTCATCATCACTTCGTCTTTTTCGGCGGGCTTCATCCGTCCGTGAAGCAGACCCAGCTTGAGGTTGGGGAAGATTTCCTTCGACAGGGATTCAAAATCATCCACAGCGGCGCGGGCTTCGATCTTCTCGCTTTCATCGATCAGCGGATAAACGATGAACGCTTGCCTGCCATCGCGGATTTGACCACGAATGAGCGTGAAAGCGCGCTCGCGTTCCTGCGGACGAAGGATATGCGTGCTGACAGGCTGCCGCCCGACAGGCATTTCGTCAATGACGGAAATATCGAGGTCGCCGAAGACAGTCAACGCCAGCGAGCGCGGAATCGGCGTGGCGGTCATCACCAGCAGATGCGGATTGGTGCCCTTGCTGCGGAGTTCCTTGCGCTGTTCCACACCGAAGCGGTGCTGTTCGTCAATGACAATGAACTGCAAATCCTTGAACATGACATCGGGTTCGATTACCGCGTGCGTGCCGATGACCACCTTCACCGAGCCGTCCGCCAGCCCCTGACGAATTTCCTCTTTGCGGATGTCGGGCGTGGAACCAATCAACAGGCGAATTTCATTTTCTTTCAATATGCCATTCTCGCCAGCCAACAGGTTGGTGAAGTTGCGGAAATGCTGTTCCGCCAAAATCGAAGTCGGAGCCATGATGGCGGCTTGCGCCCCGTTGCTGACAACAATCGAAGCGGCTAAAGCCGCGACTACGGTTTTACCAGAACCCACATCGCCTTGAACCAATCGATTCATCGGTTTGCCAGAATCGAGGTCGGCGCAAATTTCGTCGAGCGATTTTCTCTGAGCCGAGGTCAGGGTGAAAGGCAAAGACGCAACCCGCGCCTCCAGTTGGTCGAGCGGAATCGCAAAGCGTCGCCCCTCGACCGATTTCCAATCCCGCTTCTGGCGCAACACGCCCATTTGCAGGTAGAAAATTTCATCGAAAGCCAGTCGCTCCCGTGCCGCCTTGAGCCGATCCTGCGAGACGGGGAAATGCGCCTGCATCAACGCTTCGGACAGCGAAACCAGCCGCGCCCCAAGTTTGATCTTATCGGGCAGGGCATCCACCACGGCGGGCGCCCAATGCGTCACCACCTGGTTCATGACTCCGCGCAGCCACTTCTGCGTAATCTTTTCGGTCAGTGAATAAATCGGGACAATCCGCGCCGTGTGCAGGTTTTCAACTTCAACAGGCTCCCAATCGGGGCTGTTCATCACGAGGCGTCCGAGGTACTGGTCAACCTTGCCCGAAACCGCAATCGCATCGCCCTGCTTGAAACGGTTGGCAAGCCACGGCTGATTGAAATACGAAAGCCGCAGCGAACCAGTCGTGTCGCTGATGACCACCTCGATGATGGTCATTTTTCCGCCGCGCACAGGGCGCGAATGCACGCTTTGGATCGTGCCAAGCACCGTCACCACGTCGCCATAAAACAGCGACTTGATTGGCTTGAGCTGGCTATAATCCTCGTAACGGCGTGGGAAATAATACAGCATGTCGCCAAGCGTCTTCATCCCCAACTGCGCCAGCGTCTCGGCATGACGCGGTCCTACTCCCTGCAGCACGGTCAAATCAGCATTCAGCGCGGCGGGCGTCTGACTGGTCTTCGCTCCAGCCACAGCTTCAGAACGCGGCATCGGCGCGGGTCGCGGCTTTGGCGCTTGCGGCGGTTGATTCTCTTCACGTTGGGACGGTAACACAGACGTATCCACACTTTGGGGCGATTCCTCTACGACTCTCGGTGGACGGGGCAGCTGATTCTGCGTCTTTGGCTTTTGCCCCGCTTCGGGGTAGGTCTCGCCGATACGCTTCCACAATCCCTTGAGCGACTCCGCCCGTCCTTCGGGGCTGAGCTTCTCGTAGGAACGCAAACGCGATACCACAGCCTGAATCACTTCCTCAGTGACGCCGTCGGCGCGGGCTTCGCCTTCCCAATAATCGAGCATCATTGCAAGCCCGCCGATGATGGCGGTATTTGCGTATTTGTTTTCATGTTCGAGACGAAAGAATTTTCTAAGTTTTTCCAGTGAAGGTTGCATAAAGGCTATTTTATCATGAGGAAAGGCATGTCACCCTGAGCGATAGCGAAGGGTCTCTTAAATCATTTAGAGATGCTTCGCCGCAAAGCGGCTCAGCATGACATAAGCTATTTTCTCACCGCCGCAAACCCCACCCCATTGGGACCTAAATGCGTGCCGATGACCGCCGTGACGTTGGCGAACAAAATCTCCCTCGGCATGGATTGGGGCGTGCGGGACATGGCGCTGTCGAGCAAGAGCCGCGCGCGGTGTTCGGCATTGGTGTGCATGACAGCAAGGCGCTGAAGCTCGCCCTCTTGAAGCAAAAACTCCAACATGCGCTCGTCCGCCTGATGCGTAGTGCGGACTGCGCCAATCGGCTTGACCGCGCCATCGATCAACTCGATCATCGGCTTGATAGAGAGCAATCCGCCAAGCCGTGCCACCACGGCAGGGACTCGTCCACTGCGGCGGAGATATTCCATCGTATCCAACGCGGCGGAAACTTGCAATCGCTTGCGGGTGGATTCAATCGCGTCTAGCGCGGCTTGTAGACCCGATTCCGCAGCTTCGGCGGCAGCCAGTACTTGAAAGCCTATTCCCAGCGAAAGTGAGCCGCTATCCACGCAGGTGACTTTGTTTGGAAATTCCTTTGCGGCCTGGCGTGCAATATTGACGATGGTGGTCAGCGTAGCAGCAGCGTGAATCGAGAGGATATGGTCGCAGCCGTTCGAGAGCAAAGTCTCATACGGCGTGGCAAAATCCCCAATGGAAGGAGCGGCAGTCGTCGGTGAGATTCTGAACGCAGGTAGGCGGTTGTAGAATTCCTCGCGTGTGATTCCAATTCCGTCCGCGTATTCCTTTCCATCCAAAACAAGGATGGTGGGGACGACATGAATTTGATGTTCTTCGAGAAGCCAGGCGGGTATGTCTGCGGTAGAGTCTGTAACGATTCCGATTTTCATGCTCAAAGTTTAACACAGGAAAGTACACTTTACCCTTGACATACTGTATTTCACACAGTATAATGCGGTAAAGGTTGAAATATGACAAACACCGAATCGCTCGAAAATGTAGTCCTTGAACTACGGCGCGGCGTGATCGTGCTGGCGGCGCTCAGTCAACTGGGAACGGAACAATACGGCTACTCCCTGCTGAAACAACTTGCCGACCAGGGGCTGGAAGTGGATCAGGGAACGCTGTATCCGCTTCTGCGCAGGCTGGAGGCGCAGGGATTGCTGGAATCTGCCTGGAAGTTGGAGGAAGCCCGCCCGCGCCGATATTATGTCATCAGCGCTGAAGGAAAGAAACTCCTACCGAAACTGAAAAAGGAATGGGCTGGCATCGTGTCTGTGATGGACAAGATGCTGGCATAACGAAGGAGAAAAAATGAACTTAATTGATCGTTACGTAATCGAAGTCGGGAAACACCTCCCGCTCGTCAAAGGGCGCAAGGACATCGAAAAGGAACTGCGCTCCACGTTGGAAGACATGCTCGAAGACCACGCTCAAAAAGCGGGTCGCGCCGCAGATGAAACAATGGAGATCGAATTGCTCAAGGAGTACGGTGCGCCAGAGAAAGTTGCGGCAACCTACAACCCACAGCCATACCTGATCGGTCCGCGCATGTACCCATTCTTCCTGATGGTATTGAAAATTGTGACGGCGGTGATCACCATCGTCCTGTTGGTACTCACAGGTGTGAAAATCGCAACCATGTCCCCGATGGCTGGGCCGGAATTTGCGAAAGTAATTGGAGACGGGCTTGCAGGTATTATCTCGGCTGTCATTGCGGCTTTTGGAAATATCGTACTGGTCTTTGCCATTCTGGAAAGATTTGTCCCCGCCGCTGAATTCAAAATGGATGAAGAAAAGGAATGGGACCCCGCTTCACTAAAGAAGGAGCCTGAACCTGACGAGGTGAAAGCATGGGAATCCATCCTGGCAATTGTGTTCACCTTTATCGCACTCAGCATCTTCAACTATAACCCACAATGGATCGGCATCTACACCGTCTCCGGCGACAAATGGAACATCATCCCCATCCTGACCGAATCCTTCTTCCACTGGCTGCCGTGGATCAACATTGGCTGGATCGCGGAAATTGTCCTAAACGGCATCCTGCTTCGCACAGGACGCTGGAATCTGGCCACCCGCGTCTTCTCCATCGGCATCAAGATATTCCAGGTTGTGATCGGTCTCTTCCTGCTGACGGGGCCGTCCATCCTGGCGGTCACCCCAGAGTCTCTTCTTGCAAGCGGAATCTTCGACGCCGACGCTGCGCAAATATTGGGGACGATGGCTCAAAACGGGGTACGTGGCTTGATCGGCTTGATCATTTTCATCACAATGATCGAGGTGATCAAAGCCAGCTACAAGTTGATTACACAAAATACATCGACAAGAGCATAAAGCTCACACACAATAAAAAAGGGCGCAAACTTGCGCCCTTTTTTATTCTATGCCGCAAATTACTCAATCGATATCAGGAACTGGTAATGCGGCTGACCGCCTTCCTGCACTTCGATTTCGAGATTGGGATACTTCTGGCCGATGACATCCTTCATGCGGTTGGCTTCGGCGTGGGTCATGCCTTCGCCATGGAACAACGTCACCAGTTCGTGGTCGGCGGCATCCGCTTTTTCGAGCAGGTCCAACATGCCCTGTTCCACCGTCTCGGCGGAGACGACCAGTTTGCCGTCGAGCAGGGCAATTACCTGCCCATCCTTCACCTTCACGCCATCAATTTCAACCGTGCGCGTGGCGACGGTGATCTCGCCCGTCTTGACAGTCGCAATCGCCTTCGTCATTTTCTCGGCAACCGTTTCCAGGTCGCCGTCGGGAATGAGCGAGAGCATGGCAGTCAACCCCTGCGGGACGGTGCGCGTTGGCACCACAGCCACCTGCTTGACTGTGACCTCTTTCGCCTGATTCGCGGCAAGGATGATGTTCTTGTTATTCGGCAAAATGATGACCTTGTCCGTCGGTAGGTTTTCGAACGAACTCAAAATATCCTGCGTGGACGGGTTCATGGTCTGCCCGCCTGGGACAATGGCGGCGACTCCCAAACTGGCGAAGATGCGGCTCAAGCCTGTACCCGGCGAGACCACCACCACTGCAATCTGTCCCGGTTCGACGGGGGTAAACTGCAGCTGGGACGATTTTTGAATATCGTCCATCTGCGCCATCAGGTTTTCGATGGCGACCTTCGTCACCGTGCCAATGCCCATGATGTAATCGATCGGCTCATAGCGTTTCTCTGTCGGCACATGGATGTGCATGCGATACATGCCCTCGCCCTCACCCACCTGAATGGAGGTGCCCATCACTTCCAATTTGCCATAAAACGATTCGAGGTTCAACTCACCAGACGGCACAAAATCCACAACAACTTCGTAATCCTGTCCCTCCTCCACTTCCTCCATCGCGCCTTGAAGGTCCATCGTGGAAAGCGGCTGCACCGCCATCGTGGGCGTTTCCAGCGATTCGCCATACACGTGGCGCAGCATCCCTTCGAGGATGAAGAACAGCCCCTTGCCACCCGAATCCACCACCCCCGCCTGCTTGAGGACGGGAAGCAGCTCAGGCGTATTTTTGACCGCCTCGTCGGCGGCTTTGACCGCCACTTCGAGAATTTCTATAGTATCCTGCGCCGACCCCAAAGCGGATTCTGTTGCGATAGCCACTTCCTTAATGACGGTGAGAATCGTTCCCTCGACGGGTCGCACCACGCCCTTGTATGCCGTATCACGCGCCTCGCCAAATGCTTTGACAAGCGTCTCTTTATCCAACGTAGCTTTCTCATGAACACCGCGTGAAAAACCACGCAAAATCTGGCTGGTGATGACTCCCGAATTTCCGCGCGCGCCCATCAGCGCTCCCTTGGAGACCATCGCCGCCATCTCGCCCAAGTTCCGCGTCCCCGAATCCTTGACCTCGTTCCAGGCGGCCTGCAGGGTCAATACCATATTGGTTCCTGTATCACCATCGGGAACGGGAAAGACATTCAGCGAGTTTACGATCTGCTGGTTGGTACGCAACCAGGTCAAGCCTGCGTCTATGAGACGCTTGAGCGATTGACCGTCAACTTCCATTTTGCGGAATTTTTCGACGCGAGCAACATCAATACCCATGATTTTTCCTGCTCCTAATCCGTGTCGCTGACGCGCAGTCCTGCCACGTGCACGTTGACCGAGTTGACCCGCAGCCCCAGCGCTTTTTCCACGTGGAAGCGAACCGTGTTTGCCACGCTCTGCGCCACCGAGGTAATGCGTGTGCCGTATTCGATGATGATATGGATATCAATGTCAATATCTTCGCCGGTGTAACGGACAGAGACGCCGCGCAAGGGTTCGCGCGTAATACTGGAAACGATCCCGTCCGTCAGGTTTTTCGGCGCAAGCCCCACCACGCCGTAGGATTCGAGAGTGGCATGATACGCAATCGTCGCCACCGCGTTTGGCGAGATGTGAATCCCGCCGAGAGTTGTTTTATCGTCGCCCATGGTTTTCCTCATAGATCATGTGGTAACTGTTCTTTTCTATTTTAATGGGAATGCTCAAATAGCGGTTGTGCAAAATCTCCCGATTTTGCACCCCAAAGTCAGGAGACTTCGGAGTCCTCCGCCACAACTGGTCTATTCCTATTTTAACATCTTAACTTGAATAAGGTTGCGTTGTATGGTAAAATTTTGCGCCCTTGAAAAGAGGCGTCATCGGCATCATTGTAATTGGAAAGGATCATTCAAAAATGGCTAAGTGCAACTCCTGCGGCAAAGCAACCACCTTTGGTCACAATCGTTCGTTCTCCCTGCGCGCTACCAACCGCACCTTCAAACCGAACTTACAGAAGGTCAAGGTCATGGAAAACGGACGACTGGTCAAGAAAACGCTCTGCGCCAAGTGCATCAAGACACTCGGCAAAGCGGCGGCTTAGGTTTGTTTTCCATCACACCAAAGGTCACGGCTCATGCCGTGATTTTTGTTTTAATTGGTAACACACTGCCGCAACGCCCGAACTCCCGCCATCGCGCCCTGTGGATGTTTGAAAACGGAGGTACCGGCCACAAAGACATTTGCTCCGGCCTTGTACATCAGGGGGAGCGTATCAACCGCCATGCCACCGTCAACCTGTAAACAAGACTCGGAACGGAGCGCATTCAACTTGTTGCGGATTTCCCGCACCCTGCCGATCATCTCAGGCATGAATTTTTGACCTGAATATCCCGGATTGACGCTCATCACCAGCACCAGGTCAACAATGGGCAGGACGGCATCCAATGCAGAAACAGGGGTGGACGGGTTCAACGTTACGCCTGCGTTGCACCCCAGCGATTTGATTCTTTCGATGGTTTGAATCAAATTCGGGCAGGTCTCCACGTGGACAGTAAGTCTGTCCGCTCCGGCTTTGGCGAAAACCTCCAATTGCTGGTCGGGATTGGCGACCATCAAATGTGCGTCAAGCGGAAGTCTGGTTGCGCGGCGACAGGCTTCCACAAACAGCGGACCAACCGTGATGGTAGGGACAAAGTGACCGTCCATGACATCCACGTGAATCCAGTCCGCGCCGGCAGTTTCGCAGGCGGTAATTTCATCTCCAAGTCTGGTGAAATCACAGGCAATGATTGAGGGGGCAAGAAGAAAGGATCGCATAGTTTCCAACAAAGCTTTTAGCAAGCATACCATATCTGGCGCCGTGCGTAAAAAATAACGACAACACCCTGTTCATGCATATTCCTTGCATATCAGAGTGCTGCCGCGGACTGACTGTTGACCATTCGAAAGCGCAACAGAGATTTCAACGCAAACAGGGAACCGGGAATAAAAATCACAGCTTGTGGCACAAGAAACAATCGCGTCTCGCCAGCAATGCCAAAGAAGAAATGAATCACAAACCAGACCGGGCACATTATCAAAAAGAACCGCCGCCACAATTCCGACCAATCAAAAACAAACAGCAAACCAATCACAGGAACAAAGCCCAACGTGTAAAAAAGTTGACGCCAGGTAAATGGGCGGGCTATGTTGTAAGTCAACATCTGATACCCAGGGACGATTTCATAGGGGATGTAAAGCGGGCGGTTGGGATAAAGAACACGCAATCCAAGGAAGATGACAATGAAAATCGCGCCAGAAAAGATAAAAGGCAAAAGTTTCTTTCGCATTGACATATGTTCGGTCGCCAAAGCCGCAAGCAATAGAAAGGGTATCAGTCCGCTGGTCTCGCGGTTGAGGGCGGCAAAAACAGTCACAAGAGCAATCCAATAGTACCTTGAATTGAGGATCAACAAGGCAGCCAACAGGTAAAAAATCAGATCAAAATAAGTATTGAACGAAAGGTCGTTATCGTAAAAAGCATTTTTCATACTGCCGGCCAATAGAAACAGTCCTGTCAGCGCAATCCATTTTGAATTGGAGATTTTATGATATACAGCAAAAGCCAGCAGGAAAATGGCGGCGTTTTGCAAGATGCGCAGGGATATGAAGCCAAAACCTATTGCATCCTGTACTTTCAAAAATTGGAACAAGCGGATAAACCCCTCCGCAACATATTCCGACAAAACTCGATATTGCCAGGGATCCAGCGCTTGTCCACGCAAGACAGCCTCATGTCGCGCCAGCTGGGTCCCTTGAATATAACTATCCGCCCCACCCTGGAGACTGTCCAATTGAAGTTTCACAGTAAAAATAGCAAGGGCAATTGCAAGGGAAACCAATAAAATTCGAAAATTTCCCGGGCGCGTCAAAAACTTCCAGAGGCTGAATTTCCCATCGGATGCAATCACCAATACCAACAACGACCATACAATGAGAATATAAGCGGACACATATAATAACGTCCCAACAGCCCAAGGCGTGGCAAATTTTCTTGTTATGACAATTTGCTTTGGAGATTCTGGAGAAAGTTCAAATACATTGCGAAATTGATCCCAATAAACAGTCAAGGTGCCATTTGCTGGGGGAGATTGGAGTATAAGAAGCATGGACTGGGACGCCGTGCCCTGCCATTGAAGCGAAGCTGTCATTCCGGGATCCAGTCCGAAAGTATCTTTGGCGGATTTCCATATTCCAACTTCCCTGAAGGATTTTGCATCCAAAACCTCCCTGTCTATTTGCAGGCGAAGGTCAGATTTTGAAAGATCAACCGGGCGTGAATTGGCGTCAATTTCATACTGGACAGCTACATCTGTCCATTGGCGCAGAAGGGGGGTAACCGGATAGTCCGGCGGTATATAAAATAAAGGCAGAAATAAAAACGGCAAAAGAAAAGAAAAAACAATAATATAAGGTTTATGTATCAGCTCGGCAATCAGTCTGTCCTTTAGGTAACGCGAAGTGAAAAAATAACTTGCGGCCGCAAATACAAGAAAAAGTAGAAATGCGAGGGCTAATCTACCGAGGCTGACGACGGGGACTTGGAGAAATAAAACGTAGACACCGTACGCCATGCCAAGTCCACCAAGAATGCAAAATACAATGGATGTTCTTTGAACAAATTTTTCCACCTTTTGATTTGAATTTTCAAGCAACATTGTATTCCTCGGAAAAGACACAAAAAATCGCATGCTTGCAAACCACCAATACGGCAATTGCCTTCAAGCCATCCAGGTCCGCCCGATATTTCATAAAATCCTCCTCATCCACAACGGCGGAATCACAGGCAACAATTTCATCCCCCAGTCTTCAAAAACACGGGGTGACGATGGAAGGGCAATTGAAAATCCATTCATTTATCGAACGGGAGGATTATAGGCAAAATAAACCATCATCCAGAATGGGATGAGTCCGCCCACGGCCAACAAGGCCAACAGTCCAAGCCCAACTGTAGCCCAGTCAATTTCGCCAAAAGCGGATGTGACTTCCTCCACTGGGGATTCAGGCTCGGGGATGGGCTGGGAAATCGGCTCTGGCCGGACAACCGGTCTGGAAACAGGGTCAACTCGCGGCGGTTGGGTTCTTTCCCTCACAGGCTCAGACACAGGTCTGACAGGCGCTGTGGGCATGGACGCAGGCGCGTCAGGCAGAGTCCCGAATTTCATCAGCACACGACCAAGCTGGTCGGCGGTGCGATAGCGCGCGGAAGGTTCCTTGGAAAGCACCTTCATGATAATTTCTTCCAAGGTGGAGGGAATCTCCGGGATATATTCACGAATGGGAATGGGCCGGGCAGACATGTGCAGGCGTGCCAATTCAGAGGGCGTTGATGCAGTGAAGGGCGGTGTGCCGCTCAGCAACTCATACATGACGACACCGATGGAATATACGTCGGATGCGGGCGAAAGGGACTCTCCCCTCGCCTGTTCAGGTGAAAAATAGAGCGGCGATCCCCACACAACATCCGTTTTTTCAGCAGGAGCCATGGTGGCAAGGGCGCGTGCAATACCAAAGTCGGTCACTTTGAGACGGCCATCTGTAGAGACCATCATATTGTGAGGCTTGACATCACAGTGGACAAGCCCGGCGCGGTGGGCATAACCCAACCCGGCGCAGGCTTGAATAATGAGCGGGATACCCGCTTCCACACTGAAACGTCCGCGCTCGCGGATTAATTGTTTCAAATCCTTGCCGGGGATAAACTCCATGACAATGAAAAGCAGGTTGTCCGCAAATCCAAAATCATGCACGGTGACAATGTTCGGGTGTGAAAGGTTGGCAGCGGAACGAGCTTCCATGCGGAAGTTATTTTGAAAATCCTCGCTGGCGGAATAATCCTTTCGCAGGACTTTGATCGCGACATAGCGATCCAGCATCAGGTCGCGGGCGCGGAAGACATCCGCCATACCACCGGAACCAAGTTTTTCCAGTAGTTGATAACGATCGTTGAGAAGAGTTGGGTCGGCCATTGGGACGAATTATATCATCAGGGAATGATCGCAAACTATTTTTTAACCGCTCTATCAAATGCTAGGCTCACAATAGAGTATTGGGTATTTCAAAATAAGAATTGGATAATAATTGTTATAATTATCACAAATTAGATATATAATATCCGCATTGATTTACCATGGAAAGGAAAATCCTATGGATACACATTGGAACTCTCGAAAAGTTGTCATTGTAGGTGCGGGCGCAGTTGGTTCGACCTTTGCCTATGCCCTGGCACAGAAAGGCACTGCCGACCAAATCTGTTTAATTGATGCAAACCCCTCTTTCGCTGAAGGACAGGCTCTCGACCTGGCACACGGGCTGCCGTTTTATCCATCTGTGCAGATCCGTGCAGGCGACAAACATGATTACACCGATGCGCAAGTAATCGTCATCACGGCTGGAGCTAAACAGGCACCGGGTGAGTCACGCCTGAACCTGCTACAGAAAAACGCGGCCATCATCGAAGGAATTGTGGATGATATCGTCGCGCAAAAGTCACAGGCGGTTCTGGTGCTGGCAAGCAACCCAGTGGACATCCTCACCTACGTTGCTTTGAAACGCTCCGGTTGGACAAAGAACCGGGTCATCGGTTCAGGCACAGTCCTTGATAGCGCCCGCTTCCGCTATCTCATTAGTCAGCACTGCAAGGTTGACGTGGGCAATGTGCATGCCTATATCCTGGGTGAGCACGGCGATAGTGAAGTGGCAGCCTGGTCGATGACTCACGTGGCGGGTGTGCCAATGGACAATTACTGTCCGATATGCGGCAACTGCCGCGACTGGCACGGCGAACGCGAACGCATCGTCCGCCAGGTGAAAGAGTCGGCCTATCACATCATCAATTACAAAGGCGCCACCTATTTTGGGATTGGCATGTCGCTGGTGCGCATTGTTGGGACGATTTTGCAGGACCAGAACAGCGTATTAACTGTTTCCACTTACCTTGATGGCGAGTATGGTCTGCAGGATGTGTGTTTGGGAATTCCCTGCATCGTCGGCCAGGGCGGCGTCAAACGCATTGTTCAAACAAAACTCTTTCCTGAAGAGCAATCCGCGCTGGAGAAGTCAGCTCGAACCTTGAAAGATGGGATTGCCAGCCTGAAACAGGATGAACCAGTTAACTGAAAAACGAGGCGGAACGTACTACCCGTCATAAACGAACTGACTCCTAAAAGCAGACGCGAAAGGAAAGTCCTCCTGTGTCAATTTCTCACAGGAGGACTTATTTTATTGCATTATTTGTCAGTTCAATTTCTTATGCCTGGCGGGGCCAAATCGCCAGTTCAAGGGTGATGCGCTCAAAATAACTATCCGCGGGCATTGCGCCACGACCATATTCCAGGTCTACGACGGTGGCAAGAAGTTGCAGGGTCGCGGTTTCAAGTAAAACCTGCGCCTGGGGTTCAACGGCAACCAACTCACCTTTCGGCTCGAGCCGTGCTCGAATGGAAGGGTCGTTAAAAGCATGTGCGGACATCAACACCTTGGTGGCGGTCTTGATATCGTTCTTATCGAATAGCCAGATTTCCAGCGCTGTGACCTTCTTCGGTTCGCCCACGCCAATCGACTCGGACACGCCCACGCCGTACTCGCCCATGAATTCACCCGCCTGCGTGTCGATGCTGAACGACTCGTCATACAGGTCATCGCCAAGCACATAGGTGGTCATGGTCTGGGTGATGGGCGGAGCGAGTCCCAATTGTTCGAAATCGGTCTTTTCCGCCTTGCGGCTGATCTCAACCGCCTGCATGGTGGGGGTGATTTCGCCGCTGCCGCGCTTACTAAAAAGGCGGCGATAGTAGATGAATCCCACTGCGGCAAGGACGGCTAATGCCACGAGCGCAAACCCCAGGACCAACTGGCGCGTCATCGAAGTCCCAGTGCCGGTATCCGCCGGCTGTTGGGGTTCGCTCGAAAGCACGTTGGTAATATACTCGCCATAATTTTGAACGATGGCAGGATTGAGATTTCCCGGATTGGATTGGATTTTGGAAAAAGCCTGTTGCGCTCCAACCCCCAGCCCTTTCCAACGATCAACCGCCAGGTTGCGGTCTTCGGGGTGGAGGCTGTATGAATCAATCGTCATACGCAGATAATCTTCCTGCAAATCGGGGCGCAGGTAAGAGGGGTCTGCATCCACAAATTCAACGGGGTCTATTTTCCACGCCCAGACCAACCCCAAAGCCAACCCCACAAAAAACAGGGCGATTGGAACCCAAGGCAATTTTTTTAGAAAAGCGACAACGAATTGCATACCGCGCTCCTTGTATGTGACAGTTGTTAAGACTGATTATAACCCCAACCGGCGCAGAGCGAGATGGTATTTGCTCTCAATTTCATGTTTATTTTTTTGACATCAAATACAACACACGTTCGGAGTCACGCACAAGCTCGCCTTTGTGGATTTTGAACCGCAGGGAAAATGCCGCCTCGAAACCTTCACGGGTGTAGTTCGGGAAAATATCCTCGCGGGAGGCAAGCAACTTTTTGACCTGCGAGTCGGACTTCGGCACGAACTCGATCACCAGCCACTTGCAATGCGCGGCGAAGAAATCCGCCAGCTGCGGCAAGGGGACGTTATTTGAAATCGCCAGGTGATGGATGACGGCCAATGCCAGCGCCATATCCACCGGACCACGGGCACCAAACGAATCGCGTTCCAGATTATCCCAGCCGAGGGCGGGGCTGGGGTTGGTCAAGTCCAGAACCAGCGGCAGGATGTTTTGCTCCTTTTGGGCTTTGACCACCCGGTAATTTTGTTCCACGGCGGCAGGGTCGATGTCGAACGAAACCGTAAACGCGCCCGAAGAAGCGGCTTCACGGCTGAAGACGCCCGTATTCCCGCCCAAGTCCCAAACCAGCGCGGGTTTCTTTTCAGCAGACCATTCCTTCACCAATTGCTTTTTATGTTCAAACGCAGTATCAGTGTAGTTAGTGTTTTCGTAGTAATCGCCCCATTCTGTGCCTGCGGGCTTCCATGTCAACTTATTGACCGTCCCTTCGAGGCTTTCGATCAAGCCGGTTAACGCCTGCTTGCTCATTCCACCTTTACGCGGTGAAAGAACTTTATCTGAATATCGTTTCTGCGCGCCCGCATGGATGTGAATGTGAGTCAGCAAACCAAAGTTGAATTTGGTTTTTACAGGTAACAACTCGCTGGCAAGGTCAAGCGGGATGCCGTCGATGTAAATCCGCAGTAGTTGACTCAAGCGCACGTCACGATAAGCCATCAACGCCAGCGGCGCGAGGAAGTGCTGGCAAAATTGTCTGTACGCCACCCAGGGTTCGCCCTCTTTATAAATCTCGAAGGAAAGCGTATCGATCAACGTTGCCTTGCCGCGGACAAACTGAATGTTATACGCGCTGGCATCCTTCAACGACATGTCCAACTTCAGCGCACGCTTTTGGATGGACAAGGTTGCAAGCGCGGCATCCTTCAACTGACTGAAAGACCATTCATAAGGATAGGAGATGAATGGCACACTCTCAGGCTGGATGACCTTGAATGCTAGCTCAGACACCATCGGCGGCTGATCCACCTCCACGTGCTGAATCAGCAAACCAGCTTTGACCAACTTCTCATACAGTCCCGAGTCGACTAACCGCGCATAATCTTTCGAATATGCGCGGTTGATCTGTCGGTAGAGAATTCCGTTTTGAGTAAACAGGAATCCGCTTGGGTCGCGGAAAGAGGCAGAGAGTTGCTCAGTTTTGGGCATCGTCGGAGTCGGTCTCCTCATCCGCCGATTTGGACTTCATCCCAAAAAACTTTTTGATGCTGCTCCACGAAGCGCGGATGGCGACGCCCAGCCCCAACAGGGCGGCGATTGCTATTTGAATAATGAAACTTCCGGAACCAGGGTCAAGATAAGGAAGGGGTGTAAAGTGCATTTTTTCTCCAAGCAAGTACTTTATTTATTCAACAGTTTCAGGCACAATCTGTTCCAACAGGAAGGACTCGTGACAATTAATACATTGCGCCTCGCGCTTGTTGGCAATGACCAACATGCCGCTACATTTTGGACAAGGTATGGGAAGTGGCTTCTTCCACGATGTGAAATCACAATTTGGATAATTGATACAGCCGTAGAAAGTACGTCCCTTGCGTGTTCGGCGCTCAACGAGATCACCGCTATCCTGCGGACAGTTGACACCTATCTTCTCGAGCCAGGGTTCGGTGTAACGACATTCAGGGAAACCACTGCATGAGATGAACTTGCCAAAACGCCCGTAGCGGATGACGAGTTCCCTGCTGCAGGTTGGGCAGTTGCGCCCAATCGGTTCCGGCTCACTCTTGGTGACGGGGATTTCGGCCTGCGCCTTCTTCACATCCTCGGCAAACGGCTCATAGAACTCGCGCATGGCGTCCGTCCAGATCATTTCGCCTTCAGCAATTTTATCGAGGTCTTCCTCCATGTGCGCAGTGAAGTTGTAATCCACCACTTCGGGGAAGTATTGCACCATCAGGTCATTGACCTGGATTCCGGTTTCGGTCGGTAAAAGGCGCTTTTCCACGCGCTCCACATAGCCGCGTTGTTGAATCGTGGAGATGGTTGGCGCATAGGTGGAGGGACGTCCGATGCCGTTCTCCTCCAACGTCTTCACAAGGGATGCCTCGTTGAAACGCGGCGGCGGCTGGGTGAAATGCTGCTCGGGAATGAGACGTACCAATTCCTGGCTTTGCCCTTCAGCGATTCCAGCTGGAATTTTGACATCCTCCTCCTCTTCCTCGGTTTCGTTTTTGGCTTCTTCATATACAACGAGAAAGCCCGCAAACTTCACAGTCAAATGCGACGCGCGCAAAAGATATTCGTGCACGTTCGCCCTGCCCGTCACCTCCACCTGCAGGGTATCGAACACAGCCGATTCCATTTGCGAGGCAACAAAGCGCTGCCAGATCAGGCGATAGAGCTTGAACATGGCAGGGTCGAGAAATTCCTTCACCTTTTCGGGGTCACGCATCACGGAAGTCGGGCGGATGGCTTCATGCGCTTCCTGCGCGCCCGCAGACTTGGTCTTATAGAGAGGAGCCTCGGCAGGCAGGTAATCCATGCCATATTTGCCCTTGATATAGTCGCGTGCCTCATTCTGGGCAATTGTCGAGACGTTCATCGAGTCGGTACGCATGTATGTAATCAGACCCGTCGTGCCGCCCTCCCCCACATCCTGTCCTTCGTACAATCCCTGCGCTAGGGCCATCGTCCGCTTGGTGGGAAAACCAAGTTTAAGCGAAGCCTCTTGTTGCAGTGTGGATGTGGTAAAAGGTCCCAAAGGCTTGCGCTTTTTCTCTCCGCGCTTGATCTTCGTGACGGTGTAGGCGGCAGTTTCCATGTCCACAAGAACGGGCTTGACCGCATCTTCGTTCGGGAGTTCGGGTTCCTTATCGTCGATACGCGCCAATTTAGCAATGAAGGATGATTTCGCGCTTCCATGCTTGAGTTCGGCATGAATGGACCAATATTCGACGGGTTTGAAATCCTCGATTTCACGCTCACGGTCGACGATGAGCCTGAGCGCCACCGATTGCACACGCCCGGCGGAGAGACGCCCGCGCACCTTCTCCCATAAGATGGGGCTGATGCTGTAACCGACGAGACGGTCAAGCACACGACGCGCTTGTTGGGCGTTAACCAAATCCATGTTGATGTCACGTGGATGCGCGAATGCCTCCGCCACAGCGGGCGCTGTAATTTCATGGAATACCACACGCTTCGTGCGTTCGGGATCGATCTGCGCGGATTCCATCAAATGCCAGGAAATTGACTCGCCTTCGCGGTCAGGGTCGGTTGCAAGGTATATCTCATCCGCTTTTTGCGCGAGCTTCTTGATCTCCTTGACCACTTCCTTTTTTTCATTCGGCACACGATACTTCGGCTCGAAGTTGTTTTCCACATCCACCGATAATTGTGACTTGAGCAAGTCGCGCACATGCCCCACCGAAGCGCGGACCGTATAGCCTTTCCCAAGAAAACGTCCGACCGTTTTTGCCTTGGCGGGTGATTCGACAATCACCAGTTTACCTTCGCGTTTGACAACCTTCTCAGGCTTGGGCGGCGCGACAAGTCCGGCATGGGAATCGGTCCTTCCCATGCGAAAGAGTTTTGTCCCACAAACAGGGCAGGTCCCCGTCGTTACCGGGGATCCCTTGGCATTGAACCCTGCCACAGGATCCTTCACTTCCCTCTTTTCCTTACACTTCATACAATAAGCTTCCATCGATCCTCCACGCAAAATGCGTTTTTTTCCATTCATTAATAACGGCGTTTCTTTCACGCCGGACACGCATTCTACGCAATATTTCCAAATTTTACAAATGCAGTTTTGAAGAGTCCAGAAGGAGAACTCCCGGCCCCTACTCTATAGATACTTTTCCTGACGATGCTTCTTCAAATGTTCCACCACGTCTTTCACCTTTTGGGCCTGATCAGTCTTGCATACCATGATCACATCACCGCCGTCGACGATCACCATGTCATCCACGCCGATGGTCACAATCAGCCGGTCGCCGTTTCCGCCGTAGACCAGCGTATTGTGCGTTTCATATGCCAGGTGCAAACTGCTGTTTGTTGATATATTCCCGCTCATATCGGGTAAAAGCACCTCAAACAACGAAGACCACATCCCCACATCGCTCCAACCCAATCCACCAGCCGGGAGGATGGCCACGCGCTCGGCTTTTTCCATGATGCCGTAGTCCACAGTTACGTTTTTGAGTCCCTGCCAGTTTTCATTTAGCACACCGGACTGCTCTTCTGTTCCCCAAACGGCGGAGATTTTCCTCAAGGCATTTCCAAGGTCGGGCATCTGCCTGTCAATTTCGTTCAGGATCGAATCGGCGTGCCAGATGAACATGCCGCTGTTCCATGAGTGGTCACCTGTATGGAGAAGTTTTTGCGCAGTCTTTTCGTTAGGTTTTTCCTTGAAACTCTTAACCTTATAGGTGGGATATTTGTAGCTGCCGTTCAACGGTTCGCCCTGCTGGATATAGCCATACGCTGTCGAAGGGTGCGTTGGCGTGATCCCCAATGTGACGAGGTATCCATTTGCCGCCACGTCGAACGCAGCCTTGAGCAGGTAATGAAACAGGTCGCGGTTACGAATGAAATGATCCGATGGCAACACAGCCATTGCAGCATCCTTATCACGTTTATATAGCACAGTGGCAGCCAACCCTACCACTGAGGCCGTCCCGCGCGGCGACGGTTCAATAATGTAATTCTCCTCTGGAATTTCAGGCGACTGCAAGTGCATTTCCCGCGCCTGCTCTTCAACCGTTACGATAAAAATTCGTTCGGGAGAAAATAAATTCTCCAAACGCCGAACCGTATCCTGAAATAAGGTCTCTTGTCCCAGCAAAGGAAGCAATTGCTTGGGCTTTTCTTTTCGTGAAACGGGCCAGAGGCGAGTCCCGCCGCCGCCAGCCATGATGACAGCATAAGTATGTTCCATAGTCATTACACATCACACCACGCATTTTTCGCGCTTCGGAATGTATAAACTCCTTTTTTCAAATTTTATAATCGCCCTGTTCTTCACGTACCGCGACATAATTCATACCACCCACCTGTCTGACCATGCCTTTCAGTTCCATCAGCGCAAGTGTAGCAGAGACCCGCTCGATAGGCAAATCCGCCTGGTTGCGGATTTCATCCACGTGTAATGGCTCGGGACCAAGCACATTCAACAAACGTGCCTCAGTTTCATCGGTTGGTAAAACCTTACGAGCGGCTTTGTGCTCACCGATGCGCGCAAAATCCAACGCTTGCATAATATCATTAACCGTCAACAAGGGATGTGCCCCGTTTTGAATTAACTTATTTGTGCCTTTGCTTTGCGGCGCGAGGATACTTCCCGGCACGGCAAAGATTTCACGTCCCTGCTCGGCAGCGAACTCGGCCGTGATCAACGCGCCGCTGGTCTCACCCGCTTCGATGACTACTACAGCCAGTGACAAGCCTGAAATGATCCGGTTGCGCGGCGGAAAGTTCGAAGCATCGGGCGGCGTGCCCGGCGCGTAATCGCTAATGATCGCGCCACGTTCCATCATTTGTTCAGCAAGTTTCGTGTGCTCGGGCGGATAGATTATGTCAACTCCTGAACCCAAAATTCCAATCGTGCGCCCACCCGCCTTCAACGCAGATTGATGGGCAATCGCGTCCACGCCACGAGCCAGTCCGCTGACCACGGTGATTCCATTCGACGCCAGGAACGAAACGAGCTCCTCTGTCACCTGACGACCATATGGCGTGACCCTGCGCGTGCCGACAATTGAAACTGCAAACAGGTCGTCGGTCAGGTATTCGCCGCGGATGTACAGCACGGGCGGCGGTTGGTCAATTTCCTTTAATCTCGCTGGATATTCGTTGTCCTGCCAGGTGAGGATTTTGATCCCCTGCGACTGAATCTTCGCCCAGACCTGATCCAGGTCAACTTTCTGACGCGCCGCGAGGACTCGTTCCACCACCTTCGCCCCCAGTCCTGATTCCGCCAAACTGGCCGGGTCTGCCCCCCAGGCTGATTCCAGATCGCCGAAGTACGCGATCAATCCCTGCATCCGCACCGCGCCAATGCCTTTGATGAGATTGAAGCCAACCCAGTATTTTTTGTCGTCCATGGCAAAATGTTGAAGGGCTACACCAGCCCGTCGAGGAGGTGAACTGTCAGCAAACGGCGATCCATGTCACGGTTGAGAATGACGGACGGAATGACGGGCAGGAGAATCTCCTTCCCCGATTCATCTCGTACTACGTATACGTCGTTTGCACCCGTCTCCAAAATTTCGACAAGCTTGCCAAGCGAATTTCCTGCGTCGTCCACTACATCCAGCCCGATCAATTCATATTGATAACGCTGGCCCTCCGGAAGCGGTGGAACCTCCGTTGCTTTGACGTATACCCACTGGTTGCGGAACTTGCCCGCGTCTTCAGGCGTATCCACGCCGTGAAAGCTGACCAGCAGTCCATCCGCATGTGGGCGGACCGTGTCAAGCATCAGTGGCTGGTGTTTTTCGCCCACCAAAACCTTGCGTCCTGATTTGATGCGTTCGGGGAAATCGGTGTGGATGTCCATGATGATTTCGCCCTGCACCCCATGCGGACGGCGAAGAAATCCAATGGCTAAATGGACAGGCTCGCCTGCCGGCGAGCCTGGGGTTTGCTGCGTTCGTGCTGGCATCAGGGTTCCATCACATCGAGTGTAGCCTGTTTGCCCTCGCGTTCGGCCGCCACCTTGAGCAGGGTGCGGATGGAGTTCGCCACTTTCCCGCTTTTGCCGATCACACGCCCCATATCATCCTTGTTGACGCTAAGCTCGATGCGGGTACGAGAGCCTCCCCCACTCTGCTTCACAATCACCTCTTCGGGGTGATCCACGAGGGACTTGGCAATGAATTCGATCAGGTCTTTCATAATGATTTCCTCCCTCTCCCCATCCCCTCTCCCACAGGGAGAGGGGCGCAGGGGTGAGGGAATAAATTAATCCTTGCGGGTCTTAACCGGTGCACCGCGCGCGGCTTCAGCTTGAGCAGCTTCCGCCACGAGGGTTTCGAGCGCTTCGCCTTTCTTGAAGCGGTCAAAACGCGCCTGCGTGCCGGAGGTCTTGAAAATCTGCGCCACGGACTCGGTGGGCAGAGCGCCGTTCTTCATCCAATGGAAGACGCGGTCTTCCTTGATGTGAATGGTTGCAGGATTGGTGCGCGGATTGTACACGCCCAAAATCTCCAAAAAACGACCATCGCGGGGGGATTCCTTGTCCGCCGCCACAATGCGGTACGTGGGTTGGCCTTTGAGACCAATACGACGTAAACGAATACGAACCATGTTAACTTACTCCTTGAAATATGTTTTGTACCCATTCGGGCACGTTGCGTCTCAGACAGGCAAGAGAGGGGTTGCGTGAAAGGACACGCGCCTTGCGGGCTGAAATCGCGGCGCATATTGTACCAGAGAAAAAGGAAAAACTCATTTGGGGATTAAGGTTTGACCTTCTTTAACTGATTTTTTTTCAGGTTTCCACCGTATCGCGCCAGTTCCAAATTTGCTTCATGTGCCAGAACGCGTTTTTGCCAAATGACATGAAAAACACGAAAAACATGTTCTACAAGAATATCACGTTTATGTTGGCCTTGCGCAATCAATGCCTTTCCAAACCAAAACGAGGCTATTATTAATGATATCCCTATTAGCAGGGATATCCATTCGAACCCCCACCCAGATCTATACAAGCGAATAATCTCTCCAATTAAAGTGCACACGCCAAAAAGTTGAAATGCCATTCCACACACATGTAAAAAATGTGATTGAATATTAGGACGTGCCACTTCATCACTGTATATCTTGGGGTCCTCCTCTTCTATCCAATAACTTAAAAGAACACTTAAATCATGGGCCCTTCCGGATTCAATCCATTCCGTTATCGGCGTTTTCTCCCAATCAATATGTAGAAACTGTCCTACTGATGAACAAATTTGATTGGGGATGTGATTGCTTACGGATTTGAGATCAGTCGCACCCTTCCCTACGAGTATTTCCTTAAATTTTTCTTTACGCTGAAAACCGGGATGTGTTTGAAATCTTTTACGATAAATCATATCCCATACATGTCCAGCAAGAAAGGAGATCAGTAAAAACAATGCAATTTGCAAAGTCGAATCAAGATTAGACAAGAACGGCAAAACTCTTTCCAACCGTTCCGCTCCTGAAGCATACATGATCATATAAATCCCGGCTAAAGAAATACCCCCGGGAAGAATAAACGCTAAAATATCACGAAGAATAACTACCTCAAAGAAACCCTGAATATTCATAACGCGCACTCCCTTTCACAATGATCTACTTCGATTCATCAGTCAATATTTGTGATAAAACACATTATAATCCGACAATCCAATAAACAATAAGGAGTTTGTATGCCTACTGCTTTAATCACAGGAATCACCGGCCAGGATGGGTCATATCTGGCTGAATTGCTCTTGAAAAAAGGTTACAAGGTGGTTGGAATGACGCGCCGTTCCAGCACGAACACATTCGAGCGCATTGAACATCTGTTGGATAAAATGACTGTTGTCAAAGGCGATTTGCTTGATCAGGGTTCTTTACTCGGAATACTTGAAGAATACAAGCCGACAGAAATTTACAATTTGGCTTCCCAGTCCTTTGTGGCGGATTCTTGGAGCCAACCTGTATTTACAGGCGATGTCACCGCGTTGGGTGTGACACGCCTGCTTGAATCAATTCGCTTTTTGAACCCGAAGATCAGATATTACCAGGCTTCTTCCAGTGAAATGTTCGGCAAGGTGCAGGAAGTCCCGCAAAAGGAGACCACGCCGCTATATCCGCGCAGTCCTTATGGCGTGGCAAAAGTATATGGTCACTGGATTACCATCAATTATCGGGAGTCATACGACATATTTGCCTCATCAGGCATCTTGTTCAACCATGAAAGCCCGCGCCGTGGATTGGAATTCGTCACCCGCAAGATCACGGACGCTGTAGCTCGCATCAAACTTGGCAAGACAAAGGAACTGCGCCTGGGCAACCTGGAATCCAAGCGTGACTGGGGTTTCGCCGGCGATTACGTGGAAGCGATGTGGCTGATGCTCCAGCAGGACCAGCCGGATAATTACGTGATTGGCTCCGGCGAAACTCACTCCGTGCGCGAGTTCTGTGAAATTGCTTTTTCACATTTGGGGCTGGACTACAAGGAATATGTGGTTCAGGATCCAAAATTCTACCGTCCCGCCGAGGTGGAATTGCTTATCTCCGATCCTTCCAAAGCACGTGCGGCGTTGAAATGGGAGCCAGCCGTTTCCTTCAAAGAACTGGTTACCATGATGGTGGACTCGGACATGAAGAGACTGAGTAAGTAATAGCCTTGATTTTATGAGAGAAAAGGTCACGCTCATTGCGTGACCTTCCTGTTTACCCCGATATACTCGCAATCCTTATTAACAGAACCAGCCAGGAAAATTCAAATGGAAAAATGGATCGAACAGGAAGAAAAATATATAGGCAGGATATTCTCCCTGGTGAGTGGGAAAGCACAGCTTGATAATGGCGAACTCGTCACCAGGGATATTATTCATCACAACGGTGGTGTTGCCATCGTGCCCGTATTGGATGACTCGGTCATTTTAATAAGCCAGTTCCGCATCTCGATAGAGCGTGAAATATTGGAGTTGCCCGCAGGAAGGTTGGAAGAAAACGAAACACCTGAGGCTTGTGCCCGTCGGGAGTTGGAGGAAGAAACAGGTTACAGAGCGGGGAAGATGTCTTTGGCTGCGTCATATTATTCGTCCGTTGGTTTCACAGACGAGAAAATGCACATCTTTTTGGCGTTTCAATTGCAGAAAGTTACCGCACATCTTGAGCCAGACGAGAGAGTCAAAGTAATTTACATGCCAGTGGCCGAGTTGGGCAGGAAACTCAAAAACAATGAATTTGAAGATTCAAAAACAATCATCGGCTTGCGCGCATTATTAGCCTATCTTCAAAGTAACAGTGGTAACCAGACTTAAATTGGGTACTGAAGATTAGCGCTTTTAAAAGGTCTGATGCCCATAATTTGAAAAAATGAGTAAAAAGCAAAAACGGTTCTGAAGCATGATGCTTCAGAACCGTTCACCAAATTGCTAAATGGCCAAATCGTCTACCCAAACATCTTCGGTAATCCCCGTCCCCCCGTTTTTTGAAACATCTTCATCATCTTCTGTGCCTCGCGGAATTGCTTGATCAGCCGGTTCACGTCCTGCACTTCCATGCCGCAACCAGCAGCGATGCGTCGGCGGCGGGAGGCGTTCAAGATGTCGGGATCGCGGCGTTCCTTCAAGGTCATCGAGTGGATGATGGCTTCGGATTGCGTGAAAGATTTTTCCACCATCGTTGGGTCAAGCCCACGCGCAGCCTGTCCCATCTGACCGGGGAGCATATCCATAATCTGCGAGAGCGGACCCATCTTCTTCATCTGCTTCATCTGGTCGAGCCAATCCTCCAGCGAGAACTGCCCCTTCATCAGTTTCTGAGCCTGCTTTTCCATGTTCTGCCCGTCGTAGGCAGCTTCGGCTTTTTCGATCAAGCCGATCATGTCACCCATGCCCAGAATGCGGGAGGACAGGCGTGAGGGGTCGTAGGCTTCCAACGCGTCGAGTTTTTCGCCCGTGCCGATGAATTTAATTGGGACGCCCGTTACCGAGCGGATGGAGATGGCAGCGCCGCCGCGCGAGTCGCCGTCCATTTTGGTCATGACCAGACCCGTGAGTTGGATCGCGTCGCGGAAGCCTTGTGCGATGTTGAGCGCTTCCTGACCGATCATCGAGTCGACTACGAGCAGGATGTCCACCGGGTTGACGTTCGCCGCAATGGCTTTCAACTCATCCATGAGTGCGGCATCCATCTGCGACCGACCAGCGGTATCTATAATGACCAGGGTGTAGCCACCCTTTTCGGCTTTGTCGAAGGCGCGTTTCGCCAGTTGCGGCGGCGTGACCAAGGTGTCGGCTTCGACTTCCACGTCCAGCCGCTCACCGAGTTGCTGCAACTGCTTGACAGCGGCAGGTCGGTATGGGTCGCCAGCCACCAGCAGCACGCGCTCCCCTTTCGACTTCATCAGCCGCGCCAGTTTGCCCGAGACGGTGGTCTTGCCCGCGCCCTGCAAACCGACCATCATGATGACGCGCGGCTTGGGACCCGTGAGGTTCAACCCGACAGGCTCACCAAGCGAGGCGATCAATTCCTCGTTGACGATCTTGATTACCTGTTGACCAGGGTTGAGCGCCTTCGAGACTTCCGCCCCGACGGCGCGTTCACGCACGCGGGCAATGAAAGTTTTGACCACGCTGAAATGCACGTCCGCTTCGAGCAGGGCAAGGCGCACCTCGCGCATGGCAGCGTCCACGTCCGCCTCCGAGAGTTTGCCACGGCGGCGAAGGTTGTCGAAAATTTGGTTAAGTCTTCCGGTTAGAGTTTCAAACATATTCACAATGTCATTGCGAGGGCAATAGCCCGAAGCAACCTCCGTGGGGATTGCTTCGTCGCCCTTCTGGGCTCCTCGCAATGACGAAAACCAAAGGGTAGGATGAGCATTTTAGCGCGGAGCAGGACGAGGGTCAAGCGGAAAGCGCGGTCAATTATTTTCCTTTACCAATATCTTCCTTTACATGAAAGACGAAACTCCTTATACTGGCGCATATTCTGATTTATATTCCCTTTCAACTCATGGAGCAGGTATGGCAAAGGAAAACATGGCAGTAAACGACAAGCGGGAGATCTTCGGGTGGGCAATGTATGACTGGGCCAATTCAGCGTTCAGCACAACCATCGGGACGGTGTTTTTGGCGCCGTTCGTCGCATCGCTGGCGCGGAACGCGGCGGAAGCGGCTGGAACGTCAACCGTATCGTTCCTTGGTCTGCCCGTTGCCCCCGATTCCTTCATGCCTTATTGCATTTCCTTTTCTGTGGGAATGCAAGTTTTGTTCCTCCCCATCCTTGGAGCAATTGCGGACTATTCGCACCTGCGAAAACAGATGATGCAAATCTTCGCCACCATCGGTGCGGTGGCAACCATTTTGATGTTTCTCGTCACAGGCGGATTGTGGTGGCTGGGTGGCGTGCTTTTCATCGTCGCCAACCTTGCCTTTGGAGCGGCGATGGTCTTTTACAATTCCTACCTGCCCGATATTGCCAGCGAGGAAGAAAGGGATCGCGTCTCTTCTTATGGTTGGGCAATGGGCTACATGGGTGGCGGTATCCTGCTGGCGCTCAACCTGGCTTTTTACACTTTCAGCGATAAACTGGGAGTGCCCAGTAATTTGGCAATCCGAATCAACCTTGCATCGGCCGGATTGTGGTGGCTCGGCTTTTCGTTTCTTACCTGGAGCAGGCTGCGTCCCCGTCATGCCGCGCGTCAGCTCCCCGCCGGGGAAAATTACACGAGCATCGGCTTCAAACAACTCCGCAAGACCTTCAGCGAAGTCAAGCATTTCCCTGAAACTTTGAAATTTCTGCTGTCCTACTTTTTATACAACGATGGTATTCAAACTGTCATTGCCGTCGCTTCGACCTTTGCCGCCGCGCCGTTGATCCAGGGCGGACTGGAGCTGGGGCAGGAAACCTTGACCGCCGTTGTTTTGATGATCCAGTTCATGGCATTCTTCGGCGCCCTGTTCTGGGGCAAACTGGCTGGATGGGTCGGCGCAAAACAATCTGTAATCATCAGTCTGGTCATTTGGGCAGGGGTGGTCATCTATGCCTATGGCGGATTGAAAGGCGAGAGCGCGACCGCGCAGTTCTTCATCCTCGGCGTTTTCATTGCCCTGGTGATGGGCGGTTCGCAAGCCATCAGCCGAAGTTTGTTTGCCCAGATGGTCCCCCACGGCAAGGAAGCGGAGTTTTTCTCTTTCTATGAAGTCAGCGAGCGCGGGACATCGTGGATTGGTCCGTTGGTGTTCGGCCTCGCAAACCAGATATTCGGCAACCTGCGCTACGCCATCCTCTCCCTCATCTTCTTCTTCATCATGGGTTTGATTCTGCTGCCCTTTGTCAACGTGACCAAAGCCATCACAGACGCGAAAAAATATGGCGAAAACCAATAGGAACTTTTTAGAATCAAAAACAGCGCGGCCCTCTTGCCGCGCTGTTTTTGATTCTAGGCGAAAACTTAGTGCGTAAAATCCCTTGGCAACTCGTACATGCGCTTTTGGTCATAATTCCGTTCAACCAGGATAAGCTTGTATGAAGGATCTCCGCCTGAAAATGTAATAATGAAATCGGGCTCAGAGCCTATGTTCAATACGGTAAAAATATGTTCGCGCTTAAGGTTGAAAAGAGGGAACATGCGTAACTGCCCGATTTGCGACCCGTAGACAATACCATCGATCGTGATATACACGAGAAATTTATCATTGGGACCAACCGCATACGCGCCTTTCGCCAGCGGACCCAGGTCATACTCCAATCCATCCTCACAACGCAGGATATGAAGAATATCCCCGCCATCGGTATCGGTTGTGGTAACCACAATCCCCGGGCAGGCGGACCACGATTTCGTGGGTGTAACAGTGGGCGCAAAAAAGAGAGTCCATGTAGGGGTGGGTTGGATCGGAGCCGCAGGCGTAAGGGTCAATGTCGAGGTTGGAGATGGGAGAGGCGTGGCCGTATCTGGCACTTTACTCGAAGGCGTTGGCGACAAATCCGCATCCGTCCAGACGATCCGCAGGTTGCAGGCTGTCAGTACAAATGTAATGATAAAAGACAAGGTGAGGAAATACCTTTTAATTTTCATGACTGCCTCAATTCCTAAATAAAAAAGCGCAAGATAACTCTCTTGCGTGTTAAAAAATTATAGCATTAAATAAACAGCCTCCCATCAGGTCATTCGTCCAACAGGAAATCCCCGCCTTCCAACAGTCCTTTCCTGATCGTCTGTATTGACTCCGAATTCAACAAATCCATTAATTCAAATGCTCTCAGTCTTGCCTGCGTAGTGCGGACGGACGGCTCGAGGAAATCACCAAATGGCAGGGAGGTGCGATACAACTGGTAATACAAGAATCGGCGGGCGTTACGTTTGAACCCGGTAGGGATTTCGATCTTTTCGACAGACAGAAACTCTTCCAGCTTTTTCTTTTGTTCCTCGATAGTTTGCGGGAAAAAGACGGTGGGGTATTGTGTAAACCTTGCCCTGCCCGCGCACAAGACCGCCGCGCCCATGATGGATGCCTCCAAGCCGATGGTGGAGTTGTAGACCATCACGAACTTGGACTTCAAAATCAGTTCATACGAACTGAGTGTTTCGTTCGGCGCGACAAAGACCACGTTGGGCAGGTCGGTCACGCGGCGGGCATCGACCCATCCGCCCACAGTTTCGCGGCTTGCCTTGCGGACACGCAGCTCATCTGGGTGGGCGCGGATGACAAACAAAGTCTCAGGATGGGCGCGGATGATTTCCAACGTCGCATCCAGCCACTCGAACATGTCCTCGAAAATAGTATTGGCATGCGGCTGGCTGGTGTCGAAGATGACATTGGTAAAGATTGGGACGATTTGTTTGAAGCCCGCCGTCTTTTGCAAAAATGCTTCGTCCAGCCCCTTCATGTCCGCCCAGAATTTGATGCCTGCCATCGTGAAGTCACCTTGAAAACGCTTGGCAAGGTAGGCGTCGAGTTTGGCGTTTTGTGCCTCGTTCATCTCGAAGTCGTCGGGGATGTGAATGGGGTAGGCGGTGGCTTCGCCTTCGGTGAAGTAGGCAGTTGCAGGTTGGAGCCCAACCTCGTGTGTAATGACCCGCAGTCCGCGCTGGTGGGCGATATAGCGGGCAGTAGCTTCGGGGAAGAATTGTCCGTTGAATACCACCACAACCCGTGGCTGAACCTGATCTAGGAAGTCTGCAAATTTCCGCGCCACATTCCACGCCGATAAAATATATTCGCGGAAAAGATAACGAGTGTTTTCGTCGTCGTTCAGGTGGTGAATCCGCAGGACCCATCTCAATCCGGGCAGGCAGAGTGCGCCGAGGGGGAGGTTTTTCCACTCGAAGGTCATCAAGTCCAGGACCGTGAGTTGCGAGATACGAGTAACGAGTTCAGGGTCACGATGAAAATCGAACCAGTTTACAAATGCATCTGTTCCCTCGTTTACCTGTGTGCCTGTATACAATATCCTCGATTGATAAACGCACGATCTGCACGGCGGTTCCTTTTGCGGATGGTCGCGATTCGTGCCAAGAACACATTTGCTCATCCCAGCATTGCAGACGAAGTATGCAATGGGGATTCCTTGCAGACGAAACGCCCATGAGGTCAGCAGGTGAAAGCCACTGTTCCATGAAAGGTCGTCGATGCCGGTGGACGCTTTGAAAAAGACAATCGGTGCGCCATTTGGCTTGGGTTCCTGACTGGCAACCTGTTTAGCGACGCGCGCAATTTTGAGATTATTGAGCCTGCGGACAAGTCCACGTTTGATGCGTTGGGTGAAGAATTCTTTGAGCATGTCCCTTACCAATCATTGTCCTTTTCATACCCCAACCTGACCAGCAAGTCTCCTGCCACGTCCTTAAATAACTTCTTATGGTCCTCGGTGAAGTGCTGTTTCCAGCCACCCGTCTTCCCCGAGCGGAATGTGTGACTCTTCCTCGGCTGGATGGCATCCACCAGAACGGACAAAGCCTTCTCGCGCGGAGTCGGGATTCTGTATCCTGTCTTTTCCACTTGATCGAGCATGGCATTTAGCGTGACATCGCGGTTGTTGATCAAATCCTCGAAGCGCAGGCACATGACGTGTTTCTGTTCCAGCCATTGGAAGACACCTTCGTAGCGCTGCTTGACGCTGACCATCTTCAGCCCATCGCGGTCAATGCCTATGATTGCCACGTTGAGCCGCGCCGCAAAATCGGGTAGGGAATTGTAGTAAGCGTGCATCCCGTGTTCTTCGTGCATGTCGGTGGCGAAGAAAACCTGCGAAACCAGCATGTCGCGTGGGTCGCGGTAGATGAAATAATTGACACGGTTGGGCTGGCACAGAACCGCTACATTCTCAGGCGATGCTTCTACGTATCCCCAGCCAATCACACCAGGCGGGACATTTCGCAAATCAGATGCAATACCGTCCGCTGACTTCCGTCCACCGTCCTTTTTGATGGTCCGAATTGGGTCGGCATCCACGTAGCGATAGGGCATAATCTGCGTAAAGCCATTCAGGATTTGTAGCAGCAGGTGTGATCCGCTCTTGGGCTTGGAGTTGCCAAAGACGGGCGGCGCGTCGTCGAAGGAAAACCGCTTCCAGCGCAAAATCGCCTGGGCGGTTTTACCTACGGGACGTAACGATCGACGGAGTTTTTGGGTGATATTCATGATTCAACCGTAGGGGCGACTCGCGAGGCGCCCCTACAAATAAATTATTCGTTTACCACGCGGCGCAGTTTCTTTAGCGAACTCAATTCGGATTCGTAAACCTTCTTCACGCCGTCACCGAGAGAGGCTTCTGTCACGCGGATGTATTTGACCAGCCGCTCAAAGCCACCTGGCTCCACCGAAGCCGCCTGGTCGCTGCCCCACATGGCGCGGTCAAGCGTGATGTGACGTTCAACGGAGGTCGCGCCCAAAGCCACAGCAATGGCTGAGGGAACAAGACCAACTTCGTGTCCAGAATATCCAATGGGGGTGTCGGGGAATTCGCGGCGCAGGGTCTCGATCATTCTCAGGTTCAATTCCTCTGGAGCGCAGGGGTAGGCACTGGTGCTGTGCATGATGACCAAATTCTCCAAGCCGACAGCATCCACGCCCTTGTGGATTTCCTTCATTGTGGACATGCCCGTCGAGATGATGACAGGCTTGCCCGTCTTGCGGACATGTTTCAACAGTTTGTGGTCGGTGAGCGAAGCCGAAGGGAGTTTGTAGGCGGGTGTGTCGAACATCTCCATGAAGTCCACCGAGGACTCGTCCCAAACCGAGACCAACCAGTCAATGCCTTTTTCCTTGCAGTGACGGTCGATCTCGCGGTACTGCTCTTCATTGAACTCGACTTTGTAACGATAATCCAGATAGGTGATGTAGCCCCAGGGCGTCTCACGCATCTGTTTTTGTTGATCGGGCGGGGTGCAGATTTCAGGGGTGCGCTTCTGGAACTTGACCGCATCCGCGCCCGCGTGGGCGGCGGCGTCGATGATTCTCTTTGCAATGTCCAAATCGCCATTGTGATTGATACCCGCCTCTGCAATAATATATGTGGGATGACCGTCACCGATCATTCGTTTTCCAAATTTTATTTCACGAGCCATTTTTTCTCCTTGAGGATTATGTCATTGCGAGCCGCATGGCGGCGAAGCAATCTCATCATTAACACGGAGATTGCTTCGGGCTTTGCCCTCGCAATGACATCAAATTTTCTTCAACACAATTTCGCACAACTCCCGAATCGCACCGTGTCCGCCACTCTTTGTCAATACATGGTCTGCGGCACGGATGACTTCGGGATAGGCATCCGCCACCGCCACAGACCAACCTGCAATTTCAAAACAGGGGAGGTCGTTGAGATCGTTGCCAACGTAGATGACGTTCTCCGCCTTGAGCTTTTTCTGCTCGAGGACCTGGAGCATGACGCGACCCTTATCCTGCAACCCGATCCCATGCCTTGCCTCCACCCCGATCTTTTTCGCGCGCGCCATCACGACGGGATTCGGCTCCGAGGAGAGGATCATCAACTCGATGCCTTTTTCACGCAGGGTCTTGATGTGCATGCTATCACTACGAGAGGCGACGACTGATTCTTTTCCATTCTGGTCGGTGATGACTTGGTTGTCTGTCACCACGCCGTCGAAGTCACAGACGATCAACTTGATTGTTTCAGGCATTGGGCGGCGCGGATTCCCGGGTGAGACCATTTCCAGCCCGCTGTAAACCAACGCTTCGTATTTCACCCAGTCGGAGAGGTTGTCGATGTCCACCGTGTATTTAGGATCAATCAACAGCGGATAGATGACATCCCCCGTCAAGGATTTCTTTTTGGTGATCGTCGAAATGCGGATTGCGTCGATGTGACCTGTCTGCCAGTAGACTGGCGGCAGAATTTGGCGCGGCGCATTGTATGGTTCCGGGATTCCTGTCACTTCCAACAGTGGCTTCAAAGGTTTGCCCTCGCCGTTGAAACGCCACATCTTGAATGGGTTTTGAGCAGCAGGCACAACGCCGCGCACGCAGTCGGCATCATCATGTTCAAGCAGGACGCGAACGGCGTCATCAACCAATGTCAATGGACGGATTGGCGAAGTGGGGCGCAGTTGAATCACATTTTCAGGGCGATACGCTTCCACTTCTTCCAGCCATTTGAGCGCATGTTCAAAGACGGGCAGGTCGGTGGTTTTATCTTGCGCCAGTTCTGCGGGACGCAGGAAGGGGGTCTCGGCTCCCCATTCGCGGGCGACAGATGCGATCTCTTCGTCGTCCGTCGAGACGATGATGCGGGTCACGAGGCTGGAGCGCTTCGCCGCGGCGATGCTCCACGCAATGAGCGGATAGCCCGCAAAGGAGCGGATGTTTTTTCGTGGAATTCCTTTCGAGCCGCCACGAGCGGGGATTAATGCGAGTATGTCAGTCATAACTGGACCATTGACCGTGGACGATGGACCATGGTCCGTCGTCTATCGTCTATCGTCAAAATTACCACGCCGTCCATCCGCCATCCACAACCACATTGTTGCCTGTCATGTATGATGAGGCTTCAGAGGCGAGAAACAATAATGCGCCGTTCATTTCGTCCTTCTTTGCCATGCGTCCAAGGATGGTCTTGGCAGAATAGTTGGTAACAAAATATTCTTCGTGATTATTGTACACACCGCCCGGGGTGAGCGCGTTGACACGGATTTCAGTTCCTGCATAATACGCGGCGAGATATTTGGTAAATCCCATCACGCCCGCCTTGGTGGTGGTGTAGTAAACGGGCTTGAACGCCACCCGCTTGCCGTCTTTGATGTAGATGCGTTGGTCGGGACCGTTCAATCCGTAGGTCGAGCAGATGTTGATGATGCTGCCCTTCTTGCCCTGCGCGATCATGGGTTTGACACAAGCCTGCGTGACGAGGAACATCCCCGTCAGGTTGACATTCATTGCCGCGTTCCATTGCTCCAACGGATAGTTTTCAAACGCGCCAGGTGCGATTCCCTTTGCAGCGGCATCGGGATCAAATTTCGGGTCGAGAGCGGCGGAGTTGACCAAAATGTCGAGCCTGCCAAACACCTTGAGGACAGAATCAACCATCCCGTTGACTGAGTCTGGTTTGGTAATGTCGGTGGGGATGCCTTTTGATTTGAATCCGCTTTGGGCGAGTCCATCCGCAACTTTGACGGCGGCATCGGCGTTCAAGTCAATCACAGCGACGGCTGCGCCTGCTTCGGCGAGGGTCTTGCAAAATTCCGCGCCCAGCAGCCCAACTCCGCCCGTGACGACGGCGACCTTGTCTTTCAAATTGAATTTGTCGAAAATGGTCATGTAAGTTCCTTTTACCAATTACCAATCTCCAATTACTGATAATTGGTAATTAGAGATTATGGATACGCCGTATAAATCTTATCGCCGCGCGAGCTGTGTCCGAGATACAAACCCTCGGCTAAATCGATGTAAACAGATTGGACTTCCTCGTCCTCCGAGCCAAACTTGAAGAGCGCCAGCACGGCATTGCCTGAAAGTACATCTTCGTGAAGGGCTTGCACGCCTTCTTCATAGCGTTCGCGTTCCTGCCCGGTGACGGCGTCCACGCGGTCGGGTAGTACATAGGTCGGGCGACCTGTGTACAGGTAAACAGGACCGGGCTGGTTGGTGTAGATGCCAGTCCCTTCGGGCAGTTCGTGCAGAAAAGCCATCGCCTCCGAATCATACCATTTGAAGGAGGCATATCCTTGTCCGCCTTTGTGGAGCTTGGTCACGAACGCCGATGTGTCGTAAGCTGAGAGACCGATGATGAAAATTGCGGTGAGGGCAATCAGTCCGCGTAAAACGGTGTTGCGGTTTCGCCATGCCCAATGTCCAAACAAGACCAGCAGGACGAGTAGGGAAACGTAAACAGGTGAAAGGATTCGGAGTTTGAACTTCGTGGCGGCATCGAACCACAGCATCGTCGAAAAAATGGATGCAAGATAGCCGAAGATGTAGAGCGCGTTGGTGAAGGATAGAATTTCAGGAAGTTCGCTGGCAGGTTGAAAAAACTTCTTCAAGCCTTTGACTGCAAGCCAGATCAACAAAACGAGAGCAAGGATGGCGCTCACCGCCAGAAAAAAATTGGGGATTTGAATCAGCATCCGCCGCCAGTCTTCAACGGGGATCAAAAACTCAGAGATGTTGTAAATTCCTGTCTCGATGTTCTCCGCCGTGAGCGGATGATAGACCATCGTGCGATTCGTGGCGTTGTCCGCGACGATCATGTTGCGGATTGCCCAGCCAATCATGAAAGGCAGGAAACTGACGAGGAAAATGCCCACGCTGGTTAATTTCTTCTTCCACGAGTCGTTCAACAAAATCAGCGCAACAATGAAAGTGGCAAGCAAGGCAAGCCCCGCATAGCGCGTGAGATAAGCGAAGGCGACGAGGATGCCAGTGGCAATAAGCCATTTGGAGTCGGATGGCTCGCTGTCCGATTGCTCCCTAAAATATTTTGAGAATGTAAGAAACGCCGCGAGACTAAAAAAGATGTACAGCGGTTCGCTCATTGCTACAGCATGGGCATTGAACAAGGAAGCGTTGACCGCGAACAGCAACGCTAGCACGATGCCCGCAACCTGTGATTTGGTCATCCGCCAGCCAATTACACCAAGCAGAAGGGTGTTTGCTCCAAAAAGCAGGGAGTTCAAGAAACGAGCGACGCGCAAGGGATCGAGTCCACCAAGACCGACCAAAGCCAGCACGGCGGAAAAACCAGGTGGAAAGTGAGTGACGGGTCCGTTACTTGCAAGCCAGGCTTCGCGGTAACCCTGTCCGCTGAGGATGCTGCGCGCGCCCGCAATGTAGCCAATCGAGTCATCGGAGAGTCCTAGCCCTTCGGGCGTACTATACAGGATCAAGCCTGTCGCGCCAGCGGCGATCAAACCGAGGGCGAGTATGAGAAGGAGTTGGGACTTAGAAAACCGGTTCATGAGATAAGTTTATCAGAAATAGGGTGACGAGCTGAAGTCCAATGACTCCCGTCGTTGGATACCAAAAGTCAGGAGACTTTTGATTCCATAAAAATAGAGACGTTCCCCATCCCCAGACAGGGGCGAAGGAACGTCTCCAGATTGGAATCAATTAGGCTTGCTTGAGAATGTAACCCTGATCTTCGAGGTATTTGACGATGGTACGCGCATTGTCTTCAGCAGAAGCGCCATAACCTTTTAGGGTGATGGAGGGTTCAATCGGCGGCTCGTAGGGATCGTCCACACCGGTGAAGCCCATCGGTTTGCCATCAATCATCGCCTGGCGCGCCTTGGCATACAGGCCCTTTACGTCGCGCTGTTCGCAGACTTCGACGGGAGTGTCCATATAGACTTCGACGAAGTTCTCGCCGACCATTTTGTGGGCTTCAGCGCGGGTGGCGCGGTACGGGCTGATGGCGGCGCAGATGACTGCTCCGCCCGCGTGGACGATTTCGCCAGCCACGAAGCCGATGCGGAGGATGTTGGTGTCGCGGTCTTCCTTGCTGAAGCCGAGACCCTTGCTCAGATGGGTGCGGACAACGTCGCCGTCAAGGATGGCGATCTCACGTCCGCGTTCCAGCAGCAAGGTGGTCAGCACTTCGCTTGTGGCGCTCTTGCCTGAGCCGCTCAAGCCGGTGAACCAGATGCAGAATCCCTGCTTGTGGCGCGGGGGATACATTTCACGCAGGATTTCAGCCGTCTCGGGGCGGGTGAACCATTCTGGAAGTAGTTTGCCCTTGGCGAGATAATCGTCGCGGACTTGCGTGCCCGAAATGTTGGCGGTCTTCGCGCCCTTCGGCACATCCTTCTCTTCGACATAGCGATCTTCGTCGGGGAGGTAGACCAGCATCTCGAACGGGACCATCTTGACGCCGAGTTCCGCTTCGTACTGCTTCATGATTTCCTGGGCATCGTACGGACCGTAGAACGGTTTGCCCGAAGAATCGTTACCGGGACCTGCATGGTCACGCCCAACGATGAAGTGGTTCGCGCCATGATTGCGGCGGATGATAGCATGGAGCAGGGCTTCCTTGGGACCAGCCATGCGCATCGCCAGCGGGAGGAGACTGAGCAGGGTGCTCTTCTTGTCGTAGTAATTATCGACCAGCGCTTTGTATGTGCGGACGCGGGTGTAGTGATCGACGTCACCAGGCTTGGTCATGCCGACGACGGGGTGGACAATCAACGAGCCTTTGACTTCCGCCGCCGCGCGCTTGGTCAGTTCCTCGTGGATGCGGTGCAGCGGATTGCGGGTCTGGAAAGCGACAACGTTATCGTGTCCCATCTCTTCGAGTATGGCGCGAACTTGGGCAGGGGTCTGGCGCAGGTTGATGAAGTCATAATACTTGGGCAGGTTGACAACTTTCATCGGACCAGAAATGCAGACCTTGTTCCAGCGCGCCATTTCGGAAACCATCGGGTGTTTGGAATCAGTCGAGCCGTATGCCAGCGCGGCTTCGGTCTCGGCGTCCCAGTGATAAACCTCTTCGAGGGTCATCACTGCCAGCAGGTCGAAGTTCGCACTGCGCAGCGCCAGTTCCTCACCGACAGTCGGCAGTTCCTTCGGGTCAGCCGTCAGCGTGATGGGAAGCGGGAAGAGGGTTCCGTCTGCCAGGCGCATTTCATGCAGGACACGGTCATAATCCGCCTTGCCCATGAAAGTGGTCAACGGGGAGAAGCCGCCGGTGGCGAGCAATTCCAGGTCGCACATGTTGCGCATGGTGATTTTGATCGAAGGCAGTTTGCCGGCGCGGGCGAGAAGTTCTTCGCGTTCCTTGCCTTCAACCATCAGGTTGACCAGTTTGCCGCCATAGGGGGGGATAAGTTTTGCTTTTGCCATTTTTTACTCCGTTGGTTAATAGACCTCGGAGGTTTTGGAAACCTCCGAGGTCTGGGGATTTCACAAGCGCGAATTATACTCCAAAATTCAGTCGGTGAATTTTGGAATTTTGTTTTCCTAACTCATTTTGTGCCATGCCGCATCAAAAGGTCTGATTATGGAGCGGGCACACATAAGGTGGAAAAAACATAATCGTAGTTGTATGGGGCGGGGAAATTATCGCGATAGCCCAATTGGGAACAGAATAAAAGGATCATATCCCTGTTTTCGAGCATCAAAGGTGCAATTTCGGCGGCTTTTTCCAATTGCCCCGTATTTGCGTATGCCTCGAACACGGGAATCCACTCGGAGCGGTCCCGCGGCTGGAATTGTTTTTCCGCAGCTTCATCGGACAGGCGGGCGGCTTCGGTCCAGTTTTCCTGCTGACGCGCTAGTGATATCTTCTGGTAGTAATAGCACCAGTTTTGTTCAGGAGGCTTCCCAAAGATGGTTTCAGAAGGGACGGATGGCGGTGCGGATACGTTAATCCGCCCAATTTTCGAGAAGGGCGCCAGGTAAAGCAAATCCATACTTCCAAAGCCCGGCAATTCCACCTTTTGTCCGTCAATGACATGAAGGCAGGAATCTCCAGTGGGGAAAACCATCATCAACGCATTCTTATAATTCTTGCGGACATAAACTTCGCGATGGGTTTTCCCTTTGACTTCCTGTTTCAGCAACAGAGGTACAGTTTGTGAATTGATCAAGTCCGCCGAAATTTTTATCTTCTCATCCGGGCTGTAGATCAAGTTCGCGGGGGAATAAATTTCATAATCTTCGAAGAAACCAAAGCTGGAGAGACGCGCATAGAGCAAGGTGCCTTCATCGATGTCAGGCGCACGCCAGGACAATTGCCACCAAAGGGCTCGTTGATTGGACCAGAAATCGCGATAAGCTGCCCCACTGTAAATCTGGGTTATGACACCCCCCATCATCAAGGCCAAAAGCAACCCATTACGAGCCTTTTCAGGCAATCCGCTGGTCAGTGCGCCGATGACCAAAACAGCGCCCAATGCGGCATGAAGCGTATAACGATCCCAGCCGAATGAAAAACTGACACTGCGGCCTGCAAGGCTGATTGGAAGGAGCGCCAACAGCGTGATGAGTCCGCCGACCCATAACGCTGTTGATGAAAAACTTTGTCCTTCCTGATCCATTCTCTTATACAACCGCAAGTAGAGTAACGCCCCACTCGTAATTACTGCTGCCACCACAAGCGAAAGCCCCAGGGTGGCATAGTCACCATTGACCGTGGCTTGGTAGAACGGCACAACCCAGGATAAGAAGATCGTTTCGATGAAATCCTTGATCGTCTCGATAAAAATGGTTACTGCCGCTCTTAGTGGAGATTCAGCATATCCCGCGAAGAGCGAATCCACATCGGCCGAATGACGTGTCGCATTGAAAAAGAACAAACGCCAAACCAAAAATCCGCCCGCCGCCAACAAATAAGGCCAAGCCCATAATATCGTGCGTTTGACCGCCGATTTCCAACCCACATGCTCGATTTCCATCACCAAATAAAAGATGATCACCAAACGTGCGGCTTCCAACCCGATCATGGATTCGAAAATCGACAGGTAGAATACCACCAAAAGAAATGCCCCTAAAGTACATGCCACCGCGACACGGGAATTTCGGGATCGTAACGCAAAGGCTGTCAGCGCAAGAGAAAGCACAGAGGCGGCAACGGCCATCAGTAAGTTAATGTAGGTTGCCGCATTCCCTTGCTGTAAAAAGCCCGGATAGACAACATACAACAGGGCTAGCAACACCGCTTCGATTTTGCGCCCAGGCCATAGAAGGCGAATAAACCATAGGAAAGATAGTCCACTGACCAGCCTGACAGCCAGAGCCAGCAAGTGCCAGCCGATTGGCGCAGCGCCCAACAGACGATAATCCAGCGCGTACAAATAGCCAATAAAGGGTCGGTCTGTTTGAAAGAGGTCGATGATGCCCCCTAGACCACGCACTTGTCCCGCCCAAATCATATACCAATCATCACGGTAGAATCCCAATTGCGGGATAAAAACACCGTATGTCAACACCGTAGCGAAGAATATTAATAGTACCGCCAACCAGGTCTCACGACGACTTGTTTCCTGTTTCATTTACACCGATCTCCAGACAATCACTGAAAGATTATTCCAAATTTTTTCTTCGCCAAACATAGGCGAAAATTATACCGCCAAAGTCAATCGGCAAATTTCAGGTAACCAGCTTTTGCTTTCACACATCCTCTTATTTCCAGTAAAATCAAGCCGATAGGAGACCCATGTCGTTTTTCAGCCGCTTCAAACCCGCTGCCAGAATCCTCTTGCGCGGCGAACCTAAAAAGAACAGGCGCAACCCCATCCCTGACCTCACAGCGGAGGAAGTTGTCGAGGCGCGAAACTTTTTCCCGCGCGACAAGTTTTTCATCTTCGGTCATGCCCGCTCGGGCACGACCCTGCTCATGCGTCTTGTCCGTTTGCATCCCGAAGTCCATTGCAATTACCAGGCGCATTTCTTCACTCGCAGACCTTTGCTCAAGTCGCTGGTAAACACGCCCGAAGTCGAGGAATGGCTGACGCGCAAGTCCAACCGCTGGAATCAGGGACGCGACCTTTCGCCCCTCGTGTTGCGCGCCGTTGCCGATTTCATCATGGAACGCGACGCCGCCCGCGAAGGCAAAAGTATCGTTGGCGATAAAAGTCCCTCGTCCACGATTCACGGTCAGGCGGTGCGGGACATGCACACAATTTATCCCGATGCAAAAATGGTTAACATCGTCCGCGATGGGCGGGATGTGCTGATCTCGGAACGCTTCCGCAACTTTGTGGAGGAATCGAAGTTCCTGACATCGGAAGACAAGCGCATCATCGCCGCGCTGAAAGTTAATTCTGCTCCTTTTATCGATGGCTCCCATTCGATCTTCACCGAGAGCTTCATCCGCCGCGTGGCAGCAGACTGGGTCAAGGACCTGACCGAAACCGAGGACGAAGGTCGCAGGCTTTTTGGCGAAGCCTATTTCGACCTGCGCTATGAAGACCTGCTGACCCAACCCTTCGACGAACTGACCAGGCTCTGGAACTTCCTCGGCGTGAAGGGCATCGATCCCGCGCTCGACAAAACTCTGCGTGACGAAATGTCCTCCAATCCCGATGAGGAATGGCAGTCGAAACGCAACGAAGACATCGCATCCTTCCTACCCAAGGGACAGACGGGCAACTGGCGGCGGCTGTTCTCCGAAAAGGACAAAGCTGTCTTCAAGGAAGTCGCGGGCAATATGCTGGTCAAGTGGAAGTACGAAAAAGATTTGAACTGGTAAATAAAATGAAATTTCTCATTGCCGGACTCGGCTCTATTGGACGCCGTCACTTTCGCAACTTGATCGCCCTCGGCGAGAAGGATATTGTCCTCCTGCGTTCGCATCGCGCCACTCTGCCTGATGACGAACTGGCGGGTTACCCTGTCGAAACCGATTTACAGGAAGCCCTGAAAAAGCACAAGCCTGATGCGGTCATCGTGGCAAATCCAACCTCGCTTCACTTGGATGTCGCGATACCCGCCGCCGAAGCGGGGTGCGCCATTTTGCTCGAAAAACCAGTATCCCATTCATTGGAACGGCTGGACGTTTTACAGCAAGCCGCGCAGAAAAACGGGAGCAGAATCCTGGTTGGGTTTCAATTCCGCTACCATCCCACGCTGAACAAAGCAAGGGAATTGATTCAGGCGGGCGCACTCGGCAAGGCATTGACTGTCCATGCGCATTGGGGCGAGTACCTGCCCAACTGGCATCCGTGGGAGGATTACCGTCAGAGCTATGCCGCCCGCGCGGACTTGGGTGGCGGTGTGATCGTCACACTAACTCACCCGTTGGATTACTTACGTTTTATTCTGGGCGAAGTTGAATCGCTTTGGTCGTTCAACGGACATTTTTCCCCGCTCGAAGTGGATGTGGAAGATGCAGCTGAGATTGGCTTGAAGTTTTCCAGCGGAGCCATCGGCGGCGTACATCTGAATTATGTCCAGCGCCCGCCCGCGCATCGGCTGGAAATCGTCGGCACGAACGGCACTCTAAAATGGGACAACGCAGACGGCATCCTGTATCTACAAACTATGCCCGCCCCCTTCGGTTCATACTCTGCCCAGCCGCCTGCCCCTGTTTCCGAATCCTTTCCCCCGCCCGAAGGTTTTGAGCGCAACCAGTTGTTTATCGCGCAGACAAAACATTTTATCGACGTGGCGCGTGGGACAGCACTGCCAGTTTGCAGTCTGACAGACGGTATCCGCGCCCTGCAAATGGCGCTTGCCGCGTACGAATCTCAAAAAACAGAAAAGCTGGTCAGACTAAGCCAATAAAGTCAGTTCGCCTTTTTCATCCGTTTCGTTGTAAAATTTATACGGATATTTGATGGCCGAATAATTGCAGAAAGGCGGACATATGGGAAGGGGTTTAACATTCATGCACCACAGGTTTTGGATCGCTTTTATTTTTGTTTTAATGACTGTGGCGGGGCTTTCGGCATGTGAGGGAGGGACATCAGCTTCAAGTGGCGAGGTGATTGTGCCAATTGTCATGTGCACACCAGAGTCACCTCTGGTAAACATCTACCGGGTGGCGCCACAATCGTGGGCAAATTCGATCTTTGAATTTGCCTTTCCCCCAATCCCCACTCCCATACCACCCGCTCTCCCCCCTCCCGTGAATGAACAACAACTTCTACTCGCCCGCTATGCCGCACTGCAACAGTTGAAAAAAGAGGCGCAACGCTGGTCGGACACCAAGGTAATCAAAATGGAAGATTCAAAGGAGATAAGGATTGTTCTTACCTTTATCAGCCCCGAATTACTCCAGGCGGTATATCTCAACGAGACATTAAAAGACCGTTTCCTCACCTATGGGTTTCTGGATCAATTACAAGGCGTGCTTAATAGTGTCGCGGAACGTAATGAGCTGTTGTTCCTGGTCACGGTGACCGCAACAAACAACAATGCATATTCGAACCACCACACCATTAGAATCCCCATCCAGGAAATGGTCATGCATAATGCCGAAAAGATAACAATCATTCACAGTCACAATGATCACAATCTCGAACAGGTCATTGACACGTCGGCGGGGCCGGTTTTTGGATATCTGGGATACCCGCTTTCGCTGGTATCCGCGGAACAATGCAGGTGGATACTGGACCCAAAATTCAACACGAACATTGTAATTACCGTGCCTTTTCTTGAAGTGGACAGTGCCAACAACAACACCGCTTATTTTTGGACCATTCCCTATGCGCCTTTGTTTGACCTAAATCTCCCTCCCGACCTGCCCGACTTTAACATGCCCGCCGGGTTTGACACAAACCTCATGACACCTTTGCCCTTACCGCCGAGCGACATAAATCAAGCCAATTACTGGCAGGATTTTGGAAGATATATTTGGGGACAAGTCACATTGGGAAATCGTTAACGGACTGATTTCGGGTAAACTATCTCCAATGAAAACTGTTTATGCCCTTGTTCCATCATTGGGACATCAATATTCCGATCACCCTGAAGGACCAGGCAGGCTGGATGAATTGAAACCGCTGTTTGCGCGTCTCTCGAATGCGGAACAAATCGAAGCATTGCCCGCAACAGCGGAGCAGGTGACACGGGTGCACCATCCACAGTTGATCAAAGCTGTCGAGGAAATCTGTAAAGAGGGCCCAGCGATTGTAGATTATGCTCCCACTTACGTCACGCAGACATCATATCAAGATGCATTGCTGGCGGCAGGCGGAGCGATTGCCTGTACACACGCGGTGTTGAATGGTGAGGCTAAAAATGCCTTCGCTGTTGTCCGTCCGCCGGGACATCACGCCGAGCCTGATCATGTGATGGGATTTTGCATCTTCAATAATATCGCCATCGCGGTACGGGAGGCTCTATCCAGCGGGATGGAACGAGTAATGGTGGTGGACTTCGACGCGCACCACGGCAATGGCACGCAAGCCAACTGCATCGATGACGAACGCTTTGGCTTCATCTCCACCCATCAATGGGGAATTTATCCCGGCACTGGCTGGCTCGAAGATGCCCCCCACGCCCGCGGACGACTGGTCAATGTGCCGCTGGATGCATTTGCTGGTGACGAGGTTTTTGCACGTGTGGCGGATGAAATCTTCCAACCCATTGTGGAGAAGTTCCGTCCGCAGATGTTGTTCGTCTCTGCCGGCTTCGACTCACATTGGAGCGACCCGCTCACTTCGCTGGGTTTATCCACGCGAGGTTTTTTCAACATCTCACAAAAACTGGTTGACCTAGCTGAGGAACACTGCTCTGGAAGGATTGTTTTTGTTTTGGAGGGCGGCTACGATCCGGTCAACCTCGCCAACGGGGCGGCGGCGGTCTTCGACGCATTGACCAGCTCGAAGTTAAGTCAGGATGTGGCTGACTCGTTCCCCCGCCGCGAGTCGGGTCATGAGTCGCGCATTGCCCAGGTTCGCAAGTGGCATGGAATCGAGTCATAGGAAAATTGGGCGGTGGAAACGGGGGCGATTTGTTGTAAACTTTCAGAATAAATTCAAAAGGAGATCATATGAAAAAGAGGCTTGTGTTTTTATCGGTAGTTGTCATATTCATCATGGCTTGCAATTTTCTGTTTCCAACACCGACGCCAGAAGTGACCAGTGTGCCGGTGACTGAACCACCCACAACTGGTGGAATTTCAGCAAAGCTCGATGAGTTGGGCGGTGTGCCATGCGACGAAAATCCGGACTTTACCTGTGTCACCATTCAGGTTCCGCTCAATCATTTTGATCCCTCCAACACCGAGACGTTGGATGTCGTCTTTGCAGTTTCCCCGGCCACAGGCGAGCGCAAAGGCATGTTTGTGCAAGCCTTTCCGGGCGGACCGGGGGGCGAGGGAATCAGTTCAGGCGGTTTGAGCTGGTTCTCCGAAGGCATACTCGAACATTATGACATCGTTTATTTCGACCAGCGCGGAATCGGCCTATCGAATCCGTTGGCCTGTCCCAAGGCATATGCGGCTGATTTTATGGAGTATTTGAATTCGTCAGATCAAGCAGGCGTTGAAGGTCTTGACACCCCCGAAGAACAACAGAAAGCCATTGACGACTCCCGCAAATACGCTGAAGACTGTGTCGCCGAGATTGGGATCGAACCTGCCAAACTGTCCTTCTTTGGCACTGATCAGGTTGCAGAGGACATCGAATCATTCCGTCAAGCGATTGGCGATGACAAGTTCATGCTGTATGGCGTCAGTTATGGCACTGCCGTCGCGCAGACCTACGCCGCCGCGCACCCTGACCACCTTTCGGGTTTGATCCTCGACGGCACCATCGACCTGACATTGAATGGCGAGCAAGGTTCGCTTTCACAGGAAAAGGCCTTCGATAAAGTTCTGGTTGCCACGCTCGAAGCCTGCAATGCAGACAAATTATGCGCCGCTGACATGGGTGGAGAGGCAGTGGCAGTGTATGACAAGCTTGCCAAACAGACTTCAGAAAGCCCGGTCTCGTATGAATTCCCCCTGCCATCGGGAGAAAAAGTCAAACGCACCTTTACGTTCAATCAATGGGAATATACGGCCGCCTATCAGATGTACTCCCTGAGTGGCAGGATGTTGTATCTGCGCGCCCTGGCCGCCGCCAATCGCGGGGACTTCATTCCAATGGCGCGGCTGGCTTATCAGCAAATGACGGTTGATCCTGTCAACTTTGAATACATTGGCGACGACACCTTCTCTGACACGATGTTCAATGGTGTGCTGTGCACTGACGATTCCTTCTTCTCGGGCACGCAGGAGGAGAAGATTGCCAGGACCATCGAAGCAGGACAGGCGTCAAATGGAACCGTGCCCAGACTCGATGGCAGTGTATACACGGGTTTGGACTGCGCCTTTTGGCCCAGCTCTCCAACGGAAGTCGTCACAACCGAGCCGTTGGTCGCCGAAGGCGTGCCCACTTTTGTGTTGAACGCCACCCTCGACCCGGCCACCCCGTTCGAGGAAGGCGAGGCGGTATTTGACAGGCTTGCGGATGGATATCATCTCTACGTCGAAGGCGGACGCCACTCCATTTATGGCTGGGGTTACGACTGCCCGGACAATTACATTACCGATTTCATGGTGGATGGCACACTCCCCGCCGAACGTGAAATCGTCTGTGAGGATTGGGGCACGGACGTGACCCGCGCTTATGAGCCTCTCAGCAAGCAAAATGCGGGAGACTATGCAGATGTGCTGGGGACCTTCCAGGCAATCGATACTGAGATACAACTCCAACCGGAATACTTCTACGGCTTGTTCACCGAGGATGTTTCAGTCGCCTGTACCTTTGGTGGGTCGTTCACTTTTGGTCCCGGCGATGCGGGCGAAGCATACACCTTTGACAAGTGTGAATACGTCAAAGGGTTCGCGCTCACGGGCAGTGGCAGTTATGATTACGACACCAGCATCATCACCTACGACACACAGGTCACCGGCGTGAAGGAAGGAAGTCTGGTTTACACCGATGATCTTGCAAACGGCACATTCTCCGTCAAGGGGGAATATGGCGGCGAGACGATAGACCTTTCGCAGTGAATACCCGTATATGACGATCAAGCCTTCGAGGAAACTCGGAGGCTTTTTGATTCGCATGAAACCGAAACTTCCGAACTACCGACATCTCTACCATTTCAATGTAAAATTACCGCGTATCTGGAATCAGCAAGGAGCAGAAATGGAAAAGAACGAAAACCGGAAATTCGTGGAACTCGAGTGGGTATGTCCCAACTGCAATAGCAGAAATGGGGGTTCAAGGAAGACCTGTCGAAGTTGCGGCGCGGCCCAGCCCGATGAGGTCAAATTCCAGCGCGCGGCGGATGAAAAGATTGTCAACGACGAAAAGGCCGTGGCAGCCGCCAAAGCCGGCGCGGATATCCACTGCGGATTCTGTGGAACACGCAATCCTGCCACAGCAACCACCTGTTCGCAATGCGGCGGCGATTTGAAGGAAGGCAGGAAGCGCCAGGCTGGTCAGGTTTTAAAGGCCGCTCCACCCCCGCCCAAGGCAATCACTTGTACCAACTGCGGAACCGAAAACCCCGGGACAGCCAACGTCTGCAAGCAGTGCGGCGCTCCCTTGCAACAAGCCGTTCCTACGCCTGCGCCCGCACAGGACCCATTAAAGCCAGCGGCTCCTGCCAAAAAGGTCAATTGGTGGATACTCGGCGGTATCGGCGCGTTACTCATGATCTGCTGTATCGCCGCCATTCTGTTTTTTGTCATCCCGTCGAAATCCGTCCAAGGGACAGTGATCGACCTTCAGTGGCAGACCTCGGTGGCGGTGCAGGAAATCCGCCCTGTAAATTATTCCAACGAACGCGGCAGTCCGCCATCCAACGCGTATAACGTTTCATGTCACACCGAAAGCCAGGAAGTGTGTGAAGAAAAAACGGTCGATCAGGGAAACGGCTACGCTGAAATCGTGAAGGAGTGTCACACAGAAAGCGAGCAATATTGCGATTACACCCTCGATGAGTGGGCGACCATCCAAACCTTCGATTTGAGCGGCAATGACAACTACCCCGTTTACGAAAATCCCAGCATAACCAGCGACCAGCGGATCGAAGAATCCAACAATGCCCTGAGTGTGACTTTCAGCACTTCTGATGGGTTAAAGGAATACACGCCAGACTCGGTCAGCGAATTTCAGCAATACGAAATCGGCAGTGTGTGGACTTTGAAAATGAACGCGGCAGGCGGCATCTTGAGCGTGGAACCCTAGATCGCCAATTTACAACCGGAGAAGATTCCCGTGAAAAAGCGGGAATTTTTTTGATTCCCTGTCGTGACACATCGGTTTATAATTCCTGCAAAAATCTCCCTGACCGAAGCAGAAAACATTTCATGTCTTTCAACGAGCTTTTAACAACCTTTGCCAATAACCTGCTGCCCATTCTCCTCGTCAGCGGCGCAGGATTTTTGCTTGGCAAACTGCTCACTGTGGATTCCCGTTCGCTTGGACGTGTGGTTTTTTATGTTTTCAGCCCACTGCTTGTATTCGACATGATGATTAAAAGTACGTTGAGCCCACGTCAGGCGTTGACCACAGTCGCTTTTACAGTCTCATTCATTGCCGTGATGGGACTGTTGGCCTTCCTGCTCGGCAAACTGCTTCGGCTTGAAAGACCGTATTTGTTGGCAGTCATTCTGACCGTTGCATTCGGCAATACAGGCAATTATGGACTGCCGCTGACCAAATTCGCCTTTGGAGATGAAGCGTTGTCAGCGGCGACATTGTTCTTTGTGACCACGACCATTTTGTTCAACACTGCCGGCGTGGTAATTGCCTCTCTCGGACACATGGATTTCAAATCCGCTGTGCTTGGGTTGTTCAAGGTTCCCGTGGTTTATGGCGCGGTCCTGGCACTGCTTTTCAAATGGACTGGAACCCAGCTATTTTTGCCCATTTCACGTACAATTGAGATAGCCGCAAATGGTTCCATCCCTGTGATGCTGGTCCTGCTCGGTTTGGAATTGACCCGAATCCAATGGTCGCACAGTTTTCGGGCGTTGGGACTGGGTGTCTTGATCAAACTCCTGCTTGGTCCGCTGACGGGGTTGCTGCTGGCGGGTCTTTTCGGTATGCAAGGCGCGGCCCGGCAGGGAAATGTGCTGGAGGCCGCAATGCCTGCGGCGGTTTCCACAACTGTCGTGGCAACCGAATACAAACTGGAGCCGGCGCTTGTGACGGCAATCGTCTTTCTTGGCACGGTGTTGAGTCCGCTGACACTGACGCCGTTGATCGTTTATTTGGCGAGGTAACAAAATGTCTCATCCACGCAAACTCGTTTTCAGGATGGTTATGATCCTGCTGATGGTTGTATCCATTCCATTGAGCGCGTCCCAGGCCCAGGGCGGGATCACCGTGGAAGATGCTACAGTGGCTGTCAATTTTGGGCAGTCCATCACGTTTACGGCAAAGATCAAAACCTCGACCCCCATCCAACAGGCTTCGCTTCTTTTTCGCGGCGTCCACGAAACCGTGACACGAGTTGAGACAGTGCAGGTGGCAGAGGATGGATCGGTCAGTTTCACCTACGACGCATCACTGAACGTTTTCCCACCATTCAGTCAGATCGTTTTTTGGTTCCAGGCCACGCTTGCAGACGGTCAGACCTACACCAGCGCGCCGATCACATTCCTGTATGGCGATAACCGTTTCCCATGGCGGGAAATGACACAAGGCAACCTGACTGTGCATTGGTACGCCGGGGATGACTCTTTTGGCGTCTCAGCACTGAACGCGGCCGGAGCAGGGATGCTGGCGATGAGCGAGGTCATACCCATCTCACTGACCGAGCCTGTCAACATTTATATCTATTCCAACGTGACCGACTTGCAAAACACATTGATGTTGGGGGGCGAGGAATGGGTGGGCGGGCATGCCAACCCGGAACTTGGAGTGGTATTGGTTGCGGTTGCTCCGGGCTTGGGCCAGTCCGTTGAAATGGAGTCGGAAATCCCCCACGAACTGGCGCATGTAATGTTGTATCGCTCGCTTGGCAACAAATACGACAACCAACCGGCCTGGTTGCTGGAAGGCATTGCTGCCATGGTGGAGCGTTATCCAAACCCGGAGTATGCGCGTGCGTTGGAAATCGCAAGCCAAAACAATTCCCTGCTGGCGTTTGAGGACCTGTGTACCTCCTTCCCCGCCGACGCCGGGAGCGCCTCCTTGGCCTATGCCCAATCCCAATCTTTTGTGACATACATTCGCAAAACCTACGGCACATCGGGATTGGGACGCCTGACCACAGCCTACGGTGACGGAATCCTTGATGACGCCTTTTGCGAGCTTGGGGCGACGAATGCGCTTGGCACCCCGCTCGGCCAACTGGACTCACGCTGGCGTGAAAACGTGCTGGGACAAAACACCGCGGGGGTGGCGGCGCGCAACCTTTTACCTTTCATCCTGTTAATGCTTTTGGTGCTGGTCGTCCCGATCTGGGGCGCAATTGACCTGCTGCTCCAAAGGAGAAAACGTGCAAACCAATCCAAGTGAGATCATACGCGTTCACATCTGGGTCAAGGGACGGGTGCAAGGCGTGGGCTTTCGCGCGCACGTGGAATATCACGCCCTGGAAATCGATGTAATGGGCTGGGTGCGAAACGTTGGCTGGGACACGGTGGAGACAGTGGCAGAAGGCACCCACCAGCAGATTGACCAATTCGTCGAAATGGTAAAGACTGGACCAAGCGCATCGCGAGTGGACGAGGCGCGCATTGAATATGAGCCTCCCACAGGATACTTAAACGGATTTACCGTCAAACACAGTATGTAGCTGTTATGTCGCGTCCAGCGTAACTCAAGAAAGACAAACGTTTTTGGGGATCAAATAGCCTCCTTTTGTGACTAAATTATGGGAAATGGCTTCAAGTGGATATACTGAATCCAGAGTATCTCAAGAATGCGGAGATATCATCCACCGTAACTCAAGAAAGGAGCCTTTTCCATGAG
>JAUQXA010000044.1 GCA_030834895.1 Anaerolineales bacterium
AGTACCTACATCAAAGCTGCTGCCTAAGGTAGGGCCGTTTGTTTGGGTTACCGTAGCTCCGGGGCAGTTATCACTGCTGGTAATGTTGGCATTGTACACTCCCCAACAAATTGTTGTATCTCCGGGGCAGGTAATGCTGGGAGCTTCGTTATCCACTACCGTTACGGTAAACGAGCAGCTATCGGCATTGCCTAAGCCGTCTTCTACTTTATACCAGTTGGTGGTTACGCCCACCGGGAATGTTGCTCCATCGGGCAAACCTGCTGTTTGAGTGGTTGTGGCAGGGCCGCCTGTCCATGAAAATTTAACTTCTCCATTTCCTGTTTTCAATCCCCCTGTTAATACATTATTTGTTAGTGAGCCTGTCCAAGATGAGCCTCCGCCTCCGCCTCCACTACCACAGTTACCAACAGAAGAACCACCCCCACCATAATACCCTCCACCTCCGCCAGAAGTACCTCCGTACGAGTTATAACAAATACCGTTTTCCCAAGTGTCGCCATTACCTCCTACTCCAAACACACCATCTGTTCCACAAGTTGATGTATAGCAAGTATTACATGATTTACTTCCCCCAGAATTTAGTCCTCCTCCTCCAGCTCCTCCGGAATGGCATGAAGTATTTCCTGTACCACCATTTAACCCTCCTGCACCACCATTACCCCCATAACCAATTCCACCGCCTCCACCACAATAATTTGCGCCACAATTTCCTCCACCTCCGTGCCCCCCCTGATAATTTCCATCACCACTACTTGACCCTCCTCCACCTGCTACAATAACTCTATCGTTTAGGGTTGTTCCTCCTACTCTTACATCTGATGCCCCTCCACCATTTCTAGGTGTTGCTGCATGCCCTAGTCCACCTCCATTATAACCATCTTGTCCACCTACATAAATATTAAGCGTTTGCCCTGGTGTTACAACTAAATCTCCTTTTACATACCCTCCTAATCCACCATTTCCTCCTTGTCCTTGAGCACCCCATGCTTCTATGGTAATTTTTGTAACTCCTGCCGGTACAGTAAATGTTTGTGCAGAGCCTGTATAATTAAATGTTTGCGTTCCCGAACCACAAGGATTAACACCCACTGGCGTAACATAATTTACCACTGCACCACATGTGCCTGGAGCGTTATTGACCGTAATGTTGCTTGGGCAGGTAATTTGAGGGCATTGTGCACTTACGGTAAAGGCACTCAATACTCCCGCTGTAATAGATAATAGTTTTTTCATCGTTTTTGGTTTTAATTTTATCATGTAAAGATAATTTTATTTTTCTCCTAAACAAAGAGAGCGACTAAATTAGTCGCTCGTTTTGTTTTCGTAGTTATTTGTTTTTTACTCTACCGCTAGTTTTCCGCTGCCTAGGGTTTGATTATTTTGTTTGATGCTATAGTAATACATGCCCTTACTCATATCGCCTTTTTGTATTTCTACTCGCTTCTCTGTGGTATTGATGGTTTTTACGATGCCTCCTAAAGTGTTTGTTATCTCTATGGTGTATTTG
>JAUQXA010000045.1 GCA_030834895.1 Anaerolineales bacterium
GCCCGCGACGGAGCGAAGGGGTGTTCATAAGATATTCGATTTTCTCTTCCGAAATTTGCTGAGGTTCAAGACCTTGTACAACCGTAATAGGAAATACCTGTCTCCCAGCCAGCCAACGAGTTTGCCCCACAGCGCGGTCAGTCCAGTTGGGATGTCGGGCAGGGGAGTGGCGGACGTGAAATCCACAGTGCAGTCGTCAACATGGAAGGTGTAGCGACCCGTTTGCTCGATCTTCGGGTTTCTGTTTAGGAAGGAGCGGAGTTGGTCAAACTCGGCGCGTCCCAGCCATTGCGGCAGGTCGGAGGTCGCTTTGAACTCGCAGACGTTGGCAAGGTTTTGCAGGAGGAGGCGTTGCTCCTCTGTCAACTGGTTTGCCTTTGATTCAAAGTACGCCACGTCAGGGTCGATGTGCAGCAGCGGCTTGAGCCACAGCCTGTGAAGCACCGTGCGGATGGCGTTTTTCGTCCCTGGGATGGTGGGATTGTAAAGCAGATAGGCGTCGCGATATTTTTCCCAAAACGAAGCCACATCGGGACCGATTCGCATCGCATCGCATAAGCCGAGGGCAGGCAGGATGGGCGTGCCGCAGGTCAGGAAGAAGGCGTCCGCGCCCATCGCTTCGCGCAGGGTTCTCAGGCAGTCACGATATGCGGCTTCGCGCGGGATGTCTTTGAAGCGCTTGCCCTTCAACGCGCCGCCGTAGAGGAAGTCCAGTTTGAGGTAGTCAAAGCCCCAGGTGCGGACCTGCTTCATGAGCGCAACCAGCCACGAGGTTACGTCAGGGCGGGTCGTGTCGAGCGCATACAACCGTTCGCCCCAGTTGAATCCCGCCGAGACAAACTTTCCAGTCCCATCACGGAGAAACCAGTCGGGATGTTTGCGGAAAAGTTTCGACGATTTGGTCGCGATCAATGGCGCGAGCCATAGTCCTGCCTGTCGCCCCGTGGACTTGATCTTGTCTGCCAGCGCCTTCATCCCCGACGGGAATTTTTTGTTCGCCTCCCAATCGCCGACGTCCATCTGCCAGCCGTCGTCCACTTGCAGCACGTCGAAGGGCAGATCGCCGAGGTCGTTGAAAATCTTGTAAAGCGTCCGCTCGTCAATGGCGGTGTAGAGGCTGTACCACGAACACCAGACACGCGGCACGCCATTCCTTTTTATCCCACCGAAGCGGATGCTCAACTCTTTGGCGTATTCTTCAAAGACAACTACTTCTTGTCCGACGGCGGTGAACCATTCGACCTCTCCTGCTTCGCTTTGCCCCGATAGTTGGTCCTGCAACGAGACATTTGCATCCGTGCCGAGCGCGCCAAGCAGAAGAACATTGCCATCCTCGAACTCCACCGCGCCCAGCCATGAGCCGTTCAAATATTTTTTGTGGACATACTCAGCATCCAGTTGCAAAGGATGAAAGATCGCGGGCTTCGGCACGGGAATCGGGCTTGGGTCCGTCCACGCTGCCAGTGACCACGACTGCCAGCCGTGACGATAATATCGCACGGGTTGTGACGGAAGCTCGATGTGCAATTCCCTGGCTTTGATAATTTGAGATTTGTTTTGGATTTCAGAAAATTGGAGTGAAGTCATGTGTGATCCGTGGTGAGCGTAGTCGAACCACCTAAATTGTACGCCCTTTGACTGCGCTCAGGGCGAATCATTTTTTGAGAAAAAACTGCGCCCCCAAAAACGCCAGTCCGCCGCTGACCAGCACGGATAACAGCAAAACGAAATGCGAACCAGCCGCAATGGCAAGCGCGGTTTTGTACGGATAGTTGAATGCAATCAACACCGAAGTCCAGCCGACTTCGTGTGTGCCGAGGTTGGCGAATCCTTGCAGGGGAAGCAGGGTCAGCGGGATCATCACCATCGAAATGATGGCGATGTGATAGAACGCGACGGGTAATCCCATGCTCTTGGTCGCAAAGTAAAAATTGGAATAGACGCAAAGCCAGACTCCCGCCGTGAGCAGGGCAACACGTCCATGTTCGCCATGATCCTGTATCTCGCGCAAGCCGAGGATGAATTTGTTCCATACGGCGCGAATCCTCTGGAGTCCAGAAGCTTGCTTCTGGGTTTTGGACGGCAAGCCGTCCGACTCCAGAATGGGTTTGCTGAATTTTAGAAACGCCAAAATTCCAAGCGCGCCGAGCAAAATCAGTCCACAGAAAATGACAGCGGGTAGGAAAATCCAATCGGGGATTTCATTCCTTGAAAAGGGCAGCAGAATCACCAGAAATGCCGCCACAACTAAAAAGTCGTAAAATCGTGCTGCAAAGAGGGTGGCTGTGCCTTCGGTGAGCGACAGATCCAGCCTGTCCTTTGCGATGAAAACGTAGGTCACGTCACCTGTCTTGGCAGGCATCAGGTACATCAAAATATTGTGCAGTGCAGAAACAGGGACAAGTTCCAGCCATTTGACAGGGCGCGAATAAATCAGGTTGGTAAAGCGCAGCGCCCGCAAAAGGATGTTGACTAGATACGCCAGCAGGGCAAGCGTCAGCCAGCCCCAATGGATGTCCGCAAAGGCGACGCGCAGGATGTCCCAGTCCAAATTCAGCAGGAGGTAGGCAAGCAACACAATCGACAGAGCCGCGCTGACGATGTAAATAAGAGTTTGGCGTTTTTTCATGGGTTAGGTACACAGGGAAACGGGTGGACAAGTAAACAGGTGATTGCGAATCAAGCGCCGCGCAACTTGTAACGCGTATCTCGTAACTCGTTACTCATCACTCGTAACTCGCAACTTCCCCGCCCACTCTGCTTCGCCGCCATAGCCGTATTTATTCATGCGCTCGTCGCAAAATGAGTGGAGTTGAGCGGCTTGCTTCGGTGTCCACTCGCGCCATTCGGGGAAGTCGGTTTTAGCAGATGTGTTGGCTGGCTCGCGGAATTTCTCGCGGATTCCCGTCACACGTGGCAGACCGAGAAAGTCGGTGATCCTGCCGAAAACTTCTTCGGGGTTGTTCGTATTGAACAGGTCTTCAAACCGAACCCGCATGTACGGCGTAGACGAATTTTCCAAGCCTTCCATCACGCGGTTCTTGAAATTCCAGATCCAGCAGTATTTTTCGAAGCGCGTAAAGCCGAATGCTTTGTTCAAGGGTAATTCGCCAACGAGGAAGGGGTTGGGCTGCCAGAACGGGACAAAATAATTCGCGATGTAACTCGTCCCTTTTTGACGAGAAAAGTTCAGGTGCGAAGTCACGTAGGTGCGCGGGTCACGGACGATGTGCAGGACTTTCAGGTTGGGATAAAGTTCTGGCGCAAGCGAGGCAAGTCCGTACAGGAAGCAATTGGCATCGATGTGGAATTGTTTCTCGCAGGCTTCGATTTCTCCACTCTTGAACAACTTCCACGCTGCTTTCAATCCGCTTCTGGGCAGGAGGTGTGAGAAGTGCAGGTTGGTCAGAATCTGAATCGGGCGCGAATTTCCGCGCTCGTGATAGGAGGCGACGAGAGTTGGGTATAAATCCGCAAAGAGACGGGAAAAGAAAATCGTTCCCGTGCGTCCCGTGGAAATAATCAGAAGGGGCTGGGTGTCTTTCATTCGTCTTCGTTGATTGGATTGTTGGATTCGCTGCGGTCGAAGCGCAGTTGGGCGATCTGTTCCGACACCAGTCCCACCAAAAATGTCAACACGGCTGTGGACATCAGCAGGGCGGAGGTCTGTCCGTAAGGGGCGCTTAACACGAAGATGCGCATCAAGCCATAGCTGACGCCGAGCAGGAAGATGATGATGCTCAACGGCACAAAGATTTTCAGCGGAGCGTAGAACACGGCGATCTTCAAGATGATCATCAAAAATCGCAGACCGTCCTGTAGCGGCTTGATCTTGCTCTTGGTCTTCTTGTCTCGCCCAGCAAACTTGATCGACTCGTATCCAAGGCTGTATCCCGCGCGGACAACCGAAAGTGTGATGGTGCTAGGATAGGAAAACTTGTTCGGCAATAGATAAACGAACTGCCTTGCAATGTGCGCCTTGACCGCGCGGAAACCTGAGGTCAGGTCTTCGATCTTGCGCTCGGAGACGTAGCTGGCAAGCGAGTTGAAAATCATGTTGGCAAGGTCGCGGTGGGCGGCGGTATCTGATTCGCGATTGCGGCTGCCAACCACCATGTCATACGCGCCGATTCGATTGACCAGTCTGGGAATGTCATTTGGGTCGTGTTGTCCGTCCCCATCTATGGTGACGAGGATTTTTCCGCGGGCGCGTCGAATCCCGGATTTGACCGAAGCCCCATTGCCGATGTTGTACGGATGCTGAATCACCACTGCGCCCGCCTCCCGCGCCTGGTTTGCCGTGTCGTCGGTCGAGCCGTCGTCGATGACGATGATCTCATGGTTCTGGTCCAGTTTGTTTACCACCGCATGGATTTGCTTCACCACATTCGCGATGACCAGTTCCTCATTGAGCGCGGGGATGATCACGGAAATTCGCGGCATATTCTTTTTCTCTGTCGGCATTTATCACTCCATGGAAGGAGACCTGTCAGGTCTATTAATTGCGGGGGATAATAATCGAAACAAGTATAATTGACTAGTATCTTTATTTTCAGGAAAACTCATGTCGAAAAATAAATCGGTTCATGTCGCTGCGTTAGTTGCAGCCTGGCTTTTTCTTTCTCTGTTCCCCTGGCAGGCGTGGTTCGAAAGTGTGTCCGCCATGCGTTTTATTGTGGGGCTCGCGCTTTTCTTCCCGCCAGGTATTTTTACTTTTCTGCTCTTGAGCGAAAATAAAAACCTTTCACCGCGTGTTTTGCTTGGTGGCTTGGTGGTTTCGATTTTGGTCACAGGTCTGCTTGGGGTTCTGGCGCGGCTCTTTCAATTGAATTTCACCTTTATCCGCTGGGGATTTGCGCTGTGGGGCGCGGCGGCGATTTTCCTCTTTTTTACGCGCGAGGTCAAAGTGACATTTCAATTCGAGAAGCCAGCTTGGTGGGAGGTCATTTCACTTCTTGTGGCGGCAGGCGGTGCGATTTATTTTGCGAGCCTTGCCAAACCTCCGCTCATCCATGATGATGCTTTCACCTACAATGCCCTGCTCTATTATTATCAACATGCAGACGCGCTGATTTTCAAATTCCCCGTTTCGCTCGACCGTTTGGAGATTCCCCGCTTTTGGATCGCGTACTGGCCCCTTGTTGAAGCGATGATTTCCGACCTGAGCGGGGTGGACGGTCTCATCATCACCAGCGTTTACCTTCCCCCCGTTCTGGCCTGCCTCTCTTTCCTCGGCATTTACACTCTCGGGCGGACCCTCAGCCTGCCGCGCCCTGCTGCGGGGCTTGCCATCCTTGCGCAAGGTTTCAGTCTTATGCGCCTGACGAAGTGGAACCAACCCGGCAATCTCTTCTTTCAGCGTCTCACCGAGGATAAGGTAGCGGCGGCGTTTGTCATCTCGTTGATTTTGACCTTGCTGGTGGTGGAGTATCTCGAAAAGCCGTCCACCCGCAAGTTGATTCTTGCGGGTATTGCAGCGCTGGCAATGATCTTCACTCACCCAATTCAGTTCGGCATGACCTGCATGATCCTCGGCGTATACGGGTTGCCGTCCCTGCTGGATAAAAACATCCGCTGGAAGTATGTCGCCTTGATTGCCGTTTTGGCGGCGGTGGTTTTCATTCCATACACTTTCCGTTTTGGCGGGGGAGAGTATTCGCAGACCCTTAGCTTCTCGCTTGAAGATGTGCAGGAGAACGATGAGTTTGCTCGTTTCGGCGTCCGCCGTATTGACATCATCGAAGGGACAAGGTTTTATGGGATCTCTCATTACCTCACGCGCGGACTGCCTTACGAAATCAGCCTCGTTGCAGTGACATTGACCTTGTTCTTCTTTTGGAGGAATAAATTGTCCCGCTATGTGCTTGCCGCTTTTCTCGTGCTTGGCGTCAGCATGTTTCCCTACACAGGCTGGGTCGTCGGCACATTCACCACGCCATTCCAACTCTGGCGTCTGACCTGGCTCATGCCGTTCGGACTGGCGTTTGCATTTTTGGTCTGGGCTGTTTTTGAATTGGCACAAAAAATCAAATTAGTCGAGCAGTGGAAATTGTGGTTGCAACCTGCTTTTTATCTTGTGGCTTTTGCCGTCATGATTGCACTTGTAGTTTATGTCCGTCCGTGGGCGGCAAGCAACCTACCCGCCAACAACCTCGATATGTTGGATATTTACTCCAACTATGTCCGCGTTGGAGAGCGGATGAACCAATTGGAGGTGGATTTCCCTGTCATCGTCGGAGCGCCCGATGCAACCGTCAGCGGAATCATTCCCAGCCTGACGTTGAAATTCAATCCGCTGGTTTTCCGCGTGCAGGGTGGGGGGGAGCAGACCAAGGTTTGGAGGTCAGTGACTGCGGATGAGATTCCGCCCGAAGAACGTCTGATTAGGCTGCGGGAGAGTAATATCGAGTATCTGTTGGTTCGAGGAGAGCCAGCTTGGCTTCCAGAGTTCAGGGAAAAATATCCCGAAGAATTTTCCCTTGTCTTCAAAGACCAAAGATTGAGTTTATATCGATTGGCTCCATGATTTTCAACATCCGCCGCCCATAAAGCGGCGGTTTGTTTTGTTTGTGCTGTTTGAAAATTGCCCTTTGGCTTCTCTTGACGATAAAAATGCCATAAGGTATAGTTAATATATCCCTTTCGGAAAAATTATGGACAATTTATGTATAAATTCGACAAAATCGACGTAAAAATTGTCAATTTATTACTTGAAGATGGGCGCATGTCCGCTTCAGAGATGTCCCGTCGGGTGGGGGATACTTCCGAACGCCTGATCCGCTATCGTATTGAGCGCATGATGAATGCGGGGGTCATTCAAATCGGGGCCGTGGTTAACCCCGAAGCGCTGGGCTTTTCCGTCCGGGCAGACATCTCGATTGAGGTGGAGTCCGATGTTTTGGAAATTGCCAAAAAACTCGCGGATTTCGAAAGCGTAACCTACGTTGCCTGCGGTATTGGGCAGAATGATATCAGTATTCAGCTCGTCGCAAAAGATACAGCGGAAATTTATTATTTCGTAACAGAAGTGGTTCGTAAATTGCCGGGGGTACGCAAAACGACCACCTCCATTGTGCCAATTGTCCTTAAAGATGTGTACCAGTGGCGGATTCCCCCTGGTTTGGCAGAGAGTGAACCCGCATCTCAATAAGTCTTTAATGCGAAAGCCAACTTCGCATAAGAAAATAAAAGGAGATGTTATGAAAAACTTTGCAAAGAGCCGGGCGCTGCAAAAGCGTGCCCAGGCTGTGGTTCCGTTGGGTGTGAATTCCAATTTCCGCTACTGGGGTGATGGGGTTACTCCTTACATGTCGAAGGCAAAAGGTGGTTATCTGTGGGACGTGGATGGCAATAAATACATTGACTATCGTCTGGCATTTGGTCCCATCATTTTGGGGCACTCTTATGATGCGGTGAACGAAAAAGTCCGCGAGGAAATCGAACTGGGTACCATGGCAGCCATGACGGGGGAACTTGAAATCGAAGTGGCCGAGAAGATCGTCAAGATGTGTCCCGGTGTGGAAATGGTGCGCTTTGCCTGCTCCGGCACCGAGGCCACCATGCACGCCATCCGCGTTGCCCGCGCCTACACCGGGCGTGAAATCATTTTGAAATTTGAGGGGAATTATCACGGCTTCCACGATTACACCCTATGGTCAACCTACGCCCCTGCCGAAGCCTACGGCAACCGCCGCTCCCCGATCCCTGTTCCCGCTTCGTCGGGCATTCCCAAAGTCTTGGCTGAAAAACTCATCACCCTGCCGTTCAACGATGTCGAAGGCTTCGAGCGGGTGATGAAGACCTACGGGAATTTGATTGCCGCCGTCATCACTGAACCGTGCCAGGGCAATTGCGGAGGGATTCTTCCCCAGCCCGGTTTCCTCGAACTCATCCGCAAGCGCACTGAAGAATATGGCGTGGTCTTCATTCTGGATGAGGTCAAGACCGGCTTCCGCATTGCCAACGGCGGTGCGCAAGAATATTATAACCTCAAGCCTGACCTTGCCGCCTACGCCAAGGCGCTCGGCAATGGGTATCCGCTGGCGGCGTTTGGCGGCAAGAAAGAGATCATGAGCATCATCGGGCATGGTGTCGCCCAGGGCGGGACTTACAACAACAACAAGCCCGGCGTTGCGGCGGCGTGGGCGACCCTCACCATCCTCGAAAAGGAACCGGTGATGAAGACCCTCAACAAGCGTGGCAAGCGTCTGATGGACGGCATTAGCAAGATATTCAAGGAGGAGGGCATTGTCCATTGCATGAACGGCTACCCGGCAATGTTCACGTATGCCATCGGTGCGGAAAAAGTTGCCTGTCAGCGCGACTGGAATGACACTGAAAAGGATTACTACCTGCGTATCATTGACCTGCTCATCGAACGTGGGGTGATGCCCGACCACGACGCCCGCGAACCGTGGTTCCTGTGCTATGCCCACAGTGACAAGGATATTGACGACACCCTCACGGCTTTCCGCGATGCGGTTAAGGCAGGCAAAAAATAGTTGAATAAACACGCAAGATGTGAAAATCGTTTTGTGCGTTTATGTTAGGAGACTTTATGACCAAACTTACTTCCAAGGAAATTGTTGATCTCAGCAGGGAATACACCTTTTTTTCCTGGTCGGTGCAGGCGCAGGTGAATCCCATCCCCGTCGAAAAGGCGGAGGGAATTTATTTCTGGGATACCGATGGAAAGCGCTACATGGACTTTTCGTCGCAATTGATGAACACAAACATCGGACACCAGCACCCGAAAGTGGTGAAAGCCATCAAGGATCAGGCAGACAAGGTGTGTTTTGTCCACCCTGGTAATACCACCGATGTCCGTGCCCTGCTCGGCAAAAAACTGTCCGAAGTGACGCCGGGTGACCTTAAGAAGACCTTCTTTGCATTGGGCGGTTCGGAGGCAAATGAAAACGCCATCAAACTTGCCCGCTTCTATACCGGGAGACATAAAATCCTTGCCCGCTATCGCTCCTATCACGGCGCGACACACGGCTCTCTGGCCCTGACCGGTGACTATCGCCGTCTGGCGGTGGAGCCTGTTTTACCGGGCGGTGTGCACTTTCTTGACCCGTTTTGCTACCGCTGTCCGTTTGGGCAGAAGAAAGAATCCTGCAAGCGTGAGTGCATCTCTCATCTGGAAGAAGTCATCAAGTACGAAGGTCCCGACAAGATTGCCGCCATCATTATGGAAGGTGTGGTCGGTTCCAACGGTTTGATTGTCCCGCCGGATGATTACTGGCCCCGCGTGCGCGAACTGTGTGACAAGTACGGCATCCTGCTGATCTCAGACGAAGTGATGAGCGGTTGGGGACGCACTGGTGAATGGTTCGCCGTGGATAACTGGAAGGTCGTCCCTGACATTATCACCACCGCCAAGGGCATCACCAGCGGATACGTTCCGCTTGGCGCGGTGATCGTTTCGGAGAAGATTGCCAAATTCTTCGATGATAAATATCTCTATGCTGGCCTGACGTATAACGGCCATGCCTTGGCCTGTGCGGCGGCGTTGGCGACCATTGAAGTCTACAAGGACGACAAACTCATCGAAAATGCCAAAGCAGTGGGTAATTACCTTGGCGAGTGTCTTGAAGATATTAAGTCTCGACACGTTTCGGTGGGAGACGTTCGCTACATCGGCTTGTTCTCGACCATAGAACTGGTTGCCAACCGCGAGAGCAAGGAGATCATGCCTGCAAGCGCGATGGGCTCGGTGGGCAAGTACCTGCGCGAGAACGGTTTGTTTACCTTCATCATGGCAAACAACATGGGCAGCATGCTTTTTATCGTGCCGCCGCTTTGCATCACGAAAGAACAATTGGACGAAGGTTTGGCAATCGTCGAGAAGGCGCTTGAGATTGCGGATGCCGCTGTGAAATAAAGTCTTTGGGATTCCAAAGTCTCCAGACTTTGGAATCCTTCAATGAAAAACTATCGGAGAAAAACATGAGCGAACAACTGATTTTACAAAATTACATCAATGGCAAATGGGTGGCGTCTGCATCCGGAAAATTCCGTGATGTTCCAGACCCTGCCACAGCAGAAATCCTGGCAAAAGTACCTGTCTCTTCAGTAGCTGAATTGGATGAAGCCGTTCAGTCAGCGCAAAAGGCCTTTCAAGATTGGCGCAGAACACCGGTCACGAAGCGCATCCAATATCTCTTTACCTTGAAGCATCTACTGGAAGCCAACTTCGAAGACTTGGCCCGCAGCATCACGATGGAACACGGCAAGGTGATGGATGAGTCGCGCGGTGAGATGCGTCGTGCGATTGAAAATGTTGAGGTTGCCTGCGGTACCCCAACCCTGATGATGGGTGACGTGGTCGAAGACATTGCGCCCGGCATTGACGAGTTGATGATCCGTCAGCCGTTGGGTGTGACAGGAATTATCTCCCCCTTCAACTTCCCGGCCATGATCGCCTTCTGGTTCCTTCCGTATGCGGTTGCCACCGGAAATACCGTTGTGGTCAAGCCTTCCAGTCGTGTGCCGATCACTATGGTCAAGTTGTTCAAACTGCTGGAAGAAGCAGGTTTCCCCGCCGGTGTGGTCAACATGGTGCATGGCGGCGCGGACACGGTGAACGGAATGCTTGATCATCCGTTGATCAAGTCCATCAGCTTTGTTGGTTCGACCGAGGTTGCCAAACACGTCTACAGCCGCGGAACAGCCAACGGCAAACGCGTCTCCGCTGCGGGTGGAGCCAAGAACCCAGTGCTCATTCTGCCCGATGCGGATGTGGATACCACCACTGCCATCATGATGGACAGCGCCTTTGGATGCTCTGGTCAACGCTGCCTGGCAGCTTCGACCGCCATCATGATTGGTGAAGCCGATAAGGTTTTCATCCCGAAGTTTGCTGAAGCCGCTTCGAAACGGGTGACAGGCTACGGGTTGAATCCCGAGGTCCAGATGGGACCCGTTATCACACCGCAGGACAAGGTCCGCATCCAGGGGTTGATCCAGCAAGGTTTGGAAGAGGGCGCTGAGATGCTGGTGGACGGGCGCGACCCGGTCATCCCCGGCTACGAAAAAGGCAACTTTATCAGGCCGACCATTCTGGTAGATACCCCGGTCAAGGGCATTATTGCCACCACGGAGGTCTTTGGTCCTGTGTTGGGCATCATGCACTGCAATACCGTTGAAGATGCGATCAAGATTCTGAACGACGGAGAGTACGGCAACATGGGTTCGATCTTTACCCGCGACGGTTCAGCCGCGCGTAAGTTCCGCAACGAGGCAGATGCGGGCAATATTGGAGTCAACATCGGTGTTGCCGCACCGATGGCGTTCTTCCCCTTTAGCGGTTGGAAGAACAGTTTCTTCGGTGACCTGCACGGACAGGGCAAACATGCCGTCGAGTTCTTCACCCAGACCAAGGTAGTGATCGAACGCTGGCCCAAGGATTGGAGCAGGAAGTTCTAGGTATCTTGTAGGGGCGCGGTTACCGCGCCCCTACCTAATCAACCCGCAAAAGCGGGAATACGCACAAAGGAGATTGAAGATGGATCTAGAAGGCTATAAATATGTTTGGTTGATCGTGACTTTCATTGTAGGCTTCTTTGCCGTGCGCATGGGGGTCGGCATCTGGGCTTCGCGCAAAGTTTCAGATGCGGCTGATTACATCGTAGCCGGGAGAAAGTTGCCCATTTACATGGTCGGCGCGTCGGTCATGGCGACCTGGTTCGCCGCCGAGACGTTGATGGGGGCGTCGTCAATGGGTTACCAATATGGCTTCCAGGGCGTGATTTTCGATCCGTTTGGGGCGGCAGCCTGTCTATTCCTGTCGGGCTTTTTCTTCACCCGCCTGATGCGCCGCGCCCGCTACCTGACGGTGGTGGATTTCTTTGATCGCCGCTTTGGCAAGTGGACGACCATTCTGGCCTCCATCGCCCAACTGATGACCTACTTTGTCTGGACGGGTGCGCAGATGGTGGCAGCTGGCACGATCGTCAACGCCCTCTTCCCCAGCGTGCCAATCGAAGTGGGCATGATCATCGTGGCGGTGTGGGTCACAGGTTACACCATGCTTGGCGGCATGCTCGCTGATACCCTGCTCGATTTCATCCAGATGTTTTTCACTGCCGGCGGCATGGCGTTAATCTTCTTCTTTACGCTCAACCAGGTTGGTGGTTGGGACGGACTGACCAGCATATCTTCCACACTCTACAACCCGAAGCCGTTCACCCTCCTGCCGGACATGGCGGGAGAAGCCGGATATCTTGGTTATTTTGGCATGAACGGCTGGATGTACTGGGGGGCAGCCTGGCTGGCGATTGGTCTTGGCTCGGTTCCAACCCAGGATCTGTTCCAGCGCTCGATGTCGGCTCGTAATGAGGCTACCGCTGTCTGGGGAACCTATATGGCTGGCGTGTTGTATCTGGTCTTTGGCATCATGTCCCCATTGATTGGGATCATGGTCTTCAAACTTACCCCCGATTTAGCCAATCCCGATGGCGTACTGGTTCATGCGGCTATTAATTACGTCCCACCTGTCCTGACCGCCATTTTCATGGCGGCCCTGGCCTCGGCCTTGATGAGCACCTCCGACAGTTCCCTGCTGGCGGGCGCTTCGGTCGTTACCCAGAACCTGTTCCCTCTCTTTGGAAAGAACCTGGACGCCAAGGATGAGGTCAAATGGACCCGCATCATGGTCGGTATCAACGGCTTCATCGGAATTGTCATCGCCATTACCGCCTCGGTCATCTATGAACTCGGCGTGGTAGCCTGGACGTTATTGCTGGTTGGCATGTTCGTCCCCTTTGCCTTCGGCATGTATTGGAAGAAGGCCAACGGTTATGGCAGCGTAGCGGCAGTTTTGGGCGGTTGGGTCAGCTGGGCGATCCTCACCTGGGTGGCGTTCAACTTTGGCCTGGGCGGTGATTCAACTGCCATGGTCTGCTCCGGTGGCGACTTGAGCTTAATGGCAGACCGTGCTGTGAGCATGGATTGTGCCTTTTGGGATGCGGTTTACATCGCTTCCCTCCCGGCGTTCATCATTTCGATTCTGTCCATGATTGTAGTTTCGCTGGCGACCCAAAAACAGGACGCTCCCAAGCCGATCACCGATGTGGATGGCAAGGAATTTGATACCAATCCCTTCCATTTCTTTGGCGTCCTGCCCATCAAGGACGCGCTCCGCAAATTGCGCCCTGAAGAATACGATGACTAAATTTTTCTGTTGTCTGTCTGTTTAAGACGACACATAGGACCCTAAAGGCTTAGAGAAAGCTTTTAGGGTCTAATAACTAAGGCGTGAAGCCCGGGAGATTTGGAGAAGTCTCCGGCTTCCCTCAAAGGAGAAAATATGCCTCAAAATTTGAATGCAGCGCAGGAATACGCGCAAAAATGGTTGGATATCATCAAGAAGCCGGAACAACCCCCTGAGGAACTTGGTAAGTGGATCATCGAACAATCCATGCAAAACTTTGCCGAATATTTCAACAAGGGCTGGCTCGATTATCGCAAATCCGTCACCCAGGCTGGGCAATGGGCAGCCACTGAGTGGACGGGACACGGCGCGACTTTTGAAGATGTACTGGGGCGCAAGTATATTGACTTTTTGGGTGGCTTTGGCATGATGGATTTAGGATGGGGACATCCCGAAATCGTAGCGGCAGTGCAATCGCAGCTTTTGCGCACCCCCATGCCCAGCCAGGAGTTGATTGATCCCCTGCGCGGTGTACTTGCCAAAATGATGGCGGACATCACACCCGGTGATTTGAAATATGCCTGGTTTGGAGCCAGCGGCACTGAAGCCATTGAGGCGGCGATTAAATTTGCCAAAGTTTATACCCAGAAACCCGCCTTTATCGTTGCCGTCAAAGCTTTCCACGGTAAGACGATGGGCGCGCTCTCAATGATGGGCAAGGCGGATTATCGCGTTCCGCCTGGCGTACTTTACGGCGGCCCCGTCTACCACGTCCCGTTTGGCGACGCCGCCGCAGTCGAACAGCAACTCGATATTTGCGACAAGATCGGCGTGGGCGTTGCTGGTGTACTGATGGAGCCGATCCAAGGTGAGGCAGGCGGTATTGTCCCGCCCGATGATTTCTGGCCTCGCATCCGCGCCGCGACAAAGAAATATGGTACGCTGCTTATTGCCGACGAAGTGCAGACCGGCTTGGGACGCACCGGCAAGTTGTGGGGCGTGGAGCATTGGGATGTTGTCCCTGACATCATTGCAGTTGCAAAGTCACTGGGCGGCGGCGTGATGCCCATCTGCTCGGTTATCACCACCGAGGAAATCTTCCAGCCCTTCATGTATCCAAATCCCTTCCTACAAACCACCACTACCGGCGGCGGTGCGTTGGCATGTTCGGCTGCCATCGCAGCCATCAATGTCACCGTGCGTGACAAGCTATGGGAGGCCGCGAAGGAAAAGGGCGATTACATCATACCCAAAGTAAAGGAACTGGCGGCGAAATATCCGAAGGTGTACAAGGGTGTCACCGGCAAAGGCTTGCTCATCGGTCAGCATTTCCAGACACCCGAAATCGGCGGGCAGGTGGCGGCAGAATTGTTCAAACGTGGTGTGCTTGTGGCCGGCACATTGACCAGCGCCCAGACCATCCGCATCGAGCCGCCCTTGGTCATCACCTATGATGAGATTAACCAGGGTCTCAAGAGCCTGTCCGAAGCAGTCGAAGCGGTGAACAAGACGCTCTAACGAGCCGCGGACGTCCCGCTTCCGAAATGTAAAATCAACGAATTCCTTTCTTTACACCTGTGGCGCGTATAAGTCGCTCCACAGGTGTTTGATTTTTGCGGAAAAGGGCAATTTATTGCGGTATGATTGCCGATGGTTTTCAATGATTTGATCCACTTCGCCGGTGTCGATTTTTTTGAATGGAGAAATATATGGATAAAAACGCCCCATTAAATTTGTGGTTGTCCATTCTTGCCTGCCTGGCTTTGGCGGCATGTAACGGTGGTGGCGCGACTGTCATTAACACTCCTACGGATGCCCCCAAGACCACATCAAGCGGGTTTGTTTGTCCCGCCCCCGAATTTCCTATCGAGACAACATCCACGGAACTCAATCTATTTGTGTGGACGGAATTTCTCCCTGCTGAAATGATCGAGTGCTTTGAGATGGTGTATGGCGTCAAGGTGTCCCGTGATGAATACTCCAGTGATGAGGATATGTATGACGGGATTTCGGGCGGTGGCTCCAATTATGACCTTGTCCTGCCTTCCGACTATATGGCTGCGAAGATAATCAGCGAGGGACTCTTGCAGGAGCTGGATCATGTCAGATTGCCTGCGCTGAAAAATTTCGATCCAAACTACCTTGATTTTGAATTCGACCCGGGGAACAGGTATACGATTCCTTACCTGGCTGGTACGGATGCAATAGTTGTAAACACAGGAAAGGTGGAAAACATTCCACAATCCTGGGCCGATTTATGGAATCCGGAATACAACGGCCGTATGGTGTTTCTGGATGATGCACGGGCGGTAATAGGAATCACGTTGTTGTCGCTTGGACACGACATCAACACGACTGATTCGATGCAGCTTGAAGAGGCCCGGAACAAGTTGATCGAGCTTGTGCCGGGTATTAAGCTTTTCGATAGTGACAGCCCCAAGACCGCCCTCCTTGCCGGCGCTGTCGATGTCGGCATGATATGGAGCGGTGAAGCCTTCATCGCCCGGCAGGGAAACCCGGATATCCAATATGTTTTTCCGTCCGAAGGCGTGATTATCTGGCAGGATAATTGGGGAATACCAAAAAATGCACCGCACTCTGATGCGGCATACGCATGGCTGAACTATATCAACCAAGGCAACATTTTTTGGATGGTATTGCGCGATTTCCCGTATACGAATCCCAATATGGCTGCGCTTGAATTTGCCAGGGACGGTCAAATGAAAGTCCTGGATGTGAATGGTGGCGAAACCTCACTTGCCACCCTTTACACTGAATACATGGAATCGCCAATTACCAATATCTCCATTGACAATATCAGGAATGGGCATCGTATTGCCGATGTGGGGGAGGCCTCCCCGCTTTATTACAATATTTGGGATGAAGTGAGGAATGGGCAATAGCTGGCATTGTCCTGTAGAGGAACTTTAGGCGTTCTTCACCGGATATTTTTAGTGACAATGTCTGTTTTGCACGAATTTTCGAAAACAGTAACAAATCATCACAAAAATATTGACCTTTATGCAAAAAAGGAATAGAATAAACCAATGGAAAACGTAACTGGCAATAATCAACCCAGCCGTCTCGATAGTATCGACCAGTATATTATTGATGCCATGCGAAAGGACGGCAGGGAGGCGTTTGCCCAGATCGCCGAGAAACTCAATGTTTCCCCCGGCATGATTCGTCAGCGGTATAACCGCCTTGTGGAACTAGGTTATCTCAAAGTGGTGGCAGTTACAAATCCGCTCATGATGGGGATGCGAACCATGGCGCTGATCGGCGTTCACACCGACGGGCATCGGATGTTGCAAGTTGCCGAGCAAATATCCAAACTGGAAGAAGTGGTCTACCTTGTGGTGGTGGGCGGGCGTTACGATATTATCTGTGAGGTTTTTTGCCGCGACCACGAAGATTTGCTTAAGTTCCTGACCGAAAAGCTGGCAAAAGTGGAAGGTATCCGCGAGACCGAATCCTTTATCCATTTGAAGATCGTCAAGGAAATTTACTTCTAGAAAACCCTGTCCGACACTGACGGCAGGATTTTTATTGTTTCATTTGTCATTCTAACCCGCGATATGCGAGTTATAAAACAAAAATGGAGTAAAAATCATGAAGGTATTGCTCGTTGGTGTCGGTGGTGTGGGAGAAGCGATTGCGGCGATTGCAAAGCCGCGCGCGTGGGTGGAACAGATGGTGCTTGCAGACTACAATGTGAAACGTGCCAGGGAAGTGCAAAAGAAGCTTCGCCAGAATAAACGGTTCCCTGTGGAGTTCATAGATGCAAGCAAGAAATCAGACATCGTAAAACTTGCGAAGAAATACAAAGTGGACCTGGTCATGAACGCGGTGGACCCCGTCTTCAATGAGCAGATTTTCGATGCCGCCTATGCGGTCGGTGCGACCTATATGGATATGGCAATGACCCTATCCGCACCGCACAAGACCGATCCGTTCAACAAGCCCGGCGTCAAACTGGGTGACTATCAATTCAAGAAGGCCAAGGACTGGCAAAAGAAGAAATTGCTCGCCGTTGTTGGCTGCGGTGTGGAACCCGGCATGGCAGATGTATTTGCCCGCTATGCCCAGGACCATCTCTTTGACGAAATCGAAGAAATCGGTATCCGAGACGGCGCGAATATTTCCATTGAAGGCTATGAATTTGCTCCCAATTTCTCGATTTGGACCACCATCGAGGAATGTTTAAACCCGCCTGTGGTCTGGGAAGAAGGCAAGGGCTGGTTTACTACCGTTCCTTTCTCCGAGCCTGAAACCTTCGACTTCCCTGAAATTGGTCCCGTAGAAGTGGTTAACGTGGAGCACGAGGAAGTGTTGCTTGTGCCGCGCTGGGTCAAAACTAAACGCGTCACTTTCAAGTACGGTCTTGGCGATCAGTTCATCGGTGTGCTCAAGACCCTGCACATGCTTGGTCTCGACAACAAGGAAAAGATCAACGTCAAGGGCGTAAAAGTTGCGCCGCGTGATGTCGTTGCCGCCTGTCTGCCTGACCCCGCCTATTTAGGCGATAAGATGTCCGGCAAGACCTGCGCCGGCACTTGGGTCAAGGGCAAGAAGGATGGCAAGGAACGCCAGGTGTACCTCTATCAACTTGCCGACAACGCCGAGTGCATGAAGAAGTGGGGGTGTCAGGCTGTGGTGGCACAGACCGCCTTCAACGCCGTCATCGGCATGGACCTGATCGAACACGGTGTCTGGAAGGGTGTGGGTGTTTTGGGTCCTGAAGCTTTTCCACCAGAACCGTTCATGGAGAAGATGGCTGAATACGGCTTCCCTTACGGCATCAAGGAAATGTAATTGTATTTTATCATCCTCTGTGCTTGCAGGTACAGAGGATGATGTTTTTGGACGCCAGAGGCGTTGAAATCAAATTTGTTTATGGAGGCTTTGTGAGATGGAAAACTACGAGTATTCTGGTCTGATCATTGGGGGGATTGTCGTCATCCTGATCATTCGCCTGGCAATCGGTTACTGGGCGTCGAAGCGGGTAGAGACGACCAACGACTATGTGCTGGCTGGACGTCGCCTGCCAATTTGGATGGCGGCACCGTCCATCATGGCAACCTGGTTCGCCGCTGAAACCCTGATGGGTTCGAGTTCTGAAGCCTATAAGTATGGTTTGCAGGGCGTCATCTTCGACCCATTTGGCGCGACCATGTGCCTGTTCCTTTCGGCGCTTCTGATCGTACGCTTGGCGCGCCGCGCCCAATATGTGACCATCATGGACTTCTTCCAGCATCGCTATGGCACAGCCATGTCGGTGGTGGGCTCGGTTGCCCAGATCATCGGCTACTTTGGCTGGACTGCCGCGCAGATCGTGGCCGGCGGCGCTATTTTGCAGGCGCTCCTCGGCTGGGATCTGTCGGTTGGCATGGTGATGGTGGCTGGCATCGTGACCATCTACACCATGGCTGGCGGCTTGTGGGCTGATACCGCGCTCGATTTTATGCAGATGTTCCTGACCATGGGCGGCTTGTTGATTATCTTCATCGGCATCCTCTGGTCGGTGGGTGGTTTTGATAATTTCATTGGCTTGGCTGGAGCGCAATATACCGACTATCCGTTTGCGATGGCGCCAACGGCCGAAGAAGGTTATTTTGGCTATCAGGGTACGATGGGCTGGTTCTATTACCTCGCAGCCTGGATGGCAATTGGATTTGGTTCCATTCCCGCCCAGGATTATCTGCAGCGGACTTGCGCGGCAAAGAACGAAAATGTCGCTGTCAAATCCACCTATCTCGCGGCTTTTCTCTACATCACTTTTGGAGTGCTTTCGCCCTTCATCGGCATGGCGGCTTTCCATGCGATTGGACCGGATATCGCGGAAGATCAAACACAATTTGTTTTGATTTCGATGGCGATGAAATACCTTAGCCCGATATTTGTCGCACTCTTTGTAGCGGCGCTGGCTTCCGCTTTGATGAGCACATCTGACTCGTCCATGCTAGCTGGAGCGACCATGTTCACCGAGAACATCGTCAAAGTTTTCAAACCCGACCTCTCTGACAAGACCCAACTGTTGCTGACCCGTATTGCGCTGGTGGTCAGCGGTGTGTTGAGTTTGGCGATTGCGCTCTGGGCTGAAACGATTTACCAGTTGGCTGTGCTGGCCAACACCTGTATTTTGGTGGGTATGGTCGCGCCGTATGTGATTGGGATGTATTGGAAGAAAGCCAACCACATTGGCGCCCTGACCTCGTTCTTCTCCGGCACCATCTCCTGGGTATTCCTCTCGATGTACTACTATCAGGAAACAATTGTTGCGTGCGAAGCCGACGTGCAGTGCGCGACGTGGGATGCGGTTTACATCGGTTCCACCCCCGCCTTTTTCATTTCGGTGGTGGTATTCCTGGTTGTTTCAGTGGCAACCGGTAAGATCGACCCACCCAAGATTTTGACAAATATTTATGGCAAGCCGGTTGATATGAAACATCCCCTTGGTTGGGGACACCTCAACGAGGAGCCTGTCGAGGCAACGGCCGCCGATTAGCCTCTTTGCTTCGTATGATTTTGAGTGGACAGGTCACGTGCAATCCGCGTGACCTGTTTTTGAATTTTTGATGGGAAGCGGTGATAGAATCAGTCAAAATCAACAAGGAGAAATTTCATGCTTTCAGTTGAAATCAAGGAAAACGATAAGGTGGTCGGGACTTTGTCCGCCACCGAAAAACTCTTCAAGACGGGTTCGCGGGGATTCTTCGGCGTGGGAAAAATCCAGATCGGTGAAAAGCGCTATCAGGTTCAGGTGCAATTGGTCGAGATTGGCTCCAAGCCCAAGGTCGGGGAAGACGCTTTGAAGGACGAATAAGTCCATTCAAACGACGCCAATTGTCAGATAGGAAAGATGAAGGCTAATTCGTGTCGGAAAAGTCGGTTAATATCATAATCTATGTTCTTTTCGGAAAAAATCGGTTGCCATAACTTGTCGGCAATTGTATAATTGAAAAAACATTCACAAATCCCAAACAGGAGGACGAAATGCCCAACGGTTATATCGGTAAGATTCTGCACGTGGATTTGACGAAAGGGGTGTTGACGGTGGAGGAGCCGCAGGAGGCTTTCTACCGCAAGTATTTCGGCGGCAGTGCGATGGGAATGCACTACATTCTACGCGAAGTGCCGAGGGGGGCGGATCCGCTTGGTCCTGAAAACGTGATGACGTTGATGGCTGGCGTGACAACAGGAGCGGCGATTTCGGGACAGAGCCGATTGAACGTAAATGCCAAATCCCCCATCAGCGGCGGCATTGGCGATTCGCAAAGCGGCGGTTTCTTCCCGGCCCAATTGAAATTTGCCGGCTTCGACGGGATTGTCGTCAGGGGCAAATCGTCCAAGCCTGTGTATCTCGCCATTTTGGATGGCAAACCGGAGTTGCGCGACGCGGCGCATTTGATGGGTAAGAAAACGGGGGAAGTGGATGATATGCTCCATGCGGAAATACACCCGAAAGCCGAAATTTTACAGCACGGCATGGGCGCGGAAAACGGCGTGCTGTTCTCGACCATGGTTTCCATGTCCAACCGTCACAACGGACGCACGGGCATGGGGCGGGTGATGGCTTCCAAGAATCTCAAGGCGATTGCCGTGCATGGTTCGCAGAGAGTCAATGTGGCTGATCAGAAGTCATTGACCGAACTGAATCGCAACGGCGTGAAAATTCTCCCCGATAACGGCGATATGGATGGTCTTGCCAAATTCGGTACGGCGGTGGTGGTATTGTTCAACAATACCATTGGCACGTTGCCGACCCGCAACTACAACGAAGGTCAATTCGAAGGCTGCGATCCGCTCAGCGGCGAGAAGATGGCGGAGACCATTTTGAAGGAGCGCGATACATGCTTCGCCTGCGTGGTCAAGTGCAAGCGCGTGGTGGAAATCAACGATGGACCCTACAAGGTGGATCCGCGTTACGGCGGCCCCGAATACGAGACCCTCGGCACCTTCGGTTCCTACTGTGGAATTGATAACCTTGCAGTGGTTTCAATGGCGAATCAAATCTGCAACGAGTACGCAGTGGATACCATTGCCTGCGGTGCGACGATTGCCTTTGCGATGGAATGTTACGAAAAGGGCATCATCGGCAAGGAACAGACAGGCGGCATTGAACTCAAGTTCGGGAACGCCAAAGCTATGCTCGAAGTGTTGAATCAAATTGTCACGGCCAGCACGCCGCTCGGCAAATTGCTCGGGCAAGGATCCGAGCGTGCAGCCAAAGTCTGGGGTAACGGCGCAGATGAGTGTTTGGTCACGGTCAAGGGCGCGGAATGTCCCGCCCACATGCCGCAAGCCAAGCGCAGCCTGGCGTTGATCTATGCCGTCAATCCCTTTGGCGCGGACCATCAATCCAGTGAGCATGACCCATACTATGAGGAGGGGATCGGCGATTTCAACTTGGACCGTTTGAAGGCGGTCGGACTTGGTTCGCCTCAACCCGCCTACAGCCTCACCGAGGAAAAAGTCCGCTTTGGATATGAGACGGAAGTCTTCTACTCGATGATGGATTCAGCTGAACTCTGCCAGTTTGTCTATGGTCCCACGTGGACGCTTTATGGTCCCAACGAGACCCTGGAGATGATGAAAGCGGTCACAGGCTGGGATTTGACCATGGATGAATTGATGGAGGTTGGTCGCCGCCGCCTGAACCTCTTCCGCACCTTCAACGCCCGCGAAGGATTTGGCCGCAAGGATGACAAACTGCCCAAAAAGTTCTTCAAGCAATTGGTTGGCACTGGACCCACAGCGGGCTTCGCTCTGACTCACGAGGAAGTCGACAACGCCATCACACATTACTACAAGCTGGCAGGCTGGACTCCCGATGGGATGCCAACCCGCGAGACGCTCAAGAAACACGATGTCGAATGGGCGGCGGAGTATCTGCCTGTGTGAGTTTTGCGATGAATGGTTATGAAGGGTAAAGATAATGCGTCTTTATCCTTCATAATTAAATTGACCAATTCATATTGGAGATATTCAATGGGAAAATTAGATATAAACTCGCCATTTCAATCAGCGATTGGAATGGGTGATTTGCAGTCCGTTCATAAACAAAATATTTCTTCCATGATTTTTAATATTCTGGGGTGTTTGCTTTTTATATTATTAGGTGTTTGGACTTTTTATGCTGGACTAACGTACATAACTGCTTTTCCTGTGTTTGTCATCTTTGGGTTTGCTTTGTTGCTTCTGGGTATGGGTATATACTGGGCTTGGAAAATACTGACTTTGTGGGGAAGTCAAGCTGCTCTATACAGTAACGGTTTTGCCCATTTTGACGGCAAAGATACGATAAGTTTTAAGTGGACTGAAATAACTTCCGTCACCATGCAGGTGACTAAAATGCGCGTGTATCATGTTATTCCTGTGGGGACAATACGGGTTTATACAATTGAGAGCCCATCTGCCAAGCTGAAATTAACTGGTACTTTAAATAAGGTTGATGATCTCATGTTTCAAATCCGCAAGAATGCATTTCCTCATATCGTAAAACGGCGGGTACAGGACTTGGATGCTGGAAAAACCCTTGAATTCGGGCCCGTTTTAGTTAGCAGGTCAGAAGGTATAAAAATAAGAAATAAAAAATATGGCTGGACTGACATCGCCAAACTAAATGTGATTAATGGTGCGGTTGAGGTTGTCCCCAAGAAAAAGGGTTTCTTTCAAGGAGCGAGCGCGCCTGTAGGAAGCATCCCAAACCTAGATGTGTTTATGGCGTTATCAGAAGTGATGATTGCGCAAAATAGTCAACCTGCGTAAAACCTATATAATGTACTCGAAAACCTAAAAAATAAGTGAGATTATGATGACAAACACACTCTATCAAGAAAACTTCCCGCATATGACCCCAGCCTGGTCGCGCATCTTCAATTTTGTTGCCGACCGCGCCGAGGGCTCGTACATCTACACCGACGACGGTAAAAAACTTCTCGACTTCACATGCGGAATTGGTGTGACCAATACAGGTCACTGCCATCCGAAGGTCGTGGAAGCCGTCCGCGAGCAGGCAGGTTTGTTCCTGCACGCCCAGGCAAATATCGTCATCCACAAGCCGTTGCTGCAACTCATCGAGGAAATCCGCAAGATTGTCCCGCCTTCGATTGACAGTTTCTTCTTTTCCAATTCGGGTGCTGAGGCTGTGGAGAATGCGGTCAAAATTGCGAAAGCCGCCACGGGCAGGCAGAACATCATCGTCTTCAACGGCTCCTTCCATGGACGGACTCACGCCACGATGGCGCTGACCACTTCCAAGACGGGCTACCGCACGGGGTTTGGTCCACTGCCAGCGGGGATTTATGTCTCCCCGTTCCCATATGCCTTCAAATTTGGCATGAGCGACGAACAAGCCTCCGCGTATGCGTTGGAGCAACTCGAATATTTGCTTGTCTCGCAGACCGCGCCCAAGGACACAGCCGCCATCCTCATCGAATCCGTGATGGGCGAGGGCGGGTATATCGTGCCGCCCGCATCGTTCATGAAATCCCTGCGTGAACTCTGCGACAAACACGGCATCATGCTCATCTTCGACGAAGTCCAATCGGGATTCGGTCGCACGGGTAAGTGGTTTGCCCTCGAGCATTTCGGTGTTGTCCCTGACATCATCACCGCTGCCAAGGGCATTGCCTCGGGTATGCCGCTTTCTGCTGTGTTCAGCCGCACCGAGATCATGAAGAAGGTGGATGTCGGCTCCATCGGCGGGACCTACGGCGGAAACGCGGTAGCTTGCGCCGCTGGCGTGGCGACGATCAAAGCCATGCGCGAAGAAAAGATGCTGGAGAACGCGACCGAACGCGGCACGCAACTGATGACGGGTCTGCGAAAATATCAGGAAGAGTACCCGCAAATCGGTGACGTGCGCGGACTTGGACTCATGGTCGGTACCGAATTCATCGTGGATGGGAAACAGGCAAAAGCCAAGCAACTGGTCAAGGATGTGATTCACTCCGCCGAGGAAAAGGGTCTGCTCCTGCTCTCCTGCGGAACCTACGACAATGTCCTGCGCTGGATCCCGCCGCTCAATGTCACGTCCGAGCAAATCAATGACGGTTTGAAGATTTTCGGCGTGGCGTTGAAGGAAAGTGTGAAATAGTTGAAGGTCAAAAGTCGAAAGTCTGATGACCTTTGACCTTCGACTTTTGACTGATGGAGTGTCAACTTATGCAAACCCTTGACCGTTCCAAACTTGAACAACTCCTCAACTCGGAAGAAGAACTCTTCCGTAAGAATCATCCCAAATCCTACAGGCTTTATAGGCGAGCACGTAAGTCGCTAGATGGCGGCGTGCCGATGTTGTGGATGGTCCGTTGGGCCGGCTCCTTCCCTGTCTTTGTCAAACAGGCGAAGGGCGCGCACTTCACCGATGTGGATGGCAATTCATACCTCGACCTCTGCCTTGGTGACACAGGAGCCATGACGGGACACGCGCCCGAAGCCACGCTTAAGGCCATCCGAAGTCAGATCAAAAAGGGTATTACGCTCATGCTGCCTTACAAGGATGTGGTCGAAGTCGGCGAGGAACTCCAGCGCCGCTTTGGACTTCCCTTCTGGCAGTTTGCGCTGACCGCCACCGACGCCAACCGCTTCGTGCTCCGCATGGCGCGTATGATCACAGGACGCCCGAAGGTGTTGGTCTTCAACTATTGCTATCACGGCACGGTGGACGAGACCTTCATTACGCTGGACGAGGAAGGCACGCCAGGCTCCCGCGCCAACAATATGGGTCCACAAGTTGACCCAATTGAGACCACCAAGGTCATTGAGTTCAACGACATTGCTGCGCTAGAAACCGCCCTCTCCGCCCGTGATGTCGCCGCCGTCCTCGCCGAGCCTGTGATGACCAATATCGGCATCATCCACCCAGACCCTGGATACCACGACGCCCTGCGCGAGTTGACCCGCAAGTATGGGACTTACCTCATCATCGACGAAACGCACACCATCTGCACAGGACCTGGCGGGTATACGATGGAGCACGGTCTCAAGCCTGATTTCTTCACCCTAGGCAAGCCCATCGCGGGCGGCGTCCCCGCTGCGGTGTATGGCTTCACCAAGGAAGTTTCCAAAGCCTTTGCCGCCAAGCTTGATCTGGACGACGCAGATGTCGGCGGCATAGGTGGGACGTTGGCAGGCAATGCCCTGTCTATCGCGGCGATGAAAGCCACCTTTCAGCACGTCCTCACCGAGGACTTCTATAAGCGTGCAATCGCCCTACAGGAACAGTTCACAGCGGGAGTCGAAGGCGTGATTAAAGAATTTGACCTGCCGTGGATTGTCAAACGGCTGGGCAACCGTTCCGAATATTGGTTCCGCCCGACCCCGCCAAAGAACGGCGGTGAAGCAGCGGCGGCAATCGACCACGAACTCGACCGCTATATGCACCTTTTCTCGCTCAATCGCGGCATCTTGATGACCCCCTTCCACAACATGGCACTCATTTCACCTGAGACAACCAAGGAAGATGTGGACTACCACACCAAGGTGTTTAGGGATGCGGTGCAAAGTTTGTTTGGATAAACCTGTCAAAAGTCGAAAGTCAAAGGTCGAGCAAATTTTGACTTTCGACTTTTGACTCATTGGAGAATTTATGGCTGATTACAACCCCCAAATTTGGCGTATCAACGTCCGTACGCAGGAGTTGAAGCGTGAACCCATCCCCGAAACCTGGGTTCGCCTCGGCGGGCGTGGACTGCTCACCCGGATTATGCTCGACGAAGTGGATGCAAAGTGCGATCCACTCGGCGTGGAAAACAAACTCATCTTTGCCCCCGGTCTGCTGGTGGGACACATGCTCTCTTCCACAGATAGAATTTCCATCGGCGGCAAGTCCCCACTGACGGGTGGAATCAAGGAAGCCAACGCGGGCGGGCGGACGGGTCTGCACATGGCGCACATGGGCATCAAGGCGCTCATCATCGAAGACCAGCCAAAGGAATCAGGTTATTGGGTCCTGTATCTTTCGCTGGCAGATGGTGCAAGGTGGATCAAAGCAGATGACCTCGCCGGGCTTGGCGTGTATGAGACTGCGGCAAAGCTGGTGGAGAGGCACGGTGACAAGGTTGCCATCGCCTTGATTGGTCCTGGTGGTGAGATGCGGATGAAGTCTGCTGGCATTCAAAATTTGGACAAGGATAGGATTCCTTCCCGCATCGCAGCACGTGGTGGACTGGGCGCTGTAATGGGCTCGAAGGGATTGAAAGCTGTCGTCTTCGACCACACTGGCGGACAGAAACCAACCATTGCCGACCCCGAAGCTTTCAAGATCGCCCAAAAGGATTTCACTAAATCGGTCATGGAGCATCCGCAGTCCATCACATACCGTGACTACGGCACGCAAGCCATGCCGCAGATGACACAGCATTTTTCCGCTTTGCCCACGCATAATTTTTCACGCGGGACTTTTTACGACGTGGAAAAAATCAGCGGCGAAACCATGCGCGAGTTCATCTTGAAGCGCGGCAAACCATCCGACCCGTCCCATGCCTGCATGGCGGGATGCACCATCAAATGCTCGAATGTCTTCGGCGGCGAGGATGGCAAGGTCATCGTCTCCCCGCTGGAATATGAGACCGTCGGCTTGATGGGCACCAACCTGGATATTGACTCTCTGGATGTCATCGGGCGGCTGAACTGGCATGTCAACGACCTGGGGCTTGATACGATTGAAATCGGCGCGGCGCTGGGCGTTGCCGCCGAAGCGGGACTCATGCGCTGGGGCAATGGCGATGACGCCCTGAAGTTGATCGAAGAAATGCGGCATGGGACGAAACTGGGACGCAAACTTGGCGACGGCGCGGCGGACATGGGTGATGAATACAACATCGAGCATGTGCCTTGTGTCAAGCGGCAGGCGATGTCTGCCTACGAGCCGCGCTCCATCAAGGGGACGGGCGTCACCTACGCCACCACGCCCCAAGGCGCTGACCACACCTCGGGCTTAACCATCCGTGCCCAGGTCAATCATCTCGACCCGACGGTGCAGCGCGATGTCTCGCTCAATGCCCAATTGAACATGGCGGGCTACGACACGCTCGGCGCGTGCATCTTCGCGGGCTTCGGATACGCAACCGCGCCCAACGGCGTGGTCAAGCGTTTGCTTGCGGCACGCTATGGATGGACTGACCTGCCCGATAACATCCTGCAAGAGTTGGGCAAACAGACCATCAAGATGGAGCGCGAATTCAACCGCCGCGCAGGCTTCACCGCCAAGGATGACCGCATCCCCGAATGGATGACGAAGGAGCCCATTCCCGAAAACGGCTCGGTCTTCGACGTGAGCGACGAAGTCCTCGACCACATCTACGACGGGATCGAATGAAATACAAAAACTCCGAGATTTCAAAAATCTCGGAGTTTTCTTGCAGGTGACTCTCTTCTCGGAGGTCTGCTTTTTGAGCCACCAGTGGGATACGAACCCACGACCTAGCGATTACGAATCGCTCGCTCTACCAGCTGAGCTATGGTGGCAATTTTTCAGCGGGCGGGATTATAAAGGATTACGATTAAACCCGCAAGTTTTCGATGCTTCACGTTGTCTGTGTCTTGGGAGACACATTACTCATGCTTCGTATTGCCATGCTTTCATATCACACCTGTCCGCTGGCAACTTTGGGCGGCAAGGACACCGGCGGGATGAACGTCTACGTCCGCGACTTGACGCGCGAGCTGGGGCGGATGGGCATCCACGTGGATGTTTTCACCCGCTCGCAGGATGAGCACGTGCCGCACGTTGTCCACGAGTTGGGATTTGGCAACCGCGTGGTACACGTCCCCGCTGGGCCGGAGACTCCCAAAGCCAAAAGTGAAATCGCGAATTACATCCCCGAATTTGCGGAGGGAATTAAAAAGTTTGCGATTGAAAAAGGAATCACCTATGACGTGATTCACAGCCACTATTGGATGTCTGGACTCGCTGCGGAGATGCTCAGCGATGCCTGGGGCGGGACGCCCATCGTCCACATGTTCCACACTTTGGGCGAGATGAAAAATCGAGTGGCTCGCTCGGATCATGAGCGTGCGGGGGAAGATCGTCTGAAGGGGGAGAGGCGGGTGCTGCGTCGCGCTGATCGGATGATCGTCGCCACTCTGGCCGAGAGGACTCAGTTGCGCTTTCTCTATCGCGCCAACGACCAAAAGATGATCGTCATTCCGCCCGGTGTGGACACCAGTCATTTTTATTCCATCCCGGCGGACGAAGCCAAACAGTTCATCGGCTTGAAACCCGAAGACCGCATGGTGCTTTTCGTCGGGCGCATCGAGCCGTTGAAAGGTGTGGATACCCTGATCCATGCCATTTCCTGCCCCGAAATACAGAAATTACACCACCCTGTTCATCTGGCGATCATCGGTGGCGAGCCGGACGCGTTGCCCGAAAATATGACGGATGAGATGGCACGCCTACAAAACCTGTGCGACGAGTTGTGCGTGGATCGCATGGTGGTCTTTCTCGGCAAGCGCGGACAGGACACCCTACCATATTATTATTCCGCGGCGGAAGTGCTGGTCATGCCTTCGTTGTATGAATCGTTTGGGATGGTGGCGCTGGAAGCCATGGCTTGCGGCACGCCGGTCATCGCTTCGGAGGTGGGTGGACTTGGCTACTTGGTGCAGGATGGGCAGACAGGGTACACCATCCCCGATAGCGATCCTGCCGCCCTGTGTGATAAATTGTCACGCCTGTTGGGGGATTCTCGCCTGCGCGAGACGATGGGGATGGATGCCATGCAATATGCCCAAAACTACGCCTGGGAAAAAATTGCCGTGCAGATGATCGACGTGTATAAGGGGTTGGCTGGAAGGGAAGTCCAACAAATTTTAGACTCGGTTACCAGCATGTCTGATTGAAGCGAAGCAATTTCCAGCGCTCGATTTCTTCCTGATACCTGAGTTCCGTCAGCCCACACAAGTTGACTCGAAAGTCGCCCCGCCGATAAACGGGCAATCCCATCACGTAACACATCATCTGTCGAATCCAGCCATCGTGGCTGACGATCAGGAGGTCAGCACCTTTGTGCTGTGACAATTTCTCATCGAAGAAATCCTTGATCCGCGCTTGGACCTCCGCGCCAGACTCGCCGCCCGGGAAGTGGAAATCAGCCGTCCGCGCCACGTACGCCTTCCAGACTTCTGGATATGCCTCCCTGAATTCCTGTTCCGTCATCTCATCCACTAGACCGTTATCGATTTCATTCAAGCGTGCATCGATCACGGGAGTTAGCTGCAGATGTTCCGCGACACAGGCGGCGGTTTGCCATGTCCGCTGGTACGCACTGACGTAAATCGCCGCAAGCGGTTTGTCAGCAAATAGGTTGACCAGTTTTTGGGAATCCTGCCTTCCCTTCTCGCTGAGCGGCTGGTCCTGATGTTTCAACTGTGAGTTGTGAAAGCCTCCCCGCTCCTTTTCTGCATGTCGAAGAATGTACCATGTCATGATAGCTTCACGTCTCCCAACCTAAGATGGAGCATATATTGGATTCCAAGAGTATCGGATAACATGCCCATCAAAAAGTTTCGTGGATTAAGCCGCAGGGTTCGGTAATAATAGTGGGTACCGATGAGCTTTATCCTCGAATCCCAGGCGGAGATGACCTTCTTATTTTTTAGACCCCATTTCAGGTGGGACCTTTCATCCAGCCCGGAGCCTTCGACCACCCTTTTATTAGCCACCCTCACCCCGATCGGCGAAGCGACATCAAACAGCATCTCACCGCCGGGGAATTTGTCCGTCAGTCGAAGGATAAAGTCCTTGACTCGATTCTCTTCAAAGTAATATAGCACACCCGCCGCCATGAACAGAACATTCCCTTTGACTTCGATCTGATCCAGCCATTGCTTTTCTAAAAACGACGATGCGATGAACTTCCGCCGCTCGTTTTCCTGAATGAACTTTCGGCGTAGTTCGATGACATCTGATAGGTCGAGGTCGTACCACTTGAGTTTCCCGTTGTAGATCCGCTCGAAGGTGGTGTCCAGCCCGCAGCCCACGTTGACAATGGTTCCCTCAGGATACGCCTCCAGAAACTTCCCGATGACTTGGTCTCCGATCAGGCTGCGCTTGATCCAGGCAATCTGGCTGATTTCATCCAGGTTCTGTGTCATTTGCGAAAAGTCATAATCCACCAGCCCGATGATCCTTGCCGCAGTTTCGTCCACCAGCATGGGGTTTTTCTTTTTCGTTTCCATAGCTCGACCCCAAAGCGGCAGGAACAGTGTCTTTTGGACGTTTCCAAGATTGATGTTGATTCTTTCCGTCATTGTGCCTCCCGCTTTTTATCAGCCATTCCGCACAAACAGCGGATGGTTGGCATTGATTTGTAACAGGTCCCATAGATTTCCGTACAAATCCTCGAAGACAGCCACCATGCCGTAAGATGCTTCTTTCGGCTCCCTGACGAACTTGATTCCTTTGGCAACCATCTCATTGTAATCCCGCCAGAAATCATCTGTGTTGAGGAAAAGAAACACTCTACCCCCTGTCTGATTGCCTACGAAAGGCTCCTGCTCCGGTTTGGATGCCTTTGCCAGAAGCAGCGTCGTTCCAGTGGAACCGGGAGGAGAAACCACCACCCAGCGTTTATCCTGCTCAGGCTGGTAGGTATCCTCGACCAGTGTAAAGTGAAGTTTTTCCGTGTAGAAGGCAATGGCTTCGTCGTAGTCCCTGACAACAAGGGCAATGTGAATGATTGACTGCTTCACACCAGACTCCTTTGTGAATAACTCGTTGGGTAGCAAAAAACTTGAATCTGGGAAAATATGTTCTTGGAAACAGGAAGTGTATTGTTCTTAGATAGATATTTGGGCTATTGTTCGCCTATCGAAAGAACAATTTCATCAACAGTAGCTAATACCTGATTTGTGTTGGTGTTTGGTCCCGAATACCGAGACTCAATATGGAGAAATTTTAGTTTTTCACCTTCTCCAAACGAAAGAATGGGAGGGCTTGAACAAAGCATCTCGCTTCTTGTGCCTTGATTGTCGGATATGGTAGCTAAACCCGCACGTGTATAAATATAGGTAGATTTTTCTTGATCATAATAACGAACGATAATATTTTTGTCACTTTGCTTACTCAGGATAGTTGTATCCTTTGGGCAATAATCTCCAAATCCTTCTGCAAAACCACAATTGGGTGATAGAAATATTATGATTGAGCCATCAGGGTTTGAAATGTTGTAGTCTGCACAATCATGTCCTGTTATTGAACTTCCAAAGTCTGTTGGCTCTGGCCTTCGATTAATTTCACTGATAATCCATCCGCGAGGAAGCTTGAGTTCCAGAGAATATAGGTCAATATTGTGCCATGACCATGTGTCAGCAATAGGAGTGGTTGTTGATGTTGTTGAAACGGCAACTGTTGGACTTGCGGGTAAGGTGCTTGATGGAATGGCCGAGAGTGTTGCGGCGATCATCGTGGGTATTATGTTGGTGTCAAATGTGGGTATTGGGGTGGGTGTGTTTTTAACGCATGCCGCTAGTGTGATTAATAGTAATGTGACTGGTATATGGATTTTATATTTTGCCATGATGATCTTCTCCCGCACTGCTAGTGGCGAACTATTCCTTCATCTTCACGAAAAATCCACCCATATCCTTTTCTTGAATCTCGAAGCGGTGCTTGAAATTCATCATCATCTTCGATAATTGCTTGTGACCGTAGGTGCGCGGATCGAAACCGGGGTCGAGTTGATAGAGCGCGTTGCCCATGGTCGCCAGTGACGCCCAGCCATCCTGCTGGACCGCCATCTCGAACGCCTGAGTTAACAGGGGAATGGGGTCAGCTTCCTCTTTCTCGTCCTTGACTTTCTTTGCTTTATCCTGTCCCTTGTGCTTTGGCTGGGTAGCCTTCTTCTCCGTCACCAGGTTTTCAGTATAGACGAACACGTCGCAGGCATTGACGAAGGGCTTGGGCGTCTTCTTTTCGCCGATGCCCATGACGAAGATACCCGTCTCGCGGATGCGCGTAGCCAATCTGGTGTAATCGCTGTCGCTGGAAACCAGACAAAAGCCATCCACGACACCGGAGTGCAATAGGTCCATTGCGTCGATAATCATCGCGCTGTCGGTGGCGTTTTTTCCTATCGTATAGCGAAACTGCTGGATGGGCTGAAAGGCGTGAAAATTGAGTGTGTCTTTCCAGGAGTTCATATTGCTGGTCGTCCAATCCCCATAAATACGGCGGACAGTCACCAGACCATAGCGTCCCGCCTCCACCAGCATTTTGGAAAGCAGACCCGCCTGGGCGTTATCGCCGTCGATCAGGATGGCGATTTTATCGCGAGCGAGGGGTTTGAGTTGTTCACTAGTCATAATGCGATTATACCTTTTCCTCCCGAATCCGACGGCTCAGTGAGATATGTCATTGCTTCGCGCACTTGCCCTAGCACTGCCCGCTAGGGCAAGTGCGCGAAGCAATCCCCTTGCTAAAACTGGAGATTGCTTCAGCGGAAGCGCGCCGCCTCGCAATGACAGAGAAAATCCTTTACCAAACCTTTACATTTGCTTTATGATAATGAAATCACACTGGAAGAGAATACCCATATGACAAAAATCCTTGTAATTGACGACGAGCCAACCATTGTAAACCTCGTTCAAGCCTATCTGAAACCCGAGGGCTATGAAGTATTTACCGCCACCGACGGTCCCTCAGGACTCAAAGCAGCGCGGGCATTCAAACCCGACCTGGTTGTTTTGGATGTGATGTTGCCCGGCATGGATGGTCTGGAACTGCTCTCCCGTCTGCGGCGCGAGTCACAGGTCTATGTCATCTTACTGACGGCTCGCACCGAAGAGACGGACAAAATCGTCGGGCTGTCTGTCGGCGCGGACGATTATGTCACCAAGCCGTTCAGTCCGCGCGAACTGGTGGCAAGAGTCAAGGCGGCGCTAAGGCGGATTCAAACAGGATCAGGATCGGGCGCGGCAGAGGGAGTGTTGGCCTTTCGACATGTGCGCATCGATCTTGACGCGCGTCAGGTCACGGTGGACGATCAGCCTATTGACCTGACCACCAGTGAGTTCGACCTCTTGCGCGCGCTGGCTGAAAATCGCGGACGCGTGCTTTCGCGCGAGCAATTGCTGGAACGCGTGTGGGGCGGCTCCTACTACGGCGAGATGCGTGTGGTGGATGTCCACCTGGGACACGTCCGCCAGAAATTGGGCAACCCTGATTTTATTGTCACGGTGCGCGGCGTCGGTTATCGTTTTGACGACGAAACTTTATAGGCTGTATAAACGTCCCGAAGGTTGCCGTAGCAGGACTTTCGCTTGTCGTTCTGAGCGGAGCGAGGAATCTCGAACTTTGATGACAGAAACCCTTCGCTGCCGCTCAGGGTGATACAAAAAAAGGATGCTTGAGCGAAAGTTCTGAGTAGTTGAAGCCTGCACTCCGCTAAAATCTTCGGGACGATATTTTGGAGAACCATGAAAACCATTCAATCTCGTTTGGGTATCAAATTATTCCTTTCCTATTTTGTCGTGATCCTGGTCGGCATGTTTGTCATTGGTGTTACCGCCAACCTGACAACGCCGCGCGCCTATGCGCGTCACCTGTTGTTTATGGAACAACAGATGGGCAATGGCATGGGGCAGGGGATGGGAATGGGCCAAGGACAGGGATTTGGGCAGGGCCAGGGTCAGGGGATGGGTAGCGGTATGATCTCTAATTTCTACCAGAATTTTCAGAACTCGTTCAATGAGGCATTGGTCATTGCGGTGGTTGCGGCGTCCATTGTGGCGCTGGCTGTTAGTTATGTTTTCAGCAGAAATATCCTCGCGCCTGTGCAGGTGATGAAGAATGCGAGTCAGCGCATTGCAGAGGGACACTACGATGAACGGGTGCCAATCAGCGGCGAGGATGAACTGCATCAACTGGCGGGAAGTTTCAACAAGATGGCGGAGCAGTTGGAGCAGGTCGAGTCCATGCGCCGACGTCTAATCGGCGATGTGGCTCACGAGCTTCGCACCCCCTTGACGGCTATCAAAGGCTCTGCTGAAGGGTTGATGGATGGCGTGCTTTCGGCATCCTCTGAAACCTATTCGCAGATCCATGCCGAGGCGGAACGTTTAAGCCGACTGGTGGATGACTTGCAGGAACTAAGCCGCGTCGAATCCCGTGCCGCGCAATTGAACATTCGCCCTGCGGATTCGACCGCCATCATTCAGACCGTGACCAAACGCCTGCGGCATCAATTCGACGAAAAGGGAGTGACGCTGACCCTCAACCTGCCACACGACCCGATCCTTGTCCTCGCCGACGAAGACCGCATCATTCAAGTGCTCACCAATTTAATTGGCAATGCTTTGCAATACACACCATTCAACGGGGCGGTGACTGTCTCGATTGAACGTGACAAAAACGAAGCGCGGCTTTCCGTTCGCGATACGGGCTACGGAATTTTCGCTGAACACCTCAAGCACATCTTCGACCGCTTCTACCGTGTGGACAAATCCCGTTCTCGCGCGCACGGCGGATCGGGCATCGGCTTGACCATTGCGAGGCATCTTGTCGAAACGCACGGCGGAAGAATCTGGGCGGAGAGCGCAGGCGAAAATAAAGGCAGTGTGTTCGTGTTCACACTGCCTTTGGCAAAATAATTTCAAAGTCATTGCGAGGCGGCGTGCTTCCGTCAAAGCAATCTTGCGGCGAAATTTGAGGGGATTTTCAACAGGGGGGTTGCTTCGCTACCGCTCGCAATGACGTTTTTTTACTGTATCAGCTTCACCACACCCAAATCTGTCGGCGCGCCGCCAAAGACGCTGATGTCAGCGCAGGAGGGCTTGTCCACACGCAGCAGCAAAAATTCATTCGATGAAGCATCCACCTGTATGATGGTATCCAGCTTGTACTTTGAATCAACCGTCAGTTTGAGAGTCACTTGATTTCCCACAGGCAGGTTGGGGACGCATACCTTTTTGTCGGGATGTTCACGGTCTTCGTCAACTGCCCGCAAAAGAGCGCAGGTGTTGGGCAAATCCACCGTCCCCGTGTTTTTCACAGTCACATAAGCATTGGTCACTTCGCCCATGCCGTGGGTGATGTCAAGTCCCGTGTTGCAACCAAGAATGTCCACGGCAACAGATTGAATCGCCGTAGCGGTAGGTATGGGCGTTGGCGTTTCCGTGGGTGGTGGTGTGTTTGACGATGTGGCTGTGGGGATTTCGGCGTTGGTGAGGGTAATGGGCGCAATCACCGTTACGCCTGGGTTGACGGTCTGGGTAAACGGCAGGGTGAGGATAATCGGCGTGGCCGTCACGATGCTTGGCGTGCGCGAGGGTGGAATGATCCAGGTCGCAACCGGTTGGGGCGACACTTCAAGCGTATCGCACGCCCCAAGAATGAAAATAAAGGCAAACAGGGGAATTATTTTTTTCATGGCAGGATTATACTCCCGCGCTTTTTGGTCATAGGGTCATAGTTCAAGCTTTTCAGCGAGTTGCGCCTCAGATGGCTCTGTTAGGATATCTCCATCGGGGAATATGATGGTGGGTACAACGCGATTGCCGGAATTGACCTTGCGCACGAATGATGCTGCTTGCTCATCTTTATCAACATTAACTTCGAGTACTGGAATATTGTTGAGTTGAAAAAAGGATTTCGCACGCCGGCAATCTGCACACCAATCCACTGAATACATGACAATTTTGCTTGGCTGGAAGGTATAAAGATCTTTTGCAGTCATTTGGCCTCTTGTATTTTGAAATTGTGTCCATTATCACATAAAACCAGGTGGAGGCGGTATGGCTTTAGCTCTTTTCATTTTCACCCAAATTACCTACTGTACAAAATTGATAAATTTCATTATAATTATCTAAATATATTTATGACTGCATTTCTAACCGCAGTTAAGTTTCCGATTGTTAATACCCTGTTTACCTTGATCCTACAAAATCAATAAAAAATTCCCTGTTTGCGGTTCGTCTAACAAATCTTTGAAGTTCTACCGAAGCTCACAATGATTTTTCTACTTTCGCATTTGTGACATAAATTTCAATAATAAGTTGATTTAAAAATGCGTTTATCTGTCGTGTTGGAAAGGCCAACGATATGAATAATTATAAGAATTCAATCATTCTTCTTTTCTCCTATACAATGCTTGTGTTGGGAATTGCACAGGTGCAATATATTGAAGAGAATGTGTTGAATTTCAACCGGGTCTTTTTCATTTTATTTACGTTGACAATTCTGTCCGAACTGCTTTTTGTTGGGCAGCTCATAAAGCAGGGTTTCCGGATTTCGATTTATATGTTTCTTGGATTCTGGGCTGTGGTGTATTTGGTGGTTTGGGCCAGTTACTGGCGGGTTGATAAACCTCTGCCATTACAAATATTGTTGTTGCAATTCATCCTGATCGAACTGGCCGCCGGTCTTGCGTTCAATGTTGGCCGGAATATCGGGCAATTGGATAAGACGCTGGATGGATTATCGGAGACAACGTACCCTAATCGGGCAATCGAAATTGAAGAAGCAGAGGAGCGGATTAATGATGAGTTGGCGCGCTGCAGACGGTATCATCATTCGCTGCCTATACTTACCCTTCAACTGGATACCAAAAATGTGGGTGAGGCATATCGCCAGGACGAGCCGTTGCAACGTGATATGTTGGTACGTTTTACCAATGCCAAATTTAGCCAGATCATTAGCGAATTATCCCGCAACATGGACCTCATCCTGCGAGATCGTAAAGGAAAATTTGTAATTCTGTGCCCGGAAACCAAGGCTGAAAACATGGCGGTTCTTGCTGAGCGCATTCAAGTGGAGGTGTTTGCGCAACTGGGCTTGAACATTAGCTGGGGGGCGGCTGTCTTCCCTGATGATGCACTGACATTTGATGATTTGATTACTGTGGCGCAACGGCGCATTAAGTCCGGCGTTAATTCTGACCAGCTGATGAAAGTTGAGGCTATGGAGCAGGTATGAAAGATTATTTGAAATTTGCCATTCCTACCACGACCACGAACACAAACCACTTTCCAGAGGAAAGGATGACACCCAGAATGATTACTACGGTACAAAATGGTTGGATCAGAAATTTTGATCCCAAGAAACGCATTTTTACAGGTCAGGCGTACCGCGCGGCGAAACGCATCATGGATTTATTCATTGTATTGGTTTCCGCCCCTTTATGGTTGACTGTTTTTGGACTGGTGGCATTTGTCATAAAAGTTTCGAATTGGAATGCGCCTGTTCTGTTTTTTCAACAACGCACTGGCAAGGGCGGGAAAAGGTTCCGGATGTTCAAGTTTCGTTCCATGGTGCCCGATGCTGAAAAGCTAAAAAGTCAGCTGGCAGCTGTCAATGCCAGCGGAGAACTTGCGGGCCCTCTAAAATTGGAAAACGACCCGCGCGTCACACGTATTGGCCGAATCTTACGAAAAACCAGCTTGGATGAATTGCCGCAACTGTTCAATATTGTTTTGGGTGACATGAGTTTGGTGGGTCCACGCCCAACGTCTTGGAGTCCCGAGTCATATAAACTTTGGCATACAGAACGGTTGGATGTTTTGCCCGGCGTAACGGGCTTATGGCAGGTGTTTGGCCGTGGCAGTCAGGATTTTGATGATTGGCTTCGATGGGACATCTTATATATTGAAAAACGTTCATTGTGGTTTGATATCGTTATTTTGGTGAAAACTTTTACTGTATTGGTTAAACAGCGCGGAGCCCGTTGACATTCAACGTCATTGAGATGAGCAATCGGAAAATCACCTTGTCATTTAAAGAAGCTGAATATCCCGAAACACCGCGCGTGCTTGTTGTCGATCTTTCGATTCGATATGGAGGTGCGAGTACCCGGGCGCTTGCAATTGCACAGGCCTTGTCTTGTTCTGGTGGCATACTTGCAGGGATAGAAAATAGCCCGGTGGTTCGAATTGCCCGGGAAAAAGGGATTCCAGTCAGGATCGTCGGGAAACGGCGTACAGATCCTTGGATACCACTGCGTCTGGTTAGAATCGTTCGCGAAGAAAAAATCCAGGTTGTGGACACCCAAAACATTCAGTCCAAGTTTTGGGTCAGCCTCGCGGCTTTCTTCACTGACTTTGTATTTGTTTCAACTTTAAATAGCTTTTACCGGCTGGAGCATGGGACTTCCTGGAAGAGTTCCTTTTATCATTTTTTGGATTTGTTTACCAATTGGAAGACAGACCGTTACATTGCAGTCTCGGAGACCATTCGAAATGGGTTGTTGGAGGATGGAATTCCAGTTGAGAAGGTTGACCTGATTCGAAATGCAGTGGAATTAAACCCGGAAGATTTAAAAGTGGAAATACATCAGGTTCGGCGGCAGATTGGAATCCCGCGGGATGCAGTGCTGTGTGCCTTGGTGGGCAGATTGGTATGGGCAAAAGGCTTTGATGATTTTATTTCGGCCTTTTCACAGACCGCTGAACAAATCAAGAATATCCAGGCAGTCATTGTAGGTGAAGGCGAGTTGCGTGAGTCGCTTGAAAAGCAAATTGAGAACTTTGGATTGCAAGAGCGCATTTTATTGCTTGGCTATCAGGGTCACTCAACGGTTTTGAATATATTAATGTCAAGCGACCTGTATGTTATGCCATCACGCAGTGAAGGCATCCCTTTTGCTTTGCTTGAGGCTGCTGCTTTGGGTTTGCCCATTGTTGCCACGAATTGCGGAGGAATTCCCGAAGTTGTTACGAATGACGAAAGCGCAGTCCTTGTCCCGGTTGGAGATGTATCTGCGTTGTCCCGTGCGCTTGTTTCATTGTGCATGGATAGAAATCTTGCCAGTGGGTTGGGGCAAAAAGCGCGTGCGAGGATACAGAAGGATTATTCCCTGCCTGTTCAAATGGAAGCGACAAGGCAGGTTTATCTGCGAACACTGCGAGAATGCAAAATCCACCCGGGTTTTAGTTAATTGATGTGAGAGTTATGATTTCTGAGAAAAGCCAAGAAACATCTTCAGACCTTGCAAAAACCGCTGTAAAGGGCGCCAGCTGGACGTACGTCGCATTTTATAGCGGCAAGTTTATCGTCTTTGTGAGCACTATTGTTCTGGCGAGGCTGTTAACCAAAACTGACTTCGGTATTGTTGGCTATGCATTAACCATCATCGGCTTTTTGGATACCATGAAGGATTTGGGTATCAACGCATCCCTGATTTATCACAAAGATGACCGAGTGGTAAACACTGCTTTCTGGCTTAACCTTGCCACAGGCACGACTCTTTTTACGGTGATCTGGCTCCTTGCGCCTTTCATTGGAGATTTTTTTAATGATGAACGCGCAGTGAATGTGACCCGTGTGTTGGCGCTGAATTTCCCCTTCGGATCACTGGGCGCAACGCATGAAGCTCTGCTAATTCGCGATCTTGCTTTTAATAGGAAATTTATTCCTGAATTTGCCAAAGCAATTAGTAAAGGATTGGTTTCGATCACCCTGGCTTTTCTTGGTTTTGGACCATGGAGTTTGATCGTTGGGCAGTTGGCAGGAACTTTTATAGCTGTATCCATTTTATGGAATATCGTGAAATGGAGGCCTGCATTTTCGTTCAATATTGGCTTTGCCCGTTCACTGCTTAATTTCGGGCTTTCGATGGTGGCCATGAATGTAGTCAGTGTAATTGCTCAGGATGTGGACTACCTTCTTATTGGGCGTTATTTGGGCGCGGAGGCGATGGGTATATATTCCCTTGCGTTTCGCATACCGGAACTTGTGATTCTCCAGTTTTGCGCCACGGTTGCCCAGGTGATATTTCCAATTTTTACAAAAATTAGGGATGATGAAAATGCACTGAGGCTCGGATTCCTTGAAACTGCCCGGTATGTAGCTTTGTTTACAACCCCGCTGGGATTGGGGATGGCATTGCTGGCAGGACCTTTTGTCCTGACCTTCTTTGGGGAAAAATGGATTGAGGTTGTTCCTGTGATGCGCGCCATCGCTATCTACTCATTTTTCATTTCGCTTGGGTTCAATGCCGGCGATGTTTATAAAGCCCAGGGCAGGCCCATATTGTTGACCTATATTGCCATCTTACAGGTGCTTGTACTTGCACCTCTGATGTACTGGGCGGTAACTGGACCGGCGAGCATCGTTATTGCAGGGTGGGTGCAGGTTTTTGTAGCGTTTGTAATAAGCGTGGTTTATCTTGCAGTTGCGCTTCGAATGCTCAAGATTTCCTTTGGTATGTTATTTGCGGTTCTTAAAACACCCATGGTGCCTGCCTTTGTCATGGTTGTATTTGTTATCGCAGTGTTATTTGTTGCCTCTGATTGGGATGCCTGGTTGCAATTGGTGTTGGGAATCGTGACTGGAGGGAGTGTCTATCTGTCAGTCTTGTACTGGCTTGAGCGGGATATTGTCACCCAGGCTTTGCAACTTTTAGACACAATTTTGACAAAGCGTCGGAGTGGGGTGGCGTAATTATGGTCAAACACATGAACAGACCGCTTCGTGTAATGATTATGATGAGCAGTATCGCCATGGGAGGCGGAGAAAGAAATATCGTCTCCCTCCTTCCTTATTTGCAGCGGACTGATGTGACTGTTGTGCTTGGCACAATGAATACCCGCCGTGACGGTCCCCTTGCCGATGTTTTTTTTCGGTCTGGAATTCAACGGTTTGATTTTGGGGCCAGAAGGATGTTGGATCTGACTGCCTTTAGGAAATTGTTGTTGATTCTCCGCGAGCAAAAAATCGACATAGTCCATGCGCAGGATCAGGATACGATCATTTATGCGGGGTTGGCAAGTCGTCTGTTGGGCATACCTTCGGTCATGACCCGGCATGTTCTTGAAGAGTCGAAGGTGAATTGGAAGAAGAGACTGCGCATGCAATTGGTGTATTTTTCCGCCCGATATGGAATTACGAAGGTGATCGCTGTTTCAGAAATGGTGCGTCAATATTTTTCCAAACAGGCCCGGATTTCCCTGTCTAAGATAGAAAAAATATATAACGGAATTGAGTTTGAAAAATTTAAGCAGATCGCCTGCCGCAACGAGATCCGCGCCAGGTTGGGATGGGACCTGAACCGTCCGACAGGGATTTTTGTATCTGTGCTCAGACCGGGTAAAGGATTTGAATTGTTATTTGACTGTATTCCCTATGTTCGACAAGTTATACCGGATTTCCAGGTCAAGTTGGTTGGTAGTGGAAAACTCGAGGCTGAATTGCGGGAAAAGGCAATCCCTCTTGGTGATGCGGTTGAATTTTTAGGTCAACGGATGGATATTCCCGAATTACTTGGGGCAAGTGATCTGTTGATTCAGGCTTCCTGGAGCGAAGCCCTGCCCACTGTTCTCATTGAGGCTGGGGCTGCGTCGTTGCCTGTTGTGGCAACGAATGTCGGCGGGTCTGCGGAAATTGTACAGAGCGGCATTGGCGGGCTTCTGGTGACGCCGGGTGATAGTCGTGCCATAGCAGATGCAGTCGTTGAACTTCTTCAACATCCGGAAAAATCACGTCAAATGGGTGAGCGCGCCCATCAATTTGTGCAGGAAAATTTTTCGCTGGAGAAACAAGCTCTTGCCACAAAAGATCTTTATGAAAGGGTTGTAAATGAATAGGAAATTAAAAATACTTTATAGCCTCCCTCATCCTGCAGACCGGCTCGGAAATCAGAGCGCGGGGCATGTGGTACGTGCCTCGGCGATTCTGGATGCCTTGCAGGGATTGGGACATGAAGTGATTCGGACCGAAGCTGCCGCGAAATCAGACACCAAATTACTGGTTAATTTGTATCGCAGATTCGTTCGGAACCTTTTACCACCTCCAGTTGCCATGCGAATGAGGGATGTGGCTCGCATCAGACACGGCAAAAACTATGCTCAGAGCCTGGTCGAGGCGATAAGGGTTCATCGTCCTGATTTAATATTGGAAACTCATATTGCATTTAGTCTTGCAGGGAAGATTGCCTCTGCTGAGACCGGACTACCTTTGGTTCTGGACGATTGCTCACCAGCTTGGGAGGAGGAACAACAATATGGCGTAGGCTTGAAAGAAGAATCTCGCAGGATTTATCGTGAAGTGACTGATCATGCCAGACTTATTGTTGCGGTTAATAATACAATGCGGAAGTATTTGATTGAGGAGGGAATTGATGCCGGAAAAGTGCTCACCGTTGAAAATGGTTTCGATGAACGATTGTTTCATGCTCATATAGGTGGCAGGGAACGCCGTACCCAATTGAATATTCCTGACGGAAAGGTCGTGATATTGTTTGTTGGTTCATTCCAACCTTATCACAAGGTGGAATTATTGATTGAAGCATTTAACTCCCTTGCCCATCGGGAAATGGCGCATTTGCTCTTGGTGGGAGCTGGAAAAAGGCTTCCCGAGTCGCGGGCACTGGTGACTCGCCTGGCACTCTCGAGGTATGTGACTTTTACTGGACGCGTTGACTATCAGGATGTCCCATCTTATATCGCGGCGGGCGATATTGCTGTCATGCCTGCAACCAATGATTATGGTAATCCGATGAAGATGTATGAATACTTGGCATTGGGAAAGGTTGTGGTTGCTCCCGATCAACCAACCATTCGTGAGATTGCTGAAAATGGCAGGGATTCCGTTTTATTTGCTCCTGAGGATTCGAATTCACTTGCTCAGAAACTGGATGCATTGATCATCGACAAGGAAGGCCGTGATGGGTTGGGTTCGAATGGGGCAAAACTAGCAATTAATCATACATGGGAAAAACGTGCTATTGCATTGCAATCCGCATTTCGTGATATATTATAGTATTATGACAGTAATTATCCTAATTAAAGTCGGAGACTTGGTGACTCAATCCGATCATGAAGGGAATTGACCTGCGAAGTATGAGCTTTTGCATATCTTAGTCAATTATTCTACTTTTACATAAAAAATAATGTCGATTTGGGAGAGGTGTTATGGAAATAAAATTATATTTGCGCATGCTTCAAAACAGCTGGTGGATTGTGGTTCTGACAGCATTATCTGCAACTCTGGCAGCTTTGATTGCCGCCTTTTTGACTACGCCAATTTATAGTTCCTCTGCCCGGTATATCGTTTCACCGAATCCTTCGTATATCGGCGGTGATGTCAACTATAACCTGATCTATAGTCTGGATACGCTCGACAAACGAACCATCATAACGACCTATGCGGAAGTGTTGAATAGTCCCCGTTTGTACTCGGAAACAGTTGCTTCCTTGAAACTATTGGAGAGCGACCTGACGGATTATACGCATGTTGCAGTTGTCCTGCCTGAAACAAACATTATTGATTTTACCGTCACAGGCCCGGACCCCAAGCTTGTTGCGCTTTTAACCAATGTTATGGGTCAGCGTGCTGTCGAATATGTTGAAAACCTGTATCAAATCTACGACATGGGTTTGCTGGATCCGGCTCTTGTGCCAATAGACCCGATATCGCCGCAGCCCTTTCGTGACGCTGGTGTGGCGTTTGTTGTCGGGCTCGTGCTGGGTGTTGGGTTGGCGTTGTTGCGGGAATTGTTGCGTGCTCCCATTGTCAATTTTATGCAGAAACGCAATATGGATGATATATCCCAGGCGATGAAACGTTCTGCGTTTCAGGATAACCTGAAGGATGTGACCTTCGCTTCTGCAAGTGACTTGTGCTTGTGTCTTGTCCACATTGATGGGCTGCGTGATTATCTTAATGTTTTACCCCAGTCCACCCTCCAGACTATTCTCAGGCATATCACCCAGACACTAAAAAATCAATTGCGTGGAAATGACCTTGTGGGGCGTTGGGATGATCTCGATTTTTCTGTATTGCTTTCAGACACGTCCGGACAGGCGGCCTGGAATACCATGAGCAGGGTGCAAACGGCCCTCTCGATTCCCATCAAAATTGACGTGTCTGGCGAAGACCTGGATTTGAGTCCAAAAATTGGTATTGCTGAATACCGCATTGGTGACGACATAAATTCATTGGTCAAAAATACAAATTGGGCATTGGAAGTTGCGAAGAAGGGGAGCGGACTTTATCTTTTGAAAGCAACAGAAGCAATTTAACTGGAATTTCCGATGTTTGCGGAGAAATACACATCTGCCCTGCCAGCATACGTACAAGGCGCCTTGTTGCGCTTATCGGACGTTTTTATCCCTATTGCTGTTTTGATGGGGACAATATCCGGCATACTGGTTGTTATTTTTAACCAACCCACGTATATTTTGCTTGCCCTGGTTGGGCTGGCGGTCTTTTTGGTTACCCTCTATTCCGCACAGTTTGGGCTTTTGATTTTGGTGTTCATCTCCTATACACGGTTCTCGGACGTATTTACTGAATTCCATAATTCTCCCTCCATTGCAAAACCGTTTTTGGTTTTGTTGGTGGTTTCCATCCTGGTCCGTTGGGTAATTTCACGTGAGGCGCCTCAAGGCTGGTATGTACCAACTGTGTTATTCGGCATGGTGCTTATCGCTGAATTCGCTTCTGTTATTTATTCTCCGGTCCCCGACCGTGTGTTTGCAAGGCTTTATGATGACGTTAAGGATACGATCATCGCCATTGTGATAGTGATATTGTTGCAATCGCCTTCAGCGTTTCGACGCGTCATCTGGATGTTGATCTTTAGCGGTATTTTCCTGTGCTCTTTATCTGTGTTCCAATATGTTACCGGGACCTATGATAGCAATTATGGCGGGTTTGCTTTGAGCATGAGCCACCAGATCATCGGAACCATTGACGACTTTCGTGCCACCGGTCCAATAGGCGACCCGAATTTTTTTGCGCAAGTCGTTGTTGTACTGGTTCCGATTTCTCTTGAGAGAGTTATGCACGAAAAGCGTACCATGTATCGTCTGGTAGCTTTGTGGTGTCTCGTGGTTTCGGTTCTTACTGTGATTATCACATATTCGCGTGGTGGATTGCTTGCAATGCTGGTTGGTGTGATTATCTTCTTTTTATATTATCCACCTCGAAGAATCCAGGTCATATTCATTATTTTGGCTATGGCAGCGTTTTTTGCTTTTCTTCCCCAAAATTACCTTGATCGCCTTTTTACCCTGACCAAATTCTTTGGCAATTCAGATACTTCCAGGGTTGAAGAAAGGTCCCTTCAGGGGCGTTTGAGTGAAAATTTGACAGCGCTTGAAATGGTAAAGGCCAATCCTCTTTTTGGAGTTGGTTTGAATAGTTACAAGTATTTGTTTCCCGTTTACTCTAAGAAGCTTGGTTTGGCTCTTGTTGCGACTGAACGTGAGGCCCACAATCTGTATCTGGAAATCCTGGCCGAAACGGGTATTGTAGGCTTTGCCATTTTTTCTTTAATTATGATTTCCTGCATCCGGGTTATTTTATATGCAAGAGATCTTTTGTCCAGGCATGAATTTTATGATTACGCCGGCATGGTTGTGGGTTATCTGGGTGGGTTCGCATCCTACTTCTTTGCCGCAATTTTTGTGCATAACGCATTTCCAAGATATTTTTACCTGCTGTTGGGAATCGCTTTTGCCCTCCGTTTGGTTGCTCAAAATACCATAGCTGTCAAAAATGGGGGGAGTTAGAATGTTTGGCGTCTTGTTTTGGTTATGTGTTGTGGCGGTTATTTATGTATATGTCGGATACCCGGTTTTCGTTTATCTGCTTGCGAAGGCTTTCCCCCGCAAAACGCGGTGTGAGGAGATACAACCTGCTGTGACTCTGCTATTTGCGGCTCTTAATGAAGAGAAGGTTATTTCCAGAAAGCTTGATAATTCCCTTGCGTTGGATTATCCGCGAGACCGTTTGCAAATCCTTGTAGTTAATGACGGCTCTGTGGATCGCACGGCCGAAATCGTTGAACAATATCGTGAAAAAGGAGTTGAACTGGTGAATAACCTCCAACGGAGAGGTAAATTGCCTGCGATCAAAGATGCAATCAAGTACATTCGTGGCGAAATCATTTTATTTTCCGATGCCGATAACTATTATCCGCCAAATGCGCTTCGTGAAATTGTTAAATATTATGCGGATCCATCCGTTGGTGCGGTATCCGGTGGCAGGAATGTAATAGGTGAAAGCTCCTTGGGAAATGCCGAAGGACTGTATTGGAAATATGAAGAATTTATTAAGCGACAGGAATCTCGATTGGGTAGCTGTGTTGGCGTTGCTGGAGACCTGCTTGCGATTCGTCGTGATTTATATGTTCCGCCGCCCTCTAATGTAATTAATGACGATTTCTATGCTGCATTGAGCATCTTAAAGCAAGGCTACCGGGTGATTTATGCCCCCGAGGCGAGATCTTCGCATCCTGTTGCGGGGTCAGAACGAGAGGAAATGGAGCGACGCGCTCGAATGATTGCGGGACGTTATCAGGTGACTTTTTCATTTTGGCGGGCATTGCCTTGGAAATACCCCCTGGTCTTGTGGCAGGTTGTATCCCACAAATATTTGAGGCCGTTGGTTCCTTTATTCATGATCTTGGCCTTTTTAGCCAGTGTATTGACTCTTTTCCTCCCATCGTATATGACTGGCCCGGGTTGGTTAATTTTATCTTTTCCATATACCTGGGTTGTTCTCGCCTTGCAGGTTGTTTTCTATGGACTGGCATGGGTTGGGCGGAGACGCAAATTTCGCGGTGTGTTAGGCAGGCTTTTTTATGTTCCTTCGTTTTTAGTCAACAGTAACTTTGCAGCTTTGCAGGGACTATATCGTTTTATTACTTCCAACCAGACCGTGATGTGGAAAAAGGTCGAGAGGTAACCAGCTTTTGAAATTGTCGCCAAGGAGATTTGTGACATGTTTATCAATAAGAAAAAACTCATTCATTTGATGTTGCTTGTTTTTATCGTTGGCTCCTTTCTGGATGCCGGCCTTGTCTCGGCATTGACCCCTCCTGTACAAAATGGAGATGTTTTTACGTTTTCAGACCTGGGTTCACCGTCCGATATCGTTTTAAAGGGCCCTTATGAGAGCAGGACAATCAAGTTTGAACTCCCGCCCACGTGGGTGTTACAAGATGGGGCGGAAATAAACCTCGAGGTCGAGTCCTTTTTTACAACCAATTCGGGCGGGACTGCGCCTGTGAACGCCGGCTCCTTTAGTGGGGCCATGCTCGACGTTTATTTTAATAAGATGTTGCAGCAAAGCATTGCCCTGACGGGTAATGGGACTACTTCATACCGCATTCCAATTTCTGCAAGCGATTTGAGCGTGCCAAGCGATGATGGTATATACAGTATCACGATTTCCCTGGATGCGGCGATCGATTGTGATTTGGATTTTAATAGAACGACGGTGGTAATCGGTTCCAATTCCTATGCCATTCTTCCACACGTGGAAAAGGAATTACAACTCGACCTAAGGCGATTGCCATGGCCCTTTTATCAGGAAAGAGCCAAATCGGTTGGTTCTGCTGTCGTGGTGATACCTTCGAATCCCTCGGCGGATGAGGTGCAGGCAGGGCTTGTCGTGATGGGCACTTTTGGGCGGATGTCGCAAGGTAAGCTTCCCATTTCACTGCTCAGTCTTGAGCAGCTTACAGAGAGTGTTCAAAGCCAGTCCGATTTGATATTTGTCGGAAAGCCTTCCGCCTTTCAGGCTTTGTCTGTTGCATCCATGCCAGTGTCAATTGCAAATGGACAATTCTCTTCGTCGGAAGTTGGGAATGACGATGGCGTGTTGCAGGTTCTTCCCTCACCGTGGAATGCCTCCAAGTCGCTATTGTTCGTGAGCGGCGCATCGGACCAAGGCGTGGTAAAGGCCGCGCAGGCACTTTCCACCGGGAACTTGCAGACAGGTGCTACTCCCAATTATTCTGTCATTGCCCAGGTTAACCCGTTGACCACCATTGGTGTGATAGGACAAGACGCTGCCCAGCTGACTACGCCTGACATTACTTTATCGGATCTGGGCTATCAGGTGATCACAGTGGATGCATTAGGCTCAAACTATTTAACCTATGAATTTATCATTCCACAAGGGCAGATCCCATCTGAAAACCCATATTTGGAGATTAAGTATAGCAACTCAACCATGGTGGACCCGGTACGTTCGGATATTACCGTATACCTAAACGACACCGTGATCGGAAGCGTTCAACTTTCGGATGGAACAACGAGTTTGGTTTCGTCAAAAATAGACCTGCCGGCCAGCATGCTGCGGTTCGGGCAGAATCGACTGGATATTGTCATAAATCTTTTGCCGCGCGATGAATGTTCTGTTTTGGCGCTTTCCGGACTTTGGGCTACGATTTACCAGGATTCATTTTTACACCTTCCCTTGATCAAGTCTCCTGACTCGGCTAATGTTCTTCAGGATCTAAGATCATATCCCTATCCCTTCGCCAATGATCCTTCCCTAGGCACGACCACTTTTGTTGTGCCTCAAAATAACCCATCTGTCTGGGCAACTGTCGGAAAAATTGCTTTCGATTTGGGGGCAAGGGTGAATGGATCGATATTAAGTTTTGAGACAGCGTTTGATGGACAAGTTCCGGATTCGGTATTGGGCAACAATTTCATTGTTGTTGGCGAACCAAAGAACTTGTCGATTCTAGACGATATGAAGAAGACCATGCCGGCATATTTTGAGCCTGGAAGTAATGTTGCTGTCCTGGAGTCCCAACTGGTTGTTTACCGGGTTTCTGATAAAAAGAGCTTGGGATATTTGGAACTTTTCACATCCCCCTGGAATCCCAAAGGAGCTGTTTTGGGAATATTTGGGACAAACCCGGATGGACTGGGTTTTGCTGTAAAGTCGCTTTTGGATTTTCAGATCCGGGAGACCCTGCTTGGAAACTATTCGACTTATGATGGTGGGACTCGCGCGATTGTCGTTGATACACGGACTGGTTTTGGTATGGGAAGGTTCGAATCTGGCATTGGTTCCGGAAACATCAACAGTGAAACGCCAATTTTAGCGGAACAGCCGGGTGTTCCAGCCTCGGTGTCCCCGCTAAATAATAAACCGCTTGTTCTTGTCGCCATTGGCGGGGTGGTAATTATCATGCTCGTCGTGATATTTTTTGCCTTTCGCATGCGGAAAAAGAACTCGTAGTAACTTTCCTGATTTTTGAAGGATCGGTCCCTTTTAGGTGTCGTCTGTACTTGCATGGAAGTGCAGTACAGACGATGCGTATTGATAGAAAGATCCTTCTGGTGAATAACCCAATTTCGAACCGCTTCCTATCAATCACCCCTGAGAATTAATGGATGAAGAAAAAATTTGGCCGGTCCAGAATAATTAATAGCATACTTGATGGTTTGTTTGACCTTGGGATATTTTCAATCCCTCGGCAGATAAATCCACATCTTTTAACTGTGCTTAATTATCATCGTATAGTGGATAGCTCTGTGAACGATTTCCATACTTTTAAGCCGAATGTGAGTGCCTCACCTGAAACTTTTGCCCTTCAAATGGATTATGTAAAAAAGCATTACAACGCCATTCCTGTTAAGCACCTTGCAGCCTGGCTCCGGGGGGAACGGCCGTTACCTTCTCGTGCCGCCATAATTACCTTCGACGATGGGTATTTTGACAATCTAAAGTATGCCTATCCTGTCCTAAAGGAGAGAGGGCTTACGGCAATAATTTTTCTCGCCACCAATTATATGGGAAGTAATCTGCCGTTTTATTGGGATTATGCCGCATATTGTATTTGTCATACTGATAAAGAGCGTGTTCGTCTACCTTCGGGCATGGATGTTTCATGGACCGACTCTGTATCGAGAGACAGGGCTGTTAATCAATGGGTGTGGTCGGTAAAGTATTTGCCGCAGGATGAGAAATTACGGGCAATGGACGACCTTTCCAAAGATTTGGGCGTTGCTGTTCCATCGAATGCGTTTGTCGGCTTATACCTGACATGGGATCAGGTTCGTGAGTTGAGCAGTGTCGGGATTGAGTTCGGGGCTCACACATCCTCGCATCCTATTCTGACACGCGCATCACTTTCGCAGGTTGAAAACGAACTTTCTGTTTCCAAAGGAAGGGTGCAGGAGGAAACCGGGAAACCCGCATTGAGTTTTGCTTATCCCAATGGTGGCGCTTCGGATTTTTCACCCGAAGTTGTTAAACTGGTTCAGAAAACAGGATTTGAACTTGCGTTTACATTGATGCCGGGGCCTACTTCTTATCGTTCTGTAAAAAAGAGTCCTCTTACAATTCGACGAATATATGTTGGACAATCGAGCACTTTGCCGCGTTTTGCAGCAAAACTCGCCGGAATTGAAAAAGTTGCCGATTTTTTTCAACCCACCTCGGGAATGTCCCGCTATTAAATTCCTGAAAGATTGTTTGAGAAACACACCTTTTAGATCAAAACCTCATAATAGTACTGTGGTCTGTAAAATCCATTCTTTTGCCAAGAGGAGATGGTAATAGGAGTCGTCTGATGAAATATTTCAAACAATCCGATTGGAAATATTCAAAAATCTTGTTCATGCTGTTAGTTGTTTTATTGTTGCAGTCTTGTTCCGCCTTTTTAACCGCTGTCGAGATAGAACCAACGAATGATCACGTGTCCCCCTCTCCTGCTGGGCCTGTTACTGTTGAACCCGAGGTTGTGAAAATTACGCCGGTTGTTGTCGATGATTACATTACCAATCCAGGCATTGGATGGCAGGATGGTCCAGAACCTTATGGTATTCTGGGTTTCCCTGAAACAGTTTCTTATTCCTACCGTAGAAAGATTTCCTGGTCCGTGCTAAACCCGCAGGAGGGTGTATATGACTGGTCGGCTCTTGACGCACAATTGGCAGAGATAAAGGAATCCGGAAGGCAATTTTCCTTTAGAGTTTATACGATGGTGGGTGAGGATTATGATGGGCATATGATTCCACAGTGGGTGCTTGCCAAGGGCGCTTCATTGTTCCCCGACGGTGAACCGATGTATTCAAATTGCACTTACCAGAAAGAATGGGGCGGGTTTGTGAACGAGTTGGCAAAAGTCTATGATGGTAATCCGGATATTGCCTTTATTGACATCTCTGGATATGGCAATTTCAATGAATGGAGCTGGCAGGATCAACAAACTGAATGGGACGAGGTTTGGGAGGATTCTTATGGCAAAGGTGACTACTCTTCCAGCGGTTTTACAACGCTGGACGGTCAGGCCCGACGAAGGCTGGTTGACATGTTCATTGGCGGATCCTATCAAGGTCACCAATGCCGAAATGCAGATGGCAGCTTATCCCAACTCGATTATGCCTATACTGGTTTTCAACAAACACAGTTGCTGATGCCTTATGCAGGTATTGTTCAATCTTCTCAATATGTGTTTTCCCGGCGTCCTGATGTTGGTTTTCGCTACGATTGCCTGGGATATGATGGGGAGCATGTTTTTGAAAAAATAGACGATGTGCTCTTAGATGTGTGGAAAACGGCTCCCGTTGTTTTTGAATTGTGCAGGCCTGATGATGTCGAAGTCGATGACGCAAAATGGTTGCTTGAAATGTCCCATGGAAGTATTGTGCACAATAACAACTGGGGATATGACCTGCCTGACTTGGAAGACATGATGAAATACGCAGGATATCGTTATTTTCTTAAGGAGGCGGAGTTGTCTGTTGGTGATCGCGTCCTTGACCTTAAGATGATTTGGCAAAATCTTGGACTTGCTCCTAGCTACCCCAAAATGGGACAGGACTTTCAGTTGAACTTTCACTTGTTGGATTCTTCTGGCGAATCCGTCTATTCGACGCCTATAAGGGTTGATATTTCCTCTTGGATGCCGTCTGATTCGCTTCCTGAAGGTAGGGATGGTTACCAAGTTTCTCAATCCATAGTGATTTCAGATGAAGTCGAACGAGGCGAATATCTTGCGGCGGTTGAAATTCTTGATCGAAGGACCAATAAGCCCATAATGCTGGCAATGGATGGCAGAGATGAGCATGGCTTTTACGTCCTGTCTTCCCTTAAGATCAAATAGCCCTTTGAGTTTTTTGTTGAACGGATTTCCAAATTGGAACAAGAATCATGTCGGTCACTGATACTGAATTCATAGAAAGGTTGAATGTTGCGGTTTTAAAGTTGGCGCGCGAATCATTCGGGGATGATTTTGTGTTGCTTGGCGATATCCCTGAACGGATCAATCGAAGGTACTCATTTATGTTTCGATATATTGCCAGGGGGAGGAAAAATGGGGAAACTCATACCCTCCTGGTAAAAATCCCTCACCAGTCGTGGATGAAAACGATTGAAGAATCCGTGAACTCGGAACAGATTCGTGTTGAGGTGAAATTTGAGTATGATACTCTGAAGTCAATTGCTCAGGTGATCTCTGATTCTGGTGAAACTCAATTATGTTCATTAAACCCCGTTGGCTATTTTTATGATTTAAACGCTTTGGCAACAGAAGAGATTTGTCTTACGATGTTGAAGGATCGTCTCACGAATTTCCCAATTATATTTGGCTCCAAAACTGCCTGGGATGATTTTTCCGATAAATTACGCTTGGCAGGGAAATGGTTAAATACTATCCATGCTTCCTTCTCTCAGAATAAGTTTATAGTTTTGAAAACCTCGGGGGTTTTTGAGAGTGTCTTAGAAGAGATTTCCCTTCTACAAGAAAAAAAAGTGTCGTCATTGGATTCCCTTCGGAGTAAATTCAGGGATTTATACAATTTGGTTGCTGAAAAAGAAGTCCCAATATCTTCGGCTCATGACGATTATCATCTGGGTAATATCTTTGTAACTGACGAAGGAAAGGTGGGTGTTTTGGATCCAAATTGGAAAGATGACCGTCCGATTTATGGAGACCTTTCCAAATTACTCATTGATCCTGTAACGCGGAAACTGCAGGTGGTTTTTCAAGGGATGACCTTTCGTCCTGCCCTGCGAACAAAATATGAGCGTGCGATTTTTCTCGGATATTTTAGCGGCAACCTGTCTTCTGAATCAATATTATGGTTTTATTGTGCTCTCGCGACTCTGGAGAAGTGGAATGGCAATGAAGAAGTATTAGCTGTGTCCAGTACGCGTATTCCCGTCTTCTTGCGTCCTTTTCTTGAAAGATATGTCCGTGGTTATTTTCTAAAACTTGTAAACAGCTACCTTGATCGTGGGATTGACACTTTTGTTGACCAACTCAGGTGAAGTGGAGAATTTGGAATTTTCGAGAAATCTGGTCTTTTTTATCCACCAATGGTATGATTGGCAAATCTAAATTCTTTCGGTATATTTAAATATATTTTAAAGACCGTTTTTAATGATTTTTATGGAGTTGTTGAATGAAAGTCAATAAGAGCTTTGGAATTCCGGCTGTAGCGCTCATAATCGCCCTCGTAACGTCATTGTTTGTGACTTTTGGCGCTATCGCAGATGATGCCACCCCGCCGCCTGCCGAAACTGAAGAATCGCCTTTGCCTCCGACGGTAGAGCCAGTGCCGACAGATGCACCGGTTGAAGATCAACCTATCGATGCGACTAACCCGCCGTTAGTATCGCCCACCGAGGTTCCAGCGGAAGAGGCAACAGTTGATTCTTCCACTCTCCTTGAACAAATACCCGAAAATACCGCAGTCATCGTAACCTCTGGAACGGAAATTGAGCCACTGGCAACTCAGGAAGCTGCCAATGCTTTTGTTGTTGGCGACCCGATCTGGTGCCCCGAAAACGCATCTTCGCCCGTCCCAGGTGCTAATGGCTGTACAGGTTCCTATGCAACTTTATCTGCTTTGATAACTGCGGTTGACAATGGCGATATTCCCGAGCCAAACGACCATGGCGTCATTTGGATATTGTCTGGTAACGACTTGTCAGCTTCTTTCCTCAGCTTTGATGGATCGGTTTTTTCCAATTGGAAAGATTATAGGTTAACCCTCCAAGGCGGTTGGGATGGACCTGGTCTTGGCACCACAACAGGCAGCAGCACTTTTACCAGTCCAATTGAAATTGCAAATTGGAATAATAATGTAACTATAAATGATATTGTCGTTAACGGGTCAAACTCCACGGGACTGTATGTCCAGACCAGTGGAGATGTGACTCTGAATGATATTAATTCAGGTGGAAACCTTGGCGCTGGCGCTGAAGTGATTTCGAATGGAAATGTGACGTTAACGGGAGTCTCCCAATTTATTGGAAACAGCGATACAGGCTTGTACATTGCGGCAGATAGCGTGGTCGCTGCTCAAAATATTACTGCCAACAATAATGGCGCTGGCAATTCATATGGTTACGGAGCGGAATTTAATGCAGGCACTTTAAACCTTTTTGGAACAAATGTATTTAATGGAAACAATGAGTCGGGTTTATATGCGGCGACGAACGGAGATATGACGTTGTCCAACATTACTGCGAGCGGAAACGGCGCTGGTGGCGGATATGGTGCCGGGGCCGAATTGATTTCATCGTCTGGCAATGTATTTTTGGACGGAGTGAATCTATTTGCGGGCAACCTGTCCGAGGGGCTTGTTGTGGAAGCAGCGAATGGTATCTCGATATCCAATACCTCGATTATCAACAACCTTGATACGGGTGCTTACCTGGCCTCCGCTGGGAATGTCACTTTGGATTGTTCCCAAATTGTCGGAAACGACGGTTATGGCGTCGATGCTGATACGCCAAATCTTGTTTTCAATGGTGTTGCACTTGCGCAAAATAGCGATGACGATGCGATAAATAACGGATCCATTTCTTACCATTCCAATTCGTGTTTTTCGTATTCCTCTGGTGGTAATCGCGGCCATAAAGTAGACAATGTTGTCCCTGCTGAGCTTCTTCCGCCAACAAACAAATTGAATGTTGTAAACGGCGAGTTGGCAAAGCTTGACTGTGGAGCATTTAGCGGCGCAGTGGTTTCCTTGCCTGATGGTGATGGCGCATATCTTCCCTGTACTCTCGGCGAGGCTGTCCGCTTGATAGACATCGGGCGGGATGATATCCCTGGTTTTTTGCCTCGCGGGTATAGATACATCTCCAGCCTCGACCTGACTGTAATGCGTGACAACCAACCTCTAAAGCCCCTTGGCGAAGCGGAGTCGGTCTGGTATTGGAGCAATATTACAAATCAAGATGGTCAAAAGGGAACACAAGTTTTATATTGGGATGGAGAAAATTGGGTCGAGGTAGATGGCAAAGACGTATCCTTTATGCGCGTATTTTTTCTTGTCCCCGGGGTCGTAAATGCTGACGACTTGTCCATCTTATACTGGGACGGTGCAAACTGGGTGAAGTTACGTGACAACGCGAATCTGGGAAGTGGTCGGTTTGTGCGCAAAGGCGGACATTGGGAGGGATTGTACTTTGAAGCGGAGGTCAATTTTATTGGCACATTTGTGCTTGCTCAAAAGTAAATGTAAACAGAAAGCAGGTGCTGGTTTGTTTAAACAAACCAGCACCTGCTTTTGATTTAACTTCCAGGGAAATCTTTTTCTTTTGCCGCTTTTTCCAGGATAGAAAATCCCAAATCGATCGTCTGTTTCAAGTCAACCTGTCGAACGGGGTACCCGTTTTCAAATTTTGCCATCATTCTCAGTAGCGATCCTTTTACGCCACTGGCGCGGTGCGCCCATAATGAATCGGCCGAGATTCTTTCGAGGCGGGCGATTAGTAGGTGGATCAGGAAAGTTGTGTTTTCTTCCATAAAAAGGTGCTGCCGAGTAAGTTGACTTAATTTTATCATGTCAACTCACTCAGCATGGCTTTATATTTCCGTGCGAATGGGTCGTTGAAGCCCGGCAAATCCGGGCTGTACAGGTCATACCGCGAACAGAGGGAAGGAATTTTTTTCATTAAATTAACATACTGAAAACCCCCTTTCCCCGTTAGAATCAGCAAAAGGATAGCTGTATTCATGGAAATGTACCCTTACTATGTCGGTTACATTATCATCCTGCTGGCAGGCAGCGTGATTGGCATTCTGTTGTTGATTCGAATCTGGGGGGTACGTTCCATACCGGGCGCATATGGCTTAATGCTTGCTGTTGGATGCGTAACGGAATGGTCGCTCACCTATGTGATGGAGATTTTCAGCACAGACCTGGCGGAAAAGGTCCTGTGGGCGAAATTGGAATATTTTGGCATTTCCTATGTTGCATTGGGTATGTTCATTTTCACCATGCACTACAGCGGTCATGGGAACTGGCTGACCCGTACGCGGACGGCCTTACTTGCAATCATTGCCAGTTTCAGCTTCATGCTCGCGCTGACCAATGAATGGCACCATCAAATATGGACTGATGTTCAGTTTACAAACGGGCTTCCACTCGGGCCTTTGAGTCTCCAGCATGGACTGTTGTTTGTTATATTGACGATCTTTCAGTACGTTCTAATAGCGGTCAGCACTTTTCTATTCTTTCAAGTATCCAGGCGTTCACAAAGCTTGTATAGGAGCCAGTCACGCATCATGCTGATGGGGATGTCGTTTCCCTGGCTTGCGAATTTTATGTACCTCACAGGCTTGAATCCATATCCATCCCTGGATCTGACGCCAATTGCCCTGACTTTAACAAACCTTTTTCTCTCGATCAGTTTTCTGCGCTATCGCTTCATGGATTTGCGTCCCATCGCCCATGTTTCTGTGTTCAATGCCATTAAAGATGGCGTGGTGGTGCTGGATAACAAGGAACGTATTGTTGATATCAATCCGGTGGGTACTTTCATCTTTCAAAATGTGGGTGCCCTGATCGGACGCGATATCAAGAGCCTGCTCCCGCAATGGAATGAATGGCAAGCGTCCAATTCACACACGGAGATCGATCAGGAGATTTCAGTTGAACTTGCGGGTGAATCGCTGACCTTTAGCTTGCGAACCACCCCAGTCCTTGACCAACGCGGGAAGCGTAACGGGCGTGTCCTGCTCATCAGCGACATTACCGAGCAGAAACGGGCGCAAATACAAATCATGGAGGCAAGCCACCTAAAAAGTCAGTTGCTCGCAAACCTCGGTCATGACCTACGTTCGCCCTTGGGAGCAATTATCGGCTACGCGGAGATGTTGAAAGATGGCTCTTTTGGCCCGATGAGTGAACATCAGGCAAAAGCTTCGTCGGAAATCCTCGATGGTGCGAATCAACTGCTCTCCTTCATTAACAACCTGGTCGGACAGGCGCAGATCGAAACCGGAAAAATTGTTTTGCGCGAATACCCTTTCGATGTGAACGAGGTAATTGGTCCGCTATTATCCACATTAAATTTCCACGCATATAAAAAAGGCTTGAAACTTATTGAATACATTGATCTCGCACTTCCACAAAAGCTGATCGGCGACCAATTCTGGTTGAGGCAGATTGTGATGAACCTTGTACATAACGCGGTCAAATTCACCGAAAAAGGTTCTGTGACGGTGCGCTTCCTCAGGCGTGGACAGGATTCGTGGGTAATTCAAGTGGCCGATACTGGAATTGGCATCCCCCTCGAAGCACAAAAACGTGTTTTTGAAGCTTTCGAGCAGGTCCATAGCATGGAGAATTCCAAACAAAGCGGTTTTGGATTGGGGCTTTCCATTGTCGCCAAGTTGACCTCCATTATGGGCGGCAGGATCGAACTGGAAAGTCAGGAGGGCAGGGGATGTACGTTTACAGTGGTTCTCCCGCTCAAGGAAGTCTCAAAAGAACAAGATGATATTGCCGGACAACCTGTCTGACAACTAGGCTTTACAATCTGGCGGACTTTCCCGCTTTTCTCAGATCACGATAATTCCACCAGACTTGGCAAACGCGAAACGCGGCCTCCGCCTGGATGCGGAATGACATTTTCGACTTTCCCCAACGCCGGTCTGCAAAATAGATGGGTGATTCGCCAATGGTAAATTCAAGACAATGCGCAAGATATGCCATTTCCACCAGAAAGACATAACCATTCGATTGAATACGTTCAAATGGAATTTGCTGTAAGGTTTCCCGCCGCCACATGCGATATCCCGTGGTCACATCGTGCAGTGGCAATCCCAAAATCGTACGGGCGTAATAATTGCCAAAGGCGGAAAGTCCCTTGCGCCAAAAAGGCCATCTCTCATCCACAGAGCCACCTTTTACATAACGGGAGCCAAGCACCATGTCCTTGGTCTTGAGCAATTCTGCCATTTCCACAAGTGCCGATGGGTCATGTGAAAAATCCGCGTCCATCTGCACAATAGCCTGGACATTTCCTTCCAACACTTTTTGAAATCCATTCAAATATGCCGAGCGCAGTCCAAGTTTTCCGGGGCGATGAAGTACCTTTACCTGGTTCGGATAGGTTAATGCCAATTCATCTGCCACACGTCCCGTGCCATCCGGGCTGTTGTCGTCCACCACAAGCACGGATAATTCAAGAGGAAGCGAAAATAAAGCGGAGACCAGTTTAGGCAGGTTCTCCGCTTCATTATAAGTAGGTGTAACAACCGTGATACGCAAAAGACTCCTATTTCTTAAGGTGCATCAACTCTGTCTTAATTTGATTTATATCTGTAAAGTTGTCTTTCGTTGATGCAAGCTCCGCCAATTTTACATTAAGGCGATTTCGGCTTTTCGCCATTTGTTCACGATCCTTGATTGGATAAAAATATTCAACGGATTGTTCGAGACGAACCCGGAGTTTTTCGCTTAGCGCAACAAGATTCGAGGGGGGAAGCACAAGCACAAAGTCCGTGGCGCTCAAATGACCCAGAAAATCCTCGGGGCGGCTGACCTCCCGCATTGTATTAACAACCATCAAGCTGATTGCCCGCAAAACGTCATCAGAGGCAACAAAACCATAGGCCTCGCGGAAAAACGGCATGTTTTCAATGGAGACAAACAGCAGGGCCACGCCATCCTTGCCAAGCACCTCGGAGAGCTTTTCATCCACCAATGCGCCTTCCGGCAAACCCGTGACGGGATTGGTTAATGATCCTTGGCTGACGCGTTTTAGCGCATTTCGTACACGCAGGCGTAATTCCTGCACATCAAACGGCTTGGTAATGTAATCATCCGCGCCAATTTCCAGCCCTTGCAGACGGTCGGAGCGGTCGCGCTTTTCAGTAAGGAAGATGATCGGAATGTCGGCGGTACGGCGATCACTGCGCAAACGTCGGGCTACTTCATAGCCGTCAATGTCGGGAAGACGGATATCGAGGATAACCAGATCAGGGTGGACGGTTTGGCAGGAGCGGACACCATCCTCTCCCCAATTGACGGTGAACACCTCATAACCCTGAACGCGAAAATAAGCGTTCAGCATTTCTGCGACGTCCAGATCGTCCTCGATGATGAGTATTTTTGGCCTGATGTCTGCCACGCCAGCCTTCACTTAATTATTTATGAAATCGGTTCTTTTTGGATAATAAATTCGCAAACTTCATCGCCAACCGCAATGCACTTGGATTCGTTCACGCGGAATTCATTGCCGCCGGAAACCCACTTTAGACTCTCCTGTAATAGGCCTGTCGAGATGAAGCAGACCGGCTTGTCCGCTCCTGTGCGTCCCCAGCAACATGGACACTTATGAATGGTCCATATCCACTCTGTATCTTTTTCTTCCACGGTTGTGTGCTGGTCACTTAACTGGGTGAAAATCTTTGCGAAGGCCGGCAAACCTATTCTTAGCTTGGATTGAAGTGGGAGGACGACAAACGCCAAATCTGCCGCGCCAGCCAGCGCGCCAAAATTCTTCAACGCATCGGAGAAAGTCGCGCGTCCGGCTCGAAGAGCAAGTCCGCGTCCTCCGCGCGGGCCATACATTTCCTCAAGAGCGGAACCTAGGGCGGAAAGCTCTGCAAAATCAAAACCCTTGTCGAGATTGTCAGGAGGATAGTTTTCGATGTAATTATTCAGCCCCGCCAAATTCAGGATGGCATTAAGACCGTTTTTACCCATCACCTCCTCGAGGGATTTGATGGTTATCATGCCGAATTTATTGGGATAATACAAACCACTTTTTTGAAGGGGACTCATGGCAACTCCACTAGATCAACTTCGCCAGATCTTCGGCGGCACGACGCATATCAAGGAAGATCAGGCCGAGTTTGGCCTGTTCACGTGCCAATGCAGTAAGAACCGCTTCCTCACCGACTGACATCAAAACGACATACCCCTTCAAGCCTTTAATGTAAACCTGCTCGAGGGAACCACGCCCCAATTCACTGGAAATACGTTCACCTAATGAGAGCATGGCTGCGGACATGGCTGAAACACGATCCTCTTCCACGCCCTGCGGAAGAGCGGACGCAATACTTAAACCATCAACACTGACCACTGCCGACGCCTCAATATCAGGTGACGAAGCCTGTAATTCTCGCAGGCGATCTACCATTTGTTGCGAACGATTTTTTGACAAACCAACCCTCCTGTGGGGGAAGTTGAATGCCCCTTTTAGGGCATAATTTCATAATATTTCAACTATTTTAGAACATGGCTTTCATTGTGTCAAGTTCGATATATTATATCTTACAAAACAGCAAACCGCTCACATGCTATAATTTGCCGCCATGAAAAAAAATAAATTGTTTGATTTTCTCATTTTCAGCCTTTTTTTGATTCCGCAAGTCGTATTTGCACAGGAGCCGACGCCTGTTTCCGAGCCTGAAAGTGGCGGTGTAGTCTGCGAACCGGGTGTTTACTTATCCGAGCCGGCTGGCTGCCTACCTCTAGGTCCTTCCACCTATCTGACCGATTTGGCGCGTCTCGGCATGACCCTTCCCCCGCGCCCTCTGCCCGCTTCCAAACCTGACCCCAACCTGACGCAACTTCCCTATAAATATTTCCACCTGGACGATGATTTCGTGCCAATTTACAGCACTCCGGGAGAGAAAGGTCCAAGTGCCCAGCAATTTTCACCAGGTTTTGTATATGTCTCCTATGTTGATCGCGTAGACCAAGGCGGAGTGTATTATCTGATGCCAAATGGTGGTTGGATTCCCGGCAAGGGAGCGCGTGTCGGCGAGATATCCAATTTCCAGGGGCTTGTTTTTAATGCCACGCCGCGCACTTCCTTTGGTTGGGCGTTTGAACAGATTCCCGTGATGGACGCGCCTGGTTATAATTCAGGTAAAACCGGAAGGGAGGTTGGCCTTTTTGAAATCGTGACCATCTACAATATGCAGTTTGTTGAAAACGCTGAATGGTATTTGGTTGGTCCGAATCAATGGGTGGAAGGGCGAAAAGTGGCACGCGTAATTGTTAATACGTTACCCCCGGAAGGCGTGACAACCAATCGCTGGATCGACGTAGACCTTGCTGAACAAATCCTCGCAGTATATGAAAACAATCAACTTATCTTTGCAACCGTCATTGCCAGTGGGGCAGAACCCTTCTGGACAAGGCCGGGTCTCTTTCAAATCCTTCAGAAAAAAGAATCCGAAACCATGCGTAATAATGACCCCGCCGACTTTTATTACCTCGATAACGTTCCATGGACGATGTATTTCGATGGTGCGCGAGCGCTGCATGGTGCCTACTGGCGCACACGTTTTGGTTACCCCCAATCTCATGGATGTGTAAATCTGTCCATTGGTGACTCTCATTGGCTATTCAATTGGGCAGTTGAAGGAGATTGGGTGTACATCCATGACCGCACGGGGCAAACTCCAACCGATCCTGCATTTTATACAGGAGGTGCGTATTGACATTGACATACCCTCATGGTAAACTAGCGCCCGCTTAACGAATTGGTCCCGTGGTGTAGCGGCCAAACATGCGGCCCTGTCAAGGCCGAGATCGCGGGTTCGAATCCCGTCGGGACCGCTGATACAACTCCCTTGCTTTTGGGAGAATAAAGGCAGAAACGCTAATGTCGGCTGAAGCGCCACAATTGCGTTATTTTGCAACCAGACAGTTTCGAATACCAGTCGAAACTGTCTTTTTTTGTCGATTGGTAAGGTGCTACGCCAATGCGACAGATTCTCTTTTACAGAATCCGTTAATGGCAGTGTAACATCCAACCCCGTCTCGCGCAAGGTTTTAAGTTGAGCAGTTTCCCTATCTCTGACAGATTCGTAAGTATCGAGCGGGATATCCCTGCGCAAAAACAAAGTGCGTGTTTGATCAATGTGAGCCTCAATTTCAGAAATTAGATTTGCAATGCATTGCGGCTGGACTGTCCTATCCCAACTCTCGATGACTGCCAATATGTAATTGACCAGGTCCATTTCAATTTGCTCGGCATCCACCAAGTGTTGATTACATATCCCCTTGCGCTCAATGCGCGACGCGTCAATGTAGTAGTACCGGCCATCGGTAGAAGTACCTCTCATCTGCCAGCCGCACGATGCACAATGCGCGATGCCAGTCAGGGGATACAATCGAATTGGCAATCCTCTTTTGACGCGCGCATTACTAAACAATGCTTTACGGATTTCCTGCACATTCTGAAAAGTCTTCTGTGAAATCAAAGCGGGATGTTTCCCGGGGTAAACATCCTTTAGGATTCGCCGTTTTTGTCTGTTGTAATATGCAACCTGTCCAGTGTAGAAAATATTGTTTAGCACATTGCGCACAAATTCCTTTGTGAATTCATGCCGTATCTTTCCCTTTCCCGTCTTTCCTCTTTGCCGATACTTCATCGTGATCCCGTCTGCATGAGTGTAGACACTCTCATTGAGAAACTCCGCGATCCGTAAAGTTGAATTTTTGCCGGTCTGAATGAGCTCGAATATCATTCTGGCAGCATGTTGATCTACAGGATGCAGGATCAACTCCCTGCCATTGCCTTTATCAGGCTGTCCAAACTCCGGGCAGTACCCAGCCCCATTGACATCCAGGCAATTGGAACACAAACCTCTGCAATACCCGTAAGGGATATTGCCGTTCCAGTACCCGTCACGGGCGCGCTGGACTTTACCTTTGGTGGTCTCTTGGCGCAGGTTGTCGATATAGATCTCAGCTAGCATCCCCAAAACGGTCAACGTCAATTTACCCCAGGGCGTTGTAAAATCCAGCCGTTCCTGAACAGACACAAAAAAGACGTTAGACTCTTTGAGATGATCCAGGGCGTTGAGCAGACCAGCCAGGTGACGGTAGAAGCGGTCGATCTTATCCGCGATCACGACATCGAACCGATGCGATTGGGCATCCTCCATCATTTGTATGAATTGTGGACGTTGGCTATCACGCTTGGCGGAGATACCGGCGTCGGTATATATGCTTGTCAACTCCCAGCCATGATCTTCAGCGTACTTGCGGATATTATTCTCCTGCGCGTCCAGACTGAAACCATCCAACTGCTCGCGCGAAGACACGCGCCGATAGCCCACAGCGCGCAACGAAATGTTGTCCATTTTTTATTTTCTCCTTTCGTGGGTATAATCTGATTTGGACAGTTCCCCATTTTAGTCCAATGCTTTGGAGGCATGCATGGAATCAATCGCCGTTGGGCGTCGTAGAGCCAGGGAAAAGAAATTCAATCCAAAACCTTTTGCTGCCCGTCTCGATGAATTGATGGGTCAAAGGAATATAAGCATGCGTCAGACAGGCGTAGAGTCCGGTCTGGACCATGAGACCATTCGACGCATCAAATCCGGTGACCGCCCGGATATGACGTATTGCATTTTGCTGGCAGATTACTTTGACATCAACCCCAATGAGTTGCTACAACTGGCAGACTGGCCCACCTTGAAGGCGTTCGACATTCAACGCGCCAGCGCTGAGAGCCTGCCTTCAGAAGCGGTGGATGTCGCACTGGATATTGCCAAAATCCCCGACCCGGGTACGCGAAAGGAAGTGGCGAAGGCGGTCAGGACATTGTTGAAGAAGTATTTCAGCAAATAAAAAAGATCCATCTACATAACGAAGAGGCTCTGCCAATTTCTGGCAGAGCCTCTTTATTTTGTCAGGACAAACCGAACAACTCTTTGAACGGGGTGTGCGCTATAACTTTCTGCATGTTTCCTTGTGAATCAAAGTAGACGGCTTGGAGCATGGTTCCCAACAAATTCCGTTTTTCTCCGTCGTTCAGGTTCTGCCATAACATTGGGAAGTCCCGCAATTGCGGAAGGACTTCCTGTGCTTCAACCCGAACGGAAGGTTTCAGTGACTGCAATTGGCGCCCGATGTGAAGAGCCTGAGCATCGAACTCCGCCTGGTCAATGTGACCGGCAAGATAGAGCTGGCGATACCGATTCAACGAGGCGCGCAGGTTGTGACCTTCGCGGTCGAACTCACTCAACCCCTCATCGCTCAAATAGTGCGCCATGATCATGTCGTTCCATTCCTTTGGTATAACCAGAGTGTCGATCAGGGCTTGCAACTGGTCTTCCATTTGTGCGGCGGGCAGGCAACTGCGGGCATGCGAGGCAAGCAGTTCCTCGGTGAGTGGATCGGTTTGGGGTTTCAGATCGGAAGTTCCGCGCTTGGCTTTTTTGGCATAACGATTATGAAGCGTGGCACAGCGATAATAGCGAGTCGCCTTTTTGCTGCCTGTCGATCCCCGCAAAGGGGATGCCCGCCCGTCGTGCTGATAGCACTCCCAGCACCTTGCCACACCCGTCAGCGTGGATTGATTTCGTGGACGCGCAGCCCGTGTGGGTGTGCTGCTTTTCCCTTTGCGGATCTGCTGCATCCGTTGCCAGGTTTCCAATGGGAGCAATGGTTCGTGCTGCCCCTGTTGGAGTTCAAGAATCTGGCGTCTGCTGATTTCAGGACGGGGTGACTTGACCTCATTGGGATCGTCCAAGTTGTCCTCCATGTCCAGCGCAGGGCGCGGATAGCGCGCCACCAGCCCAGTGTGGAAGGGCGTTGCGACGAGTGCGCGGATGCTGTCACGGGAGAATTCGTTTCCCGTGCTCTTACTGTTGGCTGCCTTCCTCGGTTTGAATTTGACCACCGTGCCATCCGGCAGGGTGAACTTATTACGATTGAGATAGCTGGCAATTTCAAGATAACTCCAGTGTTGCTGATAGAGATGCGCCACCAGTGTAATGACGTGACGGTCAATCGGGTGTACAACTGCAATCCGCCCGCGCTGGCTTTCAACGCGATCGGGTGTACCAAAGCGGGGGCAATATCCAAGTCCTTGTACATCGGTACATGTTGAACAAAGCCCGTTGCAGTAACCAAGCGGGATATTTCCGTTGGGCAATCCGCGGCGGATGCGCTCGGACTTTGCCTCCCGCGTGCGCTCGCTGGTCTGGCGTACATACATCTCCGCCATCGCTCCCAGCACGTACAGCACGAGCCGTCCCCACCAGGTTTCTGGGTCGATTTGTTCCGTAACACTGATGAATTGGACGTTGTGTTTCTTGCACAACCGTACGAACTCAAGCTGGGATTCCAGGTTGCGGTATAGTCGATCCAGCCGATGTACGACCACTGCTTTGACACGCCTGGCTTTTATGTCCAGGATCAATTTTTGCAGATCTTTGCGGCGGCTGTTCCTGCCGGTTTGATAGGGGTCACTGTATATCCTAATATCTGACGCGCCTTTTTCACGCGCATAGGCTTCAGCACGGTCGGGTTGGATTTCCAGCGAATAGCTGTATCCCTGTGTTTCTTCACGGGACAGGCGGGTGTAGACCGCCCAAGTGTCAACCTGTTTTCCTTGTTCAATCTGCTGGATTTCGAAGCGAATCAGTGACTTGAGTTCTTCAAACGAACTGGGGGGATTGATCCGATTGCTTTGACTACTCATCCTGGATGTCCACCTCAACTTCCTCCTGCTCTTGGACAGGTTGAACTACAGGCGGCAGTTCAGGTGGGTTCATACGCCTTGTAATACGACGCAGAGCCAACCCTAATTCACGTGTAAAGACTTGCACACGTTCAGTTGGGGATAGTGATTCATTTTTCATTTTTGCAAACTCCAGAAGGAAATTTGCGCAGCGCGCTACGCACGAAGGTAAAATTTTGCATGCAACGGCGGACAAGCATATCAATATCCTCCCATCATTTCTAGTGGAGATTTCTCCCACAAATTAAGCAAATGTTGTTGTGCAAAAATGCCCGTCAAAATTTTATAGGAGACCACACTTTAGAATGCCCCCTTTTGAACAAGACCACAAACAAGCTTCCATCACACTTTATTCCATAGTTGCGCTGAACGCAAAAACTGAATTAAAAAACACGATTAACAGGATGGAGGCAGCTCAGTCCTTGGCTGACTTGCTTCAAATCGACCGCAGCACGCCCATGTCCTGGCTGCGCGGTGATTTCAAGAAGCACCCGATCTCACGCGAGAATTTTCTACGGTTCGTCCGGGCTTATCGAAGAAAACCCGGACTCGAATCCCCAAAAGAGATCATCAAGCTCGCAATCAATTTATATGGATTGGATTACAAGAAAACTATCGAACTTCTGGATCCAGCAGATCGTATAAGTAACTTAACGCAGGATGTCTCGCTACCGAGGCAGAATATCGCAAATTTGGTTGTGGCAATTTGCAATCTGATCGAGTCAAGTTCCCTGGAAGAGGTCAGAAATGCGTTGGCAAAAATGATCGCATATCAATGGCATAGCCGCAATTCCCATCACAGAAATTTTTTGATGTAATTCCCCAACAAAAATAAGGAACTTGAATACAGTACCCGAACTCGTTATGATCTTATGAAATTAGCACGGGTGTATTTGCTTTGTCTCAATAGTTTCCGATAGAGAGCACAGCGGGTTGAAAATTATGGGCTCAGTGCCAACGCATTCTCCCGTGTATACTTGTCCGCATGGACACCCTCTCCGGCATGGTGGAGCGTATCACCTACTACAACCCTGAAAACGGGTATATCGTCCTGCGCCTGCGTCCGGACGCCAAACTGTCGAACCGCTTTGCGAACAAAGTCAACTTGAACGCCGAGGGATTGGCAACGGTGGTGGGGACATTGCCCGAACTCTCTCCAGGGGAACACCTGCGTTTGCAGGGACAATGGGACAATCACCCGAAGCACGGACCGCAGTTCAAAGCTGAGATTTGTGAGCAGACCCTGCCCGCCACCGTCGCGGGGATTCAAGGCTATCTCGGTTCGGGGATGATCAAGGGGATTGGACCAAAGTTTGCCGAGCGCATCGTGGACAAATTCAAAGAGGAAACCTTCGAGGTCATCGAGGCCGCGCCTCAGCGGTTGTTCGAAGTACCCGGCATCGGCGAGGAGCGGGTGCGGAAGATCACTGCCGCGTGGAAGGAGCAGAAGCAGGTCAAGGAGATCATGGTCTTTTTGCACGGACATGGGGTCAGCACCAATTTGGCAGTGAAGATATACAAGACCTATGGCGATGCTTCGCTTGAAACGGTCCAGAAGAATCCGTATCAACTCGAACGTGACATCTACGGCGTGGGTTTCAAGACCGCTGACCGCATTGCGCAAGCACTTGGACTTCCAGCCGAGCATCCCTCGCGTATCGAGGCGGGGATCGTCTTTGCCCTGAACGAGATGACCAACGAGGGACATGTCTACCTTCCGCGGGAGCTGCTGACCCAGAGAGCCGTGGAGTTGCTGGCTGTGTCACAGGATCTGATTCCTCCCGCGATTGAACGACTGGCAGAGGATGAGCGCATCCGCCCTGAGTTACTTCCGCTGAATGAGAAAAAGTCGCAAGGAGGAAAGGTCTCCGAAGCGCAGGCGATGTATGGCACGCCCGTCATCTATTTGACAGCGCTGTACTTTGGCGAGAAAAGCGTCGCGGAACGGCTGCGGACACTTGCCAGCGCCACCTCTCAGGTTAGCACGCTCAACCACAGCCTCTTCCCCGCGCAGAATCTATCCGCCGAGCAGCAAACCGCAGTGGACATGGCGCTGACCCATCCGCTCAGCATCCTGACGGGTGGACCGGGAACAGGCAAGACCACCTGCTTGAAGGCGCTGATTTCCACGCTTGTGGAACAGCACAAAAGTTTTGCGTTAGCCTCTCCGACGGGACGAGCGGCGAAGCGGCTTTCCGAGGCGACGGGACATCCTGCCAGCACTATCCATCGCCTGCTTGAATTTTCTCCCGTGGAAGGCTTCAAGCACGATGAAGCCAATCCGCTTGACCTTGATTTTCTGGTGGTGGATGAAGCCTCGATGCTCGACCTGCTGCTGATGAACAACCTGCTCAAGGCGGTGCGTCCCGGTACGCATGTCCTGTTCGTTGGGGATGTGGATCAGCTGCCGTCGGTGGGAGCTGGTGACGTGCTGCATGACCTGATCCAAAGCGGGGTGGCTCCCGTCACGCGCTTGAACAGTATCTTCCGTCAGGCTGCGGATTCAGCGATCATCACCAATGCTCATCTGATCAACCAAGGGAAGCTTCCCAAGTTCGCCAAAGGCAAGGGTGATTTCTTCCTCTTCCCCGCTGAGGACGCCGCCTCCGCCGCGGACTGGGTCGTGGATGTGGTCTCGGAGCGCATCCCACAGAAGTTCGGTTTCGACGCCGTGCGGGATGTTCAGGTGCTCTCGCCCATCTATCGCGGACCTGCTGGCGTGGCGGCGCTGAATGAACGCTTGCAGGAGAAACTCAATCCGCCAGCAAATAACAAACAGGAGCGCAAGCTCTTCGGGACGGTTTTCCGTCTCGGCGACAAGGTCATGCAAACGCAGAACAATTACGACAAGGATGTCTACAACGGGGACATTGGCTTTGTGCGCTCGCTGGATGTTGTAGAGCAGACACTTGCTGTGGACTTCGATGGGCGTTCAGCGACCTACGATTGGAGCGAGACAGACGAGTTGACCCTTGCCTATGTGGTTTCGATCCACAAGGCGCAGGGGTCTGAGTTCCCTGTCGTGGTGATGCCGATCGTGACCCAGCATTACACCATGCTCCAGCGCAACCTGCTGTACACCGCCATCACCCGCGCGCGCAAGCTCTGCGTGCTGGCGGGCAATCCCCGTGCCATCAGCATGGCGGTACGCAACAACAAGGTGGCGCAGCGCTTCACCGCACTGGAGTGGAGGCTGGAAAAGGGTTCGTGATTTTCTTTTCCTTTGTATATCTTGTTGGTTCATGTGCTCCACTCTTGGTGGCGAATGTCATGGAGATTGATGCTGGGCGCGGGGAGTCTTTTTTATGGGTTGAGAGGGCGACTCAGTTGTAAATTTCCAAAACCACCCTTTGGTATACTTGGCAAAGAACTACGTGTTAGGGCGCGTAGCGGATAGGGAAGTCGCAACATAAATCCTGCCGCCCGTGCAGATATTATCGAGGGCGCTTTTGTTATTTTGTGATTAATACGGAATGGAAAAGGGAGCGTTAGAGATGTCAATTGCTTTGGGATTTTATGATGTCTTTTCGTATGCAGTGCCAGGGATGTTTTACTTGTACCTGATAAATGAAGTACTGCGTATCGCGGGCTGGAAATACGTCAATATCATTCAGTTGGCGCAAAGCGGTGATGCCGCCCCCAATGCCTTGATTATATTATTACTCGGAATACTTGCCTTTGTAACAGGTCATGTATTTGAAGCCATCCGTTCAGTTCTTCTGGACAGAATCCTTTATTTTGGCAGCCGCGACAGGGCGCTCGAAAACTTGAAGAAGCGCCTGGCAATTTCAGATATTAAAGTTGATTTTCATTTCGATGAGTGGACTATTTATCAGGAAGTGCTGCGAATTCGCAACCCTGAGGCTGTGATCGAGCAGGAACGCTTGAAATCAATCGCTTTTATGCTGCGGAACTTAAGTTTTGGTGCGTCGATGTTAGCGGTTTTACAAGGGGTTGAATTCTTTAGTAGCTCACAGCAAACTTATCATTTGGTTGTTTGTGGACTTGCCATCCTGGCATCCTATTTCCTGTACAACCGTTCCAGGCGTTTCGATGAGTGGTTTTTTCGCACGGTTTATACGCAGGTACTGGTGTATGGTGGGAACATAAAAGACATCATACAGAACTCGACACCCGCCTGGAAGGAAGATGTCAGGCTCGAAAAGATACGCGAAAAGACGAAGAATATCCCTCAGAAACATTCAGGTAATCTCCACAAATCCGCATAATAATATTTGGAGGAGCGTATGAATACAATTTCCTCGGAATTACAAGGGGTAATCATTGGCGGTCTATTTGGTTTTATTGGGGCGCTACTTGGGACGTTGATAAGTATTTGGGCGGAAAATCGTAAATTAAAGAGGGAGAACCTTCAAGCTGTTCGTTTGCGTCTCGTGGGCGACCACGTCCAGACTTCTGAAATCCTTGATTTTATTCATTCTCAGCGAAAAAGAATGTGGCCCAAGTTTTGGATCAAAACTCGCGCTGACCTTAGCAGTGCGCAATTGGAATATGTGGATTTTCGATATCAAAATCTGCAGAACGTTATTTTTTCCAAAGCCAATTTACATGGAGGAAATTTCTACAAAGCGAATTTATCTGGTTCGGATTTTGCCGAGGCAGATATAAGTGATGCTTCACTTTTTGAGGCAGTCATGAGAAAAACCTATTTCTTCAAAGCCAACATAACACGATCCCATATTGACAGAGCAGACTTATCCCAAGCAGGATTAGTTGGATGCAATTTAGAAAACGCCTCTCTCATAACTACCAAATTATGCGAAGCTGATTTGCGTTTTTCAAATTTTCAGGGAGCCAACCTAACCGGAGCTGATTTGCGAGGAGCCAATATAGGTAGCGTGAATTTTAGGAACGCCACCTTGGATGACGCCAAACTGGATAAAACGATCTATGATCAAAAAACTGTCTGGCCGGATGGATTTAATCTTGATGGCAGTGGGGTGGAATTCGTTGAAAAAGCGAGTAGTAAACAAGCGATGGCAGCCGTTGGGAGAAAAGTCACCAACTCCATTGGCGAAATAGGGACTCGGTAACTCCGGATACTTTCCGACGCCAGAAACTCTGGCATCGTTTTATAATCAACCTCATGGCACTCAAAAAATCGGAACTGTACTCTTCTCTTTGGGCAAGTTGTGACGCGCTGCGCGGCGGGATGGATGCTTCGCAGTATAAGGACTATGTCCTCGTTTTGTTGTTCATCAAGTACATCAGTGACAAATATGCGGGCGTGCCGTTTGCGCCGATTACGATTCCCAAAGGGGCGGGATTCAAGGATATGGTTTCGCTGAAGGGCAAGAGCGACATCGGCGACCAGATCAACAAGAAGATCATCGCGCCGCTGGCGAATGCGAATGCGCAACTTTCGCTTTCGGATTTTCCCGATTTCAATGACCCTGTCAAACTGGGTGACGGCAAAGAGAAGGTGGAACGCCTGACCAACCTCGTCGCCATCTTTGAAGATAAGCGTCTGGACTTTTCCAGGAATCGCGCGGAAGGCGATGACATTCTGGGGGATGCGTATGAGTATCTCATGCGGCACTTTGCCACGGAGAGCGGCAAGAGCAAGGGACAGTTTTACACGCCGTCCGAGGTGAGCCAGATCATGGCGAAGATTTTGGGCATCCGCGAGGCGAAGACCAGCGCAGATACCACTGTCTACGACCCGACATGTGGGTCGGGGTCGCTGCTGCTCAAGGTGGCGGATGAGGCAGGGACGCCCGTCTCCATTTACGGTCAGGAAAAAGACGCGGCGACAAGCGGCTTGGCGCGCATGAATATGTACCTGCACAACAATCCCACCGCGTTGATTCATCAGGGCAATACGCTTGCCGATCCCAAATTCAAAGAGGATGGCATTCTCAAGTCTTTCGATTATGTGGTTGCCAACCCGCCGTTCTCGGATAAGCGTTGGAGCACGGGCATCGACCCGCTCAATGATCCGTTTGAGCGTTTCAAGGCGTTTGGCGCACCGCCCGCCAAACAAGGCGATTACGCCTACCTGCTGCACATCGTCCGCTCGTTGAAGAGCAACGGCAAGGGCGCGTGTATTCTGCCGCATGGCGTGCTGTTTCGCGGCAATGCCGAAGCGGACATCCGCCGCGCCCTCGTTCGCAAGGGATACATTAAGGGCATTATCGGCTTGCCCCCCAATTTATTTTACGGCACGGGCATCCCTGCCTGCATCATCGTCATTGACAAGGAAGGCGCGGGCGCACGCAAAGGCATCTTCATGATTGACGCCAGCAAGGGCTTTATGAAGGATGGTCCCAAGAACCGCCTGCGCGCGCAGGATATTCATAGAATCGTGGATGTGTTCACCAAGCGGCAGGACGTGGACAAGTACGCAAGGATGGTTCCGTTCGAGGAGATCGAGCGCAACGAGTTCAACCTGAACCTGCCGCGCTATATCGACAGCCAGGAAGCCGAAGACATTCAAGACATCGCGGGACACCTGCAGGGCGGCATTCCCGAGGCAGATGTTGAGGCGTTGAAACCGTATTGGGATGTTTGCCCCAGTTTGCGGCGGAGTCTGTTCGAGGTGGTGCGGGAGGGGTATTTATCTCTCAAAGTGGAGAAGTCCGCCATCAAATCCGCAATTTATGAACATCCCGAATCCGCCGCCTTTATCGCGGATATGAACACGCATTTCAACACATGGAAGATGAAGACCGCCGCCTCGCTCCGCAAACTGAAAGTTGGTTGCCTGCCCCGTGAAGTGATCGCCGCTCTGGCGGAAGACCTGCTTGCGCACTACACCGACAAGCCGCTTGTAGACCGTTACGACATTTACCAACACCTGATGGATTACTGGGCGCTGACCATGCAAGATGACCTGTACCTGATCGCCGCGGACGGTTGGAAGGCGGAAACATATCGTTTGATCGAGGATAAGAAAGACAAAGAAGGCAAGGTCATAAGATCGGTGGACAAAGGCTGGGCGTGTGATTTGATTCCCAAGTCGCTGATTGTGGCGCGTTATTATGCCAAAGAACAAGCGGAGATCGAATCGCTGACTGCCGAGCTAGAAAGCCTGAGCGCCAGCCTCGAAGAACTGGAAGAGGAGGAAGGCAGCGAAGAAGGAGTCTTTGCTGAATTCGAAAAGATCAACAAACCCGCCGTGACCCTGCGGTTGAAAGAAGCGCGCGCAACGTATAAAACAAACGCAGACGTTGCGCCCGAAATTGAAACGCTTGATAAATGGCTCGAACTGACCAACCGCGAAGCCGAGTTGAAGCGTGGACTGAAAGACGCCGAGGCGGAACTGGACGCGCTTGCCTATGCCCAATACCCCAAGTTGACCGAAGCCGAAGTGAAGACGCTTGTGGTGGAAGACAAATGGCTCGCCGCGTTGGAAGCCGCCATTCACGGCGAAATGGATCACATTAGCCAGAGCCTGACCCAGCGCGTGAAGGAACTGAGCGAACGCTACGAAACGCCCATGCCGCAACTGACCGCGCGCGTGGACGAGTTGGAAGCCAAAGTGAACAAGCACCTTGAAAAAATGGGGTTCTCATGGAAGTGAGAAAAGGTTACAAGCAAACTGATATTGGTGTCATCCCAGAGAATTGGGATGTAAAGTTGTTAGACGATCTCGCCGAAAAGGTTATGGTTGGTATTGCGAGCGCTGCTACCCATGCATATCGTCCACAAGGAATACCCTTGCTGAGAAACCAAAACATCAAGAAAGGTTATTTGCAAGATGATGATTTGCTTTATATTCATGAAGAATATGAAGCAATCTACAAAAACAAACGGCTCAAAACTGGCGACTTGCTAACTGCAAGAACTGGTTATCCAGGAACCACTTGTATTATTCCTCCTAAGTATGATGGCGCCCAATGCTTTACCACTATTATTACTCGGCTAAAGAAAAATGAAATCAACTCAAACTACTTATGTCATTACATAAATTCTGAGTATGGACTGACTTTTATTGAGAAATCCAAAATAGGTGGTGGACAGAAAAATATTGGTGTTGGAATTTTTGAGGCAATGCCAATTCCTATTCCTCCTACACTTGCCGAACAAGAAGCCATCGCTGAAGCCTTGAGCAATGCGGACGCCCTCATCGAATCGCTGGAGACGCTGCTTGCCAAAAAACGCCAAGTCAAGCAAGGCGCAATGTCCGAGTTACTGCGTGGGAGGAGACGTCTGACTGGATTTAGTGGTGAGTGGGAAGTGAAAAAGATTGGAGATGTCACTCACTCAACTGCTGGCGGCACGCCCAGTACATTGATTGCCTCTTATTGGGGTGGCGATATTAGATGGATGAGTTCGGGTGAATTACATCTAAAAAAAGTTTACGATGTTGAAGGTCGTATAACTGAAGAAGGATTGAGGAATTCCAGCACAAAAATTATTCCACCGCAATGCGTTTTAATTGGTTTAGCAGGACAAGGAAAAACCCGTGGCACCGTTGCCATGAACATGGTGGAACTCTGTACAAATCAATCTATTGCAGCCATTTTCCCATCTGAAAGTTTCATTCCCGAATATCTGTATTTTAATTTGGATAATCGGTATGAAGAACTTCGGGAAATTTCATCTGGAGATGGTGGTAGAGGTGGTTTGAATTTGACGTTGATTAACAAATTAGAAATACTACTCCCATCTATTGACGAACAAACCGCAATCGCCGAAATCCTGGGCGACATAGACGCAGAAATCGCCGTGTTGGAAGAGAAACTGGTCAAGGCACGGCAGGTCAAGGCGGGGATGATGTCCGAGTTGCTGACGGGGAGGGTGAGGTTGGTGTAAGGTAAAGGCAGGTGACAGTCACCTGGAAAATTTGTGGTTGGGAACAAGAATTTTCCCAAAAAAGGAAGGGAAATCCTTGTAAATTTCCCAAAATGGGATAAAATAAACAATGCGCCTGATTTCAAGATCAAAACTCATCGAATTCTGGACAAGACACACAGACAGCAAGGAGCAACTCGAGGCATGGGCGACGGAAGTCAAACACGCCGAGTGGAGAACGCCCAGCGAAGTCAAAGCCCGTTACGGCACCGCCGATATCCTTCCAGGAGATCGGGTCGTGTTCAACATCAAAGGCAAAAAATACCGTTTGATTGTCAAAATCCAATACAAAATTCAAATTGTCTTCATACGGTTTATTGGCACTCATAAAGAATATGACCGAATAGACGCGGAGAAAATCTGATGAAGCCGAAAGTAATAAAAAACGAAGCCGAATACAAAATGGCTCTGGCTCATCTCGAATCCCTCATGGAAGCCGAGCCGAACGCCACGCTCGAAGAGGAAATGGAACTGTTCGCCGTTCTCATCGAAAACTACGAGTGCGAACACTTCCCCATTGACCTGCCCGATCCCATCGAGGCGGTCAAATTCCGCATGGAACAGCAGGGGCTGACTCGCAAAGACCTGGAAAAATACATTGGCAGCCAGAGCAAGGTTTCCGAGGTGTTGAATCGAAAGCGCCCGCTCAGCATTGCCATGATCCGTGCCTTGCATCAGGGCTTGGGCATCCCCGCCGAAGTCTTGCTCCAGGAGGAAGGCGCCGAAATCTCTGCGCCCAAGTATGACCTGAAAAAATATCCCTTCAACGAAATGTTCAAAGAAGGGTATTTCAGTTATTTCAATGGCACATTACAAGAAGCAAAGGAAGTCAGCGAGGAATTGCTGAATCGCTTCTTCTCCGTATTCCGCGGCTTGACCTTTGAAAAAGCCCTGCCCCGCTCTTCCGCCGCAGATAAGATGGACGAATTCGCCCTTGAAGCCTGGCAGGCGCGCGCGCTGTCCCTTGCCGAAGAACAGGAACTGCCGCCTTATGCCCCCAACTCGCTGGACGAGGAAGACTTGAAACATCTGGTCAAACTTAGCGCGTTTGAAAAAGGTCCCGATTTGGCTAGAGAATTCCTTCAAAAGCATGGCATTGCCTTCGTGATCCTGAAAAATCTTCCGCACACCTATCTGGATGGCGCATGTTTCAAATCACCTTCAGAGCGCCCCGTCATCGGCTTGACCCTGCGCCATGACCGCCTGGACAATTATTGGTTCACGCTCTTTCATGAACTGGGGCATCTCAACCTCCATCTGAGCCAAAACAACTTCGCCTTCTTCGACGACACAGAGTCAGAACACAGCCATACCCATGACTCCCACGAAGGAGAAGCCAATGATTTTGCCGCCAGACATCTCATTCCAGACGATACATGGAAGCAGTGGAGACGGACAAACAGCGGGATTGTCAGCAAGGACGAAATTCGTATCTTTGCGGATAAACTAAGCATTTCCCCTGCCATTGTCGCGGGTCGCTTGCGCTGGGAAACGGGCGATTATCTTAAATACGCGGGGATGCTTGGAAACAAGACCGTGAAAAGCGTGCTCCAGAAAAACTAACAAATTGGAGGGAACCTCATGAAAGGCTATTATCGTCTCATGCTTGGAAAAGGCGGCGAACGCCTGCGGGAATGTATAGACGGGAATTTTGTTGGTGTGGGTTTCAATATTCATCAGGACCTGACCCCAAAATTACCCGACGAATGGAGGGACTTCAATCGGGAATTTATACCTGTCTATCTCGAAAACAACCCTGGAAAAACAAGAGTCGCGGCGGGGCTGGCGTGCGGTGCAATATTCACTGTTTCCAAGGGCATGAACCTCGGGGACATTGTTATCAGCCCCGATGGGGAACGCCACTACCACGTGGGTGAAGTGACAGGGGATTACTTTTACAAACTAGATGACCTGCGCCTGCCGCATCGCCGAACGGTGCATTGGTTCGGTCAAACCATCAACCGCGACGATATGAGCGAGTTGCTCAGAAAGTCTTGCAGCTCCGCGGGGACTATCAGCAATATTTCGAGTTACAACGAGGAACTCGAACGCCTGATCGGCGGGGTTTCGGCGCCAAAATTGCTCTCCACCGATGAGACCGTGGAAAATCCCTCTGAGTTTGCGATGGAAAAGCACCTGGAGGATTTTCTTGTCCAGAATTGGAAACAAACCGAAATGGGCAGAGAATATGATATCTATCAGGAGGACGGCGAAATCGTCGGGCAGCAATACCAGACCGACACGGGTCCAATTGATATTCTCGCCATTGGCAGGGATAAGAAGACACTTCTGGTTATCGAACTCAAAAAAGGTCGCGCCAGCGATGTCGTGGTCGGTCAGACCCTGCGCTATATGGGCTATGTCAAGGATGAACTCGCGGAGGATGGTCAGACCGTCAAAGGTGCGATCATTGCCCTCGAAGACGACCAACGCATCCGCAGGGCATTATCCGCTGTGGGGAATATCGAGTTCTATCGTTATCAAGTCAGCTTCAAACTGGTAAAGGCATAACAAGGGGTCGTGTGAAAACTATTAGCGTCAATGGGAAAGACTATCGCCTGTCGGGAGGACTCAACCATTTCCAGCAGGAGATGCAAATCCACCTCATCGATTGGAAATGGGAGCATATCACCCATGAGCCAGGCACGGCGCGTGGTGAAATTTACGATGCCATCCTGCCAGAAAAGTATGCCGATCGATTTCCGATTTTGTACCCCGATATCATTCCCATGCTTCGGGAACACCTGAAAATCCATCCCTTCCGAATCCACATCTTTTTCAATCACATGGCAAGCTCCCAAGCGGCGAACATCAATCTATTTCTGCCCATTCTCCAACATCCCAATGCCAGCGCGATCCTCTCGAAATTCAAGCCTGATTTTTCCGCCCTGGCATCCGCTCAAATGGATCACGGCTACCGCATCGAATTTTGGGATGAGCCTTTCGGGAATTTGAACGACAAAACCCCTGTCTCGGGCACCGACTCCGATATTGCCATCGCCTACTACAACCATCAGGGCGAATTATGCCTCTGGCTCATCGAGCACAAATTGACCGAAAGCGAATTCACCACCTGCGGTGGCTTCAGAAGTAAAGGTAGGCAGCCGAGACACAATTGCAGTAAATCCTTTTCGTCCATTCTGGCAGACAAACACGCCTGCTATTATCATGACGCACGCGGCTTCAACTACTGGAAAATCACGGATGCCAATCAGGGATTTTTCCCAAATCACGGCGATCATGCGCAATGTCCCTTTCAAGGCGGAATGAATCAACTGTGGCGGAATCAACTGCTTGCCCTGAGTATCGAACAGGATGAGCGCCAGCCTTATCGACACGTCACATTCTCCGTTGTCAGGCATCCCCGCAACACATACCTCGATGAGACGCTGATCGCCTATCAGAACCTGATCGCCAACAACCCCAAGTTCTCGGTTTTTACCTCTGCAGATGTGATCGATGCCGCTTCGTCATTTGGAGATGATCAACTCGAACAGTGGGTATCATGGTATAAAAACCTTTACGCCGTATAGAATCGATTTCCACCCGTAGTGCTATCTTCAAGGAGTTTTGTATGGGTATCGACCGCCCCGAACACGAAACACAGGACCGCATCATCACCCTCTTCAAGAGGGAACTGAAATATCGCTACCTCGGCGACCGTACCGACTTCGCCAACAGCAACATCTGGGAGGAACACCTCACCACCTTCCTCGCCCAAAGCGGATACGACGAAACGCAAATTTCCCGCGCCGTCGAGCTTCTCAAACGCGCCGCTAACGGCAGCGGCTCACTGTACGAACGCAACCACGAAGTTTATAAACTCCTACGCTACGGTGTACCTGTCAAAGTGGAAGCGGGGAAAGTCACCGAGACCGTCCACCTGGTCAACTGGGGGGAGCCGCACGAAAACGACTTCGCCATCGCCGAAGAAGTCACCCTGCGCGGCAACTTCGAGCGCCGCCCTGACATCGTCCTCTACCTCAATGGCATTGCCATTGGCGTGTTGGAACTTAAACGCAGCAGTGTCAGCATCGGCGACGGCATCCGCCAGAACATCTCCAATCAACTGCCCGAATTCAACGAATGGTTCTTCTCCACTGTACAATTTATCTTCGCAGGCAATAACTCTGAGGGATTGCAATATGGAGCCATCAGGACCGAAGAAAAATACTTCCTCAAATGGAAGGAAGACGAGGAAGATAACACCCGTTTCAAGCTGGACAAGTATCTGCTCAAGTTATGCGACAAGAATCGTCTCCTTGAATTGATTCACGACTTCGTGCTCTTCGATGGCGGCATCAAGAAGGTTCCACGCCCGCATCAATACTTTGGCATTAAAGCCGCGCAGGAATTTGTCCACAGGCGCGAGGGTGGCATCATCTGGCACACACAAGGCAGCGGCAAAAGCATTGTCATGGTCATGCTTGCTAAATGGATTCTGGAGAATAATCCCAACGCCCGCGTCGCCATCATCACCGACCGCGACGAACTGGATAAACAGATCGAGCGCGTCTTCATCGCGGCAGGTGAAACCGTAAAACGCACCCGCAACGGCAACCAGTTGATGAGTCTGCTCGGCAAAGCAACACCGCGCCTCATCTGCTCCCTCGTCCACAAATTTGGTCAGCGCAACGTCGAAGACTTCGACGGCTTCATCAAGGAACTCGAATCCCAGCCCAGCAAAACTGTGGGCGAGGTCTTCGTCTTCGTGGATGAATGTCACCGCACGCAAAGCGGAAAACTGCACCGCGCCATGAAAGCCCTCATGCCCAACGCGGTCTTCATCGGCTTCACTGGCACGCCACTGTTGAAGAAGGACAAACAGACCAGCCTCGAAGTCTTCGGCAAATACATCCACACCTACAAATTCAGCGAAGGCGTGGAGGATGGCGTGGTGCTCGACCTCGTATACGAAGCACGCGACATTGACCAGCGGCTCTCGTCACAGCAAAGCGTGGACGAGTGGTTTGAACTTGTCTCCCGCGACCTGAACGACTGGCAGAAAGCCGAACTCAAAAACCGCTGGGGAACCATGCAAAATGTGCTCAGTTCCGAAGGCAGAATGCGGCGCGTGATTCAAGACATCATCCTCGACTTCCGCCGCAAGCGCCGCCTCAACGATGGCACGGGCAACGCGTTGATCGTCGCCTCCAGCATTTACGAAGCCTGCAAATACTTCTCCCTCTTCCAGCAAACCGAATTTCGGGGCAAGTGCGGCGTGGTCACATCCTACAACCCGCAGGCAGGGGATGTCACGCTCGAAGCCACGGGCGCAAACACCGAAACCGACAGGCAATTCATCTACAACACCTACACCGCCCTGCTGAGGGAATCGGGCAAGTCCCACACCGAAGCCTACGAAGATTGGGCGAAGGGACTCTTTGTTGAAGAACCCGCCAACATGAAATTGCTCGTCGTCGTGGATAAACTACTCACCGGCTTCGACGCCCCTCCCTGTACCTATCTTTACATTGATAAGTCCATGCAGGATCACGGTCTCTTCCAAGCGATTTGCCGAGTCAACCGTCTCGATGGCGAAACCAAAGACTTCGGCTACATCGTGGATTACAAGAACCTCCTGCCCAAAGTAGAAAGCGCCATCCAGGTCTACACCTCCGAACTGGACGACAGCGCCGAAGGTCCCAGCCCCGAAGTGCTGATGCAGGACCGCCTGAAAAAAGGTAGGGAACGTCTTGACGCTTCCATCGAAGCACTTGCCCTGCTGCGCGAACCTGTCGAGCCGCCCAGGAGCGACCTCGAATATATTCATTACTTCTGTGGCAACACCGAACTCCCCGACTCTCTCAAGGAACATGAACCACAGCGCGTCGCTCTCTACAAGGGAGTGGTCGCCCTCATCCGCGCCTACGCCAACATCGCGGATGAACTCGAAGCCGCTGGTTACTCTGCAGAGGATATTGCCCGCATCCAACGCACAATGGATGAATACCTGCGCCTGCGCGAGATCATCCGCCGCGCTTCGGGCGAAACCCTCGACCTGAAAGCCTACGAAGCCGATATGCGCCACCTCATCAACACTTACATCGAAGCCGATGTGCCGCGCAAGATTTCCCCCTTCGACAACATCGGGCTTCTGGAACTGATCGCCAAGACGGGCATCCTGGACGCGGTGAACGGACTCAGCGGGTTGATGAAAGGCAATCGCGACGCCGTTGCCGAAGCCATCGAGAACAACGTCCGCAGCAAGATCATCAAGGAGCAGTTGACCGACCCTGCCTATTACGAAAAGATGTCCGCTCTGCTGGACGAGATTATCGCCGCGCGAAAAGCCAAAGCCATCGAATACGAGGAATACCTGCGGCGCATTGGTCTGGTTTCCACGCACGTGCAGGCAGGTCGCTCAGACGAAACCCCAAGCCGTCTCGATACGCCTGGCAAAGTCGCCCTGTGGAATAACCTCGGTCAAGATGAAGAGTTGGCGCTCAAAGTAGATGCGGCGGTGAAGTCTGTCCGCCCCAATTCCTGGCGCGGTTACCAACCCAAGGAAAACATCATCAAGGCAACCCTGCTTCCCCTGCTTGGCAATAGCGTCGAAGAGGTCGAACGTATCTTCAAAATCATCTACCAGCAAACTGGCGACTACTAATGACGGAACAGATCCAGATTGGTGATATTTCTGTGGACGTGATATTCAAAGATATCAAGAACGTCCATCTCAGCGTTCACCCTCCCACAGGCAGGGTCCGCATCTCCGCACCTGCCCACATGAAACTGGATACCATCCGCGTTTATGCCATATCGAAAATAGACTGGATTAAAAAGCATCAGAAGAAATTCCAGGAGCAGGAACGAGAGACGCCACGCGAATATCTGGAACGCGAAAGCCATTACGTCTGGGGAAAGCGCTACCTGCTCAAAGTGAACGAAGCGAACCAAATCGCAGCGGTTGAACTGCGTCACACCCAAATGGTTCTAACCGTCCGCCCTGGAAGTGGGGTGGCAAAACGAGAAGCCGTGCTCTCCGCCTGGTATCGGGAGGAAGTCCGCAAAGCCGCGGCGCCCCTCATCGAAAAATGGGAAGCGGTGATGGGCGTTCAATCCAGCCGCTGCTACGTCCAGCGCATGAAAACCAAATGGGGCAGTTGCAATCCGCGCGCCCGCCATATCCGCCTCAACAGCGACCTCGCCAAAAAGCCGCGTGGATGCCTGGAATACATCATTGTCCATGAACTAACCCATCTCCTTGAACCCAGCCACAATACACGCTTCACCGCCCTCATGGACCAATTCCTACCCAACTGGAAACAATATCGTACTGAACTCAACCGCATCCCCCTGTCTCATGTGGAGTGGGAGTATTGAGGAAGAGAATCATTAGAATGAAGAGTATCAGATGAGCCGTCTCGCGAGCGTAGCAAGTGGAGGCGCGGATAGGTCAAGAATGAACGCTTGGTGTGAATTATGCGTTACTTACAGCGAGGATTTCCGTGGGAAACCTGTTCGCGTGGTGGAGGAGAAGGAAGTCAAGCAGTTTGGGGAGTATCGGACGAGGTATCTCGTGTTGGAGGCGTGAAATGGGATATCATAGTGCATAGATTAATTACCATCTTCGAGCGGCAAGCGATTTCTTTCCAAGCACTTGGCTTAACAGCCAATGATCCATTTTGGGCGACCTTGGACCGTTTAAATCAGAGTTCAGGAAGAGAATTGATCCGTCTTGAACGCAATAGGCTGCGCGCTACGCAGTTTGTAGGCGTAATCCAGGCAGGCGAATACACAATCCAGATCTTGCCCAAAATTGACTGTGACCCAGAAGCCAACACTGAAGCCGTCATAGGTTCACCTGCTTATCAACGAGCCGCAACCTCTGCCGCACAAAACTTTTTGTACTTATTAACTCACGCGCGCCAATTGAAGTTGCACAACCAATCTCTAGCTACTTTAAATACCAATCGCGGTGCATGGCTTGAAATGCTTACCCGACTGTTCGCCGTCGAGCTGCTGACCCAACTGCAACAAGGCTTTCATCAGGATTACGTTCGTAGAGAAGATTTACTCCCATATGTACGAGGGCGCTGGAACATTGCGCGTCAATTCTCGCGTCATCCCAACTTAATTCGAGGTTTGGATGTCTCTTACGATGATTACCTGCCAGATACTTCGCTCAACCGGGTTTTTCGCCTGGCTGTAGATCGTTTACAACAGATTACCCGAGACCCACAAAATCGTCAGATGTTGGCTGATCTTGAAAGCTGGCTGCAACCCGTTCAACTTCCTGCGTTGTTGAGTCTGGTAGATCTGGATCAGGTTAAATTCAACCGGTTGAATGAACGCTTTTACCCTGCTTTTCAATTGGCTCGGCTGTTATTGGAAGGTCTAACTGTGCAATTGTTGGCTGGTGGGCAGCGCGCATTTGCATTTGTTTTTGACATGGATCGTCTGTTTGAACAGTTTGTTGCTAGTTTCTTGCAAACCTATAGACGGCGTATTTTGCCAGAGAACTGGCGCGACCTGCCAATCGAGATGCAAGGCGGTATAACAAAGAGATACATGGTCCAGCCAATACCTGTATCTGAGAAGCCAATGTTTCTCCTCAGGCCTGATATCTTATTGGGCTTACCTGGCCAACCGAACCTAATCATCGATACCAAAAATAAGTCACTACCCCTAATGCAATCTTATCGAGCGGTAGCTGAAGGCGATGCTTATCAAATGCTAGCATATGCGACTCAATTTCATTGTCCGAACATTTTGCTACTTTACCCACATACTCTTGGTGCAGAGAGTTTTCCCCCAAAAGCATTAATGATTGAACAAACATCTATTCGTTTATTCGTTGCGACACTGAATTTGCATCAACCATTGAACCATATTTTTCCACTAGTCCAGGAATTGCGTAATATTTTGTATTCGATTTCCCTGCAGATAGACTCACCATCGGAGGTAACATGGCCCGCATGATAGAATTCCAACCGCTCTATGACGCGTTTCACCTGTTCCGGGAACGCTGCTTGCAACAGGACCGCTCACTCATTTGGCCAGACCAAGCGATTTGGACGATAGCAAACTTACAGCGTTGGAAAACTCAAGTAAGTGACAGTCCGAACCTGGAAGGGGAATTAAATTTTAGCGAAAAGTTGGAGCAACAACTTGTCGGCGCACCGCCAATCTTGTGGGGGTTGGCGGCTGATCTGCACTATATTTACTATTTGCCATCTGCTAACTTAAAGTTGTCCACGCGTTTACGCAATATCGGTTGGGCTGCCCAGAAAGGCGGCTTATCACTGCCGTCGGAACAGGATCCAATCTGGGCGGCACATAAGAAGGGGTTTACCACAACCGCCCAGAAATATCACTTCCGGTATGCGCAGCTCCATTTGCTGGCTGCATTTGCATTGCATTTGAAAGAGCAAGGGAATGTGGCTCAAACCCTGGCGGATCCACCCCTAGTCCAATCTATACTTGATGAAATATTGGAGAGCATCCCGGGAAAAAGCAATAGGGCTTATGATCTTAGGCATGCCATTTTATATTTGATGTTCCCAGATCAATACGAACGGATTATCAGCACCACACATAAAGAAAAGATTGTTAGTCGGTATATTAATCTTGTGTCTAATCCTCAAACAGATCTGGACACCCGATTGCTACAGATTCGGCAAAGTTTAGCCAGTACCCAACCAAAGGGGCAAAGTTTTGACTTTTACGAGGATCTCAAACAGGACTGGAATCCTGATGAAATTGAGCCTCCACCACAGTTTGTCCCCAAAAAGGTATCCGAAGAACCCCAAAAAGATACGATAATCGTGAGCGATTCATTACGTTTATTAAAACGCTTCAAGAATTTGATTCTATTCGGACCTCCTGGAACAGGTAAAACCTATTGGGCAAAGGAGATTGCTAATCGTTTGGTTTCTCCTCAACTCAAGCAGGTGCAGTCTAAAGCCGCATTTCTGCAGGCGATCATTGAGGATTTAGTCTTTTATGATATTTTGGCCTTGGGCATGTACAAAACAGGATATGACAAAAAATACTCAGTTTCGGAACTTGAAAAGCTGGAATTGGTACAGGCTCGATTTAGGCAAAGCCCAGTAAAAAATCCTCCAAACCAGATTTGGGGTTATTTGCAGGCACATACTGCCCCTGAAAGCCAAACGGTTAAATTAGCTTTACATGCTGAACCGTTCCTGTTTGACAAAACCGAAAATAGCCAATGGTTTTTAACACCTGCGGGTAAAGAATATGTTCAAGGCACACTAACGGATCGGCTTAACTTGATCAAACAAGGTCCCCCTGCAACCAATCAGCCAGAAGATTTTATGCGTTGGGTAACATTTCATCAGTCTTATGCATACGAAGATTTTGTTGAGGGCCTACGACCAAAAACTGGGCAAGGAGATTCGGCGCTGCTGGCTTTTGAAATGAAACCGGGTATCTTCCGCAATTTATGTACACGCGCCGAAGATGATCCGGATAATCAATATGTATTGGTAATAGATGAAATCAACAGGGGAAATATCGCCAAAATATTTGGCGAATTAATGACGCTCATTGAATCGGATAAGCGAGGTGTACTGTCAGTAGAGCTGCCATACAGTAAGGAGGATTTCCAAGTGCCGGTAAACCTTTCGATTATTGGCACAATGAATACCGCGGATCGTAGCATTGCTTTGTTAGACGTAGCCTTGCGTCGCCGTTTTGCTTTTCTAGAGTTGTCACCTGAACCAAAACTACTCGATCCGATCAGCATTTCGTTAACAGAAGAAGATGCATTAAATATTGGAGCTTGCTTGAGAAATTTGAATCAGCGCATCGTTGAATTACGGGGGGCGGATTATCAAATCGGGCATAGTTATTTCCTGCCACTCGCCAGTATCTCAAATGATGCAGATAAACTTGTTTGTCTGGATGATATCTGGAATTATCAGGTTGTGCCACTACTAAAAGAATATTTTTACGGTCAAAGTGATTTGTTGCGCCAGGTTCTTCCTAGTTTCTTCAGCTTGGATGATGTTCAGCCCCAATCATCAGGTGATCCAGTAACACTACATCAAGAGGATCTTGTCGCAGCATTAAACAAATTATGATGACAAAATGAAATTCTCTCCATCCTCCTTGGATGTCTACTACGCCCGTCTTTACGGTCTCACTCACGATGACCTACGCTATATCCTAGACCCCAGAGAGGCCTACGGGGAGGATTTCCCTGGCAGACATTCCGTGTGCGGAAGTAGAAGGAAGTCCGCTTGTATGGGGAGTTCCGGAAGCGACGTCTCGTTTTGGAGACGTGGGACGGCTCAGGCGAGGTTGAAGGAGGAATTGAAAGTACTGTATTTCATTGACATAAGAACATTTGTTCTATTACAATTCTGGCCATGTCTATCTGGCGCAGAATCCTGTCCGTGATAGGCTTGCGTCCCATATCCGCCCCTCGTAAACATAAGGTCAGTGAAAGCATGCAAGTCACCCTGACCACCCTCTCCCAGCACGAAGGGCGTCCTGAAGATGATTTGATCCAAGACCTGCTGGCCGCCGGCCTCACCCAATATTATTCCTCTGATGTTTTATTGAATCAATGGGAAACGCTTTCCCCACGCGAGCGCGACGTGGCTGCGCTGGTTTGTTTAGGTTACACCAACAAGGAAATCGGGGGAAGGCTCAACATTTCCCCACAAACGGTCAAGACCCATTTGCGGAATGTGCTGATCAAATTCAATTTTCGCACTCGTTTCGAACTAAAGCTTAGTTTGCAGGGTTGGGATTTCAGCTATTGGGAATAACACACTCGTATCTTGTACCTTCTCGTATCCATCCCCCCATATCTACATCCCCCAGAGGGTTAAACAGAATTCAACCCATAAATCCCCCATTAGGGGATATGTGGATTCCTGGTGCAGATGTATTGTATGTGGATGAACCTGGTCCCACAACTCAAAACAGGCAACCTGGTAGTTGCCCTAACAAATCAGAATGTCATCATCTCCAACCTAATTGCTGAACTTGCCCTGCGGGGTCCCGCCATCGTGCTGGATAGCGGCAACTGCTTTCCCGCATATCGAATTGCCCAGTTGATCCGCAGAAAAAGTCTGCAACTGGAATCCATTTCCAGGCGCATCTTTATCCAGCGGTCATTCACCTGTTATCAAATGACCAGTCTATTGGAAAACACACCAGCGGTAGCCCAGCCTCACGTCATTCTCAATCTTCTCACCACCTTTCAGGATGACCAGGTCAAGCCTGATGAAGCAGGCAGATTGCTCACCATTTGCCTGTCTCATATCGAACGCCTTTCCCTTGTTGCGCCCGTCGCCATCACGCTCGAACCTGCTATTCTCGCAGAGAAGGAATTTCTCTTGAAGCGGGTCTGCGAACAGGCCGATGAAGTCTTTACCTCGCTTTCAGAGCCTTCACCTCAAGAACAACAACTCTCTTTCTTTGGGATGTGAGCATGGGACGCACTCTCAGCACCATCACCCAGTATCTCAACGAGACAGAGACCATGCTGTCTTCGTTTCGCCGTGCCTTGAGACGGAGCGATCAATATATTTTCGATGGCATCTTTGCCTCAGCCCGCAAGCACATTACCGCTATCGGCCAAACCGATTCCCTTCTACCGTTTGAAACCGTCCTACTGGCCATGCTGCTCGAACAGTCCAAAGAGATCTCTGCCCTTCGGCAGGAGATCGAACAGAAGAGAAATGGATGAGGTCACAGGCTGGCTTTTCGATGTATACAGCCATCCTGAAAGAGGCGTTGTACTGTGGGTAATTGCCGACTCCGGGGAAAGGCTTCGCCTGCGTATGGAGCTTCCCGTCACCATTTATCTCGCAGGGGATTTCAAACTGTTGCGGGCTGCGTGGATATTCCTGACGGGAAAAGCTGAACTTGCCCGCACAAAGCGCCGTGACCTGTTTTTGGGCGAACGCGATGTGATGCAGGTTACACTGACTGAAAACAATGATCTTATTCATGGACTGCAATCTCAATTTCCATCTCTGGATTACTACGATGCGGACGTTCCCATCACATTGAGATTCATCGCCCATACTGGAGTATGTCTTCTCGGACGCTGTCGGTTCATGCTTGAACGTGAGCAGGTTCAATTCATCCAGGCTTTGGACTCTCCCTGGCAGTTATCACCAGAGCAAATTCCTTTGCGTGCCATGGAACTCTCTCCCAATAGCGATCCTGCATTTCGTACGCCAACCAGGCTTAAGGTCAAGACAGGGCGAGGCGAGTACTTCATCAACATGGAACCCGAGCGTCCATTTCTGATCAGCCTGCAAGCCGACCTGCGTCATTTTGATCCAGACTTGATCCTCACCGATCATGGGGATGGCTGGTTGATGCCGAAACTGGCAGACATCGAGATCAATCGAGACCCTGATCGTGCGACACAGACTAGAAAGGCGAACAGTTACTTTGCATATGGACAGACCATCCATCGTGGCGCGCAGAGTCATTTGTTCGGGCGCTGGCACATCGACCGCAAGAATGCGATGATGTTCAATGAATATGGGCTGGAGGGTGTGATGGAGCAGAGCAGGGTGACAGGCATTGGCGTACAAGAAATGGCGCGCAAGTCGCCAGGCGCGGGGATCACCGCCATGCAAATGCTGACAGCCATGAAAACGGGAGTGATGATCCCCTTGCACAAACAGCAGGCGGAGGGCAGCAAGACTCTGGCAGGTTTGATCCGAGCCGACAAAGGCGGGTTGATCTACCAGCCGACCTTGGGTGTGCATCGGGATGTAGCGCAGATCGACTTTGCTTCGATGTATCCAAGCATCATGGTGTATCACAATGTTTCACCTGAGACTTTAGGAAAAAATGATCCCAAGCAGGGACTGATCCCACAGACCTTATCTCCTCTTCTTAAGAAACGGCTAAAACTAAAAGAACTGCTCAGTGACTTGGATGAACGCGACTGTCAGGTCAAGGTTTTGAAGCAGCGGGCTGCCGCATTGAAATGGTTATTGGTAGTGTGCTTTGGATATTTGGGATACAAGAATGCCAGGTTCGGGAAGATCGAGTCACATGAAGCCGTGACGGCTATCAGCCGTGAACTGATGCTGCAAGCCAAGGAAGCGGCAGAGGAGCTGGGGTTTGAAGTCCTTCACATGTACGTGGACAGTTTGTTTGTGCAGAAGGAAGGGTTGAAGGAAAAGCAGGATTTTGAACCCTTGCTGCATGCAATCACGGAACAAACAAAGATACCCATTATGATGGAAGGTGTATACCGCTGGATATGCTTTCCTCCTTGCAAGCGGGATGCAAGGATCTCGGTTCCCAATCGTTACTTTGGTGTGTTGAACAATGGAGAGGTGAAGTATCGTGGCATCGAGGCACGCCGCAGGGATGTTCCCTTCTGGGTGAAGAAGATTCAGTTGGAAGTCTTAAACTGCCTGGCAAAAGCTAAGTCATTGGATGAAGTGGTTGATTATCTACCTGAGGTAACTGAGATGGTGAGTCAAGCAAAACGAGATTTGCGAAATGGTCATGTCCCATTGAAGGAACTTGTAGTCGCGCAAAGTTTGAGCCGAACCGTGGAGGGTTATACCTCTCCTTCCCCAGCCGCACGTGCAGCGATGCAGTTACAAGCAACAGGTAGGGAAGTTGCACCGGGGCAGTTCATGCGCTTTGTGTTCGTCCGTGGCCAGGAGCGGGTCCGCGTTTGGGAGTTGGGCGTGGATGAGAAAATCATAGATGTAAAAAGATACTGCGCGATATTGGATCGTGCGGTATCTGGTTTGGTGAATGTATTTGAAAAAACCGAGGCTGGATTGGGAATATAAAATACAATCGCCGAGGGTGAGGGGGGCACCCTAAGCGATTGCAAGTTTAGTATATCAAACCTTTCTCAGGTTGGCAAATGCCTTGTGAAATCATTTTGACTTAAACAAAAAGAGCGAAGCTTGTGGCTTCGCTCTTGCTTTCTGTTATTGCATTCTTCTTGGGATTAACAATGCCCAAGCCGCAGCCAGCTCGCGGAGATTGTCCACGTGAACAAAGCTGGATGCAAAGGACTGAATGGTCGCTTCGATCTGCGCCACGTTCTGGGGCAGGTTCTTGCGGACTTGAAGCAGCACCGCCGAAGTGCGCATTCTTCCTGATGGAAGGATCGCCTTGGGCGGATATCCGTTTCCGTCGGTCAGCAGCACCACGCGATGAGCGGGAAACGCCTGCCAGATATGCGGCAGCCAGGAGAAGTCCGTGTCATCCCCTCTTGCTTCAACGAGGGAGATCGAACTGAGACTGGTCGCAAACAGCAGCTCTGCAGAGAAATCGGGCGCGTGCCACAATTGATCGGCAAAGATCGCCGCGCGCACATTCCCGCCCGTCGAGCGGATCGCCAGCGCGATGGCCTGCGCCGCCTGCAGGGCGGCTTTCCATGGAGTGTTTTCATTCACGCCCATCGAACCCGACCAGTCAACGACCAGGACGATTTTGGTTTGCGGAGCCTGCTTGCCTGAAATCGGAGCAGGCATCGTGAACGGCATGGGATCGCCGCGCACAGCAGACAGGCGGTTCAGCCTGCCGGGAGCCATGATGACTCCAGATGTACGGGCAACGTCCCAGCGCTTTTGCAGTTGGCGGCTGAGTGCCAGTGTCTCCGCCGAAGCGGGATTGCGCCCGATGGGTCTTTCCTCGATCACAGTTGCTGAGGCTCTGTCCGTGCCAACTTTCAAGTCCTCCAAAAGGTTGCGGACGACATCCATTTCATCGCCGCCGCTCTTGAGACTATCGAGCGGATTTCTGATTCCAAAGGAGACAGTTGGCTGACAAACTTCGGGGAAATCATGCGCCAACCGCTCGAAATACCCAGGCAGTCTCGCGCAGGAAGTATTCACCACGCTGCCAACCCGCTCAACGAGATCGGTCATTCTGTTCTCGTCAATCTTGCGATTGCGCGTGACTTTGCGCTGGATCAACCCGTAGGGCACACTGAACGAAGCCTCCGTGTCAATGCAGAAGCGCCCAAAGAGCAGGGCGGCGTCTGCGGCTTGCAAAAAATCAGACGCCTCCTTGTAGCCTTTTTCATAATCTGACTTGTGTGCATCCCTGACCACTGCGCGCACCGCTTCGAGCGGCGCAGCGAAGAGCGGAAAGAGGATCGGCACAAGATGTTCAAGATGGACATCCAAAACGATGTTCAGGATGTCGTGATTGAGACCTGTCTTTTTCTCCACTGCCGTGATCGCCTTGAGAGGTTGCAGCCAGTGTCCGACTTCGTGCGCGAGCAAGCCGATGAAGACCTGCATGCTTCGCGTGTCGCCCAACCGAATCCCAAGGAATTCCTCGGGCAGTCGGATCCAGGTTCTTCCGTCCGTGGAGGCTGTGTCATCTTTTGCAATGACCAGGCGCGGGGACAGGAACGAGGTGAGGTCTCCCAGCAAGGCGCTGGAAATCAGGTTGAGCACCGCTTGCAGCTCGTTCATGACTTCGCTCCTAGATTGCCAAGCAAAGTCTCGAAGCCTTTCGCCGCAGCGGGATCAAGCGCCATCAAGCGGTTGTTGTAGCGGGAGAGGATGGCGGGATCGTCAGCGCTTTGGGCGCGGGCGAGTTCGCCATATTCGATAGGCAGCGGCAAAGAACCATCCGCTGTCCCTTTCCAACTGAGGTCAATCGCGGCACGGGTCTTCTGCGAGAAGAGACCCGCCACGTTATTCTCGAAGCCCACTATGATCGGCACAGTGCGCCGTACCAGAGCTGGGTCGGGGACATTGCCCCAGGGGTTGGCAGCCAGCACAATGGAGACTGATTCGGCGGGCGCCCATTCGTCGCCCCAGAACGGAGCGGATGTGGCGCGGATCGCGCCGTCATGTGAGATGCCCATAACCCGCGTAATCTCTGTGGGGATGGGAAGCAGGAGCCGCATGAGCGACTCCTGTGCGCGACTGTTGTAGCGCAGAAACTCATCCAAAAAAAGCAGGACGGGTTCGCCCATCTCGCGGGCATGAGACAGCGCATTGCCGATGGGACCCGCCATGCGTTTGCCGCTCGGCATTTCCACGCCCACCAGATCAGAATCGGTGAACGAGTCTGCGCCCGCGTGCTCGATCAGCAGGCTTTGGGTCGCAAGCGCCACCTGGCGAATTGCCGAGGTCTTGCCCACGCCGGTCGGTCCCAATAGAAATGGGACATAGCCTTCTTTCAGAACAGCCAGAACATTCTCCGCCAGGCTGGAAACAGCCTTGGAGATTTCGCGCCTGACATGCTCGTTGAAATCTTCGAGTGGTTCGGCTTTTTGTTGCTTTTCTTCTTTCGGGAAAACAATGTCAGCACTGATGGGGTTCAGGCCGGTTGCGGCAACCAGGTCGCCGCTGTGAATCGCAACACTCAACAGATGTTTGCACAGAAGATTGGAGTAGCGTCCGCGGTCTGCCCAGTCGGGGCAGGTGCAGGAGGGGCGTATTACTGCATCATCGCCGCGCGGGGTGATTTCCCAGCGCACGACATACGAGTGCATGGTCGTTTCCACGACGGTGTCGCCATTGAGCCTGCTCTCGACGTTCGGTTGGGCAGAGTGAATATCATTGGCGCGTTGCAGTCGCGCGGGTTCGACTTTGAACCCCGCAAATTTATTGGCTTTGAGCCATTCATAAAGATTCATGGAGTATCCTCCTCCGCGTGATTAAGCGCGGATGTTTGGTGAAGTTCAAGTTTCTGAGGTTTGGACTAAAAGGGAATGGAAACCAGGTCGGGACAAACGCGATCGCAGATCATTTCAAGCGCCGCGATCAGTTTGCCGTTCAATTCGCTGGAACGGTAAAGCACTTCGTCCACACGGGCGTCGGGAGACTCCTCCTGTGTCACTCCGCACACGGGGCAATCTTCTTCAAGACAGGCGCGGATGTATCCCTCCTCACATTCGCAGTCCCAGAAGAGCGGCGTGGTGTAGAAGGTATCGCGCCCGATGTTGTGTTGTTCGATCAAGACCAGTCTCGGTTTCGATGGACTCATGGCTGACTCCCTGCCAGTTTCTGGCGCATGGCGCTGATTTGGGCGCGATGCTGCCAGTAATGGCTTGTGCCGCTGGGACAGACCCAGCCTGCGCCGCGATGGGGAGAACTGAGTGACATGTCGCCGGCAGTTTTGGCGTTACAGATGGGACACGTTGCGGGTCGAACTGGGTAGTAACCAAACGGCGGACGATCAACGCGTTTGCCGCCTTCTTTGAGATAGGCGCGCACGGCGTCCACGGCGGGACATGCGCTGCCCAGGTCGCAGTTGCATTCGGCATTGATGCCCACATAATGATGCTGCGGGCGGACATAATCGCCGAGGTCAACGGCGTAGAAATATCCCGTCACCCTGACGGTTGCCGGTTGTTGGCAAACAGTGATTGTCCCAGGGGAACGGGTGATTGTTTGTTGCATGTTGCATACCTCCAAAAGAGTGAGAAATGGGGAATACAAAAGACCGCTGATTCATTTGAATCAACGGTCTTTTCATCGTGATAATCGTTGGGACTATCTCGGCAGATACACGCGCACGGGGATTTTCAAATCTCCCAGGTGTTTCTCGATTAGCGGCTGGACATCCCGCCAGGGCAGACCGCCCAAGCCGCAGCCCAAGGCGGGCAGGGCGAGGGACTTGATCCACAAAGTGGGGATGAGCCGCCGCAGGTCGGATAATCCATCTTCGATCCACACCAGTTCGGAACGCTTTTGCGGGATGATCTTGGTGGGGAAGCACAGGAAGAGGCGATTGGGAGCGGAGATCACGGGCAGGACTTCACCGATGCTGAACCGTTTGTCCTTACAGACAATGCCATATAGATGATGCTCGTCGGGATATTGAATCTTCCACTGCCGCGCGAGTCCTGCGCCCGCAATGCCCATCGTGTTGACGGGGATGACGATGCCTTTGGACTCGTCGGTCAGGATGTTGCCAGAAGTGATGTAAGTGATAGTCATGGGGACATACCTCTTGAATGGAATTGGCGGGCTGATATAAAAACAGGCCGCTTCGCCTGTCCACCTGGAAAGATGAACAGGCAAAGCGGCCAATTTCGGAATGAACTACCACAACACAACTTGTGCACTACTCCTGCACTACTTATAAAAAAGCAGTGCAATTCAGAATAATGAGGAGAGACTTGTGGTCTCCCCTCTCTTTGAAACTTATTCACGGCTTTTAGCCATCTTTTTGATCGTCTCCAGTGTTGCAACACAGTCGCCAAGGGCAGAGTGATCGCCGCCCTGGAGCTTCTGCCAGCGGAACGAACCGCGATAGTCATTCCACTCGCCAATCCATTCTGCGTGCTTGAGCATGGCACACTCCCAGCGCATCGGCAGGAGCGGCTCAGGCATGGACAGGCGTGACGCCGATTGGAACAGCAGGCGGCGGTCATATGCCGCGTTGTACACAACCACAATCCTGCCATCTGCGATGCGTATCAACGTGTCCCATGCGGCTTGGAATGGAGCTGCATTCTGCACCATCTCGTTGGTGATGTGATGGATTGCCGTTGCCTCCGCAGGGATAGGGCGTAGCGGTTTGCATGCAATGTTGTCCATCAGTACCTTGCCTGCACCATCCGTCACGCCGATCTGTATCACTTCGGCGTTCTCATCGAGACCAGTGGTCTCGGTATCTAGGATGATCCAATGGTTTGTGGGCATACTGAGCAGGTTACGCGCCCAGTCGGACGCCTTGCGTCGGGCTTCGGTGATGAAGTCATCGCGGATCATGAGCACACTTCCTCGATGAAAATGTTTTCGCAATGCGCTTCAAGGGCAGCCTCGCGCGCGATTTGAATCTGCGTTTTCACCGTCTCACAGATTGCGGCTTCGATCTGTTCCATGATGCCTGCATTGCCGATGGCGTCCGCGATCTCGATGGCGAGGCTGACTTCATCAATCGCGTCGAGCTGGGCTTTCATGGTGGGTGGTAATTCCTTTTCGATGTAATCCACCACATCGTCCATAGTGATGGTGTAGATATTGCCCATCGAATCAAGGCAGTGTCGTGTGAGCGCATCCCTAATGCGCTGAAAATTCGGTGTCATTATGACGTACCTCCTGAAATGGAATTGGCGGACTTGTAAAAAAACAGCCCGCTTCGCCTGCCCATCGGGAAAGATGAACACGCAAAGCAGTCGGTTGAACTGGAAAAGTCACTGGTGCTTTTTATTGCTATAATCAGCAATCATTAGCGTTTTGGGTCTTTATTAGTGGGTTTCTGTGAGTGCGCAATTGGCCAATCAATTCTTGCGAACGAACGGAGATAAAAATGACAACTTCTAAAAAAGCTAAGAAGAGCATACAGACAGCGCAAAGCCAAGTAAATGTTGGCGGAAACATCACGGATGGCAATGTAGTCGTGGGTAATGGAAATCAGGTTGTTATTAATAATTATTCGCATTTTCATTCTGCCCCCGCCAATTTGCGCCGTTCTTTTGATGCCTTGATCGCCGATAAAATCCGCAATTTCGTGGGCAGGCGTTTTGTGTTCGATGCGCTGGATGAATTTCTTAACAAGCAAGACTCAGGCTATTTTGTGCTTCGAGGCGTGCCAGGAATTGGCAAATCTGCCTTCATGGCAAAACTGGTCAATGACCGGGGATATGTTCACCATTTCAATATCGCCTCCCAGAATATCCGCAGCACGCACGCTTTCCTGGAGAATACCTGTGCCCAGTTGATTGCTTGTTATGGCTTGGGATACAAAGAACCCCCTCAGAACGCCACCGATGATAGCGGCTTTCTGGTGCAATGTTTGTCCGATGCGGCTGCGAAACGAAAAAACAAAAGCCAGAAGATCGTGGTTGCAGTTGACTCCTTGGATGAAGCAGATCGATTGGGACTCGCTTCATCCGTTAATAATCTCTTCCTGCCCCATTCATTACCTGAAGGTGTCTACATTGTATTGACCACTCGTCCTTTGGCAGATGTACGCTTGGAGGTAGCGCGCAAGCAGGTCCTAGACCTTGAAGCAAGCTCCGCAGGCAACCTGCAAGATATCACCGAATACATCGAGTCCTTCATACAGCGACCAGCCATGCAGGCACGTATATCAACTCTGGGGTACAAACTTGATGATTTCCTCGCCGCATTACGAGTAAAGAGCCAGGGAAATTTTATGTATCTTTACCATGTGCTGCCAAATATTGAGGCCGGCAGGTTAATACCCAGCAGTGTGAATGATCTGCCAGACGGCTTGTTAGACTACTACAAACGCCATTGGCGGCAAATGCGAGATGGCAACGAAAACGAGTTCGACACTTTGTACGAACCCATTGTGTGTATTTTAGGGGTAGCGCAGGAGCCGGTAACTGTTCAGCAGATTGCAACTTGGACAAAACTGAGCCAGGGGCAGGTGAAGACAAGCATCCAATTATGGCGTGAATTCTTGGAAGAAGAGCAGGTGGAAAACAAACATCGTTATCGCATTTATCACGCCAGTTTCCAGGATTTTCTAAAGGAACAGGTGGACTTGGCGCGCTATGATGATATGATCATCGAATCATATCTATCATTGATGGGCGGGTAATTATGAGCCAACGCTACGCTTCTTTCGATGAATATGGGTTTCGACATTTCCCTGTTCATCTGGCGCGCAATGAGCGCTTTGGAAAGTTGCGGGAGATACTGTTGGATTTTGAATGGATGCAAGCTAAACTTGAAGCTACTAACCCACAGCCATTGATTGAAGATTATGATCTGCTCTCTTACCCTGTAAGTGAAATATCTTCGTCCGGAAGTAAGGGTTTGCGATTAATTCAAGGTGCACTGCAACTTTCTGCAAGTGTATTACTTCTAGATAAAACCCAACTCCCCAGCCAATTAACCGGGCGACTGTTGGGAATTGAAGAAAGTGACCTGCACATTCTGTTGGAACAGATGCGCAGAAAGGTCAATTACCCCTGGCTACGCCCGTTGCAACCCTGTCTGAATGCACCAGGTAATATATTGTTGAGGAAGCTGGTAGGACATACTTCTCAGGTAAATACAATTGCATTGTCTGTAGATGGACGATTAGCTATATCGGGATCAGATGACAATACTCTGAGAGTATGGGACTTAGAGACGGGAATTTGTCTACGTAAACTGGAAGGTCACAACGGTGTGGTCAATTCTGTAGCGGTGACATCTGATGGACGGCAGGTTATTTCTGGATCCAAAGATTATACGTTAAAGGTATGGGATGTAGAAACAGGAGAATGTCTGCGCACTCTGAAGGGGCACAAGTATCCTGTTAATTCTGTAGCAGTGACCTCGAATGGATGGCACGCTATTTCGGGCTCAGGTGACCACACACTAAAAGTTTGGGATTTGGATGCAGGGACTTGCTTACATACGTTGAAGGGACATACTGAAAGCGTCAATGCCGTTGCGATAACACCAGATGGACGGCGCGCCATTTCGGGCTCGGCCGATCGGTCCATCATGGTGTGGGATTTGGAAAGCGGGACTTGCTTACGCGAGTTAGCGCTTTCAAATGATCTCAATGCTGTGGCGATTACAGCAGATGGAAGAATTGCCATTTCAGCGGCAGATCATACTAAGGTAGAGGTGTGGGATCTGGAAACAGGGAGACGCAAGTACACTTTGGATGGACATGAATTCTTAGTAAAGGCGGTAGCACTAACGGCAGACGGAAAGCGGGCAATATCAGGGTCGTGGGATCGAAAGCTCAAGGTCTGGGACTTAGTAACGGGAACGTGCCTGCGCACACTTGAGGGACACAGTAAATATATAACGGCAGTTGCATTGACAGCGGATGGCCAACGCGCTGTATCGGCATCATGGGATCATCATCTATTGGTGTGGGATTTAGAAAATATTGAGTATAGCGAGCGATTACATACACCAAATAGGCACACTGAAAAAATTTATTCTGTGGATATGGCACTAAATGGACACTATGCTGTTTCGGCATCGGCCGATGAAACCATTAAGGAGTGGGACATGGGGACGGGATTGTGCTTGCGCACATTGAAAGGGCCTAAAGATACAGTAAAAGCAATTGCGCTGGCTGCGGATGGGAAACATGCTATTTCGGGTTCAGGGTCTTATGGCGGAACACTAGGAATACTAAAGCTATGGAACATATCAAAGGAAATGTGCTTGAAAACATGGAAGGGGCATCTTGATCCTGTAACAACTGTAGCATTAACAGCAGATGGCCGGTGTGCTGTTTCGGGTTCACAGTATAATGACCTTGAGGTGTGGAATGCAAGGAAAGGTGCTCACCTGCGCACACTAGTGGGGCACAAAGATAGGGTAAATGCGGTTGTGCTAACGCCAGACGGGCGAAGGGCGGTATCGGGGTCATTGGATAAAACTATCAAAGTGTGGAATCTGGAAAGCGGAGAATGTATCCAAACACTGGAGGAGCATATAGGCGGGGTCAATTCAGTGGCAATAACACCAAGCGGGGAGTTGGTAATCTCAGGGTCGTCGGATAAGTCCATCAAAGTATGGAACATGGTGGACTACAAATGTATTCGCACGATGGTTGGGCATATTAGTTCTGTAACTTCGGTAGCATTGACAGCAAATGGTCAACGCGCTGTTTCAGGGTCGGAAGACAACATGCTGAGAGTGTGGGATATGGAGGCAGAGATTCCCCAAGTATCCTTCACGGGAGATCACCAAATCAATACATGTTGTGTGGACGTACTTGGACTGCGCGTTATTGCTGGAGACGAGTCTGGGAATGTTTTGATTCTGTTCTTGGAAAATGCTCCTCCGATTCGCTCCGCTATCCTCACTGCTTGGGTTCCGCCTTTTTCCCTATTCCACTTTTGGAGGCGCAGGGCACCGGCCATCGATTGCCCTCACTGCCGTGTTTGGTCGGAAATATCAAAAAGTGTACTGGGTAAGGAAATTCCTTGCCCGAATTGCGGCAAGTCTATCAGACTCAATCTATTCACTATACAAGACGACTGGCATTCTGTAGCAAAAGCTCGGTCTTCTGCAGAATTACCCACATAAAATTATTGGGGCAATAGACTATGGCCACCCAATTCTCCTCATTACACTCTCATCTCTTTATTGTTGATGCAAACCTGCCCTATAACGAAAATAAACCCGACATTTTGCATGAATCCATATTGCGCATTCTGGTTGTAGCTCAGGAGCAGAAGACGGTACAACAAATTACGATCCGGATAAAATTGATGATGGATAGGTAATTATGAGTCAACGCTATGCTTTTTTCGACGGATACGGGTTTCGACATTTCCTTGTTCATCTGGCACGCAATAAGCGTTTTGAGCAATTACGGGAGCTATTGCTGACTTTTGAATGGCTACAAGCTAAACTGGCGGCAATCGATGTAAACGCTATCATAAATGATTATGATTTATTGTCGGGCGACACAAACTTACGTTTAGTCCAAAGCTCTCTCCAACTCTCCGCACATGTCTTAACCAAAGATAAAGCTCAACTAGTTGGACAATTATTGGGGCGCATGTTGTCATATCATAGTCCTATCATTGACCAATTCTTGGAGCAAGCCAAGAGATGTGAAACCGCCCAGTGGTTGCGTCCTTTGACACCTAGTCTAGGTCTACCAAATGAACCTCTTAAATATACATTAACAGGACACGATGATGCTATTTGGTCTGTGGTTGTGACACCAGATGGACGTCGGATTATCTCTACTTCAAAAGACAATACCCTCAAAGTATGGGATGTAGGAAGTAGGGAAAATTTGTGTACCCTTAAAGGGCACAAGGATATAGTTTGTGCGGTGGCAGTGACACCAGATGGACAACGGGCAATTTCCGCTTCTGATGATTGCACCCTTAAAATGTGGGATTTAGTGCAAGGAGTTGAACTTTACACTCTGGATTGTCTTGAAAGTAGGATGAAGACAGTGGCAGTAACACCAGATGGTCGATGGGCTATCTCCGGAGCTAGTGACAATACGCTCAAAATATTGAACTTGAAAGGTAAACAAGAAGTACGTGTATTGAAAGGTCATAAAGGCATAGTTAGTGCCGTTACGGTGACGCCAGACAGTCGCTATGCAATATCTGGCTCATGGGACAGCACCCTCAAGATGTGGGATCTGAAATCAGGAAAAGAGCTTTTTTCCTTAACCGCAGGGCAAAAAGGTTGGGTTGGGTGGATAGCGCTAACACCAGATGGGCGACACGCCATCTCTGCTATAGCTGACAGAATCGAAGTATGGGATCTGAAGTCTAAAAAACTATTGCACACATTGGCCGGGCATCGTCTCGTAGTCAATGCAGTGGCTGTGACTCCAGATGGACGGCGGGTAATCTCTGCATCGGATGACAACACACTTAAGGTGTGGGACTTGGAGCAAGGGAATGAGTTGTGTACTTTGAAAGGTCACACTTTTGCTGTTACAGCAGTAGCCGTGATAGGCGATGGGAGCCAAGTTATCTCTGGTTCGGGTGATGGTACACTTAAGCTTTGGGATATTTCAGCAGATATTGTTTGCAATGAGAACACACAAACCTTACCGAAACATAGCGAAAGTGTATGGGGGGTAGCAGTAACCGCTGATGGGCAACATGCTATCTCCGCATCAGAAGACACGACACTCAAAGTATGGGATGTAGAGAGCGGGAAAAAGCTACTTACATTGAGTGGTCATAATAACGAGGTTGTTGCTGTGGCAACTACATTAGACAATCGAATTATATCTGCTTCGTCTGATGGTGAGATCCGGGTATGGAATTTAAAAACCGGGAAGACACTATCTACCCTGAGAGCAGAAGGAGTAGGATGCCTTAAGTCCATAATAGTGACATCGGATGGATGTCATATATTATTTAACTCAGGCAGTCCTTTTTCCACGGGTAGCCCTTTTCCCACATTAACTAATCGTTCGCTTTCTGCTGAGTGGGAATCACAGAGTCAAAAAGAATTTCGTGCCAAGGTTATGAACCAAGTTAATAAGAGCTATGCGATCAAAATATGGGACTTAGAACATAAGAAGGAACTGCATACTTTAGCAACTAAGCACTCAGATTGGATTAGTTCTATAGCGTTGACACCAGATGGAAAACGCCTCATTACAGCTTCATGGGATCGTACAATTAAGGTTTGGGATTTTGAAAACTTTGTGGAACTTTACACCTTGAAAGATGAAAGTTGGGTTCTTGCTGTTGCTGTGACACCGGATGGACAAAAGGTAATCTCTGGTACGAGGAGTGGCATGCTGGTAATTTGGGATATAAAAACCGGAAGAAAATTGCGTACTTTGGAAGGTCACAGCCGCGAGATACGTGCAATTGTTGTAACACCGGATGGGCAGCAAGTTATTTCTGCCTCATCTGATGGTTCCCTCAGGCTTTGGAACTTGCAGAACGGGGAGGTTCTTGCAGCGTTCAATGCAGACGGTGCCATTTTTGCTTGTGCTACTACCCCAGATGGAAAGACCATTGTCGCAGGCGATGAATTGGGGCGTGTGCATATCTTATGTCTCGAAAATATCCCTACAAATCCAGCTATAATCACATCTTGGAATGATGCATTAAGAAAGGGAATATTTACCTTTCGTAGCACAGTAGCTTATGGTTGCCCGTATTGCCGTACTTGGCCGAAAATACAAAAGGGTGCCTTGGGCACAGAAATTCCCTGCCCTAATTGTGGTAGACATATCCAGCTAAATCCCTTCACTATCCAAGGTGACTGGCGTCCTATCTCTAAAGCTTGGTCTTCTGCAAAAAACAAATGGTTAAAGTTCTTGGGTGGATAAAATAGCATTTCAGATTCGTTTGCCTTAAGCCTGATGCCAAAAACAGAGAGGTCTTGTGAGCCTCTCTGTTTTTTTTTTCTATTTGCGACGTTTACGTGGCAGTTGTGCTGCCATACTTGCATCGCCAAACAGGGAAAGTTGAACAGCCTTTCCAAATTCATACAACGCTTGGAGGCGCTTGATTTCTGCGCCTATTTCCTCTAGCGCGTCGGTCGTGGCAGGGATTTCAATGGCTGCATGCTGCGCATCGAAGTAGGACGGGTGACATACTTCCATTTATAAAATCATCACGGTGTAGGACCACTGGGAGAATTTACCAACCTGCATTTAGGTTCGCCAACTCTCTCAGGGGTCATACAAAAAGGGAGGGCGGATTGCCCTCCCAACATTCACTAGCGGCGGCGATTCTTCTTCGTGGGTGCAACCACGAAGCCACCGAACAAATCGAACTGCACCAGGGCAGCCCCAAAGTCGAACAGGGCTTGCTTGACCTCGATCTCCCTGCCAAGGTCTTCCAAACCCTCGACGGACAAAATATCGTTCTGTCCCGAAAAGCGCACGACGATGCCGGGATCGGCAAGCATGGCACGCATGGCAGAAAGGGCTTTTTGCATCTCGCCTGCCGTATCGCTTTTTTGAGCGATCAGCTCACGTGCTGATGCAGGTGTTGGAACGAGCGGAGCCTGACCATCCTTTTTCAAGGAGGCGTCGAGACTTTTCACTTTCTCCTCAAGTTCCAGATACTTCTGCTTGTGATCCCAGGGACGGTTCATCTCAGTCAGCGCGGCTTGAATCTTTGCCTCAGCAACCCGCACCCGCTCCCTGGCGTCTTCGAGCATGTTCTCGAGTGAGTTCAGGCGGATATCCATGCTGCGCGACACGCCCACTTCGGTCTCGGCAGACACCAGCAGGATTTCACTCCCCACCCTGAAAAACAACTGCGGGATGGGCTGGTTGGAATCATCGAGGGTCGAGACGGTCACATTGATCGCAAAGCCTCGATACGAACCAATCTCGGTGAAAGTTTCATTGTGTCCCCTCCCCGCCAAACGCATAGCGGCATGTGCTGCCAGCAGGCGTACTTTCCTGCCTGCGGCTTCGCGGTCAGTCTCGGCTTCTAGAAGATCCGCATCAATGGACGGCTTCAACTGAATCAGAAACCTTTCCCTTGTGTTCTCGTTGCACTGGCGGATGGCATCGAGGTAGACGGCGATGCTGTTTTCAGCCGCCTCCTTTTTCAGTTCGATGCCGCGAATACTGCCGCGCACACTGGACTGCGAGGACTGCCACGAGGCGCGAATTGCGCTCAGTCGGGCAAGTTCTGCATCCATGACAATCTTCTGCATAATGAGCGGATTGCCGGAGGCAAGTGCCTTGATCTCAGAGAAGGTCAGGACTGTGTTGTCCACATCATCCACCTCGCGGTTCGTGACCTGCCCACGCGCAATCTGGGCGATGAAACCCGCCTTGTTTTCCAGCAGTTGCCAGACGTAGGCATCGAAACTGCCTTCGGTGACATGCACGAATTGAAAGACCTGCGGGAACAGGTTGCCCTGCCGCAAGACTCTTCCAACCTGCTGCTCGATGTCACCGGGACGCCAGGGCGGGGTGATGGTGTGCATGGCGATACAACGCTCCTGCACATTCATGCCTGTCCCCATCTTCTCGGTCGAACCGATCAGGATGCGGATCTCACCCTTGTTTACCGCGGCAAATAACTTCGCCCTCGCTTCGGGCGTTTTGGCGTCGTGAATAAAGGCCACCTCCTCCGCTGGCACGCCGCGTAATGCAAGGCGCTTGCGGATTTCGATGTAGATGTTGGTGGTGAACGCCAGCTCCTCGGCTGTTTCTTCACCGATGGGGATGGCGTCATCTTGCGTATCAGCGTTATTGCTCATGACTGAGATACCTCCAAAAAGAGAGCGAACCGTTGCAGTCCGCTCTCTTTGGTTTATGGAATTTATCCGCTTAGTCAGCGGATAGTTTGTCTTTCACTTGTTACTTCTCCCTACCCTCACCTCCCCTTCGGCGTTGCTAAGTCACAGAAAATGATCTGTGTCCCCTTCACAGTGGACGTTGCCTCATATATGTCCGCTGCAACATCCGCCAATACGTCGATCTTTGGCATGGCAGAGTTGGGCAGGGTGGGCATGACCAGGCTCAAATCCAGCGCGGCTTTACGTCCATCACCGGTGATACAAAGCATGTTGTCCTCGTCGGGTTGCACCAGCCGTGCGCGAACTTTCTCGGCGCGCTCAGCCAGGGTGGCGACGTAATCGAGCAGCGCCTGTCCACCGTCGGTCAAGACCTTCACGGGCTTGCCCTCGAACAGGTCGGGACGCTCGATCCCAGAATGGTCGTCAACACGCTTGGCATCCACCACCTGAAACCAGATTTGCATGAGTTCAGGCACATTTACGAACTTGCGGAAGCGCGTGTTCATGCGGAAGCCTGATCCGTCGGGTGTCATCTCCAAGCCCGCCTCTGCCAGCGCGAATTGATTTGCCCAGGCATCGAAATGAGACAGACCGAGTTCCTGCAAAGTCTCCAATTGGAAGTATCTCTGCATGGTGAAAAACTCAGCCAGGGTATTGGTGACGGGTGTCCCCGTCAATCCGATGACCTTGCCGCCATTTTGCTGTGTCCAACTGAACTTCACGAACATATCAAAGGCACGCTGGCTATCGGTATTCGTCAGCCCCGCAATGCGGGTCATGCGAGTACTGAAATATAAATTTTTATAAGCGTGGAATTCGTCCACGATCAACATCTCCACACCCAGCTCCTCCCAGGTGATGGTCTTCTCGTCATCCTTGCGCATATCGGCGAGGGTGTCGAGTTTCACCTGAAAACGCTTGATACTTTTTTCGATTTCCTTGATCGCGCGCGTGGGCGATTTGTCCGCCTTGAGTTCCGAGAGGTAGTCAAACAGCGTATCAATTTCACGCTGATAGAAATCCGATTGCGTCTCGGCGGATACGGGCAGGAGCTTGAAGGACGAGAAAGGAACGATGATGATGTCCCAATCATGGGTGGCAACGCGGGAGAGAAATTCTCCGCGCTTTGACTTGCTGAGATCGGCGGGAGTGGGAGCGAGGATGTTGGCGCCAGGATAAGCCGCCAGCGCGCTCATGTTCCACTGCGATGTGATGTGATTGGGGACCACGATCATAGTTTTGCGGGTCAGCCCCAGCCGTTTGGACTCCATTGCCGCAACCAAGGCGGCTAAGGTCTTGCCCATCCCGACTTCATGATGCAGCAGGGTCGAGCGGCTTTGCAGAATGCGCCAGACCGCGTTCTTCTGGTGCGGGCGCAGGTTGATCTTGCGATTGAGTCCTGGCGCGCTGAGGTGTGAACCGTCATAATCGCGCACCCGAAAGGCGTTGAAGCGGTCATTGTAGATCGAACATAACTGCGCGGCGCGCTCGGAATCATCAAAGAGCCAGCGTTCAAACTCGGCTTTGATCTCAGACAACTTGGCTTGCGCAGCGACGGTTTCGATCTGATTGACGGAACGCACACCTTCGACTTCATCATAGATGGTGACGGTACGCGCATTCAGTCCCGCCTCGATCAGTTCCAGCACGTGGACGCGGGCGGTTCCCCAACGGCTTCTTGCGATGCTGTCGGGGACGCGCCAAAGATAGGCGGATTCAATCTCCCAATGTGCCAGGTGCGGGATGTAGACGATCTTGTATTCACCTTCCTGTAACAGATGGAGGGTGAACTTCTCAACCAGGTCGGTTGGAATCCAGCCCGCCCCCATCGGAGCACGGATCTGGTCGGGTTTGAGATCGAGCGGAATGGCGCTTTCGAGCGCGGCGACGTTCTCCTGAAAAGAAGAATCGAACGCAGCCGCCGCTTTGGCGTCGCGCAATTTCTCACGCACGTTGCCGGAGAGATACTCGTCCGCTGTGACCCATTCGCCGCCCGAAGGCAGGCGGAAGATGCGTCCCGCGAGCTGCTGCGCGACAACTTCTTCAGTGGTCTTGCTCAGTCGTGCGATGAAGGACAGATCAACCTTGCCTTTGCTGTCTAAACAGACCAGCAGGGCATCGTCCACCGAAGGCTTCTCCACCTGCGCAGTGGAGCGCACCAGCGGCTCATGAAACAAGTCCGCTTTCTTTGCGGTGGCGGAGGTGGGGTTGTATTCTTCCAATGCTTTCAGGAAGGGCGCTTCGTATGACCCATTCAAAAGACGGATATTGGCTGTCTTGTTGATCGCGCCATACTTCGCTGTGAAGTCGTCATAGGCAATATTCAACTCCTGGCGCAATTGCGATGTCACCACCAGCGACGCGCCCTGGGTCTCCGCTTTGAGCAGTTTCTTGGCAGTCAGGTAGATGGACTTCAAGCCATCGATGCGTTCCTGGTCTGCGGGCTTGGGAGCGGAGAGGGTGATTTCGATTTCATGCTCAACATGAGCATCAATCTGTGTTTCCTCCTTTGTCATCAAGAGATTCTCTGGCAGAACGGAGCGTAAAGCAGACTTCATCGCCTCGCCGAGAATACGATCATCTGCATGAACGGTGTAGCCGTCGGACTTGTACAGCGTGCCATCCATGCCTTGCACACCCAAAATCATTTGCGGGTTGCGCATGAAATATCGGTTGACGTTGGTCTGCCGATAGTTTTGGGAAAGGAAATCCGTCTCGACCCAATCAGGTATATCCTTGTTTTCCTCGAAGCCCTTGCGCATGAACAACACATCTGTCACAACTTCTGTGCCAGCGTTTTCCTTGAAGGCATTGTTAGGCAGGCGTACGGCGGCAAGCAGGTCGAGATGACGAGCCAGCCAGGCGCGGACACTGCTATCTTTTTTGTCCAAGGTGTAACGTGAGGTGATAAAAGCGAGAACGCCGCCTGGTCGCAGAAGTGAGACGGTGTTGGCAAAGAAGAAGTCGTGGATCGACTTGCGTAGGAAGGAAGGCAGTTTGCGCTTGACGACGCCATAATCCCCGAAGGGAACATTGGAGATCGCCAGGTCAAACCAGTTGCGCGGAAATTCCACGCTCTCATATCCCTCCGCGAATACCCTGCTTTCGGGGTGCAGCAATTTGAGGATATTGGCGGTGAGGCTGTCCAGTTCGACTTCAGCCCAGTCCGCTGAGAATGAACTCGGCATCAGGGACTTGAAGTGTCCCACACCCGCGGATGGGTCGATTATCCGCACGGGCTGCAAACCGAATCCCATGAAGGTTAGCGCGTCCCACATTGCGCCGATGACGGGCAATGCGGTGTAATGCGCGTTAAGCGACGATCCGCGCAGGGAGCGCAGTTCATCTTCAGTGAGGAGCTGGCTCAATTCTTTCGAGCCGTTCGAGAGGCGTAGCAGTGCGGAATCACCCCAGCCCACATAGCGGGCAAGGATGGCTTGTTCGTCTGCGGAAGCCGCGTGTCCCTGTTCGATGATCTCTTTTGCAAGACGGATGACTTGCAGGTTGTTGGCGTATTTCTTTGCGGGTGTGCCCAGTTCCAATGCCTGGTCGTTGTCAAAATAGAATTCCATGGTGGAATACCTCCAGAGTATTTTTGTGCAATCTCCTTTGAGACTGCTGCGTTTATCTGTTTCGCTTGAAACAAACAAACGCAGCGATCCCAGAATATAAAAAAAGCAGGAAGGTATTTTGCCTTCCTGCATAAAAATGGGCAGATAGCCCAGTTACCAAAGTTCAACCAGCTTGCTGTTAACATCTCCAAAGTCACAGACCAGCAGCCTGCCCTGCAGGGAAATCATGTTTCTCGAATGCAGGTCGAGGCTAACGTCGAACTTGTTGTACACGGCGTTATACACGGTCTGAAAAATGGGTTCTCCGTCATCGATAAGCATCAGCATGTCAGGCGTTTCAGCGATTGGCATTACAAGAGTAGCCAGCGCTTCGCCGCAATGACAATTGACGGAAGTCGGTGTCCAGAGTTCGGATGGATATCCGTGTCGTGGACAGACTTCGCGGGTCACGACACGCGGCAGGATCGCCTCCAGTTTGTATGCCCAGACGGGCAGGGCAAGCGAGTGGGTTTCATACACCCACTGCTGAATGATGGGTTCGTTCTCATCCACACAGCCGATCTTGATCGCCGCGCCAGCGACTTCGTATACGACTCCAAATGCGCCGTATCCAAGCAATTTGCGTTTCCGCAAAAGACCAGCCAGGGCGCGTGGGTCGTTCAGGACGACATTCCAATCAAGTGGCGGGGCAGGAATGGAGAATGTGCTTTCTGAAAGAGTGGCGATCATGTCATTCTTCCGCAAATATGAACGGCAGGAGCGGTACGCCTGCTTTTTCAAACAGCCAGGCAACCTTGCCTTTGAGCCATTCGATATCTTCTGTACGGTTGCTGATTGCGCGATTGCTGCGATATTTATCAGGCTGTTGATCCTTCAAGGCATACGCGTCCGCCTCGATCGCGAGTCCGACGATCGTTTCATCCTCCCAATTCCAATGCACACTACCCACAAACTCGCAGGGTTTGGAGAAGGAGCCGGAAATCATCTGGATTCCGTCCCAGCCTTGCGGGTGGTCTTCGGGTGTGCACCAGACCTGGAAGCCGCCGCTCCCTGCTTCAAAGATAGCTTGGGGATCGGGGTTGGTGGCAATGTCAAGTTTCCGTGCCAGGTCAAGCGCGGGTTTCATTTTCAGGTGTTCAGAATAATGGGTCATTTGATCCTTCGATGATTATTTTGGGAGTCCATTTGGTTTTCATGCAAATTAAACAGACTCCCTGTGGTATGTGAAATTTCAATGTGTGTACTGCGGCAATGCCCAGACGCCGCGCTCGACAGACTGGCAGGTTTCTTGCAAGACCCGCCGCACGATGGCTTTCCAGTCGGTGCCGCCCGCTTCCGCCTTAAGAACGCGGGCATGGTCTTTGACCTGGTCATAGATTTCATTCAGGCTGCCGCGATTGCCGAGGGCAAGCAGGACAGTCCAAACGATGCCATGCCAGGTCTGAATACCAACCTCTCGCTGGTCGCTATTGAGCAGTTCCGAGCGGCGCACTGTCACCATCCAGGCGGAGGCAAACTGCCGCGGCTTGCGGGTGACAATGATGTACTCGTGCATGATGCGCGGATCGGTCATGCCGCTGTATGTCTGCCCGTTGCTCCAAACGTTGTGCTGGAGTTTGATCAACATCTGCACGGGTTCACCAAACCAGCGGTAGTCGCGCTGCAAGGGAAACAACGCGCCCTTGCGCTTAACGTCGCCCGTCAGGATGACCAGGTGTCCGCCAGGACACAGGGCTTGATAGCCGTTGTAATGGGCGATGTCCATGCGCTTCAGGAAAGTCTCGTAATCGGGACAGCGGGAGAGATCGTCGGGGTGCGGTGTCCTGCCCCAGACATTGCCCGAATACTGGATGATGTTGTGATAGGGATCATGGAAAAAGACCAGGTCGCCCATCAGCGGCAGTTCATCCCGCAGGACGTTGAAGCCGCTATGCAAATCGTTCTGCCAACAGGCGATACCCATGTCTTTGGCGACATCTCCCATTGTGCCTGAACCGCACATGGGATCAAGTATCTGTCGTGGTTTGAGCCACAGAAACAAATCGCGGCTGAGCAGCGGGGAATGATTGCCGCGCCACTTCGGGTCGCCGCCCACCCCGCGCTGGGGATAGGAAAGTACGGTGGTGAATGACATGATCTTTATGCCTCTATTCTTGAGTTACGCTGGATTCGATTCATGTCGCGTCCAGCGTAACTCAAGAAAGAAAAACGTTTTTGGGGATCAAATAGCCTCCTTTTGTGACTAAATTATGGGAAATGGCTTCAAGTGGATATACTGAATCCAGAGTATCTCAAGAATGCGGAGATATCATCCACCGTAACTCAAGAAAGGAGCCTTTTCCATGAG
>JAUQXA010000046.1 GCA_030834895.1 Anaerolineales bacterium
GGAGATGGTGATGCCGGGAGACAATGTCAACCTGACGGTAGAGTTGATTGTGCCGGTGGCGTTGGAACAGGGATCGAAGTTCGCCATTCGTGAAGGCGGTCTGACCGTCGGTGCCGGTGTCGTCACCAAGATCATCGAATAGGTGAGAGATGATGGCTAAACAGAAAATTCGCATCCGCCTCAAGGCTTATGATCACCGCGTTCTCGACCAATCCGCCAAGCGAATTGTCGAGACTGCGGAACGAACCGGTGCTCAGGTTGTTGGTCCCGTACCCTTGCCAAGTAAGGTTGAACGCTTTACAATACGGCGCTCCACTTTCATTGACAAGGATTCGCACGAGCATTTTGAAATCCGCACGCATAATCGTCTGATAGATGTTTTGGATCCGGATTCAAAGACGATTGATATGCTGATGCGTTTGAACCTGCCTGCAGGTGTTGATATCGAGATCAAAATTTAATGGCTTATAACTTGTGATTGGTAAATGGTGATTGTTGTCATTTGCCAGTTGCGAGATAAGAGACAACGCAAGAGCTGGTTCGGGCGCGGACACAAACAGAAATCCGCCTCCCATACTTGTCTGACTGCGTTGCACGGAGATGATGCGGCCGTTGCCCCGGCTGGCAGTCTCGTCAATATCTTCTAAAGGAGAAAATTGAGTATGTTGAAAGGGCTGATAGGAAAGAAGATCGGCATGACCCAGATCTTCGATGAGCAAGGTGTTGCCTATACGGTGACACTCATCGAAGCTGGGCCATGTTACGTTACCCAGATTCGTATGCCGGAGAAGGAAGGTTATTCTGCCGTGCAACTGGGCTTTGGCGAAGTGAACCCCAAGCGTCTGACAGGCGGAGAGATGGGTCACCTGAAAGCCAATGAGATTTCCCCTTTGCGTTTCCTGCGTGAATTTCGTTCCAAGGACCATGGATTGAAAGTCGGTGACAAGTTGACAGTCAGCGACGCTTTTTCTGTTGGCGAGCGTGTGGATGTGATCGGCGTCAGCAAGGGCAAGGGCTTTGCCGGTGGCGTCAAACGCTATCACTTTCACGGCATGAATGCCACCCATGGTACCTCCGACCGTAACCGCGCCCCCGGTTCACGTGGCTCTGGTACGACCCCAGGTCGTGTCTACAAGGGATCACGCGGAGCGGGACACATGGGCGTCGACCGCGTCACCGCACAGAACATCAAGGTCGTCATGGTGGATGCGGAACGCAACCTGCTTGCCGTCCATGGCGCAGTTCCCGGTGGCAAGGGCGGTCTCGTCATGATCAAGGAGTCGCGCAAGCAATAGGCGCGCAGAAACGGGAGCCAGATTACCATGAAAGTAGATGTTCTTGATTTGAAAGGCGCGAAGGTTCGCGAGATGGAATTGCCCGCGAAGATTTTCGAAGCCCCCATAAATATGGACCTGATGCACCAGGCATATACCCGCCAAATGGCAAATGCCCGCCTCGGTACCCATGAGACAAAGGTCCGTGGAGAGGTTGCTGGCGGCGGACGAAAACCCTTTAAGCAGAAGGGGACTGGTCGCGCCCGCCAGGGTTCGACCAATGCCGCCCAGTGGGTGGGTGGCGGTCGCATTCACACCCCGCATCCCCGCAGTTACGAACAGAGCATGCCCAAGAAGATGCGCCAGGCCGCCCTCCGTTCGGTTTTGTCTGCCAAGGCCGCCGAAGCCGGTATCGTTGTGGTGGATGACTTCGAAGTTACAGAGTTGAAGACCCGCGTCATGGCTGAGACCCTGACCAACTGGGTTGGGGACGCCACCGCTTTATTGTTGATGCCCGCCAAGGATCAGAATTACGATAACGTAATACGCTCTGCCGGAAACATTGCAAGCGCCAAGGTCCTGCTGGCAAATTATCTGAACGTGCGCGACGTGCTCAATTTCCAAAAAGTCGTCCTGCCGCTCAAAACGATCGATGCGCTTGTTGCGCACCTTGGATAGGAGAGAGACATGACCACGATTTACAATGTCCTCGTCCGCCCATTGGTGACGGAAAAATCCAACCGTAATTCCAGCAAACTGGGTCAGTATGCCTTTGTGGTGGCTGACTCGGCAACCCGCACCCAAGTCAAGGATGCGGTGGAGACCCTTTTCGATGTCACTGTGGCGCGTGTGAACATTCTCAATGCGCCTGCCAAGCGCGGACGCCGAGCCAAAAGCCGCCGCGTGCTGGTCCGCCGTCCTTCCTTCAAGAAGGCGATTGTGACCCTCGCTGCGGGAAGCAAATCCCTCGAAATCTTTGAAGGGGTGCAATAATGGCAGTTAAAAAGTACAAACCCGTAACCCCCGGTATGCGCGATATGACCGGCTACGCTTTTGAAGAAATTACCAAAGACACGCCTGAACGCTCCCTGATGGTCATGCGCCAGGCGCGCGGCGGACGCAACGCCCAGGGACGCGTCACCGTCCGTCATCGCGGCGGCGGCGCCCGTCGTTTTATCCGCATGGTGGACTTCAAACGCGAAAAACACGGCATCCCCGCCAAAGTGGCTGCCGTTGAGTATGACCCAAACCGCACCGCACGCCTCGCCCTGCTCTTTTATGCGGACGGCGAGAAACGTTACATCATTTCGCCCCTCGACCTGAAGGTGGGTGACACCGTCATGTCCGGCCCCAATGCCGAGATTCGCCCCGGTAATTCTCTGCCGATCAGCAACATTCCAATCGGTACCCTCATCCACAACATTGAGATGAAGGCCGGCAAGGGAGCGCAGATGGTTCGCTCGGCTGGCGGTGCGGCGCAACTGCTTGCCAAGGAAGGCGATTTTGCCCAAATCCGCATGCCCTCCGGCGAAGTCCGCCTGATCCACCAGGTCTGCTACGCAACCATTGGTCAGGTTGGAAATCTCGACCACAGCAATGTCAAGCTGGGCAAGGCTGGACGCAAGCGCCACTTGGGCATCCGCCCGACCGTCCGTGGAACTGCGATGAGTCCCCGCGACCATCCTCACGGTGGTGGTGAAGGTCGCCAGCCAGTCGGTCTTCCCGGTCCCAAGAGCCCGTGGGGCAAACCCACCCTGGGCAAGAAGACCCGTGTCAACAAGAAGTCCGACCAGTACATTGTGCGCCGTCGCAGCAAGACGAGCCGCTAGAAATTCGAGGTACGCATATATGTCACGATCATTAAAAAAGGGCCCTTTCATTGAGGCGAAACTCCTCAAGCGCATCGAGTCCATGAATCAAAAAAATGAAAAGAAAGTTATCCGCACGTGGAGCCGCGCCTCTGTGATCTTCCCGCAGATGGTGGGGCATACGATCGCGGTTCACGATGGGCGCCGCCATGTGCCGATCTACATCACCGAAAACATGGTCGGTCATCGTTTGGGCGAATTTGCACCGACGCGCACGTTCCGCGGTCACCAGACCAAGGAAGCCGCCGCGTAAGGAGAGTGAACCATGCATGATATTCAAGCAAAAACCCGTAATCTCTCCGTTTCTGCGCAGAAGGTTCGCAGTGTGATTGACATGGTGCGCGGCAAGAGCGCAAATGAAGCCCTGGAAATCCTGCGTTTTGTGAACAAAGGTGCCGCTTTGCACGTGCATAAACTGGTCGCATCTGCGGTGGCAAATGCCGAGGAAAACTTTGGCGTCAGCCGCGATGACCTGTTCGTAGCCAAAATCACCGCTGATGAAGCCCCCACCCGAAAGTGGCGTCGCTTTGGCGCGCGCGGTCGTTTCAAGCCGATATTGCGCCGCAGTTCGCACGTCACCGTTGTTTTGCGCGAGCGCGGAGCATAAGGAGAATTCTATGGGTCGTAAAGTACATCCTATTGGTTTTCGTTTGGGAATTAATCAACCCTGGGGCGGACGCTGGTTTGCCGAAGGCGCTCAATATCGCCAGCAATTGCACCAGGATTTCGCAATCCGCAGTTTGTTAATTGGTAAATTCTCCAAAGGCGGCGCGGCGGCTGACGAAAAGGTCCGCAAACTCCGCAATGAATTGCCGGATGCCGTGAAGGAAGGAAAGGCGGGCATTTCCCGTGTGGACGTGGAACGCACGCCCGGCAAGATTCGCATCTCCATTCACACCGCCAAGCCCGGTATCCTGATTGGGCGCAAAGGCGAGGGCGTGAAGAAGATCCGCCAGGCATTTGAATCCTTGGTTGGCAAAAAGGTCGAACTGGATATCAAAGAGATTTCCTCCCCCGATACCGACGCCATGCTGGTTGCCAGGAACATCGCCGACCAGTTGGAACGCCGTATTGCCTATCGCCGCGCCATGAAACGCGCCATTCAGCAAGCCATCAAACAGGGCGCTGAAGGCGTCAAGATTTTGGTCGGTGGACGTTTGGGCGGTGCGGAAATGTCCCGCGACGTGTGGCTGCGCGAAGGCCGCGTGCCTCTGCAGACTCTGCGCGCCAATCTCGATTTTGCCACAACCGAAGCGTTGACCACCTACGGTCAACTCGGTGTCAAAGTCTGGATTTACAAGGGCGAAGTGACACCCGAAGTGGAAGAAAAAGTTGAAGCAACGGAAGGCGTATACGTCAGCGAGTAACCCCACGCGCACGCTTCAACCGATAATGAAGCGTGCGGGGTAATCGCGACGCCGCATCCAGATGAGGTTTTTGATATGTTGATGCCGAAACGTGTAAAGTGGCGCAAGCAGATGCGCGGTCGCATGACAGGAAGGGCCTTCCGCGGCGCGGAAGTTTCCTTCGGTGAATTTGGTCTGCAAGCGTTGGAACCGGGCTGGATTACCGCCCGTCAAATTGAAGCGGCCCGCCGCACGATTGTTCGTGGCATGAAGCGCCGCGGCAAGGTTTGGATTCGCATTTTTCCATACAAACCCTATACCCACAAGCCGCCGGAAACCCGCATGGGTTCCGGTAAGGGCAACGTGGAATACTATGTCGCGCCGGTCAAGCCTGGTCGTGTGATGTTCGAAGTGGGTGGCTTGCCTGCCGATATCGCAACCGAGGCTTTGAAGAGCGCCATGTACAAATTCTCCATCAAGACCAAAGTCGTGGCCCGCCACGCAGGAGGAGAATAAACCATGAAAGCCATGAAAGTCGAAGAAGTCCGCAAACTGGCTGCGGAGGAAATCCGCACAAAGCTTGCTGATTCACGCGAAGAGTTGATGAAACTGCGTTTCCAGCAGGTCACTGGTCAGTTGACAGATACCAGCTATCTGCGTGTCCTGCGCCGTAATATCGCCCGCATGGAAACGATCCTGCGTCAGACCGAACGCGCCGCTGTGGAAGGTGCCAAATGAACAATCGTCGTCGTATGACTGGTGTGGTCACCAGCAACAAAATGACCAAGACTGTTGTGGTGGAGATCACCCGCAAGTATCGCCATCCGCTGTATAAGAAGGTGGTCTACTCGAGCGCGCGCGTCAAGGCGCACGACGAAATTGGATGTCAGATTGGCGATGAGGTCCAGATCGTTGAGACTCGTCCCCTGTCCCGCGATAAGCGCTGGGCCGTCGAGTCCGTCGTCAAACGCGAGACCCGTACCGCCGATCAGGGCGTGGGAGAATAAGCCATGATCCAACAGGAGTCTCGATTGAAGGTTGCCGACAACACCGGTGCTCGTGAACTGCTTGTCATTCATGTGCTGGGTGGTTCCACCCGCCGTTATGGATCCATCGGCGATGTCGTGGTTGCAACTGTGAAAGCCGCCGCGCCGCAGGGCTCGGTAAAGAAAAGTGAAATTGTAAAAGCCGTCATTGTGCGTTGCACGAAGGAATGGCGCCGCGAAGATGGCTCATACATCCGTTTTGATGATAACGCCGCGGTCATTTTGGATGCTGATGGCGAAAATCCGAGGGGCACCCGCATCTTTGGACCCGTTGCGCGCGAACTGCGCGATATGGGGTACATGAAGATCGTGTCGCTTGCCCCGGAAGTGCTGTAGGAGCAAAGAATGAAAGTAAAGATTCGAAAAGGCGATACAGTGGAAGTGATCAGCGGCCGCCTCGAAGACAAGGGCAAACGCGGCGAGGTCATCAATGTTCTTCTCGATGACCGTCGTGTGGTGGTGACGGGTGTCAACATCCGCACCAAGCACAAGAAACAGGTTCAGGCTGGTAACCGCCAGATGAACCCGGGCAAAATCCAGTTCGAAGGGCCGGTGGACATCTCGAATGTCATGCTTGTCTGCCCGAAATGCGGGGAACCCACCCGTGTCGGCGTCCAACGCGATACCGAGGGTGCGCACCGCGTTTGCAAGAACTGTGAAGCCACGATTGATTAGGCCGTGGAGCTGATGAACTATGAATAGAATGCAGGAACTCTATAAAAAAGAAGTGGCCCCGGCGCTCTTCAAATCACTGGGTTTGAAGAACGTCATGCAGGTGCCGGCCATCGAAAAGATCGTTTTGAACATCGGCCTTGGTGAGGCGATGGACAACCCCAAGGCGCTCGATGCCGCCGTTGCCGATTTGATGCAGATTACCGGTCAGAAGCCCGTGCAGACCAAGGCGCGCAAGAGCATTGCGAACTTCAAACTGCGTGAAGGTCGCATCATTGGCGCGAAGGTTACCCTGCGCGGTCCGCGCATGTGGGCTTTCTACGACCGCCTTGTGAACATTGCCCTGCCGCGTGTGCGCGACTTTCGCGGCGTTTCCGCCAACGCCTTTGATGGACGTGGAAATTACACCCTCGGACTCAAGGACCAACTGGTCTTTCCCGAGATCGAATACGACAAAATTGACAAGCTGCGCGGCATGGAGGTGACCATTGTGACCTCCGCCAGGACGGACGATCATGCACGCGCGCTTTTGAAGATGCTCGGAATGCCGTTCAGTAGCAGGAAGGATGCTTAACCTATGGCAAAGAAATGTATGCAATATCGTGAATTGCGCCGCAAACATGCCGTGCAGGTACGCAACCGCTGCCAGCGCTGCGGACGCCCGCGTGGGTATATTCGACGCTTTGGCTTGTGCCGCATTTGCTTCCGTGAACTGGCGTTGACGGGCAAAATCCCCGGCGTCGTGAAGGCGTCCTGGTAGCCCCAGGTGGAGGAAGATCATGTCATTTACTGATCCGATCGCTGATATGTTGACCCGCATCCGTAATGCTGTGCTGGCTGGCCATGCGCAGGTTGCAATGCCCAACTCGAAGATTAAGCTGGAGATCGCCAAAATCCTCAAGGATGAAGGCTTTCTCGAAGGTTATGAAGTGGTAGATGGTGAAACCGAGGGACAGAAAGTCCTGCGTGTTAAGATCAAGTACGTGGGCGAACGCCGCCAGCGCCGCCCGGTGATTTCCGGTCTGGAACGCGTCAGCAAACCCGGACGCCGCATCTACACCAAGAAGACCGACATCCCCTGGGTGCTTTCGGGAATTGGCGTTGCCATTCTCTCCACTCCCAAGGGTGTCATGACCGGCGCACGCGCCCGACAGTTGGGCGTTGGCGGTGAAATCATCGCCAAGGTGTGGTAGGAGGTTTATCGTGTCCCGTATTGGTCGTTTACCCATTGAAATTCCCAGCGGTGTGCAGGTGGATGTGGACGGTTTGGAAGTCCGCGTCAAGGGACCGAAGGGCGAAATGAAGAGATCATTCTCTCCGCTGATTGGCATCAAAAAAGAAGACAATCAGTTAAGTTTTACCCGCAATTCGGAAAATCCCGCCGAGCGCGCGCTGCATGGCACAACCCGCGCCCTGATCGCAAACATGATTCACGGCGTCAGCAAGGGTTTTGAAGTCGTCCTCCAGGTGGAAGGCGTGGGATACCGCGCTGAAATGGAAGGAAAGAACCTCTCCCTGTTTGTTGGTTACTCACACCCGGTCAAGATGGAACCCCCGGCCGGTGTGTCATTTGAAACAGATGCAAAGACCCGCCTGATCAAGGTGTTGGGCTTTGACAAGGAACTGGTTGGACAGGTCGCCGCGAATATTCGCAAGGTGCGTCCGCCCGAGCCGTATCACGGCAAAGGTCTGCGCTACCTCGGCGAGCGCGTCCGCCGCAAGGCCGGTAAAGCCGGAAAAGGAGCCAAGTAAGCCATGGCTAATAAGAGTCGTTCCATTGCTCGTGAACGCCGCCATGTGCGCGTGCGCAAGAACCTTGCTGGCACTCCCAGCCGCCCGCGCCTGAGCGTATTCAAGAGTGTCTCCGGGATCTATGCCCAGGTGATTGATGATTATGATGGCAACACCCTCATCTCCGCCTCCACGGTGGACCGCGAACTACGCGAGCAGGTGAAGGGGATGAAAAAGACCGAACAAGCCAAAATCGTTGGTAAGGCGGTTGCTGAACGCGCCAAGTCCAAAGGCATCACCTCTGTCGTCTTTGACCGTGGCGGTTTCCGTTACACCGGGCGCGTCAAGGCCTTGGCTGACGGCGCGCGCGAAGGCGGCTTGCAGTTCTAGTTGCACTGGAGAAAGATATGGCAGAAAAGAAATTTACTGAACAACAGCAACAACCATTTGAAACGCAGGATGCCTTTGAAGAACGCGTGATCGAAATCGCCCGCGTGGCAAAGGTCGTCAAGGGCGGACGTCGCTTCCAGTTCCGCGTGACAGTTGTCGTCGGCGATAAAAAGGGAACAGTCGGCATGGGCGTGGGCAAGGCAAACGCCGTCCCCGATGCCATGCGCAAAGCTTCTGAGCGCGCCCGCAAGGATTTGCGCGAAGTGAGTCTCTTCGGTACCACCATTCCCCATGAGGTTTTGGGCAAGGTGGCTGGAGCCAAAGTCTTCCTCAAGCCTGCATCCGCCGGAACCGGTGTGATTGCCGCAGGTGGCGTGCGCGCCGTGTTGGAAGTGGCCGGCGTCCGCGACATTCTCACCAAATCCATGGGCAGCGCCAATGTGCTGAACGTGGTTATGGCGACCTTTGGCGCGCTGGATGGACTGCGCTCCCCGGCGGTTGAAGCTGCCCGCCGTGGCAAACGTGCCGAAGAATTAACGCCCTTCTGGGAACGGAGGAAGCAACATGCCTAAGAAGAAGGAAACTTCCGTCAAGATCCTGCGTGTCACCTGGGTCAAGAGCGATATTGGCTTCCCGAAGGATCAGAAGGCCACTGTCAAGGCGCTCGGTTTGCGCCGTTTACATCAAACTGTCGAGCATAAGGATACCCCCGCCCTGCGCGGAATGTTGAACAAGATTATCCATCTGCTCAAGATCGAAGAGTAGGTTGAATTATGAAACTTCACGATCTCGTACCCAATGTTGGTTCGAAAAAGAACCGCAAACGCGTGGGTCGCGGCATTTCGGCAGGGCAGGGCAAGACTGCCGGTCGCGGCACCAAAGGCGCGGGCGCACGCTCTGGTGAAGGCGGTCACGCCTATCGCCAGGGCGGTAACCTGCCCTTCTTCCGCCGACTGCCGTTCATTCGCGGTGAAGGATTCACCCCGCCGAACCAGGTTACTTACAATGAGGTAAATCTCGACCAGCTTTCGCAGGCATTCAAGGCCAACGCGGAAGTGAATCCGGAATCCCTCGAAAAAGCCCATCTCCTGCGCGACTCACGCAACCCTGTCGTGGTGCTTGGCCGCGGCGAGATGACCGTCGCCCTCAAAGTTCGTGCGCATCGTGTCAGCGCGGGCGCCAAAGCCAAGATCGAAAAGGCTGGCGGCTCGGTTGAATTGATTGCCTAATAAAGGACATTTGCATGAAGACCACCTTTTCAGGCTGGCGTTACCTTTGGAAGTCGGAGGATATTCGACGCAAGTTGATTATCACCTTCATTATCCTGGCCGTTTACCGCCTTGCGGCAAACGTGCCTGCGCCAGGTGTCAACTTTGAAGCCCTGGCGGCGTTCCGCGCCTCATCTTCAGGCAGCGGCGGCGGGTTCCTAGACTTTCTGGACTTACTCTCCGGTGGTACGGTTTCAAACTTCTCATTGCTCTCAATGGGCGTTTACCCGTACATCACGGCCCAGATCATCATACAATTATTGGTCCCAATCATCCCTGCTTTGCAACGCAGGATGCAGGAAGACCCGCGTGAAGGTCGCCGTTGGCAGGAAAAGTGGACGTATTACCTTGCCGTGCCGATGGCCGCCCTTTCCGCAATCGGTCAGATCAACATCTTTAACTCACTGTCCATGCAGGCCTTGAATCAATACATCCTTCCCTTTGGGTTCAAAGCCGACACCTGGCTAAATTCATTGACGGTACTGCTTGCGATGACGGCCGGCACGATGTTTGCCATCTGGCTGGGTGAGTTGATCTCGGAATACGGCATCCGTGGTCAGGGACTTTCCCTGGTCATTTTTGCGGGTATTGTCGCGCGCATGCCTGTCAACCTCGCCCGCCTAATGTCCGATGAGACAACACGCTGGTTCATGCTTGCCTTTACCATTGTTGTCATCGTGTTGACGGTCTTTGCCATCGTCTATGTCCAACAGGGACGCCGCAACGTGCCGGTGATGTATCCCGGACGTCGTATGGGCAACCGCATGTCCATGCCGGTCAAGGGCACCCTGCCTTTGATGGTCAACCTGTCGGGCATGATCCCGCTGATCTTCGCCAGCGCAATTCTGCAATTCCCCGCCATCCTTGCCAGTTATTTTACCAACAGCGAAAATGCGGGAGTTGCCAGTTTCTTTGCTGGCATGCAGAATTTCTTCGGCGGCACAGGCACAAATAACTGGGGCTACTGGTCGCTTTATTTCCTGATGGTTGTCGTCTTCACCTTCTTTTACACCTCCGTGTTGTTCGACCAGCAGAATTACGGCGACAACTTAAAGAAGGTTGGCGCCACTGTCCCTGGCGTGCATACCGGCGCTGCCACCCAAAAGTATTTGAGTACAGTTCAGCGGCGTATTACCCTGCCGGGTGCCCTTTTCCTGGGCATTGTGGCGATCATGCCCTTCCTGTTGGGATTGATCCTGAGCGCGTTCAATTTGGACGCCGCCAGTTCACAAACTGGCTTGTTCCTTGTTTCATCATCCGGCTTGCTCATTGTGGTCGGCGTGGTGCGCGATACCTTTATGAACATCGACGCCGAACTTAAATTGCACGGTTATCAGGATTCGCTTCTCGTCCGCTAATCGTTGAGGAGACATATGGCGACCTACATCGTCCTGTTAGGACCTCCCGGAGTTGGCAAAGGTACTCAAGCCGCAATATTGGCTCAAGCGATCAAACTTGCCCACATCTCTTCCGGAGATCTGTTTCGTGGGAACATTAAAAACCAGACGGAACTTGGAAAACTTGCTAAGTCCTATATGGATAAAGGCGAACTGGTTCCAGATGATGTGACCATTGCCATGATCCGTGACCGCATCTCCCGACCGGACTGCAAGGGTGGGGCAATTCTCGACGGGTTTCCCCGCACCCCCAAGCAGGCTGATGCGCTCGAAAAGATGCTTGCCGAATTCGGCGGACACGTGAACACTGTTCCTTATATCACTGCCGATGAAGCAGTTCTTATCGAACGTACCAGCGGACGCTGGTCGTGCCGCGCACAGGGACACGTCTACCATCAAAAGTTCAACCCACCGAAGCAGGCGGGTGTTTGCGATGTGGACGGCTCCGAGTTGTATCAGCGTGACGACGACAAAGTGGAAACCGTCACCAACCGCATCCACGTCTACTTTGAGCAAACCATGCCCCTTGTGGATTATTACCGCAAGCTGGGCAAGCTTATCGAGATTAATGGTGTGCAGCCTGTGGAACAGGTGACAAATGACCTGCTCGCCGCGCTGAAAAAGTAATTATTGCGATTTAGAAACAGGCTTTTATTAATGAGTTGGGAACGCCAGATTAACCTAAAAACTCCTGCGGAACTCAAAACCATGCGTGAGGCAGGGCGCATCAATGCAACTGTGCTGGCGGCAGTCAAAGAACGTTTACAACCTGGTGTGGCAACGACCGAACTCAACGCGGCTGCTGAGGAAGTGTTGAAGTCACACGGATGTTTTTCGCCCTTCAAAGGATATGGCCGCCCGCCGTTTCCCGCATCCATTACCGTTTGCATTAACGACGAAATGGTGCACGGCATTCCCCATCCCAAGCGCAAGCTGAAGGAAGGGGACATCGTTTCGATCGATTGCGGCACTGTCTATGAAGGTTTCGTCGGCGACTCCGCCTTTACGGCCGGGGTGGGGGAGATTTCCCCCGAGGCGGCGAAACTGCTCGAAGTCACCGAAGGCGCGTTATATGCCGGAATCGCAAACATGCGCAAAGGCAAACGCACAGGTGACGTTTCGGCGGCGATACAAAATTTTGTCGAGAGCTGCGGCTTTCACGTCACGCGTGAATACACAGGCCACGGCGTCGGGCGGCAGATGCACGAAGGTCCCCAGGTACCCAATGTGGGCATGACGGGTACCGGAACCCTGCTCCGCCCGGGCATGACCATAGCCCTCGAACCAATGGTTTTGATCGGGACGCACGAAACCCGCGTCCTACCGGACAAGTGGACGGTTGTCTCTGCTGATGGCTCTTTGACGGCGCACTTTGAACACACAATCGCCGTCACCGAAGGTGAACCCCTCATCCTGACTGTCTTGTGAGCCAAACGCAGATAAAAACAACCGTAAAAGTAGACAGATGGAAAAATGGCAAGTATAATCAGAACTTTGGCTGTCATAAATACAGCTATAAGCAAGGAGATTGAATAATGAAAGTTTCGCCCTCCATTCGCAAACGTTGCTCCAAGTGCCGCATTGTGCGGCGCAAGGGTATTGTTTTCATCATTTGCGAAAATCCAAAACATAAACAGAGACAGGGTTAGTGTGGTGAACCATGGCGAGAATTGAAGGCGTTGATTTGCCCCGCAACAAGCGGGTTGAAGTCGGGCTGACCTACCTGTATGGTATTGGTCCCACGCGCGCGCAGAAGATTTTGACTCAGACCAAGGTCAATCCTGATACGCGTGTCAAAGATTTGAGCGAAGCGGATGTTGCCGCAATTCGCGAATATATTTCCAAAAACTTCAAGGTCGAAGGCGACTTGCGCCGCGAAGTTCAGATGAGCATCAAACGTCTGATCGAAATTGGCTCGTATCGCGGTCTGCGCCACCGCCGCAACCTGCCCGTGCACGGACAGCGTACCCGCACCAACGCGCGCGTCCGCAAGGGCACCAAGAAGACGGTTGCTGGTCGTGGTCGTCGCAAGGGCGCTACCAAGAAGTAATCCTGTCCGAAAGGTATATAAGAAAAATGGCTCAGAGTGTTCGTTCCACCCGCCGCCCATCGGGCGCCAAAAAAGGGAAGCGCACCCTGTCTTCCGGACAGGTGCATATTTTTGCTTCCTTCAATAATACAATTGTGACTGTCACAGACACCGAAGGCAACACCGTTTCCTGGGGTTCTGCCGGCTCTGCTGGCTTCAAAGGCTCCCGCAAGAGCACGCCTTTTGCCGCGCGCCTGGCCGCCGAGCAGGCTTTGAAAGCTGCCCAGCAACTGGGTTTGCAGGACGTTGACCTTTTTGTGAAAGGTCCCGGACCCGGCCGCGAGAATGCCATCCGTGCAGTACAGGCCATGGGATTAAGAGTCCGCTCCATTTCGGATATCACTCCGGTTCCACACAACGGTTGCCGCCCTCCGAAGAAGCGACGCGTGTAACAGATAGGTGATTGCTATATGGCTAAATTATTAAGTTCAGTTTGTAAACTGTGCCGCCGCGAAGGCGAAAAGTTATATCTAAAAGGCGAGCGTTGCTTTACGCCCAAATGCTCCTTTGAAAAGCGCGATTTTGCTCCCGGACAGCATGGACGCACGGCAGGACGCAGCGGTGGCAGGGGTATGGGCACCGGCCGCGCCTCCGACTTTGCCCGCCAGTTGCGAGCCAAGCAGAAGGCCCGTCGCATCTACGGCGTGTTGGAGCGCCAGTTCCGCCGCTATTATGACACCGCCATCACTCGACGCGGTCTGACAGGTTTGAACCTGCTTCAAATCCTCGAATCCCGTCTCGATAACGTGGTATTCAGGCTTGGTTTTGCCTCCAGCCGTTCACAGGCGCGCTTGCTCGTCGCGCATGGTCATTTCACCGTGAATGGACGCCGTACTAATGTGCCCTCCATGCTCCTTAGCGAGGGTGATACTATCAACGTGCGCGAAGGCTCCAGCAAGTTGACCTATTTCAAGGATCTGGACGCGTATACCGAAAAGCGCACCGCCCCTAGCTGGCTCAATCGCGACATCAAATCCATGTCCGGCTCTGTCGCTCGCATGCCGGAGCGCGCTGAAATTGACGGAAGTCTCGACGAACAATTGATCGTCGAATACTACTCCAGACGCTAATCCTCCAGCCGCGTTTTGCCGGGGCGTTGCAAGTCTGGCGCTCGGCTGCGCGAATTATGAAAAGGGATAGGTGAACCGTGACTGGTATCATCACGAACATGGTTATGCCGAAGATCGAGCGCGAAGCAGAGGCTCGAAATTATGGCAAATTCACAATCAGCCCCCTGGAGGGAGGCTATGGCGTGACGTTGGGTAATGCCCTGCGCCGCGTTCTCCTTTCCTCCCTGGAGGGCAATGCAATCACCTCAATTCGCATCGCGGATGTCCTGCATGAATTCAGCGACATCCCCGGCGTGCGCGAGGACGTCATCCAGGTCATGCTGCAGGTCAAACAGATCCGCATCAAGATGGATGGCGTGGACAGCGCCCGCATGCAGCTCGAAGTGCGCGGTGAAGGAACGGTCACCGCGGCCGACATCATCACCCCGCCCGAGATCGAGATCGTCAACCCCGACACGTATCTTTTTACCGTGGACGGCGCGAAGACGAAACTCGACATCGAGTTCATGGTCGAGCGCGGGCGCGGCTATTCACCCGCCAACGAGCGCGCCGGGCACATGCCCATCGGCGAGCTTCCCGTTGATGCGATCTACAGCCCGGTCAAGCGCGTGAATTGGGAAGTGGCTTCCGCCCGCGTGGGTCAAAGCACGAATTACGATAAATTGATTTTGGAAATCTGGACAGACGGTACCGTTTCGCCGGAACGTGCCCTCAGTTCCTCTGCTCGCATCCTGATCGATCACCTGCGCTATGTGGCAGGTATCAACGAGGAGATGCTTGCGGTTGCTGTGGAACGCGAAGCCTCGGGCAGCCGCCTGAGCAGTGAACTGGCGGAAACCCCGGTGGAAGCCCTTGACCTTTCAGTGCGTGTCTTCAACTCCTTGAAGCGCACGGGCATCACCAATGTCGGTGATGTGCTCGACCTTCTCGAAAAAGGTGAGACCGCAGTCATGTCCATCCGCAACTTTGGCGAAAAGAGTCTCGACGAACTTCGCGACAAGATGCGTGAGAAGGGCTTTTTGAAAGACGATACATCCTCGGAGAGTTAGAGATGCGACATTCAGTAGCAGGTTATACATTGGGACGCACTTCAGGCGCGCGTATTGCCCTGAGGCGCAACCTGATCAAACAGTTTTTTACACACGAAAGAATTCAAACCACCCAGGCAAAGGCTGCCGCCATCCGCGGTGACGCCGAGCGCCTGATTACCCTCGCCCGCAACAGCGCCAACGGCACGGATGCGCAGAAAGTGAATGCGCGCCGCCTGGCTGCCTCGAAACTGGGCGATAACCAGCTTATCAAGCGCCTGTTTGATGAGATCGCCCCGCGCTTTGCAAACCGCCCCGGCGGTTATACCCGCGTGATGAAACTCGGACCCCGTCATGGTGACGCGGCTGAGATGGTGATTTTGGAACTGGTAGAGGAATAAATTAGAGAATAGAGACTAGATGAAAAGAGACTAGTCTCCAGTAACTACTCTCTACTCTCTGACAATGGAACGTTACAAAGTGATCCTTGCCTACGATGGCTCCGGGTTTTTGGGGAGCCAGATGCAGGCGAAGTCCCGCACGGTGCAGGGTGAGTTCGAAAAAGCCCTCCGCAAATTAGGCTGGACTGGTAGGTCGGTCATCATGGCTGGCAGGACGGATACAGGAGTCCATGCGACTGGACAGGTGGCGGTGTTCGACCTTGATTGGTCGCATCCGCTGGAAAAACTGTTCAAGGCGATTGAGGCCAACCTCCCGCCTGACCTAGCCATTCGGAGCCTGGCCCCAGCCTCGACGGACTTCCACCCGCGTTTCGACGCAACCTCGCGTCAGTATCGTTACAGGCTGTACTGTGACCCGATCCGCGACCCGTTGCGGGAGAAATTCCTGTGGCGTGTCTTTCCCCCCGTGGACGGAGACGCGCTCACCCGTAATGCAGGCATCTTCACCGGCACACATGATTTTGCCGCCTTCGGTTCGCCGACGTCGCCGCGAGGCACGACGACCCGCACGGTGACAAAAGCCGAATGGAAGAGAATGCCCGATGGTGAGTGGCAGTTCGAGGTTCGGGCGAATGCGTTTTTGTATCGCATGGCAAGAAAACTGGTCTTTGTGCAGGTGTCGGTGGCGCAGGGAAAACTTCCGCTGGAGAGGGTTCAAGTTGCCCTCGAAAAGCAGGAGAAACTCCCCGCCGGGCTGGCTCCCGCGCACGGGCTGACGCTGGTCGAAGTAACGTATGGATCACATGATTAGATTATGAAAACGGAGTGACGAAAGTGCAACAGAAAACGTACTATCCGAAAGCTGCTGAAATTCAGCGCGACTGGGTTTTATTCGATGCCAATGGGCAAACCCTGGGGCGTCTTGCCGCGCGCATCGCCCATGTTTTGCTTGGCAAACACAAGCCCACCTTCACGCCCGGCGTGGAAATGGGTGACTTTGTGGTGGTGGTGAACACCGAGCGTGTAAGTGTCACCGGCACCAAGACCGAGAGCAAACTGACGAGCAAGATGTACTACAGCCATTCGGGGCACCCCGGCGGTTTGAAGAGCATTTCCCTGCGCGACCAGCTTGCCCAGCATCCCGACCGCGCCCTGCGCGATGCCGTCTGGGGCATGCTGCCCCATAACCGCATGGGACGCGCTACGCTCAAACGCTTGAAGATCTATGCTGGACCCGAACATCCACACCAGGTTCAGAATCCGAAAGTTTTGGAATAAAGAGGTAAGTGATTATGGCTCAATATTTTGAAGGTGTTGGACGCCGCAAGGAAAGCATCGCCCGCGTGCGTGTTGCAACCGGCTCAGGCAGATTCGTTGTCAACGAAAAGGAAGGTCCCGCTTTCTTCACCCGCCTTGGCGACGTGGAGGACATCCTCCGCCCATTTGGCGCGGTGGGTCAGGAAGCGAACAAGTACGACGTCAGTGTATTGGTGAACGGCGGTGGTGTCAGCGGTCAGGTTGAGTCCGTCCGTCTGGGCATTGCCCGTGCCCTGCAATTGATGGATGTCAACTGGACTGCCGCCCTGCGCAAGAAGGGCTTGCTCACCCGCGATGCCCGTGTGAAGGAACGCAAAAAGCCCGGTCTCAAGAAAGCCCGCAAGGCTCCCACCTACACCAAGCGTTAATTCCTTTTACAGGATAATTTACAGTTTCCCATTTGGGTAATCCGTAATGCGTAATCCGTAATTGATTTTACGAGTTACGAATTACGGATTACGTGTTTAACTTTGGAGATTTTCATGGACTTCGCCCTGCTCCCTTCGGTCTTCGAGACGCTCCGTCTGACCCCGCCCTCAAGGTTGACCCTGCTCGACGCGCGGATTCTCGCTTCGGCGCATTATCCTCCCTTCCCGCCTGATGCCCCTGCCCTGTTGCTGGGACTCGACTCTCCCGAACTTGCTTTACAGGTGAGGAATGTTTTGCGGGTGATTTACCCGAAGGAGCATTTGTTGAATCTGGTCGAAGGTCAAAGGTCGAAGGTCGAAAGTTTGAATGACTTGGGTCAGGGTGAATTTTCAACCTCAACTTGTTTGTACCTGCCCGCGCTGGCGGAGGGGACATCCTTCGAGGCGTTTGGCGAGATCGTGGCGCACCTGCGTGCCCCGGACGGCTGTCCATGGGACAAAAAGCAGACCCACCAAACCCTGCGGACTCACCTGCTCGAAGAATCCTACGAGGCGTTGACTGCGATGGATGATAATGACTCTGCCGCAATGAGCGAGGAGTTCGGCGACCTGCTTTTGCAGATCATGTTAAATGCCCAGATTGCCACCGAATCTGACGAGTTCACGATGGCGCAGGTGGTCGGGGGGATTTACGACAAGATCGTCCGCCGCCATCCGCACGTCTTTGGCAATGTGGAAGTGGATTCGGTGGATGGCGTTTTGCAGAATTGGGAGAAGTTGAAGGAAAAGGAACGCAAGGAAAACGGGAAAGCGGATCAGGAAAAAGGCTTGTTGGATGGTGTTCCCATGTCCTTGCCTGCTCTGACCCAGGCACAGGAATATCAGGACCGCGCCGCCCGCGTTGGCTTTGACTGGCCCGAAGTGGAGGGTGTGCTCGATAAAGTCCGCGAGGAGATAGAGGAAGTAAAGAACGCAGCGAATATCGAAGAAGTGACTTCCGAACTTGGCGACCTGTTCTTTGTGCTGGTCAACTTGGCGCGCTGGCGCAAAGTCGATGCCGAGTCCGCGCTGCGAGGGACGAACCTGAAATTCAAGAAACGCTTTGCCTTTGTGGAGCAGGGCGCGAAAAAGCAGGGACGGAATCTCTCGGACATGACTTTGGAGGAAATGGATGCCTTCTGGAACGAGGCAAAGAAGTTGGGAATGTGACTCTTTGGTAGAATCCAGCCTGTCAAGAATTTGTAAGGAATTTTGATAAACTGTCAGGCTAGAATTTAATCATGCAAAACCAGGAAAATAAACCTTCAATTCCAATGCCCAGACGGGAGATTCCCGAAAGTTGGGTAAAGAACGGGCGATGCCCGGCCTGTGGGGCCGCCAACCTGAAACTAACTCATTTATCGGATGTTCCAGATTATTTGTCCTGCTCGAAATGCGGGATTTCGTTTGAAGTGGAAAACGGAGGCAGGTACGTTCGTTTGAAGCACGTCCCCGATGAATTGGAATTTGTGGATGAAATTCTTCGCAACCGATGGGTGGAGTCCTCGAAGCTTGCGGGGATCATCGCCAGGCACCGACCTGTTGCGGAGGAGAAAAAAGCTCCAGACCAGCTATCGGCAGCATCACCCACTGATGACGCCTGGAAACGTGCCCTGCGCATGTACCAGCTGGGTAACAATCCCAGGACGATCCAAACGATGCTGATTCAATCGGGGTTGAATCAGGAACAGGTGGACGTCATTCTTGCGAGATTGAAAAGGGTGGCGGAAGATGAGACCCAGCAGCAGAACAAAAAATTCTGGATAGTGGCTGGGATTTCCCTGTTTGTCCTTGTTTTGCTGACGGGTATGTGGCTGGCTACGAGTGGGAAAGTTCCAGTTTTGTTTGGGACTGTCACTGCGACTCCTGTTCCGACCCAGGATCCAAACCAACCTTCGGCTGTGACCATGTTGATGAAATTGATTCCAGCGGGTGCGCAGCCCAATTTGTCAAATCTACCCGATCCGACTGTGGAAACCGGCAAAGGACCCGCCAAGGCCGCCTGTCCTGGGACACCAGAGTCTGCGGCAAGATTATTTGGAGGGGATCCGTCATTGTGGTACCGGGATGTGGACGAAATACCATCCTGGCAGATGACCAATTCCGGAACCGCGATTTCCGTGAAAGTGCCGGCCGGCATGACTGCTGCCTATTTGGCTAACAGGTCTTTTAAAGCGCTTTCGATTCGAGGTCCTGCGACCATTTACAACGTAAATTTTTTGGTGATCACCTGCGATTGATTTCCCTCGAAGGCAAGAACGCCCCGTAAAGTTTCAACGAGAAGCCTGCGGGGCAATTATTTTAACTGACTATGGTCCGCAGGTGAAGCGGGCCATTGCCTCATCAAACAGTGCGGAGGCGGTATCCGTCTGCTGGGTATAGACTTTCCACGCAAAGACCCTGTCACCGCAAACCCAGGCGGCAGCACTCCCAAACGGGACTTCAGGAATCGAGGTGGTGATGGGGGCATAAACCACGTTCATATCGCGGATTAATTTCACATCGAGCGAGCCGGTGGGAACATCCGCTTGGTCATCGAGGATGGTGTCAAGTAAAAACTTGGGGTCTGTGGTCCCCGGCGCCTGCAACCAAATTAGGCTGATGACCATGTTCGGGATTTGGTAGGCGTAGAGAAAGCCGTTGCCGTACGTGCTGGGCGCGCCGATATTTTGGGTGGCAAGATGATCGTAGAAGGCCACGCCGCTTGGATGTCCGATGCAGAATTGGTATTCGCAATACAATCCCTCCAGAGTGACGGCTGTGGGCGTGGGATAGGGCGTCGGCGGTGGGACCTGGGTTGGGATCGGCATTGCGATGAGAGTCCCGGCAACCGCCTGGTCAATTTGCAATTGGAGGTTTGGGGTTGGCACGGCCTTTTTCGGGGCGCAGGATGCCAGTAGAAACAGGATCAGGCTGAGGGTGGGGAAAAGAAGCGGACGGGTTTTCATCCCAAAATTATAACGGAAAAGCCCCGCCAGGAATGACGGGGCTTTTGGTCGAGTCGTTCTAATGTCCGCTTCCCGAGGTTGGAGTGCCGTGATAAATTTCGGGAGCGTCCGGCCCTTCGACGATGAGGTATCCAGCGAGCCCGCGTTGCATCCGCGAGAGGGCATGGTCAACGAGGATGTAATTGCCGGGGACTTCGAGACCGAACTCAACCATGGTGGCGCCGCCGGGCGGGACGAGAGTGGTCTGCACATCCGTGAGCGGCGTGCCCGTGAGGGATGCCTGGTCGTATACCCTGTCGAAGATTTCACCGATAACGTGGAATGACGATGTGAGGTTGGGTCCGCCTACGCCAAAGAAAATGCGGACGGTTTCGCCTGTGTTTGCTTTGAGGGGTTTCTGTGTGGTAAGTGCGCCCACTGCTCCATTGAAGACCACGTATTCGGGGTCTTCGTTGAGTAACTTGGTAGTGTCGGTTGTTTGAATCCCTTGTTCGCCAAATGCGCCTGTGGTATAGATGTCGCCTTGCATGACGTAGAACTCGCGGTCCACTTGGGGAAGTCCGCCTTCGGGTTCGACGAGGATTAATCCGTACATTCCGTTCGAGATGTGGTGGGCGACCATTGGCGTGGCGCAATGGTAGACGAAGAGTCCGGGGTTGAGCGCCTTGGCGGTAAACATGGTTTCCTTGCCGGGTTCGGTCTGGGACATGACCGCTCCACCACCGGGGCCGGTGACCGCGTGGAAGTCAACCGAATGTTTCATGGTGCTGGACGTGCTGTTCTTCATATGGACTTCTAGGGTATCGCCGACGCGCACGCGCAGGAACGGGCCGGGAACCGCGCCGTTGAACGTCCAGTAGGTAAAAGTGGTTCCATCCGCCAGTTGACCTTCCACTTCAACGGCTTCCAGGTCGATGCGGACGGTTTGCGGCTCGCGGATGGGCAACGGAGCGGGAAGGTCAGTCGGGTCGCGGACAATATCCGCGCCGGTGGTGGGAGCCTGCGCTGCTGCGGCTGGAGCCGTATTGCCATCATCGTACGCACCGTCGGGTAAACCATGAAGATATTTGACAATTGCGTCGATCTCATCCGTTGTCAAAGAGTCCTTCAATGTGGCTGGCATGACGTTGGGTGGGCATGCGCCAGTGGGACATTTGGGAGTGATAAATAAATTTGGGTCGATAATCGATTCGTGGATATATTCCTCTGCAGTTGTCGTCTTACCCGTATACGATCCACTCATGAAATGTTCCTCGGCGGCAAGGTTTACATCTGCCAGGTCGGGCGCAATCACGCCAACGGCATTTGGAATTCCGGGGATGGTGTGACAGGTTCCACATGCGCCTTTTTGGAATGCGGCGAGTACCTGTGGATCGCCGGAACTCTGCACGGCAGGAACGGAAGATTGCTCCGCCGCGCCCACGAGGATGACGCCTTTCATCCCCAGTTTTGCATGGTTTGCCACGCTGTCGTAATAGGTCAATTCCTGGTCGGTTGCCGGGACCGTGAACGTGACAGAAGTTTCCTCTCCTTTTTCTTTTACTGTCTCCGTGCTGACTTTGGCGGCCGGGACGGTAATGTCGTGCTGTCCCATGCCGCCGTTGATGAGTGTGAGGGTGATCGTTTCACCGGCATCAGCTTTCAGGGTCGGGTTTGGGATGCCGTTGATCTCATCGCTGACTCCCAGAAAGATCAGTTTGCCATCCTTCATTTCCGTGGTCAGGACGTATTCCCTGTCCGAAATTTTGGAATTTGTAGTCGCGCAGGCGCCAATGAAGACCGCCAGTAAAATGGTCAACACGGGAAATTTAAGAAGCATTTTCATTTTATTTTCCTCATCATGGTTTTTGAACGATTGTTTCGGCGAGTTTTTCGAGAAAGAGCTTTTCATCAAGTTGATAGGCGGTGATGACATCCTTCAACCTGCAAAACCTGGCAAAGCCACAACCCACGCAGGCGGTGTGCAGGTCGAGAAAAAACCTGACAGCCTTGGGTGTGGACTTCAAAATATTTTCCACGCTGGTTTCTGGAATCTGAAAAACATCGTCCATATTGGATATAGAATATCCGTTTTTCCCCATTTTGTCTTTGCGCTGGCGCAAGTAGGTTATTTTCCCAGTCCGTCCGCAATGCGTACTAGGTCGTGTGGTTTCAGAATTTTGATCCGCTCCCTGCCTGATTCGAGAACGCCTTTTCTTTCCCATCCACTAAGCAAACGGCTGACAGTATAAAGCGTTGTCCCGCTCATCTCCGCCACATCCTGCCTTGAAAAGGATAAAACAATCGCGGCCTCCTTTTCCGACTTGATGCCTGTTTGCCCCGCCAGACGGATTAGTGTATTTGCCACTCTCTGTTCCACCCGTTCTGTTGCAAGTTCCCGGTATCTTTCCTGCATCTCGAGAATATAGGATGTCATCAAGGTCATCAGGTCAAAGGAGACGTGCGGACTTGTCTCCAGCATTTTGCGCAGAAATCCGCTTTCGATGGCAAGGGCGGAACTGTCTTCCAGCGTCTGCGCGGTTGCGGGGTAGGTGGCTTCCTTGCGGACAGCACCCAATGCGCCAAACATCTGCCGTGGATGAATTGTCCGCAGGTTGACCTGCTGTCCGTTGGGATTGGACTGCATGAGTTTGACCTGTCCGCTGGTGAGGACGTACAGGTGGGTGGCTTCATCGCCCTGCAGAAAGAAAACCCCGCCTTCCTCGATGGAGCGGGTGATGCTGTTTTTCAGGATGGATTGTAATTCGGCATCTGTGGCATTTTGAAAGATAACAACCTGTTTTAAATCTGCTGGTGAGAGATTCATAAGATTGATTTTACCCCTAAAAAGGTGATATTTATCTTGACTCAATTGCGGAAGTGTTGTATATTTCGGCTACCCCATCCCCCCTGGGGGGGGTGTAGAAAGCCCCAAACCGGAAAGAGGTCGATATGCAAAGTGACAGCGATACAGTACTGCGAAGGCTGAAAACAGTGGAAGGACATTTGAAAGGCGTGATCCGCATGGTGGAGGAGGATGCGTACTGCATTGACGTCATTCGACAGGTACAGGCGATTGAAGCTGCGCTCAACAAGGTGAGTTCCAAAATTCTTGAAGACCATTTGAATTCATGTGTGATCACTGCAATTCAAGGAAACGACAAGAGCGAACGCGAGCGTGTGTTGAAGGAGATCACCGAAGTGTTCGAGATGTCTACGAAAGTGTGATTTACGTCCTGAGCGCAGTCGAAGGACGATTCAAAGTGCGCTTTGACTGCGCTCAGCGCGAAATTAATATAACCCCAAGGAGAAATAAAACCATGACCACAGTTATCTATTCCGTTCCCGCCATTTCCTGCGGACATTGCACCCACACCATCGAGACCGAGGTAGGTGAATTGCAGGGTGTCCAATCCGTGAAGGCGGCAATTGACACGAAGAAAGTGGAAATCACTTTTGATGCGCCTGCAAGCGAGGATAAGATCAAGTCCTTGCTGGCGGAGATCAATTATCCTGTTGAAGGATTGGTTACTTTATAGGTATGAGACCTGACAGGTTTTCGTGAAGAGACTTGTCAGGTCCTTTGCAAGGATGCAAATGAGCGAAACAAAACAATTAACGTTACCCATTACCGGTATGACCTGCGCGAACTGTGTTGCCACGGTGGAGCGCAATTTGAAGAAGCTTGACGGCGTGCAAAGTGCGGTGGTGAACCTCTCTTCTGAGCGCGCCACGGTGGATTTTGATGCCGCCAAACTTGCACTGACCGACGTGATTGCCCGTGTCAACCGCGCCGGTTATGGCGTCGCCAGCGGCGAGGCGGACTTGGTCATTAAGCGGCTTTCTGATGACAACGATGCCCGTCGCCTGGAAAAGGCGCTGACAAAACTCGAAGGTGTACTGGAAGCTCAGGTGACCTTCACCACCGAAAAGGCGCGGGTCAAGTACATTCCCACCATCATCACACAGGCAGAGTTGCGCCGCGCGGTCGCTTCCGCTGGATTTGAGGCGATGGAACTCGGCGGTGAAGCCGAGGATGCCGAGGCGAAAGCGCGCGAACACGAGATCAACGAACAGCGCCGACTGCTGGTCATTGGCTTGATCTTCACCGTGCCGCTCTTCTTGCTTTCGATGGGCAAGGATTTCAACCTACTTCCCGCGTTTGTTTACTCAGAAAACACGATGGAAGGAATGCGCGAAGCCCAGCCCTGGTTTGGCTGGCTGATGCTGGCTTTGGCGTTGCCCGTCCAGTTCTATGTCGGCTGGCAGTATTACGTCGGCGCGTTCAAGGCACTGCGGAACAAATCCGCGAACATGGATGTGCTGATCGTGATGGGCTCGTCCGCCGCATTTTTCTATTCCCTGCCGATCACCTTCGGCTGGCTGATGGGACACGTTTACTACGAGACTGCCGCGGTCATCATCACGCTGATCAAACTTGGCAAGTTTTTGGAAGCCCGCGCCAAGGGACGTACCTCCGAGGCAATCAAGAAGCTGATGGGACTCCGCGCCAAGACCGCCCGAGTGGTCCGCGACGGGGTTGAAACCGAAGTCCCTGTGGATGATGTCCGCGTGGGCGATGTGGTGCTGGTCAAGCCCGGAGAGAAAATCCCCGTGGACGGTGTGGTGGTCGAAGGTCGCAGCGCGGTGGACGAATCCATGCTGACGGGTGAATCGCTCCCCGTGGAGAAGAAGCCTGGCGACCCCGTCATCGGCGCGACGCTCAACAAACTCGGTCTGCTCAAATTTGAAGCCACCAAAGTCGGCAGGGAAACCGCGCTTGCGCAGATCATCAAGCTGGTCGAAGATGCACAAGGCAGCAAGGCCCCGATTCAAAAACTGGCGGACCAGGTCTCCGCGATTTTCGTGCCAATTGTCATCGGCATTGCCGCGCTGACTTTCGCGGGCTGGTACTTCTTCGGTCCGCCGCTTGCAATCAATTCCGATATTGACAACTTCACCCGTGCCCTTATCAACATGGTGGCGGTGCTGGTGATTGCCTGTCCCTGCGCGATGGGGCTTGCCACGCCTACGGCTGTGATGGTCGGCACCGGCAAAGGCGCGGAAATGGGAATCCTCTTCCGCAACAGCGAGGCGCTCGAACGCGCGGGCAAGGTTTCAGTTGTTGTGTTGGATAAAACTGGAACCATCACCAAAGGGCAGCCCGCCGTTACTGATATAGTGACAAGTGACAAGTTGACGAGTGATGAGTTACTGCGCCTTGCCGCTTCTGTAGAAAAGGGGAGCGAGCATCCTTTGGGGGAGGCGATTTGGGCGGAAGCGACCACCCGAGGGCTGATTCTGTCCGAACTGGCTGGGTTCAAAGCCGAAGCTGGTCATGGCGTCCAGGCTGAGGTTGATGGACGCAGTGTCATCGTCGGCAACAAACGCATGTTCGAGGCGCGCGGAATCCAACTGGGCGGACTCGAATCTGAAGTCTCCCGCCTACAATCCGAAGCGAAGACCGCCATGCTCGTTGCCGTGGATGGTCAAGCCGCTGGGATTATCGCGGTGGCGGATACGGTGAAGGATAGCTCCAAAGAAGCCATTGCTGACCTGCACAAGATGGACTTGAAGGTCGCCATGATCACCGGCGACAACCAAAAGACCGCCGAAGCCATTGCCAAACAAGTCGGCGTGGACACGGTGCTGGCAGAAGTTCTTCCCGAAGGCAAGTCCGCTGAAGTCAAGAAATTACAGTCAAACGTTGAACGTTCAACGTTAAACGTTGTCGCCATGGTCGGCGACGGTGTGAACGACGCGCCTGCTCTCGCCCAGGCGGACGTGGGTCTGGCGATTGGGACGGGAACCGATGTGGCGATGGCTGCCGCCCCCGTGACTTTGATGAGCGGCGACCTGCGCGGCGTGGCGCGCGCCATCAACCTCTCGCGCAAGACGCTTGGCACGATCAAACAAAACTTGTTCTGGGCGTTCTTCTATAACGTGGTGCTGATCCCCGCCGCCGCGCTTGGATATTTGAATCCAATGCTTGCCGCCGGCGCGATGGCGTTCAGCAGTGTGTTCGTGGTGTCGAACAGCCTGAGGTTGCGAAGGCAAAAAGTATAAAGACGTAGACAAGTACACAGGTAAACAGGGAAATCTGTCTACCTGTGTACTTGTATCCCTGTTTACTCAAATAAGGAAAAACATTAACATGAAAAAACTTACCGTTCTCTTTAGCATTGTATTGGTTTTACTCACCGCCTGCGCTCCCCAGCAGAGCGGACCCGCCAAAGCGGAACTGCCTGCCGGCAAGGCGTACGCCGAAGGCAAGGAGATTTTCTTCGTCCACACCGAGGCTTCGGATGCGGGTGTGGCGGAAAAACTGACCAACATGATGAAATCACCGGTGATCCTTGTGCCTTCGCTGGCAAACGTCCCCGATGAATCCCTGGCGAACGTGTACGTCTTCACCAACGGCGTGACAGGCTCCGGTCCCTTCGGTTTCCAGCCCGATGTCTTCGATAACCCTCCTGGTACCGAAGGGTATACTCCACTCCGCCGCCTCAATGTTGTCACCTGGGTGGCTGCCGATCAAGCCCGCGAGCTGAAATCCGCCGATGAAGTGATGGCAGCCCTTGCTGCAGACCAGGTCACCATCGAACAGCCCGGCGTGGTCATCAACATGCCCTTCGTCGTCTGGGACGGCGGCAAACGCTAGTTTACTTTTTTATCACAACCCACTGAGGCGCGGAGTATGAAACTCCGCGTCTTGTCAATTTTATTGTTTGAGGCCAAATGACTAAAAATCAAAACAAAACCATTGACCCTGTCGTTATTATTTCAATTGGGATCGTCGCTCTGGTGATCGCCGTCGTCATGATTGTATTTCCAGCGGGCGCTGGCATGAATGCTTCAGGCACGATGAGCCAAATCGTGATTGCCTTCATCACCGGGTTAACCACTGGTGGATTAAGCTGCCTTGCCGTGCAAGGCGGCCTGCTTGCCAGTTCCCTTGCCCATCAAATCGAACAGGATTATGTGACGCACGCGACTCACGGAAAGAAGTCAAAATCGGTTGCAGCTCGCACAAACAGTGCTCTCCCCATTTTTCTTTTTCTTGTCGCCAAAATTGTCGCCTACACCCTGCTTGGCGCGCTCCTTGGTTTGCTTGGTTCCTACCTTACCCTCAGTCCAATGACCCGGGCTCTGTTGATGATTGTCATCGGCGTTTTCATGATCGGTAATGCGTTGCGCATGTTCAACGTCCATCCCATCTTTCGTTACTTCTCCATCGAGCCGCCGAAGTTCATCACCCGCTACATCCGCCGCACCGCAAAAGGGACGGATACCGCCACGCCGATTTTTCTGGGCTTGCTCACCGTCTTCATCCCCTGCGGCGTGACCCAGGCCGTGATGGCAACCGCACTTGGCACTGGAAGTATGGCAATGGGTGCGGCGCTTATGTTTGCCTTCACACTGGGCACCAGCCCCGTTTTTTTCATCATCGCTTATCTCACCACCGAACTTGGCGCAAAACTCGAGAAGTTCTTCATGCGATTTGTCGCGGTGGTCGTGTTGATTCTGGGATTTGTCACTCTCGATGGCGGACTCAACCTGATGGGTTCCCCGCTCTCGTTTCAGAATCTCACCCGAAGCTGGTTGCCCGCCCGGGCTGAGGCTAAACCCGCAGCGGAATCCGCTCCGCAACAAAGCGTTGCCGAAGGCGAACTTATCCTCAACGTCCAGAACAGTGGTTATTTCCCCACCACTCTCAAGGCCCCCGCCGGCAAGGATTTGACCCTAAACCTCGTTACTGACCAGACTTATTCCTGTGCCCGTGACTTTGTCATCCCCGCACTGGATTATTATGAACTGTTGCCTGATACGGGTGTGGTCAAGGTCAATATTCCCGCCCAGGAAAAGGGAAGTGAGTTGTTCTTCACCTGTTCGATGGGTATGTATACCGGGCAGATTGTGTTTGAGTAAATTCCCTGGAGTCCATGAGCTTGCTCATCTGCCTTGGGGCAGGCTGTTGGACTCCGGAAAGGAACCCATGATTAAGAAAACCTTCAAAATTCCCGATATGACCTGTTCCAATTGCGCGATGAAGCTCGAATCCCTCGAAGACGATCTCGAGGGGGTGAAACAGATCGATGCCAGCTATCATAAACTGCAAATGGTCATTGAATATGATGAAGCCCGCTTGACCGAAGGGCAAATTATCGCAGCAGTGAAGAAGAAAGGGTACCAGGCCATACCGATATAAAGCCCATGTCTTTGGAATTTTTGAATTTCATACTACCGCAGTTATAATAATGATCTTGTGCAAAAAAGATCATTATCAATAATGACGGATGGCGGAGGAAATTATGAATTGCCCAATATGTAATAACCCGACACGGCAGATCTTCCAAAAATATGGATATTGGATCGTTGAATGCGTAAATTGCCTGCATCGTTGTGTCGAATTAGCCCTGCCTGCCGATCATACAAACCAGATTTATCAGGACGATTATTTTAAGGGCGGCGGAGCTGGATACCCCGATTACCTTGCCGAAGAGGAGATATTAACGAGACACGGCAGGCAATACGGTTCTTTTTTACAAAAATATACTACGCCGGGCACAATCTTGGATGTGGGAGCCGCTGCGGGTTTTCTCCTCAAAGGATTCCAAGATAGCGGCTGGCGGGGCATTGGGCTGGAGCCGAACTCCGCCATGGTGTCATATGGCCGAGACAATCTTGGACTGGAGATGGAAATAGGAGGTCTTGAAAACTTCTCATCCGACCGCCGCTTCGATCTTGTCAGCATGATCCAGGTCATTGCTCATTTTTCGGATATTCGTCAGGCTCTGCGAAAGGCCGCTCAGGTTACCAAAAACAATGGTTTCTGGTTGATCGAATCCTGGAACAAAGAAAGTTGGATTGCGCGCGTATTGGGCGATCAATGGCATGAATATAGCCCGCCTAGTGTGTTGCACTGGTTTTCGCCGTCGGACCTGAGCCTGCTTGTCGCTCAATATGGCTTTTCTGAAGTTGCGAGGGGACGCCCCGCGAAGTACCTCAATGGTGCCCATGTAAAATCAATTTTGGGATATAAGCTGCAAAGCTCCTCTTTGAGTTGGTTGCAAGGTGGGCTAAAGCTTATTCCTGATCAAATGGTTGTGCCCTATCCAAATTTCGATTTGTTTTGGATGTTGTTCCAAAAGAAAACAGTCTCGTGAGCTTTTACATCGACCGGCCTTTTGGAGTATCATTCCTCCATCAACCCAGGAAAGTATGGAGGACGTCTCATGAAACAGTATCTGGTCAAATCTGAAACAAAGGTTAACCTCTCGAAGGTTAATCCCAACGATACAGGTGATTTCAAAGGTGGCAAAAGAAAAGGATTGTCCGAGCTCGAAAAATTGAATAACCAACTTGAAGCCTTGCAGGAGCTGTTGTTTGCCGAACACAAGCAAAAGGTGTTAATTGTCCTGCAAGCGATGGATACAGGCGGCAAGGATGGCGCGATTCGCCGTGTGTTCGATGGTGTGAACCCGGCCGGGGTGCGGGTGGCAAGTTTCAAAGCACCCACACCTGAAGAACTGGATCACGATTACCTGTGGCGCATCCACAGGCAGGTCCCAGGCAAAGGGGAAATGGTCATCTTCAACCGCAGCCACTATGAGGATGTCCTGGTCGTCCGCGTGCATGACCTTGTTCCACCTGAAGTGTGGAGGAAACGTTTCGATCAGATCAACGAGTTCGAGCGTACGCTTGCAGAAAGCGGTACTACCATCCTCAAGTTTTTCCTGCACATTGATAAAGACGAACAAAAGGAAAGGCTGCAGGCCCGTCTCGATGACCCGACCAAGCGCTGGAAGTTCCGTCTCGGCGATTTGGAGGAACGCAAATTGTGGGATGAATACATGGAAGCTTACGAGGATGTGTTAAGCAAGACCAGCACCGAATACGCTCCCTGGTACGTCGTCCCAGCTAATCGCAAATGGTATCGCGACCTGGTCATCTCGTCCGTGCTGGTGGAGACGCTCGAAGACTTGAAAATGAAATACCCCGAATCCGAGGAAAACCTGGATGGGGTTATAATCGAGTAGCGCAAGTGACAGTCACCTCGCAAAGCGGGTGACTGTCACTTGTTTATGCCCCAAACACTTCCAGCAATTCTGTTTTTGCTTCCGGTGACACAACCAACACATTCTCGCGGATGTCCTCCAAATGCTGGTGCACTACCTCCGCGCTGATGCCGTCGGGCGCATAAACGGCAAACATCGCGTTCCGAGTCTTCTCGGTAATCTGCGTTCGCTGGTCGGGACCATAGATTACGCTGGAGATAATCCCCGCTCCATCCACCATGAACATATCGCCAGCCTTCGTAACTTGTTCTGTTCCACGCAGCAGAATGTACTGTTCCTGTCCGGTGGCGACATCCAACGTAACAGGAAGTTGAAGTGTGTCAAGGTCATGCCCCGCTGTAAGGAGCAGGTTCTTGATTTCAGCCATGAACATCGCCTCCACCAACGCCGCGACGCTCGGCAGGGACTTTCCCTTGAAGACAATTGACTCCAATTGCAATTGGACGTGATACGATTTCTTGAATGACTTGTAATAGGCATTGTAGGCTTGAATGGAAGAGAGCGCCGCGATTGCATTTCGGTCCTGCCCGACAAACTTGTTATGGAGTTCATCCTGCAAATGTTGTTTGCGTGCTTCGAGTTCCACGTGCTGTGGCGGGTTGACGACATCGCGCATCACCAAAACCCCGACATGAGCTTGTGGATAGGCGGCTTTCCATGCGTCTGAAACAATGAACATGTTGAATACCTCGCTTCGATGTTTTACGACTTGATGTGGCTCCACTGGGGGCTTAGCCCCCAGTGGAGCCACAGTCTTTTCATAACTTTATCGCCTTTTACCTTTGCGGGCAAGACTCATTTATAATCCCATACATCCTGACACGACTTCAAGGAGGTCTTCGATCATGTCCGTCAACAACGAGATCTATTCCCAGCAGGCGGGCGGCTGGTGGGATGAGAACCATTTTCTATATCTGCTCAAAACGGGAATGAACCCCGCGCGCTTTGGATATTTCCACAATGCGCTCACCCGTCAGTTGGAACGACAACCCCAGGGACTATCTGCACTGGATGTGGGCTGCGGCGGCGGGATTCTGAGCGAGGAGTTTGCGAAGGTAGGCTGTCGCGTCACTGGACTCGACCCCTCCGCGCCTTCGCTGGAAACTGCCCGTAGTCACGCTGAAATGCAGGGTCTGACAATTGATTACCGTCAAGGCAGCGGGGAAGAGATGCCATTCGAGGCAGGTCAATTTGATATCGTGGTTTGCTGTGACGTGCTTGAGCATGTGGATGACCTTGAAAAGACCATCCGCGAAGTGGCACGGGTCATCAAGCCGGGCGGGATGTTCTGCTATGACACCATCAACCGCACCGAAGAATCGCGCAAGGAAAATATCTTTGCCGCCCAGGATTTTGCATTGACCAGTTTCTTCCCAACGGACACGCATGTCTGGGAGAAGTTCATCACGCCCGATGAACTTCTCGCGCTCTTCGAGAAGGTTGGATTAGAAAACCGCGACATGACCGGGCTAAATTCCGCCCTGCCCGATTTGCAAGTGGCTGGATTGCTTATCCGCCGCAAGCTGGGACTGCTGACCTTTGCCGAACTAGGCCGCCGACTCCAATTCCAAACCGGTGGCGGGCTGCAAGCCTCCTACCTCGGCTGGGCTGTCAGAAAATCCTAAAAAACTCACCACCAAGCCCGCAAAGTTGCGCGAAGGTTCTAAAAGATTTTCTTTGCGGCCCTTCACGTGCTTTGTGGCAAAAAACAAGGACTCAACATGGCAAAACTTATTCCCGCTGCAGACCGCATCGTCCGCGCCCGCAAATTGATTCAAAAAGCGCGCGAACTTTCTGTTCCAACCGAGGGTGGTCGCAGTGACTTTTCCTACGTCGCCAACGTCAAGGATCTGCTGCGTCAGGCGCGTGACTTGATCAAGTTTATTTCGATGACACCCAGTGCCTCCACCGAAATCAAGGAGGAGGTCAAGCGGGTGTATCAGGAAGCCGAACAGGCAGACCGCGATCTCCTGCAATAATAATTTTGGAATCCATCAGCTTGCTGATGGATTCCAAAATTATGCTTTTTTGATTTTCTCGACTAGGTTTTGCATCTGCTCGTAATGCGAGCCTCGCCAGTAGATTTGTCCGCAGGCGGGGCAGATGTGGAATTGGTCAAAATATTGTTTAGTCAGTGGTTCGAGGCGGTCAAGGATCAATTCCTTGTCAACAGGCTCAAGCGGCTGGTTGCAGCGCAGACAGCGATGAAAAGGCCGGATTTTGGCTGTCAACTTGAAGCGCTGGATGACTTCTGCCAGCTGTTCGAGCGGGTCGAGTGAACGCAGGCAATAGCCATGACGGACTGCTTTCCGCATCAACAGGCGGCGGTCACGTGTTAATAAGATGCGTTCGTCGCGTTGGACGATGTCCGCCATGTTTGAGTCTTCGAAATCATTTTCGTACAAGCAGTCAAAACCCAACATACGCAAATGCCCGGTCAGGCGTCCCAGGTGACAATCGAGCAGGAAGCGCGGCTCGATGGGACAGCCGTTTTCGATGGGGTATATTTCAATTTGATTCCCGTCCTGCGTAATGCTTCCCAGTCCTTCATCCTGACCGTTGACCTGCACTCGTCCAATCTCCGGGTGCGGCACTCCCAGTGACTCCGCCAGGTGCTTGATGGATTGTCTCCCTCGAAACTCGATGACAACCCACCCCTCCCTTTGGTCTTGGGAAAGAAAATCGTTCAACCTGCCATGGAACGAAAAATATGCCGTGCTCATACTGAAATTATATTCCCTGTGTAAAGTACCTGTGGGTGTTGTAAAATATAAATAGATAAAGCCATTCCTTCATATCGAAAAGAGGTGACCCCATGAACAATCAGGAAATCGACCAACTGCTCGAAAAACTGAAGAACGAGATCGAAGGAATCCAGCCCGACGACGAAAAGGGACAGGCGCTTTTGCGTGAACTCTTGGCGGATATCCGTGAATTGCTGGAACGCGCTGAATCGAAACAGGCTCCTGCTTCCATGTTGGGGCGTTTGCAGGCGTCCATTGACCATTTCGAAGTGACCCACCCTGAGCTGACCGCCGCGCTTTCGAGCTTGTCTGCCATTCTCAGCAATGCGGGGATTTAGGTTTTCTCGCAACCCATCACTAGCTGATAGACTCTAGAATCGAAAAACGCTGGCTACCTGCCAGCGTTTTCCTTTTACGGCATTTGACCTTCCTCCATGCCCCCGCCGTCCATGCCTTCGGCATCCTTCACGGGGATAGTCAAGGTCAGGTCGGCGCTATTTTTGAATTTCAGCGTCAGGGAAATTTCATCGCCCGATTTCAAGTCACGGGTCAAGCCGATCAGCATGACGTGGTAACTTCCAGACTTCAGCTCCACCGCTTTACCCGCTGGAATGGTAATGGACTGCTGTTGAGCCATCTCCATTGTGCCATCGGCTTTCATCCGGCTGAGATGCAATTCCACCGCCTGTGCCGCATTCGAGGACACGCCGACCAATTCATCATCCTGGTCTGTGCCGTTTTGGATGAGCATGTACGCCGCGCTGTTGCCATCCTTCATGCCGGAGCGCGCCCAGTAATCCTTTGCCAAAACCTCGTTCGGAATATTCTCGCCGCAGGTGGATAGGAACAGGCTCACCATAGCCAGCGCAAACAATATCCTCTTCATGATTTCTTTTCCCTTGGAATATTTTGATAGACCCCAAAGGTTTCAACAGGCCTCAGGGTCTGTGATTTTTCTCTGATTCGCTTTTGACTGCCGCTACTGTTTTGCCATGTTGCCTATGAACTGAAGCAGGGCATTAGCCACCACCTGGCCAGATTCCTGGCGGTGTGGTTTTTGTCCCAGGGGGCCCGCGGCCATTAGGGCTGAAAGAGCCGCCTGCAGGTTGCTCTGCCCCTCTTGCTTGGCATTCAGGAAGGTCATCCCCGCATTCAAAACATCGCCGAGGTCAATGCCACCTTGTTGCTGACTGCCACTCTGTCCCTGCGGGGTGGATTGCCCTCCGAGTAATGATCCAAGTAAATCAGCACCCTGCGCGGACGGCTGTCCACTGCCCTGTGGAGCGGATTGCCCGCCAAGCAACGATCCCAGCAAGTCAGCGCTCTGTGCAGAGGATTGTCCGCTGCCAAGCAATGAACCAAGCAGGTTACCGCCTTGTGAAGAGGCGGCCTGTCCGCCTCCAAGCAGGGATTGGACGAGCATCATGGCATTGTCGGGCGTCACGGCTGACTGACCCTGGAACTGTTGCGCGGCTTGCGCCAGCCCCTGGGAATAAACGTGGGCCGAGCCGCTGGTCCCATGTTGGGCAAGATACTGGCTGGCACTGTTCAGTTGCTGGGATGGTGAAGCGCCCTGTTGGTTCGCCATGACTTGTGCGATTGTGTTGAAGACCTGCACCATATTGTCGCCATGGTTCTGGTTTTCGGTATCCGCCTGGTTAAGGGAGGACTGGTTGGCGGTAAGCGCCTGGGCGGCAACGTTAAACAGGGATGACAAATCTATGGCGCGCGTTTGATCTCCCGGTATGCTTGTAACAGTTTCCGCCTTTTTTCCGATGGGACTTACTTTTCTTTTGCTCATGAAATGTTCCTTTCTTCTATTTCACGTGACAGAGTATACCAGCAGTTGAAAATAATGAAAGATGGTCCAATCGAGGGTTGCGGACCGAATCATCATGGACCGCAAGATTAAAAGCATAGCAAACTGTTCAACCAAGGGAGGCATACAAATTTGGAAATCTGAAATATAATCAGTGCTAAAGATCGTGCTTTCACTCACAAAAAGGAGAATCTTATGAAAGGCAACGAAAAAATCATAAGCAAGTTGAACGAATTCCTCGCTGACGAACTGACTGCCATCAATCAGTATATGGTCCATTCGGAGATGACTGCCAACTGGGGCTACGGCAAATTGCACGAAAAGATCGAGAAGCGCGCCATTGATGAGATGAAACATGCGGAAAAGCTTATCGCCCGCATCCTTTTCTTGGAGGGTATTCCTGTGGTCAGTAATCTGCGGAAGATCAACATCGGCGCGACCGTGGATGCCCAGCTCAAGAACGACCTGGCTGGGGAGGCGGCGGCCATCAAGGACTATAACGAGGGAATCCGCCTTTGCCTCGAAGTGGGTGACAACGGGACCCGCGAATTGATCGATGCCAACCTGCACGACGAAGAGGACCATCTCGACTGGCTGGAAGCTCAACTCGACCAGATCAACCAGATGGGATTGCAAAATTATCTGCTTGGACAGGCCGAATAATACTCCTTGATCTCATTTGTGCGCCGTCGGGAAACCGGCGGCGTGTTTTTTATGGCGACGAAATGACCATCCACCACCCTGAGCCACCGGGATCGCCGTTGTTTTGCCAGGCATTCCAGACTCCTTCGATGCCCAGCCAATAGCCCCAGCGGTTTGTGCCTGTCAGCGGGTCATTGAAGAGGATTTTCGTCTTGTTGGGATTTTTATCGATCTCCAATCCGGTAACCACGATGAAGTGTGCGACTGATCCAGGTTCATAAAGACGGGTGCGGCTGTCGATGATGACCGGGTCGCCGTGAGTTAGTTTTTCGGTCAACAAAGCCAGCCCTTCCTCTTCGGTTTTGACCTGGCCTGTCGAGACTATATCCGCATAATGTTTGGCGATTTCCACCATATCCGCCGGGCTGGTGAAGGGGGCGTATCTCTCGGTGAAGTATCCCGCGGACAGGGCAAAGTCGATCACTTCTTCCTCGCTGACCCTGGACTCGGGGTAGGCATAATTGTATGCCATAGTGATCGCCGCCTCACCGCAGGAGGTATACCTCGATTGCGGGATCACAGTCACTGGCAGGTTCATCTTTCCATACAGACGTAACTGCCGCTCCCAGTAAGTTTCACCGTCTTCACCCGCCAGTGGAGCAAAACCCAGAGAAAATAGCACCCCAATATAGAGCAAATTGAGACTTGCTGGTCGAAAGGAATTCTTCATTTCATCATCCATTATGAATTGGACTTACTCGTTCTACCTTACCCCTTTTTTCGTAAAGAAGGGTTTGTATTTCATATCTTCTTCGAGGATGTGATGCGTCCACCAATCCAAAAGGTAGGTGACCAAAATCTGCGGCACGGACTCGACTCCAAGGGTGGTGGCCGTGGAAAAATCAATGGCTTTTTTCCGATAAGCAATATGCTCCTGCCTGTGTTCCTCCAGATCGGGATAAGCATGCATCTTCATCAGGCTCTCCTCCGTTTTGAAGTGTTCCAGGGAATATTGGGTCATCGCTGTGAGAATATCCGAGATGGTTTCAGAGTGGGTGTCTTTGGCTTCAGGTGTTGAAATCAGACGGTTGAGCATTTTGATGATTTGCTGGTGCTGTTGATCCAGCTTTTCCACACCGACACTGAATTTTTCAGACCACTGTATTGTTTCCATTGACTCTCCTTGTGCAATAAATTAATTTTCGTTACTTACATCCCACGATGCGCTCGGCAAGTCTGCCGTCTCAGTGAATAATATCAATTGTACCTGACGGGGGAGCGGGTATGGTATGGGAAACGAGACAATTTTGTGCAACCTCTTGACAACACATATTTGACGTTATATAATGCAACCGGTTGCATAAATCAAGGAACTTATGAGCGGTAAATCGGTCCGAACTATTGCTGACATTGCCCGGCTGGCTGGGGTCTCCAAGTCCACCGTCTCGCGGGCGTTGAACGACAGCCCCTTGATCGGTGAGGAGACGAAGGCTCGCATCCGTGCACTCGCCCGCGAGAACAGTTTTCAGATCAACGTGCCGGCGCGACAGTTGAGCATGCAGCAAAGCCGGACCGTCGCCTTTGTGACCCATGCCTATCACGAGGAATTTTCCGTGGCAGACCTGTTTGGGCTTGAAATTCTGGGAGGCATTTCCAGCGGGTTAGCCAGTCGGAATTACGACCTGCTGATCATCCATGTGGATCCGAACGAGACAAAATGGGCACGCCAATATTTCGACACAGGTCGTGTGGATGGGTTCATCGTAATGACCTCGAAACACAAGCAATCGCACCTGAAAGCCCTCCTGGAGTTGGGCGCTCCGTTTATCGCCTGGGGTGTTCCCCAGGCAAAACAGAAGTATTGTTCGGTGACCGGCGACAATTTCAATGGCGGCAGACTGGCTGCGGAACACTTGATCGACATCGGGAGGCAAAAAATCGGCTTTATTGGCGGTCCCGCTGACGACTCAGAGGTGCAACTCCGCCAGGCAGGTTACGAAAGTGCCTTCAAGGAGGCTGGCAGGGAAGTTGACCCTGAGCTCCTCGACTACGGCGATTTTTCGGATACATCCGGTGCGGAGGCGATGAAGCGCCTGCTCGAAAAGGTCCCGGACCTTGACGCGGTTTTCGTCAACAGTGACCTGATGGCAATTGCGGCCATGGATGTGATCCGTGAAAGCGGCCGCCGCGTGCCTGAGAATGTTGCAGTCGTCGGCTATGATGACCTGTCCATTGCGGGAGTTAGCAACCCGCCGCTGACGACGATCCGGCAAAACGTTCCGCTATCGGGAAAGCTGCTGGCGCTGAACCTGATCGAGTATCTGCAAACAGGCATGGTGACCAATGTCTCCGTCCCCGTGGAATTGATCGTTAGAAAGTCAGCCTAGGTTTCGCTTTTTTTTCGAGATGTATGCAACCGGTTGCAGGAAAATCAATTCGGTATAGGTAGTATGACAAAGAAAGGAAAAAATGAATACTCATCGATCCCAAACCAATATTCGCAACTATTTGTCTGAATTGCTAAAAAGACCAAAAAGGAAATTTTTGGGCGTGAAGGATATCCCCCTTGGACAGATCGTTGGTGCATCGAATAGACGCTTCAGCCTCCTCGGACGCTATTTACAAAGTCACTCCATTGTCGTGCACAAGGTCGGTGACCAATACATTGTCAAGAATGGACACTATCGCGTTTCGGCGGCCCGCTACCATGGAAAGAAGTCCATCCACGCAAAGGTGTGGGAATATAAGTCCCCGCAAAAAATGGCGGTAACCTGTGAGCAGGGACAGTGCCGAAAGGGCAGTGCCAAGAAAGAGGCGTGTACGGCGGGATGAAAATGTAGAATTATAATTGTTGAATGCGTTTCCAACGTTTCCCTGGCTGGTCGTTCGTGCTGATTGTACTCGTCATGTTCGGAGTGGGAGCAGTTCATTATCCGCAAGTCGTCCAGGCTGAGGGGATCCATCCTGCCCCGTCGAATCAGGCCAGCGCCTATGACATGATCCTTGCGATGAACACCCTGCGTGTTTCGTATGGACTTCCAGCCCTGATCGAAGACCCAATCGTCGATGCGGTTGCCCAATCGACGGCGCAGACGATGGCGGCCAACAACATGTCGTGGCACATTGGCGATGTGCGCGGACGCCTCGCCGCCGCCGGATATGGGGGCGGTAGTACCGTGTGGGCGACGGAAAACTTTGCCGTGTACAGCGGGGGGACAAGTATTGACGTGATCATGGCGATCTGGGCGGACCCGGACCACATGCGCCCGGCGGTCGAAGCGGCGTATTGCAATGTCGGGGCAGGGACAGCCCAAACGTCGGATGGAAGGATTTATTACATCCTGCAGGCCGCTTATGTTGACGGGAAGGCATGTGGGAGTTCGGCATCCACATCTTCGTCAGGAGGCACCGCCCAACCTGGGACGGTTTCCAACCCGGTATCGCAGTTGATCATGCCGGTGAAGATCGCCACACCCGATGCCGAAGGGAAGATCTTTCATGCTGTCCAGGCGGGACAATCCTACTGGTCGATCGCAATCGCCTACCAGATCACCATCCAGGACCTGGAGAACTGGAACAATATTTCCCGTAACACCCCGCTGCAAGCCGGGCAGCGCTTGTTCATCCCAAGTAAGGACACGAAAGGCTACGCCACACCGACTCCTTTTGGCATGATCGTGCCCGCAGCCCCGGGTAAGGATGGCAGGATCGTCCATGAAGTGGCGCCATATCAGGCGTTGTACACCATTGCGGAGGCGTATCACATTTCCGTGGACCGGCTCCTGGCGTTGAATAGCTGGCAGGAGGATTGGCCCCTGCAAATCGGGCAGAAGCTCCTAGTCGATCCAGGCAATGTCACTCCCAGCCCAACCCTGAGTGCCATCCAGAAGCTCACTCCCGGAGCGGACGGCAACTACTACCATACCGTCCAGAGCGGCGAGACGCTTTCGTGGATCGCAGGTCTGTATGACGTCTCGCTTGGTGACTTGATGAACTGGAATGGGTTGAGCGGCACTTCCGTCATCCGCCCAGACCAGAAGCTGCTCCTGCGCGTGACACCGCCTGCAACGGCAACGCGCATTCCCAGCCCAACGGCGATACCGCCCACACCACGTCCATCCGTCACCCCGCCAGCGGGGACGGGAACGCCGACTGCTGCTGTATCAGAGCCCGCATCTTCGGGCGGACCCAGCCTGATCCTTATTTTGGGACTGACCCTGATCGTGGTCGGTGGTGGATTATTGCTCTGGTGGAAGTTCGGGCGCAAAAGTTTGGATGGATGAGTCCCTGCAAAAAGGCAGTGAATTGCGTGCAGGGACAGCGCCGAAAGGGGAGTGTTACCAAAGAGACATGTGCCGCGGGGTGAAAATCCGGTTGCTGTAGCTAGTCAAATAGATCAAGCCTGAGATAAGGAGACACCCTAAGCAAGGGTTTCTCTTTATATTTTGTATCGCGTAGTCAAACAATTTATAGTAACAATACTGGGCTGTTCACAATCTTATTCTCTTGAATATTTGTCGGTGCGATGTTGTTCTATGTTTGGAAAAAGAATATTCCTTGATAAAAAGTATCCTTCTGCCCAATGCTCGGCCTGCTGCTGGACGTTGCCCTGAGAATTTTCCTGCCGGCTTTTTGGCGATAACTTCAACCAGACTTCGGAAGTCTGTGAGACTTCCGAAGTCTTGGAAAATGACGAGGGAAATAGGGTAAGATAAAGGCGGAAAGTGAACCTCAATGACGAGAATGGCACTTGGAGGAAAAATGAAACCTCAAACCATCCTGTTTATTTTCTTTGCTCTCTTGCTCGCTGCCTGCGCAGCACAACCCGCCACGCAGGTGACAGTCGAGGCGACAGCTACCCCCCAACCCACAGCAACCATGACTGCGACGGTCATACCAACCGCCAGCGCGACCCCAACCCCGGCGGAGACGAAGCTGACGGCGGAGACCATAGGGTCCAAGATGAGCGTGGGGAAGTGGAGCTTTGTTGATAATGCTAACGGTAATGTAGAGCTAATGCTTAATGGAGCTCCAGTAGGAGTGGAAGCGTGGCAGGATAAGCTGGGTGTGAATGTAACATATGATGGCGAGCAATATGCCTTTGCAAACCAAGACGTGATTCTCAAGCCGGATGGGACGGGTAGAATAGGCAGATTTGAGGTAAATGCGAGCGGCGAATTGACCCCGATCCCCGGATGTACGGCGGCGGAGCTACTGGCGGGCAAGGACTGCGGAGCGGCAATCACGATAATTTGGGAAAAAGATAACGATGTTCACTTGAAATTAGCCGGAACGGTGACAGACACGCGCGATTTGCTGATGGGAGAAGATATCCCGGAAGCAGGAAACCTGAAAACTGCAGTGGGTTGGACTGCAGTTAGGAAGGGTCGTGGTTACTTTGATAAGGAGGGTCTTTTTGCTTTTAAACCTATAGTAGATGGAGATGAGATAGTGAAAGCCGAGGAAAAATCTCTAATGATTGCATTTCAAGAGCCAGCTATTTTCCCGGTAAAAATAATTGATCGACGAGATCCAGCAAATGAGAAAGTGATTGATTTTATGCATATTCCAGTGATAGCAAAAGAGACGGAGGGAGCATTTGGGCTTAGCGCACTCGTGCCTGCGGACTTGGTGAAGTCGAGAGACTTTTTGGAGGGAAAAAAGCTTGATCAATTGCTTATTTGGTTAGTGAGAGGAACCAGAGAGAATCTACATGAGGCTTTTGTTGCCGATCCTATTTTATTAGGACTTGAGGCACAGGTAAATAACGCGACGGTATTTCGGGAATTTTCGACCGAGGAGTCGGGAGGATGGGATTGGGGGAGAGATTTGAGAAACTTGCCGAAGAGCGCGAGACAGGCTCTCTTTACTTTACTTATCGCTCAAGATTGATTGACTTTGGATAAGTAAGTATTCATACTGACAAGTATGAAGAGGTGGATGTGGGGAGCGGGAACTTTTCTCATAGTTTTACTAGCTCTCATAGTTGCAGGGTGGGGTGAGTAGTGGGTCATTTTTCGCTAATCATCTCTGGACTATTGCCCTGCGGCGGTATCTTTATGGTGAGTTCGCGGCATAGGAGAATATCCGTACGAGAATGTTCAAATCTCATCTCTGGGGTCTTTTTTCTTACTCGTGCGCAAGTGCTTTCCCGCACAAATCATTGTATAATCCCAACCGCTTGACTTATTTTCGGCATTTGTCGTAATTCACTACAAAAGGAGAGAACATGCACATTAATTTTGCCATGTGGCGCAAAGCATCCTGGCAGCTCATCAAGATGGATGACAAGAAGGAATGGGACGCCCTCGATGTTATTTCCAAGTGGCTGATCGCCACCCGCTCCGCCGTGACCATGGTCACGGTCTATTCCTGCATCATCGCCGGAATCCTCGCCGGACGCGACCTCGCAAACAGCGGCGGAAAGTTTAGCTGGCTGACCTTCATCATCGTCACCCTCGGTTTGTTCATCGCCCACGGCGCGAACAACATTCTCAATGACTACACCGATTTCACCCGCGGCGTGGATCAGGGCTACTACTTCCGCACCCAATACGGCGTCCACCCGCTCGTGCAGAATTTCTGGGATAAAGCCACTTCCATCCGCTGGTTCATCGTCAGCGGAGTGCTGGCCACCCTCGCCGGCGTGTATGCCCTGTTCTACACCAATTTCTCGCTCACCACAATCGTCCTGTTTGCCTTTGGCGCCATCGTGCTTCTCGCCTACACCTATCCCTTCAAATATTGGGGCATCGGCGAACTGCTGATCTTCCTCATCTGGGGACCGATCCTGATCACGGGCGTGTACTTTGTCCTGACCCAGACATGGAACTGGAACGTGGTCCTTGCGGGCGTGCCCTTCGGCTTGAGCGTTGTCAGCATCAACATTGCTAAGCACATCGACAAAAGCGAAGCGGACCGCGCGAAAGGCGTCGGTACATTCCCCGTCCGCGCTGGGGAAGCGGCCGCCCGCCGCGTGACGCAGGCATCCATCGTTCTCATCTATCTGGTCATTGCCTACCTCGTCTTTGTCCCGCGCTACTTTACCCCCGTCATGCTTATTGTTTTCCTCGCCTACAAGGAAGCGCTCATGGTGCTCGGCGTGCTGAACAAACCGCGCCCCGCGCAGGCTCCCGAAAAATGGGACTACTGGCCCATTTGGTTCGCCGGTTTCGCCTTCAACCACAACCGCAAGTTCGGCGGCTACCTCATCCTCGGTCTCATCGTGGATATGCTGCTGCGGATTTTCCTGCCGGGCTTCTGGCCTGCTTTGTTCTAGTTTGCTCTGACTGCTCCAGTCGGGGGCTTGGCCCCCGACTAGCTTTTTAATTCCAAGTCTTTCACTTCCAGCCACTCTTCCCTGCTCTCCAAAACCCAAAATGCAATCTTTCCCTCCGGTGTGAACGCCGCATATTGATTGTCAATCCAGATGATGATTCCCAATGGCGGATTCGGACTTATCGGCGACTCAAACGCTCGAACCTCATCCACATCCCAAGCCACTCCCTGCGGACGCCACTCGAGGCTGTACCTGTGCCATTGAGTCGTATCCACACTCAAAGCGGATGAGTCCTCGGCGATGACTTTACCCAATAAATTTCTCGTTGACCTTCGTGAGAATGGCAATGCCAATCCCGTCGGGATCAACAGCGGATGGAATCTCGGCGAGCGGAAAGTCTGTGCTAAAAAGCCTTGCGCGGGTTTATCGTCGGTAAATGACAGGTAATTTTGCGGCGATGCATAAAAGAACCACGCGGCATTCGGCAGCGCGGGCAGGCGGAATGGATTCCCGCCAAACCCAAGCGACAGTCCAAACGGGTCATTCCACAACCCAAAGCCCCAAGTCCCGGCGGCGGACAGAGTCGATGTTCGCGCACTCAAACTCATCCTGAGCGTAGTCGAAGGACGATGGGGAAATCGGCTTCGGCGTAGTCCCGAATAGTCATCCAGTTGCGCATCCCGATAGCTGGAAGCATCCCCCTTTGCAATCCCCAACCGCCAACCGTTCTTTATCCTCTCAACGCTCGCATTCTTCGTCGCCGATTCATTCATCCTTCATCATTGATCCTTCATCATTGTTTGTTCACCAGCCAAATCCCAAATAAAATCACCACGCCGCCCAAAACAGGGATAAGAGTAATTTTCTCGTCTAAAACATACGCCGCAACTACCATACTCGTCAGCGGCTCGATGAAAAGGAAAGCGCCTGTCTGAGCGGCAGGCAATTGACTGAGCGCACTGAACCACGCAATATATGCGAGGCCGGTAGTGATGATGCCGAGATAAATGATCGCCATCCAGCCGCGAAAATCGAGTTGATGAATTTCTGCATATTTCCCGCCACCTATAAATGCCAAAGACGTGAATACCCAGCCGAGGGTCATCACCCAAAATGTCATCCGCGTCGAGGGATGACTCTTTAGTCCGCGCCGCGAGAGGATGGAAAACACCGCCCAATTGACCGAGCTGATGAGGATGAGAAAATCACCTATCGTGCCGAAGTCACCGACCGCCATTGCTTTGAAGTCACCCCTGCTAACCACTGCCAGCACGCCCAACATGGCCAGCCCGATGCCCAAAGACTGGTGCAAGGTTAGTTTTTCCTTCAAGACCAGCCAGCCCAGCACGGCAATGAACGCCGGTGATGTGGCAATGATCCAGGCGGTAGTGGTAGCCTGCGCAGTTCGCAATCCATTGGATTGCAGCCACTGATGGAAGGAAATTCCGAGGAAACCAAGCAGGGCAAAATACACCCACTCCATGATGCCTTTTGGAAATGCAAATTGTTTGCGAATGACAACCGCCAGAAGAATCAACGGAATGCCCATCGTAAAACGAAGCCACACCACCGTATTGGGAGAGATCTGTCCCACGGCGATTTTCGTGGCGATGAACGACCCGCCCCACACAACGACTGCGAAGAGGGCCTCGATATAGGGAAGGAATCTTTTTGTCATACCGCTGATTATAATGGCGGGACAACCCTTTCCCCATCGGGTATAATCATCTTTCGGAGGCTCTTTTATGGAAATTACCTGGTATGGACATTCCTGCTTTCGGCTCACGGAGCGCAACTTCGTCACCGTGGTTACCGATCCTTTTGACAGCAAGGCCATTGGTTATGACCCGCTCAAACTCAAGGCGGAGATTGTCACCGTCAGCCACGACGCACCCGGGCACAACTTCAGCGACGCCGTCAAAGGCACCACGCATGTATTAACCGGTGCGGGCGAATTCGAGATTGGCGGTGTTTTCATCACGGCAGTTCAGATGGATGGCGCTGTCAAGAAATCGAAGGACAAGGTCCGCAACACGGTTTATGTTTTCGATTACGATGGACTCACCGTCGCGCACCTCGGCGACCTGCAGCAGATCCCTACTCAAAGCGAGATCGAGTTACTTGGCACGGTCAATGTGGCGCTTGTCCCTGTGGGCGGCGGCAACAGCCTCAACGCGGCGAAAGCGGCAGAAGTCGTCAGCATGTTGGAGCCCAATATTGTCGTCCCCATGCACTATGCCACCCCTGATTCAAAGATCAAACTCGACGAGATCAACAAGTTCCTCAAGGAGATGGGCTTGGGCAAACAGGAAGCACAGCCCGCGCTCAAAGTCACGCGCACCAGCCTGCCTGCGGAAACACACGTGGCTGTTTTGCAATATCAAAAAGGTTAATCAAATGACCGTCAAAGTCATCATGACCTGGGACATTGCCGCCGAACGCGATCAGGAATACTTCGAGTTCGTGGTCGGTGAATTTGTGCCGGGCGTGCAAAGGCTTGGCTTGCGTCCCACCGAGGCGTGGGCGACCATCTACGGACCCTACCCACAGATCCAGGTTGGACTGCTCGCCAACGACCTATCCCAGGCGCGGCGCATCCTTGCCTCGGCAGATTGGGCGCTTTTGCAGGAGCGGCTCTTTGGCTATGTCCAGAATTACTCGTACAAGATCGTCCCCGCCCGCAACGGATTCCAGTTCTAAAGGAGACTTCGAAAGTCTCTGCCAACGCCCATGAATTCACAAAATCCCCAAAAGACTTCCGATGTCTTTTCGCATTTTCTGCCGTGGCTCTTTTTCGCCACGGCTTTTGAATCGCTGCTTGCCGCGCTTTCGCTTTTGCTTATCCCATCCGAAAGCGGACTCTCCCTCGCGCGCCTTGCCTTGTTTGGGATTCTCGCTCTCTTTCTCTTTGGTGGAATTTATCTGGGATTCACCACACACCGTGACTCGACTCGCTTCGACTGGGCTTTGCAAACGCCTTTTATTTTGACCTGCTCACTGGCAGTCTTAATCTCTGGCTTGATCCTGTTCCTTTTGCGTTATCTCAACCCCGTGCGACTCCTCCCCTACTACCAGCGTCTGAGTCCGTTGCTGTGGTTCCTCCTCATCGTCGGAATTCAAACCGCCCTTTTTCTCCTCCTCGCCAGGAACGGATTCCACCCGCAGGAATTTGCCAAACGCAAACCCGTCTATCTTTCATCTGCCATTGCTTTTGCAATTCTCCTTGCCATCTTCCTTTTTGTCGTCATCACCAAACTCGGCATCACTCCCGACACTGCCTACTGGGGTGAACCCGGCGCAGCGATTTTGGGCTGGCAGTTTGCCCTTTCCCTTCTTTTTGGATTCGCAATTATTGTCTATTCGGCTAAACCTGCCAATTACCAATTACCATTTACCTTTTTTCTTCCCCTCATCATCTACCTAACCGCCGCCATCCTATGGCTCACTGTCCCGGTGGATGTTTTGCAGAACAGTTTCTACGCGCCCATCACGCCACCTGCAAATATCCCCTTCCCCTATTCCGACGCGGGATTTTATGACTCGCTTGCACAAAGCCTGTTGATTGGGACAGGTTACCTCGGCTCGATTCCGCCCCGCCCGTTCTACGTGATCTTTCTTGCCATCCTGCATTTTCTCTTCAGACAGAATTATCCCGCCATCATAATCGCGCAGACTTTGGTTCTCGCGCTTTTCCCTGTCGCCTTGTATTTCTTGGCGAAGAAATTACATTCCCCTGCCGCAGGTGTGACCGTTGCCCTCTTCGCCATCTTCCGCGAACTGGTGGGCTTGTGGATTTCATCCAATACTCGTGTTGTAAACTCCAAAATCTTCACCACCGACTTTCCCACTGCCATGGCGCTGGCATTCCTCTGCCTTGTCCTGATCTGGTGGCTGGAACGGCGTGACTTGAAATCCACGTTGGTTGCAGGCGGATTCTTCGGCTTGGTGCTTTTATTCCGCACCCAGTCCCTGCTTGTTTTGCCTGCCGTCTTTATTCTTGCATGGTTTGTCTATCAAAGAAAAACAAGAGATTGGATCATTGCAGGTGTTGTCTTTGCCGCCGCCATGATTCTGACTGTCCTGCCATGGCTGACTCACAACTATACGGTGACAGGCCACTTCACTTTTGACGATCCACGTCAGTCTGCGGTGATCTACAGCCAGTATTCTTTCACAGGCAACTTAGACCTCAGCCAGTTCAACCCTGAAACCGACAGCGTGGGCAAGCGCATTGTTTCATTCACGCTTGAAAATCCCGATTACGTTGCAGGCTTTGTCGTCACGCATATATTGAATACCGAAATCGGTGGACTACTTGCTTTGTCACTCATCGCGGACTTTGAAAGCCTCTCCGCGCCAGTGAATCTGTATTGGGTTGCCTTTAACGGAACTCTCCCCTGGTACAACATCTTCTTGCTCATTCTTTACCTTGCGGTCATCGCTGTCGGACTTGGCGCAGTGTGGCGACGCACCGGCTGGCTGGGACTGCTTCCGCTCGCAGTTAATTTGGGTTACACGCTTTCGAACGGCATCTCACGCTTCTCCGGCTGGCGTTATAACATGCCCGTGGATTGGGTCATTTATTTTTACTTTGCTATCGGCGCAATGGAAATTCTTGGCGGGCTGACCCTGCTCTTTGGCGCGAAGCCTGAAAGAGTATTTCCGCCGTACATTCAGCCAAAAGTAAAACACATCGCGCCGCGTGATTTCCGTCCGCAGTATATTCTCATTCTTCTGGCTTTTGTGTTTGTAGGCTCGCTTCCCTGGCTGGCAAAGGGACTTGCCGGACCCCGCTATACCGCCTCACGGTCCGAATTGATTGCAAGACTCGAATCAAGCGGGTATGTGGCAGAAGAAATCAATGCTTTTCTTGCACAACCTGGGGCAATTCTCACCGGAGGACGAATGTTGTATCCGCGCCTATATCGCCGCTATGAGGGTATGTCCTCGGCGAATCCCTGGGCTGCCTATGCCGTCCAAGATTTTTCGCGCATCGGCTTTCTCCTGCTCAACGACCAAGGCACCAACATGATTTTTACAACGAAAGAAGTCCTCAACTTCCCGCAGGGCGCAGATGCAATCGTCCTCGCCTGCCAACGCGATGGCTATTTCGATGTCCGCCTGATTGACTTCGGCACTCATTCCTACCAAAACGCTCCTCTTTCTCAATCCTGCGCCGACAACTGATTACCTGTCTACCACTGATGACTGGCATCTGATGACTTCCCTCCCCCGTCTCCTTCTCGACTGGTATCACAAACACGGGCGGACTCTCCCTTGGCGTGACCATCCCAACCCGTATGCGGTTTGGGTGTCTGAGATCATGCTCCAGCAAACCCGCGTGGAAACGGTCATTCCCTATTTTGAAAAATGGATGAATTTATTTCCCGATGTGACTTCGCTGGCGAATGCTTCCGAGCAGGAGGTTTTGAACGCATGGGAAGGACTTGGCTATTACAGCCGCGCCCGCAACCTGCACAAAGCCGCGAAAACCATCGCCGAAAAATTCAACGGGCAACTCCCTCGTGACTTGACCGAACTTCGCAGCCTGCCGGGCATCGGACGATACACTGTCGGCGCGATTGCTTCCATGGCTTTCGGCATGGACGAGCCAACTCTGGACGGCAACCTGCGGCGTGTCTTTGCCCGCCTGTTTGACGTGGACGAGTTTGCCGATTCACCCGCGGGTGAAAAAATTCTGTGGGAGCTTGCCGCGCAAAACCTGCCCAAAGGCGAAGCAGGCGATTACAACCAGGCATTGATGGATTTGGGTGCGACCATCTGCCTACCGAAGAATCCGCGTTGTTTGCTTTGCCCGTTGATGGAAATCTGCGAGGCGCGTAAGAATAGCACGCAGGATATCCGCCCGGTGATGAAGCTAAAGAAGGCGGTCCCACACCATGTCCATGTGGCGGCGGTCATCCTCCAGCGCAGACGAGTCTTACTGGCACAGCGTCCGCCCGAAGGTTTGCTCGGCGGGATGTGGGAATTCCCCAATGGTAGGGTTAAGGAGAATCCAGCCAAAGAGTTGACCAAAGTCCTTTATATGGCAATCAAGTTGCGGGTGAAAAGAGAAGCGGAATTGGGCGTCATTCAACATGCCTACACCCATTTCAAAGTCACAGTCCACGCCTTCCAATGTGAGCCTGTTTCCATCCCCAAAAATAAAAACCTCAAGTGGGTAAAGGTCACCGAGTTGGACGATTACCCAATGGGCAGGGTGGACAGGCGGATCGCGGGCAAAGTATTGAAGCTGTTATGAAAGACCAATTTGAATTTGACCGCCACCAGATGGTTGAAGAACAGATCATTGGAAGGGGTTTGCGTGACCAGCGTCTGTTGTCCGCATTTGAAAGCGTGCCACGGCATTTGTTTGTGCCACAGGAAGACCGTCAACTTGCGTATGCTGATGGACCTCTGCCGATTGGTCTCGACCAGACGATCTCACAGCCTTACATTGTCGCGTTGATGACAAGCCTGCTGAAATTGGAAGGGAATGAACGCGTACTGGAGGTGGGAACTGGATCTGGCTATCAGGCGGCAATTTTGTCACACCTGGCAGGGGAAGTGCATACGATAGAATATTTGCCGCAATTGGCAGCGCGGGCGAAGCAATTACTGTCTGGTTACCTGAATGTATTTTGCCACGTTGGTGACGGCTCTCTGGGTTGGCAGGAATCCGCGCCGTATGATGGGATCATCGTCACTGCCGCCGCGCCTGAAACCCCGCAGGTTTTGTTGGATCAACTAAAGGATGATGGGAGGCTGGTGATTCCCATTGGCAGGAGAGGCTATCAGAAGCTGGAATTATGGACCCGGCGCGGCGATAAGTTTGACTGTGATGAATTGATCGAGGTCGCCTTTGTTCCTTTGCGGGGGGAATATGGATGGTGATTATTGTTAGCAAATAAGATAACAAAAGTAATAATTGCACGGGAGGGGATTTTTCGTTATACTAGGACTTAAGTACTATCGATGTTACACGTGCAATTTAAAAGGATGGGTCTATGGGCGCAAGCGGGCAACCTGATTCAAAGGATGTGAAGAAAAACCAACCCCAATCAATTTTGAATATTGGCGGCGATTTCAAAGGGAATATTGTTGTTGGCAATGACAACGAAATTAGTAAAATCCAAAAAACTGAAGGAGCGGTTCCTGTGAACAGGCAAGCTAAACCAAAGAAGAAGTACGGTTGTCAAATCAGCGCGGTTGTAGCTATTGTCGTGGCAGTGATAGGTTGCATTGGCACTGTAACTGCCGCCGGAGTTGAACCGTTTACGAATTGGCTTCTCAATCGGACTCCGGTTGCAACTTCAACTGATGCCGTATCTACTCCTGCTCCCATTGTTGAAGCCACTGATACTGCGGTTGACACACAAAATCCCTCCTGTGTTTATAACCACAACTGTTCTGTAGGCGCAGATTGGGCAAATACCTGCATTGCCGACTATAACTGGACTGTCTATTCCTCTTCGGATTTTCCGGAACTTCCCAAAGATGAATCCGATTGCTATGCCCAACCGATTTTGAAAGTGTTCTACACTAGGGATAATGGTTTATATATTCTTGCCCACCATCAGGCTTTGACCTCCTCCCAATATTACGGGCTGTTCACTCCGCTGCCACAGAGCGGGGATGTAAGTTTTACCCTTGATTTGGACATGATCGATAATGGTCAGGTCTGGGTTGGGATTTTCGAAAGCCCCAACCCTTCCTCCAGCGGCGTTATGCTGGCAGCTCCTGCCGGCAATGTGCGGGAACAGGCATTCGCGCTCAAAGATATGCCCCGTGGAAACAACGTGGAAGTCAGCAGAATTTTCCAAAACTCGGAAGGAAAATATACGATGGGCTTCAAACTCGAACTTGGCGCCATCATTGCCAACGTCGAAGGTATTGACATGACCCGCATTCCCTTCACACCTCGCACCCGCTGGCTGTTTCTCGGCTATCGCGCCAAATTGGATAACCCTGTAGATGGCACTGCGGACATTCAAGCGCTGTTCACTGACCTGACCATCAAATAGCAAACAAAAAGAGGATGAGCAAAACATCCTCTTTTCTTTTACCTGCTTATCTGCTTGCCTGTCTGCCTTCACGCCTTGCTCAGTGTCACCAGTACCATCGGTCTGCGTTTTGTCTCCTGGTGCAGGTAACTGCGGATGGTGTTGATGAGGTCTTTTTCACTGCTGAATCCGCCGCCGTTGACTGACTGCATCACACGCTTGCGGACTTCGGGCAAAAGGGTTTCCGCTTCCTCAGACGTGACAAAGCCACGGGTCAGGATTTCAGGTTCGTGCAGTAACCTCCCCGAATGTTTATCGAGGCTGATGTCGATCAACAGGATGCCGTTGCGCGCCAGTTGGCTGCGTTCCTTCATAATGTCGTGGTCGATGTCGCCGATGGACTCTCCGTCAACAAAGACATAGCCGCCGGGGATGCGCTCGCCAAGCATTATCTTTTTACCGACCAGTTCCACCACCTGACCATTTTCAACGACGATGATGTTTTCCTCGTCAATGCCCACTTCCTTTGCTAGTTGCGCGTGACGCTTCAACATCCGCAGTTCGCCATGAATGGGCATGAAGTGTTTGGGATGTACCAGATTGATAAGCAGTTTTTGCTCCTCCTGCGCAGCGTGACCTGAAACATGAATCGGCGCGATTCGGTCGTCGATGACGTTTGCGCCGCGCCTCAGGATGCGGTTGATGGTCTTGCCAATGGACTCTTCGTTGCCGGGGATGGGATGCGATGACAGCACGACCGTGTCGTTTGGTTTGAGGTCAAACTGACGGTTGGTGCCAGCCGACAGCCTGCCCACAATGGACGAAGGTTCGCCCTGCGAGCCGGTGCACATGATGACCACTTTATGATCCTGCATGTTCAAGGCCTGTTCAATTGGGACGATCAACTCATCGGGAATTTCGAGATATTTCAACTTGCGCGCCACCTTGACGTTGTCCACCATACTGGTGCCTGCAATCGCCATTTTGCGCCCACTCTTGATGGCGGCATCTGCCACCTGCTGTACGCGCGAGATGAGCGAGGCGAAGGTGGCGACGATGACACGTCCTTTTGCTTCGGCAAAGACCTTGTCAAATGCGGGTCCGATGATTCGTTCGGACGGTGTCCAGCCCGGGCGTTCGGCGTTGGTCGAATCCGAAAGCAGCAGATCCACACCGCGGGCGGCGAATTCCGCCAGTTTGCCCATGTCGGTGGGCCACTCGTCCACAGGGGTTTGGTCGAATTTGAAATCGCTCATGTGGATGACCAAGCCTGCGGGCGTGGTGATCGCCAGCGACACGGCATCGGGAATCGAATGGCTGACGTGGAAGTATTCCACCTTGAATTGTCCGATGTTCGAAGCCTCGCCCGCCTGGATGGTTTTGAACTGCACCTTGTGCTGGGCATTGTTCCTAGCGAGTTTGCCTTCGATCAAGCCACGGGTAAGCGGGGTGGCATAGATCGGCACGTTGATCTCTTCGATAAAGTGCTGGATCGCGCCAATGTGGTCTTCGTGCCCATGGGTAATGATCAGCCCGCGCACGTTTGCAGATTTTTTGATCAAGTACTCGAAATCTGGGATGATGTAATCCACCCCCAGCATGTCGTTATCGGGGAACATGATTCCCGCGTCAACTACGATGATGTCGCTTCCGAATTCATAAGCCATCATATTCTTTCCCACTTCGCCCAGTCCCCCGATCGGGATGATTCTTAACTTGTTTTTCTTGCTCATTGTATTTTTGTTTTCCTTTTTGTGTCTTAAATAATAATTTCAACCGCCATTGGCGGGTAAGGTCAATTTCGAAAAGAGGAGGTTTTGTTTGCCCAATTCAGTAAAAAAGACCCCTGCCGACTTGTTCGCGAGGGGTGGTTTCGTGCCGCGTTGCGATTGTTCTCAAAACAAACTGCCGACAAATGCGACAGTGAAAGTCAACTTAATTGATGCGAGTATAGCAGGGCAGGGAGGATTTGTCAAAGCGGATTGTTTATTGTAGATGCCCCATTAGTACTTCGCTCAGTCGGAGGCTAAGCTCTAGATCACTTCTCCCTTCGCTGACGTTTCTGCCGCTCCATCAAAATATTGAACTGCATTTGTTTCTCGCGGATCATCTTCTGGATGCGGCTGCGGTCTTTTTCCTCATATGTGGTGGATAGCTTTTCCTCGAGCATGGCAATTTCGCCCAACAGGTCAACCTCGGCTGAGACCATGCCCGCGTTCTTCAACAGGGAATATGCCATGCGGAGATCCTCTGGCGTTTCGAAATATGCCGTCAGGTCAATGGGCTTGCCCTTGCCTTTCAGGTTATCAAAATCTCCGCGTTCCTGCGCCTCGCGGATGGCAGATTCCACAAGTCTTTCGAAGTTCATGATTGTGTCCTTCTTTCTCCGCTCAGTCGCGGGCTAAGCCCCCAACTGAGCTACAGTAGCTTGATTCTATTCCAAAATTTGGTAGTGGTGTCAGGTAAGTGATAAAATGGCGTTCGGGTTTCTGAAATGAACAAAGCCATCATTTATGAGAACCCACCACCAAGAATTAATATCCAACTCAAAGGGAAAAATGGAATTCCTAATCAACCAAAATCTTGCTTATGTCCTAAGCGTTACGGCAGTCATGCTGGCGATCACGAGCTTCCTGTTCCCCCGTTCAATCCTACCGAAAATCGGGACGGCGCTCTTTGTGGGAGCAGCCGGATTTGAGTTTTCCAGGCTTCAACCTAACGCCTGGGCGTTGTTGATTTTAGTGCTCAGCCCGTTTCCTTATTTCGTTGCGGCCGGTCAAGCCGCCCAACGCCGTCAGTTGTTAATTATTACAGTCGCGATGCTCTTCTTTGGCTCTGTGTTTCTTTTTGTAGACGAAAATGGCTCCCCGGCAATTCATATGGGATTACTCTTTGTCGTCACCATCTTTTGTTCGTATTTTATTTTGGTTGTCACCGAAGCTAAATTAAAAGCCCGGGGCTCACACCGCGGTATTAATCCCGATTCTTACATTGGGCTAGTCGGGAAAGCCATCACCGATATTGATGATGTTGGCTTGGTGGAAATCGAGGGGGAAACCTGCTCCGCACGCAGCGACCAACCCATCCCTGTGGGGAGCCCCGTGCGCGTTCTTAAATACGAAGGGAGGATGTTGGTCGTCAAAAAGGTGGAAAAGCTAACCGGGAAATGAAAATATATTTGGTAGTGGCGTCAGGTAAACGATAAATAGCATTCGAGTTCCTGAAATGAGGAAAGCAATCATTTATTGAAATCCACTACCCAAAATTTGACAATTAAGGTCAACTCTTGTAAACTTCGCCAATGGACATAGACCTCGACCTTTATCGTCACGAAATTCGAGTCTCTTCCGACCCGCTGGTGCGCCTTTCGGCAATCGACATCTCGCCCGAACGCCCCGAGCGGACTTTTGTTTTTATTCACGGCTTTGGGGGTCAGGCAACCCAATGGCAATATCAACTGCACAAGTTTGCCTTGAAGAATCGAGTCATTGCGTTGGACATGCGCGGACATGGACTCTCGGACAAGCCTTCGTCTGGCTACGAGATGTCGCGCATTCAACTCGACCTCGAAACTGCCCTTGACCGATTGAACGTGTCCACGCCGATGGTTTTGGTGGGACATTCCTTCGGCGGCGCCATTGCCACCGACTTTGCGCTCAACCACCCTGAACGAATCGAAAGGCTGATTCTGATTGCGACCGCTGGCGAGTTCAAACTGAATCCGCTGTTCAGGCTTGGTCTGCACCTCCCCACCTGGTCGCTGCGTGGCATCGAACCTTTCACGCGGAAGTGGCTTTCGGGTCCGCCGCACGCGCTGAAACCTTTTTACCTGAACAACCTGTCCCGTTGGGTGGGTTGGGACAAATTTGCGAAACTGACCGTGCCAACCCTCGTCATCCGCGGACATCGGGACGCCGTCTTCGAGCGACCACTCTTCGAGAAGGTGGCAGGATCCATCGTCGGGGCGGAGGAGGAGGACATCGGGGTCTCGGGTCACATGGTCATGCTCGAACGGCGCGAAGCGGTCAACCGCGCGATTTCGCGCTTCCTCGATGGCGGGTCCAAAAAATCGTGGCGCGATGACTTGGTCGCTGTCAAATCGGAACGCGACGAACTGACGGTGGAGCGTCCCTGGCTACGGCATTACGAAGAGGGTGTGCCGTACACGGTTGGCATCCCGCGCATCCCTGTGCATCACCTGCTGCGTTCGGCGGTGCGGAGATTTCCAACGCGGACGGCGCTTTATTTTGAAGGAGCGCAAATTTCGTATCGCAAGTTGAACCACGAAGCCAACCGTTTTGCCAATGCGTTGACCGCGATGGGCATCGGCAAGGGTGCGCGCGTGGTTTTGTATTTACCGAACATTCCGCAGGCGGTGATCGCGTTTTACGGTGTGGTCAAGGCTGGCGCGATGGCGGTGTTCGCTCCGCCCATGACTGACGCCGAAGAATTGACCCGTCAGGTGAAGTTGGTGGAGGCGCGTGCGCTGGTCACGTTGAATTTGTGGGCGGGCATGGCGGCGCAAGTCCAACAAAATAGCGGACTGCCCCTGCTGGTGTTGACCGATGCGGGCGAATATCTTTCGCTTCCCAAACGGCTGATTTCGCGCTGGCGCAACCGTGGCTTGAACGTGGCGGGCGCGATGCATTTCCGCCGTTGGATAGCTGGGCAGAGCGACCAATCGCCGACGGTGGAAGTTGCCCCCGAAGACCTAGCGGTGATTCAATTCACGGGCGGCACGACTGCCAATGCAAAAGGCGTGATGCTTTCTCATCGCAATCTGGTGGCGAATGCCTTGCAGACCCGTCACTGGATGCCAAAGGCGGAGGAGGGCAGGGAAAGATTTTTATGCACGGTTCCGTTCTCGCATAGTTACGGTTTGACCACCTCGCTGAACGTGCCGATTTCGTTGGGAGCGTCGCTGATTTTGAAGCCGCAGTTCCAGATCAAAGATATTCTCAAATCGGTCAATAAGTACAAGCCGACCATCTTCACGGGCGTGCCGAGCATGTATAACGCCATCAGCAATTTTCGCGGCGTGAGAAGATATGGCATCAAATCCATCAAGGCTTGCATCAGCGGCTCCGCGCCTTTGCATGTGGAAGTGCAGGAGTCGTTCGAGAAACTCACCAAAGGGAAATTGGTCGAAGGTTATGGTCTGACCGAGGCTTCGCCCGTGACCCATGCCAACCCGCTCGGCGGCAATCGCAAGGTCGGCTCGATTGGGATTCCGCTGCCGTCCACGCAGGCAGTCATCGTTGACCTCGCTCGCGCCCGCAAGGAAGTGGAACCAGGGCAAATCGGCGAGCTGGCGATTCGCGGTCCGCAGGTGATGATGGGCTATTGGAAGGATGAAGAGTCCACCCGCGCCGTGCTCATGGACGACGGCTGGCTGTTGACCGGCGACGTGGCTCAAATGGACGAGGACGGCTATTTCCGCATCATCGCCCGCAAAGCTGACATGTGGTATCCCGAAAAACCCGGCAAGCCCGCTTTCCCGCGTGACGTGGAGGAAGTGATCTATGAAATTCCGCAAGTCAAGGAAGCGGTGGTGGTGGCAGTGGCGGGTCATCCCTTTGCCTTTGTCATTGCAGGGCGCGAACGTCCCACCGCCGAGGCGGTCATTGCCTACTGCAAGCGCAGACTCCCGCCGCAGTTGATTCCGCGCTTTGTGATTTTTATGGACGACTTTCCGCGCACGTTCATCGGCAAGGTGCTGCGGCGTGAGCTGGCAAAACGATATGGAAAGCAGATTGCAGGAGAGTAGGGGAAAGGATGAATGATAAAGGATGAAGGATGAATTAATGGCAACAAGTGGGGTTGTGAATTTTGTTCAGCAGGGGAGTGGCACACCAGTGATTCTCACGCATGGGCTTGCCGCTTCGCTTCATGACTGGGATGACCTTCTGCCTGAGTTGGCTGAATCAGGCTACGCAGGTTACGCCCTCGACCTGCTTGGACATGGTGACAGCTATAAACCCGCTCATGCCCGCGACTACACCTTCGAGTCTGTCTTCGAGCATTTCTCCGCCTGGATTGACTCGCTGCCTCTCGCCGACTCGCTGATTCTCATCGGTCACTCTCTCGGCGGGGGATTATCTTTGCAGTATGCCTTGCGTTATCCCGAACGTGTGCGGGCGCTGGTTTTGATTAATCCGTTCTACAGCATTCATCAATTACCGCCCATTTTGCAACTTGCCTTTCGTCGTCAATTGATCAACACGGCATTGATCGAGCGCACGCCCTATCGCCTGTTCCGCTTTTTTGTGGACATGTCGAGCGTCAGCTTTCATGTGCAAAGCCGCGAGACTCACATCCTGCCTGAGCATATCCGCTACCAGACCGCGCTGGATTACACCCGCGCCTCTTCTGGAATCTACAACATCCCGCGCACATTGCCCGATCTCACCGCAGACCTGTCCCGCATCCACCAGCCAACCTTGCTCCTCTGGGGTGGACATGACCAAAGCCTTGACCCGCAGTCGTTTCCAAAAATCAGGGATTTACTGCCAAACATCGTGGCATCGCACCAATTCCCCATCTGCGGGCATGTGCCGCATCAATGCCATCCCGAGCAACTCAATCCGCATGTGATGAGGTTTTTGCAAGTCATCTGCAAAATGTCACCCTGAGCGTCAGCGACACTTGCGCCGCGCGCCAGTGCGGTGAGGGTCTCTACCCCACCAATGCGGGCCTCTTCGGTCGCAAAGAACGCTCCCTCAGAGTGACGCCACCTACAAGCGGATAACAATTCGCGCGTACCACAATCTCCAGAATAACTTTCTCCAAACTTTTACCGCATGGGCGCGTTCGTCCTTCGAGACTGGATGAGGGCTGTATGTCTCCTGCAAATACAGGCGGGTAAGCAATTCGATTTCATCAGGTGCTGGAGTCAGCCAGTTGCGACCGACCTCAATCTTCGCTTGCAACTGAGCCGCAAACACAGACGGGGTTTCATATTGCGGTGCGTTCCTGTAAATCTTTTTTCCGTGATGATAAACATAGCGATAGATCGAGCCGATGGTTTCGTGTGCCCGCAAAAGTCCCTGCGCGCGCAGGACCCACAAGCCAGCCAATGCGACGACGAAAATCAGCAACACCGCAAGCAGATATAAATCCTGTCGGATGGAATATCCCAGCCTTGCTTCGGCGCTGACTTCGAGTCCAGAAGTGGTTGGAGAAGCGATGGGCGCGTTGATTTCCTCTGGCAATTTTTCAGGCAAGGTGATGGGTGGCAAACTTGCCGTCGGTTCGAACTCCACCCAGCCGATGCCCGAAAAATAGACTTCCACCCAGCTATGCGCGTTCAACTCCCTGACGATGTACTCCGCCGTGAACGGGTTGTAGATTCCGCTCGAATAGCCAATGACCAATCGGGAGGGCAGACCAACTGTCCGCGCCAGCACCACCATCGAGGTGGCGTAGTAATCGCAGTAACCAATCCTCAAGTCGAAGAGAAAATAATCCGCCACATCCCGACCCGCTGGCGGAGCGGACACATCCAGCGAGTAGGGATAAATCCGCAGGTAGGTTTCGATTGCCTTCGCCTTGTCGTAGGGATTGGTTGCATCCGCAGCCAGTTGGGAGGCGAGGTCAAGCACACGTTGTGAGACTGTGTCAGGCAGGGTCAAATATCTTTTGCTAATTTGCTCTGGGTAAGTCTGCGACGAATTGCGGAGTTGATTTGCACTGACGATTGGCACAAGCGAATCGACCTCATAGCTTTGCCTTTTGGTGAGCGCGCCAAGCATGTCGGCGCTGAGGATCGGGGTCACGCCCTTCGGCAGAGATTCGGGCGACGTGCGCCAGTTCACGTCGATGGGTTGGCTGGCGCGCATCAGCGAACCCGTCCAATACAGGCGGTCATCTTGTTTTGAGGTTTTCGTCACCTGTTGGTGAATGACCTTGTATCTCTCGCCACTCGCGAAGCGCGGGAAAACAACCTGCTTTGCCTTGTAGGAAAGATTCTCCGTCGGCGTACTTGACCAGCCTTGACTGTTGTACAGGTCGTAAGTCAGCAACCGCCAATAATGACGCGGCGCGTCTTCATCGGTGATCCTTTTATCCGAAGGCAAGAGCTCTCCCGTTTTGACAGTGAACACAATCGTTTCCGATGGAATCCTTTGCGGATCGATCAGGTGCTCAAGCGGAAGTCCCGAAGGCGCTGACCACGAAGTCCTGACTGGCTTTGCCTCCAAACCAAGAGCGGTCTTGAGTTTGTCGTTCTCGTTGATCTTCCTTGCGATGTCCCGCACCGAGATGACAGGCGTCAAGCCAGCGACGAGTCCGAGCGCAAAGGAGATGGTCACCACCGCCAAAAGGGTATCCCTTTGCGCTTCTTCCATTCTCCTGTCTTGTTGCGGGATGAACTTCCACATTTTTTGAACGCCCAGCAAGCAGAGGAAGGCAAAGACCGCAACCTGCAACGAGAACGTGCTCGCGCCCGTGTAGTTGAGAATGAATCCATGCAGGGCGAGGGAAGGTAACAACGCGGTGGTTACGTCGCCGCGCCTTCCTGTCCACCAGCCTGCCCATGAAGCAAGCAACAGGATTGGAATGTCCCAGATGGTCTCGCGGACAGTTGAATTTTTGAGGTTTCCGCTCAAGAGTCGATCAAAGAAAGTGGATGCGCGCGAAATAACCTCTGCGAATTGTTCCCTCAAAAAGGAAAGATCAGGCGCTTCCGGTTTCAGCAGGCTTTGAATTGACTGGAGTTGAAATTGAGGGATGCCGCGTATAGTTTCCCAAAAAACTTCATCGATTCTGGATGCTTTGATGAAGATAACAAGCAGTCCACCGAGGATGAGGAAACTCCACGCCCGCCGCGCGGATGTGTTCCTGCCGCCAAGCAGATAACCAACCACCACCGCAAAAATAGCAACGGGAACCAGTTGTGCATCCTCGATGCCATCCACGCTGGCTTTGACTCCCGCGACCAGTGCGCTCAAAGCAATTGTCAGCAGAACCAAAGTGAAGATTTTCTTCATCCCGTCACCTTACCTGCGGGCAGCGGAATCAAGTCGCCTGTGGGCGTAGTCTGCCATGTCCCTTTGGCTGGGACGGTCTCCATTTTGGGCAAGTCCATAATTCCCTGTGGAATTACGTGGCAAATCACGCCGCGTTCTTCCAGAAAGACAGCAGACTGTTCAGCGGACGTTTCACCATAGGGAGCGAGGTCGAGCAACATCACGGTGGGGATACTTCGTATGTTGCGTTTGGTCATAGGCAGGAGGGTTTTGATCCAATCTAGTTTGGTGGACGCAGTGACGATGATCAGGCTATGCTGCCTACCGAGGGAAGGTAAGATTCGCTCAAGGACAGAACCGAGGTCAAGGTCACTGGGACTGGCGGTGGCAAGTGACTGCATGATCTCCCAGCGTTGACCTTCGCCTTTTTGAGGCGTGAGCCAGATCAATTCCCTGCTGTTGCCAATCAGCCCGACGGATTTCCGCAAGCGCAGACCCCGGTCAGCGAGCGAAGCTGCGAGGGTAACGCACTGCTCTTCAACCGAGTCCCAGCCCGCGCCGAGCATGTATTGCTTATCGAGGTCGAGCAGAATCCACCAATCGCCTTCGGGCGTGCTTTCCATCAGGCGCACAAAGAGCTTGTTCATGCGCGCGGTCGTGTTCCAATGAATCATGCGCATACTGTCGCCGTGGACGTATTCGCGCACCGTTGCCGCGTGGATGGTTTTCTCGGATGCGTTCCGTCGCGGCTGACCATCGCCATGCGAACCGGATGGCGCAATCGGCAACTCGGGCAGGGCCGCTATTTGGGGTAGGACCAGGATCGAGGTCCGTTTGAAATCGCGGAGATTGACTTCGAATATCCCGAAAGGATCGCCTGTTGAAATCTCCGCGCCGCCGAGGTAAAAGAGTCCGCGCTGTTTGCAGGTGGCGGATAGAGTCCATTGGTCGAAATATCCCGCGTTGATGCTGGTCGACCTGCTTGCGTCGAAGCCAGGCAGCGTGGATTGATCTACAAATTCGACCTGTGCCGCTGGCAATGAAAACCCGTTCGATAAAGTGATGCGCTCTTCGATCTGTCCGCCGACTTGAACCCACCTCAAGCGTGTTTCCCTGCGCAGTTCGATGTCCCTACCAAGCGACTGCGCCCAAACGTATGCGGTGACCAATGTGCCGACGAAGCCCACCAACAGGATGGTCCATACTTCCGAAGGGTCCATCACTTGTAATCCAAGCAGGAAGGCGATCAGAATCAGGAATATTGGCTTACGCAAACGTATCATTGAACGATTATAACTTCGCAGTTGAAATTGCAAATCCTTCCCTGGAATTAAATCCCAAACTTAAAAAATAAAGTGTGCAAATATTTTAAGGATAAGGTAAACCAAAGTCCCTCTTGTCAGCACATGGGGATGATGCTAAAATGCCGAACACTTTAGCCAGATGTACGGGGATGCAGCGCCCGAACGCCCATATCTGGCTCTAACATTTGTTCTAGTTTCGGAGTAACCCGGATGCGTTGTCCCTATTGCAAGCACCATGATTCAAAAGTGTTGGATACCTCCCACGACAGTCACGGTGGGATTCGCCGTCGGCGCGAATGCCTGAAATGCCGCCAACGCTTTAGCAGTTATGAGCGACCAATTCTGGCTGTGCCATTGATTGTCAAGCAGGATGGGACACGCGAGGAATTCGACCGCGAGAAGCTGGCGCGTGGCATTCGCATTTCCTGCGCCAAGCGCCCCGTCTCCGCGGCGGACATCGAGCGCATCATCGGACAGGTGGAAGCACAATTACAAAAAGTGGGCAAGGCTGAAGTCTCCTCCCGTGTGGTTGGCGACCTGGTAATGGAGACCTTGAAGGAAGTCGATCAAATCGCGTACATTCGTTACGCAATCGTGTATTTGGGATTGGACGATTTGCAGTCCATCCGCACCGAGATAGATCAATTGCTCGAAGACTAATTAATGTACGGCAGAGACATGCCCGAAAAGGGCGGAGTGTCTCTGCTGTTTTGTTTCCACATGATGCAGGGGCGACCCGCCCTTGATAAACCGGCAAGAATGGTAATCATGAAGGGTTGCCCCTGCAAGAAAAGAGACTTTATAGGAGAGTGAAAAATGGTTGCAAAATCTGCTGAAAACAAAGTAAAGAACGGACTGCTGCCCACCCTTCCCATGCCAAAGGGACTGCCCAAGGCGACGTTGACCGATAACGCCCGCCAGGTGCTGACCAAACGCTACGTCCGACGCGGTGAAGACGGCAAGCCCGCCGAAACGGTGGAGGAAATGTTCTGGCGCGTGGCGTATCACGTGGCTAAGGTCGAGGAAGGATGGGGAGCCGACGTCGCCGAGCGCACCGTCGAATACTATCACCTGCTTTCCAGCAAGAAGTTTTTCCCGAACTCTCCTACTTTTACCGGTGCGGGAACTCCGTTGGGACAGTTGGCTGCGTGCTTTGTGCTTCCCATCTCCGATGATATGGGACGCAAAAGCTCGGGCATTTTCCAGACCCTGCGTGACGCGGCGTTAATCCAGCAGACGGGCGGCGGGAACGGATTCTCGTTCTCACGCCTGCGTCCAAAGGATTCCCTTGTCAATACCTCGGCGGGACGCGCCACGGGACCCGTCGGCTTCCTGCGGGTCTATGACCATGCGTTCGGTGAGGTGGCGCAGGGCGGTTCACGACGCGGTGCGAACATGGGCGTCCTGCGCGTTGACCATCCCGATGTGGAAGAGTTCATCGAGTGCAAGACCAACGAGAACCATATCACGAATTTCAACATTTCCGTCGGCATTACCGACGCCTTCATGCGCGCGGTGGAAAACGACGAGGATTGGGAACTGCGCTTCCCCGATCTTGCTGAAATGAAGGCACGGAATTTTGACGGCACACTGGAACAGGCCGAAGCCGAGGGCATCAAGATTCGAACCTACAAGACCGTCCGTGCGCGTGACCTGTTCAACAAGATCGTCAAGCAGGCGCATCACAATGGCGAGCCGGGCGTCCTCTTTTTGGACGCGGCAAACCGCGAAAACCCTGTCCCCCACTTATATCCGTTGGAGTCGACGAACCCGTGCGGCGAGCAATGGCTTGGACCTTACGAGAACTGCTGCCTTGGCTCGGTCAATCTCAACGAGCATTGCGGAGCCAACAACACGGTGGATTGGGAAACATTACGCCAGTCCGTCGTCACTTCCACCCGTTTTCTCGATGACGTGGTGGAGGCGAACGGGTATGTGCCGTCTGTTCCGCAACTCAAGGAAGCCGCGCACCGCGCCCGCCGCATCGGACTTGGAATCATGGGGCTTGCGGACTTGATGTACCACGTGGGCGTGCGTTACGGCTCGAAGGAAGGTCAGGAGTTTGGCGCGCAAATTATGGAGTTCGTCCGCTATCATGCGATGAAGACCAGCGTGGAGCTTGCCATCGAGCGCGGACCCTTCCCCGCCATCGAAGGTTCCATTTACGATATGGACGACATGCGCTGGACTCCCCCACACCCGCTGGCAAAATATCAGAATAACTGGAACAGGCCCGAGGTCGAGTGGAATTTGGTGGCGGATGGAATCCGTCAGCATGGAATCCGCAATGCAGCGCAGACCACCGTCGCGCCCACTGGCACAATCGCCACCGTCGCGGGATGCGAAGGCTACGGCTGCGAACCCGTCTTCGCGCTGGCGTACATCCGCCACGTCAACGACAACGGCAAGGATTTGCAACTCACCTACGCTAGTCCGCGCTTCGATGAGGCATTGAAGAAACTCGGCTTGGGAGAAGAGAAGCGGCAGGAGATCGTCGAGCAGGTGATGAGCCAGGGGACTTGTCAGCACGTCGCCGAACTGCCGCAGAACATTCGCGATACGTTCGTGGTCTCGTCCGATGTGACCGCCGAGGAGCACGTGCGGATGCAAGCCGCCCTGCAAGCCTTTGTGGACAATTCGCTCTCGAAGACGGTCAACTTCCCCGAAGGCGCCACCGAGGCAGACGTGGCGATTGCCTATCAACTGGCTTGGGAACTCGGCTGCAAGGGGATCACGGTCTACGTGACGGGTTCACGCGATAAGGTGGTTTTGGAGACGAAGGCCACAGCGGAGAAGAAAGCTCCCGCGCCCGAACCTGCCCAGCCCGCCGCTTCGACTGCGCTCAGCGTGGAACCCACAGCGATCTTGTGGCACGGGACAAAGAAGCCGCGCCCGAAGGCTCTGCCCGGTCGGACGTACAACATCGACACCCCCGTCGGCAAGGCGTTTATCACCATCAACGAAAACGGCGGAACACAGCCCTTCGAGGCGTTCATCAACACCGCCAAGGCTGGCTCGGAAATTGCCGCCGTCTCCGAGGCGATTGGACGGCTGATCTCGTACATTTTGCGCCTTGCTTCGCCCGTCGCCCCGCTGGACAGGATGCGGGAAGTCATCATCCAACTGATCGGCATCGGCGGCGGACGTTCGCTGGGCTTCGGTCCCAACCGCGTGCGCTCCCTGCCCGACGGCATCGGTCAGGTGTTGGACCAGTACCTGAACGAGAAGAACGGCGTGAATACTGATGAGGTAAAGTCGAACGGCAACGGGCAACATCACGAAGAACCGCCGTCCGCGCACAAGATGAGGATCGGCGACATCTGTCCCGAATGCGGAGAGGCGGCGGTGGTGAACGAAGAGGGATGCAGGAAGTGCTACGCCTGCGGGTTTAGTGAGTGCTGATATTAAAGAAACCTCGGAGGTCTCACAGACCTCCGAGGTTTGGTAAGAGGTCAACATGCAAAGCAAAGCCCCAACCGTGGACGAATATTTGCTCGAAGCGCCAGAGGAACGCAAAGCCGCGCTGACCAAACTGCGCGACTTGTGCCGCAAATACCTCAAAGGCTTCGAGGAGAGCATGGAATACGGCATGCCCAACTACAAACGGAACGATGTGGCGGAGGTAGGCTTCGCCAGCCAGAAGCATTTCATTGCCTTGTATATCCTGCGCACAGACGTGATGAAATCCCACGCCGACCGGTTGAAAGGCACGGGCATCTCGCATGGCAAGGGCTGTATCCGCTACTCGAAGCACGAACGCATCGACTTCGACGTGGTCGAAAGCCTGTTGAAGGCGACGGTCGAGTCCAGGGGGCAGGTGTGTTAGTTCCCAGGTGCGGCGAGGCGGCGGTGATGAATGAGGAAGGTTGCACGGGCAACGTGCGCCCAGAGTGCTACGCCTGCGGGTTTAGTGAGTGCTAGGTTGAAAGTTGGAAAGTTGAGCGGGCGAGTTTTCTCGCCCGCTTTTTTATATATTAGGGGTTATGACCTTTTAATGGATTTTCATCATCCTCCGCCCAATTCAATGGATTACATTCGATATAACGGCGAATGGCATCAAGTTCTTCTCGTTGCGAATGACACGCTCATAATAATTTCTTTGCCAAATGCCTGATTCATTTAATTCGTCATGGATGCGTTTTGTGACGGAAGATTTAAAACCCGAAATAAATGATCCCAATGAACGCGGTTTCATCCGCGTGGTTGGCGGTTGTCGTAGGGGCGGACGGCCGTCCGCCCTTACATGAATACCATCCTCCCCCATAGGGCTGTTGACCCCTACCAAACCGTCCGCCCCTACACCATGCGCATCATCATATTCAATCCACACGATTCCATGAACATGGTTTGGCATCACGACAAATTCTTCAGGGTGAAGGCGGATCTCTTTGCGGATGTCTACGGATGCGAACCATTCCTCCCGTACGATTTCGCCTTTGCGACTCAATATCACCTCACCATCGATAATTTCCCCAAATAATATATTTCGCTGAAACGTCACAAGGGTGACAAAATACGCGCCGGGTTGGGTGTAGTCATAACCCTGCAAGCGGATGGAATGCCTGCCGGTAGCGGTGTCGAAGGGACGATGATATTTTTGCGGGTCGAATTTCATACATCCTCATGAATCGGAGCGGACTGTCGTCTGATTTGATGATGAGTTTATTGGGGGCTCATTCGTCCGAACTTTTGCGCCCAAACTTTCACCAGAGCAATAATCCACCACCGACCATGATCAGGGTCAGCCCTAGAATGAGGATCAGGTTGAACCCACAGAGATGTGGTACGCGTCCACGATGGTCAACGTCTGGTACGGCGCCACTTCATGGATGATTCTGCCATCCTTATCCGGCGCTGCGGGCACGATCATGCCAAAGGGAGTCGGTGTGGCATAGCCTTTCGTGTCTTACCAATTCAGAAACCTTACCGCCAAAACGTCGGCAGGAAAATTCTCAGGGCGACGTCCAACAGCAAGCCGAGCATGAAGATCGAGCCAAAGGAGCGGTTGTTGCGGAAGGCGATGGGGGCGAAGTACAGCGGCCAGCCGCCCTGTCCATCAGGGAAGCCTTCGGGACGAGTCTCAGGCTTGGGTTTGGTCAATGGAGGAAGGCTTTCACGCAGGGCGGGAATTGCAAACAGGACGATCAACATGACAGGCGTGAAGAACTTTGTCAAAATCAGATAACCCGTGAAAAGATACGGCAGGATCATCATTGCCATCACGGAATAGCGCGCGGCTTTTTCTCCGATGACCACCGGCAATGTGTGGATGTTCTTGGCTTTGTCCACCTGGATTTTGTCGATGTGCTTGCCGAAAATGACAGTGGTTACGCCCAGCACATAGGGGAGGCTGGCGATGGCAACTGACCAGTTCCATTGGTGGGTGAGGACGTAGTATCCGCCGCCGATCATTAGCGGACCCCAGACTACCAGCACAGCAACCTCGCCAAGCCCCAGCCCTTTCAGGGGCCAGGTGTAGAACAGGACGAAGAACGCACCCGAAGCAAGCAGAATCCAGATCATCGGGTCGTTGGCGTTGACGAAGATGAGGTACAGTCCAGCCGCGAGGGCGAGAAGGCCGGTCACCGCGAAATAGGTCAGGTGCTGACGTTTGGTCATCAGTCCCGATGCGATAGGCTGCGCGCCGTACATGGTGCGGTAGTAGTTGTCCTTGTCCACGCCGCGCACGAAGTCGGTGTAATCGTTGAAGATGTTGTTGCTGGCGTGCGCCATGATGAGTCCGAAGGCAAGCGCAAGCCAGGGGATGAAACTGAACGAACCGTCACGCCAGGCGAAGAGTCCGGCAAGGGCGGCGGAGATAAAAGTCATGACGAGAACTGCGGCGCGGGTGGAGATCAACCACCTTGAGATCACATCGAGTCTGTCCCACTCATCTTTCGATACTTCGGGAATCACGTTCAAAGCTTTCTTCCACATTGTAAAGTTCATTTGTTACTCTCCTTATTACTAAAGTTTGGGTGAATAGACGAAAACAAATACCAATAATGTTTGACCCCCGCCGTCCCGCCTGACGGGACACCTCCCCCAAATTCCAAGAGCGTGGAGTTTGGGGGAGGAGAAATTGAATTACATCTCGCTGGTCATGATGAAGAGCGGCTTCATCTCGAATTTTTCATATTTCGGGCGATAGCGGTCTGTATCGTAGAATTGCGCCACGTTGACGAGTTTCTTGGTCGAGGTGATGATGTCGAGCGGAACGTTGTCATAACGGCCGTTCTTCAGAACTACCAGCCTGCCGTGGATGTTGTTCAATACCAGGTCGAGGGCGAGGTTGCCGAAAGCCATCGGGACAATCGAGTCAATCGCGTCGGGGTCGCCGCCGCGCACCATGTAGCCGATCTTCTGGGTGATGGTCTCGACCTTCCTGCCGTTGTTGTATTTGGGCGAAAGTTCCTTGATTTTTTCCGAAACCAGGTCGCCGATGCCGCCCAGTTTTGCGTGACCATACGCGTCGGTGGAGCGGTCCTGGAAGACCATCTCGCCGCCTTCGTACATGGCGCCTTCCGACATCAACAGCACGGAATAACGGCTGGGATTGTGGTTGCGGTCCTGGACAAGCAGGTCGGTCAGGTGTTCAATGTTGAACTTGTGTTCGGGGATCACACAGCGATGGGCCGCGCCCGCCATGGTGGGAAGCATGGCGGTGAACCCGGCATAACGCCCGAACACTTCGAGCACCAGGAAGCGCTCATGCGAACCAGCGATGGTGCGCAGGCTGTTGGTCAACGCGATGGTGCGGGTGACGCAGGTGCTGAATCCGATGCAGTAATCGGTGCCGGGCACATCGTTGTCCATCGTCTTCGGGATGGCGACCACCTTGAAGCCTTCCTGATAGAGGCGCACGCCGTAGCTGAGCGTATCGTCACCGCCGATGGGGATCATGGTATTGATGCCGAGGAAGTCCAGGTTTTTGAGCACCTCGGGAGTCAGGTCGTTGATCTCCTCCTTGTACTGGTCCTTCAAATGTTCGGGGACCCTGTCCTTTTTTACTTTGGCTGGGTTTGTGCGCGAAGAGTGGAGGAAGGTCCCGCCTGTGCGTCCCGCGCGGTTGACCACTTCCTCGGTCAGGACTTGATAATTGGCGCTGTTATCAGCATCCTTGTCACGGATGATGTCCACCAGCCCGGCCCAGCCGCGGCGGATGCCGATCACCTGATAGCCTTCACGCAACGCACGAAACGTCACAGCGCGAATGGCGGGGTTCAACCCCGGCACGTCGCCTCCCCCGGTCAAAATACCAATTACACCTTTCTTTTTATTGCTCATTGCAACCTCACTTTGTTGGATTTTTTTAGAAGATTTTTTGCTCATGGGAGCAGCCTCGCTTTTATTATTTTGGAAGGAATTTTTCGTTTAAGGCGCAATTTTATCTCAAAGCAGGTTATGTGTGGAACTGGGTTTTTTTTTACCCTTCTCCAATTTCGGGCAGAGGTTCGACAGGTACACGGCTGGCAAGATAATTTTCCACCAGGAAGATGATCAGCGCCACCCAGACGATGCCAAAACCGATCAACTGGTTGTGGCTGAACGGTTCCTTGTAGATGAACACGCCGATCAGAAATTGCAAGGTTGGGGCGATGTATTGAAGCAGACCCACCACCCACAACGGGATGGAACGCGCGGCGGAGGCAAACAAAAGCAACGGGACAGTTGTTACCAACCCGGCGCCGATCATCAATAGGTCAGAAACAAGCCCTGTGTGGAAGAAGGCTCCATCTCCATTCGCTTCGGCAAATAGAAGAAAGCCAACCGCCGGGATGAAAAGGATTCCTGTTTCGACAGTCAGACCGTAGAGTGAACCGAGTGGCGAGAGCTTCTTCACCAATCCATACAAACCGAATGAAAACGCCAGCGAGAGTGCGATATAGGGCAGACGTCCATATACCACAGTGAGATAGGTCACACCAAGCGTGGCAAGGATGACGGGAATCCATTGCCCGAAGCGGAGACGTTCCTTGAGGAAGATAACTCCCAGCAGGACGCTGATAAGGGGGTTGATGAAATAACCGAGGCTGGTCTCGACAATATAGTTCTTGTTGACTGCCCAGACATACATGGTCCAGTTGAAGCCGATCAACAGCGCGGCGATGAGATATATCCACAGGTTTTTGGATCTTGCCGTCGCGCGGAAATCCACCCACTGCCCGGTCAAAAGGATGATGACCATCAACAGGACGAAGGACCAGATGATGCGATGGCTGATCAACTGAAAAGCGCTGATATGATGCAGGAACTTCCAATAGATGGGGAAAAATCCCCAAAACACGTATGCGCCGATTCCGTACAGAATTCCTTTTTTCATCGATGCTCCTTGGAAAAACAAAATATGATTAAAACAGTACAAAAAAAGACCTTGCTTCCCTGGCAAGGTCTCTGATGAGTATGGAGTTTTCGCTCTTATAACTTTCTCAAATACCATTTGCCTGAAACGACTTCGGCCACGTCGCGGGCAAGTTCACCGGCGCTGGCATAACGGTCGTTTGGGTCTTTTGCCATGGCCTTCGCAACCACCTCCTGCCAGACCGCAGGAACCCTGTTTTTTACGGAATGGATGTCGGGAATGGGTGTTTCGACATGGGCCTTGATCAGCGCCGTCACCGAGTTGATGGAAAAAGGGAGTTGCCCGGTAAGCAGGCGGAACAGCACGATTCCCAGGGCGTAAACATCGGCGCGACCGTCCATGGGGTCGCCAAGGACCTGTTCGGGACTCATGTATGCGGGCGTGCCGACCAGCCAGGTGCCGTCATCGTCCTTTACCGTGGTGGACTTTGCGATGCCGAAGTCGGAGAGGAAAATCTCCCCAGTGGAGTCGAACAGGAAGTTGGAGGGTTTCACATCGCGATGGATGATGTCGCGCGCGTGCGCGGCGTCCAGCGCCTCGGCAATGCGTTTAAAGAGGTGTGCAATCTCGGTCAGCTTGAGTTCCTCTTTTTGCAGGCGGTCGGCAAGCGACCCTCCCGCCATGTGACGCATGACGATGTAGGGTTGTTCTCCGTACCAGCCGAAATCATAGATCGGCACGATACACGGATGCTCCAGCGCGGCGATCATTTCAGCCTCCTGTTGGAAGAAGTCACGGTATACCTTTTCCAACGTTCGGTTGTACATTAATACTTTGATAACAACATGCCGTTGGATGTACGGGTCGCGTGCCAGGAAAATGATTCCCATTCCGCCGTGCGCGAGTTCCTGCTCGATCTCATAACGCCCAATTGTGGTGATTTCCATTTTTTTTCTGCCAATTGTCAGGATGCGATAGTATAGAACAGTTTATTGGATATGACAACATTCCCGGTTAGACCACCCTTACCGAACTCCCTCGCTCAGTCTTCTCGACCTCGATGCGGTTTGGGAAGGCGTCCTTGAGTTCGTCGAGGTGGGTGATGATGAGTATCTTCGCAAAGTCGTGTTTGACCGTGTTGATGGCTTCGATCAACCGCTGGCGACCTTGCGTGTCCTGCGAGCCGAAGCCTTCGTCGATGACCAGGGTTTGTAATCTCGCGCCCTTGCGCTGTGACAGGATTTCGGAGAGCGCAAGGCGGATGGCAAAGTTGACGCGGAAGGCTTCGCCGCCCGAATACATTTCGTAGTTTCGCAAGCCCGCCGAATCGCTGATCTGAATGTCTAGCGTTTCCTTGAGGTCTTCGCGCTTCTTATCCTTGTACTCGGCTTGCGTCACGAAACGGATGGACATATGACCATCGCTCAAGCGGTCGAGCAGGTCATTGGCTTTTTGCTCGATTTGCGGTAATGCCTGTTCGATGAGTAGGGCGGGGACGCCATCCTTGCCGAAGGCGCGTTCCAAAGTTTTGTGGCGCACGATCCGCTGGTTGAGTTCTTCGCGCTGTCCTTCGTAATCGGTCTTGCGCGAACGCAATGTGGCAAGCACTTCCACTTTTTGACGCGCCGCCCCGACCTGGTCACGGGCTTGGTTTTCATCTTCAAGCAGGGCGCGCCATTTGTTTTCGGCTTCGAGGATGTTCGGAGCCTGCGCCTCGGATTCTGCCAATGTTTGGGAAGCGACTCGACAAGCCTGATCGCTCTCCCTGACCTCTTCCTCCTTTTGAGCTTTTTCTTCTCCCAGGCTTTTTATCTCACCTGCAAGGTGGTCGCTGATTTCTTTGGCAGATTTCAAGCTGTTGAACTCTTCCTCTACTCTGCGACCATTTGACTCTGCCAATCGCGCCGCTTCATGCGCCGACGGGTCGTAGCCGAGTTTGGCAAGCTCCTTGTCGAGTTTTGTCAACTGCTTGCGGGCGTCCGCCGCGAAGGATGCCTTTTCCAGAATCTTTGTCACCTCAGCCAGACGATTCTTGCCTGTCTTCTCCCATTCCTTTTCAGCGGACTGGAGACTCTCGATCCGCTCAGTCAACTGCGAAACGGCATTTGAATGTACGAGGAGTTCCTTCTCAACATTTGCCAACTCTGCGACTCGTAACTCGTAACTCGCAACTCGTTTTCCCACCTCTTCCAGTTCTTTCTTATTGGCGCGGAACTGGTCGCCTTTGTCCTTACCCTGCTTGTTCAAATCCTTCAGCGTGGATTTGCGATGCGCCTCGCTCAGTTCCTGTCCGCAGAGGGGGCAGGTCGCTCCTTCGGTTTGTTCGAGCGAATCAATGCGCTTCTTGATCTCGTCCATCTCTTTGCGAAGCGATTCGTTCTCAACCTTCAACGCCGCGTTTTTTTCACGTGCTTCATTCCGCTGGCTTTCCAACTCACTGCGTTCCTTGACCTTTTCCTCCGCCTCTTTGAGCAATGCTTGCGCCGCAGCAACTTGCTCTTCCAAATTACCAATCACCAATCTCTGCTCACTGATCACTGACCACTGATTACTCAGCGCCTCAAACTCCTGCTCCAACTTTGCCTTCTCCACTTCGATTTCACGAAGCAGCGGCTGACGGAGCTCGTTCTGCTCGCGGAACTTCTGCGCCATCCCCTCGAAGGCTTCCAACTCCTTGCGTGACTTTTGCCACGCCTTGTAATTTGTCTCGATTTCATCGGCGCGATGAATCAAGTCGGCGTAATTGGCGTGCTCGCTTTCTTTTTCGGCAAGGCGAGGCTCGATGTTCGCTAACGATGTCCGCGCCCGTTCCAGCGCGGCCGACAGAGTCTCCGCCATTTTGCGCTGTTCCTGAATCAACGCCGCGTTCTTGCGGATATTTTCCAGCGCGGATTCGTGCGCTGCCCGCGCGGACGATAATTGCTTAAGCGTGTTTTCCAATTCCGCCAGCCGTGACTTGCGGACTTCCTCCTCTGCCAGCTCGGAATCAATCTCCGCCACGCGCCCGTCAATTTCCTGTACATCGCTTTCGATTTGCTTGCGCCGCTCGGCAGTGCGCTCCTTGTAGGTATCCCAAATCTCCAAGCCAAGAATCGAACCCAACACCGCCTTGCGCTCGCTGGATTTCCGTTGCGTGAACTCATCCGCCTTGCCCTGCAAAAAGAACGAGGCATTGATGAAAGTGTCGTAGTCCATCCGCAGGGTTTGCTCGATTCGCGCCTGCGTATCGCGGGTCGTCTTCTCCGTCAGCGGCTTCCAATTTTGGACAGTAGACGATGAATCGTTGACCGTGCCGTCTGCTGTCCACGGTCCTCCGTCCAAAATTTGAAACTCCAGCGTCGTACTCTTCGCTCGCGGCAGAGTCCGCTGTACGCGGAAGGTGTTCCCCTCGTAAGCAAAGGTCAGGACGATTTCTGCCGCTTTCACATCCTGATTGAGATTGATCACATCCGTGCTTTTGCCGCGCGCCTCGCCAAACAGCACCCAAGTCATCGCATCCAGCAGGGACGATTTACCCGCGCCGTTCTGTCCAGAAATACAGGCGAGGTCAAAGGAATTGAAGTCCAGTTCAACGGGGTCGCGGTAGGAAAGGAAGCCTGAAATGCGTAGGTGAAGGGGAATCATAGCGAAACGTATCCTGCGGATGTATATATCCTGAGACCTGACAGGTTTCCAAAAACCTGTCAGGTCTGAGACTGGGTTCTAATTAATCATGGATTATAATCCACCCAATATGTTTGAATCAGAGCTGCCCCGCACCCGTCTCCGCATGACCCTCCTTGCAATCATCATTGCCACCATCCCCTGTTATTGCGTCGGCTTCATTGCCCTGTCGCTTAATCCCAACAGAAACGGGACCCCTACCCCAACCCCGATAATCACTCAAACAAGTACAACGCAATCGCCCACAGTTAGCACCACTCCATTGGTGGTAACGAATACCATCACCAATACCCCCACCCAAACTCAAACGTCAACATCGACTCCAACTCCCACCATTACATTGACCCCCTTCCAACCAAGTACAAACACGCCGACATATACTCCCACCTCGACCATCACTCAAACCTTCACGCCCACCTTTACCTTTACACCTACATACACGTCTACGCCTACTGCGACACCTACGCCAACTTTCACAAGTACGTTCACTCCCACCATCACGCCAACACCCACGATCACGCCGACGCCGACCATCACCCCGTCCGCTTCGCCAACAGCCTTTGGCGGCGGATAAACTCACGGAGACTCCCGCAAACGGGGTCTCTTTTTTTCAGGAAACCATGAGTGATATTCTGCCTTTTTTGAAATCCATGATCTCTGTTGCGGGTCTTTCGGGATACGAGACTCCCGTTGCGGACTTGATCGAAAAACAGTGGACTCCGCTCGCGGATTCGGTCAGCCGCAGCAGGCTGGGCTCGATTCACGCGCTCAAAGCTGGCTACGGTTCTGACGGTTTATCCAAGCCTTCGGTTTTGATCTCCGCCCACATGGACGCCATCGGACTCATGGTCTCGCGCATCGCCGACGGCTTTCTGCACGTCACGAATATCGGCGGACTTGACCCGCGCGTTTTGCCTGGCGCTCTTGTCACTGTCCACGCATCCAAAACCGGCGAGGAACTCTACGGGGTCATCGTCATGCCGCCCGCGAATCTCCTGCCCGAAGGAAAAGGCTCTGGCGTGGTTGGCTTGTCCCACCTTCTGATTGACACCGGACTCACCTCAGCCGAAGTCGCAAAGCGCGTTCAGGTTGGAGATCGGGTCTCGTTTGCAACGGAACCTGTCGAAATGTCAGGCGGCTTGCTCAGCGGACATTCCCTCGACAACCGTTCCTCCGTCGCCGCGCTCACCATCTGTCTCGAAGAATTGAAAAATAAAAGCCATGCCTGGGATGTTTGGGCAGTGGCATCGATTCAGGAGGAGGTCACAGCCTTGGGAGCGATAACCTCCGCATTTCAATTGCGCCCCACGATTGCCATCGCCCTCGACACAACCTATGGCTCAGGTCCAGGCGCGAGCGGATACGAGACCTTCCCGCTCGGCAAAGGACTCACGCTGGGTATCGGTCCCAACAACCATCCCTTTTTATACAAGCGGATGAAGGAAGTCGCAGAGCGGGTTGAAATCCCCGTCAAAGACGAACCCATGCCCGAATATTCCCTTACCGACGCGGATTTCATGCAACTCACAGCGGAGGGTATCCCCACGCTGCTGGTCAGCATCCCGCTGCGCTACATGCACACGCCTGTCGAGATGATCGCGCTCAAAGACGTCCAGCGCGCGGGTCGCCTGCTCGCCGAATTCGCCGCCTCGCTCGAAGCGGATTTTATGAGCAAGATCACTTGGGATTAAACATGCTTTCAATCGGTCAACCGCAAATCAAATTGCTCGAAAAACTATGCAACGCCATGTCCGTCTCTGGGGACGAAGGTGAGGTGCGCCGCATTGTTCTGGAAGAGGTCAAGCCCCACGCCGACGAAGTCAAAGTGGATGCGCTTGGCAGTGTTCTGGTCAGGAAGAAAAGCACAGGTAAAAAGCCGTTGCGCGTTCTGCTCGACGCCCACATGGACGAAGTCGGCTTCATGATCGTACATGACGAGGGCGATGGCTTGTATCAATTCAAGGCGGTCGGCGGCATCGACGAGCGCCATCTGCCAGGAAAACAGGTCATTGTCGGCAAGAATCATGCCATTGGTGTAATCGGCGCGAAACCGATTCATCTCACCACCCCATCCGAATTGGAACATGCCCTCGATTTGGATTCCCTACGGATCGACCTCGGCGAAGGCAAGGCTAATGTCGGTGACCGCGCTACATTTGCCACCAAATTCAAGCGCGTGGGACCTTCGATCATGTCCAAAGCCATTGATGACCGCATCGGCATTGCAATCCTGATCGAACTCCTCAAACATACACCGAAGAACATCGAGTTGTGCCTGTCGTTTAGCGTGCAGGAGGAGATTGGCTTGCGCGGCGCGAAGGTCGCGGCGCATTACTTCGAGCCTGACCTTGCCATTGCAGTGGATTCGACTCCCGCGCGCGACCTGCCTCATTACGAGGGCGCGGAAAATTACACCTACAACACGCGACTGGGATTTGGTCCCGCCATTTACATGGCGAACTCGTCCACGCTGGATAATCCGCGCCTGGTCCGCTTACTTGCTGAGACGGCGGAGAAGCACAAAATCAAACACCAATTCCGTCAGCCAGGTGGCGGCGGGACAAATGCGGGGGCAATCCAGCAGGCTCGGACAGGCGTGCCCGTGGTTTCTGTCTCCGTGCCGCATCGCTACACCCATTCCCCCATTAGCATCGCGCGGGTGGAAGATTGGAAGAACACGCTGAATTTATTGCATGCGGCGCTGAAAGATATGACACGTAAATTGGTAGATAGGTAAACACGTACACATGAACGGTCTCATTGCCTTACTCGGTTCTGGTGAATATCTCCCCGTGATGAATGAAGTGGATTCGTACCTGCTTGCCAACTGCGGGGCTAACAGTCGCAAGCCGCGTGTGGTCTGTCTGCCAACCGCCGCAGGACAGGAAGGACCAAAGAGCGTCGCCCGCTGGTCGAATATGGGTGTGGAGCATTTCACGAAACTCGGCGCGGAAGTTCAGGCACTCCCCGTTATCAACAAGGAATCTGCGAATGACCCAAACCATGCGTCAGCGGTGGAAAATGCGGATGTTATCTATTTCTCTGGTGGTAATCCAAATTACTTATATCAAACCATGAAGGACAGCCTGGTCTGGGAAGCGGCACAAAAGGCTTGGGCGCGCGGCGCGGTGTACGCAGGTTGCTCGGCTGGGGCGATGATCCTCAGCAAGGAAATGCCCGATTTTCGGGCAGCGGGAATCCGCTCCACTGTTGCATTTGGCATCCTGCCGATTGCGTCCCTGCTGCCGCATTTCAATGCCATGCCTTTGTTCGGCAAACCATTGCTCGCCACGCTCCGCCGCCGACTTCGGGATGGCGAGATCATGCTCGGCGTGGACGAAGACACCGCCATCGTCGGCAGGCGAAACGAAGAATGGACTGTGATGGGAAAGTCCAAGGCTCATGCGTTCACGAGAGACGATAGTAAGACATACGTTGCAGGCGAGAAATTCTTTTTAGGAAAGTAATCGATGAAACAACTACTCAAAATATTGACTGAAACCTTCGCACCGTCAGGGTATGAAGATGCCGTGCGCGAGATCATCCTGAAGGAAGTCAAACCGCTCGCAGACGAAGTCCGCGTGGATGCGCTGGGCAATCTCATCGTCCGCAAGAAGCCGACGAAGGCATCCAAAACGTCAAAGAGAATCATGCTCGCCGCGCACATGGACGAGATCGGGGTCATCGCCAGCCATGTGGACAAAAAAGGCTTCGTGCGTTTTACCAACGTCGGTACGACGCTTGGCAGATACCTGCCTGGGTCGAGGGTCCGCTTTTTGAACGGGACAATGGGCTTGATCGGCTATGACCGTTTGGAGTTGATCGACAATATTATTCCGCTCAACAAGATGTACATTGACGTGGGGGCGACCAGCAGGGGCAATTGCCCCATCAAGGTCGGTGACATTGCCGCCTTCGAACGTTCTTTCATCGAAATGGGTGACCGCCTCGTCGCCAAGTCTCTTGACGACCGCGTGGGCGTAGTGGTGCTGATTGAAACCCTACGTGCGATTAAGTCCACGTCGAACGATTTGTATTTTGTTTTTACGACTCAAGAGGAAGTTGGTTCACGCGGCGCAGGCTCTGCCACCTTCGGCATCGACCCTGAGATCGGAATCGCAGTAGACGTGACTCCCACAGGCGACACTCCCGCGTCGATCAAGATGGTGATGGAACTTAGCAAGGGACCTTGTGTCAAATTCCGCGACGTGGGCATGATCGCCGACCCGCGCGTGGCGGACTGGATGATTCAATCCGCGGAGAAGGCAAAAATTCCCTACCAGCGTGAAGTGCTGTTGATCGGTTCCACCGATGCGAGGGAAATTCAAATCTCCCGCGCAGGCGTGATGGCAGGCGCATTATCCATTCCAGTGCGCTACGTCCACTCCGCTTCGGAGATGGTGGACATCAACGACATGAAGAATTCGGTCAAGTTGCTGACGGCGATGTTGAAAAATCCCGCCCTTTAAGTTGTCTTTTGCTCTATCGGGGGCTAAGCCCCCGATAGAGCTTATAAATCATATCCACGCCCATAAACCCCACAAAACAATCATCACAACTCCAATCCCGAACCTTGCCAGAAACGACCAGCCCCAGCCCGTCATCCACGCCTGTGTGTTGGCGAGAGCGGATTGCCTGTCCTTGACCCGTCTCCACTCGGCGAGGAACAACCCGACAGGCGAGGCAATGATTCCCACCAGCGGGGTGAGGAACAGGCTGACAATAATCCCCGCCGCAAACGAGAGCAGAATTGAACTCCAGGGGATGTCCTTGTCGCGCATGTGCTTGGCAATGATGATGTTGTCCACGATGTTGCCGCCGATCATCAGCAGGGTGATGAAGAAGAAAAGCAACCAAGTGACCCAGGTCATGTTCCCCACGATTAGTTGAATAATCCCGTAGACCAGCGTCGCAATCCACATCACGGTCAGACCTGGGAAGACGGGAATCAACAAGCCAAACAACCCCGTCAACAGGGCGAGGAAGGTCAGGACTTCCAGCAGGGTCTCGAAGTAAAGTTTCCAAAATTCAGGGTCCGTCATCGGTTCCTCGTTGAAAAAATACCTGACAGGGTTTGCGAAGTGAGCCTGTCAGGTTGAATAATCATCTCTATTTTACTTTACGAAGGAAACATCCCGAAAGTTGTGGACAGGGAGTCCAAAGTCTCCGACTTTGGCGCACGCTTCGCGTCTAGAGATTTTGCAGTCCGACCCGCAACATTACTTGATCACATCGATCCCGCCCATCCACGGGCGCAGGACTTCGGGAACCATAATCGAGCCGTCGGCTTGCTGGTAATTTTCCATGATGGCGATCATCGTGCGCGGAAGTCCCAGTCCAGAACCGTTGAGCGTGTGGACGAACTTCGCCTTGCCGCCGTCCGTTGGACGATACTTGATGTTCGCGCGGCGTGCCTGGAAATCGGTGACGTTCGAGACCGATGAAACCTCCAGCCACTCGTCACAGCCAGGAGCCCACAGTTCGAAGTCGTAGGTCATTGCCGAGCCGAAGCCAATGTCGCCTGTGCAGAGCCGCTTCACACGGTAGGGGACACCCAGCAGGGCGCAGGTCTCTTCGGCATCCTTCACCATTTTTTCGAACATCGCCTCGGAATCTTCCGGCTTGCAATAGATGTACATCTCCACTTTGTCGAACTGGTGTCCGCGCTTTATGCCGCGCACATCGCGTCCCGCGCTCATCTTTTCGCGGCGGAAGCAGGGCGTATAAGCGGTGTACAACCTCGGCAGTGATGCCTCATCGAGAATCTCGTCCATGTGCAGACCCGTCAACGGGACTTCGGCAGTCGGCACGAAGTAGTAATCTTCTTCATGGTCTTTGTAGAGGTTATCGGCGAACTTCGGCAATTGTCCCGCGCCATACACCACCGCAGTCTTCACCATGAACGGCAGATATTTTTCCTCGTATCCCTGACCGCTCCGCGTATGCAGGTCGAGCATCCACGCGATGACGGCGCGCTGCAAGCGAGCGCCTGCGCCTTGCAGCACGTAGAAGCGCGAACCCGTCAGCTTGGTGCCACGCTCGAAGTCAAGGATGCCGAGAGCGGGTCCCAAATCCCAGTGAGGCTTGGGTGTGAAATCGAACTTGCGCGGTTCGCCCACTGTCTTGATGACCACGTTCTCACTGTCGTCCACGCCGTATGGGACTCGCGAATCAGGGATGTTGGGGATTGAAGAAGTGAGCGCGGTCAATTCCGCTTCGACCTCTCCTACCTGCTTGTCGAACTCCGCAATCTTGTCACCGACCACGCGCATCGCCTCGATCTTTTCCTGACGAGACGCCGCGTCTTTCATTTTTCCAATTTCCTTCGAAACGACATTGCGCTCCGCCTTGAGCGTCTCCACCTGAGAGAGCAGGCTGCGGCGCTTCTCGTCCAGTTGCAGGATGGCATCCACAGGAGACGGGTCCATCTGGCGGTCCCGCAAAGACTTGCGGACAACGTCTGGTGTTTCGCGAATGATATTGATGTCCAACATGTTGCACCTCCGTGTGCATTAATGGAATACGCCCCAGTCCGTGCAGGACGAGGGGCGTCTCGTGGTACCACCTGCTTTCATCGCTCTCTCCCCTCTCCCTCAGGGAGAGGGGTCGGGGGTAAGGGCAATCTTAGCTTGCACTGTAACGGGCGCACCCGACTCTCTTACGACGATGGACGTCTCTGCGAGAGTGACATAACCCTTCGGTAAACTCAGGGCGTGCGAAGGGGATTTCCCTGTTTTGTTTGTCATCTTTCACCAGCCGATGACTCTCTGAAAGGGGAGGCAGGTACTTGTCTTCGTGTGAGTCTGATTGGGCTGAATTATACGCATGGCTATTCACGTGTCAAGCGTTCCGATTTTTGCCTGTTTTTCCCTGCGCAGTAATTCGTTCACTTCCTGCATGGCGGTTCTATAAAAGAAAGCCAGCCAGAAGACGATCCCAAAATATTTGAGCATGTCGCCGGTGGTGTTGAACTGGCTGAAATAGGGAATCTTGATCAAAAACTGGCGGGAAAATGCAAAGAGTAAAAGGGCCGCCACAAACAACAAATAATCATATTTCAATATCTGGGGGGTGAAGTAAACCAGGTAAGCCGCAAGGATACAGAAATATAAAACATAGAAAAATATCTCTGGCATGTGGAACATTTGTGGCAGCAATCGCTCGTGCATCATATATAAGTCGTCAACTCCCAGCAATAGGCTGAAAATTCCGGATGCTGCAAGAAACCGGAATTTGGCATCGGATGCTTTGTTTAACTTCAAAAGCGTCGCGCTAAAAAGACAAATGGTTGCAGTGGCGATCCATAGGATGACGCCCCAATTGGAGAGCATTCCAAAGTATGGCGGGAAGTGCCTTATATCAGCTGGGTCCTTGGCAAGCATCCAAATGGGATTACCCGTTAGTTTTGCGACCAACACCGTGAATCCTGCGCTCCCCAAAGAGATGAAGCTTCCAACGACGATGGTTTTCCATATTTTCGACAATTGACTGATAATGGTAGATAAAGAAAAGTGGGAGATGATTTTTGACATAACACTGCCTTGTTGATTTATGAATAAGTCAATTCCCCGATTAAAAATTGACTTCTGATATATCTGCTGACTAAAGTTACCCTTTTTGGATAAGGATGACATTAATAACGAATGTTGGTTAGAATCAAATTGGAGGACCCCATGCAGGCATTCATCGAACAACCCAAAAGAATCCCCTTTTTTCTCAAACTGGGGATTTTGCTCTCGGAGCGAATCACGGGCAAGGCCATGCTTCCCGCGCGGATTTTAGCATGGTATCCCAAAGCCGCAATCGGCTCAGGCGTGATGGAGGCTTTGGTCGCCCACGCGGACGGCGAGATGACCCCGCGGATGCTCAAACTCATCCGCATGACCGCTTCGTATGCGGCGGCTTGTCCCTTCTGCATCGACATGAATTCCTACGAGCATCGTGAGATAGGAATCACGGACGAGGAAGCCGAGTCCCTGCGCGGGGACTTCGAGAAGGTAGGCACTTTTTCGGAACGTGAGAAACTGGCAATTGCCTACGCCCGCGTCATCTCGCAGACACCGTTGAAATTCCACCCTGATCTGGTCGAGCGGGTCAAAGCTGCATTTACCGGGCGTGAGTTTGTCATCCTTGCCAGCACGGCGGCACAGGTCAATTATTGGGCGAGACTGATTCAAGCGCTGGGAATTCCGCCTGCTGGGTTTGGGGATGGCTAGAAGAAGAATGATGAAATTATGGCGGTTTTTCCAGATCGTCTAAATCTTTGAGGCAACCAGCGGCTTTTTGTTGAATTTGAGGCGAGGGAGATCAATGATGTTACATGTGAATGATCTTGTTTTCTGTTAAAAAAATTCAGGGGTTAACTCTGGTTGCTCATAATATTCGCCTGAGGCTTCTTGAATCACAACGCGAAAACTTTTGTTGTTAAAAAGCCTCCTGGTCTCCCGAAATAAAAGGCCGGATGCCGGGCTGTGTTTTCGATCTTCTCAATAGGGTTGTATTAAACAACAATATGGTATATCATAATAACGTGCTTATGAAAGGAGGTGTTCCCATAATGTCTACGATTACAGACATTGAAGGCGTGGGGGAAGTATCCGCTGTAAAGTTGCGCACAGCGGGTGTCCGTACGACCGAAGCGTTATTGGAAAGAGGTCGTACACCGCAGGGGCGGAGGGAATTGGCAAAGATGACCGGTTTCAGCGAAAAGGTTATTCTTGAATGGGTTAATCGCGCGGATATGTTCCGCGTGCGCGGCATCGGTTCGCAATATTCAGATTTGCTCGAAGCCGCGGGCGTCGACACGGTCCGCGAGCTTGCCACGCGAAAAGCCGAAACCCTGATGGAGTCCCTCGCAAAAGCCAACATTGAGAAGAACAAGGTCAACAAACTTCCCGGCTTGAGCAGGGTAAAGGGTTGGATTCAAACCGCAAAGACTCTTCGCAAGGGGGTGGAATACTAAAACTCCCCTGCCTTCAACCCGTATGCTCAAGACGATCAAAAAAGGATACTCTGTTCATGAATAATAATAGAAAAGCAAGCCCCGGCGTGAAAAAGGCGAAGGCTGTTTCACGCGCCCCGGTGGGACAAACACGCGGTTTGGATTTGTCCTCCCTGTTCAATGTGGCCGCCCAGGCGCTCTCCGCCAACCAGTCTTCCCTAAATCAGGCGGATACCGAAAACCAAAATCATGGCGACAACATGGTGCAGGTGTTCAACATGATCTCACAGGTCATGGCAAGCCAGCAGGGCGCTCCCCCTTCCCAGCAATTGAACAGCGCCAGCCAGTATCTGGCTCAGAACGGCACAAGCGGTTCGGCGCACGCGTATTCGCAGGGGTTGGCGCAAGCCGCGCAACAATTCCAGGGGCAATCAGCAGTGACGCCCGATAATGCCATGATGCTCATCCAATCCCTGCTGGGAGGCGGACAGTCCGCGCCTTCGCAGGGCGGCGACCTGCTGGGTTCCCTGCTTGGCGGCGGAGGGCAATCACAATCGTCCGCGCAGGGTGGCGATCTGCTGGGAGCGTTACTCGGTGGGCAATCCGCCCCACAAGGTGGAAGTCAACAGCAGGGAGGAATCGACCTCGGCGACATCCTGAACGCGGGCATGAGTTTCATGAACGCCAAACAACAGGGACAGGACAACCTGCAGGCGGCTTTGACCGCTCTCATGTCCGCCGGTCCCATGGCAAAACCGCACCGACAGCAGTCTGGTCAGGTGGTGGCCAATGCCCTGCTTCAGGCAGTGGCGGGAATGGCAAAACAACGGTAATCCCTAAAATGGGAACAGTATTATTTACCAAATAATACATAAAACATATTCATTTCAAGATATATAAAAGGAGTTACTACCATGGGATTCTTCGGAAAAATTCTCGAAAAGCTTGGGCTCAAAAAGGATGCGCCCGCCGCAACCGCCGCCGCGCCTGCAAAACCAGCCGCGTCCGCCAAACCAATAACAGGCACTTGGACAGGGACTGGAACAACCAAACCAGCCGCCAAGCCTACTCTCAATTACGAGCCCACATCCAGCGCGCCTGTGAAACCAGCGGCGCCGGTGGCAATTTCAGAGGTGGATGTGGTCAAACAACTCGAAAAACTTTCCGCGGGAAAGAACCTCGATTGGAAAGTTTCCATCGTGGATCTGCTCAAACTGCTGGACATCGACAGCAGCCGCGAAGCGCGCAATGAACTGGCGGCCGAACTTGGCTGTCCCGCCGACCTGATGAAGGATTCAGCCAAAATGAACGTCTGGCTTCACAAGGAAGTGTTGAGGCAGATTGCCGCGAACGGCGGCAACATTCCCAAATCACTTTTGGATTAAAGGAGTTTGCCATGACAGTTGCCCGTGTTACCGAACTCAAAGCGTCTTCCACAAAGAGTTTCGATGACGCCATCAAGACAGGGGTTGCGCGCGCCGCGAAAACACTCAAGAATGTCAAATCGGCCTGGGTCGAGAATCAGGAAGTGAGTGTTGACGAGAAGGGTAACATCTCGGAATACCGCGTGCAATTGAAGGTCACATTCGTACTGGAAGATTAACCCACCGTCCATTATTACAACAAAAAGCATCCGTGAGGATGCTTTTTGTGTTTATATGTTTTTCCCTGCTGGACGGGGATCACTTCCCCATTTTCTTCTTCATTGCCTCAGTCAACGCAGGGACAATCGCAAACAAATCTCCAATTACGCCGTAGCGCGCCTGGCTGAAGATCGGGGCTTCGGCGTCCTTGTTGATGGCGACGATCAACTTGGAGTTCCTCATGCCGACGAGGTGCTGGATCGCGCCAGAGATACCGCAGGCGATGTACAAATCGGGGGCGACGACTTTGCCTGTCTGCCCGACCTGATGGGCGTAGGTGATGTATCCGCCGTCCACTGCCGCGCGGGATGCGCCGACTGCGCCGCCGAGCAACTTGGCGAGTTCGCCGATCATCTCAAAGCCTTTTTGCGCGGTGGCTTTTTCGTCCAAACCGAGGGCGGGGTTGTTCGAGACGCCGCGTCCGCCAGAGACGATGACCGCCGCGTCGCCGATGTTGACCGCGCTTTCAGTCGCGGCATAGCCGACCACTGTGGTCAGCGCTTCGGTCTTGGCGGCGGCTTTGGTGACTGTGCCAGCCTTGCCAGACACACGTTCGGGCTTGGGGAAGGCGCGGGCGGGGATGGTCGCCAGCACGGGCTTGCCCGAGCAGACGGTCTTCTCCAGCACCTTGCCTTCGTAGATCGGGCGGGTGGCGACCAGCATATCGCCGTCCTGCTCGAATTTGGAGACGTCGGTCAGCACGCCTGTGTTCAAGTCCACGGCAGACATGGCGGCAAACTCACGGGTTCGGGCAGTCGTCGGGAACAGAATCAGGTCGGGGGACCCAGCAGCGGCAAGAGCCGACAGCGTGGAAGCATACGGTTCAGCGCGGTAGTCTGTCAGCGCAGCATCATCCACAACGATGACTTCATCCGCGCCAAATTCAAACGCGGCTTTGGAAATCTCATCCGCATCCGAGCCGAAGACCAGCGCCACGGCTGTGCCGAAACTTTTTGCCACGCCCAACGCTTCCCACGAAGCAGGCTGGACGTCGGTCTTGAAATGGTCGATGTAAACGAAAGTTTTCATAGCACTTTCTCCGCGAGAATTTTATCGGCGAGTTTGTCGGCGATCTCGGCGGGAGTTTCGCCAGTGATCATTTCGACTTTGGCCTCGGACACGGGCGGGTTCATCAACTCGACGCGGGTGACGACGGGAGCGGATGCGGTCGCGCCGACATCTGCCAGCGACCACACGGGGATGTTCGCCTTCGACGCTTTGCGGATGCCCATGAACGACGGGTAGCGCGGTTCGCCGATGCTTTGAACGAGGCTGAGGACGGCGGGCATTTTCGCGCTGACGGTTTGCCTGCCCTCTTCGGTGACTCGGTCAACGGTGACGTTCTCGCCTTCGACCTTGATCTGACCCACGAACCCAAGCATGGGCAACCCGAGGACTCTGGCGGTCTGCGCGGCGGTGAGACCTGCGCCGTTGTCGAGAGTCTGACGCCCGAACATGACCATATCCGCGCCGCCAATCTTTTGGATGGCAGCCGCCAATACGCGCGCCGCGCCGACGGTGTCGAGGTCGGTGAGCGCGGGGTCCGAGACGAGGACAGCCTCATCCGCGCCCATGGCGAGCGCATGCTTGAGCGCTTCCTTCGCGGATTCGGGTCCGACGCACAGGGCAGTCACTGTCCCGCCCAATGCTTCCCTCTGCTGAAGCGCGCCTTCGACAGCATACTCGTCGAACGGGTTAATCACCAGCGGCGCGTCCCCCCACGTAACCTTCCCATCCTCGGCTTTTACTTTCGCTTCCGAGTCGGGTACTTGCTTGATACATGCGATGATTTTCAAAGTGGCTTCTCCTTGTTTGAGTTTATGGTATCTGCAAACTTCATGTTTGGGTATTGCTTCTTCAGCTTCTCGAAAAAAAGTTGACGCATTTTCGCTTTTTCCTGTAAAAAACTATCGTTGTTTATAAATTCAATTATTTCGTTGTACACTGAAGATAGTAAGGTGCTTAACCTTTCTAGTTGCACATCCACGTCTGTTGATGTATTTGAAGAAAGAATATTAAAGTCTTTTTTCTTAATATAATCAACTAATTGATTTAGGTCAGTGAAATTTTCTCTTACGATTAATTCGGTTGAGGATGAAGGTGGACCAACCTCAATGTGTATATCTCTTCTGTCTTGAATAAAACGAAGTATGCATTTTTGTGATTGGAAGATAACTATCCAATTCCCAAAGCTTTCATTATAGAAATGTTGATTAACAATTTGGAAACCAAGGTTATATAGAAAACTAAAGTGTTTTTCTATGTAATAGAGAGCTTCATATATGTTTTTTGTGTATTCCATGCGCATCCCGTATCTTGATGTCGATGCTGTTTAAGTTAAGTTGCTATTTCATCAAAAATATTAATGCAACAAAAAGCTATTCACCAAACATATATGCCATCACCACCAACACATCCGTGCTTTCGTCACACCTGCACCCACCGCAGGTGCGGTGTTGCGAGGAGGGTGTTCTTCCCGACGAAGCAATCCTGCTCACCGTGTTGGAGATTGCTTCGCCGCCAACGAACAGCGGCTCGCAATGACGGGAAACTCATACAAAAAACTCATCGTACAAATCTTTCCATTCAGGATTCCTGCTTTTGACCAAATCAATTTTCTTTTGCCTTGAACCGCCTTTAATTTGCTTCTCGCGGGCGATGGCTTCTTCCATGGTTGCGTATTCTTCATAGTAAACCAGTTTTGTCACGTTGTACTTGCTCGTGAACCCTGGAACGGTTTTGTCTTTGTGTTCGGTCACTCTCCGTAATAAATTACTGGTCACGCCTGTGTAGAGAACTTTATTGTATTTGTTGGTCATGATGTAAATACATGGACGAAGTTCTCGTTTCATGTCTCTCTTTTCTCCGTCATTGCGAGGAGCGACCCTGAGGGTAACGAAGGGGAGCGACGAAGCAATCTCAGTCACCGAGTTGGGGATTGCTTCGCCGCCAACGAACGGCGGCTCGCAATGACGGGGTACGAGAAGATTGCTTCGGGCTATCACCCTCGCAACGACGCGATAATCACTAGCACATCTGCGCCGACGACAGCCACAAACCCAATCGCGCTGAAAATCTTTTGCTCCACCTCCCAGCGTTTGCGGTTTTCCAGCCGCTTCAGGAAGAAATTCTTGAATGGGTAAGGGGTTTTCTCGTTGGTAAGGCTGTTGTAAAGGTCCTGATAATATGAGTCGGTTTTGAACCACAATTTGTAGGTATTGGAAAGGAACAGCAAACTAAAGAGCAGGAAGACGAGGACAAATCCAAACGAGGGTTTTTCAATATTCGAGAAGTTCACAATTTCACCAAACATGGAGGATACGTCGCATTTTTGTCAACATGAAAAATCAAAATGTCGTCAGTAGCTGGAGCAATTGCCCTTGCCACTTTCCCATTGCTTTGAAACTGAAGAATAGCATTCGCGATCGCAGGTCGTTGCATACATCGGATTTATGTCGGACACAAAACATAGTCTATATTTATCCTTGTCTAACGAATAAAAAAATTTTTTTTCAGGCATTGCTTCAGCATAGCTTCCAGATGCTAAAGTTTCAAGAGATTTTGGATAATATCCCTTTTCCTTCTTATAACTTTCAAGAGCGATAATAACAGGCTGCGCAGCATTTTTTCCGTCCTTAGCAACCATGCGCTTATTAAACGATACGATCTCATTAAAACCTACCAAAAATAGTCCTATAAAGAACGCAAGCAACACTACCATGAAAAAAAATCCTGCCATCGTGACTGATGTCTCGTAAACCCCAACCACATGGGGATACCTACCTTCAATGTCTGACTTTGACCAAAGCAGGTTGAGAAACGCCATAAGAGTCCAAAATGGGATAGCGAGCCAAACTAGCACATCAAGGATCGACATGGCTTTTACTCAGGCAAAAATTCTTTGGCGCCAGCCGCCACCACGATCTGCGAGATTGCCAGAATCATCGTCATGCCGCGAGCGACCTGCTTCGCCGCGTCCGCCCGCGAGACAGCCGTGATTCCAGCCGCCACATTGTGCCCCTTGCAGACGGTCACTACACGGTCGATCATCTCCTGCACTTCGGGATGATTGGCTCCGTCGGGGAATCCCATGTTGAGCGAGAGGTCACGCGGGCCGACAAACACCATATCCACTCCGGGCAGGCAGAAAATTTCCTCGAAGTGGTCAATTAGTTTCTGGTGCTCGAATTGTGGAATGACCATTGTCTGTTCGTTGGTGAAGTTGATAAACTCAACTGCTTCCTGTCCAGTCGCAATATACCCCGAAGCCCTTGTCAATCCCATGCCTCGGCTTCCAAGGGGGGGATATTTCACTGCATCTACCAGCATTCTGACTTCGTCTGCGGATTCGAGTCCAGGCATCATCACGCCCATCACGCCCGCGTCCATGTATTGCAGGACGAGCTTCGGGTCTCTGGGACCAATCCGCACCAGCGGGGTCATGTTCACGCGCTCGCAAGCTCGAATCACATTGACCGCCTGAACGGGGTCGATCAGTCCGTGCTCGGCATCCAGCATGTAGAAGTCGAAACCTGCCAGACCATATATTTCCGCAAGTTGGGGGTCGTCCGAGGTGGAGATCACGCCGTAGGCTGGCTGACCAGCTTTGAGTTTTGCTTTTGTGCGGTTCTCTTGAATGAACATATTTTGGCTCCACAATGAATCTTAATGCCGCAAACACCATATCGTTATGGGGGTATTTTGTTATTGAAAACCTATGACACTGATCAATTTCCCTGTTTTTAGCTCCAATTCACAGGCATGTCCCCCCAGAGTGTAGGCGGAAAACGTCTCACCGTCTTCGTTGAGTCTTACACGTGTAAAGTATGTGTATGGGTCGGGTTTCTCCGCCTTCCAGATGATTTCCCCACGGCGTCCTATCAGGTACAGATTGGCCTCGTTACGCGGAAATCCACTGTGATTTTCCAGTACAATGACGCCTGCATTGATTTCGATCGTTTTTTCGATCTGTGTATAAAGTGCCACAACATCCATGTAATACCTACTTAAAAGGAGGAAGTTTGCTTCATTGTTGTGTCTGTGAATAATTAGATTATATCCCAAAATTACCAGGATGGTTGCTCAACCATATTTGAACCTTTTTGGATTTTTTTGACGCACTAAAGTCCTTTTTAAGGGGATGGAACAGTCCAAGAGAGCAAAAACCATCACATGGGCAGACTGAGGCTGAATCCTGCAGGGTGTAACTTATTCCAATGTCTGGCATCTATTCGATAATCAACATTCAATTTTGGAGGTACTGAGATGACAGACACAAATGTTCAACCGAAAGTGGTGGTTTTCAGCACGCCCACCTGTTCCTATTGCAACATGGCAAAGAGCTATTTCCGCGAGAAGGGTGTCAAATTCACCGATATCGACGTCAGCCGCGACCAGGCCGCCGCGCGCGACATGGTGCGCCGTTCCGGTCAAATGGGCGTGCCGGTAATCGACATCGGCGGAAGAATTATTGTGGGGTTCAACCGTCCGCAGATTAATTCACTGTTGGGAATCAAATAACATGGCCAAGCTCAACATTCAACCCCTGGGGACACGCGTTCTCATCCGCCCGCTGGAGCAGGAAGCCAAGACCTCTTCCGGGCTGTATCTGCCCGAAACCGCCAAGGAAAAGCCCCAGACTGGGGAGGTGGTTGCTGTCGGCGATGAAGAGAGCATCAAGCTCAAGGTCAAAGATAAAGTGTTGTTCGCCAAGTACAGCGGCACCGAGTTCAAGTTTGAAAATGTGGATTATCTTTTGCTCGAAGCAAATGATATCCTTGCCCGCCTGAATTAATCCCCGAACAAACCATCCGAAACATGCCTGTTGCTTTCCACGCTGTGGCTGGAAAGTGCAGGCGTGTATCGTTAAAAGAAAAGCCCGGCGCGTCTTTCGAGTTGCGTCGGGCTAGGGGTTGGGTTGGTCATCCGTCATTGTTCCTGGACTCCCATCTTGCTGAGTTCGTCAGGGTTGTACTGCGACACGAACAAATCCGCGCCGGCGAGTGCGAGCAATAACAAAACGACCACTGCTGCAAGTACGAACATCATAGGGCACTCCTTTCTGTTTTCCATTTGCTACTAATATAACGCAATTCGATGTAAAACGATGCATCCCCCAACAGTACTGTAATGTGTTGGCAATACAATTTTGCAAGGGCTGTGAAAAGGACGAAGCAGCTGGGAAATTAGTTCCCTGGTAGTGATGTCCCTTTGGTCTGACGCGTCTCGACCCTGTTGGAGCAACAGGGTGTCTCATAAGAGACTGCTGGCGAGTAAAAGGTTTTTTTACAACAGTGATGGTTTATGTGAATACAAAAACGGACCGGTGGGAACCAACCCAAATCAAATTGACCGAATCCAATCCGTTGAGGTATAATTCCCCGCCACTAATTGACAGCCAGATCCCTCTCCAGCGGGACTTGCAATTATCTTTTACAAAGGAAGTGTTTTCGAATGACCAAAAGAACATATCAGCCCAAGATCCGTCGCCGTGTGCGTGTGCACGGTTTTAGAAGCCGCATGGCCACAGCCGACGGACGCAACGTGTTGAAGCGACGACGCTTGCGCGGCCGCCATCAATTGACGGTCAGGTCCAACGAGCACGTCAAGAAAGTACGTTGGTAGGTCAATCCCTGCGGATTTGGTGAGCAGGGATCGACATTGAGGTGCGGGTGCAGCGCAAATTTCGCCTGACCCGATCTGAAGATTTCAAGCGGGTGCGGCGAACCGGCAAGTCTTATGCCCACCCGCTTGTTGTGTTGGTGGTCCAGGTTTGTAACATGTGCGAGCATGTGCGCGTGGGTGTGACTGCGGGAAAAACAACGGGAACCGCCATCCATCGCAACCGGGCCAAGCGGTTGTTACGCGAGGCGATGCGTCCCTATCTGGACACCTTCGCTCCCGGCTTGGATCTGATCCTGATTGCCCGCCCGCCGCTTGTGACCGCCACCCTGCAAGATACCCGCGCCGCGCTGGACAATCTCTTCCGCCGCGCCAAAATCCTCCCCTCGGATGAATCCTGAGAAAGAATTCCATTTGCATGATTATTCCAGCGAACCGCGCCTGCGGGACATGCCGCGCACGCTGGTCAATTGGCCGCGCATTGCCGTGCTGGCCTTGATTCGTTTATATCAAATGGCAATCTCACCAGGTCTACCCGCCAATACCTGCCGTTTTTATCCTTCCTGTTCCCATTATGGTTATCAGGCGGTTTACAAACACGGCGCATTGAAAGGTTCTCTGATGGCGGTGTGGCGCGTGTTGCGATGCAATCCCTTCAATCCTGGCGGATATGATCCCGTCCCCTAGCAATTTTCACATGACGTTTTTTCACGTCATGACTCACGAGGAGAAGTAACCAACTTGAACACAAAACGATTGATCCTGATTTCGCTGATTGTGCTTGGAGCGCTCGCGCTAAGCGCCTGTTCGGGACAAGCAGTAACCAACAACTGGCACGGGCTTGCCGCGGACGCGGAACGCGCATATCTCTCCAGCGGGTCTTTCATTTATGCAGTGGACCTTAAGACTGGGAGTGAGGTATGGCATTATCCCCCTGAAACCGACAACAAATTGTTGTTTTTTGCCCCCCCTGTTTTGACCGAGGACGGACAACTCCTGGTTGGCAGCGCAGGTACAACCCATTCCTTCATCAGTATTGACCCCGCATCAGGCAGGGAAAATTGGGTTGAAACTTTTGCCAAGAGTAGTACGTGGTTGGCCTCGCCGCTTGTGTTAAATGGGACCATCTATGCGCCTAATACAGATGGTTTCCTCTACATTCTTGATGTGAATGGAAAACAAGCTGCGGACCCAATCGAACTGGGTGGCGCGCTTTGGTCGGCGCCCACCACCGATGGCACTTTGCTGTATGTGACTTCGCTCGATCATCACCTGCACGTCATCGATCCTGCGCGCGGCGCTGTTTTGGAAACCGTTAATCTGGGAGGAGCGATTCCCGGCAGTTCCGCCATTGGCAGTGACGGTGTCTACGTGGGTTCGTTTGCTTCCAATGTGGAGTTTGTCAAATCAGATGGAAGCCATGAAGTGGTTGCCAAGGCCGGGAATTGGGTTTGGGGTTCGCCTGTAGTTGACGGCGAAACGCTGTACTATGCCGATCTGGATGGCAAAGTCTATTCCCTTGATCTTGCCAGCGGCCGCCAGAATTGGGACGGCTTGCAGCCCGATGGTCCGGTTGTGGCAAGTCTGCTCGTTGCGGGTGACCAGATTTACGTTGCCACCGAATCGGGGTCGCTCTTTGCGCTGGATCGTGAAGGAAAAATCGTCTGGGAAAAAACGGTTGGTGGCAAAATCTACACCACCCCTGTTGCAGCGGGTGATTTGATCCTCGCCGCCCCTTACCAGGCTGAGGACATCGCCCTCGCTGCCTATGATATCCAGGGCAAACAGGCCTGGACGTTTATACCCGCCAAATAAGGAAACTGACCCATGAATCCCTCACTGTGGGAAACCATCATTATTTATCCCATGGCCAACCTTTTATTGTGGATCTATGACGCGCTTGGTCATGGCCCACACATGTTTGGTCTGGCGATTATTTTATTTACCATCGTTATTCGCGCAATCACCTGGCCGTTGAATGCCTCGCAGGTCAAGGGCGCGCAGGCCATGCAGGAATTACAGAACGACAAGGAATGGCAGGATATCCAAAAGAAGTATGCCAAGGACAAGGAAAAACTTGCGCAGGAACAAATGCGCATTTACAAGGAAAAAGGCATCAACCCATTCGCATCCTGTCTGCCGACTTTGATTCAATTCCCCATCATCATCGGGCTGTATCAAAGCATCATCCGCGCGCTTTCCGCCACGCCTTTCGACATGCTTAAACTGGCGCGCACGATCTACCCTTTCCAAAATGTGGAAGGCATCATCCCGCTCAATAGCACATTCCTGTGGATGGACCTCGGACGTCCGGAATCCATTCCGGTTTTTGGCTTTGCCCTGCCGACCCTTGCGATCATCGTGGCGTTGACCACCTATATCCAGTCCAAGCTGACCATGCCAGCCTCGAGCAACCCCAACGACCAGAGCGCCCAAATGTCCGGCATGATGAGCATTTATATGCCGCTTCTGCTCGGCTGGTTTGCGTTGACCTTTGCTTCAGGTATCTCGGTCTACTTCATCACAAGCAACCTGTTGGGTATTGTTCAATATGCCGCGACGGGACGCGCCAATTGGAGCAGCCTGATTCCCGGCGGCAACAAAAACAAGAAACCTGTCGGCAAAAAATAGGGAGGACCCATGAGCGATAGAACCACGCTAGAGATTATTGCCCCAACAGTTGAAGAGGCTCTTGCGCAAGGGCTGGCGCAGCTCGGTCTCACAGCAGATGCGGTTTCGGTTGAAGTGTTGGATTCCGGCAGCAAGGGACTGTTTGGATTTGGTGGACGCCAGGTGCGCGTGCGGCTGACCGTCAACCCGCCGCCGGGGGAAATGATTCCTGTTGCCCCACCCAAGCCCGAACCTGTCAAACGGGCCGAATCCACGCCCAAGGCGAAGGAAGCCAGACCACAGCCAAAAGCTGAACCAAAGCCTGAGATGAAGAATCAGCGCAAGGCAGAGTCCAAGCCCGAAGTTGGACCCCGTCGCCCTGAAAAGAAAGTCGAACAGGAAAAGCGGGCGCCTGTATCCGCTCCAGAAGTGGAAAGTCACGCCGCCGACCCGGTTCTGGATGCAACTGAATCCGTCGTCTCCAAGCTGATTTATCACCTCGGCATGACGGCGCAGGTCTCCGCCCATTATGACGAGACCAGCACCGACGACCGCCGCATGATTCAGGTGGATGTCCACGGTGACAACCTGAGCGCATTGATCGGGCGTCACGCCGAAACGTTGACCGCTCTCCAACATGTTGCCTCGCTGATGGTTGGCAAACAGACCCAGCAGTGGGTGCAGTTGGTAGTGGATGTGGAAGGCTATCGCGAGCGCCGTGAAAAACAAGTCCGCCAGATTGCCCTGCGGATGGCGGATCAGGTGGTCAAGACCGGGCGCAAAGCCACACTCGAACCGATGACTGCCAGTGAACGCCGTGCCATTCACATCGAACTACGCGGTCACCCCGCAGTGACCACCGAAAGCACTGGTGAAGAACCGCACCGTAAAGTGGTGATTTTGCCGAAGAAGTAAGATGAGTGAGAAGCAACAAGTGACGAGTAATAAGGACTGCCGCAAGGCAGTCTTTTTCATTTTTCAAAATGTAACCTGTAACTCGCAACTTGTAACTCGTAAGGCTTTCCCCCTACGGTATAATTTACGCATGTTTGAACTCGTTTCCCTTCAGCCCGTGGATTATCTTCTTGTGGGTCATGTGGCGGCCGATGTCACTCCAACAGGCGTGCAACTTGGCGGAACGGCTTCCTACTCCGCCTTGACCGCACGGGCATTGGGGTTGCGTGTGGGCATCGTCACTTCATCGGGAGCGGACGCGCCGTTGGGGGAGTTGAAAGACATTCCAATTGTGAATGTCCCATCGGAACATGGCACTACTTTCGAAAACATAAAAACTCCAACCGGACGCAGACAGGTATTGCATCATCGCGCCGCGCTGCTTGCGCTGGAACATATCCCACAGGTTTGGCGTAGCGCGCCGATCATCCACCTTGCGCCAATTGCGGACGAAGTGGATTCATCGTTGGCTGAAAAATTATCAGGCTCTCTTTTGGGAGTCACTCCGCAAGGTTGGATGCGCGGTTGGGATGAAAAAGGCCGGGTGTTTGCAAAACCCTGGTTGAACAGTGAGCAGGTTCTTCGTCATGTGGGCGCGGTGGTATTGAGTGTGGAAGATGTGGGACGCAACTTGGAACTTGTTGAAGAGATGTCTCACCATACCCGCATCCTGTGCCTGACGGAAGGGGAAGCAGGCTCGGTGTTATATTGGCACGGCGACCGCCGTCGTTTTCGTCCGCTGGCAGTGCAGGAAGTGGATGGGACAGGCGCGGGCGATGTTTTTGCAGCGGCGTTCCTTGTTCGCATGTACCATACACGCGATCCCTGGGAGGCGGCGCGATTTGCGACTCAACTCGCAGCGTATTCAGTAACGCGCGTCGGCTTGAAGGGAATCCCAACGTTGCGGGAAATCGAAGAATGTTTGATGGAGGTGTTGACGTGACGCGTATTTATACGCTGGTGAATCAAAAGGGCGGGGTGGGGAAAACCACGACCACCATTAACCTTGCGGCTTATCTGGCCCAGTTGGGACAACGTGTCCTGGTTGTGGATCTCGACCCACAAGCCAATGCCACGTCCTGTCTCGGTGTGGATAAGCTTGGCGTGGAGGGCGGGACCTACGAAGCTTTGTTGGGCGATGTGAATGTCGCTTCCTATGTGTTGCTGAACGAGCGGTTGAGGCTGTCACTGTTGCCTTCGTCGCCCTCATTGGCCGGGGCGGAAGTGGAATTGGTGGATGAACTTGCGCGCGAATCCCGCCTGCGAAAGGCGCTGGAACCGCTTGTGAATAAATACGATTATATTTTTGTGGATTGTCCGCCTTCGCTTGGTTTGTTGACCGTCAACGGGTTGATCGCGGCCAAAAATGGTGTCATCGTGCCTGTGCAATGCGAATATCTTGCGCTGGAAGGCTTGGGGCAGTTGACCCAGACCATCGAACGAGTGCGCTCCCTGCTCTTCCCTGAGTTGATTGTGCGCGGTGTGGTGCTGACCATGTACGATAGTCGCACCAACCTTTCGTCTGACGTGGTGACAGAGGTTAGCAAGCACTTCCCCGAACAGGTCTTCAAGAGCGTCATCCCGCGCAGTGTCCGTTTGGCCGAAGCACCTTCATATGGATTGCCGATCTCGGCATATGCTCCCACATCCGTTGGCGCGGTGGCGTACGAGGCACTGGCGAAGGAGCTGCTGACGGGAGATAAAAGGCATTAACGGAGTCCGAACATTTCGCGTCTGACTGTGGATACGCGTGAGCGAACGACGGGAGTCGTTGGACTCCGACTGAAATAGAAAAAGGAATCACAAATGGCTCAACGAACAGGTCTCGGTAAAGGATTGGATGCGCTCATTCCCGCTGGTGGGAAGGGTTCTACCTTTGCAACCGCTGGTTCCGGTGGCGGAGTACAGCAGGTGGCAGTGGATGTGATTCAACGCAATCCCCGCCAGCCGCGTGTTCATTTCAAGGAAGAGGAACTGGTTGATTTGGCGGCGTCCATTCATGAGCATGGAGTGATCCAGCCGTTGATTGTCATTCCAAAATCCGATGGAAAGTTTGTCCTCATTGCGGGGGAACGTCGCTGGCAGGCCGCGCAACGCGCTGGCTTGCGGACTGTCCCAGTCATCACACGGCAGGCGAATAACCAGGAATTACTTGAGCTGGCGCTGGTCGAAAATGTTCAACGTGCCGACTTGAATGCCCTGGAAGAAGCCGAGGCCTATCGTCAACTGGTGGATGAGTTTGGGCTTTCGCATGAGGCGGTTGCGAAGCGGGTTGGCAAGAGCCGTTCTACCGTGACAAATACCTTGCGTTTGCTTGAACTATCAGACAGTATGAAGCAGGCTATTGTAGATGGAGTGATTACCGAAGGACATGCACGGGCGATATTGGGGTTAACAAATCAAAAAGCGCGGGATGGTGCATTTCAAACAGTTGTGAACCTCTCGCTGAATGTGCGACGAACCGAGGAACTGGTTCGGAAACTCGCGGGTCAGAAACCGACCAAGGCGAAAAAGCCGGTCAGAAATGCGGACGTGCACGATGTCGAGAAAAGACTCCAGCGCAGCCTCGGAACGAGGGTCGCGTTGAAGCATGGCAAGGAGGGCGGCACGGTCACCATCTATTATTATTCTGATGAGGAGTTGGACGCCCTGTTGGAGAAATTGACATAACCTGTAGAGGGGCGGGCTGTGTAGTGTCACACCCAACCACGGGCGCGAAAACCGCGCCCCTACGGAAAACAGATGAAACTTCTCTATAACGCCAATATTTATACGCTCGACCAGTCCCAGCCAAAAGCCTTTGCTGTGTTGATCGACGGCGAGAGGATTCTTGCGGTGGGGGAGAAGGACACGCTCGAAGCCATGTCACATGGCAGGGTGGAAAAACAGGACATGCAGGGCAAGACCATTTTGCCCGGCCTCACGGATGCCCATTTCCATTTTCAACATTACGCGCTCTCGTTAAAAAAGATCGACTGCGAAACGAAGACCAAGGAAGAATGCCTGCGCCGCGTGGCGGAACGGGTTAAGAGGGCAAAACCCGGCGAGTGGCTTCTCGGCCACGGTTGGAATCACAACGAGTGGCTTACCTCGCCCTCCAGGAGAGGGGTTAGGGGTGAGGACTTTGACCTGCCAACTGCCGATGACCTCGATGTGCTTGTCCCAAACAACCCTGTTTATCTCACTGCCAAATCGCTTCATGCTGCATGGGTGAACACATCCGCGTTGAATTTGGTAGGGATCACGAACGATACGCCCAATCCAAAGGATGGCATCATCCAGCATGACTCCACTGGATGCGCAACAGGGGCATTGCTTGAATCGGCAATGTCATTGGTTGAAAATATCATTCCCGAACCATCTGTGTCCGAGATTGCAAACGCAATTGAATCCGCACAGCCAGTCCTCTGGAAAATGGGACTGACAGGTGTTCACGATTTCGACCGTCGCGAATCTTTCATGGCATTGCAACAATTACATGTGCAGGGCAGGCTAAAATTAAGGGTGAACAAAAACCTCCCCGTGGACAGTCTCGACCATGCCTTTGAACTCGGTCTGCAAACAGGCTTTGGCGACGACTGGTTGTGGATCGGCTCGGTAAAAGCTTTTATGGATGGCGCGCTTGGTTCGCATACCGCCGCCATGTTCCAACCTTACTTGAATGAGCCTGAGAATCGCGGTATTCTTAACATGGATGATGAGGAACTCTTTGAATATTGCCGTCGCGCTGCCGATGTTGGGCTGAGTATGACTGTCCATGCCATTGGCGACCGCGCCAATCATGAAGTTTTGGATGCCTACGAGCAGCTTCGCAAATATGAAACCGAAAAAGGATTGCCGCACTTGCGTCACCGTGTCGAACATGTGCAAGTCCTGCACCCGGATGACGCGCCGCGTTTTGCGCAACTCAACGTGATTGCTTCCATGCAGCCCATCCACGCGCTGTCTGATATGCTTGCCGCCGATCGTCTCTGGGGGGAATGCTCGGCGCTTGCTTATGCTTGGCGGACGCAACTGAATTATGGTGCATCCCTCGCTTTTGGATCGGACGCGCCAGTGGAATCTCCCAACCCGTTTTGGGGACTCCATGCCGCACTCACCCGCCGCAGGGTGGATGGAACTCCCTCCGCCGATGGCTGGTACCCCGAGCAGAAGTTGACTCTTGCCGAAGCTTTGTCTGCCTACACCTACGGAGCTGCATATGCAGCCAATGCTGAAAACCGTCTTGGCAAACTTGCCCAAAATTATCTTGCCGATTTGATCGTATTGGAACAGGATATATTCTCCGTCGATCCAGGTGACCTCCTGGCCATGAATGCCAGCGCAGTGATGATTAATGGAGAATGGGTTCTTCAGTAAAGTTCAATCGAGAAGCTTATGTCACAAAACCTTCCCAAACTCACCCCTGAAATGCTGATCCCGCGCATGGGCGAATATATTGTCCAGAAGGAATTGATCACCGAGGACCAGTTGCATCAGGCGCTTGCCTACCAGCAGGAAAAAAATGCGATGGGTGAGCATTGCCTGCTCGGACAGGCGCTGATGGATTTGAAAATGCTCGACCGCGACTCGCTGGACGAGGTGGTGACGGAGCAGATCATCCAACTGCGCTCGGCGCTGCAGTCCGCAAACCGCAACCTTGAACAACGCGTAAAGGAACGCACCTCCGATTTGAACGAGGCGCTTCAAAGGCTTTCAGAGCTGAACCAGATGAAGGCGAACTTTGTGGCGAACATCTCACACGAACTGCGCACGCCCCTGACTCACATAAAGGGGTATCTTGAATTAATGGTCACAGAATCCCTGGGGAATATTTCGAACGAACAACGCCATGCCCTGCAGGTCACCCAGCGCGCGACCGCAAAACTCGAAGGCATTATTGAAGACCTGATCATGTTCTCTCTTGCCTCGCGCGGCGAGATGAGCATGAAATTGGATAAGGTCAATATCCGTCGGCTGGTGACGTTGTCCGCCAAATCCGCATCCCCCAAGGCGGAGGAACGAGGCGTGCAGGTATTGGTTTCCGCCAAGGAAAATATTCCTTCGGTGCAGGCCGATGCGGAAAAGATCGGTTGGGTGATCAGCCAATTGCTCGATAACGGCATCAAATTTACCCCGTCGGGCGGAAGCGTGGTGATATCTCTCAAGGAAGAAGGACGCAACCTTATCCTTCTCTCCGTCACCGATACGGGGATCGGCATTCCACCCAACCGCATGAAGGAAATCTTCGAACCGTTTCATCAACTTGATGGCTCATCCACGCGACATTTTGGCGGCACTGGGCTGGGACTTTCCCTTGTCCGCCAGATCATTGAAGCGCATGGCTCGCTATTGGATGCGCAATCCGTGGAAGGAAAAGGTTCCACGTTCAAATTTCCATTGCTGGCAGTGAGTGATTAACATGGACCTGCAAACGCTTTCTTCCCTTCATACCATTTTTCAGGAAGTTCAAAAGAAGCAGGACTGGAGAGCCGCGTTGGATACGCTGTTCGTATCCATGCGGGATTCCTTTGTTTTTGATAATGCGGCTATTTACCTCGAAGGTCCGCGCACAAAAGGGTTGGAGGTCATATATGCTCGCGCAGTGGGACGCGGCAAAACTGCTGAAGCAGACGCTGCCTGGGGTGAAAGTCTGGCAAATGAAGTGCTCGCAAAAGGCAGAACAGTCCTAAAAGAACCAAAGCGAGTCACGGGCAAAACAGGCCGCCTTGGTCTGGCTTTTTTGTTGGGAGTTCCCCTGTACATTGGAGGGAAATTAAGAGGCGCGCTGGTTTTCATCCGCTTTGGCGGTCCCGAATATTTGGATTTGCAGATTCAGGTGGCGGCCTTGCAGGCATTTTGGGCGGCTGCGCTGATCGAACGTCGTGACCTTCAGGAGGCGCGCGCCGAACTGGATTCAGTCCAAAGGCAAATGCGTTTGCAGGACGATTTTGTTTCCACAATTTCACATGAGCTTCGCACACCGCTGGGCTTTATCAAGGGATATAGCACCAGCCTTCTGCGGGAGGATACCGTATGGGACGAGGAGACCCGGCGTGAATTCCTTAATATTATCGATGAGGAAGCCGACCGCCTGACGCGCTTGATCGAGGACATGCTCGAATCTGCGCGCCTGCAAAGCAAAACCCTGCAATTTAAGTTTTCCCCGGTCAGGATCGACGCCCTCGTTCGCGATGTGGCAACGCGCATCAATGTGCACCACCCTGACCTGAAAGTCACTTTTGACTTTGATCCCCTGCCGCCAATTCGCGGCGATGGAACGCGACTATCCCAGGTCTTTGAAAACCTGTTTAGCAACGCCATCAAATACGCCCCCGCTTCGGCGATCATCATTGGCATGAGGATGGAGGGAGATAAGATCCTAATCACCTTTTCCGATCAGGGAGAGGGTATTCCGGAGGACTATCTCCCCTTCATTTTTGAACGTTTCTACCGGGTTCCAGGGGAACGGACCGTAACCGGAACCGGTCTGGGCCTGTACATTTGCAAGCAGATTATTATGGCACATCATGGTAATATTTGGGTAGAGTCAACGTTGGGTAAGGGCGCAACTTTCATGATTGAACTGCCCGTCAAGCCAATGCTTTGATCTCAATCAGCTCTGATCATTTTTTTCAAGGAGAACATTATGGCCAAGCGTATTTTGATCGTGGATGATGAACCCCGTTATTTGCGTCTTCTGGAAGCCAACTTGCGTACGGAAGGCTATGAGGTTGCCACCGCCCATGATGGTGTGCAGGCGCTCGATGTATTCTCGGCTCAACCAATAGACCTTGTGCTGCTGGATGTGATGATGCCGCGCCTGGATGGTTTTGGTGCGTGTCAGCGTTTGCGTGAGTTCTCCAATGTACCCATCGTGATCCTGACAGCGCGTGGCGAGGAACAGGACCGTGTGCGCGGACTCGACCTCGGCGCGGATGATTATCTGGTGAAGCCTTTTTCGGCGACCGAATTATTGGCACGGGTGCGGGCTGTATTGAGGCGCGCTCATACCCCCACGGAAACAACAGGGCAGGCGCGTTTCTTCACACACGGTGATCTAAAGATCGATTTTGCCCGTGCCGAAGTGTGGCGCGGCGAGGAAGCTGTTTCGCTTTCGGCCACCGAATACCGTCTTCTGCTTCAATTCACACACCATGTTGGGAAGATACTCACGTCCGAGGATCTCCTCACCAGTGTTTGGGGACCGGAATATAAGAACGACAAGGAAATACTTTGGGTGAGCATTGCCCGCCTGCGCCAAAAACTGGAGACGGACGCGCATGCCCCACATCACATTGTCACACGCTCGGGGTTGGGATACTTGATGCCACCACTCGAATCGTGAGTTGACAAGTGCGCCTGTGTTTATAGGATCGTAAGTCATGCCTGGGAAGAAAATCCTCGTAATTGATGCGGATGTCGCCAGCCAAAAATTTGTCGCGCGCCATTTTACTGACCAAAAAGACGAAGTCATTCAGGCTGGCTCCGGCAAGGAAGGATTGATCCATGCATGGCGTGACCACCCCGACCTGGTGGTGATCGACCCGACAATTGAGGATATTACCGGGGAGGACCTCGCCCGAAAGCTGAAACAAGATCCGCGCACCGCGAACATGCCATTGATCGCCCTTAGTGGCGACCCAAGTGCGGCCCGGGTCAAGTCCTGTCTGGACGCGGGTTTCAACGATTACATTCCCAAATCCGGGCAGGCTATGCCCAGACTGATGGAAACAGCCAACCGCCTGCTGGGCGAGGCAAGCATCCTGACCAAACAAGGTGGTTTTTTGATGGTTTTCCAGAGCGCAAAGGGTGGAACCGGCACTTCATCCATTTGTGCAAATATTGCCATGAATATCGGGCAAAATCAGCCTGAGGCGCGCGTGGTCGTTGTGGATATGGTGCTGCCAATTGGCTCAATTGCTTCCATCGTTGGCTATGAAGGCCCACAGAATCTTGTTACAATCACCGATATGCCCGCGGAGTCCGCCGCCCCCAACTTCTTCCGAGATGCGTTGCCGCTGTTGAAGTCCTGGCATTTTAATTTAATCGCCGGCTCACCAGATCCGGAAAGCAGCAATCACCTGAAAGCGGCGCGCATCGGGGATATTGTTTCGGGTTTGAAAGAGTCCTACGATTACGTTTTGATCGATATTGGACGCTCACACTCGCGGATCACAATGCCAATCGTCCTGCATGCCGACCTGAACATCCTGATTATCAGCACCGACATCAGCACAGTGTCCATAACAAAAACCGTCCTGGAATACATGAAGGGCAAAGGGGTGAATCCGGATTCGATTTTCACTATTCTTAACCGCGCGGTGGGTTTGGAAGGACTAAGCAAGGTAGAGGCGGAAAAAGTGCTCGAAATACCGATCAAGGCGGCCGTTCCGTATCTCGGCAGTAACATGGTGTTGGCCAGCAACCAGCACCGGCCATTTTCGCTCAAATTTCCAACAGATACCGCTTCGATTGTTTTTCAGGAAGCGGCGAAGGAAATGTCCACTCTGGCTCGTAACTTACGAGCGGGATAATATATCTGACCGGCGCTGATTTCCGCGTCAGTCACAAGGGATTAAGTCAATGACGATTGAATACGACGACAAAGGCAAATACTATACCGATATAGTAAAGAAACTTCCGGTGCCTGTGGTGATTCAAACCACCACTCACCTGGTGCGTGGGTTCGTGCATGTCCGCGAAGGCGAGCGGCTGAAGAACGAGCTGGAACGGGATGAAGCCTTCCTTGCTGTAACCCAGGCCTCCGTGTACAGCGAAGGGGATCGGGTGCTTTACACAGCGGATTTCATGGCGATACAACGCGCCCAAATCGTTTGGATCATGCCGGGCGGCGAGGAACGCCAGAAAGGGGTGGGTGAATGAATTCTCTTAATACTGCGAACTCGACCAGACTTACCGGACAGGACTTGATACGACTGAAAAAATACCTTGCCGATAGTCTCATGCGCGCCTTGGAACAGGAGGGAATATCCGCTGATCAGCGTTCGGCTTTTGTAAAACAGAACATTGCCCTCGTTTACACGCAGACCCAGTTAAAATTGCCCGAAGACCTGCGTAAACAGATTTTTGATCAGGTTTTGAACGACCTGCTTGGCTTTGGCCCAATTCAATCTTTGCTGGATGATGAGGCTGTGACGGAGATCATGGTCAATGGACCCAAGAAGGTTTTTGTCGAGAAAAAGGGACAATTGGTCAAGACCAATATCACGTTTGATGATGACGATCACGTTCTGAGAATCATCGACCGTATCATCCTTCCTCTAGGACGTCATGTGGACGCTGATTCTCCCACTGTGGATGCGCGCCTGCCCGATGGTTCGCGTGTCAACGCGGTAGTACGGCCGGTGGCAATTGATGGCCCTGCCATTACCATCCGCAAATTCAGCAAGGACAAACTCAAAGTGGATGACCTGATCAACTTCGGTTCGATCACGAAGCAGATGGCGGACTTTTTGCGGGCTTGCGTCAAGGCGCGCTTTAACATCATTATCTCCGGCGGCACAGGCTCGGGTAAGACGACATTGTTGAATGTGATGTCCGGATTCATCCCTGAAAATGAACGTATCATCACCATCGAAGACGCGGCAGAACTGCAACTCCAGCAGGATCACGTGATGCGCATGGAAACAAAGGTCGCCAACGCCGAGGGACTTCACGCGGTTAGCATCCGTGAATTAGTAAAGAATTCCCTGCGAATGCGCCCCGACCGCATTGTGGTGGGAGAGGTGCGCGGCGGCGAGGCTTTGGATATGCTCCAAGCCATGAACACGGGACATGACGGATCGCTGACCACTGTTCACGCCAATACCCCCCGCGATGCCATTTCCCGCATCGAGACTCTGGTATTGATGGCCGGTATGGATTTGCCAATCAAAGTGGTGCGCCAGCAGGTATCCTCAGCGGTGGATTTGATCGTGCAGCAGACCCGCCTCAAGGACGGACAACGCAAGGTAACAGCCGTGACCGAAGTGGCAGGCATGGAAGGTGATGTGATCGTTTTGACCGACATCTTCAGGTTTATTCAAACGGGCGTTGATACCGATGGAAAAGTGCTGGGCGAAATCACCGCCACGGGTATACGTCCCAACTTTACGCCACGACTCGAGGCGGCTGGTTTCAAGCTCAGCGCTGACATATTCGCTCCCAGACCGTCGGTCAATCAGGGCGCGCGGCGCTAAACACTCTGCTATAATTCAGGCATTCGCCCACCTATGAGGAAACATGAATAACGCCCAGATTACCATTCGAGAAAAGAAACTTGGCTTGCTGATTCGAGATGCGCGCATGGCGGAACGCCGCAGCATTAAGGAATGCGCCGATGCAATCGGCGTACAGGTGGGACAGTTTCGCGCCTATGAGGAAGGACGTCGTTCCCCTTCCCTGCCTGAGCTCGAAGCCCTTGTGTTCTACCTCAAACTTCCAATTTCCCAGTTTTGGGGAAATGAGACCAAGTCCGATGCCATGTTTACCGAGTCGGTGGATATACCACGTCTGATCACACTGCGTCAAAGAATGATTGGCGCCCTTTTGCGGCAGGAGCGCAACAATGTGAACATGTCGATCCGTTACCTTTCGACGGAGACCGGGATTACCCAGGCGCGACTGAAGGCATATGAACTTGGTGAACGTGCGATTCCTGTTCCTGAGCTCGAATCCATTCTTGCCGTGATGGGCAGCCGCATCGATACATTCTTCGATCAGAATGGGCCTGTCGGACAGTGGATGACCAGCCAGCGTGCCATGCAGAAATTTCTTGAACTGCCCGAGGAGATGCAGAAATTCGTCTGCCAACCGGTCAATCGTCCCTATCTTGAACTGGCAATAAAACTGAGCGACCTTTCTCGCGAAAAATTGCGGGCCGTGGCTGAAGGTCTGCTGGATATCACCCTTTGATATAAGGCCCAAAGGTTTCTAAAAACCTTTGGGTCTGGTTTTGTAAAGGAAGGAAAACTATGACCTCCGCTCCCGACCAATTTGCCGAACAAGGCAAACAGGCTTTTCGAAACAAGAAATTTGACGATGCCGTCGAATTATTCAAACAGGCCGCTGAGGGATATACCCTGGGCCGTGCAGGTTTAATGGCAGCTGAAATGCAGAATAACATGAGCGTGGCGCTATTACAGGCAGGCAAGGCACAGGAATCACTTGACGCTGCACTGGGTACTGATCGGATTTTTGCTGAAGCTGAGGATTTCAGACGTCAGGGTATGGCGCTGGGAAACCAGGCTGCCGCCCTCGAAGCCCTGAACCGTTACGACGAAGCTATCGAAAAATATGACCTGGCCGCCCAGTTGTTCTCCCAGGCGGGTGAAGGCGATTTGCGTTCATTGGTCATGAAATCCTCTGCAGCCATCAAGCTCAAAACAGGCAAAGTGACGGACTCAGCCTTCAAGATGATGGGCTCGCTTGAAGCAAAGGAAACCCCCGGTTTCTTTGAACGTATCCTGAGATTCTTCCTCCGTTTCATCAAATGATCACTGCCAGTTTGCAGGTCCGTCGCGCCGTTGAGTGGGATCACGACCGGATTGCAAGTCTCATCTACTACGAATCGAACAGCCACCGCCATTTGGACTGGCATTCCCCCCTGGAGTGGATCGGTTCTCCCTATTACTGGGTGCGTGAGGAGGGTGGGAATATAACCGCCGCCTTGGCCTGCCCCGAAGACCCGCCCCATGTGGCGTGGATCCGTTTTTTTGGATATTATCAATATCTCTCTTCAACGCAAGCATGGACCCCCCTTTGGGATGCGGCGCGCGAAGAAATGGAACTTGCAAACCAACCAACATATGTTTCCGCAATTGTTGTCAAGCAATGGTTCCAGTCATTGCTGGTTTCCAGCGGGTTTGAATTAAAACAAAATATTGTTTTGCTCGAATTGAAACGCGAAGATGTCCGGGTCTTTCCCGCGCCGCATGGAATCCATATCCGTCCCATGATGGATGAGGACCTGCCTATTGTAGCCCGGGTGGATTTGAAGGCGTTTGGACAATTTTGGCACAACACCGAGAAGGTGCTTCAAAGAGCGCGTTTGCAATGCGCGAGCGCCACAGTTGCCGAGGATGATTCGGGTGTGATTGGTTACCAGCTCAGCACAAAGAATCCGTTTGGGGCACATCTAGCCAGGCTTGGGGTTCTACCCGAAGCTCAAGGCAAGGGTGTGGGGCTGGCGCTCGTCAATCAATTAATTGAGACACTTAATGTAAGTCAGTTTAACAAACTTTCGGTCAATACACAGGAGGATAACATCGCCTCCCTCTCTTTATATAAAAAGATGGGCTTTATTCGCACGGGAGAACAATTCCCTGTATTCGTTTATTCAATAAATACCTGAAAGACAGGTCCGCTTTTCCTCCGCGTATCATGCGCGCATCAATGTGAATTCAAGATTACCATCGGAGGTTGAAATGAAACACCATGAAATGACCTGGCAGGCGCACGATAACCTGCAAATCTTTGCCCAGGCATGGGAGCCGACCATGCCCCAGCCCAAAGCGATTGTTTGTCTTGTACATGGACTTGGCGAGCATACTTCGCGTTATGCACATGTTGCCGAAGCATTCGGCAGGGAAGGTTATATACTCTTCGGCGCGGACCTGCGCGGACACGGGCGTTCGGGTGGTTTATGTGGGCATATCTCTTCCATCGAAGATTTCATGAAGGATATTGACATTTTGTTGGAGCAGGCACGCCTGCGTTATCCGGGTCTGCCAATTATTCTTTACGGGCACAGTCTTGGCGGCATACAGGTGTTGTACTACGGCTTGACTCGCAAACCAAACATCAAAGCAGTACTCGCCACCAGCCCCGGCCTGCACACCGCCCTGGAAAAACAATATTTGAAAGTGTTTATGGCGAAGGTGCTGGGATCGTTGTTGCCAACCACATCCCTCGTCAGCGGACTGGATCCGAAGGGTATTTCACGCGATCAAAAGGTGGTGCAGGCTTACATTGATGATCCGCTTGTGCATGACAAAATTACATTTGGTTTCGGCAAAATCATGACCGGCGTTACGGGCTGGGTGCTGACCCATGCGCGTGAGTTTCCATTTCCCTTGTTGTTGATGCACGGCAAGGCCGATAAGATCGCCTTCCCCTCGAGTAGTACCGAGTTTGCCGCCGCAGCCATGGAAAAATGTACGCTTGTTTTGTGGGATGATGCGTACCATGAACTTCATAATGAGGCGGAAAAAGACGAAGTGTTCAAAACTATGACGGTATGGATGGACGCTCGTCTGCGGGAATAAAGATAAGAGCCTTTTAAGCTTTACTGGACAAATCCATTTTGGCATGGGACAATCTGCCCTCAAATACTTAAATTAGAGGAGCGAGAATGACCAGCACCAAGGAAACGAGCAAACGGCAGGCGCGCCGTGAGCAGATGCGCCGTAAGGAACAACGCAGCCGCCTGATAGGGCTTGGACTTATCAGTATCGGCGTACTTTTTGTTGCCTTTTTGATCATTTATCCGAGTCTCAAACCATCGGAGGCGATCATTGCTCCGGAGGCAGTCACCCGCCCGAACGTTGACTTCAATGCAGCTGGCGACCCCAATGCCCCAATCCGAATCGATGAATATTCCGATTTCCAGTGTCCGTATTGCGCCAGGTTTTATCAAACCACCGAGGCGGAGTTGATGAATACCTATGTGGCGGATGGGACGGTGTATTTCGTCTACAACACCTTTGGCGAGTTCATCGGTCCCGAGTCTCGAGGGGCAGCTGAAGCGGCATATTGCGCGGGCGATCAAGGTAAATTCTGGGAAATGCACGATGTCATCATGTCGAACCAGAAGGGCGAAAACCAGGGCGCTTTTGCGGATAAACGCTTGAAGGAATTTGCCGAATACCTGAAACTCGATATGGACAAGTTTGAAACCTGTTTCGATGGTAACAAGTACAAGGATACGATCGATCAAGATATGAATGACGGCAAGGCTGGCGGTGTTCAAGCCACCCCTTCCTTTGTGATGACCTACACCGTCAATGGTGAGAAAAAAACAAAGCTGATCGAGGGCGCTCAATCCTTCGATGCGTTCAAACAGGAGATCGACGTTGCGTTGGCGGAGATGGGGAACTAATACCCCTTTGCCAGATACAGGGACACGGTCCACAAAGCCGTGTCCTTTTTTGATTTAACTCATTGTTCCGTCTAACGCCCTAACTCTGTACTGGACAAATTCATTTTGACATGGGAGAATTTCCCTCCATACATTCAAATTAGTGGAGTGAAAATGACCAGTACAAAAGACACGAGCAAACGACAGGCGCGCCGTGAGCAGATGCGCCGCAAGGAACAACGAAACCGCCTGATTGGATTTGGGCTTATCATGATCGGCGTGGTCTTTGTCGCCTTTTTGATCATCTACCCGAATGTCAAGCCGGTGGATGAGGTGAAGGCGGTGGAGCCGCAATCCTATCCGCAGGCTGATAAGACAGCATTGGGAGACCCCAATGCCCCGGTTAGAATCGACACCTATGAAGATTTTCAGTGTCCGGCCTGTGTGAACTACACAAAGGAAACCGAATCCAAGATCATCGAAAATTTGGTCACCACTGGAAAAGTCTATTACGTCTTTCATAACTACCCGTTCATTGACGGCGGCACCGTGGATAGCGGCGGCGAGTCCGACCAGGCGGCAAACGCCTCCATGTGCGCTGCCGAACAAGGCAAATTCTGGGAAATGCATGCCACAATTTTTGCCAATTGGAACGGCGAAAACCAGGGGGCGTATAATAACAAGCGTTTAACGGCTTTTGCGGAGAAAGCGGGGTTGGATATGGAAGCTTTTGATGCCTGCTTCCAGTCCAAAAAATATAAGGACGATATCCAGGCGGATTTTGATGGTGGAAATGCCGCGGGAGTACAGGGCACACCCAGTGTTTTCGTCAATGGAAGCCTTGTCACCCCCGGCTATGTCCCTTCTTATGAGGAGATTCTCAAAGCGGTGGATGCGGCTTTGGCCGGGTAAATCATCGTCGAATCAAAAAGGACGCGGCGCAATGCCGTGTCCTTTTTGATTCAAACCTTTGTTTCATCCAATGCCCTAAAGCGATGCAGGAAGTAAATTCCCAGCGCAAACAGGAACAGAGCATTTGCCTGATGGGTAAGCGCAACAACAATATTTACGTACGAGAGAACGGTCAACACCCCAAGTGTAATCTGCAGAACGACAGCTCCCACCAACCACAATAACCCCTTTTGGATGTCTGGCGGATAATTTTGCTTCTTTACAACGTAATAAACCACAGGCACGGCAATCAGTCCAAGCCATGCCAGCCAGCGGTGGATAAAGACAATGGTCTGCGGAGTTTCAAAAAGATCGATCCATGAGTTGAAAAGCCCGGGCGGAATCAATTTGCCGAACATGAGCGGCCAGGTATCTGAAACATGTCCGGCCTTGAGACCGGCAGTCATGCCGCCGTAGGTGATTTGCAGGAGGAGTAATCCCATGGACCATGCGCTTAATTTCGAAGGCAGTGACCATTTCACTTTTTTGCTTTGATTGTGGAAGCCGAATTTGTGTCCCAACGCTGTCCACAGAGCAAGGGCGAGCAGGCTCAGGGCAAAGAGCAGGTGAATCGTCAAACGGAAGTGACTAACCGAGGGACGATCAACCAGTCCGCTGGCGACCATGTACCAGCCCATAAAGGCCTGCGCGATGAACAACACGCCCATGACAAAGTAGATGCCGAATTCCTTGAAGGGAATTGCCTTTTTGAAGAGAAAGTAGAAAACGGGGATGGCATAGAACAATCCCGCCAGCCTTGCGATGATGCGATGGACCCATTCCATGTAAAAGATGAATTTGTATTCGGGGAGAGTCATTTCTGTGTTGACATGCAGGTATTCAGGCGTTTCCTGGTACTTTGCGAATTCCTCCTCCCAGGCTTGTTGACCAATGGGCGGGATGACGCCGCTGATGGGATTCCACTCCACGATGGAAAGTCCGGAACGAGTGAGGCGGACAAATCCGCCAAAGATGACGAGCAAAGCCACGATGAATGTGAAGGCGAAAAGCCAGTTCATCACGGAAGTATTTTTTGTTTTTGGCATGTTATTTCTCCGTTATTAAGTCGCCGGGATTATAGCATGTGAAAATATGCGGATGGTGAAGACTCTAATGAGACAGGATCAGGCTTGAGGTCAAAAAAGCCCGCCGGTATTGCGGCGGGCGCTTGGTATGTCGATCCGGTTCTAACTGTTTTGCATCTGGAAAAGCAGCTTGCGGTATTCCTCGGCGTTTGGCGGATTCATCATGACGATCTGGCTGATCACTTCCAGAGCTTCCTGCTTGTTTCCGATCTGCATGAGGGTTTCTCCGAGCGTATCCAGAATGGAGATGGCTTCG
>JAUQXA010000047.1 GCA_030834895.1 Anaerolineales bacterium
ATTTGGAACTCTTTTGCCGCCTACGTGCTTTGACAGTTCCACCTAATATCCCTATAATCCCGACCGTTCCTATTTCCCACAATCCATCCCCTCTCTTGAGAAGCCTGGCAAATCGCCGGGCTTCTATCGTTGTACCCAATCTCCATATCCCCATCCATGAAAGGAAACCCTAATCACAATTTCAAGACCAAATCAATAACATTTCCTGAACCAGAACGAAAAAGAACAAGCCTATTTGAACGACAGGCCTGTTCCGAAATGACAAATCACAATCAAAAGGGAAACAGGAACATATCACCCGCGCATGAGGCAGGCTAAATTTTCACCAACATGCTTGATGCAGCTGCCGACACACTTTGAGAATCATCGGGGTGTGTCGGCACGCATTCAGGTGTGCGCCACCATAATTCGTTTGATCACGATACAGGAGGCTTTCTAAACAAATACCACAACTGAATACCCCCAAAAATCGAAAACGGGCGCTGTCCTGGGAAATTCCCAGGCGGCGCCCGTTTTCGATTCTGCATTACAGCGAGGACTCACCGGGGTGAGAGGCCCGGTATAAAAAGGGAGATCGCCTGGTAGCAGCCAGACGATCTCAAAAGTGAAACAAATGTTCACAACCGATGATACCACAACTGTAAAAACCGTCAAGATTTCCGCGCCATTCGCTCTCAAGGCGTATCAACGTCTGATCATCGTGAACGGCAAAGCGATCAACATCGCTGCCTCCGCCGGACGACAGCAGGGAGACTACCTGTATTCCGCGATTGTTACACTGCTCCATGAGGATGCAGCCGTGTATACCAGCGCCCCTTGCTGGGCAAGTGTGGAGGTGGAATGAAAAGATACCGACACACCGGACTACACGGATGCGTGATCATGCTCTCCCCCTGGAACTATTTAACCAATCCAATCAAGGAGACGGATCATGAGAACCTTCGCATTGCTTCTCATCCTGGTCGCCATCGCCGCCAGCCAGCCCCATCACTGGCTTTCGGTGGTCTTGGCTGCCATCGCCCATTTACTGGGCAGATAGTTCGTAGAAAAGGAGGTCGTAGAAAAACGCATGGAAAATATCCTGTCTGCCGCCGAAGAGATCCTCGGAACGGCGGTTCGCGTGGAGGATCATCGCAACTGGGCCATCTTCTGGTGTCCCTTCCATAACGACGCAAGTCGGGAGGGAGAAGGCGGTCAGCCCAACTTTGGCGTCAACCTAGTCAGCGGATACTGGAAGTGTCTACGCTGCGGCGCCAGCGGCGGCTCGTTGAAATCCCTGCAAACCAAACTGGGCCGGGAGTGGAAACCATCTGTATCGGTAACAACACCGACACGCCCAAAACGTCCGCCGACACAGGTGCAACTGCTCGATGAAGCCGTGTCGGAAGCACGTTCGGTTGTGCAACATTCGCCTGCATGGTCGTATCTTGCGGGGCGCGGAGTAACCCCCTACACCGCCCTGGTCTATGGCTTGGGCTACGGCATCCCCGTTCCAAAAGTCCATCGTGAGATATTTGAAGCCGCAAAACAATCGATGATGGTACGCCGCGATGGTACGTGGTCATGGGCGGGTGGCGTTGTGTATGCCGATCCGCCGACACACCCGACGGTGATGAACGTACGCTATATTCCTGAGGACCAAATTCCCAAAGGGACTCGGACGTTCATGCCATTGAAGAATCACAAGACCTGGGGCAATCGCGTTCAACCGCTGGGAAGCTGGCGCATCACGCCCGCCACCCGCACCCTGGTGGTGCTGGAAGGGCTGTTCGACATGCTCATTACAGCCCAGAAGCTGCACCAGCTTGGGCGCGAAGCCGACACGGTTGCGGTGTATACCAACGGTGCCAGCCCCTCTGCAAAACTGCATCGGTGGTTCAGCGAACATCCCCAATTCGAGTATGTCCTGCTGCGCGACCCGGACAAGGCTGGTGCGGAATGGGTGCAAAGCGTATCGGCATCCATCCGACACAGTGGCGCAAAGGTGCGTGCCCTGCGACCTCCTGACTCTCTTGACCCGGACGAAGCCATCCTGAGCGGATGGTGGCCGTCCGCCATCTAAATCCATTCAAACCACCAATCCCTACATCGGGGAGCGATATCCAATCGCTCCCCGATTTCTATTTCCAAAAGGAGAACAAATCATGTCAGCGTTAACTCTCA
>JAUQXA010000048.1 GCA_030834895.1 Anaerolineales bacterium
GCATATCTGTACAGAGGCAAAACACTACTATAATCTGGGTATCCATGAGATTCTCCTGTTGGTGGTCGGGATACCCCAACTCTAATGAATCTCATGGTTTTTTGTCAATTTTCATCCCAAGGTAGCAACTTGGGTTAATTATTCAAGATGTTTGTAGTAAAAAAACAAATTACCACTGTTGTGGCTGTGGGATTTAATCCATATAAAGGAAGTGTTAACAATGTCAAAATGGTTACCACCCTTAAAAGATATTGTAGATTTTCTCTCCCTCGGCTATCGCCAACTTTTTGTTTTAGTATCAATTAGCTGGACACTAATTGTCATTCCAAAAGAGCTATGGCAAAGCGTGGGCTTGCTTGAGCTGTCACTTAAGGCACGCCCTTGGATATTTATGATTGGAGTGATTTCGAGTATCTGGCTTGTAAGTGGAGGGATTTTTGATGTATTGAAGTTGTTAAATAGCAAAATAAGTAATTGGTTCATGTCGCGTTCGATCAGCAATAAACGTGTTGAAACGTTGAGGGCTATTTCAACTAGTGAGAAGAAAATACTTATACAGTATTTAACAAAAGATACGACAACTGTAGCATTTGATGTGCGTGATGGGGTCGTAAATGGGTTGGTCAAAAAAGGAATACTTTATCAAGCCAGTTCTTTAAGCAATCCAATGTCATATGATTTTGATATAAATATTCAACCTTGGGCGTGGCACTTTTTGAAAAATAACCCTAATTTCCTTGAGGGAGTAGTCCCTCCCGATTCGAAGAGACATCATATTTTTTAACCGATTCTTGTTGATTCTAATACGAGATGCCTGCCTCCCATCCAACTCAGGAATCCCGCCGCAGGGCGAGGGTTTCGCAGACCTCCGAGGTTTTTAAAACCTCGGAGGTCTGTCATTGAGCTTCTTCACGTCCTTTCCTAAACTTCCTATCATCTAACTTCTTGTTGATTCTTAACACGAGATGCCTGTCTCTCATCCAACTCAGGAAGCCAGCCGGCAGGGCTTGGGTTCCTGTTTTTTTCTTCGGCAGTGACATGGCGGACGTGAAATCCACGGCGCGGTCATCGAGGAGGCAGAATCCTTGACATGCCAAAACACAGCATGTATACTATGTGGCAGTCCGACCGTTCGGTCGAAAACATGGTAAAAAAATGACATCATCCGAAACCTACGACAAAATCCTGCAAACTGCCCGTCGCTTGTTCGTGCAACAGGGCTATACGGCTACATCCATGCGTCAGGTAGCCGAGCAAGCCGAGATTGGCAAAGCTACCATCTACCATCACTTCCCAGACAAACAGGCAATTGTCATGGCGCTGCTCCAGAAAAGTACTGACCGCATGGACGAGGTCTTGGAGGTTATTCGCGCCGAGGGCGACCCGCGCCAACGCATACGGGTGGCGGTTACGGCCAGTATAGCTTTCCTGCTCGAATCCGCCGACATTCTGCAAATCGTGCGTCGCGAAGTGCCCAGCGGCCGCGACCAGATGCAGTCCAAGTTCGTGAGGTTTTTTCAAGAATATATAGTTCTGCTGACAGATGCCATCCAGCGCGGCATGGAGCAAGGCACTTTCCGATCGGTTGACCCCGCCAATGCAGCCAGAGTCCTGCTGACTACAGTCCAGGGCACTTTTGCCATGGCATATCTGGTTGGTGAGCGTCCCCAATCTCCAGAAGAAAGTGCTGCAAAGCTTTTGGAGATCTATTTCCAGGGAATTGATGCGCGCTAAGCTCCTTTTTTTTGCTAATTTTCTAGACCGACCGTTCGGTCTAATGATAATCTATCGAAGCATGAGTCTGCTGTATCAGACAGCACCACTTTCTTGGCAACGGTCCTGATAGGGATTCTCGTCAAACAGGTAATAACTTGGAGGTTTTTGTGCCTTTCATCAAAAAAATCACTGAACTGGATCAGACAGACCTGCCCATTGCCGGGGGAAAAGGTGCCAACCTGGGTGCGCTGCTCCAGGCCGGCCTGCCGGTACCCGGCGGATTTGTCGTCACCATCGCCGGATACCGGGCTTTTGTGGCAGCCAATAACCTGGATGTGGAACTGCACCGGATTCTGGAGTCCATCCAAATGGATGATCCCGCTTCGTTGGAATCCGGCTCGGAGCAAATCCGGGCCTGTTTCCGCTCCGGACAGATTCCCTCCGCCCTGGCTGACGAAATTCGCCGGGCTTATCTCACGTTGCATAACCAGCCACAGGCGGTGGCCGTGCGTTCCTCCGCCACTGCTGAAGACCTGCCAGATCTGTCCTTTGCCGGACAGCAGGATACCTACTTGAACATCCTCGGCGAAGAAGCTCTGCTGGAGGCAGTCATCCGCTGCTGGGCCAGCCTGTGGACGGCGCGCGCCATTGGTTATCGCGCCCGCAATGCCATTTGTCATGACGATATTGCCCTGGCAGTCGTCGTTCAACAAATGGTACAGAGCGAGGCCTCAGGGGTGTTGTTCACTGCCAACCCGCTGACCGGCAAACGATCCGAGACCGTCATCGAAGCCACGTTCGGGCTGGGCGAAGCATTGGTCTCGGGTCAGGTTGAACCAGACCATTACATGGTCGAGCCCGCCAGAGGACTCATTTTAAGTAAGACGCTGGGCGCCAAGGCGCTCGCCATTCAGGGACAACAAGAAGGTGGGACGATTTCTGTTGAGCGAGATGAGGCGCAACGGCAGGCTTTACCTGACGAGCAAATCCTGGCGCTGACCCGCCTCGGTCAACAAGCCGCGGCGCACTTCGGCACTCCACAAGACATCGAATGGGCTTGGGCGGATGGAAGGATGTACGTCGTACAATCACGCCCGATTACCTCGCTCTACCCGCTGCCTGAAAATGTAGCCGGGGAACCGCTGGAAGTAATGCTTTCCTTCGGCGTCTGGCAGGGGATGCTCGACCCCTACACTCCCCTCAGTCAGGATATGTTTGGCATCCTGATTTCGGGGATGGGAGAGTTGTTTGGGCAAAACATCAAGGTCAGGGAACAACGTGTCTTTCTCAGCGCCGGCGAACGTTTGTTTGTAAACCTGACCGGGCTTTTGCAAAACCCGCTTGGACGTAACATCCTGAACGTGTTTATCTCAGCGATTGATCCTGTCAGCGGGGTCATCCTGTCCGAAATTATCAAAGACCTACATTTACCCGCCGAAGGGAATCTCAGCCTGGGAGACCGGCTGAGACTGGCGCGGGGAGTTGCCCCGGTCATCGGCAATGTGTTATTCAACCTGCTCTGGCCCGCACGCGGACGCGCCCGGCTGGAAGCAAATGTTGAATCTGTCCTGGCAGGGGTGCAGGCACACTGTAGCGCGGCACAAAGCCTGTCGACGGTAATCGCTACCATCGAAGCCATGCCGGGACTGCCATTGCGGATGCTGCCATATTTGGTGGGAGGTATCGCTGCCGGACAAGCCCCATTCCAAATCCTGCTGCGCCAGGCGGCAACCATTCCCGGTGGACCGGAACTGGTCATGGAATTGACCCGCGGCCTACCTCATAACGTCACCACACAAATGGACCTGGTACTGTGGCAGACTGCCCAGTCCATCCGCGCTGATATCAACTCTGCAACGCACTTCTCCACGATGGATACTGAGACACTGATCGCCGAGTACCGTCAGGGACAATTGCCCACCGCGGCTCAAACTGCCATCCAGCGTTTTTTGGTAGTCTATGGAATGCGCGGCATCGGTGAAATTGACCTGGGTCGTCCGCGCTGGCGCGAGGACCCGACCAACCTGTTCCAGGTGCTGAAAAGCTACTTGCAAATCGATCCGCAAGCTTCGCCCGAGGCAGTCTTCCAGCGCGGTGTGGAAAAGGCCAAACAAGCGCAGGAACAACTCGTCGAAGCTTTCAAACAATCGCCGGGGGGCAAGGCCAAGGCCCGTTTGGAAAAAATCATGTGGACGCGCATCCGCGAACTGGGTGGGCTGCGGGAGACTCCCAAATTTTTCGTCATCCGCCTGTTCGGGCATTTTCGCACGGCCCTGTTGTCAGCCGGCCAAAAGTTAGTTGAAGCGGGGACGCTTGCTGAAGCGGAGGATGTGTTCTTCTTACACTTGTGGGAATTGAAAACGCTGGGGAATGGCGGTGTCAGTGATTGGAAGGCGTTGGTGACTGAGCGCCGCGCAACCTACGCCCGCGAACTGCGCCGCAGACGGATTCCCCGCCTGATACTCAGCGATGGTACGGCTTTTTACGATGCGCCCACCCTCTCGACCGAAAATAACCCAAACATCTTATCCGGCAATCCGGTTTCGGCGGGCGTGATCGAAGGCACAGTGCGGGTGGTGCTTGATCCTCATGGAGTCCAACTTGTGCCGGGAGAAATCCTGGTCTGCCCGGCCACCGACCCGGCTTGGACGCCGCTCTTTCTGTCGGCGAGTGGCCTGGTGATGGAAGTCGGTGGGATGATGACGCACGGCTCGGTGGTGGCGCGCGAGTACGGCATTCCGGCGGTGGTGGGAGTGCAAAACGCTACGGGGCGATTAAAGGACAGGCAGAAAGTGCGCGTGGATGGCTCATCTGGAAAGATCGCAATCTTACAGGCCTGATCGCTCAGACTATTTCTCGACTTTAATCTCCCAGACAGACATTGCCTGGGAGATCGGTTTTACAACCCCTCTCTCCTCTTCCTGAACTTTCCATCATCCAACATCTTGTTAATTCTCAACACGAGATGCCTGTCTCCTATCCAACTCAGGAATCCTGCCAGCAAGGCGAAAGTTCCTGTTTTTTGTTTTGGCAATGACATGGCGGGCGTGAAGTCCACCTCGCGGTCGTCGAGGCGGAAAGTGTAGCGTCCCGTCTGCTCGGCTTTGGGCGCGGAAGTCAGGAAGGCGCGCAGTTCGTCGGTCTCGTTTTTTGTCATCCACTGCGGCAGGTCGGAGGTCGCCTTAAACTCGCAGATTTGGGCGAGGTCTTGCAGCAGGCGTTTTTGTTCCTTCGTCAGCGAGTTGTGGGCGGATTCAAAATACGCCACGTCAGGGTCGACGTGCAGTAGCGGCTTGAGCCACAACCTGTGCAGTGTCGTGCGGATGGCGTTCTTCGTCCCTGGGATCGAGGGGTTGTAGAACAGTTCCGCGTTGCGGTAGTTGTCCCACTCGTCGGCAACGTCGGGACCGACCCGCATCGCGTCGCACAAGCCGAGGGCGGGCAGGATGGGCGTGCCGCAGGTCAGGAAGAAGGCGTCCGCGCCCATTGCCTCGCGCAAAGTCCGCAGGCACTCGCGGTAGGCGGCTTCACGCGGCATGTCCTTGAATCGCCTGCCCTTCAACGCACCGCCGTAGAGGAAGTCCAGCTTGAGGTAGTCAAAGCCCCAGGCGCGGACCTGCTCCATGAGCGCAACCAGCCAGCGGGTCGCGTCGGGGTGGGTGGTATCCAGCGCCACGAGCGGCTGTCCCCAGTTGAATCCAGCCGAGACGAATTTCCCAGTATCATCGCGCAAAAACCAATCGGGATGTTCGTGGAAAAGTTTCGACGATTTGGTGGCGATCAACGGCGCGAGCCACAAGCCGGCCCGTCGCCCCGTCGATTTGATTCTATCCGCCAGAGATTTCATCCCTGACGGAAACTTCGCGTTTGCTTCCCAATCGCCGATATCCATCTGCCAGCCGTCATCCACTTGCAGCACGTCGAAAGGCAGGTCGCCGAGCGCCTCGAAGGTCTTGTGCAAGACCGCTTCGTCGATCATCGTGTAGAAGCTGTACCACGAGCACCAGACTCGCGGCGCGACGCCTTTTTGAATCTGCCCGAAGCGGACACCCAACTCGCGGACGTATTCTCTGAAAATGACTTGCTCCTGCCCGTGAGCGATGAACCACTCGACGGCTTCTGCGTCGCACCGACCCGAAAGTTGATTCCCCTTGAGCGAGACGTGCGAATCCACGCCGAGAGCGCCCAGCAAGAGGACGCTGCCGTCTGCGAGTTCCACCGCGCCAAGCCATGAGCCATTGGGCTTCGGGTCAAGGACGTGCTCCGCGTCCACTTGCAGCGGATGGAAAATCGCGGGCTTCTGCACGGGCAGCGGACTCAAGTCTGTCCACGCCGCCAGCGACCACGACTGCCAGCCGTGACGATAATATTTCACAGGCTGTGACGGAAGTTCGATGTACAGGTCTTTGGCTTTGACGATTTGGGTGTTGTTTTGAATTTCAGAAAATTGATGGGTGGTCATGGGTTACTCTCGTCTGGTAGCTCCGTGGGGGGG
>JAUQXA010000049.1 GCA_030834895.1 Anaerolineales bacterium
CTGCTCATTTCCCGTATGATATCGTGATGAAGGAGTTCCTTTTCGACCACCACGCGCAACGGCGCAAGCTCCCCCCGGCTCTTCATCGCCTGGGAAACCAACTGATCAAACAAGCTCATTCACTGCCTCCCAGTCAATCAAATCGGTATTGCGCCCGGTGGCTTTCATATCCTTGACGGCCAGGGCAACAGAGGCGCGCCAGAGGTGACAGCGCGGATCATAGGTGAGCTGATCGGCCAGGGTCTCTGGCCGTTTTTTCGTGTGAATAAATTCAATGTGGCCGAACTCACCGCAGTTGACGATAGTGCTGCGCCCCGAAGACATGAGTGTGATCCAGTTCAGGGGAACCTGCGAGATCACCCCCGCATCGCTCAATGCCGTCTCCAGACTGATGTAATTGAATTCACCGGCGCGCAATCTGGCCGCCACATGGTACAGGAGCAGCCCCTGCGGATAGTTGACCCCGGGATAGAGGTACAATCCACGGCAGACTCGCCTGAACAACCCCTCTCTCTCAGCCCTGCTGACGAGCGCCTTGAAGGCCCCCTGACTCTGCCCCGGCATGGCCCCATGCAGATCGCTCAACGAAAACACGTAATGTTCGTCATCTGCCACCTGCGCCAGAATGTGCATCAGTTGCCTGACTGGTTGCATATGAATGCTCCGGTCTACAGAAAGTAATGCTTAGTGTAACCTTGTGTAGACCAAATGCAAGCAGTTTCACTTCCCGTCACACCCGCCGGGCACACGTGCTCTCCGGAAAAAAGGGGACTCCGCGAGGAGTCCCCTGTGAGACACGATATTCAAAGGGGCAGGCTACCAGTAAGACGATTGAGTATTTTGGTGCTCGGATGCGTTGCACCCTCCAGTTACGGTGCAAGTACCCATGCCGATGGTACCGCTGGCAGGCCTGGTGGCGCTGTGCATGTAGGTCGTCCCGGTGCCGTCCCCGTTGGGCTTGTAGCGGGCCGGGGCATTGGGGGAGGTCAGCAGGCGCACCATCTTGCCGCCGTGGGGTACCCGGATGTGGCAGCCGACGCACGAAATGGCGTGGGAACTGCATCCCGTGTGGGCACCGCCGCCGCCGGACCAGGTATGGCAGCTGAAGCAGAAGTTGCTCCCGGGGACCGTAGACGTGCCGGTTCCGTTAACGAAGGTTCCCGTATTCTTTCCGTTGTTGGCCGCAGAGGTGTATGGCCAGTTGTAGTATTTGGTGCCGGTGGTGTTGGGGTTGAGCATCCACTTGACGGTCGACCCGTGGGGCCCGGCCGAGGCGGCGGAGTCGGTGGAGTGACAGTCCGAGCAAGTCATGACCATACCGGGTGTCCAGCCGCCGGTGAGGGCCCCCGCCGCGAGTCGTCGGTTGCCGGTTGACGGGAGCGCCTGGATGACGGGGTGGTACGCTTGGTTGTTCGGGTTGAACTCCAGCGCCAGGTCGGTCCAGGCCGCGGCGCCGCTTCCTCCCCATGTGGTGACGTTGCTGTTGGCCCCAGAGTGGCACTTGAAGCAGATCTGCCATTCGGCCGTGGCCGCCGGGAGCGCCTCGGTGGTCGTCTGGCCCCAGGTGGTCACGCCGGCCCAGTTGGCGCCCCACGTTGTAACGGTTACTCCCGTCGCGCCCTTCAGAACTTTCGCG
>JAUQXA010000050.1 GCA_030834895.1 Anaerolineales bacterium
CTCCTGCAAAACACCCGCATCCACCAATTTTTCCACATACCGTTTTGCCGCCATGTAGGGCATGTCAAGCCCGCTTTCCAGTTGTTTGATGGTCAGGATGGGACGGGAGAAAACGAAATCAACCACTGCCGCCATGCGCGCGGAATTACGATCTGCCTGCACCAGCGCTTCGTACCTCGTGCGTATGCCTTGAAGACTGGTCATGCGGAACACGCTGTCTTGAGCCTGGAGGCTGATTCCGCGCAGGAAGAAACGCAGCCATTCCTCCCATTTCCCGCGTTGGGAAACAGCCAGGAGGTGATCGTAATACTCCTGACGATGGCGCTCGAAGTAGGCGCTCAGATTCAGCAGGGGTTGGGACAGGATATTCCATTCATGGAACAACAGCATGATGATCAGCCGACCCACTCTTCCATTGCCATCCAGGAACGGATGGATTGCCTCGAACTGATAGTGGATCATGCCGGCCCGCGCCAGGGTCGGTATCTCCGTATCGGCGTGAATGAATTTTTCCAACTCATTTAATGCGTTATGCATCTCGTCCATAGGCGGTGGAACATAGGTAGCCGTCTCGATGGTACTGCCGGCCGGACCGATCCAGTTCTGGGTTTTGCGAAATTTGCCTGGGGTGAGATGACCGCCGCGCACCCCTTCCATCAACCTGGCATGAATTTCCCGGATCAAACGCAGGCTGACCGGCAAGGTCTCCAAGCGCTCCAGCCCGTAATCCAGTGCCAGGACATAGTTATGAACTTCGCGCACATCGTCAGTGGGTTCAAGAAAGGAGAGTTGAGCCGACTCGTAGTTATACAAGTCCACGAGCGAGGCGCGTGTTCCCTCGATGCGTGAAGACAGGACCGCTTCGCGTCGCATGAAAGGCTGGGTCAACAGACGTGGAAATGGAAAGTTGCCGGCCAGTGTGGTCAGTTTGCTTAGCTCGCGATCCGCATCTGATAGCGCAGAAATTAATGGGGTTGTCCACTCGATTTCTGGCGGAAGCGGAGCAGGGATGAAAGCCCAATACCCGGTCTGTGTCCGAATTGCTTTTCCTGCCTTGGAATTACGAAATTCATTTGGTTTCATTGGGGTTCTCGCAGGTTTTGTGTGGTGTTAATACAGTTTACCATAACACCAGTTGGGGGCGAAAGTGTTAATATGGATATTCGGCCAAAACAGGGCTTAATTTGAACTAAAAAACAGCCGACACACGTACCGACACGATCCAGATACCGTCCCCCGCACTTTCGTATCATGCGTCCCACGAATCAAAAATCTGCTTTAAAAGGATATGCTATGGACGTTGTGAGAAAAACCAGCCATCAGAGTAATCGAAGAAATCAAATAGCGAAAATCATGATCGTGTTATTCGCCCTCCTGTTTTTGTTTGCCGGACTGAACTACCGCCAACTCTATTCAGCCTGGGCAATCTGGAGCGAAACGAGGCGGCTTGCAAACCTGGCAGAGCGTGCCCCGGAAGAGTTCCAGAATCCAGTGCCCGTCGAGGATCATTTCGAAGGAAGGTTGTCTCCCGACTTTTGGAAATTCACAACCATCAACGGCGGCGGGGTGGTGTCGAATGAAACAGCCTGGCATTCGACTGCCTTCTCAACCGATCATGGACTGACGCTTCAGCACTTCCCTGACTCATCCTTCAAGGACGAAAAACCGGATCGGCGTGAGCCTGCATCAGAACGATACAACAACGTCACCCTCATTGGAGGGAGTGGATTCAAACCAACACCATCTGCCGATGTGGTTTTGAAATTCAAAGCGAAAGCCAGTGACACCTTTTACGGCACAGCCGGCGTGGTCGTTCAACCAGTTGGAACGCTCCAGGAGGATGGCTTCTTTGCAAAACCGTTCGATATGTTCGGCTTTGCCGTCATGGGGGACGAGTCCTCGTTCTATGGAAAAAACGGCTCCCTTTGCTATCTGGCTCTCAACTGGGTTCCAGTACAGGTGGAAGCCCTTCACGTGAATCCTTATACGTGGCATGACTACGAAATCCGTCTGCGTTGGATCAGTAAAACAGAATGGCTGGGCACTGTATCGGCTGACAACTCCGTCTTGTGCCAGATGCCCATGCCTGCCTTCGGACCGCTGGAAATCCATGTTTGGAGCGACAATTTCCTGGTGATCAACCAACCGCAGCGTTGGTGGGAACTTGCGCCCTCTTTGGATTTGAAATTTCAGGACGGTGGGGAGAAGCAATTTCTGCTGGACAGGATCGAGATATTCGAAGAATCACGATAAGCAGCCGATACGCCTGCCGACACGCCCGTCCCACCTCCAGATATGTTTTTGTATCATATGCCCCATGAGTGAGACATATCAGTCCAAACGCGAACGCTGGCAGCGCATGTTGGAAGCGCTGCCAGTCGGCTTGCAAAAACACATCTCCCTGCGCAATGTGGAAGCCGTGGCGGGATTGACCCCTCAGGCGCAGGAACGATTGGCGGAAGCCATTCAAGCCGGACTCAAACGCATCCCACGTGCGGTGGAGCAGTTGCGGATCAATCCAAATACCTCCATCGCAGATTTGCTTAACCCGCCATCGTTGCCCGTCACTGAGTCGCCATCAACAGACGTCCAAAATGAATTAGCCGACTTGATCCAACAATGTTTCCCTGACATGCCGCGCGTGTCGGCGGAAGCCCTGGCGAATTCGGACGTGATGGAGGTGGCACGATGTACCGCGCAGGCGCATCTTTTACTGTTCAAGTCAAATCATTTGCGAACGGACTTTGTGATGATGGTCCTGTATGGGCTGATGCGCCAGTCCCTGGAACACCTCGAAGAGGTAATTGTAAATACACCTGCCCTGCGGCAGGCATTCAATCAGGGCAGTCTGCCCTGGAAATGTCGCCACGGCGCCACGGCGACGCCCAACGAATAAAAAGGAGAAATGAAATAACATGCTAAAACGAATTGCCTCGACCGGCGTCAACCTGGTGGTGCTGGGTGTGTCGGTTGGAATTTTTCTGGTCGCCTTCGTCGCCCTGAACGCTCTGGGCGCGGCTCAAAAACCGCCCACCGTTTCAGTCCTTTCGGCGACACGCGATCTAAATATCGGAGATGCGATCACTCCTGCCGACCTGGCGATCAAGACCGTCTTTCAGGATGACAATGCCAGCCTATACATTCCCGGTGAAGAAGTAACGGGAGTCGTCGGCGGGGTGGTCGCCCAGCCGATCTTCAATGGACAGCCCATCTTTCGTTCCGCAATCGTGGCACAGGCGGCGGAAGGCACACGGCTCTCCGCCGTGCTTGCCAAATATCCGGGACATAGTTTGTTTCCATTGCCGCTGGATGCAATGAACCTTGTGTCGCCTGATGCGGAAGCCTTTCTGCCGGGTGACCTGGTCGGCGTGACGCTGGTGATCAGCAGCCGTCCGCAGCAGATGTCCACGCCGACTGCCATGCCGGAGGTCATCATCGAATCTGATTATGAGACCCAGCCCGCCGCGACTCCTGCGCCTCAGGAGATTGAACAAACGGACGCACTGAGTCGCGCATTGCCACCGCTTGCCAAGGATTTATTCCCGATGGGCGTGCGTGTGATTTCCGTGCAGGGTCTGCCGCCTGAGACTGATTCATCTGATACAGAAAACTCCGACTCTACTTTTACCTCCCTCGACCAGCCTCAAATGTTGATCCTGCTTGTCCCCAATGCAAGCCGCGAAGTGTTATCACTCGCGCTTCAACAAGGAGATCGCCTGGTGGTTTCCCTGATGGCGCGCGGTGATGAAACACCTACCGCCGGCTTCACCTATTGGGATTTCGAAGATTTGTTCAAGTCGGATCGCAAGGAAGTTTTGGGAGGAGGACAATAATGCAGGTTCTCTTGCTTGGCGCGGGAACCGTTACGTCCCGCCTGAATATGCAACTGGCCGAACAGGGACATTCTGTAATTGCGCAAATTGCAGCTTTCACGCCGCAACACCTCGACCTGTTTGATTTCCGCGCCATCATCGTGATCTCCCCCGAGTCTTCCGTATCGCCTGAGAGTCTGGTCAAGGCAGCGGAACGCGGCAAGTTGATTTTCGTCATCGCAGGTGTCGGGGATGGTATGTCCTCCTGGGCAAATGGTGTCGGCGTTCCTGCCTTTGCGTATCCGCCCTCGGATGTGGACATCAATAAGTTGTATGAAGAAATGCGCAGAGGCGACGCCGGCAATCTTGCGGCGGACGATCAATACCGCAGGGCTGTGCTTGGCAGCGACATGTCAGCCCGCATTCAATCAGGGATGGCGGTGCGCAAGATCGCCATCACATCGCCCAAAGGCGGAACAGGAAAAACAACAGTGGCAGTCAATCTTGCGGTAGCCCTTGCACTGTCGGGCATTACCACCTACCTTGTGGACGCAGATGGCAATGCCGGCGCGCTGCAATATCACATGCGCATGGAACGGGTCAACACCACCATGATCGGTTTGTTACGGCGCGAGATCGCCAAAGCCAACAAGGGTGTGATGGGTGATGTGGCATCAGGCGCCGCCTATCTCAATGCCTTCACACCATTGGAAAATCTGCCTACCCTGCGCATCCTGCCCGGTCTCATTACCGATGATCTGGGGGATGAAGTCCTGCAACAGGAAGCCAAGGTCGCAGAGGTTATTCAGGGTTTGTATGAAGCGGGCGTCGCGGCAGGCGGCGTGGTCATCATGGATGTCGGCATCAACCCCGCCCATGTCGTGCATCGCGCCGCTCTGAAAGCCGCCGAGGGGATTGCGATTGTCATCAAGCCTGAAATTCCAGACCTCGCCGAGACCCGCCGCTGGATCGCGCGCATGATCAATTCCCTGGCAAACGTGGTCGGAAAAAACAGCGCCCATGAGTTCATCGGCAGCCGTGTCAAGCTCTGCTACAACCAGGTGGTTGGGGATGGTTTCAAGGCGGCGCACAAGATGCTGCAACAGGCATTGAGTGAGGACAAGATCGAGCTTGCATTGATTCCGAATGGCATCATCCCGATCGTGGATCCACGCCTTGCGGCCCAGGCTGTGAACTCGGACAAGCGTGAAGATATTTTGATCTGGCGCTATAAAAAAGAAAAGCTGGAGGAACTTGGTCCTTTCGCGGATTCGCTGTTGGGTTTCGCCGCGCATTTTGTTCCAGCCGTGCGCGAAGGCGCGTCACGTATTGGGTTGCTGCCGAATGTGACGAAAAAACGCGGCTGGTTTGGGAAGGGATAAGCCATGTTCGATATTGCCGGAAAAACAATGAAGCCTGTCACAGAGGCGCGTTCCTCGGATGAGATGGAACACTGGTGGAACATGCTCGTGGAGGAGGGACGCGCGAAGAAGGCGACTGAGTCTTTACAAAAAAGTATGACTTCCACCGAGATCGAAGCCCTGGCGCGGCAGGTATTTGAAGAAGTGCAGGCAAAGGCTGTGGATGCAGGTGTCACCCTGCCAGCGGAATATATCCTGCGATTGATCGGGGACCTATCCGGTATGGGTCCGTTGCTTGAACTGATTGCCCGATCTGACATCGAAGATATAGCCATCAATTTGGGACATATCTATGTTTACACCACCACCAACGGCTGGGAACATGCCGGTCCAGCCCCGGATGGAATCGGGGATGCCCTACGTGTCATGATCGACCGTGCCGGGCAGCGCGCACCGACGCCTGATTACCCGATTGCCGATGCCATGCTGCAGGTGATGGTTCCTTTGGGAGATGGCACGGTTCGCAGAAAAGGTGTGCGTATCAATTATGTCATGCCGCCCGCCTCTCCCTACGGCGACACCATTACCTTGCGTGTCTCCAATTACCGAACAGCATCCGACCTCACCCAGGGCAGTCTGGCGCTGCTTTGCCAAAACCGCCTGCCTCCTGTGCCGCGTCCACACTTCGACCCCAGAGATTTCCCACGCGGCAATGGCATCCTCACGCCGGAGGCTGCCAATTACCTTCTTAGCGTCATGGTGCATGGCGGAACACTGGTGATTGCAGGGACTACTGGCTCGGGCAAGACCTTTGTCGGGCAGCGCATCCTGCAGGAGATGCTGGACTATTATCCGCGCGGCGCGATTCGCCTCTTTATCGTGGAGGACAGCAACGAGATCATCCTGAATGGCTGGAATGGGGACGGCAAAAGCGATACAGGCAATATCATTTACACCGTGACCCGCCCTGAAATTCGCGGCGGTCCGCCGCCTGTCACCATGTATGACCTGATTCGTTCCGCCCTGCGCTCGCGTCCGCATGGGGTGGTGATTGGCGAAGCGCGCGGAGCGGAAGCCTGGGAACTCATCCGCGCGGCAGCCACCGGGCATGGGCATTCCGCCTTCACCATTCATGCCACCAGCGCCGAGCATGTCTGGCCGCGCTTCCTGCAGGTGGTGCAGGCGCATCCCGATGCAGCGAGGATGTCCGAAATCCAGATCGCACAATCCTTTGCTGAGGCAATTACTGCGGCTGTGTATATTGAACGCAATCCACAATATGGACAGATCGTGCGCGAGATCGTGGAGGTCGCCACGATTGTGGAACGTACCGCCGCGCGTCCATCCTTCTCTCCGCTTTTTAGATTTGAGCAGGGGAAGGGATTGTTGCCAACAGGAAACCGTCCAATGCGCCCGGGCTTCCGGGCAACGGACCTGAATTTGTCGGAATCCATTTTCAAACTTTAGGAGAAAAAATCATGTCAAGAAAATCCAAATATCTGCCCCTGATGATCGCCAAAGGACTGGAGGTTATGCTGGATGCCCTCCCCCAGAATGTGTTGAATGATCCTGAAAAGGCGCAACAGGCGCTGCGGAAATACCGCCTTCGTCAGGACAATCATGAGACATCGGCCTTTTCCGACCTGCTGGAGGAATTGCTCACCAGCATGGCGATCGAACGCTTGAAGCGCAAGGACCTGGTGGAAATGTTCGTGCAATTAAAGATTCATTTCGAACAATGAAGAAACAGCCGGAGGAAGTTGGCACGACCCGGATTTTTGTGTTGAGTCAGGGCGTCGTTCAAGTCGGCGCCCTGACCGCCCTGGTCGGCGAGGACGATACCAAACGATTGTTCGCTGAAGTATATGCCGATCCTGATCGTCCCGAAGTGAGACCGCGGGAGGCATACCAAGGTATCCTTTCGTCCATGCGGCCGGGTTGGACCCTGCGTTTGTTACAGTTGTTCTGGCCAGACCCGGAGCCCAGGTTGGAGTTTCAGAAGCAGGTTCAAAGTTGGAAGTCCCCGGACGCAGATGGATTGGATATTTTGCACCAGGGATTACTGCTCGCTGTGCAGGAATATTCATTGCCTTTTGTTCGTCGCACTGTTTTGGAATTTGTTTTACCAGGGGATGAAGGAATTGCCTGGTGGGATGGGTTGGGTGGGTTATGTGCCGGCTTTGGATTGCGGATTCGCTATCTGGATCAGGTTGCCATCGAAGGATTGACGCGGTGGGTGTTAAATCCAATTCTGGAATACAAGCCTTAAATCCTCCGTTTTGTCCCGACCCCCAAAAGGGAATAATCATTCCAAGTGGATGAGAAAGCAGCGATACCCGTAAAGGACTTTTTGTAAATTATATACTTCAAAGTATTATACTTTGAAGTATAATGGACATATAACATGAAAGGAGCCGGCTTATGGCATTCAAATTCCATGGAAGGGAAAGTGAACTTGAGATGTTGGACAGACTTTGGGCATCAAGGAAGGAGGAATTCCTGGTCCTGTATGGTCGTCGCAGGGTGGGCAAAACAGCCCTGCTCGCCGAATGGATTCGACGCACAGGCAATCGCGCCCATTATTGGGTCGCTTCCCCAACATCGGCTGCAGCCCAGTTGCGTTCCTTCTCTCAATCGGTCTATAACTTTGCAAACCCCGCCTCACCCGCTCCTGAGGGCTTTACCTATGCCGGCTGGGAGCAGGCATTCCAGCAGGTGGCTCGACTGGCAGGGGATGAACGGCTGGCGTTGTTCATTGATGAGTTCACCTATCTGTTGGAAGTGGATCCTGGAATTGCCGGCCTGCTTCAGAACCTGTGGGACCATGTTTTGAAAAACACCAATCTCTTTCTCTGTTTGTCAGGTTCGCATCTGGGAATGATGAAGCGGGAGTTCCTTTCCTATCAAGCGCCGTTGTACGGCAGGGCATCCGCGCAGATTCACCTGTTGCCGTTCCATTTTGGGGCAGCGCGTGGCTTCTTTCCCGGATATTCGGCGGTCGACCGTGTTGCACTCTATTCCATCTTTGGCGGCGTCCCCGCCTACTGGGAAAGGGTGGACCCATCGAAGTCGATTTCCTGGAACATCAAACAACACCTGCTGACTTCGAACAACTTGATGCAATCGGAACCCCGGCTGCTCTTGCAGGATTTCATCTCCGACCCGCATAATTATCTCTCCATCCTGGGTGCGATTGCAAACGGGGCGCATGTCACCAGGGAGATTGCCTCTGTCAGTGGATTGCCGGCCGGCCACGTGTCAAAATATCTTGGAATATTAGCCGAGACCGGTTTTGTCGAGAGGCGTGTGCCGGTCACAGAAAGCGGTCCCTCAAGGTTGGGACGTTATCACATTACCGACCCCTACCTGCGTTTTTATTTCCGCTTCCTGTCCGACCGGCAGGATCAGCTTGCCCTGGGAGCTCAGGATATTGCACTGGCCGAGATCAATCGTCATATGATCGATTTCATCGGCAGATATACATGGGAGGAAATCTGTCGGGAATGGGTGTTGCGCGCGGGGGCATTGGGTACACTTCCCGTGATGTCCGACCGGGTTGGCAGCGCCTGGAACGCCAGGGCGCAGGTGGATGTGGTTGGGATCAATGCGATGCAAAAGAAACTCGTGTTAGGGGAATGCAAGTGGACCCTGACCGGCAATGAGCGCAAGGTGATGGTTGAACTCATTGAGGAAAAGACCGCCATGCTCGTTCCAGCGTATGGAAAATGGCAGGTCTATTTCCTTGGCTTTTCACGCAGCGGCTGGACGGCAGGCGCGCTTGCCTATCAAAAGGAGATCAACCATCAGCCAGTTGGGGGAGAAAACTGGACTTCCAGCGGGATGCGTTTGATCACACTGGATGAACTGGATCATGACATGGCGCGTTGGACAAAATAAGATATGGATGTTGCTTTTCGTTTCGACGCGAGCTTTTCGTCGATCTCTGACTGGCGGTGAACGGAAAGACTGACATCTTCTGAAAATAACTGACCATTCCAATACCGACACCCGCAGAACACCCCTGCGGGTGTTTTTGTATCATCCGCCCCATGTCAGAACCCCAGGATCAATTTGCCGCCTCCATCGCATCCGAAGCCGTGGAGGTTTTGGAAGACCATCTGCTCTTTCCGGGCGGCTATCTATTGCCGCTATCCGCGCGTGGCAGCGGCGTGCCCGGCATGGCCGACCGTCCCTGGTCGCGCCTCAGCGCCGAGGTCTTCTATCCCAACCTGCCTGTGATGTATTCGTTATCGATGCGCCGCGAACCACCGGATGTCCTGCGCGGCTCGTTGCGTGCCCGCCGCACGCTCTTCGAAGGTTTCATGATGGCACTTGCAGAAAAGACTGGGCGTCGTCCCTCGATGGCGGAACGCTCGGCAGATCATGCAATGGATGCGGCAGAGTCGGAACTGAGCTTCGGCAAACCTGCTTTCAAGATTGCCCTGATGGCTGCGCTCTTCGTGGAACGTAACCGCTTCGAGGAAGCGGAAGCCGCGCGTCGGGTAATCGAATCGAGCCTGCGTGCGCGTGGGCTTACTGCCCAACGCCTCTACTACATCGCCGAGCGCGCGATCCATCATTTCCAACCGGGCGGCAAATTATTTCCCGGGCTGGATGAACCCACACTCTTCCTTGAAGAAACACTCCCCCTGATGCCAGCCCCTTCACGTCAGGTACTTCCAGTGGAAGATTCAGTCTGGATCGGCACCCACGCCCGCGATGGGCGCGATGTGCATTTCTCCTTCACCAAAGGACTCGATCCTGCCGTTCCCCCGCCACCTCATGCAACAACTCTCATCCTGGGGGAGCCTGGTGCGGGCAAGACCAGCCTTCTGCGCTGGATCATGCTGCAAAGATTGCTACAAGGACGTACCGTAATTTCCATTGATCCAGAAGGAGAGAATAATCGACTATGCGAAGCCATCGGAGGGCGGGTTGTTCCAGCAGGAATTCCAGATGACAAGGACACCTGCCTCATCCATCCACTACAGGGCGAAAACCCGGCTGAAATGTTGCTGGCTGCCCGTTTCCTCATCGCCTCCCTTGCCGGCGAGTCAGTTCTTTCCCCCGGCGTGCAAGCCGCATTGCATGAAGCGGTGAAACGCAGATGGGAACGCAGACCTGGTCCCACAACCATCGCAGAACTGGTTGAAACACTGGGGACGATCAACGCGCCCGATGCCGCCATGCCGCTGGCATTGCTGAGACCCTTTATGCGCGGCGGGTTGTTCGACGGATTCTTCGACAGACCTCAAGCCTTGTTATCCCCACACTTCCCCGCCGGTCAATGGTGGAACTTCGATCTTTCTTCCCTGCGCGAGGAGAACCGCGCCATCGTACATGCGGTGCTGGCCTGGTTCCTGTATCACGCCATCACCGTGGGCAGGCAGCCAATGGACATCTTCATTGATGAAGGTTGGCGCCTGCTACGCAGTGGACCGTTTGCGGATTTGCTCGATGAACTGGGAAGGCGGGCGCGCAAGCGTGGAGTCGGTGTCACACTCATCACCCATCTGCCAGCCGACCTGATGAAAAATCCCACTTCGTTGAGTCTGGCATCTACTGCTTTCATCGGACGTCTCGGACCCGATGAAGCCTTTGCCTTCTATCGCTCCCTTGGCATCCCCGAAAGTGAAGCGCGCAAGAATGCGGAGACTACATCGAGACTACCCCCACGTGTTTTTCTTGCTGCACCTTCCGGTGGACGGGGAGCCTTGTTCCCTGTGTTGGTCTCAATCCCTTCGGTTTGGATCCAGTTCTGGAAACAACTGGGAGCAACGGGGGTGATGCGATGATTTGTATAAATTGCGGATATGAATTCGCATCCAGTCCCGGTGACTGCCCGCTGTGCAACGGAAAATGGCAGGGCTGGGAACTGCTCTTCGCACCGCACGCACTGGATGATCTGCGCGCGCAGGTCATGGGTTGGCTCGGTCAACTGCCTTTTCCAGCCGTGATCGAGTGGAGTGCCTCGTCAAAGGGATTGCGTGTTCGGTTATATCTCCCGCCCGGTACTGCTGAAGAGATCGTTCATGCCTGGGCAGCGATGACCGGACAGCATTCACGCTGGCGATCCCTGGGAATTGTGGACATTCGTGGTTACGGGTTTGGTGCACATCCCTCCAATCGTCTTCCCTCCCTGATCGCATCTGCCAAGGACAGTGACCCGTTGCTTGCCATCGGCAGCCGGCTGATCGGCGCGGCACGCGAAGGAGGAGAGGCAAGCCTCAGGCTTTGGCTCCTGGGCAGTGAAGACGAGTTGCAGGAAAAACTGCGGGGGCTTTCCGCCTATTCATACGGCACCGAGGGCGGTGTGGAGAACAAGACACCCAATCCCTGGGGCATGCAAATGGATCTGCTGCGCGCTGTGTTCTTCCTCGGGATGGTGATGTCCGGGATCAGCGGCGGGATCTGGGCAACGGGATGGTTCAATCCCTTGCCTGAAATCCTGATTGTGATCGCAGGTGTCACGCTGTGCATTGCATCCTCTCTTGGCATTCGCAGCTGGCTGGAATGGCGCTCGATCCCGAAGGAGGTATTGGAAAGGCGTATTCAAGAGCCTTTGCTCAAGGTGGCGCTGTCACTTTCCTCGTCAATGGATTTGCCGCTCTTTGCAGGCAAACAATCGTGGACTCCACTCAATCCAATCTGGCCCGAAGTTCGGGAGAGTGGCTTTCCCCTGCCTACCGGGGAACTAGCAGGACTCATCGCTCCGCTTCAATTGGGGGAAGGATCGGGATTGTTGGATCGCGCTGTCTGGCAGGAAGTGCCCGCACCGCCCCCTGCCCAGCCGCTCCTAGATGCAGGCTTCAAGATCGGGCAAAGTGTCGCCACAGGGGAATGGGTAGGCGTTGATCCCGATGGACACGGACTGGCAACCGGCGGCAGCCGCAGCGGCAAGTCATCCTTTGTCTATTCCATGCTGGAACAGTTGATCGCCAAAGGAGATGACGCGCCGGGTATCTTTCTTGTCGATCCGCATGTCTCCCTGGCAGATGCCTTTCTGGATGCAATCGCACAACTGCCGGAAGAACAGCGCGCAAAGGCGGTGAAAAGGCTGCGAATCGTCACCCCAGATCAGCCGCAGGTCATCCCCTTGAACCTGCTGGCTGTTCCCGAATTCACCTGGGCCGGCAATGCCATCGTGCAGATCGGGCGGCGTATCTGGGATGACTACTGGGGACCGCGCATGCAGGCGGCACTGCTTGGATTGTTTCGCCTGGCGCATGTCTGGAACCAGCGTCATCCGGATGATGGGCTTGGGCTTTTGCACGTGGTCTTCATGGCTTTCAACAAGGAGTGGCGTCACACGGCGATGGCGCTGCTTCCACCGGGTGAACGTATGGGTTCTCTTGCACTCGATGCCCTGCTGGGGCAGACCGGGGAAGGGGACAAGTGGAGCCAGGGTTGGGTGACAGAGGTGATCAGCCCGGTGCTCTCGAAGGTCATGGCGCTTGAGCTCTCACCTTGGTTGTTCTCCGCCATGCACCAGGAGAAGTTCGTGGATATGGATCAATGGATCAGGGAAAAAGCCTGGATCGTATTGAGGCTTCCCTCCGGTGAGATGGGACGCGAAGGGGCAAGGCTTACTGCCTCGGTCCTCTATAACGTCTTCGATGCCGCCTATCGCCGCGCGACATTGGAAAGAGCCGTTCCGTTCTACTTTGTCGTCGATGAGGCGCAGGAGATCGGTTCGGGGATGAGGCTTGAGTCGATGCTCTCCGAGGGCGCCAAGTTCGGCGCGCGCATGTTCGTGCTGGCGCAATCCCTTTCGATGATGCGCAAGGTGGAAGGGATGGAGCCGGTAGTACAGGCGATGCTTGCCAATACCTCCACCCAGATGTTCTTTTCCCCCGATCCGGAGGATGCCGACCTGATCCGCGCCACGCTTAGCTCCACCGTGCGCTATGGGAACATGACCCTCGACCTGCCTTCATTGCAGTGCTGGCTGCGGGCGCGCATCGGTGGTCACTGGCAGCCGCCGACCCTCGCACAAATCAAGCCCTTGCCACGCGCGGATGGAGCAAGAGTAAAGACACTGATCGAAGAGGTGATTGCATCCCATCCCAATGAATATCTTCCCGCCGATGGCTGGCAGGAGAGAGCCTCCAGGGTGCTCGAGGATATGCTGCCAGCTGCCCTTGCCAGGCTGCTCGATGAGTTTCTGGCGGTGCGGATCGAAAATCAAAATACGAAGGTCTCCCAGCCCTCTCCGCAGGTGGATGACCGCAGGCTGGGGTTCTGATGTTCAATATTGTTTTGGTTCTCTTGTTTTTGTTTTGTGGACTTCCGCTCATTTTTGGAGTCCTGATCTTTGTGGTCCTCTACCCCGCCTGGTTCCTGTCGCGGGAGGAAAGGGAGTGGTGAAGGATGGATGATATTTTAGGTTCGGTTGAGCCGATGGCACTTGATGTTGCCAGTCAGGCATTTGAGTTGGAGCCATCCAGATTACGTTTGTTCCTGGATTGGCTGGTCTCCCATAGCAGCCTGGTTCGCGGAAGCGAAGCCATTCAGTTGGAAACTCATGACAGGGAACAGGTGGAGTTGAAACTGAAGGCATGGTTCCAGTCCCTGCCCGCAGATGGATTGGCTTGGGAATATCGCCTGCTTCTGGGGGAGATTGCCTGGTGGCGTGACTTGGATCCCTCCTCCTCTGCACTGCATTCCCAGGAGACAGGGAAATAACATGGTCAGGACCATCCTTGGGTTCATGGCTGGAGGATTAGCCGGATACCTGCTGGGGCAGATCATCCCGCCGCAGTTTTTCCTGGTCGTCAGCATCCTGCTTTTGTTTATGGCTGCCCTGCTGTCTGTTCTTTTTTATGTTGGTTTGCGTGGTTCCTCGAAGGAGTAGTCTGTGTCCCGAACAAGAATTGTTTTTCTCTGCCTGGTTCTTCTCATCGCCCTCCTGCCGTTGGCGCTGACAAACGCAGCTCCGCTTATGGCAGTCTCGCTTCCGGAGGGTCGCAATTATGATCAGGCTCATGACTCAGGTTACATTGATTGGAGCGGGCCGGTTTCATATGTCTACCTCACCCATCGAGACGGCACCTACCTGCCGCCACAGGAAGGCGGGGCCTATTGCGGTTCCCGCTGCGATGAGTGGGTGACACGCCTGGGAAGCGGAGGTGTGGCAAGCGGGTCCTTCGACCGCGATGTCTCCTATTTCGAGGTGATGGTGGCATTCAGTCCCAATGCAGGGGTGGGAACTGCAACCCTGCGCGCCTGTTCTGCGGTTGATTCCTGGTATCTGTATGGCGGAGGCAGTTGGCCTGGTTTTGTGAGCATGACCCTGACGGTGCCGGCGGGCTGTCGCAATTGGTCCCTATCGGCATCGGGCGGGTATGCGGATTTTCGCTCCGTCGATGTCTACTACATCGGACCGCCTTCGACCTCCACACCCACCTTCACTCCCACCGCAACCCATACGGCGACCTTTACACCCACCATTACCTCGACGCCGACTGCCACCTTTACTCCCACTCATACACCGACCAATACGCCGACGTTTACCCCGACCTTTACACCCACCTTCACGCCAACCAATACGCCCACTCCGACACCGACGCCTTTGCCACCAGTGATTACGGGTCAGGTGGTGTGTGATCTGTGGGGCGATGCCCTCTGGTGCAGGGGAGACGAGGTGTTGGAGTTGACAGCCAGCGATCCACAGGAGTATTCGGTGACCATTCAGGGCGACTTGAACGGTGAACCATTTACCTGCGGAAGTTCATGCAGTCTTTCCCTGCCTGAAGGAGTTGGCACGGCAAATTACATGGCAATCTCGGACAGTGGAAGGACAGCCAGTGGGTCTTCCGTGTGGCAGAGAGATGGCACTCCTCCAATAATCGACTGGGTTCTGCTTCCCGTGGATGGCAGGAATGGCTGGTATGTCTCACAGGTGGAAGTGTCAGCAACCGCTTCGGATGCGACATCCGGATTGTATTCCCTGGAGGGAAGCCTCGATGAAGGTGGAACCTGGAGCAATTTCCCGTTCCAGTTTTCTGATGGCATGCATGAAATTCAGGCACATGCCCGCGACGTGGCAGGGAATGAGACCCTGCAAACCAGGAGTGTAAAGGTGGATACAGTGCTGCCTGTTTCGGAGTTTACATCCCATTCCAATGGAGATGTAGTCCAAGGCGAGGTGTTGCTTGGTGGAAACGTGAATGACCTGACCTCGGGAGTTGAAGGAGTGGAGGTGTCATTGGATGGTGGGGCTACCTGGCAGACAGGGGCTGTTGGTTCCGGAAATACCTGGTCCTTCCCCTGGAACGCTGCTGATGTTCCAAATGGAGAATACCCCCTGCAGGTGCGGGCTGTGGATCAAGCCGGGAATGTAGGGGATGTGGATACCATTACACTGATGGTATCGAACGGACCGCCATTTATATCCATCACGGAACGTTGGTGGATCTGGGAGAAAGGGGAGTTGAAGGTTCAAGCCAATCACTTCCCGCTTGCCAGTGTGAATGTGACGATCCGTGGTCCGCAGGATCGTTGGGAGGAACTGGTATTGGAATTTGACCCGGATAGGGTTCCGAAAGCGATTTCCTGGGATAGGCACTTTGGAGATGGAACGTTGGCACTGCCTGGAGAGTATCCGGTTGTGGCAGAGGTGTGTGATATTCATGGTCTGTGTGCATCCGATACGGGAGTCATCATGATCCCGATGCCGGCGACTGCAACGACTACGCCGACCATGACACCAACAAATACTCCAACCAGGACACCACGACCTACGTTTACTGCAACTATCACTCCAACGATCGTACCGATGGTTGTTCCTACAATAGTGTCCACACCGACACCTATTGCCTCACCACAAGTGCCTTTCTGGCAGGTTCTTGGGCTTTTGGGATTGTTCATTGTAATTTCCTCTGTGAGTGTGATCGATCCCCGTCCTCAGGCGGTGGACAGGTTAAGAGAAAGCATTCGGCAAATGGCAGTGCGCGATTCGGATCAATAAAATATTCAAACTGAAAGGAATTAAAAAAATGGAAATAATGCTTGCAATTGTGGTGGTGGCCGCCGTGATCTTCTTCGGCGCACTGATCAGTATGGGGAATGATCGTCAGAGAAAGGCAATTGATAGCTTGCGTGAACAGCTCGTTCTGTGGGCAATGCAGGATTTGAAAATCAAGCGCGAGCACCTTGTTCAGGCAGTCCAGGTTCCTGATCCTTTGGATTGGCTAAACAAGACTGCATTAAGAGTTTGTGCTTATGATTTGAAATTGCAGGTTTTGGAAGTAGCTGAGGAACCGCAATCCTTGATCTGTGCATCAGGTGATGGTGATCTAAAGGTCATTTTTTCACCTCTCTCACCATTGGATATTCGCCGAATCAAGAGCAGCAGGCAAAGCCGTTTATCCCAATTTGCAGGGCAAAATCCCTTGCTACACCTACCCAAGAGTGTGAATATCCATGAATTGTCCCCATTGAATAGCGGACATCTTTTTGATCTGGAATTGGGATTGGTATGGACTGCTTTAACTGGACAAAGTTGGGGCACGATTAATAGTTTATGGATTTATATTCTGGGCAATTGATGCCTGCCTACTTTTTGAACGATAGACCGAAGCCAAATGGGAAAAGCGGGTTTTCTGAGTCATGGGGCGCATCCTCTTTTTGCGCCCTGACTGCCTCCATCGATGAAGGCAATTCAAAAGGTAATCGTCCTGATGGCGAAAAGAGTCCAAAAATCACATCCAAAACGGCTGAGTCGCTGGCGCCAAAGTTTGCAATCAAGCCGGTGGAATATTCGGCAATCTCAGGTATCACGGCTGGACGCTCTAGAAACAGGTCAATGATGGTTGGAACCCGACTCATTACGTCCAGAATGTGTTTGCTATCGTTGTCCTTGAAATCCAGGTCTCCAGCATGAAAATAATTTTCCAAAAACCCTTTGCGCTTTTCAAAAGGCGCATGCAAGCGCAGAATGGCGATATCTGCATCCTCCAAATTTGACACCACCCTGCCATATTGGCTGGCGATTTCCGAATCAATATTCTCCACAAATATCTTCATTCCTTTCCCCAGCGGAAGAAGGTTATCTTTATTTTTCAACAACACAATGGATTTTCGCTGGGCAATTTCCCCGGCTTTACGAAATTCCGGGTTGCCCACAATTCGCTCAGCCAGATCAGGATCCACAAATGGATTATCGAACAATCCCAGGCGAAATTTGTCGCGAAGCAGGCGGCGAACGGATTGGTTGATGCGTTCCTCCGCGATTCTGCCGCTGTGAACCAGCTCCACAACGATTTCGGGGCACGCCTCACCGCCAAACTGATCCACCCCCGCCTCAATCGCCTTTTGAATTCGTCCGGCAGCCGAAAGATGCTCCACCCCCCAGGCTTTGGCAGGAATCAATTCACGCCCCATATACTTGACCGGATGGATGAGCATCCAGTCCGTACAAATCACTCCTTCAAATCCATACCGTTCGCGCAGCAGCCCTGTCACAATGTCCTTGTTAAATCCAAAGCCGACCTTTTCGACTGGTATGCCAACTGGAATGCTGTAATAAGGCATGATCTGTGCCGTGCCAGCCTGGAAGGCAGCCTCAAATGGTTTTAGGTGGTATTCAAACCATCCGCCTGGATAAACTTGTTCCTTCCCATAGGGGAAGTGGGCATCTTCGCCATTTCTCTGCGGACCCGCCCCGGGAAAATGCTTGGTCATGCAGGCAACGCTTTGAGAACCTAAAGGGTCGCCTTGAAAACCGAGGATATAAGCGGCGATCATCTCTGAGGCAAGGTTGGCATCTTCGCCAAAGGTACCAACAGCCCGACTCCATCGGGGTTCGGTCGCCAAATCTGCCATCGGATGCAACGCCAATCGAATGCCCACTGCAACATATTCCTGACGGGCTATATTGGCAAATTGTCGAACTAATTCCAGGTCGCGTGTTGCAGCGAGTCCCGCTTGTTCGGGAAACCGCGAAAAGATTTCCTCTGCCATGCCGGCTACCGGGTTTTGCATGAAGGAGTGAAGCGAATTGGATGAAATCGTAATAGGAATTCCCAATCGGGTCCGTTCCGCTAATTTCTGAACATGATTCACCCATTCTGCCATTTGTCGCGGGGCGGCAATCCGTGTTACTTTGAAGTGATTCATGAGCCGCTTGGCGATCAGATCAGAGGACGGAGGCAGGGAAAAAAGTGCGCTTTTCTCCATCAATGTTCCATCTTCATTCATGCTCATTATGGTATGGAACATCAAGCCCGCTTTTTCTTCCAGGGTCATTTGCCCAAGAAGATCTTCCACTCGTTCTTCCAAAGGGCGGCGCGGATCTTCGTAAACATCCAAACGACCGTTTTTATTTAGATCCCGAAATTTGTGACCATCAACCTGCAAGAGTCCTGCCTCTTCGCCAAGCAAAGATAGGTTTTGCCGGGTAACGACTTCCGGTTTAATTTCCAGCCAGTAATACAGCGCGTACACAAACGCAAATAAACCGACCAGAATGAAGATCAAGATTTTCATGATTCAACCCCCCAAAGCCACGCTCCCGGGCAGGGAACTCTCCGTTCACATTCCCGGCATATTCCGTATTGCTGAAAACTGAAATTCGCCCAACTTTCCAGCAGGGCGTTACTCGAAAAAATCACATTCGGATTGGTGAAGTATCCCCAGGCAAATGTCCAATCCGTTATTTTTTTACATTTATCGCAATATTGTTTGAAGGTCTTTGGGCGGATTTGGGAAGCATTATATTCAATGTTTTCTGATTTCATTGCCAGTGGAAGAATAGTTGGAGAACCTTTTTTGCCGGTTTTATTTTTACTCATTGGTTGTTCCTCTTAAACCACTAACCTCCAGCAACCATTTTAGTTCGCCTATTAAGTGATGGAGATTGTAATGAAGCAAAAGCGCGCGGGCAGGTTCTTTCTTCAAGGTGGCTTGCGACTTTCTTAGTTTATCGATCATATTATTTATCAATACCAGACGACTACTGGCATATTGCTTTCGCTTTCTTTGATCCAGCGAATTCCAAATTTCTGAAAATGAAACGCCTCCAGGAAACCTCTCAAATAAGCCAAAACTTTCGATCAAACAATAATCCCTTAAAAACCTGCGCCCTCTTACCGTAATATGATAGTACCGTTGCCGATCTCCCTTCTGACGTGCCCATTGGATCAGATCCCAGCGTACAAGAATTCCAATTTCAGGGGTCAAACTGGCAGCTGCCATTTCCATTGACCAATTCTGGGCATGACGGGAGATTAATTCCTCAGAAATCTGTTCCCTGCTTTTTGGCATGCAACTTAAACTTTTCAAGATGGACATCGTTTTATCTGAAAATAGCCTATACATGATGTCCCCCGGATAGAATTTGTAAGGTTTTTTTTATTGCCGGCAAGGCTGTAGTTACATCTTCATGAATGACTACATTTGCAACTTGATCCAATATAGTAACTGTCTGATTGATAATAATCAGGGATGATCCCTGCAGATAGGCATTATCAATCATTGCCGATGCCGGACCTCCAGACAAAGATGTTCCTGCGATAAGAATCAGATCGCTTTGCCGAACAGTTCTTTGGGCGGCAATTAGCGCCTTCGCTGGAAGTTGCTCGCCGGTCAGAATCACATTAGGTTTGAGAATACCATGACAGGTTTTGCATCGAGGAACTAGACCACCCCGAAGGAATTGTTCTAATATTGCTTGCGATGGATAAATTTTGTAGCAGGATATACAAACAACTTCGCCCAATGTTCCATGTAATTCAATCACTTCCCTGTTCCCGGCCTTCTGGTGCAACATATCGCCATTTTGAGTAATGATTGCCTGTAAATACCCCATTTCCTCCATCTCAGCGAGAGCTAGATGTGCCGCATTTGGTTGTGCGGCAAGTACTGTTTTGATGAGAGGAGCGATCTGCTCATAAAATCCCTGAGGGTCGCGGCAGAAGCCTTGCAGAGTCCCACTTGTTTGTTCCCCTTCCTGCAAAACTTCTGCCCGCGCCCACAGTCCCGTTCCTGGACTGCGAAAGTCAGGGATGCCTGAACGGGTGGACATCCCCGCGCCTGTGAATGCTATGACTCGTTTGTTTTTTGCCATCAGAGAGGCGGCTTGAAGAATTTCGTGAGAGGCATCAAGTTGAGACATTTCAATTTTACCAAAACTCGTTTATTATCACAGTATATTCAGGCATCTGGTCATGCTGAGTATCTACTCGAAGCAATATATCAATATCATGCTAATGTGTAAAAAGCAACACCTAGTGTACCAGGCCCTGCATGGGTGCCGATTACGGGTCCAGCCTCTGCAATCATCAGGTCCGCGCAATTAAATTTAGCCTTCAATTGTTCTCCAAATTCTCGCGCTTCAGATTCCGCTTCGCAATGCAGCACGGCGAAGTGAGTTTCCTTTGAACCAATCTTTTCCTCCACCAATTCAAATAGGCGCGCAACCGCGCGATTACGGGTACGGGCGCGTTCCAAGGGCTCGATTCGCCCTTCTTTAACGTAAAGAATTGGTTTGATGGCTAGTGCCGACCCAAGAAAGGCAGTTGCCCCTCCAATGCGCCCTCCTTTGTGGAGGTATTCAAGTGTTTCCACGGTGAAAAACAGATTCATATTTTGCTTGATGCGCTCCAATAGCTCAACCACCTCTTTGGCGTTCTTTCCATTCTCTGCCGCGCGGACTGCGGCAATCGCCATCATTCCAAACCCAAGCGAAACATTCTCTGAATTGACGATATGAACAGGCACATCCTTAAACTGCTCATTCGCCATCAATGCCGATTGCAGTGTGGCGCTCATCTTATCGGAAATGATCACTGTAACAATTTCCTCCGCATCCTGCGCCAGTTTGCTGTAGACATTAATGAAATCCTGCGCCGTAGGTTGGGCGGTGGTGGGCAGTTTCTTGCTGGCGCGCAAAAGAGTATAGAATTCTTTTGCATCCAAATTTACACCCACTTGAAAGTTTTTATCCTCAAAGTTTAAATGGACAGGGACAACATGCATCCCATATTGCAGACCTTGCGCAGGGGTCAAGGAACATGCTCCATCTGTAACAACTGCAACTTTTTTCTTTGCCGACATAATAATCTCCTTTGGTTGGTGAATAGAATAGTTTTGAGGCGGTTGGAAGTAAGCAACATTATTCTGAGCGTTTACCCTCCTTTTCGGATCCTGTTCCTTTGATTTTGGCGCGCCAGCCAACTCCGCGCTCGGTGCCATCAATTAGATTACGGATATTCGGACGCAATGCCCAAAGCAAAAGCGCTTCTACAATCAGGCAATACAAAACATAGACCCACGGGGAGTAACCTTGCCAGGCGCGTATTGCAAAAAGGATGATCGCTATTAGAGGGACGGTCATCGTTGTTACAGATGCGTACCCCACGCCAAAATAGATCAATATGCTAATTGGAATTAAGATCAGGAAACTCGTCGGCCATAAACCTAAAGCCCCGCCTAGTGCAGGCGCACCCCCAGCCCCTCCGCGTAAGCGCAACCGTCCATCTTCGTCACGCTCGGTAAGGAAAATGGAATAATTGTGACCCAGGATGGCTGCCAAGGGGGCAAGAATTTCCAACCAGGCATTATCAGGCGTCAGCCAATGTGCCAGCCATACGGCGCTGGCTCCTTTGAAAACATCCAAGAGCAATGTTAGTATGGCAATGGCAGGACCCGCAGCGCGTAAGGCATTGGTCGTGCCGGTGCGTCCGCTCCCAATCAGGCGCACATCCTGCCCGGTTTTCCAGCGAACCAGCAGTAATCCGAAAGGTATTGCTCCTAATATATAGGAGCCCAAAAAAGTGACAAGGGTGTTTGTGATAAGTAAAATTTTCATTACAGGTTATTCACTCCTTAATTTTTCTTTGTAGCAGTCCAAAGGAAATCGAGCCCGGATTGGACAAATCAAGAGTTATCCATTGCATCCTTCAGCCGTCCTTTTTCTTTTCATGGAAACCGTACCAGCCTTTGCCTTCCAGCACAGTCGCATTCACCTGTTTGGTAAGTTCGCGTGGGTCGGCTTCGGTGCCGGGCAGGTCATAATGAATGGGCAGGATGTAGGGCGCGGCGAATCGGTTTGCCATTCGAATCAAGATGTGTTTATAGCGTTTGGCGCCAAAGGGGGTAGTGCGCCAGGGCAGGCACAGAATATCGGGGTGTAATGGAAGCGGCGCTTCGTGCGCATCGCCAATATGCAACAGGTCGGCTTCATCCTGCACCAGGAAGGAAAGCGGCGTGCCGCCGGGATCAGGGAGCCGCCAGCGAAATAAGAGACTGAAAAACGTGTAAATCGGGTCGTTGACACGGCTGTATCCGGGCAGGACCTGGATGTTGGCAACCTGCTCACCCGGCACAACAGGATGCAATCGTTCACGCGGGACACCGAGGCTGGCCGCGATTTCACAGACATCCGGCGAGGCGAGAACGATTCCGCTTGGCACATCAGCCACGCGGCCTATATGGTCTTTGTGCGCGTGGGTGATGCAAATGTATTCCACACCCGGCTCGGGATCGCGGGTAAAGTCGGGATCAATCAGGATATGATGCTTGCAGGTAATTTCTACACAGGAATGACCAAGATAACGAATTTTCAAAACTGCCTCCATAAAGTGGAATTGACGGGATTCTGTGCGTGGACACCTTTTTGAAACGGGAGAAACGATCTTCAGGTTTTGCGCATGAGTTACTTAACGCGCCGCCATAACAGCGTGCTTGCAAACAAAGCCAGCGCCGCGCCAAACAGGAAAGGGGCTGAGGGGCCGAATCCCATCCATTGACCGAATCCCTGCCATAAAAGTCCCGCAAGAAGCGAAGCGGGGAGAGCAGTAATTCCAATCGCGGCGTTGAAGAGTCCATAGGCGGCGCCGCGCTGCGCATCCGGCACAAGGTCGGCAACGAACGCCTTGGCAACGCCTTCTGTGGCGGCGTAGTAAATTCCGTAGAGGCCGAACATCAACCAGATTTGCCAGCCCGCCTGTGCAAATGCAAATCCCAGATACACAAGCCCATACATGAGCCAGCCAGCGATGATCAATCTTCGCCGCCCCACTTTATCGGAGAGCGCGCCGAGCCTGCTGGATAAGATCGCATAGACCGCGGTGAATGTCATCAACATGAATAATGTTTGCAGCACATTCAAACCGCGTTCCTGCGCGCGTAAAATAATAAAAGAATCGGATGAATTCCCAAGCGTGAAGATGACCACAATAAAGAGGAAGGTCTTGAAACGGGGATCGAACTCCTTAAAAGACAAGCGCTTCGCGTCTGACATGCTGCCTGCTCCTCCCAAATCTTTTGCTCCCAACCCTAAAACAATGACCGCCAACACACCAGGGATGACGCTGACCAACACCGCAGTTTGAAATGTGGTGCGTGTGATCTGCAAGGCTCCCGCCTGTGTCAGCCAGACAATCAACGCGGCAATGGCAATGCCTATAAAGGCGCCTGCCGTATCCCCCGCTCGATGAAAACCGAAAGCAAAACCGCGATTGCCTTCATCGGTACTGGCGGCTACGAGCGCGTCGCGCGGCGCGGTGCGAATGCCCTTGCCTACGCGGTCTGCAAAACGCACGCCCATCACCCATCCCCATGTATTTGCAAAATAGAGGAACGGCTTGGCAATGGCGGAGATGCCATATCCAATCACCGTCAGCCGCTTGCGTTGACCCAGTTTATCGGAGAGCGCACCCGAATACACCTTGAGCAAACTGGACGTTGTCTCTGCAACACCGTCAATCAAACCAATGAATGCCATCCGCACGCCCAATACATTGGAGAGGAACAATGGAATGAGATAGACGATCATCTCTGAAGAGATGTCCGTGAGAAAAGATGTGGCAGTAACAATCCAAATATTGGGATGTAACTTGCGGAGTCTATTGCTCTGTTCCATTAGTCCATCTCCGCTTCTGCTGGTTTGCCCATACGCCAGACAAACAGAGCCAACATCGCAAGCCCAACCAGGTAAACAGGCCAGTTGAATTCAGAAGGGCGTAATTTACTGAGTGTTTGTGTATCGGCGGGCAGGGCGGCAAGAGCGTCAGACATGAATGAGTATAGGACAATGATCACGCCGGCAATCAGGGTTGACCAATCTAAGAAGGTCGGGCGCACATCAAGCCCGTGCGCGTCCTTTCGTATCAAGATCGCTCCCACCATGACCATCAGCAGGGCAACCAACACAGGCGCAAGCACAGGTCCCCACCATGGAAGTGGCAACAGGAAAAGGAGGTCAGGGTCGAATGCCGTTTGCGGCCAGCCAATGAAAACCCTGAGCCAGATGTAATAGAAGATGTCCCATACACCGAAAGCGAAAACAGCAAATCCCAGGCGCGACTGAAACTTCCTCCCGGCCGCCCAGCCAACAGCCAGCAGCATGACCAGCGTTGCCAGTTCCCTGCCCGTCTCAATGGCTCCGATTTGCGGATCGAAATGAGGAACACTGAGGATGAGGTCGCGGATGCCATAGAGCCGGCGCAGATAGACCACCACCGCTGATTCCAGATAAGCCATAGCGACGGCGAACAGCCCGATCCATAAAAGGGATTTTGATGGTTTAGTCATTTTTTCTATCCTTCGACCTCCTTTTGGCTCAACTTTCAATATTCCACCTGCTTCCTCTTCGGACTTTCAGCCAATTCGGATTTGTAACCAGCCGGGTCTCATCAAGTATTTAAGAGACGGGCATGCAGGTAAACGCCCTGTGCAAACTGAAATATGATGACGGTCATCACCACGCTCCCGCCCACACTTGCGACTCCAGGCCACGGTGAGCGGAACAGACCAACGGCAAGGGTGCGTGAAATTAGATAAATGCTGCGCAATACCAAACTGTTCCGTTCAACGATAGCGATTTTCTCACCTTTATCGTTTCGGCAGATTTTGTAGCCGCGCATTAATATCAGCGCCACCACACAGCCTGCCGCAATACTCACGCCTGCGCCAGGAAGGGACAGCAAGTCGGAAAACCAGCCCGCTAGGTAAATGCCCAACATCAGCAGGGCAAACCCGTAATGAAGCCACATTTCGTTGTGAAATGCCTTTATGGGGCGGACCCAATCAGAACTCTTTGGCTCGCAAGCGTTGACAGCGGCGGAATTATTTGAACAAAAGATTTTATGTATTCGCATGTGGAAAATCCCATAACAATATTGAAGGCAGATAGTGATTACTCATCCAATTTCGAGGCGCGGCTTTTTACTTCCAGATTTTGAAACAACTGCGGAGCGTGCGCAAAAATCCCTTCGCCGCTGACGGCTGTTTGCCCGTCTGCGAGTCGAATCTCGCCCGCAGCGATGACCTTCTTCCCGCTGGCTTGCTTCACCCGCGCGGTAATGGTAAAAGGCTGTCCAAGCGGAACAGGTTTACGGTAATTGATATTGATGTTTACTGAGGCGACGCGATGTCCAGCCAGCCAGACCGCCGCCCCCATCGCTTCATCCAGCAATGCGGCGGATGCGCCGCCATGCACCATGCCGGGCGGACCCTGCTGAACGCTGGTCAACGTCACTTCGGCAAAAATCGAGTTATCGTCCTGCGCGTACCAGGTCACGCCCATGCCCGGTGAATCTTCCGAGCCGCAAACAAAACAAGAGCCGTGGGTTGGCAATTTTTTCGTCAGCATGAAAAGTATGAAAGTCCTTTTTTTTACCAGGATTTATTTGGAGGTATGAATTTTCCCGTTTTTCGACGGGCTTGCCGCTGTTTAAAGAACCAGGGGATAAGGCGCAAGAGCAGGACAAGGAGCAAGGCAATCACTGCCCAAATGCGGGACGCTTCCACGCCCGCCGCTGCCATGCCCAGCAATCCGAGCGGCAGTCCGGCTACACCAATCCACGGCGCCCAGCGTTTCCACAAGACCAGCGCCGCGCCCACTCCCAAGCCGGGCAGGATGGAGGGCCAGCCCAGCCACACTGCCGCGCCCAAAACAGACGCAAGGCCCTTCCCGCCACCGCGAAAGCCTTTGTAGATGGGCCAGTTGTGACCAATGGCGGGAGCGCAGGCGGTTGCCGCCAGCCATGCGCCGCTTAGACCAAAACGGTCTGCTAGCGCGACAGGCAAGAGTCCTTTGCCGATGTCGAAAATGGTTACGAAAGCCGCCGCCGCAAACCCGGCTTTACGGTAGGTTCCCGCTCCGCCGGGGTTTTCTTCCAATTCCTGGGCAGAATGCCCGGTCTTGCGGCGCATGAACCATTCGGCGGGGAGGAGGGAGCCGAGCAGGTATCCGCCAATCACCAGAGTCAGAGCGATTAAAAAGGAAACCTGTGGAATGGGTTCTTCATTCATAGTAGTATCCCAAACCAACCACCCCAGGCCCGGCGTGGACACCCATCACGGGGGTAAACTCCGAGTGTAGGATTTCTACCGGGCGCAGGGTTTGCAGAGCCAGTTCCTCCAGTTGCGCGGCGTGGTCGGGGTTGTCCGCTTCCATGACTGCCAGATGCAGGGTGGAACAGTCTGCGGTCTTGTGGGCTACATACTCCACAATACATTGCAAGGCGTGGCACTCGCCGCGCACCCGGTTTAGCGGCGCAACAACTCCCTCGTCGTCAATGGAGAGGATGGGCTTGATTTTCAGCAGGCTGCCCGCCATGTAAGCGGCTTTGCCAATGCGCCCGCCGCGCGCCAGATATTCGAGCGTTTCCAGCGTGGCGGCAAAACCAACCCTCTGTTTTGTATTTTCAGCCGCTTGCCGCACCTCCGCCAGGGATTTTCCCTGCATGGCGGCACGGGCGGCGGCAATGGCAACAAAGCCTTGTGATATGGTCGCCTGGCGGCTGTCGAATACTTCGATCACGCTGCCTGGGAATTCCTGCTGGGTGGCGCTTGCCGCATAACAGGCAGTGGTATACCCACTGCTCAGTTTGCTGGAAAGAGAGACACAAAACACGGACTGTGTTCCGCCGCGCAAACAAAACGAAAAAGCCCGCTGGTATTCGCCAAGCGAGGGTGCGGCTGTGGTGGGAGAGACGTGATCCTGCCGCATCCGATGGTATAACTCGCCCGGTTCAATGTCTATCCCGTCCAGATAGGTGCGTCCATCCATTTGAACGGTGAACGGAATCACCGTAATCCCCAGTTGGCGCGCCAAATCAACAGGTACTTGTGCGACACTGTCAGTGACAACAGCAACTTTTGCCTGTTTATTCAGCGATGGCTGGGACATGGAGAACCTCCTTTTGTTGATTAAGAACGGCTAGATATTGTTCAGCAACCTGCCGCCCGGTTTCGATCATTTCCTCCGTGTGCGATAAATCCCATACAGGCGGGGCAGTTTTGGCTTTCAGGTTCATCAGATGCAATTGCAGGGTGGGGGTCTGCCGCACCACTTCAATTTCCAATTCGGTGGTGTAATCCAGCAGGCTTCCAAGCGCGCGGACACCAATGGAAAAAATCCCGTTCAGGCGGATGCCTGTGTTGTCGAACGGTCTGACTAGATTCAAGGCGTAAATTTCATCCGCGCCGCGTTCCACAGCCGCGCGAAGCGGCAGGTTGGAGCAGGCGCCGCCATCCACATACTCGCTTCCGTCCACCCGCCAGGGCGAGAAAAGGGGCGGTAGGGCGGTGCTGGACAGGACTGCGTCTCCTATCTGGTCATCTGGGTCGTCGCCAAAGATGCGCTGTTCTCCATCCGAGAGGCGCACGGCTGTGATGTAGAGGCGAGGATGGACAAAATCGCCCATTCTCTGTTTGCCGATTTCCCAATTTTGAACGAAGTATTGTCGGGCTTCTTCGTTGAACAGGCTGTTCCGTCCCAGCGCCAGGCGCAGGATGGCTTCGCCCCGGTTGAGGGCCGGCGTATGTTTGGGCAAGTCGTCCAACCAGAATTGCTTCATGGCGTGGACGCCATCCAGGGTGGGGGTTGAGGCGAGCAGCGCCGCATTCACCGACCCGGCCGACACTCCCACCAGTAAATCCGGGGAAATTCCATGTTCCAGCAAAACTTCCAGCGCGCCGACCTGCAGGGCGCCGCGGCTTCCACCGCCGCTGAGTACAAATGCTCTCATAAGAATCTCCTTTCGTCATTTGTCTTGATTTCCGAATAAACCGAAAAAATTAGATAAAAAAAATAGCGCGGCTAAAGATGCGCAACCTCACGAAGTAAATCTGCCAAACGGTTTAGTTTCTCCGCGTTCAAGGCGGAAATCGAGGCCAGGATTTGTCCTGCCCTGCTCATCAATAGACTGCCCAGACGATAATACAGTCGTTTGGAGATGGCAAAGCTAAACCCCAGTCCGATTAACGCGGTCAGGCTGGCGGCTACGGTGGGTTCGCAGTTTAGAAAAGCCTTTCGCACGTTTGTGACATCTTCATGCTCATCCATTAAGTTCAAATTGAGCAATATGGCGGTTGTGATGCTTGCAAGGTTCGGGAAGGACACATTTTCATCTGGGATGTGTTCGAGCAACTTATCCAAGAGACTTTCGAGGTCTTGATCCCGATAATTCTCAATTTGTTGCAGGATACGTTTTTTTACTTGCTGCCATTCTTCCTCGTTGCGTAAATCGCTTCCAGCTAATGTTCGCAGTCTTCGGATGGCTGCAAGCGTGGGACGAAATGCTATGGTTGGTCGTCCCGGTCCGCCAGGCTGCTCAGGATGTTGGTGTTTCGCTTCAACCATCCCATGCGCCTCGAGCAGGCGCAGCATTTCATAAGCGCTGACCGGGCTAACTTGAAGGTGTTTTGCCAATGTGGTGTAATGAATGGGCTCTCCGCCTTCATGGTAGAGATCCAGAAGCTTCCCCAATACTTCTTGTTGGCGACGAGTAAGGTTTACAGGCATCTTCCGAAAATTCCGAAAGTATTATATCATGTCGATATGGTTCCTTACCTTAATCCGTAGGGAAGCTTCTTGGTTTCGTTATTCATAAGGAGTCCTTGTGACCAAACCCACCATCCTTTCAAAGGAACTTCGAAGATTCATAGAGGAAGCCATGCGCCAAAGCATGAAAGGTCTGCTGGCTTTTGCGCGTGACCGGAATATTTCCTTTTCTCAAATTTCCATCCTTATGCATCTCCATTACAATGGAAAAAGTAGCGTTTCCAACATTGCCGACAAATTGGGGACAACCAACGCGGCAGCCAGCCAACTCATCAGGAAATTGGAGCGCGACCATCTGGTGCAGAGGCATGAAGGGACTGACGACAGGCGGGTCCGCCAGATAGAACTGGGGGAACATGGGAGGAAATTTGTGGACGCCATGATCGCCACCCGATTTCACTGGCTGGATGACTTAGCTCTGCTGATTGACAGCGAGAAAGGTTCCCAAATCTTGTTGTCGATCCATGAGTTGACAGAGATGATACAGCAGGTTGAGTAGAAACCTAGTTCTAATGAACAAACTGTGCCATTATCCCTTTTTGGAGGAAATACTTCTCCAAAAATTGGATGACATGACAAGAAAATTAATTGTTACTTGTCATCTTTTTAACTACTTTTCCAGCCATGTTCTCACTGCCGCCAGCGACTCCGCAGTGATGGTGTGATTCATGTGGAAGTTGTGATCGTCCACATCCACGCCATCTTGCAGGTTCCGGCTTCGTCTACGCAATATACCGATTGAATGTATCTCATCCCTTTGGGCAATATAGTGCAATTCATAGTCCCAGACGGGTAAACTGCTCATGCGGGGAGTTGATGGAGGTGAGGAACTCGCGCAGGCTGGCTTTCAACCGCTCGACGACTTCGGGGCGCTCGGCGTATAAGTCGCGTTGCTGCTGCGGGTCGTCCTTGACGTTGTAGAGGGCGCTGGACATTGGTCCGCGTGTGACGCGGGCGGAGTAACGCACCCCGTCGAAATCGTCGTTTACGCGCACGTCGCCGAATTGGGGCGGCAGGGGCGAGTACCAGTAGAGCGGTTCGTTTTTGTCGTTGGGGGGCCAGAGATAGAGTGTCCATTCGCCGTCGGTGATGTTCATGGCTTCGCCGTAGCGCCCATAGACGGCGGTCTCGCGGATGGGCGGATCGCTTTCGGCGTGGAGAATGTATGGGAGCAGACTCCGCCCATGCGTCCCGACAGGAAGCGGGATGTTGAATCCATCCAATACGGTGGCGAATAAATCCACAGGTTGAACGAGATGCGGCACGCGGCGTCCCGCCATCCCTTTGGGGTGGTAGATGACGAGCGGGACGTGGGCGAGTTCCTGATACATATTCGAGTCGCCGAGGTCGCTCCAGGGTTTGCCGATCATGCCGTGTTCGCCGAAGAGATGCCCGTGGTCGGTGACGACGATAATCATGGTGTCGTCCATCAAGCCGAGATGTTCGACGGTATCGAGCAAGTGTCCGAGCCAGCGGTCCACCATAGTCACTTCGCCCGCGTACAGGGCGCGGATTTCCTTGAGTTCTTCTTCGCTGTACAGATCAGACCTGCCGTAGGTGGGCCAGATGAAACGTTGACCCTCATAGCCGGGGTTATACATTTCGTTGTAGGGGAAGGGTGGGTCGAAGGGTTCGTGCGGGTCGAAGACTTCGAGCAGGAGGAAGAAGTCTTTTAAGTTGCGGTTGCGCTCCACCCAGTCGGAGGCTTTGCGGAAGACCTGCGGGGCGAAGTAGTCTTCTTCCACGCGGAAGTGGGCAGTGTTGCGTTTGTAGCGGGCGAAGGAGCCGGGGCGGAGGGCGTGACGCGCCATGCGTTCCGCTTCGCCAGGGTATTCGACGGGGAGGTCGGGGTCGGTGATCCACAGGTCGTTTTCCTGCCCGCGAATGAACTCCGCCCCAGAGAAGTTGAAGAAGTAATTGCCAGAGCCGCGCTCCCACATGTGATAGTGGTCGCTGATGACCATGCTGGTATGCCCGTTTTGGGTGACGATTTTGGAGAGGTCGGGGTCGGACGTTTCAAGCGGACCCCAGCCGCGCCAGAGGAACTCGAAGCGCCCCGTCCACATATCGCGGCGGGCGGGCATACACGGGTACGAGCCGAGGTAGGCGTTGTCGAAGACGACGCTTTTTCGCGCCAGCGCGTCGAGGTTGGGGGTTTGAATCCACTGGTTGCCGTAACAACCGAGGTGGTCGCGCCGCAGGGTGTCTATCAGGATGAAGATGGTGTTCATGATTTATCCTTTTGAAAGTATGTTTTCATAATCTCCGACGGTGGGCGGCGCTGACGGAGCAGGTCCGCCATCTGGCGCATGGGCTGGTCAACGTGCGTGAAGAAGGCTTTGAACCCGGCGCACAAATGATTCAGCCCCGCTTCGCCGTCGGGCGTGAAATCGGTGCGGTCTTTGGGACAGCCGCCGTTGCAGGCAAACAAGACGGGACATTCGCGACAATAGCGCGGCAGGGACGATTTTTTATCCAATCCAAAAGTACGCTGTTGTTCGCTGCCCACCAGTTCGTTCATGGGCGTTTCAAAAATATTTCCCAAACAGTAACGCGGCTCGACGAAGTGGTCGCAGGCATACAGGTCGCCGTTATGCTCCATCGCCAGCGCCAGCCCGCAGGTCTCCTGAAAAACGCACAAGCCGCCAGGCGCGCCCAACCAGCGTCCGAGCGCGGTGTCGAACATCTGCACGAAGACTTTGCCCACGTCGCGGCGCACCCATTCGTCGAAAATAGCGATTAGAAAATCGCCGTATTGTTCTCCCGTGATGGAGCGCGGCGTGAGCGCCGTTCCCTCTTGAAAGCCCGTCTCGTTCTGGCGCTCGACGATGGGAATAAACTGGATGAACTCCGCGCCGATTTCGTCACGCAGGAAGCGGTACACCTCCAGCGGCTGATGGACATTGGCGGCGCTGACGCAGGTCAGGATGTTGAAATCCACTTTATGTTTTTTGAGCAATTCGATGGAATGCAGGACGCGCTCGAAGGTGGGACTCCTGCCCTTGTCGCGGCGATACAAATCATGCGCTTCACGCGGACCGTCGAGGCTGATCCCGATTAGGAAGCGATTCTCGGCGAAGAACTGACACCACGCATCGTCCAGCAGGGTGCCGTTGGTTTGCAGGGCGTTTTCGATTCTCATGCCAGGGCGGGCGTACTTTTCCTGGTACGCCATCGCCTTGCGGAAAAAGTCCAAGCCCATCAGGGTCGGTTCGCCGCCCTGCCATGCAAAGTTGACTTCGGGCGCGCGCTGACTCTGAATGTACTGGCGGGTGTAATTTTCCAGCGTCTCGTCCGACATACGGAAGGACGCGCCAGGGTACAAATCTTCCTTGCGGAGATAAAAACAATAATCGCAGTCGAGATTGCAAATCGCGCCGCGCGGCTTGGTCATCACATGAAAGGCGGGAGGCAGTGGAATGGCAGTCATTTCTTCTTTTCAAATACTTCTTTCATGTTCCCAGTGTGGATTATCGCTTGCGCGAAGATACCAATATAACAGACGTTCCCGTAAATTGTCGCGAATCTGGTTGAGGGCAGGGTCGTCGGCGCGGTTGACCAGTTCCTGCGGGTCGTTCTTGAGGTCGTACAGTTCTTCCCTGCCCGCGCTGCGGATGACCAGTTTCCACTCGCGCGTGCGAATCATGGCGCGCGAACCCTGCACGATGAACAGGCGTCCATAACGCGGATTTTTACGCTCCGTCCAGTCGCCGAGCAGACCGCCAATCAGCGTGCTTAATGCCGAGCCGATGACAATACCCGTCAGCACGGTGGTGGCTTGACCAGGGCGGAAGCCGCGCTCATCCACCAGCCAGGTGACGGCAAAGGTCAGGATGGTCAGTTGGACAGGCACGCCGAAAATCTTTTCAAAAATCAACAGCAGGTTGGTCGGCACGCGGAAAATAGCCGCCACGCTCTGCCACGAAAATGTATATTTTTTTTCAGATTTCTGCGCCACGTCTGAAATAGCGGCTTCCGCGCCGCCGCGCGGCGGTTCTTTCAGGAACAGGGCAAAGAGCAGACCGCTCAACATGCTCAATGCGCCGAAGGTAACGAAGCCAATGCGCCAGCCTGTTTCGGGAATTTCCGCCAGCCGCCCAAAGAACAGAATACTGACGATGACCGCCAGCGATGAAATCATACGCATAATGCCGAAGACCTTGCCACGCTCCTTTTGCGGAAACAAGTCGGTGAGCATGGAGTTCATCGGCGAGCCGAGCGCCACCAGCCCGATGGCGGCGATGATGCGCAGGGAAAGCAGCATTTCGTAACTGGCGGAAAAACCGATCAGCAGAGTCCACAAACCCCACAGCCCCGTGCCGATGATCAGAATGCGCTTGCGGCTGAAACGGTCCGCCAACATACCCCAGATGGGACCAAAGATCATCTCCATCACTTTGCCTAAACTGGTGATTGTGCCAAGATGGGCAGTGGTCATATTCAATGAAGTGCGGATGGCGGGGAACATGGAAGACATCGCCTGGTCTTCGCCTGCGTCCACAATACCGGCGAAAGCCAGAGTCACCACGTTGCGCCAGCGTCCCTTGATGGGTGCGGCTTCAGTTGTGGGAAGGGTTTCGGAAACGGTGGTCATGGGAATTCCTTTTGATATGGTAGATTATTTTTCTAACTGCCAAAAAATTGAGCGACGCGCTGATAAACGATTTCATGCTCCACGTCCAATGTGATGACATGTCCGCTTTTTTCGAGCCAGAGAGTCTCTTTGTGGGGCGTGGTCAGACGTTCGCTCAACAAGTCCAGCGCGTTCGGTTCAACCACTTTATCGCCGCGCGATTGAATGAGCAGGACAGGCACGTTAATCTTTGGCAGTCCCTCCTGCATCAGTTTTGCCAGCCCAGCCGCTTCAGCAATGGCGTGAGGCACAAAATAACGATAGGATGTTTCGGCGGCAATTCCCACCGCGCCCGGCTTTTTGAACTTGGGGACAAATAAACTGAGCGGGCGCATGAAGGGGACGCGCCAATCATTCGTCAGACCATAGGGTGCGGATAACGCCGCCACACCGCTGACCTGATAACGGTTTGCCGTTATCAGGGTTAGGATTCCGCCCATGGAGAGTCCCGCCACATAAATGCGGTCGCTCATGCCTTGCAAAAGATTCAAGCCGTCTTCCACGGCTGCAATCCAATCGCGCCAGGCGGGGCGGCGCAAATCGTCCACATGCGTGCCATGTCCCGGCAGGCGGATTCCCAGCGCGGTATAGCCCTGTGTTTCATTCAAATATTTTCCCAGTCCGCGCATGGCGGCGGGAGAGCCAGTGAATCCATGAATTAACAAAACACCCGCGCCTTTGCCGGGAAACAAAAACGGCTCCGCGCCAGGCATGGTTAGAAATTGACTCATTTAATCCTCTTTCAACGGTTGAAAACCACCGCCTAAAATTTCCTGCGCGGGCATAACCACCACAAAGGCTTGCGGGTCTTGGGCGCGGACAATGGCTTTCAGGTGCGCCACTTCTGTGACAGTCAGCGCCACCATCAACACCGGACGATCCTGATGCGAGTAGATACCCTGCCCGGAAAGGAGTGTGCCGCTGCGCTTCATCTCTTTGACGATTTTTTCCGAGACCGCCTGCGGGTCTTTGGTCACAACCAGCGCCAGGATGCGGCGGCGGCGGCGGGAAACGCGCTCTCTTTTTACTGGTTGAGAATCTGGTTTCACCCTCATTGCGCGCCAGAGCGAATTCATCATTGGCATACCGTCAAATTTTGGCAGCACTTCACCGCTGGCTTGCGTCAATCCGGCGGTCAAAATTCCAACCAAAACCAATATCCCGTTAAATATCAAGCCTAAAATCAACATGGTGGAGCCAGGGATGGGTCCGAGCGTGGAACGCGTCACAAATTCCGTCCAGTCAGTAGCGGGGACGGGGTGCAGATAAACTTTGAGCGCCCAAACCAGACCTAATAAAAGGAAAATCCAGAAGTAATTGCGGCGGAAACGCCGCCCAAAGGCTTCCCAGATGGTGATGGGAAATTCGGGCGTAAGCAGCGTTTCCGCAAGGTTCTCCGCCCATTCAGGGTGGGGCGCAAACGGGGGCACCAGCATGGCAGCGAAGAAGTCGGTCTCCATCAATCGGGCGCGGTATGCCCACAATTCATAATAACGATAGCGTCTTGCTTCGATCCACAGAAATATGACAACTAAAAGAGTATTGACAAGTAAAACGCCATGATGGTTGGAAGGGGAAGTAAGCGCAAAAGAAATTGCCGCACTGGTAGAAACAACCGCCCAATTCGTTGTATTATCCAACCTCATGCGCCAGGTGTTGGATCGTTGGATTTCGGCGCGGTAATAATGCACCATCGCCGTCGTAAATTCGGAGGGACGCAGGTGGTAGCCGCGATACGACCAAACCGATTCGTCGGGGGGCGTCTCTTTCTCGGAAGCGAAGGCGGAATCTGTCATGGAAAAGTTACCCTTTTAGCGCTCCCAGCGTCAGACCTTTGATGATGTAGCGTTGGGCGAAGGCGACCATCAGCAGGGCGGGGATCATGGCAAAGAATGCGCCCGCCGCCATTTCGCCATAGCGGATGCTGTATTCCTGCGCAAAACTGGAGATGCCGACCGGGATGGTCATGCCGCGTGGGGTGCTGGTCAGCGAAAGGGCGAAGAGGAAGTCGCGCCACGAGAAGATGAACGCCAGCGCGCCCGCAGCGGCGATGCCCGGCTGAATCATCGGGAGCAGGACCTGGGTCAGGGATTGGAAGCGGGTGGCTCCATCCACCATGGCGGCTTCCTCCAGTTCCTTTGGAATGTCGGCGAAGAAGTCCAGTAGAATCCAAGTGGCGGTGGGCAGGTTCAAGACGATGTGACCCATGATGACCGCCAACACTGTGTCGTAGATGTTGAGCGAGCGGGCAATTAGATAGAAAGGTCCCAAAAATGTGACAGGCGGAAGCATGTGAATGAATAAAATCATTCCCAGCAGTAAGCCGCTCCACAAGGGACGCCAGCGAAAACGGCTGAGGCTGTATGCCGCCAAACTGGCAATCACCAGCACGATAACCATTGTGCCAGCGGCAACAACGAGACTGTTGAACGTAAGCCGTAAAAAGTTGCTCTGACTGGGGTCAAAGAGTCTTTCGTAATTGACCAGTGTGGGCGTAAATGCCAGGTTGCCGGAAATAATGTCGCGGAAGAGTTTAAGGGAGGTCATCAGCGTGAAAAAGATGGGAACCAGCGTAAAAACCACCACAAACATCAGAAAGCCGTGCCGAAAAACGGGTTCAATGGAAAATTTCTTCATGGCGATTCTCCTGCTATGCCTGGGCGCGTTGCCCAATCCGACGGTAAAAGATAACGAAGATGGAAATTATGAGCGCCAGCCCGAGCGCGAGGAAAGAAGCGTACCCCAGACGGAACTGCCCGGAGAATACGTCATAAATATACAAACTGATGACTTCAGTAGCGGTGCCGGGACCACCGCCGGTCAGGAGGAAAATTTCATCAAAGACTTTGAAGGCAAAAATGGTGCGAAGCATGACGGCGGTGAGCAGCGTGGGGCGCAGAAGGGGCAGGGTGATATAGCGCAGGATTTGAGATTCAGACGCCCCGTCCACGCTGGCGGCTTCGTTCACTTCCTGCGGCAGCGATTCCAACCCCGCCAGGATGATCAGGAACATGAAGCTGGTCCAGTGCCACAAGTCCACCAGAATGACGGATGGCATTGCCAGCTGGGGGTCCGCCGTCCAGGTGGGACCGGCAATGCCGAACACAGCCAACGCCTGATTGATAAAGCCGTAGTTGTAGTCGTACATCAACCGCCACATCGTGCCGATGGCGATGGGAGGAACCAGCAGGGGAATCAGCAATACCGTGCGGTATAAGCCCACAAAATGGTTGCTGCGGCTGACAAGCAGCGAGATGACCAGCGCGAGAACTGTTTCGATGATGACGACGGCTATCACAAAAACAAGGGTATTTTTCAGAGCGGTCGGCACAACCGGGTCTTGCAGCGCGGTTTCCAGGTGTTTCGCGCCGACAAATTCCCAAACAGTTTCCCCTTTGACAATATCCACTTCCGACACGCTCATACGGATTAATTGATAACTGGGGTACGCTACCAGCAGGAGCAGGGTGATGACCAGCGGAGCGACCGTCCAATATTGGAAGGTGCGGTCTATAAATTTACCTAGGCGACTGGAAAGTCCAACCTGGTTGGGTGTGGGAGAAAGTTTGGAAGGGTTCACGGCGACTCGCAATGGATAGTTGAGTTAAAGAAAAGGGGAGGCGAATATTTCGTTCGCCTCCCCTAATACGACTTACTCAGCCAGCGGCTTGACTTTATAACCGGCGTCGGTCAAGATTTTGTGAATCTCTTTCGCGCCTTCCAATAGCGCCTGCTCGGGCGTAATCTCGGAAATCAAAGCCTGCTTCAAGCGGCGATCCAAGACCTCAATGATCTGAGGCGTTTCTGCCAGGCGCGGCTGGGCATGAATGAACGGCGTGCTATCTGCCATGGCTTTCATCCACCAACCCTTTTGGGGGTCGTTTGACATTTCTTCGTATACATCCTGGCGGACGGGGATTGCGCCGGATTGGGCATAGAATAGTTGCGCGTCCTTCGTCATTGCCCAGTTCAGGAAAGCAAGGGCGGCTTGCTTGCGCTCATCGGGCAGGTTGTGGGGTATGCCCATCACCCAGATGCCGGACATGGTGGCGTTCATGCCAGCCGCCGAACCCGGCACTGGCACAGCCGCCACGTTCCCGACCACGGTGGATTTTTCGGGGTTGTCAAAGTCGGGAGCGGCGGCTCCCACCAAAACCATCTGAGGAACTTTTCCGCTCGCCATAAGGGCGATCATTTCCGCCTGACCGTTATCCGCGAAGTTGGCAGGACCGTACTCGGTCCCAAGTTTGAGCCAGGTGTTCAGGGCTTCCAAGCCTTTGGGGCTGTTGAGGGTTACTTCCCACTCGCCAGTCTGCTCGTCAAGTTTGATGGCGCTGCCGCCGTAACTGGCAAGGAAAGCCTGAAATTCCCAGTTGGGCGGGTTGGCGCGCACCACATAACCGGACATTTCTTCGCCCTTGAAGACTTGCGCGGCGGCTTCTACATCTGCCCAGGTTTGCGGGGCAGCCAAACCTTGCGCCTCAAAGAGGTCTTTGCGGTAGAAATAGAGCATGATGTTACCGTTGATGGGCAAGCCGTACAATTCACCCTTCTCTGAAGAGTAGCCCAATTCGGGATCCCAGCGCGTCGCCCATTCGTATTCGATCACCTGCGGATCGAGCACGAAGTTCGGGTCAATGTCTTTGATGGGCGTCACCAGTCCGTCAGCGTAGAACTGCATGTACCACTGCTCGTTCAGGGTCAGGATGTCGAACTCGCTTTCGGACGCCTGCACGGCGTTGCGCGATTTCTCCAACATGCCGTTGAACGGGGTGCGGTTCAATGTGACCTGATTGCCGGTCTCTTCGACGTACTTGTTGACCAGTGCCTCGAAACCAGCCAGCCACGGGGATTCATTGATGAGGATGGTGATGGGCGGCAGCGGCTTGGGTTCTTCAGTGGCGGTGGGAGCCGCCTCGGTGGCAGCCGCTTCGGAAGGGGCCGCAGTCGGGGCGGGCGCTTCGGTCGTCGCAGCGGCGGGACCACACGCGGCGAGCAGGAACGAAAAGACGACCAGCAGGCTTAGGCTCAGGAAAAGACCGCGTTGTGTCTTTTTCATAAAGTGCAGATTCATTGTTTTTCTCCTTTTGGGTTAAAAGTATTTATTGAATAACGACCAATGTCTTTGCAAGCGGTGCAGAGATGCCTCCTTTCTGAACCATTTATCTCATTGGTGCTTAGCGGGCGCGGTTGAGTTTCTGACAATGAGAGATGTGTCAAGCATAATTTGGGCTGGGGCAGTATCATTCTTGCCACGAATGAAAGACAACAAAGCCTCTGCGGCGATGCGCCCTTTTTGGTAGGTATCCTGCCGAATTGTTGTAAGCGGAGGGCTGGAGAAACGCGCCAGACTGACATCGTCGAAACCGACAACCGAAACATCTTCTGGCACGCGACGCCCGAGTTCCTTCAACGCCTGCACTGCGCCAAAAGCCATCATGTCGTCGCCGCAAACTAGCGCGCTGGGAGGATGAGGAAGCTGCATAGCTTGGATTGCCAGAGCATGTCCCGATTCAGAGGTAAAACTGCCTTCCAGAATGTATGTATCCACGAGAGGCAGATCATTTTTTTTCAAGGAATTTCGATACCCCTGTTCGCGCAGACGTACGGATACCAGACTCTTGGGACCCGTTAATAGTGCGATATGGCGATGACCCAGGGAGATTAAGTGTTCCATTGCCTGTTCTACACCACCCGCAAAATCAGCATCCACCCAGCGGATCGCATTGTCGTTCTCAGCGATACGACAGGTCCCAATGCAGGGAGCGCCGCTTGCTGCCAAACCTTCCAGATTGGGATCGCCAAGCGGAATGCTCATCAAGATCAAACCGTCTACCTGCCGTTGAGTATATAAATTTGCATAGGGTGTCCTGCCATGCGCAAGGTGGAGAAGCAAATTAACATTGTTTGCGCTTAGAACTTCGGCAATACCCCGCAATACTTCCGTGAAAAACGGGTGAGTGAAAATGTAATCCGCAGAATGGGGAATGATCACACCAATGGTGTTTGTTCTTCCATTAACGAGGCTGCGCGCCATGTTATTCGGCTGATACCCCAGTTCTAAGATTGCCTGCTGGACTTTTTGGCGGGTCTCCGGGGAAACTTCCGCCATGTTGTTAACTACTCTCGAGACGGTCTTGATGGAAACACCTGAAAGTCGGGCTACATCTTTGATTGTCGCCATTGGCACATCCTTTTATTGTAGGTAAAATACGTAATGACAACGTTTACTGACAACGTTGTCATTAAATACCATCATTTTTTCACTCTGTCAAGGAAAATCATGACTTACCAAATTCCTGCCACCCTTCTCGAAATTCATGAATCCCATCTAACAGGTTTTAAGCCGTTGGTGGATTCTGATTATTGGCGCGTTGCCCTTTTGAACTTTGAGCCTGCACTAACCCCTCAACGTCTTTCGGAATTTCAACGACACAACGAAAGCGACGAAGTATTTGTATTGTTGAGCGGACGCTGCATCCTTTTTCTCGGAGACGGCGAAGACTCTATCCAGCAGGTTTTTGCGCAAGATTTGGAGCCGTTCAAACTGTACAACGTGCGCCGTCGCGCCTGGCATGCCCACACACTCAGTGAAGATGCGAAATTATTAATTGTGGAAAATCGAAATACGTCGCGGGCAAACTCGCCGCGCATAAAAATGACCCCCGAGCAACATGCAGAAATTCTGCACCTGACGCGCCAAATGTGGAAAGTGCCGTAGGCGCATACCTTTACAGGTGCGCTGCTAAATCTGACGGTCCAGCCATGCGCGCACAACCGCCAGCGACTCGGCGGTGATGGTGTGATCCATGTGGAGGTTGTGATAGTCCACGTCCACGCCGTATCGCAGGAGAAAGTCGCGGGATTGAAACGACCATTCAAGCGGCATGCTCGAATCTTCATAGCCGTGTGTCATGACTACAGGCTTGCCTTTGACGCCCGCTTCATCACACTTGAAGACCTGATTGCGTGGGAACGTAGCCTGATTGGGCGATGACTCCCGCGATGCGCTACGGACGGGTGAGCAGAAACGACATCGAAATCATGCTGCCCTGGCTGAAGCCCATCAAGAAGAGTTTTTGCGGGTCAATGGGATAAGTCGCCAGCAATTCGCTGATGAAGTTGTCAATTCGCTCCAGCGCGGCGGCGAGGAGAGCGGGATCGGGCTTTCTCATAGTGAGTATGTCAAGAAGCACCTTTCGGTAACATTATAATTTGATTTGACAGCCCTTTCCTTTTGCATATAATATCATTACATGCTGATATGATGATTTGAAAGGATGTACTTATGCTTCTGCTTGCCAACCCCAAATCCATTGAAATCCAGGCAAAACTCTTTCGCGGCTTTTCTGATCCCTCACGCCTTTCAATTCTTGACGCACTGCGCGATGGAGCGGTTACCGTTAATAAAATCGTGGAAGCAACTGGTTTATCGCAACCAAACGTCTCAAACCACCTCGGATGTTTACGCGATTGTGGACTTGTTGTCTCTAAACAGCAAGGGCGTTATGTTTACTATGAATTGAGCGATAAGCGAGTTGGACAATTACTGATGCTGGCAGATCAACTTCTTGGTGACGTCGCGAAAGGTGTTTACGAGTGTACGCGTTATAACGTTAAAGAGTCTCAAAATAGTTAATTACGAAAGGATAAAGACATGGATAAATCGTTATTCGAAATAACCCAAATGGATTGTGCCGCCGAAGAGAATCTAGTGCGAATGAAACTTGATGATGTGAAAGCCATTCGCAGGCTTGACTTTGATTTATCTGTCCGCAGGCTTACTATTTATCACGAAGGGAAATTGGACACTATTGAGAAAACTATTCACGAACTTAATCTCAACACGCGACTACTTAAGACGGAGATTACCGATGAAATAGATGTAGATGATAGTTCTGTACAGAAAAGCCTGCTATGGACAGTTTTGCTTATCAACTTTTCCTTTTTTGTTATCGAAGCGCTGTTTGGGTTTATTTCTGGCTCGATGGGATTAGTGGCAGATAGTTTGGATATGTTAGCCGATGCCATTGTGTATGGATTGAGCCTGATCGCTGTAGGCGCGGCGTTCGCAAGGAAGAAGACAGTTGCTAAAATGAGCGGTTATTTTCAACTATTTTTAGCGCTTATCGGCTTTCTTGAAGTGGTGCGACGCTTTATTGGTCTGGAAATTCTTCCGGACTTTAGAACAATGATCAGCGTTTCAGTTCTTGCGTTAATTGCAAATAGCGTATGTCTCTATTTATTACAGCGTTCAAAAAATCAGGAAGTCCATATAAAAGCCACTATGATTTTTACCAGCAACGATGTGATCATTAATCTTGGGGTTATCACGGCTGGGCTTCTTGTAAATTGGTTGAATTCGGGAATCCCCGACTTAATCATTGGGGCAATTGTTTTTATCATTGTCACTCGCGGAGCGTTCAAAATACTAAGCCTTGCCAAATAAGAACATTTGTATTTTTCTTGAGGGCGTTTTGTTATGGTTGTTGATACCACCTGACTCATCAAACCTGCGGGATGCCAACTTATGACGTTGGGCAGACCATCATTTCAGTCGTTTATCCAGCCAGCCTCTTATCGCCCCCAGCGATTCTTCCGTAATGGTGTGATCCATGTGGAAGTTGTGATACTCCAAATCCACGCCCTGAGTTAGCAGGAAGTCGCGCGATTGGTGCGACCATTCGAGCGGCATGCTTGAATCTTCAAAGCCGTGCGTCATGATGATGGGCTTGCCCTTCACACCCGCCTCATCTACCACCAGCCCAGACTGCAGGGGGATGTAGCCCGATTGCGCGATAATTCCTGCAATGCGTTGAGGGCGGGTCAACAGAAATGACATCGAAATCATACTGCCCTGACTAAAACCCATCAGAAAAAATTTCTGCGGATCAATCGGATAGGTTGCCAGCATTTCGCTGATGAAGTTGTCAATTCGCTCCAGGGAGGCGGCGAGGAGAGCGGGGTCGGGCTTCCCAAATTCCGTGACGGGATACCAGTCATACGCGCCGGGGGCGAAGTCTACGGGTCCGCGCCCGCTGACCCACAGCAGATTCTCCTGCAAATATTCTGAAAGTCCAATCAGGTCGCGCTCGTTACTGCCGTGACCGTGCAGGGTAAAGATGGCGGGATAGCGCGTCTCCTTGTCGGCAGGATTGTAGCCAGCAGGGAAACGAGTGAGATGATAAATCGAAAGGTTCGTGTGTTCTTCAACAGGGATTTGATTCATGGGAAACTCCTAAATTGTTTAATTGTTTTATTATCGAATATCGTCCCGAAGGCTTGATTGGCGGGACAAAGTTTTTCAAGGAAACCTTCGGGACGTTTGCGTAAGGCGAGTGATCAAAGCCTATGCCGGCGCGCGGCTTTGAATTTCCTTGCGGACAACGGGCGCGACCTTTGTTCCAAGCAGTTCAATCGAGCGCATCAGTTCTTTGTGCGGAACTGTACCAATATCCATCTGGAGCAGCAGGCGGTTGTAATGCAGAATGTTTTGCTGAAAGAGAATCTTTTCGATAACCTCATCAGGATTGCCGACGTAATCTGAACCGCGCAAACCGCGCGAGCCTTCAAACTCATTGCGCGTCAATCCGCGAAAGCCGCGTTCACGCCCCAGTTTGTCCATCATCGCGTGCAGGGCTGGGAAGTAATCGTCCGCCGCCTTCTGCGAATCATCGCCGACGAAGCCGCGCGAATTGACGCTCAACTGCAATTTGGCAGGGTCGTGTCCAGCCTGCTGCCAGGCTTGTTTGTGCAGGTCCGCCAACGGGGCGAAGCGTTCGGGCATTCCGCCGATGATGCCCAGCGCCATCGGCAAGCCTAATGCCCCGGCGCGCGCGGCGGATTCGGGCGTGCCTCCCACCCCAATCCAAATTGGAATTTCGCGTTGGAGCGGGCGGGGATAGACGCCTAAGTTGTCAATCGGGCGACGATGCCTGCCGCGCCATGAAACAACTTCCGATGCGCGCAGTTTCAACAGCAGGTCAAGGCTTTCGGCGAACAGCGAGTCGTAATCTTTCAAGTCATAGCCGAACAGGGGAAAGGACTCGATGAACGCGCCGCGTCCCGCCATGATTTCGGCGCGCCCCTCCGAGAGCAGGTCGAGGGTGGCGAAATCCTGAAAGACGCGCACGGGGTCGTCCGATGACAACACCGTGACAGCCGTGCTGAGACGGATGGATTTGGTGCGCGTTGCGGCGGCTCCTAGAATCACTGCCGGGGCGGACGAAAGAAAATCGGGGCGGTGATGCTCGCCGATTCCAAACACGTCCAAGCCGACTTGGTCTGCCAGTTCGATGGTTTCGAGCAGGTTTTTCATGCGCGTGAGAGCGTCAAGTTTTTCGCCCGTGAGGGGGTTGGTGTCCCATTCGACGAAGGTATATAACCCGATTTCAAAAGGCTGATTTATGGCTGACACAAAAATAAACTCCGATTTTGATTGATTTACGAGATAGGTATTTTCCAAGCAGGAGCGGGTTTATGCAACCGCCACCCGTTTGAGGGTAATGGCTTTTTCGGGGCAACTGGCGACGCATTCGGCGCAGGCGCGGCAGGCTTCGGCGTGGATTGGGAAGGCTTGCTTCCAACCGTGCGCCGTGCCTTTGAGCCGTCCCACGAAACTTAACGCGGCGCGGTCTTGCGGCGAAACAATTCCCATCTCGAATACATTGTAAGGACAGACCGCCACGCACTCGGCTTTGCCTTCGCATTTTTCACGGTTGACGATGGGCATGAATACGCCTGGTTCTTGTTTGCAATCTACAGGTTTGGATGCGGTCGTCATGGTTTGCTTCCCATTCCTGTTACGAACTCCAACAGTTCACGACTCTCCTGAAGCCAGATCATGGGGTTGACAGTGCGCTTAATGTATCGAATCAAACCTTCTCGATCCACCACCACCGAGGCGGTGCGCTGGATAATAAACGCCATTTTATCCAACTCAAAAACCTGATACACCGCGCGTTCCGGGTCAGACAGTACAGGGAAGGGCGTCTTGAGCGTCTCCGCATACCGGCTGGCGCGTTCGGGCGAATCGCCCAAAATCACCAACACATCCGCATTTGCCGTTTGGAAATCCTTAAACATGCGCCCCAACTGGGCGACGTGCGATCTGCATTGCAGTCAGTTGTATTCGCGCACGAAGAACAAAACAACGTGCGACTTGCCTTTGTATTCCGCGAGTCCAACGTGCCGACCGTCGTTTGCGGTCAGGTTGAACTCGGGAGCAGGGGAACCTACTTCCAAGTCAGCGCTCACAAGAATCTCCTTTTTCGGTTGTTGATGAGGGTGTAGTAGTGTATGGGGAAACCAATTACGTCAAGAAAATAAATCAGAAGAAATACCGCCGCCATCCACGGGCGGATGCGCCTGGGAGAAATACTCGCGGCTCATCAATTCGCGGACGAGGTCTTCCGGCAAACGCCGAAACAGGTTATCGGATCCGAACTGGGTGCGGTGGGCGTTGATAGCATTCCACTTGGCTTCGTTGTAGGCGGCTACATCCATCAGCGCGGTAATCAGGTCATCGTTGAAACTGGGACGCAGGAGGATTTGGTCGAGCGTGGAAGTGTCCAGTCCGCGCGCTTCCATGCGGGCGCGCATTTCGGCGAAGAATTTCGTAGGGATGGCGGTGTAAAAGAGGCGGCTGGGCGTGAAGGCGGGACCCGCTTCGAGAAAACGCTGTGAGTCAGAGGCGGCGTGAAAGGCGGTGGTGGTGTAACGGCTGATGGCGATGTGGTCGGGATGTCCGTAGCCGCCGCCCGGCTCAAAGGTCAGGACGATTTCAGGTTGCAGATCACGAATGATGCGCGTCAGGCGTTCGACGACTTCGCCTTCGGGGGCGTTGATGAAGGCGCGCGGATCCTGGTTTTCAGGCGTGCCGTCCATGCCAGAGTCGCGGTAATCCAATAAAATTACTTCCTGAATTCCGAGGGCGCGGGCGGCGGCGCGCAGTTCTCCCTCGCGCACTCGTCCAAGCGTTTGCGGCGTGGCAAGGCTGGGATCGGAAATTTCGCCGACTTCGCCGCGCGTGGTACAGACAAGGGCGACAGGATGTCCTTCGGCGGCGTAACGCGCCAAGGTTCCACCCGTCCCGAAGGATTCATCGTCAGGATGCGCAAAGACAGCCAGCAGGGGGCGGGAGGCGTTGGTCATGTTATCCTTCAACCGAAAACAACACGCTATTTTGCGCGGGGTCTGTCACCAGGATGCCTTCCTTGGTCTGGTTGTAGGGCATTTCGACTTCCTCGATGCGCGCCAAAAGTTGATCCAAAGCGGCGCGGTCGGGCAGGACAAACGAGATGTTTTTCAGCCCCAGCGCGTCGGGAGGTGGAGGCGGCGCGCCTTCCCCCTGCCAGGTGTTGTAGCCGAGATGATGGTGATAGCCGCCAGCCGAGACCATGCCCATGCGAAAGCCACTGCGCGCCACGCCCATGTCATCGAAGCCGAGTTGCTCGTGATAGAAGCGGCGCGTGTCATTCAAGTTGGCGACGTACATGTGGAAATGTCCCATCCGCACTTCGGACGGAACGGGTTCATCGAGGCGGTCATCTTTGGTCAGGTGCGCGAGGAGCGCGTCAACGTCGAGTGGTTCGCGCCCATCACTGGGTCTGCCATCGGCGTGACGGGCGTAAAAACTCCCGTCGGCATTTACAACAAAAATGCCGTCTTCGGGCGATTCGCAATACAGTTCGATGTTGTTGCCTTCGGGGTCATCCAGATAGGTGGTTTTGGTCATCACATGGTCGGTGGGGTAACACTGCCAGCGCGTGGCAAAGAGGCGCGCCACGACGCGCGCCAATTCGCGGCGGTTGGGGAAGAGAATGGCAAAGTGATAGATGCCGGTTACGCCGCGATAGCGTTTGCCATTTTGGATTTGGGTCAGGCGCACAAAATCCGCACCGCCCGCGCCCAGTCCGGCGCTGTTCTCGTCCTTCCAATGCAGGTGCAAGCCTAATACTTGCTGATAAAAAAGGAGTTGATTCTCAAGGTCGGCTACCTTGAGATGAACGTACCCAGGCTTGGTCTGCGGGTGGATGCGATGCGGGGATATGGCAACGGGTTGGGGAATAGGGGGTGCGGAATTCATTTTTCTCCTTCGATTACAAAGCGTTTAATCATATAGCCTACGGAAGAGCAAACGCAATCAGTGTCAGCGGGATCGCAGCAAGAAAAGCCTTGAATACGACCCGCCGCGCCTGACGCCGTACCTGCGCGAGCGCATCCTGATCCTCGATCTTCTCGATCTTGCCTGTCAAATTACGCGCGCCGCGCGCAGCAAGTCCCACTCAGGTTTTATCACGCCATTGAAAATATCCGTTGGCTGCGCCAAAAAAAAGCAGGAACAACGGCAGTCGCCATAAACGATCCGCGCCGCTGGCAAGCAACACCGCCAGAATGACAAGCGCGATCACAAATCCAATCACACCACCAAGCAGGCGTTTGCGCCGTTCCGCAGGGCTGATATTGGAAATGCAGACTTCCCCAATCTCTTCCGATTCAGGCTGTGAGACGGACGGATTCTTCTGCAAACCCGCAAAGTTAACTGCACTACGCGTCATCATTTGGACCTCGTTTTTGTTTCTGTTAAATCAACTTTTGCGGCGGCTGTTATATCTGCCGCGCTCACCGTACGCCCCGTGACAAAATTGTACGAGTCTACGATGAGTTGAAAGATCACGTCCAACTCCTGCATGTCCAGCGGCGTGTACAACATCACCATCCCGAGATTGCCCATATATTGCGCCATCGGGTGCGGCTCCGCCCAGCCCTTTTCGATGGCTTCCTGCGCGCGTTCAGGCGAAAGCGAAACGTGCAAACTGCCATCGGGATGGATGTGCGCGAACTCGCGTCCAACTGCGATGGATTCGGGGTGAGCCAGGGGCAGATCTTCATCGAGCCAGATCGCCCGCGCTCCACGCACGGAGATTTGTGTTGGCTCATTTCGTACGTTGGGCAGGGAATAACTGAGCCGAAACAATTCCGCGTTCACAGCTGGTACAGGTTGGATGCCAATTTGCGAATGCGGCATGTTCTTGTTTGTCATCGGGCGCGGGCGTGTGCGTTGAGGTAGAAGAGAGTGCTCCATTATTTTTGATCCTTTCTAAATGACCAAGGTTGCGTTTGTATTTCGGATTCAAGTGATTAACAGACGTTATGTACTTGCGGATTTCAACCTCGCTCTATATATCGTCCGCGTTCAGCCCGACTTGCAAGGCGGCAAGAGACAGGACATCTCAACTGCTGATATCCTGTCTCTTGCCATGGAAATTAAAGTTGGCTTTAGAACGCCAGGCTTAAGACCCAGGGCTGGGGAATTGCCACGAACATCAGTGTGCAACCCAACATGCAGAAATCCTTCATAAAGAAGGTCATGTCCATCTGGCGCTGCATGGGATCCTGGATGGTCCAGAAATTGTGCATGGTTGACGCAACCGGGATGATGAAGAGCACGATTAAGGCAACTCCCACCAGCGGGTACAGCCCCAGCATAATGCTCAAGCCGCCAACGATAATCATTGCGCCACTGCCGCGCACAGCCAGCCCGGGGAACGGCACGCCTTTGGACTGCGTCCAGGGAATCATGGCTTGCGCCTGGGCGAAGTGGGCGTAACCGCCGAAAATCCAGTATATGCCGACGATAATCCTGCCGATCAGAAATACGATATCCATTTTTTCTTCTCCTTTAGTGAATTGATTAAATTTTGATTGTTGATGAAACTGTTAGTTTCTTACATGCGGGAGGAAAATGTTCTACGATGTTGGCGGGAATTACCTCCTTTTATGGATTATTTTTGTTCCTTCTTGATTTGTTCCAGCGCTTGCAGGAAGGCTTCATACGGCTGGGCACCGACGATGGCGTAGCGATCATTCAAAACATAAGTCGGCACGCCTGTCACGCCGATTTGAGAGGCTTCCTTGACCAGCGCATTGACTGTGGCTGTGTACTTGCCAGCCTCCACTTCGCTCTGCATTTCGTCAGCATCCAGCCCGACCTGCAAGGCGGCATCGCGCAGGGCGTCCCATTGGCTGATGTCTTCGCCGCGCCCGTAGAATTTGTCGAAGACGACGCTGTGGAACTCAAGGTGTTTGCCTTTTTGCGTTGCGTATTCGGTGGCTTCGTGGGCAAGGCGCGTGTTGGGGATGCGCGTGGCAAAGACCATCTCCAGCCCGGCAGCGTTTGCCATTTGTTTCAAACGGACATTGGTCTGCGCCATGCGCGATTTGACATAATCGGGCAGTTCCATACCTTCGGGCGGCGTATCGGGGCGCAGGTAAAACGGACGCCATTCGACTTGCGCGTTGTGCTTTTCAATAAACGTTGCGACCACACCCTGGCCGACATAGCACCAGGGTCAGACGTAGTCGGAATAGATGGTGAGTTTGAGTTGATCCATGTTTTTTTCTCTTGTTTGCGGTCAAACCTGTTGTAGGTGTTTCTCAAAGAACGCCAAGGTGCGCTTCCAGGCGTCAGCAGCGGCTTCGGCATTGTAGGCGGGACCCGTGTCATTGAAGAACGAATGGCGGGCATCCGGGTAGATTTTGAAATCGTGCGCCACCTGATGGGCTTCCAGCTGCGCTTCCAACTGGCGGGCGGCGCCGGCGGTGAAGTCCTTTTCAGGGTAACTGCCGACGATCGGACAGGACCCAGCCACAGCGTCGAGCGGACGCGGGTTTTGTCCATAAAAAACGGAGGCGGCGCGTAAGTTGTCGTCCACGCAAGCCAGTTGCAGGGCGTAACTTCCGCCCATGCAAAAGCCGATTGCGCCCACGCGCTTGGATTGGACTTCGGGCCTATCCCGCAAAACATCCAGCGCGGCGCGCAACTCACCAACGATGCCATTGGTCAGGGGGCGGACGAGAATGCCATGAAAAATGCGCGTCATGCAGGCGACGCGGCTGCCCGCGCTGAACAAATCCACCGCCAGGGCGACGTATCCCGCGCGGGCGAAGCGGCGGGCAATGTCGCGGATGTTTTCGTTCAGCCCGAAGATTTCGTGGATGACGACCACGCCGGGGAAGGTCCCCGCACTATCCGTCTTTGCAAGGTAAGCGTTCAACGTTCCGCCTTGCGGACGGGGAAGGGTGAGGGTCTCGGTGAGCGGTTCGGTAATCATCTCATGTTCTCCAAAAGCGCTGGGTTAATCCGCGCTGGCGGGTTCAACGGGCGCTGAATTGGATTGCGCCGAGTTCGGTTCTTCCTTCGGCTGGGCAGCGGCATGGTCGGTCAGTTTGTGGCGCGGGGCGAGGAAGATGGCGACCAGCCCCAGCAGGGCGGCGATGAAGGCAATTGTGAAAACGAGATTGATGGAATTTGCCATCGCCAGGCGCGCGCTTTCGGCAATGACCAAATCCGAGCCGGGAGCGGGGTTGAGCAGTTGTTGAATGATGCTCGCGTCCTGCCCCGCCGCTTGCAGTTTGGAAGTCAGGCGCGCGGTCAATGCGGCGCCCATCACGCTCACGCCGAGCGTCCCCCCGATGGAACGGCTGAACTGCACGGTGGAAGTTGCCGCACCAAGATGACGGCGTTCCACGCTGGATTGGACGGCAATCAACAGGGATGGGATCGAAAGCCCCATGCCGATGCCCATCAGGGCGACGAAGACCATCAGCAGGGTCTGGCTGATATTGACACTGGCTTGCGACATGAGGAACACGCCCGTACTAAGCGAGACCATTCCGACCAGACCCAGCGCGCGATAACCAACCTTCAACATCAGGCGCGTGCCGATGATGCTGGCAGTCACCCATCCGAGCAGCATAGGCGTAACGGTGATGCCCGCCTGCGTGGCGCTCGTCCCCAGCACGGATTGGACAAACAACGGGACAAAAGAGGTACTGCCAAACATTGCCCAGCCCGCCAGGACGCCGTGCGCCACCGCCACCGAAAACAGGCGGTCACGGAAGAGATTTAACGGCAGGATGGGGTCAGCGGCGCGGCGCTCCACCCACAGCAGGGCGGCAAAGAGAACGACCGACAGCGTAATCAAAACCCAACTGGACGGAGTCCCCAGTTCCATTAGTCCGAAGAGAAGCGCAACCACACTGGCGGTCAACAGCCCCGCGCCTGCATAGTCCACTACTGGCGTTTCGTGATGATGAATCTGGTCGCGCCAGGCAAGAGCCACCAGCACAGCAGCCAGCAAACCAGGGATGACGTTGACGTAGAAAACCCAGCGCCATGAGAGTTGGTCCACCAAAAAGCCGCCCAAGAGCGGGCCGACGATGGACGACACGCCCCACACGCCAGAGAATAACCCTTGCATTCGGGCGCGCTGCTTTAATGAGAACATCTCGCCGATCATGATGAACGCCAGCGGCTGTACGCCGCCCGCGCCCAAACCTTGAATGGCGCGGAAGATGATCAGTTCGGTCATGCTGCCTGCCTGCCCGCTCAAAGCCGAGCCGAGCAGGAACAAACCCATCGCAAAGAGATACAGGCGGCGGCGTCCGAACAGGTCAGATAATTTTCCGTACAAGGGGACGGCGGCGGTCGAAGCCAGCATGAACGCCGAAAAGACCCACGAGTAATGTTCCAGCCCGCCCAACTGCCCGATGATGGTGGGCATGGCGGTGGCAATGACGGTGGATTCCATCGAAGCCATGAACAGGCTGAGCATGACGCCCACCGTGACAACAATAATACGTTTGCGTGACATCTTATTTAACCTGCACTTCCTTTTCCTGGATTTCTCGAATCTGTTTGCGAACCTCAGGCATGATCTCGTTTAAGAAAACTTTGACCTGCGCCTCTTCATCTCCCGCCACGGGCCAGAAGATGAAGGTGTCGTGCCGATATTCGAGATGGTAGCGGACAAGGGTTTCGATCCACTCGTCAGGCGTTCCCAAAATCAAGCCTGGACGGTTGAAGCGGTAGTTCTCGCCCGCACGCAGTTTGAGCGCGCCGAACAGATTATAGCCACGCCGCACCTCTGACGGGTCACGCCCCGCCTGCGCTGCGCCTTCATCCAGAAGACGGTTGACTTCGTGAAGCCCATCGGTGGGGACGTAAATCGTGCCGATCATCCAGCCGTCCGCCATGCGTCCCGTCAGGTGTAACATGCGCGGTCCACCCGCGCCAAACCACAAGGGGATGCGGTGTTCGGGCGCGGGTCCGGGCATCACGCTGCCCACTTGATAAAAACTGCCGCGATAGGAAAAGGGGCGTCCCGCGCCATCCAACATGCCGCGCAGGATTTCGGCGTATTCCTTGAACGCCTGATAGCGCTCGCCGGGCTTGTGTCCCACCGTGCCGCCCCAAGCCTGCATCCCTTCCACATAGCCGCCCGCGCCCAGCCCCAGTTCAAGGCGACCGCCCGTCATCACATCCAGCGAAGCCGCCATCTTCGACATCATGGCGGGCGGACGCAGGGGGGTGTTCATCACATTGGTTGTGAAGCGGACGCGCTCGGTGCGTGAGGCGAGGAAGGTGAGCAGAGTCCATGTATCCAAAAATTCGGGGTTGTAGGGGTGGTCCTGAATCGTGACCAGTTCCACGTCGCTCTCGTCCGCCAGGCGGACGCGCCGCAGCGCGGCTTCGAGGTTGACCGTGGAGGGGTCCACGTTGATTCCAAAAACGGGGGGCTGGGTTGCAGGCATAAGGTCCAGTAAGATGCGGGTTAGTGACTGTGTCCTTCGTGGCTGTGTTCGTCATGCCCGTGATGATCTTCGGGCAGATATTTATGCGGGTCCTGCTCGAAGGATTTCTGGCAGCCAGCCGAACAGAAATAATACGTCTCACCGGCATGTTCGCTCTTGAATTGCGCGGTTTCGATTTCGACTTCCATCTTGCAAACGGGGTCAATGGCAGTAGTCATAGGTATCTCCTTTTGAAAAACAGGGGTGTCCATATCGGATGCGGAATAACATTCACCCGTCAGCGGATCACAGTAATCGCCGATGGCGTCGCCGCCGAGGTCAATCAGCGTGATAGGTTTTATGGGCGGCTGGTTCACGGCAGGCGTTTCATGCGTAACGAGGTCAGGGTTGGGCGATGGCATGTTAGAAACCGAGTTTCTCCTTCACGAGGATCATGGTTGTTCGCTCGGGCAGAATTTCGCGATGGACGACCAACAGTTTGTTGACGCTGCTGTGAACGCTCATTGCCTGCATGAGGCGCGCGTCTTCCAGCGGCAGGGCGTATTCGTAGACGCGTCGAAAACCATCGTCCAGTGTTCGCACGATCTTTTGGGTGCCAACCACCCAGATGACGCGCGCGGCGGATGCCGCGTAAGGCGCAAGCTGGCTGCCGGTGTTGGAGGCGACGATGACGCTGCCATCTTCTGTCACTGCGTGAACGCTGCCGACGATGTACTCCGGCACCGCGCCCATCTTGACCATTTCGCGGTTCTGGGTGGCGCGATCCATTTTGGCGAGCCGGGCGCGCACCGAGTCATAGCGTCCTGAATTGTTGATTTCCTCCGTCACGCCCAGTTCGGTCAGCGTAGTGGAAGCGGCGAGAAAGACCTCCGCGCCGGCGGGCAGCAATTCGAAAAGTTTCTTGCGTGTCTGCGCCGCGTCGGCAGTGATGAAGGTGCGAATGTTATGCGCCTCCAGCGCTTGGGCAACGCGTTCGATTTGTTCATCGCTCGCCAGTCGCGCAAACGCCTCATTTGGAATGAGGCTGGGATTTTCGGCTGCTAAGTTCATTTGAAACGACTCCCAACCTTTGCCCGAATCAGGGTCTCTTTCAGATTGCGGGCATAAAGGTTTCAACAATATGATATTTTACATTGACACTTGACAACGAGCGTGATAGGATACTTACGTTGTTTATAAAACAGATGTTGCTTATTAAACATGTATTGTTGAGTTTAGTCAATCCACAAACAACAATATTTGTTGGATAAACGACAAAGGAGAAAAAATGTCGGATAGTTTTCTTACTGAAGAGAAAGTGGATCCGCGTGTCAGGCGCACTCTTCAATTTTTAGAAGAGGCATTTTCCACTCTGATTCATGAAAAAGATTTTCAATCCATCACGATTCAGGATATTACTGAACGCGCTGGAATCAACCGCGCCACGTTTTACGCCCACTTCCCCGACAAATACGCCCTGCTCGATTACAAAATCCGCCAGGATTTTCGAGCTGAAATCGAGAAGCGCACGTTAAGCGCGTGTCACTTCAGCGGGGAAAATTTGAGAGTTTTGATCTTTGCCGTTTGCGAATTTGTTGGAACGACCAATCATCACTGCAAATCGCCGCGCGGACAGTTCGAGCCGTTTATGGAGGCTCAGGTGAAAGGGCAGGTCAAGGACTTGCTGCTCACCTGGCTGGGGCAGATGGAGACAAATTCCCGCGTCTCTCCTGAAATTGCGGCAACTGCCGCCAGTTGGGCAATCTATGGGCTGGCACAATATTGGAATCGGGAAAAAGAGCGGATCGCTCTGGAAGAATTTGTCGAGCAAATCCTGCCGCTGGTGGAAGCCAATTTGCAATTGAGTCGGGTGTAAATCAAAAAACGCCGAGACTTTTTGGTCTCGGCGTTTTTTGTTGTGAGAGAAATTACTTGGCGATGAAGGTCACATCGGCGGGCATACCGGGCTTGAGTTTCAAGTCGGCATTCGGCACAACGATCTTGACGGCGTAAACGGTGGCTTGTCGTCCTTCCACAGTCTGGACGTTGCGCGGGGTAAACTCCGCCTTGTCGGAGATATAGGTCACGCTACCCGTAAAGGTCTCGCCGGGGAAGGAGTCCACGACGATGGAAACCTGGTCGCCGAGATTGACGTTACCATAGACGGTTTCGGGGATGTATACCACCAGTTCGACTTCCTGAAGTTGACCAATGGTGATGACCACGCCGCCGGGGGCAAGCGTCTCACCGACTTCCAATCCGCGCGTTAGAACAATGCCATCCACAGGCGCACTGATGATGGTTTTATCCAGTTGGATTTCCAGAACGGAAAGTGCCGTCTTGCTTTGTGTTATGGCAGCTTCCGCCTGCTGAACAGCGGCTTGCGCGACGGCAACTTGTTGAGATTGCGCGCCAGCATGCAACAAGCTCAATCGATCACGAGCGGTTTCTAGGCGCTCCTGGGCTATCACCACACCTGCTCGCGCTTTCTGTACATCGCTGGCAGATTGTGTTGTTAATAGATCGTCATACGCCTGTTGTGCATTATCCAGTTCGGCCTTGGCTTCATCATACAGGTCTTGAGCTGTGTTTAACAAATCTTCATCTTGCCCGGAAATTTTCTGCGCTATCGCAATTTTAATTCGATAAGGTAGACAGAGAGGCGGGCAACCCATGTCAATATCATCGGGCCGTACTTTTTGTTCGCTGACTTGGGCGCGCGCATCAACATCTTTCGCGACCAGATACGCAATACGGGCATTGGACAGACGCTGTTCGGCGGCGAGATAGTCTGCATTATTCAAATCCTGAACAACTTTTTCCAAGTTCTTTTGGGCGGACGCAAGATCAGTCTCTGCGGCGGCTACTTCGATCTCCGTAGCCGCAATCTGTTCCTCGCGGGTGAAAAACCAGGTAGGCTGTTCGAAATAGTCTGGGCGCTCGCCAATCCAGTCCGCAATGCGCGTAAAGTTGTCTGCGGCGCGGGCGGCTGTAAGCGTTATATCGTATTGCGTCTGTGCGGTTTTCAAGGCCGCTTCGGCAGTTTGGACGGATGCCTGCGCCTGTTTGTATTGTGCTCGAAGCAGACTGTCATCAAGGCGGAAGAGTTCATCTCCCGCTTTCACTTGCTGACCTTCCTCCACGTTGATGGAAACGACCTGCCCGCCAACCTGCGGGGCAATTCGCACTTCACTGGATGCAATTGTCCCGGATGCAGATAAATTGGAAGCGTCCGTGCCGTTTATCCCGGCGCAAGCGCCCAAGAGCAGGCTGGACACAACCAGCACAATGACTAAGGAACTGATTTGTTTTTTCATTTTTTTTACTCCAAAATGATGGATATTACAGACGTTTTCTGAACATGAACACGCTGGCGAAAAACACGACGATGCTGAAGACAGTCATGGGCCAGACCCAATTCCACAATGTGACAAAGCCCACGCCCTTCAGCATGATGCCACGCACAATTTCCAGGAAGTAGGTGACGGGCAGAAAGTAGCCGGCGTAATAGGCAATCCACGGCATGTTTTCGCGCGGATAGAGCAGCCCGGCAAGGATGAACGACGGCATCATAATGAAGGACGCCATATACATCGCCTGCATTTGCGTTTGGGAAATGTTGGAAATCAAAACGCCCAGACCTAGCGAGCCCATAAGAAAAATTAGGCTCAGAACGCTCAACAACGTGATGCTGCCGGCAACTTCCACGCCAAACCAGACCGCCCCCACGGCAACTGTCATGGCGACATTGAGAAAGGCAACCAGCACGAAAGGCAAAATCTTGCCGAGCATCAACTCCCACGAATGGATTGGTGTCACGATCAACTGCTCCAGCGTGCCTTGCTCGCGCTCGCGCACGATGGCGAAGGCGGTTAACAACAGGGTTTGAATTTGCAGGATAATCGCCACCAAACCCGGAATCATGAAGTTCATCTTTTTCAGGTTGGGGTTGTAAAGATAGCGCACGCGCGCGTCCACCGGTAGGTTGATCGCCATTCCCGTTCCGCTACGCTCCAGCCGTTGAATCAGAATCTCCTGCGATGTGGACTGACTGATGGTCTCCGCCGCCAACTGCGCGGTCTGCGCCACGGTGGGGTTCGAGCCGTCAATATAAAATTGAATCGTGCCCGTGCCGCCGGTGGAAATCGCGCGCCCAAAATCTTCGGGGATGTATATGCCTGCCTTGACCGTTCCCGCGTCCAGCATATCCAATATCTCTTTTTCACTTTGGGCGGTGTGCGTCACCATGTAAAACCCGCTGACCGTAAACTTGTCCACAATCATGCGGCTGTTGTCCGTTCTCGAAAGATCGGCAACCGCCAGGGGAATATCCTCCACATCGTTAGCGACCGCATAACCCAGCAAAATGAGCATCATCACTGGCATCACAATGACCAGCCCCAGCGTGCGCGGGTCACGGATGATATGCAGCCACTCCTTGCGAACAATTGTCGCCATACGGCGAAACCCTTGTCCCATACGTACCTCCTTATTTAATTTCTGCCTGCGTTCGCAAGCGGTTTTCTTGATCTACCAGCGAAACGAATACATCCTCCAAAGAAGGCAGAACCTTTTCGATTCGCTCTACTCGAATGCCGTTGGATGTCAACGCTTTTTCAATCTCTGGTTTTTGTTCTTCCGAATCAACCTGCGCGTGAATCAACACGCCATGCGCGGCGGCGTCATGCACGATGGGCAGGTCTTTCAAAATCTGTTCGGCGCGTCCGGGGTCGTCGCAATCCACTTCAAAGAGCGCGCCTTTCATACTTTCGCGCAATGCGTCGGGGTCGCTCAGGGCAATCAGGCGCGAGCGATACATCATCCCAATCACGTTGCAGAACTCGGCTTCATCCATGTAATGGGTGGTCGCCAGCACGCTCACGCCCTCGCCAGCCAGGCGGTAAATCATCTCCCAAAACTCGCGCCGCGAGACCGGGTCCACACCGGCTGTGGGTTCGTCGAGAAAAAGCATGGGTGGCTCATGCACAATCGCGCACGCCAGCGCCAGCCTTTGCCGCCACGCGCCCGAAAGGTCGCCGGTCAATTGTTTTTCGCGCCCATGCAGCCCCGCCATGCCAATCAATTCACCCAGACGGCTTTTGACCTTATTCTGCGGCACGCCGTAGAGGTTGGCGTAAAAATCCAGGTTTTCGGAAACGGTCAGGTCGTTGTACAGCGAAAACTTTTGCGACATATAGCCAATGCGCTGTTTGACCTCTTCCGATTGACTTGCCACATCGTAGCCCATCACGCGCGCGCTTCCCGCTGTGGGGCGGATGATGCCGCACAACATGCGCATCGTGGTCGTTTTGCCTGCGCCATTGGGTCCCAGCAAACCGAAAATTTCGCCGCGTGGAATGTCAAACGTCACATGATCCACGGCGGTGAAATCGCCAAACTGGCAGACCAATTCCTGCGCTTCTACCGCTTTTTCAACGCTCATACTTTCGCCTCCTGTGTTTCCGCAAGATGGATAAAGACATCTTCCATCGAAACTTTTGCCTCGCGCAGGATGCTGACTTCCGCGCCTTCTTCTCTTAAGGATTTTTCGATTCGCGGCATGACCTCAGCCGGGTCGCTGACCGAGAGGCGCAGGCGGTCGCCGACGGCTCTCCAGCCAAGCACGCCATTCGTCTGGTCGGCGACGGCGCGTAACGTTTTGCGCGGCTGGGCTTTGACTTCCACAATGCGGAACGGCATCTGCTCTTCCAATTCCGCTGGCGCGCCCGTAATCAGCATCCGCCCGTGATAAAGTACGCCCACGCGGTTGCAGCGTTCGGCTTCATCCATGTACGGCGTGCTGACCATCACCGTCACGCCGCGCTGAATGACTTTGGCAAGCAACTGCCATAACTCGCGCCGCGAGACCGGGTCCACGCCTGTGGTGGGTTCATCCAGCAACAGGATTTGCGGCTCGTGAATCAAGGCGCACGCCAGCGCCAGTTTTTTGCGCATCCCGCCCGAAAGGTTCTCGCTACGGCGGGATGTGAAATCCGTCAGGCGAGCAAACTCCAGCAATTCGTCAATGCGGCTTTTTTGTATATCGCTCGGCACACCGTTGATGTCGGCAAAGAAGCGCAGGTTTTCCATCACGCTCAGGTCAGGATACAGGCTGAATGCCTGCGGCATATAGCCGAGCCTGACTCGGATTTCCTCCGGCTGTTTGTGAACGTCAAAACCCGCCAGATGTGCCGACCCTGAGGTGGCTTCCATGACAGTGGAAAGGATTCTCAGCAGTGTGGTTTTCCCCGCCCCGTCGGGACCAACCACCCCATAGAGTTCGCCTTTATTTACTGAAAGGTCAATCTCTGTCAGGGCGGGTTCCGCATCCTTTCCTTTTGAGTAATATTTTGAGAGTTGCTTCGCTATTACAATTTCTTCCATTTACTTCTCCTATAGGGTAATGACAATGCCCAACGATTATCCGTTTCGCAAGGGCGCGATTATTTTTGAGAGCATGTCTCCCAAACGACTGCGGGCTTCCTTGTCCATGCGCTCGAGCAGGATTTCATATTTGCGAATTTTCTTGAGAAAACTATCTGTGAGTTCCACCGCATCATCTTCACTTGATGCCAGTCCCAGCATGAAGCCCGGAAGCAGGTAGAGATCTCCGGCATTTTTTTTCTCAATTAATGCCAGCATCACGGAAGCGTAATAATCCATCATGCGATGCCGTCCCCTGGCCCGCAGCCTTGTAACCAGATCGCCAATCAGGTTTGAGCAATACAAAACATCGTCCAGCCCGCCATCCACCTGAAGGAGGATATCTTCGGCAAGTTTTGCGTCTTCAAATTCCCCTGCGGCGATCTTCGTAATGACTCTTTCCTTGGCTTCCTCCCAAGAAGCCGCTTCAGCCCCTGCCAACTTTCTGAAGGTTTCCTCAGCCTTTTTGGTAGGTTTAAATGAAATAGAAGCCCGCCCGGGACCCTCGCTATGGGTTTCATATACCGATTCAACGTAGCCTTTTTCCTCCAACAATCGAAGCATGTCATAAGCAGTGTATTTGCTGAGATTCAATTGCTCTGCTACGGTTGAATAGTGGATGGGTCCCTGGATTTCCTTATAAATATCCAGTATTTTTTCGATGAATGCCTTTTGTCTTTTTGTGATTTTCATCAGAATACCAAAATAACAAATTTTTCCAAAAAAACCAAAATATAGGCGGAATATTATCGCCGATAAGGCAGTTTGTCAAGTGAAAAATGCTCAAATGAGTAAACTCTTCCCCCTTTCTCATAAAAACCCTTCCAATACTTTGTTTTTTCAGCATTGGAAGGGTGTGTGTGTCTTATGCTCCGCCGTACACTTCCGCAAGGAAATTTTTGAGCGCGGGCATGTACCCGTCGAAGCGCGTGCGGCGGATGTCGTGACTTGCCCCTTCGAGTTGAACGAACTTCAACTTTGCGTTGGCTTCAGCTGCTTTTTTCGCCGCTTTGGGCGAGACAATGGACATCTTTTCCTTATCACCGATGATCAAAAGAATGGGCGACTGGATTTTGCGGATGATATCGAACGGAGCGGAGAGGTCCATCGGCATGGTCGCCATTGACCCCAGGAAGTTGAAACTCAATCGCTTTTTCGAGTCCAGCCAGGGCTGGATTTCATCATCGGGATAGGCAGCCATCCCCTTGCGTGCCATCTTTAATCCAATGAAGCGCGGCATCAGTTTGAACATGCGCATGTACTTCGCCATCATCTTGCCAAGTTCCTTCGGATCCATCACCTGCTCCCCGCCGCCCAATTGCTCGCCAGGCAATACGATGGGCGGGTCTTCGAGAAACACGCCGCGCGTCAGGTGTGGATATTCTGCCGCCAGGTGCATGGACGTATCCGCGCCCATCGAGTGACCACCCACCACAGGGCGCTCCAGTTTCAGGGCTTCGATTAATCCCGCCAAATCCGCCACGCGCTGTTGTGTTGCATAATCTCCCTTGCCAGACGCTGACTTTCCATGCCCGCGCGCGTCGGGCAGGATGACATCGTAATCGCGCTCCAACTCCTTGACGACATGCGTCCAGCACAGACCATCATCGCCTGCGCCATGATTGATGACCACCTGCGATTTGTTGCCGCCTGTGCGATAGTAGTGCAGTCGCAAGCCGTTTGCGTTTACATAACCATCCGACCATTTTGCCATAGGATGCTCCTATCAATTATTTTTACGCAGAACGTCCCGAAGGAAGTCTCACGCAGTTACTTTTTCGTCACCATGCTTGCGCGGATTAAGGCAAACAAGCCTCTAAAAAAGCGCCTATTGATTATCGTCAGCAGCGCTTCCAGTTTTGCGCGGTTAAAGGCGCCGCCCATCATCAACATACTGCGCAAGGGCATTTCCTGAACCATGTGTGCCATCATCGCGCCCGTTGGCGTATCTTCCTTGTCTTTGATCATCTTGCCGATCTGGTCTTTCATCATTTGGAACAGTTGCCTGCCAATGAACGAGCCTCCCATTTCACTGATGGGCGTATTGAGCGTGTACATCCCTTTGGGGGTTGGCGCATTAGCAGGGACGGGTTTCCCAAGCAGGGCTTCAAAATCCTTTTGACTGACGGACGCGCCTTTGGGGAAGTTGTAATAGGCGGCGAGTCGCTCCCTGTCAGCGGGGAAAGAAGCCTGCTGGTTAGAATCAAGCCGAATGGTCGCAGTGAGGCGGATGTCGCGCGAGGAAGCGCCAAGGAGAATCTCAAAGTCGCCCGCCTCCACAATCCATTCGCGCTGAGTCACATCATAAAACGCGAAGGCGCGGCGGTTCAACTCGATGCTCACTTCTTTTTCTTCGCCAGGCTGGAGTTCGACTTTGACGAATCCCTTGAGTTCTTTTTGCGGACGGAACGCGGTGGATTCGACATCGCGCACATACACCTGCGCCGCTTCTTTTCCTGACCTGTTGCCTGTGTTCTTCACCTTGAACGTGATCTTCGCTGAATCCTTTTCGGCTTTCACCGAAGGGTCGCGGTACTCGAACGCGGTGTAACTCAAGCCATGCCCAAAGGGAAAGAGCACATCTTGATTAACTGTATCGTAATAGCGATAGCCGACGTAAATGCTTTCGCGGTATTCGACGACGACGGGACCGCCGGGGTAAGGCTGGGCGGGGGTGTCGGAAAATTGCAGGGGGAAGGTCTCAGCGAGTTTTCCGCTGGGGTTGATTTTGCCCGTGAGAATGTCGGCAAGCGCGCCCGCGCCTGCCTGTCCGCCCAGGTAGCCTTCCAAAATGGCAGGCACATCATTGACCCAAGGCATTTCAACGGGCGCGCCGTTGCTCAAGACGACGACAACTTTTCTATGCGCGGCGGCAAGACGCTGAATGAGCGCATTGTGACCAGACGGCATTTGCATGTGGGCGCGGTCAAGGCCTTCGGCTTCGTACATATCGGGCAGCCCCGCGTAGATGACGGCGACATCCGCTTTGCCTGCTGTTTCAATGGCTTCCTGAAACAGGGCGTCATCGGCGGCGGCGCCTTGTTCGGTGTAGCCTGCCGCGTAAAGGACGTTCTCCGCGCCGACGAGTTTGACCAGTTCATCGTGGAGATTTTCCAATTGGGTGGGGTTCATCAACGAACTGCCCGCACCCTGGTAGCGAGGCGTTTTTGCAAAGCGCCCAATCAGGGCGATTTTGGTATTGGCAGGGATGGGCAGGAGTTGTCTTTCATTTTTGAGCAATACTGCGCCTTCCGCCGCAGCGCGCCACGCCAGTTCGTGATGTGCCTGTTTGTCGTAGGTGAAATCTTTTGAAAGAGTTTCATCGGCTTTGAAAATCAATATCAAAATGCGTTCCACCGCGCGGTCGAGAACAGTGACATCCAACTCGCCAGATTTGACAGCCGCGATGATGCGTTCATCGTTTCCGTTTGGCGTACCAGGCATTTCGAGTTCCACGCCTGCGTTAAGAGCATCCACGCGCTCGTTCATCGCGCCCCAGTCGGTGACAACCAATCCTTGATGCCCCCACTCTTCCTTGAGAATGTCGGTCATCAGATATTTGTTTTCGCAGGCGTAGGTTCCGTTGATCTTGTTGTAGGAACACATCAATGTCCAGGGTTGGGCTTCCTTGACGGCAATCTCATAACCCGCCAGATAGATTTCACGCATTGCGCGTTCATCCACGACAGAGTCGGTTGTCATGCGGCGGTGTTCCTGATTGTTGAGGGCGTAATGTTTCATGGAAGTCCCCACGCCCTGACTCTGCACGCCGTTGATATGACTCTTGGCGATTTCGCCTGTGAGATAAGGGTCTTCGGAAAAATATTCGAAGTTACGCCCGCATAATGGAGAGCGTTTGATATTGACGCCGGGTCCCAAAATCACGCCGACTTTTTCCTGACGACATTCTTGTCCCAATGCTTTCCCGACTTCAAAGATCAGGTCTCGGTTCCATGTGGCGGCAAGCGCGGATGCGGTGGGAAAACAGGTAGCGGGATCGCTTTCATTCAAGCCTACATGGTCTGCTTCCCCAGCCTGTTTTCGCAAACCATGTGGACCGTCTGTGACCATAATGGAAGGGACTTTGAGACGTTCAATTCCCTTCAAGTACCAGAAGCTCAATCCTGAACACAGGGATGCCTTTTCTTCAAGAGTCATTTGCGAAATGATGGAGTTGACGTTTTTCATGGATTATCTTTTTTACACAGAATTAACTTTCTATTTTCTTACCAGCGACTTAACCAATGCGCCAAAGCCGCGCAAGCCCCTGCCATTGATCATCATCAACAGCGCTTCCAGGGTTCCGCGCTTGAGCGCGCCATTGGTCATCATCAGCATGGCGCGCAGGGGCATTTCCTTGAGCATGTTCTCGACCATCGCCAGCAGGGGATTATCGGGGTCATCCCCGCCGACCATCTTTTTGACCTGTCCATTCATCAGGTTGAGCAGTTGACGGGCAAGCCACGAATCGCTCATGTCGCCGAAGGGCGTGTTGAGGGTGTAACTGCCCTTTTGCGGCGTCGTATTTTCGGGCAGGGGTTTTCCATAGAGCGCGGCAAAAGTGTCGCGGGAGATGAGGGCAGGGGTCGGGGAAAAGTAGGGGGCGAGGGTGGCTCTGTCAGCGTAGGAGGAAGCCTGCTGGTCAGAATCCAGCCGAAGGGTCGTTTTGAGGCGAATGTCCTGGGAGGATGCGCCCACCAAAATCTCGAAGTCGCCCGTTTCCAGAATCCAATCCTTTTTTCCGACATCGTAAAAAGAAAATGCGCGGCGGTCGAGTTCGATTGTCACAGACTTTTCTTCTTTGGGCTGGATATGGACTTTGGCAAAGCCCTTGAGTTCTTTGAACGGGCGAAAGTGGCTGGATTCGACATCCCGAACATAGACCTGCACCGCTTCTTTTCCTGACTTGTTGCCTGTGTTCCGTATCTTGAATGTGACCGAGGCTGAATCGTTACGCGCCTGAACAGACAGCTCGCGGTATTCAAAGGTGGTGTAACTCAACCCATGCCCGAAGGGGAACAGGACGGGTGCATTGGCGGTGTCGTAATAGCGATAGCCAACGTAAATGCTTTCACGATATTCGACGGTAGAGGGACCGCCGGGGAAATAAGGGTGAGATGGATTGTCTTCCAGTTTGATGGGGAAGGTCTCGCCGATTTTGCCGCTGGGGTTGACGCGCCCCAGCAGGATGTCGGCTTGAGCAGCGGCGCCCGCCTGGCCCGCGAGATAGCCTTCGAGAACGGCGGGGACGTTGGCAAGCCAGGGCATTTCGAGAGGATTGCCATTGCTGAGCAGGACAATGACTTTCTTATGCGCGGCAGCGACTTTTTCGATGAGCGCGGTGTGCGAAGCGTGAAGTTTCATGCTCGGCTGGTCGCCGCCTTCGGCGACCGCCACACCAACCATGACAACGACATAATCGGCTTTGGCGGCAACTTCAAGGGCTTCAGCGAGAAGGGCTTCATCAATGAATGCTTTGTCTTTTTCGGGGAAGCCGGGCGCGTAAAGCACATTGGCTTCCCCGATGCGTTTGACCATTTCATCATACAGGTTGTCCACCATCGTGGGGTTGGTCAGCGAACTGCCCGTGCCCTGGAAGCGCGGCTTTTTGGCAAAGTGCCCGAGCAGGGCTACTTTGGCTGATTCGGGAATAGGTAAAATCTGGTTTTCGTTTTTGAGCAAGACCGTGCCTTCTTCGGCGATGCGGCGGGCGAGATCGTGATGCGCCTGCTTGTCGTAAGTGAAATCGCCTTTGGCGAACGTCTCTTGCGCTTTGAAGATGAGCGCGAGCATCAGCTCCACGGCGCGGTCGAGGGTGGCTTCAGGCAAATCCCCCGCCCTGACCGCCGCGAGGATGGCACGCTGGTTATCCGTTGCAGGATCTGGCATTTCGAGGTCAATTTCCGCTTTCAACCCGGCGATGCGGTCGTTGACCGAACCCCAATCGGAGAGAACCACCCCTTGAAAGTCCCACTCCTTTTTCAAGATGCCCCGGATGAGATGCGGATTTTCGGAGCAGTATGTCCCATTGACGAGCGTGTATGCATTCATCACCGTCCAGGGCTGGGCGTCTTTGATGATGGTCTCGAAGCCCGCCAGGTAGATTTCGCGCAGGGCGCGTTCATCCACTACGGCGTTGATGGTCATGCGGCGGTATTCCTGATTGCCAACCGCAAAGTGCTTCAGCGATGCGCCGATCCCCTGACTCTCGATGCCCATGATGAGTTGCTTCGCCATTTCTCCCGCGAAATAGGGGTCTTCGGAGTAGTAGTCGTAGTTGCGCCCGCCGAGCGGGGAACGCTTGATGTTGATGCCAGGTCCGAGAAGGATGCTGACTTTTTCCTGACGGCATTCTTCGCCGAGGGCGACTCCCATCTCGTGGATGAGTTCGCGGTTCCAGGTCGCCGCCTGGATGACGGCAGGCGGGAAACAGGTGGCTGGGATGCTGTTGCTCATCCCGGCGAAGTCGGTTGCTTCGCTCGCCTGCTTCTGCACGCCGTGCGGTCCGTTGGTCATCAAAATGGAAGGGATGCCCAGCCGTTCGATGGCTTTGGTCTGCCACATGTTCAGCCCGGCGACGAGCGCAGCTTTTTCTTCAAGGGTAAGTTGGGAGAGGAGAGTTTTGGGGTCTTGCATAAAAATTCCTTGTCAAATGACCGTAGACAATAGACCGTTGCCCATCGTCCACGGTCTGCGGTCTATTTTACAAACTTGTTTTTCAGGAGCCAGAACCAGAGCAAGGTCTGACCCGCGCCGAACAGGGTGTCAGAGGCGAAATGCGCGCCAATCACCACGCGGCTGAGCGCGCCGACGATGCCCCACAGCAAAAGAACAGGAAGCAGGATGTTACGGGTGTTACTTCCTTTTTTGAGGAAGAGAATATATCCCATTGCCACAAACGAAAGCGCGGTATGCCCGGAAATGAAAGAGTGATGTCCGTTGCTGCCTTGCGGCAGATACCAGGGCGTGAACAAGGCGGTGTTCCCGGCGTCAACAATATCGCGGTACGTCCAGCGTCCCCAGGGAATTTTAATCGCCCAGACCGTTACGAAGCCTGCAACAAACATGAGCATCAGACCGACTTTGGCAGCGTTCTTGTATTGGCTGACAGTTTCCAGTGGGAAGTGGCGCAGAATGACCTGAACGAGAATTAAGGCAGCGAGGGCAACGCCCAAAATCAACGGGATGTTGAGTTCCGCGCCTGTTTGCGCGCCGAAGGCATCCCCGAAAAAGCCCAACCCGGCGAAGGCGGTCGCGAGGAAAAGCCCAATCACGCCCAAAATGCTTTTGGCATTTTTCTCGGTGCGATAAGTGCGCAGGAGGATGCTCCCAGAGATAAAGCCGAGAAACGAACCGGGCAATTGTCCATAGCCTTCGAGAAAATGCGCCCGGCCGGATTCGGGGTTGTAGAGCGCCTGTGAGATTTGCCAGTCGGTGAACGCAAAGATGACAGCCAGCAGTACAAATACAGTAACCGAAATCCAGAGTGCCTTGTTTTTCATGCGATTTCTCCTTTGGGGTTTGGGTTAGTGTTACAAAAACAGCCAGAGCAAATAAGTTGCAATGGCTGTTTTGTGATATACCGATGATGCTCCCTGATAATTATTTGAAATGGAATTCTTCGGGCAGAAGTTTGAAGGCTTCTTCGCGTGTAATTTCGCCGTTATTGGCTTGCGCCATGACCTGCACATGGTTATCGCGCAGTTTGAACATTCTCAGCAGCGGCAGGGAAAGCAACGCGCCAAGAATGGGGAAGATGGAATACATGAACCAGATGCCGTTCAGCGTCTCCGCTGATTGAACCGCGCCCGCGCCTTCCACAAACCCGAAGTAAGCCAGTCCCGCCATCGCAAGGCTCGCCGAAAGTCCGTTCATCAACTTGGTGGCAAAGGTTTGCAGCGAGAAGGTGATACCTTCGGCACGCTCGCCAGTCTTGAAGGTCCCATATTCGACGCAATCCGGGGTGAACATGAACATCATGATGCCGGTCAGCGCCGCGCCAATACTGCGCAGGAGCAGGAGAACCATAAAGAGGGGGTAATTCTCGTATCCGGCAAAATAGATGATCACGCTGAAAACGATATACCAGATGACCGAGAAGACATACAGGTTGAATTTGCCAAAACGTTTGGAAAGCGCAGGGACAAATCCCGCCAGCAGAACCATTGGGAGGATGGTAATTCCAAGAAGCGCAGTCGCCGCTTCAGCGCTGCCGAGATTGTTGACCGCAAAAAATGGCGTGATGGTAAACGCGGAATTGGTCAAAAAGAGTAAACCACCATCGAAGCGTAAAAAATGAAAAGGTACTTGTTGCCTTTGAGATATTTCCAAATCGCATCCAGCGATGGCACTTCTTCTTTGCGGCTGAGAATGCGTTCCTTCGCCAACCCGGTAATGGGAAACATGGTCGCCACCCCCACGATTGCCAGCCCGATCGCGGTGGGAAGCCAGCCGATGTTGGGATATAGCATAGGCACGCCAAGCGCGATAATCATCGCGCCGAGCATTCCGCCCAAACGCCCAATGGAAATCAGGACGGTGCGCTCTTGGATATTTTCGGTCATCGCGGTGGTCAGGGCAAAGACAGGCGCGTCACATAAGGTGTATGCCAGATCCCAAAGCAGGTAGGCAATAACCGTCCACGTGATTTTTGCCCCTAGGGACATCGAGGCGGGCATGGCGAAAATCATAACGGTTGTGATTGCAATTGGCAGCACAGAGCCGCGCACCCAGGGCAGGAATTTTCCACTCTTGGGCTTGGAACGGTCAATGTTTACGCCAAAGAGCGGGTCGTTGACCGCATCCCAGACTTTAGCGACAAGGAAGATCGTCGCCTCCGCGGCAGCGGTAATTCCCTGGTCGGTCAGGTAGATTTGCAGAAAGTTCAGAATCAAAATGTAAAAAACATTCTGCCCGAAGAAATAAAAACCATAGGCGGTACGTTCTGCTTTTGAAGTTTGAAAAGCGATGGGGGGACTGCCTGCTTGCGCTGCCATTTGTTCCTCCGAATGAGTGAAATAGGACGCTGAACCGATAATCGTATTGTATCACCGTTACCTAACTTGCGCTAGGTAAGTAACATGAAGGGGTTATAATATAAGCATGAACAAACACAATAACGCAACCAAGAAAAAACGAGTGCGGCGGGACCGCACCGAAGAAATTTTGGAAACCGCTACCCGCCTTTTTAGCGAACATGGGTATCAAGGCACGACCTTCTCGCTCCTTGCCGAAGCGGCCCAATTGACCGAGCCAGGTGTCCTGCATTATTTCCCCAGCAAAACCCATTTATTGCAGGGCGTGTTGGAATATCACGAACAAAAAAATGCCGAAAGATATCTTTCCATGCTTCAGGCAGAAAAGAAAAGTATCCCAGACTTGTTTAGTCTGTTGGAAAATCTGGTCGCTGAAAACGAGAAAATCCCCGGGTTGATTCAACTCTTCACGGTTCTTGTCAGTGAAAGCATTCGCAGCGACCATCCCGCACACGATTATTTTATCGACCGTTACCGTCGTGCCAGGGAAGCCTATGTGAATCAGTTTTTTGGAGAAATCAGGGAGAACATCCGCCCCGAGGTTGATCTAAATGAACTAACCATATTGATCCTGGCGGTCATGGATGGACTGCAAATCCAATGGTTGCTTGATCCGAAGAAAGTGGATATGGTAGCGGTCTATCGCCTATTCTCAAAAATCATTGTTGAGTATTTGGAAAATTAATTGCCTCAGAATCAATAACTTTTTCAACGACAGGGGGTCCTTGACGCTATAATAGCCGCATGAAAACGAATCGCGCCGCTCTTCCAACCTTTGTCCACTCTTTGTGGATGCGCATTATCTCAGCGCCTGCCGCCGTGAAACTTGTGGGGCTGGCAGTCCTGCCAGTAGCGACGATTATTATTTCCGCATGGCTGTACGCCGAAATTTTTATCTTTCGACCTCTGGCTGCGAGTCCTGATATTACACTAAATGCTCAAACCTTGTTCGATCTTTCGTGGCGGGCGTTTCTCTGGCTTGGCTTGGGCGCGTTGATCGGGATCGGCGCCTCCGTCACGCTGACCTGGGTTCTGATCCGCCAACTCGGCGGATTGGTCAAAACGATGGGGCGAGTCGAAACAGGCGACATGACGGTGCGCTCGCCCGTCTGGTCGCAGGATGAAATCGGACAGGTACAAGCCGCCTTCAACACAATGATCAATAGCCTCCAGCAATCGCGCGATGACTTGATGAAGAATCAGCGCGAATTGGAATCGCTCGATAATGAAAACACACGCTTGATTGAGGAATTGCGGGAAAAAGAAACCGAATTGCGGTTTGCCCTGCGCCGTGCGGTGGATGTGCAGGAACAGGAGCGCAAACGCATCGCCCGCGAACTGCACGACGAAATCGGACAAGCCCTCACATCCATTTTGATCCGCCTCAAGAGTCTCCAAAACATAACCGACCTGGACGTGATGACCGACCGCCTTGACGGCATCCGTTACCTTGCATCACAGACCATCGAAGAAATGCGCCGCCTCTCCATGGACCTGCGACCTGCCGCGCTGGACAACCTGGGCATTCTCCCCGCCTTGCGCTGGCACATCGGGCAAAGCATGGAGCAGAACCAGATCGAGATTCAATTCACCGCGCCCGAACGCATGGAGCGTCTGCCGCCCGAAGTGGAAATTGTGCTATACCGTGTTGCGCAGGAGGGACTGAATAACGCCATCCGTCACAGCCAGGCGAAACACGTCGAAGTAAAACTGGAGCATACGCCGCTCTTCGTCTGGTTGAGCGTCAGCGACGACGGGCAGGGCTTCGACGCGGACGGATTGCATCGCGGTTTGGGGCTGGTGGGCATCCGTGAGCGGGTGGACCTGCTCAAAGGTCAATGTGGAATCGAATCACAGCGCGGCAGCGGGGCGCGGCTGTGGGTGGAGATCCCACTGACGGAGGCGAACCCCGCCCATGCTTGAGAATATCCGCATCCTGCTCGTGGATGACCATGCCATCATGCGCAGCAGTCTGGGAATGCTGCTGGAGTCTTATGGGGCGCGCATCGTGGGAGAAGCCGCAACGGGAGAAGAAGCCATCGCTCAGGCGCTGGCGCTCAGACCCGACGTGATCCTGATGGATATCACCCTGCCTGGCATGGACGGGGTCGAAGCGACGCGGCGTATCACGGCGGAATGGGCGCAGGCGCGAGTTGTAGCGCTGACCATGCACGCCGAAGAGGTGTACCTGTCGCCGTTTCTCGAAGCGGGCGGAGCGGGTTACATCCGCAAATCTGCCGCCGACCGCGATGTGCTGGACGCCATCCAAAAGGTTGTGCAGGGACAGACGATTCTCGATACCCAAAGCGTGCAGGATTTGTTGAAGCATGGCAGGAAATCGGCGGAAGCGCAAGACGCGCTGGCGTCCCTTTCGGAGCGCGAGCGGGACGTGCTGGTACGCGTGGCGCGCGGATTCACCAGTTCCGAGATTGGCGAACAGTTGAACATCAGCCCGCGCACGGTGGATACCTACCGCGCCCGCATCATGCAAAAACTGGGGCTGGAACACCGTCATCAACTGGTGGAATATGCGGTGAAAAATCGCTTGCTGGATTGAGATTGATTCCTGCTTTGAAGAATCACGTCCCGAAGGCTTCAACACCTTCGGGACGTTGTTTTTCCTTGTGGTGAAAACCACTACGCAATCGCGCATCTTTTAGGACAGACAAAGGCAATGGACTGGAATATCATAAAGGTCGCAAGCCGAGTTTCCAGCCTTTGCCATGCAGCCACAATCTCCCCTTCAAATTCTTTTCATCGTCCGCCAGCCCAGCCTGCGCGATTCACTGGCGCAGGTCTTAAGTGGATTCGGCTCCGCGCTGCGCTGGACGAGCGCTTCCACACCCACTGGCGTGGCGCGGTCGCTGGAATCCAAACTGGACTTGATCCTTGCCGACCCGTTTGCGATGGAACAGGGCGACATCATCGCCTACTACAAGGCGCTGCGTTGTCGTTTGGGAGCCGCGCCCCTGATTGCCCTGCTCCCCGCCGATACGCCCGATTACCGCGACGCGGCGGTGCAAATGGGAGCCAACTACACGCTCGCCTGGAGCGAAACCGCCACCGAACTGCTGCCCGTCATGGAACGCCTACTGGGACGCAAACGGCTGATTACGGGCGTATCGAAGTATATCGAAAACGCCGCCAGCCTCAGCGCCCCCGCTGGCGCGCCCGCCTTTGACCCCAGCCTGACCGAGCGCAGCCGCATCAAAATTGAGCGGCTTGCCCAAAAAGCATCCATCCCTGAAAACTACAGCCTCCCTCCGATATCCCAATCCACCTTCCTGCGCGGGCTGACCTTTTCCGCTGCTACGCCGATTTCGTCCGACACCGAGCGCGTCGTCCGTACCGCCTGCAACCTGAACTGCGGCGCGCATTTCTGCGGATTGAACGCAACCGTGCGCGGCGGGGAGATAGTCAAGATCGAAGCGGCGGATTTTCCCGACTCGCGCTACCGCCGTTTGTGCATGAAAGGCATCAGCCACGTGCAAATGCAGGCACATCCAGACCGCCTGCTCACGCCGCTCAAACGCAAGGGACAGCGCGGGGGCGGCGAATGGGAGTCAATTTCCTGGGAACAGGCGCTGGATGAAATCGCCGATAAAATGCGCCGTCTGCAGGACGACTTCGGGGCGGAAAGCCTGTTCTTTCTGCCGTACTCAGGTCAACTCAGTGTGTTGAACGGCTTCAACGGGGTCTATCTGCGGCTGGCGGCGGCGTTGGGCGCGTCTGGCACGAGCCTGCGCGAATATGGGCTGGATAGCGCCGTCCCCAGCGGCATCGAAGATACGCTCGGAGCGGGGTCAGGTTATTTATCAAATGACTTTTCAGATTTACCCAACTCGCGGCTGATTCTCATCTGGGGCGGAAACCCCGCCCAAAGCCGCATGAACTGGTGGAATTTCTTCATGGACGCCAAACGGGCGGGCGCGCGGTTGGTGACGATTGACCCGCGCTTCAGCCTGACCGCCAGCAAGAGCGACGAGTGGATTCCCATCCGCGCTGGCACGGATTTGTACCTGGCGCTTGCCATGCTCAGGCTGATTATCGAAAACGACTGGATGGACAGGGATTTCGTCCTGCGCCACACCGTCGCGCCGCTGTTGGTGCGCGAAGATAACGGGGAATTTCTAAGGCTGGGAAAAGCCTCTCGAAACGGCGACCAGGCGCAAGGTCAGGTTTGGGATGCGAAAGAAGAGCGCGCGCTTCCCGCCGCCCAGTCGTCATCCCCCGCCTTAAGCGGACGATACGTCATCGCTGGAATCCCATGCCGCACGGCTTTCGATTTCCTGCGCGAAATGCTCGCACCCTACACGCCTGAATTCGCCGCCGAAAAAACGGGGCTGGAAGCGGGGCAAATCCTGCGGCTGACGCGCGAATATACCGCCGTCAAGCCTGCCCGCATCATGACCTTGTACGGCATTGACCGCTGGAATCACGGCGCGACCTTCGGGCGGCTGATTGCCACGCTGGCGGCGTTTACGGGAAATTTGGGGGTTCGCGGCGGCGGCGTGGGGGTGGATGGTTCGCGCGAAGCGACCCTGCCCGCCAGCGATTTTCCCACGCCCAATGGGAAGCGTCATCGCCCCATCAACCCGCTACTGCTCCCTGAACAGATTATTTCCGAACAGCCTTATCCCATCAAGTCGGTTTTTGTGGCGTTCGGCAACTGGATCAACCAACTGCCCGACCAGAACCGCCTGCTGCGCGAAGCCCTGCCCAAACTTGATTTGCTGGTGGTGGCGGATCATTTCCTGACCGAGACGGCGCGTTACGCCGATTACGTTTTGCCTGCCGCGACTTTCTTTGAGCGGGAAGACATGGCGAAGGGACCTGGACCCTACATCCAATACCAGCCCGCCATTGTCGCGCCGCGCGGCGAATGCCGCTCCGATTTCGAGATTGCGGCGGAGTTGGCGAAGCGGCTGGGCTGCGGGGACGCTTTCGAGAAGCCGCCGCGCGGCTATCTAGCGGATGTTCTGGCTTGCAACGAAGATACCCGTGCTATTGCGCTGGATGAGTTAATCGCGCAAGGCGTGATGAAACGCCGCCTCCCTCTGGACTGGGAAGTGATGCACCGCGATTTGAATTTCCACACCCCGAGCGGGCGCGTGGAATTTTACGTTGAGCGGCTGCTGTCTTTCGGGCGCGCCCTGCCCAATTACGAGCCGCCGCTCGAAGCCTTCCCTGAGAACGATCTGGCGGCGCGCTATCCGTTGGTCTGCCTGACGGAACACAGCCGCTACCGCGTCCATTCCACCTTTAGCAATGCTCCCTGGCTGCGCGAAATCGAGACCGAACCGCGCGCCGCCGTGCATCCCAGCGAAGCGGAACGGCGCGGCGTCGCCGAACGCGACTGGGTGCGCATCTACAACGGGCGCGGGCATGTCGTCTTGCGCGTCCACCTGAGTCAAGCCGTGCCGCCTGGAACGGTCTATCTCAGCCAGGGCTGGCAATCCGTGGATTTTCAGGATGGGCACGCCCAATCGCTGACGCACGGCCGCGGCAACGCCGCCAACGCCTTTGGCGAGAACAGTTCCTTCTCCGATGTGCTGGTGGAGATGGAGAAAATAGGGGAGAGCCTGCCATGACAAAGCGCCTGGTGATGGTCATTGACCTGCAAGCCTGCACGGGATGCAACACCTGCTCGGTGGCGTGCAAACAGGAGAACAACCTGCCCGACGGCGTGTGGTGGACTCAGGTCGTCACGCTGGGCGACAACGGCAACGATTCGCCTGCGGGCGAATACCCGAACCTGTTCATGGATTACCTGCCGCTGGGCTGCCAGCACTGCGTCAACGCGCCGTGTGTGGAAGTCTGCCCGTCGGGGGCGACGGCGCAAACCGAAGACGGGCTGGTCATTCAAGACCCCACCCAATGCGGCGGCTGCCGCTACTGTATGCTGGTCTGCCCGTACACGGGCGTGCGCGTCTTTGCGGGCGAAACCCTGCGCTATTCCCTGCCTTTCCCCACAGGCGACAACCCCATGATTCATCGTCCGTCCACCGTGGAAAAATGTAATTTCTGCGCCCACCGCCTCAAGCGCGGACTGCTCCCCGCCTGTGTGGATTCCTGCCCGATGGTGGCGCGTACCTTCGGCGATTTGGGCGACCCCAACAGCGAAGTTTCCAAACTGTTGCGCGAACGTCCGCATTTTCAACTGCTGGTGGAAAAAGGCGCCGACCCATCCACCTTTTACCTGACCTGAACCATGCTGAACCCTGTCTTCGTTTCCAACCCTTTCCAAAACGCCTTTGGCATCCTCACGCAGGTTGCCAGAGATCGCGGCTGCGTCTATCGTTGGCTGGCGCTTGGCTTTTACGCGCCCGATGAAGAATTGGTTCGGTCACTGCGGGAAGGGACGCTGAAAGAGGAATTGACTCAGGCCACCGCCTGGCTCGGCATGGATCAGCGTCCACTGTCGGATTGTTTAGATGAAATGGATGCCTGCGCAGACACAAGTCTGCCCGAACTGCAGGATGCCTACGAAGCGCTCTTCGGCAAAAGCGTCTCGCGCATTGCCGCCCGAGAATCCGCCTATTTGTGGCGCTCGGTCACGCACCCTGCTGACGCAGCTGGGGAGTTGGACCGCGCCCTCATCAACCTCTACGGGCAATACGGACTCAAACCGCAAACAGGCGTGGAAGACAGCCTGCCCGTTCAACTGGAATTTCTAGCCTATCTTTGCCAGTTGGAGACCCAAGCCTGGCAGGCGGGGACTTCCCAAACCGCCCGCGAACTGCGCCGTCAGGAACGCGCCTTCCTCACTGACCACCTGGGGCGCTGGCTGCCCGAATTTTGTCAGCGCGTGGAGGAAAGGGCATTGCCATCCTTTTATACAGCATTATCCGCGTTCGCCTTCCGCTGGACGAAACTGGAATACGGACCTGGATATTCCTCTTTAAGTTGACATGCCTGCCATTTACTTCATCTACGGTCTCGCATTTTTCAGCCTCGGCATGGTCATCTGGGTGGAAAAGCGCCACGCCAGCGACCTGCCGCTGGCGCACCAACTTCCCTGGCTGGCGGCATTTGCCTTCACCCACAGTGTGGTGGAGTGGCTGGAGATGTTCGTCATGCTCCAGCGCCTCCCCACCCCGCACGCCGCGCTGGATTTGGCACATGCCGTCCTCCTGCCGCTCTCCTGCCTATTCCTCGTTCGCTTCGGCATCGGATTGATTAATGAAGCGGGTTCCCTGCCCGATTGGATGTCCCTCGCTCCCATCGTCCTGATCGTGCCGCTGGGCCTGCTGCTCGGCTTTGCCCTCATCGTCATCCTTAGTTCAAAATCCACACTGCTCATGGTGGAAATCTGGTCGCGCTATCTCCTTTATTTCACTGGCAGTCTGCTGGCGGGGTTTGGCTTCCTCAGGCAGTCGCGCCGCATCCAAGACTCATATCCTGTTCAGCCTTCGCGTTTTCTCAAATTCATCTCCGCCGCATTCTTTATCAACGCCGTTGTTGCGGGACTGATTCCTCCCGCTGGCGCGGACGGACTGCCCGCTCTGGTCAATGAAGAAAGTTTCCTTGCTTTTGCGGGACATCCCGTTCAAATCTGGCGGGCGGTCATGGCGGTCGCCATTGCCCTGTTGTTCGTAGGCGTGCTGAGAATTTTCGAGTTCGAGCGCAGCCGCAAAGTGACGGAACGGGAAAATCAAAAGGAAGAAGCCCAAACGCAGGCGCTGCAAACATCCGAAGCCTGGACTGACACGCTGGTAGACATCAGCCGCCGCATCGCCAACCTCGACGATGTGGACGCCATCATCCAGACCATCGCGCACAGCACCCGCCGCCTCCTGCAAGCCGATATCGCCGCGCTGGCGCTGTGGAACGAAGACGTAACCGCGCTGGAGCTTCGCTGCGCCGCCCTGCCCGATGGGGCATCGCCCACATCCTTCGGCAGGATAAAAACGCCCCTCCTGCTGACCGCCGCCCGCCAAGCCAACCCCAGCCTGTTCCCGCAGCACTTCGCTTCTTCTCTGGACTTTTGGGCTTGTCCCGCCCTCGGACGGGAGATCCACGCCGCCGCCTTTGTGCCGCTCCGTCTGGACGCCCAGCCCATCGGCGTTTTCTGGGTCGGCAGGGAATCAGGCTCCGCCTTCTCCGCTGGCGACCTGCTGGGGCTGGAGCGCCTCGCCGCTCAGACCGTCATCGCCCTCGAACACGCCCTGATGACCTCCCGCCTGCAATCTCTGGCAACGATGGAAGAACGCGGACGCATCGCCCGCGAAATGCACGACGGGCTGGCGCAGGTGCTGGGTTATGTAGGCATCGAACTGCAAGCCATCGAAGCCCTGACGCACGCCCAGAATCAAGAAGCGGTTCTGAATGAACTCCAGCAGGCGCAGCGCAGCGTCCAACTCGCCCAGGCAGACGTGCGTGAAAACATCCTCAGCCTGCGTACCACCCTCTCCAACGAAAAGGGCTTGCTCCCTGCCCTACGCGAATATATCGAAGAATTTGGCGTGCAAACGGGCATCCAAATGCAATTCCAATGTGGGCTGACCAGCGACCCTGCCCTCTCTCCGCTGGCGGAAGCGCAGTTGACGCGCATCGTTCAGGAAGCCCTCACCAACGTCCGCAAGCACGCGCGCGCGGAACACGCCCAGGTGCAGATTGCCCAACGCAACGGTTCCCTGCGCATCATCGTCAGCGACGACGGTATCGGCTTCGAGTGCGCCGCCAAGCCAGGTCATTACGGACTGGTCACCATGCGCGAGCGCGCCGAATCCGCAGGCGGCGGCTTGATTGTCACCTCCCAGCCAGGCAAGGGCACAAATGTCGAGACTTGGGTGCCTGTATTGAAATAGATAAAGGAGTATGAATGAATCCCCTCAAAACCCTAATCATAGATGACCACGCCCTCTTTCGGCAGGGACTCATCAGCCTGATGAAGACCCGCCCCGATCTGGTGCAAGTCATCGGCGAAGCATCCAGCGGAACGCAGGCGGTGCAACTCGCCGCAAAAATGCGCCCTGACCTGGCACTGCTCGATATTTACATGCCTGAAGGGGACGGGCTTCACGCCGCGCGCGAGATTCGCAAAATCTCGCCCGAAACCGCCATCGTCATCCTGACCTCCTCCGAGCAGGACGAGCATCTGCGCGAAGCCTTTCGGCTGGGCGCATCGGGCTACCTGCTGAAAGACCTCAACGCCAACGAGTTGTTCGACCTGCTGGCTGGCGTGACCAGCGGCGAACCCGTCATCACCCGCGCCATGGCGGCCCGCCTGCTCAAACAGACTCTCCACATGCCCGAAAAATCGCACCCGCATCTTGAAGCGCTGACTGAGCGCGAAGTGGAAGTTCTAAGACTGGTGGCACAAGGCGAGAGCAACCCGCACATCGCTGAATCGCTGTGCATCACGGTCAACACCGTAAAAACCCATTTGAAAAATATCCTGGCGAAACTGCAATTGGAAAACCGCACCCAGGTTGCGGCGTACGCTGTGCAAAATGGATTCGTTTCACAGATGGAATAATTGACTTTCTTACTCTCGACCCAAAAGGATTATGCATGATTACCGAAATTGACCGCGCCGCGCTGGGGAACATCCGTAACCCCGCCTTCCGCGCCTACGCTTCGCGCTACGTTGACATTAACGAAGACTTCATTGAACAGATTGACAAGTTTGGCGTGCCGCTCAAAGCGGAGGACGGGCAGGAGCTGAAAGCCCGTTTGGAGCGATTGCGCGAAAAAGGCGCGCATGTCCGCAACGATGAGCGCAGCGTGTATATCAACAATATCTCGCCCGCCTGCCTTGCCTGTCAGACGGGCGTGGGCAGCGCTACGCTGTTCGTTTCCTTGAAATGTCATCGGCAGTGTTTCTTTTGCTTCAACCCGAATCAGGAAAATTACGAAGGCTTCGCGTCGCAGACCCGCGACCTGAAAGCCGACCTGGGAGAGTTCAAGCGCCGGGAGGCGCGCATGAAGCATCTGGCGCTGACGGGCGGCGAGCCGCTTTTATACAAGGAAGAAACGCTGGAATTTTTCCGCGAGGCGCGGCGGCTGTTCCCCGGCGTTTACACGCGCCTGTACACCAGCGGCGACCACGCCGATACCGCCACACTTTCGGCGTTGAAAGAGGCGGGCTTGCAGGAGATTCGTTTCAGCATCCGCGTGGAGGACAGTCCGCAGGCAATCCGTCACACGCTGGGAAGGATCGAGGAAGCGAAGGGGTACATCCCGTTTGTGATGGTCGAAATGCCCGTCCTGCCTGGCAAACTGGACGAGATGAAAGACATCCTGCGCGAGTTGGAGCGCATTGGCATTTTCAGCATCAACCTGCTGGAGTTTTGCTTTCCGCTCTTCAACGCGGAGGAATACAACCAGCGCGGTTACGCGGTCAAGACGCCGCCCTATCGCGTGCCGTACAACTACTGGTACGCGGGCGGACTGCCTGTGGCGCAAAGCGAACTGGACTCGCTGGAATTGGTCGAATTCGCGCTGGACAATGGTTTCAAGATTGGCGCCCATTACTGCTCGCTGGAGAACAAGCATACAGGGCAGGTTTATCAGCAGAATCACAGCGGGTTTGCACCAGAGATGGCGTTGGCGTCGAAAAAGGATTTTTTCCTGAAGACCGCCAAAGTCTTCGGCGAAGATGTTCCCCACGTGAAAAAAGTTTTGGAAAAGAGGAAAAAAGCCAGATACAACTACCAGCAGCAATTCGATTGCCTTGAATTTCACGTCCGCGACATCCGCGCCCTGCAGGGCTTGGACATGGAAATCGGCATCGCCACCAGCATCCTGGAACAGCGCGGCGGCGAAACGCTGACGCGCGAACTCAAAATGGAATTGACCACCCCCAGGCTTTTCAATCTGGAGATGGATATTTAACCCGTTATACAAACAAAAGGAGAAATCTCATGCCATTCCGATTTGGAACCACTGAATTAATCATCATTCTGGTCATCGTCATTCTGCTCTTTGGCGTAGGACGCATCGGCAAAATTGCCAGCGAACTGGGCAGCGGCATTCGCGCCTTCCGTGACGGCTTGAACAAGGGCGATGAAAACAAGGATACAAAACAGGAACAGGAGGTCAAATCATAAACCGCCGTGAATGCCAAACCTGATTCACTTTCCAAGCCCTGCCGAGGCTGGGCGGGGTACTTTCGCGCTTTCGGGCGCGCCCATCGCAAAGCCAGCGCGCAGATGGAAACTTCCATGCCGCTGCTGCGTCACCTGGATGAACTGCGCAAGCGCGTCTTCAAGGCGTTTGCGGCGGTGATTCTCGGCGTGGCGGTCAGTTTCGCCTTCACCGAGCAGGCAATCAACTACCTGGCATCTCCCATCGGGGGGAGCCAGGCGCTGGTCTCCATCGAAGTCACCGAAAACATCGCGGTCTATATGCGCGTCGCCCTGCTGGGCGGGGTGATTCTGGGGATGCCAGTCATCCTCTACCAAGTCATGCGCTTCATCCTGCCCGGCTTGCAGGGGCGCGAAAAACTCTGGCTCATTCTGGGCATTCCCTTTGCCAGCCTGCTCTTCGCCGGGGGGGTGGCATTCACCTGGTTCGTGATGATCCCCACCGCCGTGCCGTTCCTGACGAGTTTCATCGGCATTGCCACCCAGGTGCGTCCCGCCAGTTACTTCGACTTCATTACCAACCTCATGTTCTGGATCGGCTTGAGTTTTGAAATGCCCATCGTCTTCACGCTGTTGGCGCGGCTGAAATTTGTCACCGCCAAACAACTGGCGAGCGGCTGGCGCTACGCAGTGGTTGCCATCACCATCGTGGCGGCAGCGATCACCCCCACTGTGGACCCTGTTAACATGGGGCTGGTGACGCTTCCTCTGATGGGCTTGTATATCGTCAGCATTGTTCTGGCGTGGATTGCCGGGAGGTAAATATGGACATCTTTGGAATTGGCGGCGCGGAACTGCTGGTCATCCTGCTCGTGGCAGGCATCATCTTGGGACCCGAGCGTCTTGCCCGCATGGGACGCGAAGCGGGAAAATTTGTCCGTAACACCAAAACCTACTTCAACTCCCTGAGCGGCGAGTTGAAAAGCGAACTCGACATGCTCGATGAATTGCGCGACGTAACACGCGAAGCGGACAAGACAGCTGGCGATCTCAGCCTGAAAAACCGGCCTCATTCCTGACCTTGAGGTGGGTCTGCCATCCAATTCATAAATCACCCAACTGGGTGAGAGACAAAATTCCTCAGTGGAGTGATGCCTTCCGAAGGTAAATCAAGTATTCTATCAGCGTAGTAATGAAGAAATTCACAATTCATGTGGCGCTTCGTATCACTCCAGTGGATTTAATGGCGAAATAATAAAAAGCCGACCCGCCTTAAAAAGACTGGAGATACGGTATTTTTCAGAATAGGAGAATGCTATGGAAGTCTTGAAAACAATCAATGAAAAAAGAGTAAGCCGCAGAACGTTTCTGAAGGGACTCGGAGCCTTGGGTGCCATGTCTGCCCTGTATGGGTGCGGCGACACTGAAGAAGCCACTCAGTCAGTTCCTACGGAAGCGGTGGTGGAACGCGCTCCAGTGCAACAACCCACCCCTCCGCCCATCACGGAGGAAGTGTTTCCTGGCGCTGCGCCTCACAACTGCGGCGGCCGTTGCGTGACCAAGGCCTACGTGAAAGACGGGGTCATCACGCGCATTGTCACCGATGAGCGTCCCGACAAAAACCTGGTGGATGGCACCGGCGACAATCCTCAGCGGCGGGCGTGCCTGCGCTGTCGTTCCTACAAGCAGCGTCTGTATCGTTCTGACCGCCTCACCTACCCGATGAAACAAACCAAAGAGCGGGGAGACCTTGATGGCTTTGTGAGAATCACATGGGAGGAAGCCTTCACAGAAATTGCCGAAAAAATGCAGGCAATCAAAGACCAATACGGTTCCCAGGCTTTCTACAACCACTATGCGAGTGGCGATGGCGCCGCCGGCATCGCCGCGCCGACGTGTTCCGCCAGGCTTTTGAACCTGTTCGGCGGAGCGCAGGTATATCGCAGCGACTACAGTTGGCCGTCCATCGAGCACATGTCCTGGTTTGCCCTGGGGCAAAACAAGTATTTCCCCTCCGGCAACAGCCAGGGTGATGTCACCAACGCTGAACTGCTGATCGCATGGTCGAACAACTATGGCGATCTGATTTGGGGGACAAACTCGATGTGGTACATGCAGCAAGCCAAAGAGATGGGCGTGGAGATTATCGCCATTGAGGCACGCCAGACGAACACTGTTTCAACCCTGGCAGACAACTTCATCCCCGTCATCCCCGGCACAGACCCGACCGTGCTTCTTGCCGTCATGTATGTGATGCTGGAGGAAAACCTGCTGGACAAGGAGTTCGTCAAGAAATATGTTCACGGCTTCTTCGATGATCCCGAACCGGCGCTGTATCATGGCGATGTAGACAACAAGAAATACATCGTTCCGGCGGGCGCCTCGCTGGCGGCTTACCTGATCGGCAATAATGCCGAGATGGTGGACGGAACCTACATCCAAGCCGCATCGATCTACCCGGATGAAATCTACTACAACGTCAACGAAGATGACGTGTTGTTTGGAAAATCATCCTTCTGCTATGGGCAAACCCCCAAGACGCCGGAATGGGCGGAAAAAATCAGCGGCGTAAAAGCCGATACCATCCGCGAACTGGCGCGCAAGTGGGCCACCAAGAAGACGACTGTCCTGGTCGGCGGCGGCTGGCAGCGCCAGTCGGAAGGCGAGCAAGTGCCGTGGTTGATCTACGTCATGGGCGGTATCACAGGCAATTTCGGCGAATCGGGTCGCAATGTTGCCATGAATAACGGGAAAGCCCCAGTCGCGTTTGGCGGTATGCCCGCCGGCACAAACCCGGTGCCGGGCGAACTGGCTGCCAAACTGTATGACGCCGCCAACCTGACAGCCCCCGCGTACACCCCCGCCATTACCCGCGCTTCCTACCCTGTGTTCCTGTGGTCGGATGTCGCCAAGAACGGCGGCACAGGCAAATCGGACTGGAACGACGGCCAGGTCAAGCGCATGCCGGTGGGCATCAAGTGCCTGTTCAACTTTGGCGGTAACGCCCTCATCAACCAGCATGGCGACGCAAACCGGACAGCGGAGCTGCTGAAAGACAAGTCCAAGATCGAGTTGATCGTGCTATCCGACCAATTCCTCACTCCCAGCGCCAGATACGCCGACTACGTCCTGCCCGCCGCCATGAGTTGGGAGCGCAACAACGCCACCACCACCTGGGTTGTGGGCGACAACGTCATCTTCATGAACAAAGCCATTGACCCGCCCGGCGAAGCCATGCAAGACTATGACATTGTGGCTGGCATCGCCGATAAACTGGGTCTCAAGGATGAATACACGGAAGGCAAAGAAGTTGAAGATTGGCTGAAAGAAACGTGGGAAGCCACCGAATACGCCAAATCCATGCCGTATGAAGACTGGAAGAAAGAAGGCATCTATGTTACTTCAGATGAGAACACGCCTCCTTTCATCGAATTCAAAGCCTACCGCGAAGACCCGGCGACCAACCCGCTTTACACGCCCTCAGGGAAATTCGAAGCTTACTCACAAGCGCTGGTGGAAGACTATGAAGCCCGAGGCTACAACAACCTCGATGACCGCGTGACCCTGGGCGGGACTCTCCACGACAAGAAGAACACGGGACGCTTTGTGTACCCGATCCCCATGTACATTCCCATTCTCGAAGGCCGCCATGCCGATGGCTCGCATCCCGATCCCTCAGGCGTCTTTGCAAAGGGCTACACCTTCCAGTTGATGGCGCCGCATCACAAGAACCGCTCTCACTCCACTCACAACAACAATGCCTACCTGAACGAACTGTTCAAGAAGGATAAGGACGGCAACCCGGCTTTCCTCAACCCCAATCGGGAGATGGGGCAGGTCTGGGATGACAACGTCTATGAGCCGGTTTGGATGAACCCGGAAGACGCGAGCGCCTTGGGTGTCAAGGATGGCAACAGAGTTCTGCTCAGCAACGATCGCGGCAAAGTATATGCCTCTGTCTACATCACTAATCGAGCCATGCCCGGCGTGCTTTGGCTGGGTCAAGGCGCATGGTACGACCCTGCGAGCGATGGCATTGATCGCGGCGGCTGTCCCAACACATTGACCAAGCAGCGCCCGGCCAGAATCTGTCAGGGAATGACGCTGGGGTCGGACACATTGGTATCGGTTAAGAAAGCTTAGGAGGTTCTATCATGCAATACGCATTCTACTACGATCAGTCCAGGTGCATGGGTTGTGAAACCTGCCTGGTAGCCTGCAAAGATTGGAATGGAGTTAAGCCTGGACCGGCAAAGTGGCGCAGAATTACCATTACGGAAGATGGGACATTTCCCGCCCTCACCGTCTTTAACCTGATTATGTCCTGCAATCACTGCGAAGAGCCGGTGTGCGTGGAAGTCTGTCCCACCGAAGCCATCTTCAAGCGGGAGGATGGGATCGTCATCGTAAATCGGTCGGTATGTGAAAACAACCTGGAGTGTGTCAAGCAGTGTCCGTTTAGCGCGCCCCAATATGGCACCGATGAAAGCGAGCCAGTGGCGGATCCATCCTGGCTGGTGCCTCATCCCATGCAAAAATGCACATTCTGCTGGGACCGCTGGGAAGAAGGGAAAAAGCCAGCCTGTGTGGAATCCTGCCCACAGCGCGCTCTCGATGCTGGGCCGATCGACGAACTGATGGCCAAGTACCCGGATGCCGTCAGAACGGTGGTGGGCTTCCCCGATTCCACCAAGAACCCGGAAGGCATTGCATTGCCTTCGGGCGATACCAAGCCGTCCATCCTGTTCAAGCCGAAACCCAAAGCAGGATGATTTTCGACCCAATTTCTGCCTGCATGGAGAAGGCATCCATGCAGCTGGATGTCTCATCGCGAGCGCGGCATCAATCGAAGCGGACGGTCACGAAGTGTCCATGTCAATTGAGAACCGTGTGAAAAACACGCCTTGCTGATTGGCAGGCAAGGCGTGTTATTTTCGTGAGTCAACGCAAAAATAACACGCCTTCAAAACTGGAATGAAAGCAATCAATCCTCTCAGCGCAATTTCGCTCCTCATGATCGCACTTTTGACTGGCTGTAAACCAGTCGGGGATTCCGAGCTGCCTGTCAGTGAAGTCCTGCAATCGAGCATATTGGGCGCTGGCATGAGCGGACCCAATGGGGCCCTGTATGAAATCTCTCCAGGCGGATTCATTTTCCTTAGGGAATATAAACTTAGAACCAGCGGCGACTTCGATGTGTTCCCTGCCAGATTGACCCTGCCGACGCGCTACATTGTTCCTACAGGAAAGATCAGCAATTGTTATACCTGCCATCGTTTGGAGCATCCTGTCCCTGCCGCGAATCCGCAGGTAAAAAGCCCGGTCGTCCTGCCCGCCACAGAAATGTCGAAGGAAGAGCGCGGAAAATTGACCCAGCTAACGAATGACCCGGGCGACGATATCAATGCGATGTGGAGTCCTGATGGCGAATCCATCGCATGGGCGTCCAATCGCACGGGCAACTGGCAAATCTGGGTAATGAACCTTTCCGCAAGCGGCGCAGTTAAATATCCCATCAACCCAAACCTCGCCGTTCAGGGCTGGCCGGAATGGAGTCCCGACGGTTCTCGCCTGGTGTATTGGGAGTACGATGAGGAATCTGGAACTTCGGCGATTCGCACCGTACGTTCAGATGGAAGCGATGAAACGACAATTCTCGAATCGGAAAGCGCGCTCGACCGACCAGCCTGGAGCCCGGATGGAAACTATATCGCCTACGCCGCTCAAAAGAACCGCAATTGGGATATTTGGCTGGCATCCAGCGATGGGCAGGAACATTACCGCCTCACAGAAGATCCGCAAATGGAGACCAACCCCAACTGGCGGCCTGATGGTTTGGGTTTGGCGTACAAGGTTGCCCGCAACAGCGACTATAACCTGACCGAGGAATATTACATCTCGCTGGAAAACGGGATTGACAAGGCGCAGGTTTTCTTATGGGATGGGCCGCAATCCATTCAGCTCAATGATTGGAGTCCCGACGGCTCTCAAATTGCTTACACGGCAGAAGTGGAAAGCCGCGCTTCTGGTCAGCCGCAGATCTCGTACCTGGCCGTCGTGTCAGACGCGACCTTAGGCAAATTCTTTGCGAAGGGGAGAGAGTCAAAAGTTCTTTCACAAGGAAAGACTCTCGGAGACCGAGGCCCGGTCTTTTCGCCGGACGGACGACAAATTGCCTTCTGGGCCTGGGACTTGTCCTACCGGGCAACCTTGTGGATCGTCAACGCCGACGGGTCGAACCTGCGGCAGGTCACGACATCGGGATTCGATATGTACCCGCAATGGAGTCCCGCAGGAGACCGCCTCTTGTTCGAGTCGAGCCGGAGCGGAAACCTGGATTTATGGGTAATTTCTTTAAAGTAGGAGCATACAAAATGTTACCAGACTTCGATTCATTGCGAGAAATCAACAGCGGGCGGGAGGTTTTTTACAATTTTCTGTCCCGCGGTTGCCAGGCGGAGGCGAAGGAAGAATATCTTGAGATGGCCGCATCCTTGATGCCATATATTGAAGACATGGCTTCCCAAACCGACGCCGCCTCCCTAAATGAGGGCGTAAAACTTCTGGCGGAATATACAAACCAGTGGAGTAACCTGGATAATATAGGCAAAAAGGAATTCCTGCTGGGATTGGCTCGAGACTTTGCCTATCTTTTCCTGACAGGAGCGAAGTCTGTTCCAACTTGCGAGTCAGTCTATCTCTCGCCTGAACACCTTGTAAAGCATGGCCCATATTTGCAGGTTTTGCAGGCTTACCAAAAGGTTGGTTTCCAGACTCCGGTGGAATTCAAAGAGCCGGAAGATCATGTTGCCATGGAATTCAAGTTTATGGCAATCCTTTCAAACAAAATCGGCAGAGCGGTGGAGGCTGGCGAGAATCAGCGGGTCTTTCGCCTCATGGAAATTCAGCGGGCTTTTTTAGATGAACACTTGAATAAATGGATTCCGCAATTTTGCCGCCTTTTAATTGAAAGGTCAGCGGGACGTAATTTTTACCGGGCGCTTGCCCATCTCACCGAAGGTTTTCTTGCGCAGGACAACGAGTTTCTACAGGATGAAATGTGGGCGGCATTGCAAGAGAGCGAAACCATGCAGGCAGGAGACTAAGCCTTGCTCGGAGATATTAAACTGGCGGAACGGGTCTTATCCAACCTTGAACAGGCGGTTGCGGTTCAAGAAGATAGGTGTATTCGCCTCAAGCACAAGCGCTCATCCTGCCAGGATTGCGTTACGAACTGCCCCACGGAAGCCATCCGGGTTGGGCATGTCCGCGGACGCATCTTGATTGATTGGGAAAAATGCGTCGCCTGTGGAATCTGCGTCAACGCCTGTAAAACGTCTGTTTTTGCGCTGAAACAATATACTGACCGCGATTTGTTGGAACGAGGCCGGGACATCATTGAGAAGCGCAAAGGACTGGAAATCCGATGCAGTAAAGCGGACCAAGATCCGGAAACCCCATCGGTCGAGGTAAGTTGCCTTGGTTTTATCAATGCTGCTCATATCGTGGCATTTGCCGCTTATGGCGCGGAAACCATCCACTTCCGTCACGGAAATTGCCATGACTGTGATGCCAAGTGGGGCGATGCGCGCCTGTTGGAAGAAATGAAGACCGCTGATGACATTCTAGGGGCTTTTATGACCAACAAAACCATCAGCCCGACAATCGGAAATTATCCAGCTCCATTCAAATTGCAGCGCGATGAACTTGAAGGTAAAAAAACTGGCGCGGCAATGTCCAGACGCGAGTTTTTTAAATACCTTACGCGCCAAGCCGGGTTTTCAGCGGCAAAGACGGTTACAGTGTTTTGGGACAACGAGACAAAACCCGCCCGGCAGCCGATTGATTTCAACCACAAGTTCCAGCCGGCAAAAAGACAATTGTTGCTGGCTGCTTTGCGGACATCCGAACTGCCGGATAAAAAGCCGTTTGATCCATCGAAGAACTTGATGCTCGCCAATATGGAAATTGAACCGTCTCAATGCGGTTTATGCGAATCATGCGCCAGGTTTTGCCCAACCGGCGCTTTGACCCAGCGTACGGTACGGGATGTGCGGGGAAGGATGATTGAAGCGGAATTAAAGTTTTACCCGTCTCGATGCGTAAAATGCGGTTTTTGCCTGGAAGCATGTTTTACACGGGCGCTGAAGTATGGCGGTCCCCTCGATAAAAATCTCTTCCTTCAAGAAGGAGCGATTCTTCTGAAGAAAAGAGACCAAGAACAAATTTTGCCACAGGAGTAACGATGTCAACAGAAAAGTCAAAAAAAGAAAAGCAAGAACCTGCCGATGTCAGCCGGCGGGATTTCATGAAAATGGTGATTGGAGCGTCTGGCGCTGTGATTGCCGCTGGTTTCGGCGTTCCGGGAGTTGCCTACATTATAGACCCGGCAATCCAGGAAAAAACCGAGAACTGGATACTGCTTGGCTCGATTGAAAACGTAAAAATCGGACAGCCCACATTACTTAGAGCCACAGTGGAACGCAAGTCTGGCTGGGTTTCGGATTTTGCCGAATATCTGGTGTATGTGTACAGCGAGGACGGGCAGAATTTCAAGGCGTTATCCAATGTATGCACGCACCTGGGCTGCCGCGTCCGCTGGTCGGAAGACAACCAGGCATTCCTCTGCCCATGTCACGACGCGAAATTTGACAAGGCAGGCGATGTAGTGAGCGGCCCCCCGCCCCGCCCGCTAGATGAAGTAACGCTCAAGATCGAAGACGACAAAATTTATATGTTGGGAGGCTGATATGGCCAGATTTGGTAATTGGCTCGAAGAACGTTCAGGCTGGAACGCCGTTTGGGAAACCATTTTTTTGCGAAAAATTCCCAAGGTCAACTGGTTTTACACACTAGGGAGCGCCACTTTGTTTGTCGCCCTCAATCAGGGAATCACCGGCATATTGATGAGCTTATATTATGTGCCGTCGCCCGATCACGCCTGGAACAGCGTCAACTACATCACCAACGAACTTGCATTTGGTTGGTTAATTCGCGGCTTGCATCACTGGGGAGCCAGCGCCATGGTGGTATTGGCTGTTCTGCACATGTTGCGCGTCTTCCTGATGGGCGCTTACAAATATCCCCGCGAAATTACCTGGGTCACCGGGCTGGTGTTGTTACTCCTGACCCTAGGATTTGGCTTCACCGGCTATCTGCTCCCCTGGGACCAGAAAGCGTATTGGGCGACCACGGTGGGAACCCGTATTGCCGGGGTCACACCATGGATCGGCGACTTTCTGTTGAGGGTGATGCGCGGCGGTGAGGAACTGAGCGCCGTCACGCTGGCGCGCTTCTTTGGCGTGCATGTCTGGGTCTTGCCGGCTTTGTTGATACTGTTCGTCGGCGTTCACCTTTACCTAGTTATTCGGAACGGTATCTCTGCGCCGCCGAAACGGAGCGAATAAACCATGAAAAAACAAGATCAAGAACAATACATGGCCGAATACCATGAAGCCAAGGAAAAAGGCGTTCCTTTTTTCCCCGACATCATTTTCAAGGATGCGGTTGTTTCCCTGCTGGTTTTCCTCGTTCTAATCGCTCTGGCTTTTTTTGCCGGCGCGCCTCTGGAGAGACAGGCAAACCCCGCCGACAGCAGTTATATCCCAAGACCGGAATGGTACTTCCTGTTCTTGTATCAGGCTCTCAAGTATTTTCCGGGCAGTTTGGAAGTGGTCGGCGCCGTCATTTTGCCGGGGCTTGCCATTCTGGGGCTTTTCGCGCTCCCATTTCTGGATAATAACCCCAAACGCCATGCCCGAAACCGCCCCTATGCCGCAGGCGGGGCTATCGTTGCCGGGATTGCCTTGGTAGGACTGACCCTGCTATCCGTCATTGAATCTCCCGCCGCGTCCGATGCAGGTGGGTTGGACATGGCCAGCAATTTGTACAAAACGAACTGCGCGGGATGTCACGGCCAGTCGGTGGTGACTTCCCCCGGAACTGACACCAGTGAAGCCATTGCCAGCGGCAAACATGAAAATGGCGCGTCATGGGATGCCAATCTGAGCGAGACACAGGTTGCGGCGTTGGCGGCTTATGTCGACTCCCTACAGGGATATAACATATATGTCCGCGAATGCGGCGCCTGTCATGAATTGGGGTCGCTTAAACTCAACGCGCCCCTCGAACTCGCCGCCCTGCTGGATCAGGGTCCCGATTATCCAGACCACGCGGATGCAGGCGTAGTGAACTGGGGAGATGCGCTCCCGTCAGCCGAGCGTAACGCCTTGCTCAATTTCCTGACGGCATCACAGGGAGAACAGTTGTATGCGGCGAATTGCGGCGGATGTCACGGCATAAGCATGGCGTCCACTACCGAGTCTGACCTGCGTAATGTGCTGGCAAGCGGAGATTACCATCAGGATATGCCCGCCTTTGTCTCTGTCCAGGGAGAGGCTGAAATTACCGCCCTTGGGCAATACCTGGTGAACCCGGAAAAATCCCCCGAAGGTCAGACGCTGTTCAAAGCCAATTGCAGCGAATGTCACTATGATGTGGCTCCACAAGTCGAGTACATCAAACCCGCCAAGGAAATTGTGGCGGAAGGCGGGGCGGCGCACGAAATTCTGCCCAACTGGAACGAAACCCTTACACCGGAACAGGCGGATGCGTTGGTCGCCTACGCGGCTGACCTGAATGCGCTTGGTCCCGCCACTGTGGGCGGACAGCTCTTTCAGGATAACTGTTCGGTCTGTCATGGACCCTTTGGCGAAGGAGGCGCGAATGCAAGTCAACCTGGCGACATCATCGCTCCCATCAGTTCCTCGGAATACCTGCGTGTCCGCAACAATACGGCGCTGAAACAAATCATTGCCTACGGACAACCTAACTTCGGCATGTCGCCCTTCGCGCAAAGCAACGGCGGTAACTTAAGCGATGAGCAAATTGACGCAATTGTTGCCTATATGCGGCGCTGGCAAAGCAACCCGCCTGTGGACGTTCCGCCCATGGTTGACTCTGGCTTGATTGCCCTTGGCGGCGAAGAAGTCTTCCAGGGCATTTGCGCCAGATGTCATGGTACGGACGGAAAAGGATTGGAAGGTCTGGGACCATCTCTTAACTCACGTGAATTCCGCGCCGGTCACACCGTCGAGAGCATGTCTGCCGCCATTGGCACGGGACACGAAAACACCATCATGATTAATTGGCAGGGCATTCTCACTGCCAGTCAAACGGATGATGTGGTCAACTACATCTACCTTTGGGGAGGCCCCGAGCCAGGCCAGCCGGTATCCTTCAAGGAACACATTCTGCCGCTGTTTGCCCGCACGTGCGCCCAGTGTCATGGAGCCAAATTGGAAGCGTCGGGATGGCGGGCCGACTCGTATCAAAAAGTGATGGAGAGCGGCAAAAATGGACCGAATGTGATTCCTGGCGACCCGGATAACAGCCTGCTCGTCCAAAAACTGTTGAACACCCAATCCATCGGTGGACAGATGCCGCCAGCCCGAATGTTGGATGAACGCGCCATACAATGGGTCGTTGATTGGATACTGGCCGGCGCGCCCGACAATTAACCTATCTTCAAGTACCTGTGCCTGTTTTTCATTCAGGCACAGGTACAGCTTACGATTATTATTGGTAGGAATGCGCTGAAAGCGCTGAAAAAAACTACCCTCCGATCCGCCTGACCTACGGCATACGCCATGGTCGCGCGGACATCCGCTTCGCCCGAGGCGGCAGGGCTTTCAAGGAAACGCGAAAGCCTCCCGAAATCCTATTTTGGATTTCCTTGGAAAGGAGACTCCAGCCTGCATTAAGGCTGTCTCCTTTCTGCGAGACAGCCTTTTTGTTTAGGAGAAACCTCATGGACCTTCAACCACTGCTCGAAAAATCCTCCCGCGACCATTCCCACCTCTGCCCGCGCCAGATTCTCGGCGTGCGCCTCGGTTTGGCGGGGATGGCGGCTCTCGATTTCGACGCGCCGCATGCAGGCAAGCGTCTGCTTGTCATCGTGGAGACGGACGGCTGTTTTGCAGACGGAGTGACCGCCGCCACCAACTGCGCGGTGGGGCATCGCACCTTGCGCGTGGAGGATTACGGCAAAACCGCCGCAACCTTTGTGGATGTGAAAACAGGACATACCGTCCGCGTTGCGCCCGCAACGGACATCCGCCAAAAGGCGTATGCCTATTCCCCCGATGAGCCGCGTCACTACTTCGCGCAGATGGCGGCGTATCAAATCATGCCTGCTGACGAGATGTTCACCGTCACCGAAGTGCAATTGGTCACGCCCATCGAAGCCATCCTCTCGCGCCCAGGCATCCGCGTGGACTGCGACGTGTGCGGCGAAGAAATTATGAACGAGCGCGAAGTCAGCCAGAACGGCCTCACCCTTTGCCGTCTTTGCGCGCACGGCGGATATTATGTAGGACAAAATTCCATTTTGTCCTACCCTCTCCAACAGGAAGCCGCGCTATGAACCTCACAGTCAAACTTTTCGCCACTCTCAAAGACAAAGCGCAGGCCAGCCAACTCGTGCTGGAACTCGAACAGGAGCAACCGACCGTGCAAGATTTACTATCTCAAATCGTCGTGCAAAACCCTTCGCTTTCCTCGTCCATGAAATCGATCCTCGCCGCGGTCAACCACGAATTCGCCTTCTCCGAACAAATCCTTGGGCCGAACGATGATATCGCGATCTTCCCTCCCGTCAGTGGAGGCTGATGATGACGTCTCTCCTGTATTTGCTTGTTCCCCTGATTGCTTTCTTCTACGCCAGCGTAGGCTTTGGCGGCGCGACGGGCTATCTGGCTGCGATGAGTTTTTTCGGTATCCCGCCGCAGGAAATGGCATCCACCGCGCTGGTTTTGAACATCCTGGTCTCCAGCATATCCTTTTCATCTTTCTACCGCGCGGGACATCTGCGCCGCGACCTGCTTCTCCCCTTCCTTGTCACGTCGGTTCCTGCCGCATTCCTTGGCGGCTGTTTCAAAATCACCGACGAGACCTATTCGATCATTCTTTATATCGTTCTCACCTTCGTAGCCGTTCGTCTTTTATTTTTCTCTACACGTCGCGACGTGGAAACTGAAATGAATCTTAATCGCCAATTACCCTCGACCAATTACCTCCTCGCTCTCATCATTGGTCTCCTCATCGGCCTCCTCTCTGGTATGGTCGGAATCGGCGGCGGGATTTTTCTATCCCCCATCATCATTTTTGCGCGCTGGGGGACATCCAAACACGCCTCCGCCGTCGCCGCGGCTTTTATCGCTCTCAATTCCATCAGTGGATTACTTGGGCGCGTGGCGGGCGGCACATTTATCATCACCTCATTCGGGTTGTCGTTGATTCCGTTTGGTCTGCTCGGCGCGTTGGCAGGCAGTTATTTGGGAGCGGTGCGGATCAACGGTCTCAACCTGCGTCGCGCCCTGGGCGTGATCATGTCTTTCGCTGTATCCAATTTCTGGTTGACACTCTGGAGATGAAGTGCATTCTGCGTGGCGCATTCTTGTAAGAGGCAGCGGCGACATCGGTTCAGCGGTCGCACACCGATTGTACAAGTCGGGTTATGCCGTTGCACTTCACGATTCTCCTTTCCCCATGGTCGCCCGTCGCAAGATGTCCTTCGCTGACGCTATTTTTGATGGAAACACATCACTCGAAGCCGTGCAAGCCAGAAGAGTAAATAACCTTTCCATCCTGAGAGGCATATTGATCCAACCCACATTCATTCCTGTACTTGTCGGCGATTTCAATCGCCTCCTGTCAAAACTGCATCCACACATCCTGGTGGACGCACGTATGAGAAAACACAGCCAACCCGAAAGGCAGATCCATCTTGCTCCGTTCACCATTGGGTTGGGACCCAATTTCACAGCAGGGCGCACCGTTCATACCGCCATCGAAACCGCCTGGGGCGAACGATTGGGGCAGGCGCTCACACACGGCAGCACATGTCCGCTGGAGGGCGAACCCATCTCCATAGAAGGGCATTCCCGTGACCGCTACATCTATGCGCCTGTGGCTGGAAAATTTTCCACATCACATCAAATTGGCGATGTCGTAACCGAAGGACAGGAAATCGCCCGCATTGGCGGAACGATTCTCCATGCGCCCATTTGTGGCATCTTGCGTGGACTGACCCATGATGGCGTTCCTGTTGAAATCAAGACCAAGATCATCGAAGTGGATCCACGTCTCGAACATGCGCAAATTTCGGGAATTCCCCCGCGTCCCGCCCGCATTGCCGAAGGCGTTCTCACCGCCATTCAAAACTGGGAAGCCAGCCATGCTCATTGATCCGTTCGGCCGTGCCATCAACTACCTCCGCATCTCGCTCACCGATCGCTGCAACCTGCGCTGCGTTTACTGTATGCCGCGCAAGGGATTGCAATGGCAGCCGCGCGCGGAACAACTGTCAGCGGGGGAAATTGTTCGGGTGGTCGAAGCCGCCGCGAGCGAAGGCGTGACGCGTGTCCGTCTCACGGGGGGCGAACCGTTGGTTCATCCACATGTCGTCGAAATCGTGCGCGGCATCGCGTCAATCAAAGGAATCGATGAAGTCAGCCTGACGACCAACGCCATGTTGCTCGCACAACTCGCGCAGCCCCTCGCCGACGCGGGACTCAAACGCGTCAACATAAGTTTGGATTCATTGGATGCCGTCAAGTTCAGACGCATCACACGCGGGGGAAAGATTGACCGCGTCTGGAAGGGAATCGCCGCCGCCGAACGCGCGCATCTCGCGCCGCTCAAACTGAATACTGTGATTGTGCGCGGACTCAACGCTGACGAATTGCCCGCGCTCGCGCAACTGACGATTGAGAATGATTGGCATGTGCGCTTTATTGAAGTCATGCCCATCGGCAACGCGCAAGATTGGGGCGAAGGCTTCCCCGCTCCCGATGAAAGATATGTTTCGGTTCAGGAAATGCGCGCTGCTCTTTCGACTTTTGACCTTCAACACGTGACTGCACCGATAGGCAATGGTCCCGCACGCACTTATCGCATCTCAGGCGCACTTGGTACAGTTGGATTTATCTCCCCGCTTGGCGAGCATTTTTGTCAAAATTGCAATCGCCTGCGATTGACATCGGATGGCAAGCTGCGTTCCTGTCTTGTAATTCCCGCTGAAGTATCCCTGCGCGACGCGGTGCGACATGGAAAACCGCTCGAAGATTTTTTTCGTCATGCCCTTGCCCAAAAACCTGAACATCACGATATGCTTGTCTCTATGCCTGCTGGTTCGCAACGCGGCATGAGTCAGATTGGCGGATAGTAGATGAATTACCCAACGATTTTTTCGATCACCGAAAGCGAGATAGACCTGGACGACCTGCTTGCCAAAATCACGCTTGATTCCACAGGTGCGGCGGCAATTTTCACAGGCATGGTACGGGGAATCACAGCGCGCGGCGACCCGCACGAGACCGTCTATCTCGAATACGAATCCTACAAGCCGATGGCAGAGTCGAAAATGAGGCGGGTGGCGGATGAAATCCGCGAACGCTGGGGCGCCATCGAAGGGATTGCTATTGTGCAGAGGATCGGCAAACTGTATCCCGGCACGCCCACGGTTCTAATTGCATGCACGGCAGCCCATCGAGACACAGGCGTATTCGAGGCAGCGCGTTATGGGATTGACCGTCTCAAAGAAATTGTGCCTGTCTGGAAAAAAGAAGTGGGTCCCAAAGGCGAGGAATGGGTGGAAGGGGATTATATTCCGAAGGCGGAATTGGGCGGCTGACATTCTCATTAATGTGTTCAATTAGAACCGATGCTATTGCATTTTCCGATCACAACCGCAGTTGGATCTGTCCAGCGGGGTATATATCTGGTATACGGGTATATTGCACTTTAATAAATTAATCTAGCAATAAGCCAACGTAGCGCAGCAAGGGATCGGAGCCCCAGATAAAGCTGTCGAGAAAGTTGCGGACTTGTGTACGCAAGGACTCCAAATTGTCTTCGAGTTTATGCAAGTGAAGAACGACCTGTTTGAGCCAACGCCATAACTTCTCAATCTGATTGAGCCAGGAAGCATAGGTCGGAAGGAAAAGCGGCGTCAAGTCATTGTTTTGCAAGGATTGAAGGACTTCAGGTAACTTATGAACGGGCCAGTTATCTTGGACCACATAAATCCTTTTTTTCATCAGGATATGTTGCTCGAAGCAAGGCATAGAAATCTTGCAAAGCCAGGCTGCCAATCTTGCTTCGTTGGAGGTAAGTGACCTTTCCCGTCAGCCCATTGAGAACAGCAAGCAGACGCGTACGAGTGTTGGATCGGGCAACTTGCAAAGCATAGGGTAGAGTTTTTCCCGTTGAGTGATAAGCACAAGCTAGAGTAGGCTGGCGGTAGTACGAAAACTCGTCCAGAAACACGATCACAACCTCTTCTGGATGGGTAACAGCGTCTGTGAAGGCTTGCAAAATGGCTTTCCACTTGCGGTGATAGTTTGGGTCGGGGCTATAAATGAAGTTCATGGCTCGTTTTCGGCTGAACCCAAGTCGTTTGAGGACTTTGTAAATCCCGGGCTCACTGCAACCCTCCAACCATCGCAAAGCTCGCCCAACATCTTGAAGTCGCCAGCGGGTACAGGATATGCCGTATTGGCGTGGAGATTGGTGCAATAGGTACTCAACCTGTTGTTGGGCATCCTTCCTTCCCGATGAGGGGAAAAAAATCGCTTTCCGCCCGCGTCCTGCTTGGATATTCAAGCCTTCCAGTCTGTCCGTCAAAAAGCGCTTGACCCACTCAGACACCGCATTCCGATGAAATCGCACTCGTAATTCTCCTACCGTTGCCTCAATTGTTTTACCTTGAGACACTTTCAGGATCGCTCGCGCACGTTCTCGCAGGTAAAGACTGGGTGGGTTCTTGACCCAACTCTCCAGTTTCTGCTTTTCCTGCTCGGTTAGTTCAATCTTGTATCGCTTGGGCATCGCAACCTCCTTCGACACCCTATTTTATTGCTAGATGCGAACCGACAGCACATCCCTGACATAAAAAAGCTCCGAAGTACCGCCAGATAAGTGCTGACAAAAAGTGTGTGGAAACCGCCAGATATGGGTGAGGGATGTCGGTTAGTGTTTCAAGAAAGGATACGCCCAGCGTTTGAAGATGCGTCCTTTGACATAGACAGTCAAGTGTGCGTGCTGCGTATCCAAGACAACCCTAACAAATTGATGTTTCAAATGCTTGCCAACGCTGAATGTCTGGCTGAGCAAATGAATCTTGCCGGGAATAGTTACTTGACGGATGATGGTCACACGACCAGCCGCGATAGGCAAAGCGTCAGTGGACACCACAAAACGCGGCGGCAGTTTCTGAAGTTTCTTGCGCCGCCGATATTGATCGGGTGTCAAGCCACCTAACCTTCGTTGAACATGCTGCGTATTCACGGTCTCTTGCAAGCGTTGCAGTTCACGCTTGAGTGCGCTAACACGAGTAAAATGGCGTTGGAACAAACGTGGTTGAAACCAGCCGTTGAAATTCTCCACGCTTCCATTGTACTGAGGTCGGGCTGGCGGAATGAAGATCGGCTCGACCTCAAATCGCAAGCACAGACGGATCATGCGCGACAGATAACGCGCAGCAGGTCCCCAGCCAAGATACTCACGAGCGTTATCAAATTGCACTTGCTTCGGACGTCCAAGTGTCTTCCAGCAGTCGCCCAAAAACTCCAAAACTGCCTCGATTTTGCGCGAACGACCTAATTTCAGGCAGACCGCACCGTCAAAAACGTCTTTGCAGACGAAAATGTAGTAGCGTTGTTTCTGCCCTTTCAAGTAAATCGGACCGACCAAGTCAACCTGGTGCAATTGATTGGAGACTTGCGCCTGTGGAGCAGGATACACATGAGTAGGTAGGAAACGCGCCAGACGCACTCTGGGCAAGGTCACGCCGTTTCTCTGTAACACACGTTCGATGGTTCTGACACATGGAACTGAGCGGCTATTCAAGGCTTTCAACTCAGCTTGAATAGCACTGGCTCCAATCAAAGCGTAACGTGTTTGTGGATGATAGGTCGACTCAAGTCTTTTGCATATCGCGATCAGAGTGTGTTCCATCTCAGGTGAAATCAACGCGGTTCGCTGGCGTGCGCGTGTCAGATCATACAGACCCGCTGTGCCCATGGCTTGATAGCATCGCCACCAGGTATGAAACCATTCACGTGACCGCTCAAGTGTTTGGCAGATCACTTCCACTGACTGACCTGCCAGACGCATTTTGATCGCTTGATGGCGATCTGAGAATTCATCTTTCATAGTAGCCTCCGTAGAAAACTATTGACGGTTTCCACACTGGGCTACTGTAAACGAGAATTTCTATACGCCATCTTTGTCGTTTCAACCGACACGAATGTCAGGACTTACGTGGCGGTACTTTTCCAATTTTTGTCAGGATTTAGTTGTCGGTAAAGTGTCAGCTATGTACTGTCGGTTCGCAGCTAGATTTATTTGTTAAGGTGCAAAATACCCGTATACAATGTTATATGTTGTAAAAATTTTAACCTCCAAAATATTAACCGAAGAAATAATTTTTCCACTTATTATTCCCAGCTGGATGGAAATAAAAATCGAGACTTGCTCCTTTATTCCATAGCGGGTCGAATACCCCGCCGCTCTGCGGCGTGATAGTATTAGGTCATGAGTCATCTTGTCAGAAAAAGTCACAATGTTTCCATCTTGGTCTATCACTTTGTATGCCCAGCCAAGTACAGACGGGCAGTCATTGATGAAAAAGTTGATCAGGTGATAAAGGAAGTCTGTTTAGATATTGCAAAGCGATACGAAGTTGAATTTCTGGAAATTGGAACCGATAAAGATCATGTGCATTTCTTGGTGCAATCTGTGCCATCGTACAGTCCTACGAAAACCATAACAATGATAAAAAGTTTGACAACCAAAGAAGTGTTCGCCAGAGTGCCATCCGTCAAAAAGCAGTTATGGGGTGGGGAATTCTGGACAGATGGCTACTATGTAGGAACAGTTGGTCAGCACGTGACTGAAGAAGTGATCAAACAATATGTCAAGAATCAAGGCCAAGAGAAAGAGAATAAACAATTACATGTTCAGCAACTCAAGTTGTTTTAGCAGGCAGATACCCCGTCCGCTTGCGGCGGGGTAGTTCATTCTTAGCGGAGCAAGAATAAATAATCTTTTGTGCGCCTCCTCATTTAAGAGCTACGTGAAAATCTGTTATCGAGAACGAAATGATCATGCTACCAGAAACAAGTAGCATGGTCATTGGATTTTTAGGAAAATATTGGTTTGCGGCAAAGCTAAAATTAAAATCGACCGAGTGCTGCGTTAGCCAGTGCCAAATTCTTTTTGGAATTCAGAGTAATATTATCGTAAAGTGTCTTTTTGAGTGCTGATGGGTCAATTTTGACCTGGAATTTAACGGCTTTTTGATCCCGGCATGACCATCGTTGTTTCACCCATGTACGGGGGAACCAAAACATGAGCAGATTTAAAAAAATTGCGTCCCGTGGAAGGATGGAACACAATTTTTGAATGGTTTTTCCTTTGAGAACCCCTATATATGTTTATCACTGCCTTGGGCTATAATCCTGGTTAACCAACTATTAGACTTTATCGGAAATAAAGAGTTGGTCACAATCGTAGCGGTATTGTTCTGTGGTCAACACGGAGATTGTGCAAGCTACAGGCAATCACCATGACCAAGTCTGAAAAGTTATCTTTCGTGTTTCGTAATATGTCTTTCACAGTTCGCGAACGTTTGATCCCTGCAATGGCATGTTCAACGCGGGCACGAATTTTGGATATCTTACGGTTGCGCTCTTTATCTTTGGCGGTCAGTTCTTTCTTGCGCGGCTTTTTTTCGGCTGATACGTTTTTCGTACCTTCGGTTCATATCCTTGAAAGCCAGTGTCCTTGTGTAAGCAGATATGCTCGGGATAGAAGATGTTCTCTATGTCTGCCACATGCTTGTCGTGCACTTTGCCTGGATAGGTCTGACTGAGAAAGGACACTCTCTTTTTCTTGACGGTCGCAATCACGACATTCTTGTCACTATGGATTTTCTTCTTGCCACTATAGTGCAAGGTCTGTTTTTCAGCCTGTTTGGGCCTCTGACGGCGTCGTTCGGTACCGTCAATGATCGACGCAACCGCATCGCTGCGATCCTGCTCCTGTTGTTTGAACTTCTTCGGGTCTCGTTCTGGCTCATACCCAAGATCGTCCAAGGCTTGTTTCAGGATCGGAAGCAAGGTGTGTATCCACTCATTGGCTTGGGACTGCCCCATCCCAAACAACTCGCCCACCACGGACTGCAACGGGTAGCTTTTCTGGTACACCAATGCAAACAGCAACTTCTCTTCGATGCTCGCCAACGACCCTTTGCGACCTGCTCCTGCTTTCCGTTGTCGCGTACTTCCTGTCTTGGTTTGTGACACAGGATACTTTTTCAAATAGGCTCGCTCAAACGCTAGCAGCAACAAACCAAATTCGGCTGGCGTCAAACTGGTGAATGAAACAAACTTCCTCGGACTTTTTTTGAGTTCAGCATATGTCAACATTCGCCTATCATATCGCTATTTCCGATAAAGTCTATTTTATACTCCCCTTACAGGTTTCTTATGCCCAACCACCTAATTAACGAAAACTCCCCCTACTTACTGCAACATTCCTCCAACCCAGTGAATTGGTTTCCCTGGGGGGATGAGGCTTTAAACAAAGCACGTGTCGAAAACAAGCCCATTTTCCTTAGTATTGGTTATGCTGCCTGCCACTGGTGTCACCGCATGAGGGAGGAGAGTTTCGAAGATCCTGAAACCGCTTCACTGATGAATCAGGAATTTATTAGCATCAAAGTGGATCGGGAAGAACGCCCAGATGTAGACGGAATATATATGCAAGCTACCGTTGCCATGACTGGCTCTGGTGGCTGGCCCATGTCTGTCTTCCTCACACCCGACTTGCGTCCTTTTTTTGCCGGCACATACTTTCCACCCGTTCGGCGCTACAACATGCCATCCTTCAAAGAAGTCTTAAGTAGCATCGCCAAAGCATGGCGTGAAGATATCCAAGAAGTTGATCGAGTTGGCAACCAGGTCTTCGAACATATTCGTCCACCCGTAAACAAGCCTGGGAATAGGAATGAAATAACCACAGAAGCTCTCGAAGCAGCTATAAAGAATCTGCTTGATTCTTACGATTGGGGATATGGAGGCTGGGGCTCGGCGCCGAAGTTTCCACAACCCATGACCATCGAATTTCTTTTACGTCGAGCTACAACCGATACAACTCAACGCGAACAAATAATCAAGGCTGTCACCCATACATTAAGTGCAATGTCACGCGGCGGGATGTATGATATTGTCGGCGGCGGTTTTTCCCGTTACAGTGTCGATAATTTTTGGAGAACACCTCATTTTGAAAAAATGACATATGATGAAGCCCAATTAGCCCAGGCATATCTACATGGGTATTTGGTCACCGGCAACCTCGACTATCGCAGGATTTGCGAGGAGACATTGGATTTTGTCCTACGCGAATTAACCCATTCGCAAGGTGGATTTTTCAGCAGCTTGGATGCCGACTCGGAGGGTGAAGAAGGGAAATTCTATGTCTGGACGCAAGAAGAACTCGCGGGAGTTCTTGGTTCGGACTTCGACTTTATCAAAACAGCTTATGGAATTAGCCCATCGGGAAATTGGGAAGGCAAAACTATCCTTCAACGCGCACTGGATGATTCCACACTCACTGCTCGCTTCAAAATGGAGCAAAAAGAACTTCAGCAGAAATTGTCCAAATGTCACGCAAAACTTTTAGAAGCTAGAAGTTCACGCATCCGCCCGGCTACCGACGACAAAGTTCTGGTGATGCGGAACTCCCTGATGCTCAAAGCCTTTGCAGAGGCTGGGCGTTATCTGAACAGGCAGGATTATCTACAGGTAGCCATTCGTAACGCACGATTCTTGTTGGGTAATCTGTATGTAAATGACCGGCTGTACCGATCCTGGCGGGAGGGGCAGGCAAAGCATAATGCCTACCTGGAAGACTATGCCGGTCTGATTTTGGCGCTTTTATCGCTGTACCAATCCGATCCGAAGAAGGAATGGTATCATTCGGCTTTGAAACTTGCAGATGAAATGGTCGAACACTTTGTTGATCCCAACGGAGGTTTTTTCGATACCCGCGATGATCATGAAGCCCTCCTTGTACGACCGAAAGACATTCAGGATAACGCCACTCCATCTGGGAATGCGCTTGCCGCTAATGCTTTGTTGGAGTTGGCAGCGTATGGTGATCGGACGGAATGGCGAGATCTTGCCGAGGAGATGCTTTCCTCAGTATATGGAGCGATGCTACGCTATCCGACTGCCTTCGCACAATGGTTGTGCGCTGCCGATTTTGCTGTTGGTCCGACCCGTGAGGTGGCAATTATCGGTGACGCACAGCATGCTGAAACCAAAGAATTATTGAATACCCTTTGGAAAACGTTCCGGCCCCGACAGGTAACAGCGATTTCCGCTTACCCACCGGAGCCGGATGCGCCAGCCTTGCTGAAGGATAGACCTTTATTGAATGATCTCCCAACAGCTTATGTGTGTCAGGGATTTGTTTGTTTACAGCCAGTCAATTCGTCAACTGAGATGGAGTCCCAACTGGCGGATATCGCAAATCCTTAGTGAGCCATCAGACCATAACTACCGACTGATAAACGTGCTGAAAACAACACTCCATTTGTACGATTGGGTACACTATTACGAAAAAATGCTTTACGACAACGCCCTCCTCGTCCGTGCGTATTTGCATGCCTGGCAGGTGACAAAGGAACCAGCTTTCAGACGTATCGTGGAGGAAACACTGGGTTTTGTCCAACGCGAGATGACTCACGAACAGGGCGGGTTTTATTCCTCGCTCGATGCGGACTCTGAAGGTGTGGAAGGCAAATTCTACGTCTGGACTTTGGATGAAATTCGCGCCACACTTAAAGAGGGTGCGGAATTTTTCGAGGCGGCTTATGGGGTTTCGTCCAAGGGGAATTGGGAGGGGCGAACAGTCCTGCAGCGCGCACTGGATGATTCCTCCCTCGCCGCTCGATTCAAGCTCGACCCTGAAACTGTTCCCACAAAACTGGCTGAATCTCACTCTAGGCTTTTGGCTGTCCAAAGTCAGCGGGTTCGCCCCGGCACCGATGACAAAATTATCACCGCGTGGAATGGTCTGATGCTGGCGGCGTTTGCCGAGGCGGCGCGAGTAATTGATAGTGACGACTTAGGTCGTCGCTATCGAACAGTGGCTATCCGCAATGCAGAATTTCTAGTGACCTCCCTGCGCCCCAATGGTCGATTACGCCGCTCCTGGCGTGATGGAAAAACCACGAACGCCGTCTTTCTCGAAGATTATGCCGCATTGATTCTGGGACTTCTCGAACTGTACCAAACCGATTTCGACAACAAGTGGTTCACGTCCGCAGTAGAATTAGCGGACGAGATGATCGAAAAATTCAGCGACCCCGATGGCAGCTTTTTCGACACGCCGCACGATGGCGAGTCCCCGCTGATCCGCCCGAAGGATATTGCCGACAATGCAACTCCTTCGGGAAATGCACTGGCTTGCGAAGCGCTGCTCAAATTGGCGGCGTTCACCGACGATGGAAGATATCGCGACCTTGCGGAGCAAACATTGACAATTGCAAGCGAATCGGCTCTGCGATATCCGTTGGGGTTTGCACGCTGGCTCTCAGCGGCGGAATACGCCCAAGGTAAGACGAATCAGGTCGCGGTGTTGGGCGAAGTCGAAAGCCTTGGGCGATTACTCAAGGTCATTCGAGCAGAATACAGGCCGGGCATAGTAACAGCCGCTTCGGTCTTTCCTCCAGAAAAAGAAGCCCCCACCTTGCTGCAGGGGCGCGGACTGGTGGATGGAAAAGCGACAGCGTACGTCTGCGAAGGATTTGTGTGCCAACAACCGACGAACGACCCTGAGACGCTGGCAAATCAATTAAGCAGATAAGCGCTGCATCTTACACAAAATTTGCAAAGCAGGTAGATTCAAGTCAATGACACCAAAAAAAATATCCAATCATGAATTACATAAATTGCTGTCCATCTATGACGTCTACAAGCAGGAGAGGATCGAAGATGAAACTCCCTTCCTGGCATTGCTGGCTTTGATCGAACAAGGCAGAAGAGATCACGCGATCTGGGAGCGGACCTGCCAGCCGGGAGAGGTCATCGTTCACGAACACGACCACGGTGAGGATTTTTTTATCATTCGCTCCGGCCAAACCGTGGTCATCAAGGGTGATTTGCAAAACCCGACCATCCTGGGATTCCGCAGCATAGGGGAGTCAATCGGAGAAATGGCTTTGCTGGAAAACAGGCCGCGTTCCGCCACCGTCATTGCCCTCGATGTTGTTTCCCTGTGGGGTTTCAGCCGCGAGGCGTTCTACCAATTCGTGAGGGAAAATCCATCGTTCAACCTAAATTTAATGAACATGCTCAGCGGGAGAATCAGAAAATCGGAAGAGGAGCGCATGCGCGGATATGCGAGGGAGAAAAAACAGGTGGTCGCGCTGGAGACCTTAAGCCGGCAAGCCACGCATGACCCACTGACGGGCTTGTTTAACCGGCGATATCTCGATCAAATACTGTACGGGGAAATTGCCCATGCAATGCAGAGTGATTCAATGGTGGGCATTCTCATGGTGGATGTGGATCACTTCAAGCAAATCAACGACAAGTATGGTCACAAGGCGGGCGACCTGATGCTTCAAAAATTAGGCGAACTGATGAAAAATTGCGTTCGCGCCGCTGATATTGTCTGCCGGTACGGCGGCGAGGAATTTGTAATCGTGATGCCCGGCGTCTCGGAAAAGACCGTGGGTGAAAGCGCCGAGGAAATCCGCACCAGGTTTGAGAAGTTATGCGTCTCGTTACAAAACCAGGAAATCCATGCCACCATATCTTTGGGGGTTGCCATTTATCCCCTGCACGGCTCGAACGTGGACGAGGTGTTCGTCAACGCCGACCGCGCCATGTATCAGGCAAAACAGAAAGGGCGCAATCAGATGATGATTTGTTCTACAAAGTGTTAGGGGGGGACAAGAGTTTCGCCAATTCACCAATCTGGGCCGTAAGGGGATGGGATGGATATTTAAGCACAAAAGGCCAGCTGCTGGAAAGCGTCAGCAGTTCCTCCGAGTGTTTCAGCACCATACCCTCATCGCAATGATAGGTTTCTTTGAGTTGCCGGCGGGCGTCCTCGAGATCGAGGTTATCCGGTACATCGTTCAAAATCAGGTGAACAACCGGCACTTGCAGCCTGCGGATCATATCCACTGTCACGGCTGTACCCTGAAAATCATGCTTGTCGGGATGCAACACCAAAACAACTACATTGGAGACCGCAATGGTTTGCAGCGTATTTTCGTTTAACCCGGCGGGAGAGTCCACCAAAATCAGGTCAAGGGAAAGCTCCTTCTCGAGCTTTTCCAGTCCGCTTGCATAGCGGTCAATATTTGGCGACATGCGAATGCTTCGCATGATGTCGGCGATTCTGCCGCTGGCGGGGACAACAAACAATTTTCCTGCTCCATTGGCGGGGAGTCGCAGGTTTACATCCTGAACTGTGGCGAGAATATCACATTGATTCCATAAATAGTGATTAAGCGTGCAACGAATTTCCTCCTCGGAGAGTCCAAAAAACTGATGGACGCTCGGTGACTGTAAATCCGTGTCGACAAGCGCCACCCGTCGTCCCTGTAATGTCAGCAAGGCAGCGAGGCTGACGGCGAGGCTGGTTTTACCAACCCCGCGTCGAAAGGAATGGAAGGTAACGATTGTGCTCATGACAGGTTCCTCTGCTTTGTTGTGATTAAATAATGGAACGCCCGTTATAAGACACGATTAGCGGGCGTTCGTCAATCAAAATCATGGAAAAGATCAGGCAAGTATTCGATTGGTCAGTTGTTGATATATCTTTGTCACAGGGTGATCCGGATATTTGCTGGAAAATACCCCCGAACTCGCGAGGGTCATCAAGTCATCCGAATGTGGAATGACCGCCGCAACTTCACAATTATATGTGGACTCGACATTCTGTTTCACAGCGGACATCAACTTTTCGGGCACCTTGTTAACCATCAAATACATTTGCGGCACATCCAGTTTGCGGGCAACTTCCACTGTAACACTCGTACCCTGATAATCCTGCTGGTCGGGGCGCATGATCAGCACCAGCGTATCCGAGATGGCTATCGAAAGCAAGGTCTCTTCATTCAAACCGGGGTGTGTATCGATAACGAGCAGGTCGAGGTTAAGATTTTTGATCAGCGCATCGAACCCGTCATTGAGAAGTCCCACGTCATAACCTTCACGCAACACACGGGCAATCTCACCGGCTTTGATGCTGGAGGGAATTAAGAACACCTTGCCTTTTATATTCGCGCCCAGTGATGCGGTTACATCATAAGCAGTTTCTTCAATCGCACATTTTCCCCAAAGGTAGTCATTCAACGACCGCCCCATGTTTTCTTCATCCATTCCGAAGAGAACGTGAATCCCCGGCGATTGAATATCCGTATCGACCACACCCACACTCAACCCCTGCAGCGCGCAAAGATAAGCGATGTTTGCGCTGGTGTTGGATTTACCCGTGCCGCCCCGAAAAGAATGAACAGAAATTATTTTGGACATGTTGCTTCCTCCACGCAGAAATGTTTGGAACATTGACCAAGTGGCTATTCCACATAATAGCAGCAATTTGAAATGTCAGATGAATAAATTTTACCACCGTACAGTAAAGAACTAATTGTTAAATTTGCAAGGGTTTTTGTCATAATGTCAATAATGGATAACGGAACCGTGTCTTATTGGAGGGCGTTCTTCGCCGGCACCAGCCGCCGCAACAAAACAGTAATAGTGACCTGTCCATTGGTCACGCTGTCATATTAGTTTCGCAAGAAGTATAGGGCAATGTGATGAAAATGTGGTTCAAGCAATTTTCATGATGATCTGTTGACTCTTATCACGATTCTATGTATACTATGTAAGCGCTTTCTGAAAGCGCTTACATTTATGAGTTTTTCACCTCAATCCCCTACCATTGCAGACGTGGCCAAACGGGCAGGCGTATCCATCGCCACCGTCAGCCGCGTTTTGAATGGAAATACACCTGTTGTTCCATCCACTGCCGAGCGCGTACAGGCGGCAATCAAGGAATTGAACTTCGTCCCACGCAGCGCAGCCCGCGTGCTGGCAAGCCGCCGCACGAGCACAATCGGCCTGTTACTCCCCGAGATCGGCGGCTGGTTTTTCCCATCCATTTTGCGAGGAATTGAATTGGCTGCCCGTCAAGCGGGGTATGACCTGCTCATCCACACGGTGGATGTCGAATATCCATTGAAGACATCGCGCCGCGCGTTGGGCATGCACAACACTGACGGTTTGATCGTTTTTACCAATAGCGTCGACGATGATGAACTTGCCTATCTGGAACGTAACCATTTCCCCATTGTCCTTTTACACCAAACCCCGCCTGAAGGATTGAACATCCCGGTCATTACAATCGAAAACAAGGATGGCGCGCAAAAACTCGTGGACCATTTGATCGAAGTCCATGACCGCCGCCGAATTGTCTTTTTACGTGGGCCCGAGGGACACGAAGATTCGGATTGGCGTGAACGCGGCTATCGTGAATCGCTTGCGGCGCACGGCATTTCGGCCAACGAAAACCTGGTTGCCAGGGGCGGATTCGATGAAACAGAAGCCGCCAGTACCGTGAGTCAATTGCTGAAGAATGGCGTTGACTTCGACGCAATCTTCGCCGGCGACGATCTTTCCGCGCTGGGAGCCATCACCACCCTGCAAAGTGCGGGATACCGCATCCCCGACGATGTGGCTGTGGTTGGTTTCGATGACATCCCTCTTGCCCGATTCATGTCACCGCCGCTCACAACAGTCCGCGCGCCAACCGAACAGACAGGCATAGAGGCGGTCAAACAACTCGTCCGCTTGATCCGCGGCGAAGCTGCGGAATCCATCACCCTGCTACCCACCAAATTGGTCATCCGTACCTCGTGTGGGTGTAAACCAAAGGAGGTTGTCCCATAAACACTTGCAAGCCGGTTTCCCATTTGTCCCAATCAACCAAAGAAAAAAGGAGAAGTGAAGATGAAAAAAGTTTTTGGTTTGATAAACATTTTGATGATCCTAAGCATGTTGCTCTCGGCATGTGGCGCGGGGAGCAACGCCACGGAAGCACCTGCCAAAGCAGAGCTCCTGCGTGTGTGGATTCAATGGGGTGATAACCCGCAACAAATTCAGTCCCTGTTCGACAAATACACAGCCGAAACAGGGATCAAAGTCGAGGTGACAGCTCCCCTGGAAACGGATAAACTCCTGCCCGCTCTCACAGGATCAGAACCACCCGATGTGCTCGTCCTCAGCGGCGGCGACCTGGTCAAATCCTACTATAAAGAGGGATTGGTAGATGACCTTACCGGCGCAATCAAAGTTGGGAATATCGACTTGAACGACTTTTTTGATGCGCCGCTCAACCAGTGCAAGATGGGCGACAAACTCCTGTGCCTGCCCTGGGGTACGGACATGTATGCCCTGTTCTGGAACAAGGACGCCTTCGAAGCCGCCGGGCTCGATCCTGAGACTCCGCCCGCCACCATGGAAGAACTGGCTGAATTCGCCGACAAACTTACCAAGGTTGCTCCCGATGGCACAGTGGAACAAATTGGATTCCTGCCAGACATGGGCTGGGATCACAGCGATCTCTACATCAACATGTTTGGCGGATTCTGGTACAACGAAGACGGAACAAAACTCACTGCGAACAGCCAACCTGTGATCGACGCTCTTCTTTGGCAGCAACAGTTCTACACCAAATACGGCGTGGACAACGTGATGGCAGCCTCCTCCGGCTGGGCTGACACCTACATGTCCGGTGATTATCCCTTCTACACCGGCAAACTCGCCATGTATGTGGACGGCGAATGGATGACCGGACCGAACTTCATCAACGCCTTCAAACCCGAAGCCAGTTACGGCGTCGCACCCTTCCCGCCTCCGGCTGACCACCCCGAGCGCGCCAACACCGCCGTGGTACAAGGTACAGTTGCGGTCATTCCGAGCGGAGCGGCAAATAAGGAAGCCTCCGCCAAACTGCTGGCATGGATGATGTCGCCCGCCATCGTTGCGGAGGAATTCTGCTTCAATGCCAATCTGCCCACCAGCAAGACGGCGGCCAAGGATCCCTGCTTCACCGAGAATCCCAAGTTCAAGGTCTTCACCGATCTCATGGCCAGCCCCGATGCAAAATTCATCATAACCACGCCGATCTCGCTTGAGTTTAATGATGCCTGGGGATTGGTCATCGAGCAGGTGTTGCACGCCGGCGCCGAGCCAAAACCCATCCTCGACAAACTGCAAGCTGATTTCGAACCCAAACTTGCGGAAGCGCTCAAGTAACGAAAACTTGAAATAGAATTCGGAAGTCTCTCCCGCTTTTGGGAAGACTTCCGAATTTTTCAGAATACGGAGGAATACATGAAAGAAGCGCGAACAGGTGGAAGGTCGTTTTTATGGCCGCCCAGGTTTCACAAGTGGGGATTTCGAGACCGAAAGAATTTCAGGATCGGGATGTTGTTCCTGCTTCCCTGGACGATTGGATTTCTGGCGTTTACCCTCTATCCAATGCTCGCATCCCTGGTCTATAGTTTCAGCATTTATCACGCGAAAGCGCCCCTCGAATGGAACGGCATTAAAAACTATACCGACCTGTTTACCGATGACCTGTTCTGGACAGCCTTGTACAACACGGTTTACATGGTGGCAATTGGTGTCCCACTGACCTTATTCGCCTCTTTTTTTTGCGCCGTCTTGTTGAATTTGAAAGTGCGCGGACAGTCAATTTATCGCGTTATCTATTTTTTGCCTTCCATCGTGCCAACCGTTGCCAGTACCATCCTGTGGCTGTGGATTCTGAATCCGCAGGCGGGGATTATGAACACGGTACTCAGCTACATTGGGATCGATGGCCCCAACTGGATGACCAACCCGGCCTGGTCCAAGCCGGGACTGATCCTGCTTGGGCTGTGGGGTATGGGCAACACCATCGTCATCTACCTTTCGGGCTTGCAGGATGTACCCGTCAACCTGATCGAAGCGGCTGAACTGGACGGAGCAAATTGGTGGCAGAGGCTATGGCATATCACCATTCCAATGGTCTCGCCGATTACCCTGTTCAACCTGATCACAGGCGTCATTTTTATGTTCCAATATTTCGCCCAGGCCTATGTCTTCCGTGGTTTTCAAAATCTGGGATACCCCATGAACTCGACCCTCTTTTATAGCGTGCTGCTCTATCAAAATGCTTTCCAGTGGTTGAAGATGGGATATGCCTCCGCCATGGCATGGGTGCTTTTCATTATCATACTCTTCTGTACACTGCTGCTGCTGAAGATCAGTGACCGCTTCACATACTACGCAGGGTAAAGCCATGACAACAACCATCGAAACAAGACCAATCTCGCAGTTGGATGAAATCCGCAACCAGAAGCGGGCGCGAAAAATCCGCAGTATTCTGCAATCGGTGTTGAGTCACGGGCTGATCAACTTCGTCGGCTTATTCTTCCTTGTGCCTTTCTTGTGGATGTTGATCACCGCCTTCAAATCCAACCAGGATGTATTCCACACTCCACCACGCTGGCTGCCCTACGATAACTTGACGGTGGAAGTTAACGGGGAACAACTGCCACTCTACAATGTCCGCACCGAAACAGGAACAAAACAACTTGCAGCAGTCAAGATCGTCGAGGGTGTTGGCACGTTTGTAGATCCAGCCAATCCCGGTCAGATGATGGAGTATGAAATCCAGCAGGGGGCGACAAAAATCGCCGAGCCGATCATGCATGTCAGTTTCCGCTGGCAAAACTTCCCCGATGCGATGAACCGCGCCAGTCGCCCAAGTGTGGATGCGAGCTTCTGGGTGTATTTCAAGAACAGCATGGTGATTGCCTTCTTCGCGATCATCGGCACACTGCTTTCGAATGCGTCTGTGGCGTACGCCTTTGCACGGCTCAAGTTCCCGGGGAGGGACCTTCTCTTCATAATCGTGCTGGCGACAATGATGCTTCCGTATCAGGTCACCATGATTCCTCTTTACCTGTTGTTCAATAATTTTCTGGGCTGGGGTGACTCCTTCCTGCCGATCATTATTCCCACCTTCTTTGCTAATGCCTATGATGTGTTCCTCCTGCGGCAGTTCTTCCGCACCATTCCCGAAGAGATGTGCGACGCAGCCCGCGTGGATGGCGCTTCCGAGTGGCAAATTTTCACCCAGCTGGTGATACCGTTGTCTGTGCCTGTGCTTGCCACCGTGACCGTTTTCACCTTCCTCTGGGCGTGGAACGATTTCACGGGTCCCCTGCTCTTCCTCACCAGCCCGAAGAACTTTACCATGGCGCTTGGATTACAGGATTTCCAGAGTCAGCGCACGCTCATCTGGAACCAGCTCATGGCGGCCGCAACCGTCTTCACGATACCGATCGTCATTGCCTTTTTCTTCGCCCAGAAAACCTTCATTCAGGGTATAAAATTGACGGGCTCGAAAGAATGATAACGGCAGACGACGTCCATCCATAAATTCCCACTATTTTAAGAGCAAAAAATGTTCACATCCGAACAGGAATTCCTTATTTTCTTGAATGAAAATCATCTTATATTCGAGCGCTTCGAGCATCCCGCTGTGTTCACTTGCGAGGAGGCGGATTTGTACTCTCCACCCCGCCCTGCTGTCCACACCAAGAATCTGTTTCTGTGCGACAAGAAGGCACGGCGATTCTTTCTGGCAGTGACCGCCTGCGAAAAAACTGTCAAGCTGGACGAACTGCCTTCACAATTTGGAGTCACGCATTTGCGATTTGGCTCGGAGGAAAATTTGATGCGCCTGCTGGGCGTGACGCGCGGCTCGGTGACAATGATGGGACTGGCAAACGATACCGAACACAGGGTCGAGTTGTGGATCGATGAACACATCTGGCAGGGCGAATATTTCCAAAGCCATCCGCTTGTCAACACCGCCACGTTGGTGATCTCCAAGTCTGAGTTGATACGGTTCTTGCAGTTGACGGGGCACACGCCGCACTTTTTCAGCGAGGCGAAAGGAACATAAAATGAAAATTGCATTTGCAGGGACCGGCTACATCAACAAAGTCCACGCGCAAGCCGCAAAGAATTTAGGGTTGAATTTGGAAGCGGTGGTGAATCACAAAGCTGACTCAATGGTCGAGTTTGGAAAACGGTTTGGCATTTCGCGGCAATATGAGTCCGTGGAATCGCTGCTGAAAGATGGCGGCGTCGACGCGCTGGTTGTGTCCACACCAAATTATTTGCACGCCCCTCAAACCATTGCCGCGCTCAAGGCGGGTGTGCATGTGATGGTCGAAAAGCCGATGGCGATGAACGCGCTAGAGGCAGAACAAATGTGTAAAGCCTCGGAAAAATCAGGCGCGACCTTGATGGTGGCACACTGCTGGCGCTTCGACCCTGATGTGCTATGGCTGAAAAAAGAATCGAAGAAATTGGGAAGGATCATCCGCACGAAAGGAATTGGCGTTCACAAGCACTGGGGACCCACAGGTTGGTTCACGCAGAAACAATTTGCGGGTGGTGGAGCCATGGCAGACATGGGCATCCACGCACTGGACACGGCGAGATTTTTACTCGGCGACCCGCAGCCTGTTTCGGTCTATGCAAAAATTGGTACTTATTACAAGGTTTTCGATGTGGACGACACGGGCGTGATCATCGTCGAATGGGACAACGGCGCGACCTCCTATATCGAGTCGGGTTGGTGGCAGCCACACGCGGACGGTCCCGAAGCGGCAACGCAGTTGTACGGCACGCGGGGATTTGGTCAACTGTTCCCCACCCAACTGGAGCTGACAAACTCCAAAACGCAAAAGGTGAAAATCATCGAATCGGGACTCAAATTCCCGCGCAAAGAACACTGTCCGCAAAGTTTGTATGATGACCAGTTTGCATATTTTGTGAGATGCATTAAACAGAACAAGACGCCAAACCCCGGCGGACTGGAAGGCTTAACGAATATGAAAGTCGTGGACGCAGCATATAAATCAAGCAAAACAGGAAAGGTTGTGAACCTATGAAAATCACAGTTATCGGCGGCGGTTCGACATACACACCCGAATTGGTAAACGGATTTCTTGCCAGAGTAGACTCGCTTCCACTCAAAGAACTCTGGCTGATGGATATTGACAAAGAACGGCTGGACATCGTCGGTGGGTTTGCCCAGCGCATGGTCAAGGCAAAAGGGGACCCCTTCAAGGTGGTGCTGTCCATAAATCAGCGCGAGGCGATTGCCGGCGCATCCTACGTGACCACGCAACTGCGTGTCGGCATGATGCCCGCGCGACGCGGCGACGAATACCTCGGACTGCGTCACGGACTCATCGGTCAGGAGACGACAGGCGTCGGCGGTATGGCAAAGGCACTGCGAACCATCCCAGTCATCCTCAACATCGCAAAGGATATTCGTGAGGTTGCGCCCGGCGCGTTGCTGGCAAACTTCACCAACCCTGCCGGGCTTGTCACAGAGGCGCTTAATCGCTACGCATCCGATGTCCCTGCTGTGGGTGTATGCAATGTGGGCATCACAACCAAGATGGAGATCATCGAAGGGTTGGAAAAAGCCACAGGCGCAAAGATAGACGATAACCGCGCGATCCTCAACACGCTGGGACTCAACCACCTGACCTGGCATCGTGGATTCACTGTGGACGGCGAAGAGATGTGGCCGCAAATTTTCACTGCTTATTTGGCAGGAACTGCAAAGGAAGATGAATGGGATATTCCTACCCTCGAAACCTTGGGAATGATCCCCAATTATTACCTGCACTATTTTTATTACACCGAGAAAAAACTTGCCGAGCAAAAGAAGTGGCCGCCTTCGCGCGCTGAGGAAGTGATGGGGATCGAAAAGGACCTGCTGCGCGAATATGCCGACCCTGCACTCGTCGAACCGCCAGTGGACTTGATGAAGCGCGGCGGCGCGTACTACTCCACGCTGGCAACTCAACTTATCAATTCGCACTACAATGACCTCGGACAGGTACACGTCGTCAACGTCCGCAACAATGGAGCGGTGAAGGAATGGCCTGCGGATTGGGTGCTGGAACTCCCAGCTAAAGTGGACAAGGCGGGAATCCACCCATTGCCTGCCGAGCCGTTGCCTGCTTCTTGCTTTGGCCTCATTTCCCAAGTTAAGATGTATGAATTGCTCACCGTCGAAGCTGCCGTGCATGGTGACAGGAATGCCATGTACCAGGCCCTGCTCACCCACCCACTCGGTCCCAGTGCGGATAAAATCCAGGCAGTGATGGAAGATATGTTGGAAACAAATAAACAGTGGTTGCCGCAATTCAGCAGTAATCAGTTACCAGTCGAAAGGAAACCATGAAGCCAAACCCATTGCTCAAAAAACTTGGTTATTCCGACAATGACCGCCTTGTCATCATCCACACCGATGATATCGGCATGTGCCACGCATCCGTACAGGCATTCAAAGACTTGTGGGAAGTTGGCATCATCACCTCGGGCGCGGTGATGGTTCCCTGCCCGTGGTTCCCAGCCACAGCACAGATATGTCGCGAGAATCCGCAGGTGGATATGGGAGTCCATGCCACGCTCAACGCGGAATGGGAAAACTATCGGTGGGGACCTGTCTCGACGCGGGATCAGGCTTCGGGTCTGATGGATGAGCAGGGATATTTCCCACAGGATCCCGAAGTCAGCTACCAAAATGCCAAGCCCGAGGCTGTCGCTGCGGAAGTCAGCATGCAGATCGAACTTGCCCTGTCAGCTGGGATCGACGTCACACATGTCGACTCGCACATGGGTACGGTTATGAATCCGCTGTTTGTGCAATCATACATCCAATCAGCCGCGAGTCGCCTGCTTCCCAATATGCTGCCACGCATGGGCGCAAGCGGTATCGACATGATGGGAATCAGTGCAGAGCACTTGCAAACATACGCGCCCGTGATGCATCAACTCGAAGCACAGGGAGTGCCGATGTTGGATGGAATATTTGCCATGCCACTGGAGCATGACATCGATCACATCGGCGTCGCGAAGGAATTATTGAGCGAACTCCCCGTCGGCATCTCGCATTTTATACTGCACCCGTCCATCGATACGCCCGAACTGCGCGCGATCTGTCCCGACTGGCGGGCGCGGGCGGCGAATTATCACGCGTTCATGAGTGATGAATTGAGGAAGTTCATCGAGCAAGAAAACATCAAACCAATTGGTTATCGTCAAATCCGCAACGCAATGAGAGGCTAACATGGCAGATACGGTAAAGGAATTTGCAACCAGCACAAAAACCCGCATGATGTATTCGTTGATGAGTCTCGGCGTGGCGACGCCAACGGAAGCCGTTGCGGGCATCATCGCCTTCTACATCGTGGACGTGAAGAATCTCCCCGCCACCTGGTACGCCACCTTCTGGTTTTTCTATACCATTTACAACGCCTTGAACAACCCCGCGCTCGGATACATGTCCGATAGAACTCGCTCGCGCTGGGGAAGGCGCATCCCGTATATTTTGTTTGGCGGATTGCCCTATGCCGTATCCTTCGCCCTGCTTTTCACCGCACCCTTCGACGGCAGGGATAATCCCGTCGGGCTGCTAATCTACTTCGGCATAGCCATCGTGGTTTGGGAAGGTATCTTCACCGCAATGTCCACTGGTTATTACGGGCTGTTGCCTGAGATGTTCGGAACCTACCGCGAGCGGACGGACGTGGCGGCAAAGATGAACATCTTTCAAACCGTCGCGCTGATATTGGGCGCCGCTCTGCCTCCGCTTCTTGCAAGTATGCTGGGTTGGGCTGGCATGGCAACCGTGCTGGCAGTCATCTCGGTCATTGCAATTTATGTGGGGTATCCTTTCTTATTTGAGCAGCAGGACTTGAAGACCGACACCAGTTTCCCGTTCGTGCAGGCGTTGAAATACACCTTCCTGAATCGCAGCTATCTCACCGCCGCGGGCGCGCAAGCCATGCGCTTCTTCGCCACTGGTACATTGCAGACAGGCATTTTGTTTTACATCAAATACAGCCTTAAAGCGGACGAAGGTCTTGCCACCGTGATCCTTGGCATTGCCTTTGTCGTTGCCATGTTCTCTCTGTATCCGTGGCGCAACTGGGTTGCCAACAGACTTGACTCGCGCCGCACGCTGATGCTTGCGAACCTGGTGATGATTTTTGGCATCGTGCCGATGGGATTTTCGCCGAACATCAATTTCACGTACGCGGCGGCTGTTGTGCTGGGAATTGGTCTCGGCGGATTGGTGCTGATCGGCGACGTCATCATGACTGAGGTGGTGGACGAGGACGAAGTGAAGACAGGTCACCAACGGGCGGGGATGTACTTCGGCATGAGCGGATTCCTCATCACCCTAAGCGGGTTGCTGGTTTCGAGCGTCTTCGGGCTGGTGATGCCAGCCTTCGGCTACGACACCCTGCTCGAAGTCCAGCCTGCCTCGGTTGACCTCGGCTTTCGTATCTTCCTGACCGTCCCGACCAGCATCGGCTTCCTCTTTGCCATTTTCCTGCTCTGGCTTTACCCTTTACATGGAAAGAAACTAGCGGACATCCGCGAGGCTTTGAAATTCAAACGAGGCGAAGCATAGATGCGCTTCTTTCTGGGAATTGACGTTGGCTCTTCAAAAACCCACGCGCTAATCGCGGACGAGACAGGCGCATGTATCGGGTTCGGAAAAGCCTGGGGCGGGAATTACCAGGGCGTCGGCTATGAAGGTCTGGTCAACGTCTTGCAAGAATCATTCGGGCATGCGAGCCAGATGGCACATGTTTCTTCGGATCAAATTGCAGGCGCAGGGTTTGGAATCGCAGGCTACGATTTCCCATCCGACCGTGAGCCGCATTTGCAGGCGATTGCCGCGTTGGGATTATCCTGTCCTGTGGAGATCGTCAACGATGGTTCCAACGGATTGATATCGGGAACCACACACGGCTATGGCGTGAACGTAACCTCTGGCTCTTCCAACAATTGCCGTGGGCGTGGAAAAAATGGCAGCGAAGGGCGCATCGTCGGCAACGGTCCAACGTTCGGTGAATACGGCGGTGGCATCGAGATCGCTATGAAAGCTCTGCACATGGTTAACTACGCCTGGATCAAGCGCATCCCGCCCACCGCGTTGACCCAAGTTTTACTTGATGCCACTGGTGCAAAAGATGAAATGGATCTAATGGAAGGCATCTCCAACGATTACTATCACATCTTCCCACACGTTGCCATGCAGGTCATTGAAACCGCGCGCGCAGGTGATGCCGCCGCGCAGGAAGTTGTCAAATGGGCGGGTGAGGAACTAGGCTGGCTCGCGGTTGCAGTGGCGCGTCAAATCAGCATGGAAAATGATGAAGTGGAAATTGTGCAATCGGGCAGTGTCTTCGATGCGGGTGAAATCATTACTGCCTCCATGCGTGACGTCGTGTTGCAACACGTGCCCAGGGCAAAATTGATTCGCCTTGATGGTCCGCCCGTGGTGGGTCCGCTCATGCTTGGGATGCAAATAGCGGGCTTGGATCCCTACCCCATGCGCCAAAAGTTGATCGACACTGCAAAGGAAATTGTTAAATGATTCATGGGTGCATCGCACCATCTCGATTGGAAAATCCTATCGAGTAAGGTGCGACGCACTTGCACACAGGAGAAAAATGAAAGTCGGCTATGCCCAAAATATCATCACGCCCTCACTCGATAAACCCGTCTGGCTTGCGGGCTTCGAGAACAACCGCCGCGCGGAAACCATCCACGATGATTTGTACGTCCGCGCGCTTGCAACGCAGGATGACAAGTCCACGCTGGTGCTGGTCGCGCTCGATTTGATCGGATTCTTTCGACAGGATGTTTACGAAGTACTGGAGACCCTAAAGGTCTCGGAGACCTTTAGGGTTTTGTCGCCTCATGTGGTAATCGCATCCGTCCACCCGCATCATGGTCCCGACACGATGGGGCTTTGGGGACCCGACGACAAAACCAGTGGCGTAGACTTGGATTACATGTCTGCTTTGAAGGAGAAGATCGCCGCGACGATTCTTTCTTCGTTATCCGACCTCAAGCCTGCCTCTGTCAAAACGACTTCTGTCCACGTCCCAGGCTTGGCGAAGAATGCGCGCAATCCTGAAATCCTGGATGACGAGCTGACACTGCTTCAATTTCTGAACGCAAAGCGTGAAAACTGTCCACTGGTCACTTTCTTCAACTTCCCCTGCCATCCCGAAGTGCTTTGGATGGACAACCCGCATATCACCGCGGACTATGTCGGCTACCTGCGCGATGAAGTGGAGAAGCGAACAGGCGCCCCGTGCATTTTCTTCGCGGGCGGACTGGGCGGCATGATGACTCCCGACGTGAAGGATCATTCGTTTGAAGAAGCGGAGTTCATGGGGAAAAAGTTAGCAGAAGAAGGACTGAAAGCTTTGCAGATCACAGACCATGGACAACAGACCATGGTCGATGGTCAATCGTCAATCGTCAGTATTCAAAAGAAGGAGATCAAGGCAAAACTGACGAACCCGCTTTACAAAATTGCCTTTTGGCGCAAGCTGCTTCCTGATGTGCGTGACAAAAATGGCTACATTCACTCGGAGGTCAATCTCATCAAGATCGGTGATTTGTGGCTGGCGACTATCCCCGGTGAATTGCTCCCCAATCTTGGGCTGAGCCTCAAAGCCCAATTGCTGGACGCTTCGCGAGGCGCGGGCGTGGCGGGAATCATTGGGCTGGCAAACGATGAGTTGGGCTACATCCTGCCCGTTGAAGATTTCAAATATCCGTGGAACCCATTCAAGCCGGGTAAGCATTACGAAGAGACAAATTCCATCGGCAAAGGCGTTGCCCCCGCTGTGATATCTGCTTTAGATGAGTTACTTGAAGGAGAAAGACATGTCTGAGTTGGCAATTCTTGGTGGACCTAAAACCCGTACAGAGACATATCCCGAATGGCCGGTATGGGACCAACACGATATTGATGCAGTAACTGAAGTAATTAAATCAGGGCGCTGGGGCGGGTACCCATATCCGGGACCAAAGACCGCTGAGTTGGCAAAGAAGTTCGCGGAGCTACAAGGTGGCGGATATGCCGTGCCGATGATCAACGGGACGGTGACAATGGAAGTGGCACTGCGTGCGGCAGGAATCGGCTGGGGCGACGAGGTCATCGTGCCGGCGTATACCTTCCAAGCAACAGCATCCGCCCCGATGGCGGCGGGCGCAATCCCCGTCATTGTGGATGTTGACCCAAACACGTATTGCCTCGACCCAAAGGCGACGGCAAAGGCGATCACCCCAAAGACCAAAGCCATCATCCCCGTGCATCTCGGTTCGAACATGGCGGACATGGATGCCATCATCGAGCTGGCTGAGAAACACAACTTGATCGTGATCGAAGACTGTGCGCATGCGCATGGCGCAAAGTGGCGCGGACACGGCGCGGGGACAATTGGTCACTTTGGTTCGTTTTCGCTGCAATCGTCGAAAACATTGACTTCAGGCGAAGGCGGAATCCTGTTATGTCGCACGCCTGAATTCGCCGCGCTCGCCGCCTCAATTATCGACTGTGGACGTCCGCACGCGCTGGGTGGTGGCGGAGAAGATGCAAACGGGTTAGCCATGCAAGGAGGAAACTTCCGCCTGAGTGAATTACAAGCTGCGCTGGCATTGGTCGGCATCGAGCGCTTCCCTGCACAGGCGAAACAACGCGAGGAAATGGCGGCATACATGGATGAAGCCCTGAGTGAAGTCCCCGGCGTGCGCGTCTTGAAGCGCGATGAACGTCACACCACGCGCTCGTTCTATCGCTATATCTTCGCCATTAACCCAGAGGAGTTTGGGGTTGAACACGACCTGCTTTGTGATGCACTGGATGCGGAGGGAATTGAATGCTGGGCCGGCTACGAAGCCATGCACAACTACCAACTGTTCCAGCCTCAGAAATCAAAACTGGCTGTGCCGAATGCCTTCCCCGAATATTTCGACTTCAAAAAGATGAATCTCCCCGAAGCGGCGCGCGCCTGTGAACATGAAGCCGTCTGGCTGGATGAAGCAATCTTTCGTGCAGGGTCAAAGGGCGTCGACGATGCAATGGCGGCAATCAGGAAGATTCAAAAGAACGCGGCGGAGTTGAGTTCCGCCGCCGACGAGTTGAGAAAAAAATATGGGGGGTAAGAGTTTCAGTCACGCTCCATCGAGACTTGGTTATGATGGAGCGTGATTTTCATTCCTCTTCGACATTTCTCAAAAAAACTTCCACGACCTCGGGATCGAAGTGTTTTCCGATCTGTTCCACAATGTATTCCCGCGCTTTTTGCGTTGTCCATTTTTTGCGATAGGTGCGGTCATTGGTCAGGGCATCCCACACATCCACAACGGCAAAGATGCGCGCCGCCAGTGGGATATGTTTCCCTTTCAAACCCTGCGGATAGCCTGTGCCATCCCATTTTTCGTGATGACAATAAGGGATGTCAAGCGCGTTATTCAGGTAGGTGATGGGCGTCAACATATCACGCGCAAGCTGGGGATGCTGGCGCATGATTTCCCATTCTTCGTCGGTTAATTTTCCATCTTTGAGCAGGATCGAGTCGGGGACTCCCATCTTGCCGATGTCATGCAGGAGCGCGCCACGGCGGATGGCTGTCAGTTGTGATTCGCCCACCCGCATGGCACGCGCCAGTTTCAAGGTTAATTCCGCAACCCGCAACGTATGTCCTTCCGTTTCGTGGTCGCGCAGGTCCAGCGCCCGCGACCAGCCCTCGATGGTGGCATCATATGCCAGACTCAGTTCCATGTTGGCGCGCTGCAGGCCATCGAACAGCTGGGTATTGTCGAGTGCAATCGCCGCCTGTCCGGCAAAAGCCGCGAGGAATTCAACCCACTCCGCATCCGGAACGAACGCCCTGCGGCAGTAGACTTCCAACACACCCTTGACCTCGCCTTTGACGACCAAAGGCACGCACCAATAACAGATAAAGCCTTCTTCCTCCCAAAATTTTCCAAATTGGGGATTTTGGCTTGCTGCGGCAAAATCCAACGCCAACACCGAACGGCGTTCCAAAATAGCGCGTCCGGCAAAACTATTGCTCAAACTGGCGTTTGCAATCAGGTGGGTCCGAAAGCCGCGGCCTGCCGCCAATTCCAGGACGTTTGACCCGGCTTGAAGCAGGAGCACATCCGCGGCATCCACCTTGAGTTGGGAAATGGTATGCGTCAAAAGTATGTTGAGCGTCAGGCGCATGTCAAGACTGCTCGAAATGGCCTGGTCCACAGCACGTAGAGCATTCAATTGTTCGAGGCGGCGGACGGTCTGTTCATGCAATTGCATACGCTGCAAGGCCGCACCCGTCATCTCGGAGAGAATGGACAGCAGGCGTATTTCATCCTTGTCCAATTCCCGATCACTCGGCACAGAGATGATCATAACTCCCAAAGTTTGCTGAGTGGTGTGGATGGGCAGACAGATACCACCCCAGTTGGATGGCATCTGAGTGCGCGCGACAGGCCATGTTTCAGGATCACTGGCGAACTCACGCGAAATGTAAATCTCGCCGTTGTTGAAAACTCTACCGGCAATCCCCTCCCGGGCATTTTGACGCGGCTCCGTTAGTTTGGATATCCAACCGCGGGTGACACTTCTTTCAAAATTATCGGTGGTCCGGTTGTATAGCTCAATCGAACCATGCGAGGTGTTTAGAATGGATAAAGCTTCATCCAATACGATGGAAAGCATTTCCTCCGGCTTCGATACGGAGCGCAGGACAAGCGAGATGCGGTTCAGGGTCTCCAGTTCCATTGCGCGCCGGCGTATCTCCTCGAACAAACGGGCATTTTCAAATGCGCTGGCGGCCTGATTTGCCAGCGTCAAGATCAGCCGTTCATCCGCCTCGGTGAAGGCATCCGGCTTTTCGTCTTCGATGCTGATTACACCAACAACACGCTCCCCCAGTTTCATTGGCACATAAAGTCCCGAATGTATGCCCGGGTAGGCCTCGACATAGCGCGAGTCGTTGGTCACATCACCCGAACGCACAGATTGCCCATGACCAACAACCCAGCCGCTCATCCCCTGCCCTGAATGGGTAATCAGGGATTGGAAACGCTCCACTGCAACATGTCGACCCACCGCGCCGTTCAAGCCCGGCTGATTGAAATCCAACAATTCCAGGCTGTCATTCTGTGGATGGTACAAACGAATGCGTGTATGACGCCAGTTCAGTTTTTCCTCCAACAGCTCAAGGATCTTTTCCCCAATTTTCCTCGGATTCAACAATTGACTGAGCGCCAATCCACTCTGGTACAGCATCTCCAGTTGGGTCACACGCTGACGCGCTTCCTCGAACAGGCGCGCATTCTCAAATGCGCTGGCAGCTTGATTAGCCAGGGTCACGATCAACTGTTCATCCGCCTCACTAAAAGCGTCCGGCTGTTCGCTTTCAACGCCAATGACGCCAATCTTTCTACTGCCCAATTTCATTGGGACGTAAAGACCGGAACGTATGCCGGGATAAGTTTCTATGTAATGCGGGTCTTGGGACACATCTCCGCAACGAACGGTGCGGGATTGCCGCAATGCCAAGCCGATTAATCCGTCGCTGGAATGGGCAACGAGTTTATTGAAATTCGCTTCAACCCTGCATTTTTTCGCCTCGTTTTCCAAACCCGGTTGATTAAAGTCCAGCAACTTCAGGCTGTCATCCTGCGGGTTATACAAAGAGAGCGATGTATGATGCCAATTGAGCTTTTCCTCCAATAGTTCAAGGATTTTCCGTCCAATCTCCTGTGGGTTTAACGATTGACTGAGCGCCAATCCGCTCTGGTGGAGTATCTCCAGTTGGGCCACATGAAGGCGAACGCCTTCCTCCGCCAGTTTGCGTTCGGTGATATCCACCATGATTACGGCAAACTGGCCGGCGCGCGGACAATATGCCGAAACCTCGAAATAACGCCCCAGGTCCCTGGAATAATTTTCGTAAAATGCCGATCGTCCCGTCAGGGCAACATTTCCATATGCTTCGATCCAATATTTTTCGGTATTTGGAAGCGCTTCAAGCGCGGTTTTACCAACTACATTTTCGGCGCGAAGTCCGGTCAGGCGTTCGAAGGCCGGGTTGACTTCAAGAAAACGATAATCCACAGGTTTTCCACTATCGTCACAAATGATCTCGTGCAGGGCAAAGCCGTCTATCATGCTGTTAAACAATTCGCGGTATCTCGCCTCGCTCACCCGCAAGGCTTCCTCGGATTGTTTTCGCTTCGTGATGTCGTACATCACACCCTGCCAGAACAGCGAAGTCCCATCACGGTCCTGAATTATCGTTGCTTCATCATGAATCCATATCGCGCGGCCATCGCGGGTCATAATGCGGTATTCGGCATGGAATGGATCATGGGTCGCGTTTGTACGTGCATCCACCTCCAGCACGGCTGGCAGATCATCGGGATGGATGATGCTTTTCCAGAAATCCCGGTCCTGCATCCATTCGGCGGCTGTGTAGCCGGTCACTTTTTCCAATTGCCCGCTGATATATATGGTCTCGCGGGTCTCGGCAGACTCAGTATATACAATTGCCGGCGCCTGTTCCACAAGGGCTCGCAATTCAGCTTCGGAGGCGGCAAGGGCCCGCGCTGCCTGTATGCGTTCGGTAACATCGCGCGCCACACAAAGTGTACTGTCTTCATCCATCGGTGAAATGGATGCTTCAAACCAGGTAGTCTTGTTGTTAATTAGCAGTTCGTATTCGACCTGAATGGTCTGTTTTGTTTCCAACACCTGTTGAATCGACTGAATAAAATACTCAACCTGTTCGGCTGGGAAAACATCCCGCAGGTTTTTACCGAGCAATTCCTCCGCTGATCCTACAAGCAATTCTTGTTTTGTGGGGGCGATCTTGCGATACACACCCTGGCGGTCAATCACCATCACCACATCCTGCATGGACGCAAACAGGGCGCGCAGTTCGGACTCGGAAGCAGCGCGAGCCTCCTCAATCCTTTTCTGCTCCCGCCGTATCGCGGCCTGACCAAGCTCACGTTCCACAGCCGGGACAAACCGCGCAAGGTTGCCTTTGATCAGATAATCGTGCGCACCCGCTTTCATCATGGATACGGCAGTCTCTTCGCCAATGGTGCCGGACACAACTATAAAAGGAACATCGTGCCCCGTTTCATGAAGCAATTTAAGCGCGGCAAGTCCGTCGAACTGGGGCATTTTATAATCTGAAATAATGACATCCCAATCCCGCCCATCCAATGCGGCACGCATTTGTTCCGCCGTCTCGACCTGCTCATACACGGGTTCATAACCTGCCTTCTTCAAAAGGCGCGCGATAAGTTGAGCATCGCTTTCAGTGTCTTCAACGATCAATACAGCAAGCGTTTTGGGCGGCATATCCATATTTTAAGCCACCTATTCGACTTTCGAAGCAATCGATGACTGGTCCGCGTCCGAGACATCCTCGTACTGCATCACGCGGTTGCCGCCGTAACGCTTGGCCTTGTACATTGCCGCATCGGCATTCTTGAGCACATCATCGATGCCGGACATTTCACCGCTAATCATGACCACGCCGATACTTATAGTAACGGACAGCGACGCGCTCGGCACTTCGAAAGAAAGGTGTTCCACAGATTGCCGCAACCGTTCGGCAAGCAGCGCCGCTTCATTCGACAGGGTGTTTGGCAGGAGGACGGCAAACTCCTCCCCGCCCATGCGTCCAAGAATATCGGTTTCACGCATGTTGGATTTCAGGGCGGCAGCAATCTGCTGGAGCGCCATGTCTCCCGCATCATGACCGTGGTTGTCATTTACTTTCTTAAAATGGTCGATGTCCAACATGAGAAGCGCCAGCGGTTGGTTATTGCGCCAGGAACGCTTGAATTCCTCGGTGCCGCGCTGCATAAAATAACGACGATTATATAAACTCGTGAGGTAATCGGTCATTGCCATCTGTTCCAGCCCGGTATTAAGGCGTTTGATTTTTTCCTCATCCTCCTTGCGCAAGGTAATATCTTCACTCACGGCAACGAAGTGTGTGACGATCCCATTCGGATCGGTAATCGGGGAAATAGAGACGGCCTCCCAATAGGTCTCGCCATTTTTTCTGCGATTTAGCATCTCGCCGCGCCATTCCTCCCCGGACTGAATGGTCTGCCAATGTCCCTTACCAGCCTCAGGCTGCGACCGGTTTGACCCGTACATATTCGCCGGGGTTTTGCCGCGCACTTCATCGATGGTATAACCGGTCAACTCGGTAAATTTCGGATTGACATATTCGATGTTTCCATTCATGTCTGTGATCACGATTGCAGATGGGCTGTGCTCCACCGCGCTCGAAAGCTGCCGCAGTTTCTCCTCTGCCCGTTTACGCTCGGTTACGTCACGAACGATTCCCAGAAAACTTCCGTCCGGCAGTTTTCTGGCGCTGATCTCGACGCACACCAACCTACCATCTTTGCGGAATACTTCGCCTTCAATGATTAGAGTTTTACCTTCTATGAGTTCTTTAAGTTGCAAAGGAGTCTTCGTCGGGAATTTGGCAACATCTTGAACGTTCAATTGCCGGATTTCTTCACGGGTATAATCTAGTAATTTACAACCAGCGGCGTTTACATCCAGGAACCGTCCGTTGGAATTTGCGATAAATATGGCATCTGAAGCCTGCTCCACAAGCATCCGGTACTTTTCCTCGCTCTCTCGCAATGCCTCACCTGCTTGTTTACGTTCCCTCCTGATGATGGCCTGCTCAAGTTCGCGCCGCACCGCGGGAACGAGGCGCGCCAGGTTGTCCTTTAGCAGGTAGTCATGCGCGCCGGCTTTCATCAACGCCACTGCGCTTTCCTCGCCTATCACGCCCGACACGACAATAAACGGCAGGTCGATCTGTTTCTCCTTCAACAAATCCAATGCAGCGGGACCACTAAATTGCGGCAGGTTATAGTCTGAGATGACAATATCCCATGTCCGTTTTTCCAGTGCCGCAAACATCTGTTCGGCTGTCTCGACTCGTTCAAATACAAGCGCATAGCCCGCCTTCCTTAACAGGCGCAGGACCAATTGCGCGTCACTTTCCGAATCTTCAACAATCAATACGGCAAGCGGATTATCCACATCACCTCTTTTTGGGCGGGGCTGGTTCATTCATCACCAGCCAGTATAAGCCCAAATGTTGAACCGATTCCGAAAACTGTTTGAAATCCACCGGCTTGCGGATATAACTGTTGGCACCCAGGTCATAACTTTGCGCAATGTCCTGTTCCTCATTGGATGTTGTCAGGATGACCACCGGCAGGCGACTGGTTCGGTCGTCGATGCGAATTTGATGAAGCACCTGCAAACCGTCCATTTTTGGAAGCTTCAAATCAAGCAGAATCAAAGCCGGCAGTTCATTCAGGTTCGAACCCGTCAGCGGATCCACATCAAAAAGGTATTCCAGTGCCTCCTGTCCATCCTCCGCAATTACCAATTCATTGGCAATTCGGCTTTTTTCGAACGCGCGTCGCGTTAACTCGATATCACTGGGGTTATCTTCAACCAACAGGATTGTCTTGGATTTCATCTAATCTCCTTATCATGGTGGATAAAACAGTTCCAACCTGTTTTCAGCCAAGTGTAAAATAAAATACAGCGCCACGACCAGGCTCCGCTTCCGCCCACAAACGCCCGCCATGACGATGGACGATGCGCTGGACAATGGCCAACCCAACACCCGTACCGGGAAACTCGGAGGATTTATGCATCCGCTGAAAGGCCCCAAAAAGTTTTTGGGCATAGGCCATATCAAAACCTGCGCCGTTATCGCGGACAAAGAATACACGCCGGCCTTCCAATTCAATTTGTCCGAATTCAATCAGCGCGTCGGCGCGTTTGCCGGTAAATTTGAAAGCGTTGCCCAATAGGTTGGACAGAACAGCCTCCAGCAGGTTTGCGTCTCCCTCCGCGGTTAACCCTGACTCGATCCTAAATTCCATCTGACGATGTGGGGCATTCTGTTTCAATTGTTCGGCAATCGTCCGGGCAAGATCACTTAAGTCCACCTCTTGCCTGCTCATTTCGGCGCGTGTCAAACGCGATAACCTAAGCATGTCGTCTATCAGGCGTCCCATACGCTGGGTCTCGGAACGCACCCGCTCGATGTATTGCCGTCCCTGTTCATCTAGCTGGTCGCTGTAATCCTCCAGCAAAGCCTGACTCCAGCCATCGATTCCGCGCAGTGGAGCGCGCAGGTCATGTGACACGGAATAACTAAAGGCCTCCAATTCCTTGTTGGTGGTTTCGAGTTGTGCCGTGCGCTCACGGACACGCTGCTCAAGTTCGGCGTTGAGGTTGAGGATTTTCTCCTCCGCCTGCTTGCGAGCAGTAATATCCTGGAATAAACCGATCGAACCGTGCGAAACTCCATTCTGATCACGAAGTTCCACTGCGGCTTCAAAGACCCAGTGAATGCTCCCGTCGCGCGCACGGATGCGATGCTCGCACTTCCAGACGGGATTAAGTCCTGAACGCACCCGTTCAACAGCCTCATCAAATGGATACTCAGCCAGTTCTTCCAGAAGAATTCTCTCCTCGGTGAGCGAATCCCAAAGAGGCTCATCAAATTCCTCCGGCCCGTAGCCGGTAATCTGGCGGATTCCCTCTCCGATGAAATCATACGAAACCGCCACTCCATTCGCATGATATGACTGGCGATAGGGCACGGCACTGGACACCTCAATCGCCTTTCGATACAGCGCCTCGGATTCGCGCAGGGCCTCTTCTGCTTTCTTACGCGCGGTAATATCGGCAAACATGGCCACCATATTTCGCGGTGTTGTTTGGAATGCCTTCACCTCGAACGCCCCAATGATTTGCCGATCTGTGTAGGAAATCTGCTCGGTCGACCAGGGAATACCTCCTGCCGCAGCATCCCGATAGCGTTGCGGTACCTCGGTTTCCATAAGCAGGGGAAAGGCTTCGTCAATCGACTTGCCGACAAACTGGGAATTATCCGTTTCCAATAGCATATCTGCGGCTGGATTTGCGCCAGCAAAGATCAATTGATCGTATTCATCCAGGCTGTAGAAATGCATGCCAATGGGGGAGTTTTGATTCATCCTCCGATATAGTTCTTCGCTTTCCCTTAAGGCTTCCTCCGCCTGCTTTCGATCTTTAATCTCCTGTTGAGCGGTTGCAAAAAGTCGGGCGTTTTCAATGGCAATTGTCGCCAGCCTTGAAAACTGGGTCAGAATCTCAACCGATTCTGGCGCAATAGTGAGTTGAGTGGCATATTCATGACCCACCCCCAAAACACCCAACACTTTGCCACTGGAAATCAGTGGAATCCCAACAATCGATGAAAGAACCTGGCGGGTATAGCTGCCAATACGACCAGGCCAGCTATCGTAGTCGTTCACGATCAACGGCTGTCCAGTCTGCCACACCGTCCCGGCCACCCCCTCTCCGAACTGAGCGGGATGTTCCAATGATTCAGCCAATGCTCCCAGTCCAATGCGCGGTAGAAGCTGATTAGTTTCAACATCTACCATGTCAAGAAATCCAGAGTCCGCTCCTATAATCTTCCCGGCTCGCTTGACGATGTTTTCCAACAATACATCCAGGTCCAATTGAGAGACTAACTCCAACGCGGTCTCCTGCAAGGCAAGCAGGTACTTATTTTGCCTCTTTAATGCCTCCTCCGCCTGCTTTCGCTCGGTAATGTCCAGCGTAAAGCCGGCCAGTATATAGGGCTCGCCGTCTTTGAATACAGGGAATTTGGTGGTTTCATAGACGCGTCCATTCAATTCTTCAACAATGGTGATCCGCCTACCTTCGTTCAAGATCCGCAAATCATCCGCCACCATGCTTTTTGCCAGGTCTGAAGGGAAGAGGTCGTCCATTGTCTTGCCAAGCAACTCGTTAATGGGTAATCCAAGCATCTGCTCGTAATTTTTGCTCAACATGAGCGAGCGAATATTTTTATCCTTGAAGAAAACGTAAACCGGGCTGTGTTCGAGGAAGGATGAGAATATTGCCTCGCTCTCTTTCAGCGCCTCCTCCGCCCGCTTGCGTTCGGTGATATCAAGGACAGTAAATGTAGCTCCCTTGGAGAAGTCGTCAGGGTCGATAAGAGTCGAAGAAAGCAGAACATCAATGACAGATCCATCCTTTTTCCGCCAGCGAGTCTCGACGACCGCTTCTTCTTGTCGGGCAATTTGATCCAATTGTTCCCTGACTACCCGCTCAAATTCATCTGGTGAGATGTGCAGCCTTTGCGCACTTTGCCCAACCAATTCCTCCACACTATAGCCTGTTATCTCACTAACACGGGGGTTGATCTCATAAAACTTTTGATCCCTGATAACTCCAATACCGACGGGGGCAACACGAAAGATGGAGCGCATTTTTTCTTCGCTCTCGCGCAACGCCTCCTCCGCCTGCTTGCGTTCGGTGATATCGCGGGCGGCGGCATAGATCAAGTTGCCTGATGGCTGCGAACGCCATTCAATGAAACGATAGGAGCCGTCCATGCAGCGATAACGGTTTACAAAGTCGAGGACCCGCTCCTGCTTCCCAAGCGCTGTCATGGCTTCAAGAGTTGAATCCATATCGTCGGGGTGGACAAACTCCAGGAATTTCCGATGCTCAAGTTCAAGGGTTGAATATCCCAGGATTGATTCCCATGCCTTGTTAACCTTGATAAAGTTTCCATCGAGGTCGGCAATACATAATAGGTCGAGGTTTATGGAGAAAAACTGTTCCAGCCTCTCCTCTGCCTGTTTGCGTTCGGTAATATCCTGCGCCGTGCCTTCATAGTAGAGCAGGTCCCCATGCTCATCGCAAACAGCGCGCGAATTTTCCAGAATCCAGATCGTGCCGCCATCCTTGCGGTATACCTCGGATTCAAAATTCGTTATACTTCCCCGCTCTTCCATTAATTTCTTGAATTCCTCGCGGCGGCCGGGTTTCACATAGAACTCGCGATCCAGGTCCGTCCTGCTGGCAATCATTTCTTCAGGAGAATCGTATCCAATGATTCGCGCCGCGGAAGGATTGGCTGTAATGTATCTTCCCTCCGGGGTTGTTTGAGTGATGGCTTCCATGGTGTTCTCGAAGATGTGGCGATACTTCTCTTCCGCCGACCGTAATGCCTCCTCCGCCCGTTTGCCTTCGGTGATGTCCTGCATCACGCCGTGGATCAATTGTGGGTTTCCGTACTCATCCCGCAACAACACAGCCTGGTCGTGGACCCAAACCAAGCGACCATCCGCAGACTGCATTCTGTATTCCGCCTCGAAAGGCTCGCCCACAGTGGCACAACGCGTAAATTTCGAATTTATGGATTCGCGGTCATCTGGATGAACACAGGCGTCCCAAATACTCGGGGATTTTTGCAACCATTCCCTCGGGGTATAGCCGAGAATTTTCTCTATCTGGGGTCCGATATATATGGTTTGAATGCCGTCCTTCACGTCATCCACATAGACAATGGCGGGAATTTGCTCAACAAGCGTACGGTACTGACGCTCACGCTCATACAGAGATCGCTCGACTTTTTTGCGTTCAGTGATATCACGATAGATACCAGACCCACCAATAATCTGCCTTTCCACATAAATGGGATACCCCACCATGGATACGTCCACAAGACTTCCATCCTTTGTACAACGAACGGTCTCTTTTTCAACGACCTGCCCTTCCCCAAGAGCTGACCTAGTAATACCCTCGGCTTCATCCTTGTACGGTCCAGAAACAATCAGATCGTTGACATATCGGCCCTGAATTTCCGCTTCCTGATAGCCGAAAAGGTCTTCGAAAGACCGGTTTACGTTCAAAATGCGGTCTTCCTGATCTACAATGGTAATGGCCTCAGGCGACCTTTCGAACAAGCTTCGGAAGAGGGCTGTCTGCCTGCGAAGTTCCTCTTCAGTCCGCTTTCGCTCTGTGATATCCATGACCGTACCCTGATAGTACATAACGTTCCCCTGAGCATCGCGTTCGGTCATCGTTCGATCATCCGTCCAGCGAACCTGTCCATCCCTGGTTACAATGCGATATTCCTGCTGGAAATGATCGACCCCACTTGATGAATACTTACTTACTTCACGCACGACCCGCTCCAAGTCATCAGGGTGGATGATGGATGCATAGGGAATCGTTCCGGAGAGGAAATCTTCGGGTGTATAACCAAACTGGGAGGCGTTTTCAGAGACCAGTTCCACCGGCCAACCCGCGGCCGCCTTCCAGCGGAACAGAATCACAGGGCTGTTTTCCAGCACCAATTGCGCCTCTCGCATTTTTTGATCCGCCAGCCTGACATCGGTAATATCGCGGGTGATGCTGATAATGTGCGGGGTTCCATCCAGCTCAAAAAAAGAAGCTGACATCAACCCATCCCTGATTCCCCCATTCTTCATTCGAAAACGAAATTCAAGATTCTCAACCTTGCCTTCTTTGAGCAAGCCATCCACCAGTTGTTTACGGTCCTGCGGATTCGCCCAAATATTCATTTCGACGGAGGATTTGCCAATCACCTCTTCGGAGTCATATCCAGTAATCCTGGTAAAACCATCGTTGATCGAAACGTACATACCGTCATGCAAACGATTGATGTTGATTGAATCGGGACTAAGGAGGAATGCCTTGCGAAATTTTTCCTCGCTTGCGCGCAAGGCCTCCGTCGTCTCGGCTTTGGTTCGATAGTAAAACACGCGCTGCTGCCGCCAGACGGCAAACAACGCCAGACCGGAAATAAAGATCGCCATGGCAACGATCAAAAGAGTCTGCCATAGCCGATCCCGCAAAGGCGTATATACTTCTATCATATCCACCTTGGAAACCAGGAACCAGGGGGAATCCGGTACGGGACGCACATCGGCCAAAACCGGCTCCCCTCGATAATCCAATCCTTCCATCACTCCATTTCTCCCCAACGCGGCTTGGACGGCGGGTGTTCCAGTACTGGTCAAAGGGATGCGCAAGTTGAGCGCGGCATCCTGCCTAAAACGAAGCTGGTTCAGAAACAAGACATCCCCATCCGCGCTACGAACAAGGAGCGTCTCAGCGGTATCGCTCGGAACCGGCCATTGGTTGAGATAAGGATAGAGATATGTTTCAGGGTCAACACGAATGGCAAAAGCACCCAGCGGACGCTGATCCTGCTCCGCAAATATGGGAACCAAAATGGAGATGGAAACCCTGCCATTTGTGTCGGCATCACGTCGAAAATCAAATAACATGATCTCACCGGAATCAAGGCAGACGGTAACATCGCCTTTCAAACTGGAATACTCCGGCACAGGTTCCGTGAGATTATCGGAAACAACCAGCCTGTTTTTTCCATCCACATCCAACAGGCTGACCTGATCATACTGGTCATAGGATTGATAACGCTTCATGCTGGCAATTAACTCCGCCTGAGAGAAGGCGTCATCCGGATTTTCAAAATAATCCTCGACCAGCCTGGAGAAGGCCTGGTTTTGATAAAAGAACTCGGCATCCAGTAAACGCTCACTACGCCAGTTCACCAGCCCGTTCACTTTCAGTTCGGCGATGGAGGAAATTTGCTTCTCCGCCTGGCGGCGGAATTCCCGTTCAAAATTGCGATAGGACAGGTTCCCGCCAGTAATTATGCCCATCGCCAGAAACAGGAAGATGAAGGCATAAATGGCAAATATGGGTCTACCCTTTCCATCATAAATACTCATGGGTAAATTCCTCCAGTAAATAGCCGCCCCAGAAAGCCCCCGGAAGGTGCGTAACAATAACTCAAATCGACTCCGGAATCGCAACAATAGAAGTAAAAACTGTCATACATTAATCGATTATACAACGCGTAGTTTGAATTGAAAGCAAAAAGTCCCTACCAAATTGGTAAGGACTATCAGACCTGCAAAAACTTTCAATTTCGGTTTTGTGACAATCCGTCATTTCCCGTTCGCCCATTCCACAACGGGGATGACCCACTCATCCAACGGCTGATACAGGATGCCATGTCCTGTGCCAACCTGAAGCATGATTTCATCGTGGCGGGCAAGTCCCCTGCCCTCGGAATATTCAAACAACTTTTTGCAGGAGCCCGCATATTCCGTATCTGCAAAATCGTAAACCGACAGGACATTCCCATACAGGGACGTCCCATTCCGCATGAATTCCGCGACAGTATCAGGGTAACAGATTGACATGATGACGAAGTTAACCTCTTCATTTTCAAGGAGGTGCGAGACCTCGATTGTAATAGCCGCACCTTTCGACGCGCCAACGACGGTGATGTTTTTGGCCGGGACTCCGGCATCCAGCAAGGCCTTCACCTGCCCTACAACTCTCTCAGCAGACTTCATACTGTCGGCATTTTTGGGTCTCCGCTCGCTAATTACCGCAAAACCGTGGCTGGAGAACTTCTCCAGAATCGCCATGTGTTGATATTCCCCGAAATCGGGACTGACCGCGTGGATCCCCTGATCCTCGACAATCCTGCCGTGAAGATAGAACAGGTACTTCGCAGTTGGATCAATCGATTCAGGAAAAGCATAGGCGGACAATTCCGAATCTGCTGTCGGCGCGGCTGTCGATGCCTGGTTAGACTGTATGATGTTGAATTCATGAATCTTGTCATATTGCCGTCCCATTGAGACGATCACATCTCCCGTGTTGATGCCGTACACAACCGACCATTGCGTGCTCGGCTGGGATACCTCAGATAGAAGATCCATGGCGTCCGTCGAGTTGATTTCGCCGCCGACACTGGAAAGCCCCTGCTCCAGACGGTCATATCGAGAACATTGCCCGTTGGGGCTTCCACTGACAGCACTGCGCAAAAAGTTGGTGGCGAGATGCCAGGGCTGGTCGTTGGGCAAAAGGCGCAGTTCGCCCTGATAAAACTCCGCCAGCACGGCGCGTCCCGACCGATCTGCAATCAGATAATGAAGCGGCGGACCACTTCCCCACTCGATGTTGTAGCTCCGCAGAATGGCAACAGCCTCATCCACATCCTCTGCCTGATCGAGCATCTTGCGGATTACCATCAGCGAGTCGATTGTCTCGTTGGCGGGGTCAATTTTCATTTCAGCAGATGGCACAGCCGCCATACCCACAGCCAGTCCGCGCTCATTCATGCCGTCGAAGGGCAAGGCAGGAGCATCCAGCAGAGCCAACCGTTGCTCGATGGGCAGGTCGGTCAATGCGTCAGCATTGTTGCCAATCAGGTAGGCAATATCCACCATCGAAACGGAATCATATCCGTCAGTCGGGTGGTTGAACAAAAGCAGAGCGGGACTCATCTCCCAGTCGAAGTTTCGCCCGTAGAATTTATCCTCTCCGCCCATTGCCGCGAAAAGCGAACAACCCCAAATTGACGATGGATTCGAGTCAGTCGAGAAGGATATGCCATCTGCGCTCGAACCATAATAGTGCATGGTGTAGAGCGGATAATCATCTACTTTTTCCAAACTGCTGAGGGTTGCGGTCTGCTGCTCGGTCAGGGATGATTCCGCTGTCGGCTGGGTGACAGGCATGGGGGTTGAGGTCCCGCCGCAGGAAACAAGAATCAAGCTGAGGGTTGTCACCAATCCAACGGACAGCGGTTTGCGGATTCGCATTTTACGCCACGCCCAACTTTTGTCCCAGTTTGTAAGCCTGTTCTATCAACTCAGGTTGTTTCTCGGCATCGCCCACATCGGACATCGTCCCGTAGACCATGCCGGCGATCTCGGCATTCAGGAAGCGGCACATCGTTTCGAAGGTGGAAATGGCGTTGATGCCGCCTGAAGTATACAAATCGCTGTCGCCGTAAGTCAGGATAAGCGCGTACTTCTTGCCTTGCATTTCCCTCCAATCATTAGCCTGATACGCATAACAGCGGTCAATGAACAGCTTCATCTGTGCGCTGAACGTGAACCAGTAGACCGGGCTGGCAAGGACAATCACATCCGCCGCTTCGACCTTCGGATACAAATCCTGCATGTCGTCATTGATGACACAGCCATTGCCCTGCTCGCACAGGTCGCAGGCATCGCAAGCGCGGATGTCCAAGCCGTGCAGATAAATGCTTTCGACTTTTGCCCCGCCGGCTTTGGCTCCCGCCGCAAGCCGGTCCGCAAGCACGGAACTGTTGCCTTTTTCACGCGGACTCCCCTTCAAGATCAATATATTCTTGCCCATGGTTTCTCCTTTTGGTTGATTCATCCGACCCCAGTTTTTATCTCCCGCCAGTATACAACGAAAGTTAAAGACTTCCGAAGTCTGCGCGTCGCTTCAACGCCTCACACGGATATACATCACCGAGCCGATAAATCCCAGGAACAGTCCCGTCACCTGCGCCGCAAAGGAGAAGAAATTAAGGAAGAAGGTCGATTCAAGGATGTGAATGACCATCAGGAAAGGCAGGAGAACACCCGCCACTATCAGGAAAAAGCCGACGATGAGAAGTGCTTTTGGATTTTTCATTTGTACAACCAACAGGCGACAAGATGCCCGCCTTCACGCTCGAATTCGGGCGGCGTATCCACATCACACAAACCTTGAATCACACGCGGACAGCGCGGATGATAACGGCATCCCGCCGGCGGGTTGACTAAACTTGGTGGCTCGCCGGGCGGCACTTCCTTGAAGGTCATGGCGTTGTTCGCGTCTGGGTCGGAAGTCCCTTCAAGTAATGCAAAAGTATATGGATGCAATGGGTTTTGCAACAGGTTGTCCACAGGGGCCTTTTCAACCAGCCGTCCCGCGTACATGACGAAAATCCGCTCGGAGAAATAACTCACGGTTGAAAGGTCATGCGTGATGTAAATCACTGAGAGGTTGTGTCTTTCCTGCAAGCCGCGCAACAACTTCAAAATCTCCACGCGGACGGAGGCATCGAGCATCGAGACAGGTTCATCCGCCACCAGCAGTTTCGGTTCCAGAATCATGGCGCGGGCGATGACCACGCGCTGCTGTTGTCCGCCGCTGAGCATGTGGGGGAATTTATCCAGAAAATCCTCCACCGGGTGAAGCTTCACTTCCTCCATTGCCTTGCGGATGCGGTCACGACGCTCGTCCTTGCTTTTGACTCCGCCGATGATGAGCGGCTCCTCCAGAATTTGGCGGACGTTCATAAACGGAGCCAGCGCCCCATAGGGGTCCTGCTGGACGTATCCCACCTGCGAGCGATACCAGCGGATTCCCTCCTTATTCAACTCGCTGTGCTTTTTATTATTAAAGACCACCTCGCCCTTGGTGGGTTTGTACAACGCGAGAATCGTTTTCATCAGGCTGGATTTTCCACAGCCGCTTTCACCGACCACGGCAATCGCTTCCCCAGCGTGCAGGTCGAATTTGACTCCGTCCACTGCCCGCACGTAACCGGCATGACCGAACCCAAAACGTCTCAACTCGAACCACACATGCAAATCCTGAATCGATAAAAGGGTGTGGTTCTGGCTTGCGGGACTCTTCGCGTGTAATCTTTCCTTGCTTACTACGTTGGTATCAAGGGACATATCTTCACTCCTGAGGATGAAAGGGCGTGGTTCCCACTCCCAGCGCCAATCAATGGGCATATAACCAGCACTTGACCTTGCGGCCTTCCTGCTCGATTACGGGTGGATTCTGGTCGCACTTCGCAAAGCGGGCGGGACAGCGCGCCGCAAAGCGGCATCCATGCGGCAAGCCGATCAAACTGGGCGGCTGCCCGGTGATGAATTCAAGTTCCTTCTTGCCGCGCAGGGTTGGCACGCTCGCCATCAACTTCTTCGAGTAGGGATGCAGCGGTTCCTTGAAAAATCGGAAAGCATCACCCACCTCGACAATTTGCCCGGCATACATCACCGCCACGTTGTCCGCCAGTTCGCTGGAAGTGGCGATGTCATGTGTGATGAGGATGAAGCTCGTCCCCAATTCCTTCTTGATGCGCTTCAGGACATTGAAGATATTCGCCTGCGTCAAAACATCCAGCGCGGAAGTTGGTTCATCCAACACCACCAGACTCGGCGATGTGACCAGCGCCATGGCAAGCGCCACGCGCTGACGCATCCCACCGCTCAACTCGAACGGATAGCGGCTGAGAAAGTCATTCGGCACGCCCACATGCTGGAACATCTTGCCGGCTTGCACCAAAGCCTGGTCTTTCCTCAAGCCGAGGTGTACCATGCTTGGCTCCGCCACCTGGTCACCCACCCGCAGCACCGGGTTGAGGGCGTTCATCGCCGCCTGCGGCACAAGCGACATCCCCACCCAACGCACATTGCGGCGGAACTCTTCTTCGTTCAACGCCATCGTGTCCACGTTTTGAAGATGAATCTGTCCGGTGTATTTTCCGACATTGCGCGGCAGGAGGCGCAAAATGGCTTTTGCCAGCGAACTCTTGCCGCACCCCGACTCGCCCAAAACGACAACCGCCTTGTTGTAATCGAGAGAGAAGTCCACGCCATCCACCGCCTGCACCACACCATGAGTGGTCTTGAAATGCAGGACAAGGTTTTTGACATCCAAAAGAGTTTGTTCGATCATTGCTACATCTCTCTCAGTTTGGGATTAAAGACTCGGTCGAGCGCAAAACCCAGCAGGGCAAACGCCAGCCCGGTGACCAGCAGCAATGCGGCAGGCTCCAAAATCCAGTAATATAAACCCTCGAACAAGGCGCCATTCGTCCGCGCATCGTCGATGACTTTGCCCCAGGTCGGCATGAAGGGATCACCTAAACCGAGGACAGCGAGACCCGCTTCGAGGAAGACATAGCCTGGGACGAGTGTCACCAACTGCGGGATGAGGAGCGGAATCACGCGCGGGGTCAGGTAACGGATGATGATGCGTCCGTCGCTCGCGCCGTAGGAACGCGCCGCTTCGATGTAAGGTGATTCCTTGATTTGCAGGAAGATGGCACGGAAGTTTTTGATTCCCAACCCAAAGATGTTCAGCAAAATGGTCGCGCCGAGAATCAGCCAGATACTGCGCGAGTAGAACGTGCCGATCATGATGAGGATGGGGTAAAAGGGTAACACCGAGTTGATCTCGGTAATACGCTGGATGAGGTCATCCACCCAGCCTCCGTACCAGGTGCCGATGGCGGCAATAACCAACGTTGTGACTGTGGTTCCGAGGGCGGCAAGCAAGCCAAAGGCAAGGGCAATTGGCATTCCCCACATGAGGGGAATCATCAAGTCGCGGCGTTTGAAGTCGGTGCCAGCCATGCCGTAGAGCGTGCCATGCAGGACAAGCTCCACATCGGCGTCAGCTTCCGGTTCGAAGAGGCTGACAGCGACCACCATCTGGTATGTCCCTTTCAGCGGAACGGGCTTGTCAGAAGCAGGGTCGGCGAATAAACCTTCGATCGGTCTATCCGCCCTGAGGATGCGCGCCAGTTTATCGTCCAGTGAAATGCGATAGACATTCCGCTGTGATATGGAATAACTTACCATGTTCACTTTACGACCATCGGGCGTAAGCCAAGTTACGCCAACAAGCGGTTTCTTCGTGGCATTTTTTACATCGGCATAGAGGATGATGTCTTGCGGAAAGTCGTCATATTGAAAATCGAAAGCGTAGGTGATGGTCACTTTCGACGTGCCGTCCTGCCGCGTTTCCACGTCGCGGGTGACTGTTCCGCCGTCAGCGAATTCGGGATTGGCACTGTTAAGGAAAAACGAGACGGGCTGCTTTTTATCAGCGAAATAATTCATCCACGCAGGCGCTGCCTGCTTGGGATACTGATACCAGTCATCCTCCGAGCCGCGCCACAAGCGGACTGCCTCGTCGTAGGGGATGGTAATCATGGTGTAGATCGAAAACAAAGCTGCGGCGAAAATCATCACCATGCTGGCAATGGCTGTGGGATAACGCAACAGTTCGCGAAACGAGCGCTTGATCTCCTTCATGCGCCGCCTCCTCCCTCCCCGATCTTGACTCGTGGGTCAACCAGGGCATAGATGTAATCCAGCAGAAAGACTGTAAATGCCAGCATGTAGGCGTAAATGACCGTCTGCCCGAGAATGACGGGCGTATCGTAGAACTGAACTGCTTCATAGAATGCACGCCCAAGTCCCGGCCAGTTGAATATGGTCTCGGTAATAGGACCACCCAACCAAAGGGCGATGAGGGTCAGCGCAAAGCCGGTAATGATGTTGGGCAGGGTGGGACGCAGGACATAGTCGCGTTCGATAGACTTGGACGAGAGTCCCTTGGCCTTGGCAACTTCAACATATTCTTCGCTGGAATAGATCAGGAAAAACGTCCGCCACTGATAGACCTGGATAAAGAAAGAGGCGATGGCCAATGACAGTGTCGGCAGAATCAAGTGCTTGATCACACTCAGACTATAGCCAAACGGAGTCTTGGGAATGGGAGCATCCACCATGCCGCCGAAAGGCAAAACTCGAAAATACGAGGCAAAAAGCAGAATCAGAAAGATGCCAAAGAACCATCCCGGCGCCGTCGATAAAGGCGCCATGGCAACAAAGAATTTATCCACCCAGGTTCCATACTTGCGGGAAATGGAAAGGGCAACGCTGATCTCGGCGAAAAAGAGGAACAACCCCGAGACACCCCACAGAAGCAGTGTGGGAGGCAGGCGTTCGAGGATGATAACGCGCACCTGCTTGGAACCGCTGTCGCTGGTCATGCGCAGGGCATTACCCAGGTTCAACGTCAGGGCTTTTTTCATGTAGCGGACTGCGCGCAACATCAAGGGCTGATCCAATCCTTGCGCGTGCGCCTCCTGGAACACAAGATCATCCACCAGTTTCTGGAACTGTTCCGGCGGCAGGCTGCGGTTCGCCTGGTTACCGCGGACAGACTGCACCACTGTCTCACGGATTTCGCCGAGGCGGATCTGGTCTACATAACCGCCCATGTTTGCAATCAGGATGGTCAAAAAGATTGCAACGATAACCGAAAACAACAGGGATATAAATCTGACCAATGAATACTTGAGAATTCGCAGGAAGGAATCCATGAATCTCCTTCCGCCGACTGTACCCACCTGCTGCGCGTCATATTGTGTGATGGCACTCATAGGCATCTCCAAAAAAAGAAATAATTGGATAGGGGCGTTACCGCCCCTATCCATAATAATCAAACCGGTATCGGTTACGGAGATACCGCAAACTCAAAGCCGGCAAAGGTTGGGATGGCAACCCGTTTGGACGAGACCACGAATTCGATCTTCGCGGCGCCCGCTGACAATTTGCCAAGTTCCTCTGCGCCCAGCACAGCCGAATATTGGCCTTCCGCCACAAACGCGGCGTCGCCTGTCAGAACGAGATTCCCTTCCGCGTCGTACAGGAGGTAAGTGACTTTATCGATGTCAGCCTGCGAATAAGGTGCATCGTTGAAACTGACGTAGGCATCAAAGGCGGCTTCGGCGCTCTGGGATACTTCCGCGGGGCCCATGACGTCTACGACTGCGATTTGCGGCTCGCCGAAGCGGCTCCACTTGTCGGAGGGATCGGGGAAGTCTTCAAAGCGCTTCGCAACGACAGAGCCTTCCACCGGGTTGACCTCGTCGATGTAATAAACGCCCGTCCCAAGCCAGAAGTGATTGTGATCGGCGTACCATTTCCCAAGGTTCTCATAACGTGCCTTTACGTCGTCTGCGGTAATATATTGACCGAGAGTCGGTTCAAAGGGGATGAAGGACTCGGACTCAGCCTGATCGAAGTATTTCTTCAGGATTTCAAGCGAAGGTCCCGCAATCATGTTCGTCCAATCCACGCCCAGCGCGGTGGATTTGTTGGTTGAAAAGGCAAGCTCGTTGTTGCTCTCGGCAAGGAAAGCTGGTGCATAGGTGTGCCAGGCCACCGGGCCGGTGTAGGCTGTGGGGAACCAGTTCAGCGAGAAGCCGGGCTGGTTGCCGGAGATCTGACCAACCTGCACCTCGGCATCCAGTGCAACAGTATCGTCATAGGATTCGATCACCAGCGGGTCGGTGGAGATGATCTTCACACCCTTGAAGTGTGATTTGAAGGTATCGCAGTTCGGTATGTTCGTTTCGTCATAGATGGGGCTTTTCGGGTCGCAGGTATCCCATTGCATGATCATGAAGAGGACGAAGTCCGCCATCGAGATAGGGCTGCCATCGTGATATTTGACGGTGTCCCACAGGTCGGCGGGATAGGTGACAGTGGTGACACTTTTGGCCGTCAGCCCGTCGGGGAATTTCTCGCCGGCGGTGACAAAGGTCTGGGTCTCGCCGTTCCAATCCACCCAGACATCCTCGGGAACTTTGATCTCGGGAGTGGTTTCGAGTGTGACCCAATCCAAAGTGGAAGTGATGGGTGTTCCCTCTACCACTTTGACGGTGGCTTTCTCCAAACGCTGAGGCCAATAAAGACCAGTGTATGGATCGGCAAACGCGCCCAAATCCTGTGTGGCGTAGATCAGGTTCATTTCCTGATTCCAGTTGTGACCAGCCGCCGGATTCCACGGTCCGGTGAGGATACCGGAATTGGCACTGCGGACCGTGCCGCCTTCCTTGCCTGCCCAGCGGATGGTGTAAGGCCACAAAGTCGAGCCGCCCACGCCGGCGCTCAGGTCGGAAGCGACAACCAGGTCAGCCTTGCGAGGGAAGAAACTGATGAGGTCTACAACCGGCAGGTATGAAGAATTTTCCATGGACAATGGGAATGCGGTTTTGAACAACTCGCGACGTTCGTCCATGTTCTTGAAGTTGTTGGTATACAATGCCTGTGCAGCGGTATGCAGTTCATCCACACAGGTAAACGCCGCCTCGGTGGTGGTTCCAGCCACATCGGGGCAGTAATTTTGCAGGAAGCCAGGACCTTCATCGCGCAATAGATTGGGCCAGTAGTTACCGGCGGTATAGAAGTGGAATTCGCCGTTCTCGACCACGCCCTGTTGCCAGATGGGAGCCAGTTCGGTGCGGGTGCGCACCTGGCGGTCACAGGTAAAACCAATCTTTTCCAGTTGATCGCAGAAGTAGTTGCCGATGATCTCGCGCTCATCCTCCGAGCGAATCAGACCGATGATGACGACGGGTTCATCCTTGTATGTCCATTTGCCGTCCGCATTTTTGACTGCGCCCATGGCCTCCATCTCTGCGGAAATGAGCTCGTCAGCTTTTTCAAGGTTATAGGCGTACTTGCTCTCAATGGGGCGAACCAAGTCAGCATAACGCGGGTAATCTGGGAAAGCGGAAAGAATAGGCACATAACGCGGACCACCCAAGCCGCCCAAGGCCTCCTGTGACACGTACTCGCGGTCGATCAGCCAGTTGGCAGCTTCCCGGATTTTCGGATTGGCGAATGGATTCAACTTGCCGTTGTTGAATTCCGCATCGTTGAAAAGAATACTATCCCACGAACCATACGAAAGGCTGTACGCCAGGCTGGGGTCGCCTTTGACAATCGCATAAGTGTCGGGGTCGTCGGCAAGGTAGGCATAAAGGTCGAGCTGGTCTGCCTGGATCTGCGCGACGGCATTGGTCACTTCGTCCACCGAGGTGAAGACGATCTCGTCCACCCATCCGCCCGTGCGTGTTGTGGCAACAGGCGCTTCCGTGGCGGCCGCGGGAGCTTCAGTAGCAGGCGCGGACGGTTCCTGAGTCTCGATAACAGCGGGCGCTTCAGTCGCGGCAATCGGAGCGCACGCGGCAAGCACCAATCCAAACACGACCAGCAAACTTACGAACGCAAAAATCTTTCGTGACATTTCAAATCTCCTCATGGGTTTTGATTGAAAAAATATTGAACACCGCGCAACTTGTGAATAAGGACGTTAACCACCTCCTCGTCGCAGGCGTACATGGTCGTTAGTCCGCATCCGCCGCCGTACTGAAATCCCATCCCATACTACCGGGGAGGGAAAGCCAGCCCCGGCGGAAGTTGTTACTTCCTCTCCGCAATGGCAATGGAGGCAGGTCACATTTGGACGACCACAGATCACCGGAATTGAAATCATTTTCACCTGAACACAAAAGTTGAAAGCAATTGAATATTACAGAGGAAAGGGGAAAAAAACACGGGACTGGCAATGGGTTTATCTTCACACCGGGGGGTATTTCAAAACCATCCTCCAGTAGCGTATCCCATGAGCAATAACCATCCCACGGAAGGACAAAAATCATCCTTATATTTCGGTGTTTCAAGGCAAAATGTAATAAAATAAATATCGATGTATCATTTGTACGGACATAGATCTAGCGTGCCAAAATTCTTTCGATTTGTCCAACTCAGAATTTCCCCAATTCTGTTCCTGACCATTTTGCTGGTTTCCTGCTCCGGGGTTGTCCCACCCATTCCCACATCCACCCCACAGACTGAAACGCAACCAATCGCAGAAACGGAGCCGCCGCCCCTGCGGGCCAATGCTGTTGTCCAGTTTCAACAACTTAGCCTTGAAGATGGCCTCTCGCAAAGCGTGGTCAATGTCATCCTGCAAGACCGTCAGGGATTCCTGTGGTTCGGTACGCAGGACGGACTCAACCGCTACGACGGCTACAACTTCAAGGTTTACAAGCCAAATCCCGAAGACCCCAACAGCCTCAGCGACGGTTGGATTGAATCGCTCTACGAAGATAGTGACGGCCACCTCTGGATCGGAACCTATCAGGGCGGGTTGAACCGTTACGACCCAAACACCGATACATTCACCCGGTTTCGACACATTCCCGAGGAGCCTTCCAGCATCGGCAAGGGTGTGATCAACGCCATTTTCCAAGACCGTTCCGGGACGTTGTGGGTGGGCAGCATGGACGGGTTGAGCAAATTCAATCCGGGAAGCGAATCTTTCACCCACTATCGAAACAATCCGGCCAATTCCACCAGCCTGAGTCACAACAACGTCAATGTTATATATCAAGACTCCCAAGACAGATTGTGGATCGGCACCCTCGGTGGCGGGCTGGAATTGTTCGACCCAGTCGCCGGGGAATTCAAGCATTATCGTGCCAGCCTTAATACCACCGAAGTGAAAGGCGAGCCTGAAATGCAGGATTCCATCAGTGACGACTTCATTAAGGATATTCTGGAGGACGATAAGGGCTATCTTTGGGTCGGCACTGAAGAGGGACTTAATCGCTTCAACCCCACCCGCCGACAATTCAAACATTATCTGACGGTGGAAGATGACTCATCCACACTGAGCGATAACTCCACCACTGCCCTGCTGATCGACAGGCGGGGTACCTTGTGGGTTGGGACCAACCATGGGCTGAATCGTTTCAACGAGGTCACAGATGATTTCGTCCGCTATTTTGCCAACCCGCTTGTCTCCAGCAGTCTGAGCAACAACAACATCTTTTCACTTTATGAAGACCGTGAAGGTGTGTTGTGGGTTGGAACCTGGGGTGGTGGAATCAACAAACACAGTCCCGCGCAGGACAAATTTGCCTTGTACCGTTACAACCCCGATTCCCAGGAGAAAGGAATCCCCGTCGGCGGTGTATTTGGTGCAACAACAGATCCGTCGGGCGCGGCCTGGTTCGGTTCCTCCGGCAGCGGGTTGACCCGTTTCGATCCCACGAATGGGTTTTCCACTCGTTACACACATAACCCCGGTAAACCGGATAGTCTGGCAAGCCAGCAGGTATGGGTGGTTTATCGCGACAGAGCCGGTGTCCTCTGGATTGGAACCAGTTCCGGGCTGGATCGATTCTACGAAGCGGCAGGCAAATTCATCCACTATAAGTTTGACCCGTCGAATCCAGCCACCAGCATCCGCAGTAATTACATCACCCAAATTTACGAAAGCCCAACTGGTACTTTCTGGGTTGGGACCGGCTCCGGCTTGGACCAACTCGATCGCAGAAGCGGAACCTTCACCCATATCACAGACCCACTTCAACCTGAAGGCGCCACTTCCGCAAGTGTGGGAGCCATCCTCGATGACCGCGATGGGTTCCTGTGGGTGGGCACATCGGATGCGGGAGCGTACCGCTTCGACCAGAAGCAGAATACCTTCCGCTATTATCAAACGGATGCAGAAGACCCAACCAGCCTGAGCAGTAACATCGTTTTGGATATTTATCAGGATAAGGATGGAACCATCTGGCTGGCAACCAGCGGCGGCTTGAACAAATACGACCCGACGACTGACTCGTTCTCCGTACTAACCGAACGCCGCGGATTGCCCAGTAACTTCGTTTATTGCATCATTCCCGACGAAAGCGACCACCTGTGGCTGACGACCAATTTCGGGCTTTCACGTTTCGACCCACAGACGGAGACCTTCCAAAATTTCACTGTCAGTGATGGATTGCAAAGCAATGAGTTCAATTCCGACGCATGTGCCCGCACTCCAAACGGTGACATTTACGTCGGCGGGACATTTGGCATCAACCTGTTCACCCCTGCCGAAATCCCCACAAATCCATACGTACCACCCATCGTCATCACTGCGCTGACCCAAAATGAAAAGCCGTTCGAAGCCACATCGTCGGCTGAAGGCGTCCGTGAAGTCACCTTGAAGTGGCCAGCGAACTCGTTTGAGTTCGAATTCTCCGCCCTGAGCTTTGCCGAGCCAAAGAATAACCAATATGCCTATGCCCTCGATGGCTTCGACACAGACTGGAACGAAATCGGTGACAAACACGAGGGACGCTATACCAACCTGCCCGGCGGCAAATACGCCCTGCGACTGAGAGGATCGAACAACGACGGTGTGTGGAACGAAAACGATGAGGCGCTCAGAATAACTGTCATCCCGCCCTTCTGGGAGACGTGGTGGTTCTTCACGCTTTCAGGCTTGATTATAATAACAGCAGTTTGGACGGGCTATCGCATGCGAGTCCGCAGCATCGAGGCGCGCCGTCAGGAATTGGAACGTCAGGTGGCGGAACGCACCCGCGAGATCGAGCGGCTCTTCGAGCGGATGAAGGAACTCGCCATCGTCGAAGAGCGCAATCGCCTTGCCCGCGAACTTCACGACAGCGCAAAACAAAAAGCCTTCGCAGCTCTGGCGCAGATCGGCGCGGCAAGTGGACTGATCCAGCGCAACACCGTCGCAGCCCAAAACCACATCACCGAAGCCGAAAACCTGGTGCAGGATGTCATCCAGGAATTGACCTTTCTGATTCAGGAAATGTATCCGATGGCTTTAAAGGAAAAGGGGCTGGTCGTAACCCTGCGCGAATACGTGTACGAATGGGAGAGCCGCACCGACATCAAAGCCAGCCTGCGTGTGGAAGGCGAAGGTCAACTGCCGTTGAAAGTGGAGCAATCGCTGTACCGCATCACACAGGAGACTCTGGCAAACACGGCGCGTCACAGCCATGCGGATTCGGTCAACCTGGCACTGGTGTATGATACGAACAAAGTCACCCTGACCATTGCGGACAACGGACAGGGTTTCGACATGGCACAAAGACCCAAAGGCGTGGGGTTGCGTTCCATCCGGGAACGCGCCGAAAGCGTCGGCGGGCAACTGATCCTCAAAAGCGCCCCCGGCAAGGGAACGCAAATCGAAGTAATTATTCCGGTCGAGCAGGAAACACTGCAAGGAGTTCAATCATGACCCCCATCAGCATTTTGATTGTGGACGATCACGAAGTGGTACGAAAGGGCATTCGCGCCTATTTGGAAACCCTGCCCAAATTCAACGTGGTGGGCGAAGCCGCCTCCGGCGAGGAAGCCATCAAAATGTCTGGCGAACTCATTCCCGATGTGGTGTTGATGGATCTGGTCATGCCCGGCATGGACGGCATCGAGACCACCCGCGAAGTGAAGAAAATTTCACCGCGTACGCAAGTCGTGGTGCTGACCTCCTACCACGAAGATGAGCAGATTTTCCCCGCGCTCAAAGCGGGAGCGATCTCCTATGTCCTTAAGGACATGAAGATGGATAAGCTGGCAGAGGCCATCCAGAGCGCCATCCGCGGCGAGGTGACCCTGCATCCGCTGGTGGCGGCGCGTGTCCTGCGGAATCTGCGCGGCGAAAGTCAGGACGAATCATTCTATGCCGAACTTACCGAGCGCGAACTGGAAGTTTTGAAGTTCATCGCCAACGGACTGAGCAACAGCCAGATCGCGGACCAATTAGTCATTAGCACAAATACGGTCAAGGGACATGTCAGCAACATTCTCAGCAAACTGCACCTCGCTGACCGGACTCAGGTGGCGGTCTACGCCTGGCAAAAGGGGATTGTCCACAGGGATTGAATCAAGGTCTTGCGATACAGGAAACATAATGCAGGTCACGCTTTGAGCGTGACCTTTTTGACTCCCCTGCAAGCAGGATGCAATCAGAGAGGGTAAAATTGTGTAGTATATTGAGCAACAGGCAGACACAACTTGTATCCGAGAGAGAAAAAGATGACGGCGGCAAATACCCCAAACTTCCAACCCGAGAAATACACGACCATCGCCTCGAACCACCTTGTGGTTTATTCCATCCATACCCTGTATAAAGATGGGGACGAAATCAGCGCGGAGGATATTATCTCCGCCTGTTTTATGTTGTTCCCCAAAAAGTTCTCCATGCGAACCTATCCTCAATGGCCCGATTCTGCGCTGGTCGGCAGGAGGTTGCATGATTGTGAGAAAAGCGGGTGGCTCACCGCCAGAATCGAGACTGGATTCAAGCTGACGGCAAAGGGAATCAGGCTTGCCGAAAAAGTCGCAAAGGAATTGGGAGTAACGATCCCTAAAAAGGAAAAACCGAGGCAAGTCCACAAGTTACGAGTTACCGAGATGGCAAAGCCCATGCCGGTTGCGAAGCTTGCTCCTGCCAAGCTGAAACCAGAGGAGAAGGTCATTATGTTGGCAGCAAAGGTCGCCGCCGCTGAAGCGCCAAAGCCGGAGGAGGAGAAAGCTGCCGCACCAGTTGGGAAGCCTGCTGTTGTCAAGCCGAAACCAGCGAAGAAGGCAGAAAAGAAGCAAGTTGAAAAGTTACAAGTTACTGAGGCGGTGAAGCCCGCGCCTGTTAAAGCGCCGAAGCCTGTAGAAAAGAAAGCCGTTGCGGTGGTGGCAAAGCCTACATCAGCCAAACCGAAACCAGTGAAGAAGGTACAGGCTCCTGCTGTCAAAACGCCAAAGCCAGTGGAGAAGAAAATCACTGCGCCGTTAGTAAAGCCTGTACTTGCTAAACCGAAGCCAGCGGAAAAGTCAAAAAAGAAACGAGTTAAGAAGTTACAAGTTGCCGAGGCGGTAAAACTTGCGCCCATCAAAGCGCAGCCAACGGAAAAAGCGAAGGCTCCTGCTGTCAAAGCACCAAAGCCAGTAGAAAAGAAAGCTTTTGTGCCAGTTGTGAAGCCTGCTCCCGCCAAGCCGTCGAAGGTGAAGAAGGCAAAAGTTGCCGAGGCTGTAAAACCAACACCAATTGCAAAGCCGAAACCGACGCCGAAGCCAGCGCCAAAGGCTCTAGTTGTGGCTGTGCAGAAGCCTTTGTTTCAGATTCCCGCCGTCAGCGCGGAGGAGAAGGCAAAGGCAGGGAAGTTCGTCAAGATGATGGAAGGTTCGGACGCGTATCGCTTGTACAAAAAGAACGGCGCGAACGCAAATATCGGTGAGTTCGATTTCAGGAGTCTGCTGCTCTGCACGATGGAATCGTCGCATGAGACACTGGCGCGGAATGTGGATTTATTCAAAGGCTATGCAGAGATTCACAACCGCCAGGACTTAATTACCTTCCTGACGGTTTGCAGGGACAAGTTCGCGCATTTGCTCACGCCTGAGAAGAAGACAGTACGGAAATTAAGGTAACAAAATTTACAGATGAGACTTCGGAAGTCTTGAAGACTTCCGAAGTCTAGTTGCTATAGAAGAACTGATGTTACGTTCTCAACCGTGATTCCCTGAGCGACAGCGAAGGGTCTCTGAGACAATCGTAGAGGTTCTTCGCTTTGCTCAGAACGACACTGCGTAACATCAATAAAGGAATTTGAATGGCTGGAAGTCGAAAACTACAATACGCCGACCGCGTGGCGCTGCAACAAGCCGACCAGGCAATCCGCAAGGATGTGTTGCGCGCGCTCGTGGAGGTCATCACCAACTGCAACGATAGTTATTCGCGTCTTGAAGAGGCTGGGACCGAGGTGGACGGCGAGATCGTCATCGAGGTCATGCGAAAGCACCAAAACTCTGTCATCCGCATCCGCGACCATGCCGAGGGCATGACCGACTCGCGCATGGACAAGGTCGTCGGCACCTATGGCGAAGCCACCAGCGGCATCAAGGAAGACAAACACGTCCGCGGCATGTGGGGACGCGGTTTGAAAGATTCCATCTTCGGGCTGGGACACGGGCACGTCTACTCGTTCCGCGGCGGATACTTTTACTCCTGCTCCCTGCTCATCAAAAACGGCGTGCCCACCTTCGAGTTGAACGATCCCATCTGGGCGAATCAGTCGGTGCGCGAGGAATACAACATGCCAGAGGGGAACGGCACCATCATCGAGATCATCGTCTCGCGTGACGATGTGAAAGTGCCGCAATACGATAACCTGCGAAATTACCTGCAAAGGCATTTCGAACTGCGCCCCATCATGAGCAGCCCGCACCGCAGAATCATCTTGCGCGACGTAACGTCAGCGGGGAAAATCCGTCATGAGCACGTCCTCAGCTACAGGTCGCCGAAGGGAGAAAAAGTCCTGAGCGAGGAACTGCCCATCGAGGGCTATCCAGTCACGGCACAGTTGGAAGTCTTCAGGTCGGCGATCCAACTCTCCACCAGAGGCGAGGAAGGTGACTACGCCGACGGCGGTCTGCTGGTGGTCAGCAAGGCGACCATCATCTCGTTGACCATGCTCAAGTTCGAGAACGACCCCTACGCGGGATATTTCTACGGCTCGATTCAATGCGATTACCTGCACGACCTAATGAAGAACGATGAACCCGTGCTGACCGCCACCCGCGACGGCATCAACTGGACTCATCCGTTTGCGAAGGCGCTCAAGCTGGCGGTGGAAGCCAAGCTCGAGCCGCTGGTGCTGGCAGAGCGCAGGCATGCCCTGCACGAGGAGCAGACGCGGCTGGATAAACGTCTGCGCGAGAAAATCGACAAGGCGCTGCACGAGTTGAACTCGATCGCCCTGATGGAATTGTCGGAGCGGAAGGATGGTGAAGTCCACAGGAAGATCGAGCTTCCGCCCTCAGGCATGGGATTCTTCCCCGAGCGGGCGTACGTCCAGACGGGACAGACCATCACCCTGAGCCTGCTCGTCCGTCTGGTGGAGAACGCCAACGTGGGAGCGACCGCCTCGGTCATCTCGAACAGCCCCGAAGTGATCGTGTTGACCCAGCAGGTGGTGATTCAGCCGCACAAACATGACCCGACCATCGGACAGGCGCGAGTCAAAATTGAAGGCAGACAGGTGGGCGGCGAAGGGACCGTGACCGCCTACATCGGAAAACATCGGGCGCAGGTGCAGGTGCAGGTACGTTCAAAAAGAGAAGCCATGGCTTTCGAGCTTTCCAGGAACAGCAACGCCCTTTTCACAGACATCATCTTCGACGACCGCATGGATCCGCGCCAGCGCGTCTACTTCGACCGCGTCAACTCGAGCATCGTCATCGCCACGGGCGCGCCGTCGGTGGGACTCTACCTCGACGACCAGGACCGCCTCGACACCACCGTGCAGGGACAGGTTCTGCTGGCGGAGTTGATCACCGAAGCCGTCTGCCGCGAGATCGCCCGTCACGGCGTGGAGATCGGGCGCTTCCTCGCCCCCGAAGGCGCCGAAGCCGACGCGGTGCAGAATCACTTCATTCGCTTACAAAACCAGTACGCGCATTTGATCCACAAGTATATTGTGACGAAGGAATAATCGACATATAGGCACGTACTTCAGGAGAGTTCAAGGCGAAAGAAGGTTTTTGAACTATCAATACCTTGAACCCGTCCATCCAAGCTAAGACTCTGCACATTCATTTACCTTATAACCGACATGGTATTTCCAAAGCGAATATTGTTCCGCCAAGCATGAAGCTTTGTTTGACATAAATTCTCCCACCAACAATATCTTCCATTAGGTTGCGAGAAACATACAATCCAACTCCGCTCCCATCAGGACGAGTTGTAAATCCTGCTTCGAAGATCTTATCCCATAGACTAGCATGAATCCCAGGACCATTGTCTTCAACAAGAATTCTACACAATGCTTCTTCTGTTGAAGATTGCACCAACTCCACGTTTACCTTCACCCAACCGCCAACCTCGGGGCGCATTTCGGCAATCTGCTGGATTGCATTAAGAAGAACATTAATAAATATCTGTTCAAGCACAACAGACTGATTGCGAATAATTACAACGCTGTCTGAGGGCGTAAAAGATATGGCAACGTGTGAACGCTCACTGATATCGCTCAGGAGATCCAACGTTTCCCTGATAATCTCGTCAACCCGTAGTGTCTCATACCTAGCTTTTCCAACAATCCGCCCAAAGGTTTTTATCATATTAATGATTTTCCTAACATCTTGTTGCAATTTGGAAATCTCACTCCCGATAAGCTCGTAATTTGGCTCGATTGTATGATCGTTAATTTTAGAAAACATCCGCTTAATATTATTAATACCATATAGAAGAGGTCCAACAAGATTATTCGTCTCATGCACCATAGCACGAGAAAGGTGCCCAATTAGTGCCGTACGTTGCATTAAGGCAGATTTCTCTCGCAAATTGTTCTGGTCAAGCGCAGCTCCAATGGCAATAGCTATGCCCTCCACATAAGTCTGTTGCTCGGGAGTAATTTGTCTTACATGTTTATCAATTGCAAAAAGGGCATAATCAAATTCCAGTTGTGTCGGGACGGGAACGCCAACACAGGCAACTGCTGAAGGGAACGCTTCCAGCAAATAGCGAAAGCGGGCGTGCACATATGATCCGATATCGTTAACGACGACTACTTTATGATCCTCTGCCACCTCCCGTATTGGGCTGTAGATCAAAGATGGAATTGCATATTTATTAAGCGACCCGCCCCCTATATGCTCTGCAACACGGACATTGCGTTGGAACGAGTCAAGTGAAAACAACACAACCAATTCAAAATCCAGATGAGTACAGCATCGATGCAGAATAGCCTGTATAAATTTGCGGGGATCCAACTTCGGCAAGTCCAACAAGTTCAGCTTTCCCCGCATTATGTCATCTAACTGTTTGGGTTTACACTCCAGTTCTTGTAAAAGAGATGTTACCAGATCATTTGGAAGCAACGGCTTCAACAAAATCTGCGCGCCACGTTTCTGCAAAGATTCAAGGGGTTCCATGACTTCATCTGTGAGCGCCCAGTCTATTGCGATAATGACCCCAACCTCGGGCCACTTATCCAAAATAATTTGAGCAAGGCTAGCGCCGCTCATTCCCGGCAATCCAATATCAATCAAGGCCATATCAGGTTGTGATTTTTCAAGAAAATCAAGTGCTTGCTCGGCGCTTTCTACAACATCTACGCGCTGTCCTATCCTGCGCAACCAACCTGCTAAAGTTATGGCCTGCCGATTTTCATCCTCTACAACGAGAATATATCTTTGGGGAATATTATCTTCCAATAAAGCCCCCATCTCCTTACCTGCAATCTGTTTGTCCTTCGAGTTTTTTATAGATATTGACACCTCTTCGTCTAGCAATGGTTTGATCGGGGCAAAGCGAAGTCCGATCTGATGCTGTTCGTAATCTATATGTGAAATAATTACACGAATTTTATCGCCCGGCCAAAACAATTCTACTGATGTTTTTTTACACCAAGAAGGAATTTGCGAGTGATGCAAAAGGCCAGTGACTCCTGATGCAATTTCCACAAAAGCACCATATTCCGCAACCCACGTAACAATACCATCAAAAACTTGACCTTCCCCAATTTTTCCGAGTACAGCATCCCATGGATCGCTTTCCGTCAACCGCAAACTAAACTCAAGTAAATGTTCCTTCTTTGAAGAAATTAGAAGTGCTTTTCCACTCCAACCTAAAGGAAAAAAATCTTTCCATTTTTGGATTTTCTCATTGCTCCATGACAATTCCCTTAGGCGAACAATGCCGCATCCACCATTTTCAGCTTCAACAAGCAGACCAAAAGGCAGATGCTTGATGACACGCACAGTAAACAAGCTTACAGATTCCAATCTCATATTGCCTCCTAGCTATTACATATGGTGTGCGCACGCTAAGCACAGTTTGGAAGTATACCCCTTCTTGCACATTTCACTTTTTATAACATCTGACCAAAAACTCCTAGAATATTTTTCAGTACTATTGCTTTTTATCTTAGGTTGTATTTCTCGCGAGCACCTGCACATATAATATTAACTGGATAAATAACAATTAAAAGTATAATTACCATACTTATCTTTTCTTCTCGAAATTAGGAGTTCTAATATGAAAAAATTACTTTGGATTGACGATAATGAGGCTTTAATTGATAGAGCGACTTCATTATTCGAAGAAAACAACTTCTATATCTTTAAAGCTACTAATACTTCACGAGCTCTTTCAATACTTCGCGAAGAAAGACTGGACGGTATTCTTCTTGATGTTCATTTACGTGGCGGAGAGAGCGGATTAGAACTATTAGAAGTAATCCATCGGCTTTATCCATCAAAAAGAATTGTAATTTTTACAGGATATCCTGATTACGGTGATCATATAGTATCCGAAGAACAGGGTGCGACAGCTTACTTGGCGAAAATTAGCAAATCCGTTCCTCTAGATGAAAAAAAACAGGCTAATTTTTTTTCTGCTCTTCATAAGTTATTTCCGGAAAGCGAAGGAAATAACGAATCCAAAGAAGGTAATATGTCTCGCACAACCGTGGCAGGAATGACTGATTATTCACACCAATCGCTTGATACCATACTGAACGATTTAGGCAACTGGTCAACTACGCTAGTAAAAACAATAGCTCATCTCGAAAACAACAAGCAAAAACTTATCGACAATGAATATTGGAAAACAACCGATGACGATTTTAAATGGATTTTTGCTCGTGCTCATATGTTTTACACAACAGCTTTGACAGAGATTAATGAAATTAGAGATCAAATGCCGTTAGAAGTACAACCCAATCATGTTACACGCCTTGAGAGGATTGGAAAAACATCCTATGAGATCAACATGGAATGGGGTGATACCTGGCACAATAGGATGAAACCAAAACAATACGGAGACCCAAATTTTATTATTCTCGAAGACCTTTATGCCAAGAGTCGAGATATGGCTGTTGACCTAATGGATCTGTCAAACGTCGCTGACAGATTAAAAGACTATATCGGCAGGAAGGGAAAGCTCGGTCAAAACAATTTGGGTGCATCCAATATTAATGTGAATATTGGACGAGACTTTTCGGGAAATCTAATTGTTGGCAGTGATAACGAAGCAAATAATTAAGTATACTTTAGCAGTAAAGTGTCTATGTCCAAAGTGGCATAGTATGACCGGAATATAGAGGAAACAATGCCAATAGTCCAAAAACTCAAAGGACTCGTCCAACTCTTCCGTCCCGAACTCCCCTTTTCTGCGGGAGTTTATGTCTTTCTTGGCGAGATCTGCCCCACCCGACCTGCGGTCACCCTCCCCAAATCCAATGGATTTGGGGAGGGATGGGGTAGGGCTTGAATAGAAACCAACCATGCCACCAAAACGTTCCACACCAAAAATTCTCCACCAAGCGGGCGAACTCCGTAAGCAGACCACGCCCACTGAAAAGAAATTATGGGCGTATCTTCGCCTCATGCGTGAAGACGGAGTTCGTTTTCGGCGGCAACATGCTATCGGATCGTTCGTCACAGACTTCTGTGCGCCGCGCAATAAACTCATTATCGAACTGGACGGAAGTCAACACCTCGAGCAGGAAGAGTACGACAAAGAGAGAACAGATTATTTGGAAGCGCAGGGCTATAAAGTGATTCGCTTTTGGAACAACGATGTGATGACTAATATCGAGGGCGTTATCCTCTCCATCAAGTTCGCGCTGGAAGAAAGATCATGAGTTTACATATGAAGACCAATGCGGTGTCGGAGGTACAGTCCCGAAAGAGGATGATATAGCCGTGAGCAGAGAGAAACTGTCCGCACTGACGCCGTTCGTGCCGGACAGGAAATTTGAAAAAACATAATGTCAACATTAACCAAAAAACTCAAAGGTCTCATCCAACTTTTCCGCCCCGAACTCCCCTTCTCAGCGGGAGTGTGCGTCTTTCTTGGCGAGATTGTCGCGCTGGGCGGGTTCCCGTCCCTGCGGGAGGCGGTGCTTGGCTTTGCGTGCGGATTTTTCATCTCAGGTTCCGCACTCGTCTCGAACGACTATTTCGACCTCGAAGTGGACAAGGTCAATGCGCCACAGCGTCCGCTGCCATCGGGGATGGTGTCACCGACGGAGGCGCTGCTCTTCGCCGCCTTCACCATGCTGGTCGGGTTGGCTTCCGCCTTCGCGATCAGCGTCCCCGCCTTTGTGGTTTCGGTCATCTTTGGGATCATCGGCGTCCTCTACAACTGGAAATACAAACAGGCGGGATTGCTGGGTAATTTGATGGTCGCCTCGTCGGTGGGAATCACTTTCATCCTCGGCGGACTTGCCGTGGGTCAGCCGTTCAATCCCATCGTCTGGTTCTTCAGTCTCACCGCGTTCTTGATCGACTTCGGCGAAGAAATTGCCGGCGACGCCATGGACATCGAAGGCGACAAGAAGCGGGATTCCAGGTCCATTGCCATTAGAAAGGGAAAGAAATTTGCGCTGCGAATTTCGGCTGGGGCATTCCTGCTGGTATTCCTGATTAGCTTCGTCCCCTACTTCATGGGCTGGCTGGGACTCACCTACCTGGTCACCATCTGCGTGGCGAACACGATCACCCTCTTCTCCACCGTCAAACTACTGAGAAGTCAGACTCCCGCCGAGGGACGCAAATACATGCGCTTTATTTACATGGGGGCAACAGTTGGGATGCTGGCTTATATCCTTACCCAGTTTTTGGCGTGAAATAAAACATGAGCCATTTATGATTGATTTAAGAGTAGCCCGCCTTCCTGGATATATTCCCATGAAAAAACAGAAAGATTCTGCCTGCCGATAATGTGCGCGAGACAACTGGATGGCTGACCTCCCCGTCGTCTTCATCGCCTGCCGCATCTTTGAGCAATTGCTTTCCCGCCATATTCCAGCGGGCTTGAAAGGCCATGTCATCTTCATGGATTATGGCTTGCACTCAAATCCCAAAAATTTGCGAAAGACCCTGCAAGCTGAAATCGATTTGATCACCACACCGAGTCTGATCGTACTGGGGTATGGCATGTGCGGTAACGGATTGAAGGACATCCAGTCCAGAATCCACACCCTGTTGATGCCCAAAACCGAAGATTGCATTGCCATTTTCCTCGACTCGGACGCAGCCTATCGCAAAGAGTTCAACGCCCACCCCGGCACCTATTACCTGACCGGCGGCTGGCTGGAGGCTGGCTCCGACCCGCTCAAAGAGTATGAAAAGTATCTCCAAAAGTATGGGCAGAAAACCGCCGACTTCGTCATGAATGAGCAGTACAAAAATTACAGGCGTATCGCGCTGGTTGGTCACTCGGAGGAGGATTTGGCGGAATATCGCGAAAGAGCCCTGCGGGTGGCGGATTATTGCAAACGGTGGGGAATGACTTACCATGAAATCAGTGGCTCAGATGTCTACGTCCGCAGGTTGGTGGAAGTGGCACTGGATTTATCGAAAGCCGATGAAACTTTTTGGGTAATTCCCCCCGGTGAAAAATTAGAAGGGTGAGAACAAAAGATGGGCGCCTTTTTGTGCGGGTGCTCTTTTTTTGTTCTAGGCAAACAGCAGAGCTGTTTTTTTGTCCAATGACGGGATGTACGTAACTGTGTAAATCATGTCAAAATTGTGATATTTAGCACTGTTGAAATTTGGGCAATAAATTAAAATGGAATTAATTCGTACTGTAATTCAACTTTATGGATATGAGTTGGAAGATTTCATTATATAGGAGAGTGTAGTCAATGAAGAAACTTCAAAATACTCTTGGTAAACCGGCCTGGATGGCATTCGCCCTGGTTTTTGTGGTTTGCCTGATGTTTGGAGTGGCAATCGGCACGGCTCAGCCCGTGTCCGCTGCCCAAACCGCAACTGCCACGCCCACACCCGCCGACGTGGTGGCAACCCCGGAGCCAAGCTATGTTGGATCTGATACCTGCGCCGCCTGTCACAAGGATATTCACGAGACATGGATGGGCACGCTGCATTCACAGGCCTTTTCTTCCCCCGTTTTTCAGGAGGATTGGACCAAGCTGGGCTCGAAAATTTCCTGTCTCGAATGCCATACTACTGGCTACAATGCCGAGACTGGGAAATATTCCGAAGAAGGCGTTACCTGTGAATCCTGTCACGGACCGATGCAGCCGGGTCATCCCCAGAATCCCATGCCCATCACACCGGACTATACATTGTGCGCCACCTGCCATAAATCCACCACAGACGAATGGCGCGCCAGCAAACACGGCCAGGCAAACATTAATTGCGAGGCATGTCATAATCCCCATTCGCAGGAACCACGCGCCGAGTCTGTAAATGCGCTTTGCGGGAACTGCCACAAGGATACCGGCACATCCTTCACACATGGAACCCATGCCAACTCCGGCTTGCAGTGCACCGACTGTCACATGGCCACCGCCGGACACACGGAGTCCACAGGCGGGCTGTTTGCCACCGGGCATACCTTCTCTGTCGGTTCCGATGCCTGTATCAATTGCCATAAGGACACGGTGCACACGCGCGATTCCATTTTACAGATGAGCGGACAGAGCGCTGGCACCGCTCCTTCGCTCGAAGAACTTCAAAAGCAGGTTCAGGAGCAGGAACAAACGATCCAGAACCTTGAATCACAAAGCTCCGTTCGCCTGTATACCGGCTTGATGCAGGGCGCGATTGTTGGTCTAATCATGGGCGGGGTTGCCGCATGGGTTGTCAGTCGCCGCATTCGGTTTGTGGAGGTCGAAGAAAATGACTCCGAAGCCCACTAAGAAGAAAAGAAAAATCGTTGTTGAACTGACTCGCGGTGATTTCATCAAGCTTGGGGTTGCCGCAGTTGGTTCCATCTTTGCCGCGCCCTTTTTGACCACAGGCCCGCTCTCGCCGTTTGGGCAATTCAAGCAGCAACAATTGGAAGGCGAGACGGCGGTGGGACATGGCGCCCCAACCGGCGAATATCACTGGGGCATGGTCATTAACCTTGATCTGTGCATTGGCTGCGAATATTGCATGCGCGCCTGCACCGCCACCAACGATGTCTGGTCCGAGGATCCGTGGAATGTCGTGTTGAAAGAGAAAACGACCGGCGGGCATACCTTCTTCCTCAGCCGCCCCTGCCTGCACTGCCAGAACGCCCCCTGTGTGGAGGTTTGCCCGGTCAAAGCGACCTATCACCGCGAAGACGGGCTGGTGGTAATGGATTATGACCGTTGCATCGGTTGTCGTTATTGTCAAGTGGCTTGTCCGTATGATGCGCGTCAATTCAACTGGGAGGAACGTACTGACGAGAATCCCTATGTCCCGGCCTGGGGGGAACCTGAGATTGAGCGCCGTCCGCGTGGTGTGATCGAAAAATGCACTTTCTGCGTCCACCGTATTGACGCGGGATTGGAAAAGGGACTCACGCCCGGCAAAGACCGCGAAGCGACTCCGGCCTGCGTCAACATCTGCCCGGTGGGAGCGCGTACCTTTGGCAACCTGAAAGACCCGGACAGCCAGGTCTCTCAATTAATTGAAACCAATCCCACCATGCGCCTGCGCGACGACCTGGGGACGGAAGCCAGCGTATACTATATCCCACCCAAGGAGGGCATCTAAAATGGCTGCTTCCTATCCGGAAGGGAAACCTTTTCGACTTCCATTCAGCCCGGGCTTTCTGGCATGGCTTGCTTTCCTGTCTGTGTTGGTGCTGATCGGGCTGTATTCGCTCATATCCGTTTTTATCAAAGGTTTGGTCATCACAAACCTGACTGATTCGGTCCCTTGGGGATTGTGGATCACGGTTGACCTTTCCTCCATTGCCCTGGGTGCGGGAGCTTTTACCTTGTCGGCGGTCGTGTATATATTTGGTATTAAGCGCCTGCAACCCATCATTCGCCTGGCGATCCTGGTTGGCTTTGCGGGGTACACCTCCGCCATGTTGATGCTTTTAGCGGATATTGGGCGGCCGGATCGCTTCTGGCACCCCTGGGTATTTTGGAATGTCCACTCGGTACTGTGGGAGGTGACGATGTGCATCACCGTTTACCTGCTCATCCTAGTCACCGAGTTTGCGCCGGTGGTGGTGGAAACCCCGTTCTTTGACCGTTGGCCAGCATTGCGAAATTTTGGGCACTTCTTGCACAAGTTAACGCCCTTCCTTGCGGTGCTTGGCCTGGTGATTTCCCTGCTTCACCAGTCATCCCTGGGAGCCACTTACGGCGTGTTAAAGTCCCGCCCGATATGGTTCAAGCCGAGCATGCCGATCATGTTCGTTCTCTCGGCCATTGCCGCCGGGCCGGCAGTCACGATTTCGGTTGCCTATGTGGTTGAATGGATTCTCGGCAAACGCACCGTCCCGCATGATGTGTTGCAGTTGATTGCCCGTTTCAGTGGCGTAGGTTTGCTTGCCTATGGGTATATCAAATTCTGGGATATGGCCACTGTCACCTATTATGGGCGCACACCCGGCGTCAGTTCCGCATTTGCGATACTTCAACAGAACACCCCATTTAGTTTCAGCTTCTGGGTTGGGGAAGTGATATTGGGCATTATCCTCCCAGCCATCCTGTTCCTGGTGCCGCGCTATAACAGGAATCCCGCCGCTGCTGTTTTGGGTGGACTCTCGGCCATGGTCGGCATCATTATTCACCGCTGGAATGTGACTGTTGGTGGTTTGTTCGTACCCATCTCCTATTCTCCGGGGACCCTGTTCCAATTGCCGACCGGTTCATATTTCCCAGCTCCCATTGAGTGGGGGGTGGCAATTCTTGTGATCGGCTATGCCTTAATCGTTCTTACGCTCGGAGTCCGCTTCCTGCCGCTTTTCGAGAACAACGGCGAACACTAATTTCTCTTATAAATTCTCATCTCAAACGAGCAGGGCAAAAAACCTGCTCGTTTTGTTTTCCCATTTTGCTTGAATTCATGTAACGGGCTTGATTCTTCAATTTCCTATCGGACAATTTTGAGTTATACTGTCGTCTAACTAATCCTACACTCATATTTGGAGATGCAATGCCTGCCATATACGATGCAAGCTTTTGGAAAGCTTTGCCGTGGAGGGAATCGCAATGAATGATACTTCCGCCAACCCGATTTTTGTGGCTTTACTGTTCATCCTGCGATGTATTGTCCCGCTTGCCATTTTATTCGGGATATCCTATCTCCTCCGCAAAATGGGACTTGTAGCCGTGGAATCGCCTGAACCACCCGATGAAAATAGCGGCGAGGCGGCTGAGACCACACCCCAAATAGAGACCGTGACTGCCGAAAGCGGGGGTTCAAAGGCGGGTCCGGACGAGATGAAAACCATCGAACACAACAAGGAGTCGTAGCCAATGACACCGCGAACCTTTCATCGGCAGGTCTTCTGGCTGATCGCGGCAGGTACGCTTGCCTTGCTGATCAGCGTTTCACTCTTTGTCTCGCCTGCCAATGCCAAACCTCCCACACAGGAGACTGAAAAGTACTGTCTATCCTGTCACGGAGATGAAACCTTGAGCATGACCCTTCCCGGCGGCGAGAACCTTTCGCTTTACATCGCACAGGATGACCTCCGCCATTCCGTGCACAGTTCCGTTGGGATCGAGTGTGAAGCCTGCCATAATGATATTACCGGATACCCGCATCCTGAAAATAAATTCAAGACGAAACGTGAACTTTCCCTCGCCTATTATCAGACTTGTGAAAAATGTCATTCGACGAACTACGAAAAGGCTCAGGATAGCATGCATGCCCAGGCTGCGGCAGCCGGGAACTTAAATGCCCCAATCTGCACCGACTGTCATGGCGCACATGACATTCGCCCGGCAAATGAACCCCGCTCCCTCATCTCCGAGACGTGCAAACAATGTCATTCCGAAATTGTGGAAACCTACCGTCAGAGTGTGCACGGCGCGGCATTGATGGCGGACGAAAACCCCGATGTCCCTGTCTGCACCGACTGTCATGGCGTTCACAACATTCAGGATCCGCGCACGAGTCAGTTCCGCATAGCCGAGCCTGAACTGTGCGCCGGCTGCCATGCAGATCAGGAACTGATGTCCAAGTATGGCTTGTCCGCCGATGTGTACAGCATTTATAAACGCTCCTGGCATGGTGTGGATGTTTCCGTCTATAAGGCGAAGTGGCCCACCATCTGGCACGATAGCGCGGTCTGCTCAGACTGTCATGGTATTCACGATATCCGCTCCACGAGCGACCCCAAATCCAGCGTGAATAAGCAGAATTTGCTTGCCACGTGTCAAAAATGCCACCCCGGAGCGGGTCCCAACTGGACCGATGCCTGGACAGGGCATAACGAGATCAGCTTCGAACGCACACCCTTCCTGTTTTACGTTGAAAAATTCTATGGTTCATTCACCCCGTTCGTTTTGTGGGCATGTATCATCTATGTCGTTCTGCAAATTGTTCGCGCCACTGTGGATCGCGTGAGGAGTAACCGGCCATGAGCGGAAAAAAAGTCAATGCCACCCCGCATGCCTGGCATGAGCGCACCTTTTTCAGATTTACCCTTGGTCAGCGCTGGGAGCATGCCATCCTGTTGTTGAGCGGACTCGTCCTTCTGTTGACCGGCCTGCCCCAAAAATACCGCGAGTTTTCGATCAGCCAGGATTTGCTCTCGACCCCCGAACAAGTTCTTCTGATACGTCAGATCCACCACATTGCGGCCATCGTCCTCGGACTGGAAATCATCTATCACCTGGGGCGCATCCTCTTTTTGATGAGCCGCCGCAGTCTGCCGGGTGACCTGCTCCCCACCATGCAGGATGTGCGCGATGCCTGGCATATGCTTCAATATTTGCTTTTCATCCGCAAGGATAAGCCCGGATTCGGACGTTACAATTTCGAACAGAAGGTGACCTATTGGTTCGTCTTCTTTGGCATCGCCATCATGGGCATCAGCGGACTTATCATCTGGTTCCCGGTGCAGGCCACTCAATTCCTGCCGGGCGGGGTGGTGCCGGCGGCCAAAATGGCGCATAGCACCGAATCGGTGGTAATGCTGATCTTCATTGTGGTCTGGCACATCTATCACGTCCATATCGAGCGTCTTAACCTGAGCATGTTTACAGGCCGCCTGAGTGAAGAGGAAATGCGCCTCTTCCACGAAAAGGAATATGAACGTCTCGGCGGACAATCAGGAGAGAGAAAGTGATGCGACGACTCCGCTACCTGCTTATCGCGGCGGGGCTTGTGGCCTGCCTCACCGGTTTTGGGCTTGCCATGTCACCCGTTTCAGCAGATTCGCCTTTCACGGCGGACACCATACCTCCGTTTCAACCCCAGACGGCGGATAACAGCTTGTGTTTTTCCTGTCATACCAAGGAAGGTTTTTCGGTCAAATTGAACAGCGGCGAAACCCTGCCATTGACCATCAACCAGGAGGCATTCGAGAACAGCGTGCATGGCGAGAATCAGGTCGCTTGTGCCGCCTGCCATGTGGATACCGCGAGCTTCCCGCATCCTGAGCGGACGACGGAAACCCTGCGCGACGTCACCTTGAAATACTACACCTCCTGCCAGCAATGTCACGCCGAGCAATTCAACAAGACCCTGGATAGCGTCCATCAAAAGGCGCTGGCTGGCGGTAACACAAATGCGGCTGTATGTGCCGACTGTCATGACCCGCATACTCAACAGCGTATGACAGATCCCACAAGCGGAAAGCTGCTCCCCAATGCCCGCCTGCACGTACCCGACACTTGTGCCAAGTGCCATAGCGCTATTTATGACACATATAAACAAAGTGTTCATGGTGCGGCTCTGACCCAGGAAGGCAACCTGGATGTGCCGACCTGCATCGATTGTCATGGCGTTCATAATATTCAGGACCCCACAACTGCCACCTTCCGCAACAGCACGCCCTATCTGTGCGCCACCTGTCACACCGACACAAAATTAATGGGCAAGTATGGACTTTCCACCGAGGTTTTGAACACCTACGTGGCGGACTTCCATGGCACCACCGTCGTGCTGTTTGATAAGACCTTCCCCGACCAGCCAACCAACAAACCGGTCTGTACAGACTGTCATGGTGTTCATGACATTGCAAAAAGCGACGACCCAGCCAAGGGACTGGCAGTGAAAGAGAACCTGCTTGCGCGCTGCCAAAAATGTCATCCGGGCACGAGCGCCAACTTCCCGGATGCGTGGCTTTCACATTACATTCCCACACCGGAAAAATATCCCATTGTTTATTATGTGAACCTGTTCTACAAGTTCTTTATCCCCGGCGTGCTCGTCCCCATGGCGGTGCTCGTGGTCATGGACTTCACCCGCATGATGATCAACCGCTCACGAAAGAGGAAACCTGTAGTGGTCCATAAGACGCCCCCGCCATCGACAGAAGAGGCGGAAGTCCTCGCACCACCCGTCGAAGAGGCACAGCCTGAGGCTGAGGAAGCGCCTGTGATTCCTGAAACCCTGCAAGCTGTGGAACAAGGAGAAGTTTCCGCTCCCGAACAGCCGCAAACCGAAGCGGCTGAAGATGTTCCAGCCTCCGAACAAGCGCTGGCCGACGAGGCTGAATCCGCTCCCGCTTCGGATGAGTCGAAGAACAACGGCGAGGAGGCATCCAATGTCTAACGATACCGGCTCCCCGCAGACAAAAATCTACGTCCGCTTTGATCTGGTACAAAGACTCCAGCACATCGTCTTCCTGATCTCTTTCACGCTGCTGGGCTTTACTGGTTTGCCGCAGAAGTTCCCACTCTCCCCGATCAGTCTGGGAATATTTGGAATAGTGGGTGGCATCGAAAATGCACGCCTGATCCATCACACCTCCGCCATCGTGATGATGATTGTCAGCGTTTTTCATGTATTGGAAGTCCTGTACCGCGTAATGGTCCTGCGGACGCCCATCTCCATGATTCCCTGGATCAGCGACGCCATCCATGTCTATGAAGATGTGCTTTACTATCTTGGCCTGCGAAAACACAAGGCGTATTACGGCAGGTATTCATACGCTGAAAAAATGGAGTACCTTGCCTTGATTTGGGGAACGATCGTCATGGGGCTGACCGGTTTCATGATGTGGAATCCCATCTCCACCCTGCGCCTCCTGCCCGGCGAGGCGGTTCCCGCCGCCAAAGCCGCTCATGGCGGCGAGGCAATTCTGGCTGTCCTTGCCATCATCATCTGGCACTTCTATCATGTGCACATCAAGCTTTTCAACAAGAGCATGTTCACCGGCAAGTTGAGCCACGAAGAAATGGAGCATGAGCATCCCGCAGAGCTGGCGCACATCAACTCGGAACAACAGCCCGGGTCCATCCCGCCTGCCGTTCTGCGAAAGCGGCAGTACATGTACGCGCCCATTGCTATTGTGATTCTGGCACTGTTCAGTTATGGCTTCTACTATTTCGTGGGTTATGAAACCACGGCTGTAGTCAGCCCACAATTGCAGCCGACATTGCCCGTTTACGTGCCACAGACTGCGACGCCGTCACCAAGCCCAACTTCAACTCCCACGCCTTTGCCCACGGCTACGCCGGTGCCGGTTACTGAATCCTCAGGCTCGGTCCCGGCGACTGAACCTCCCGTCGCCGCCAACCTAACTTGGGACACAGACATCGCTCCCTTATTCACACAAAAATGCCTGATGTGTCACGGCGCAACCGCTTCTGGCGGACTCAACCTCTCCACCTATGCTGATGCAATGAAGGGAGGTGTTTCGGGTCCCCCATTCACCGCTGGCGACTCAGCCAACAGCCCCGTGATCGCAAAATTTGAAGGTGGGAAACATCCATACGCGGCACTTTCGGCTGAAGAGTTGGATAAGATAAAAGCCTGGCTGGACGCGGGTGCGTTGGAAAAGTAATCCGTATCGAAGGAGCATGTACCGGACATGCTCCTCTTTTTGTGATGGATTGACGCAGGAGCACCCGAAGGATAAGATAACCATGAGGCGATTTTCTTGGGCATCATAACGGTTTACTTTTTCTATGGTTTGTCCTTCTTCAGCATGGGGCTGGCTATCCTGTTGGAAGTGGGGCGTTCCTCCGAGCTCGACTTTGCGCGCGCCCTGCGTTCGCTGGCAGGATTTGGGCTGGTACATGGCACTCACGAATGGCTGGAGATGTTCCTGCTCATTTTCCCGCAATTGCAGGATTTGCCTTTTTATCGATGGGTGGGGACGGGGCGCGTCGTGTTGCTTGCAATCTCCTTCATGTTCCTGATCTCCTTCGGCGCACGGCTTGTCGTCGGTCCAAAGCGGACTCAGCTTACCTGGCAGATGCTGGGTGTCATTGCAATCATCTGGACCTTGGGACTGGTGTGGCTTTTCCTGACTGAACCCGTCGAAGTGCGCGTTGTTGCCTCAGATGTCTACACCCGCTATTCGCTGGCAATTCCAGGCGCCGCATTAACCGCCTGGGGATTATTTTTGCAAAGGCAAAAATTTTTGCAGGCGGGGATGCAAGGATTCGGGCGGGATGTGATCATTGCGGCACTGGCTTTTGGCCTGTACGGCGGCATTGGACAACTCTTCGCCTCGCCAAGCGTGGTGTTCCCTTCGGACTTCCTGAACGCAGAGACCTTTCGCGAATGGTTCGGCTTTCGCATTCAACTCTTCCGTTCGGTGATGGCCTGCGTTGCGGCAATTTCAATTATCCGTTCGCTGCGCGCGTTCGAGGAGGAGAATCGCCGTCAGATCGAAGGCCTCAGGCAGGCACAGTCGGACGAACGTCAACGGCTGTCAGAACTAAGGGAGGAATTACTGCGGCAAACCGTCCGCGCCCAGGAGTTGGAACGTCAACGCATTGCACGTGAATTGCATGACGAGGTCGGTCAGACATTGACTGCCCTTGGGATGGGCATGCGCGCCATTGCGGATAACGCCTCTTCCCACCCGGACCGTGTAAGCAGGCAGGCGCGTGAAATGCAAAATGTGGTGACAGGGGGACTCCTCGGCCTGCAAAATTTGATTACCGGATTGCACCCGCCGCAACTGGATGATTTTGGACTGGTATCGGCCTTGCGCTGGTTCGGCGCCCAGGTGAAGGAACGGGTCAATTTACCAGTAACAGTTACCTCCCAGGGAGAGGAGCCGAATCTATCACAGGAAATTCGCACGGTTCTCTACCGCATCGTTCAGGAATGTCTCACAAATGTCATCCGCCATGCAAAGGCGGAACGTGCTGATGTACAGATAACCTTTGCCGATGGCGAGGTGCGAATCCGCGTGGAGGATAACGGCTGCGGCTTCGATTTGAATGCCGCATTGAACCGTCACGAATATCCGTGCTGGGGATTGCATGGAATGCAGGAGCGCGCATTGCTGGTGGGCGGGGAATGTACGATCATGTCTGAAACCGGGAAGGGAACGCTGATCGAAGTGGTTGTGCCACTCGAAAAGGAAACTCATGAAAAAAATTAAACTTCTACTCGTGGACGATCACGTCGTTGTACGCGGTGGTCTGCGGATGTTGCTTGAGAACGAGGCGGATTTCGTCATCGTCGGCGAGGCGGACAGTGGGGAACAGGCCCTCGACCTTGCCGATCAGTTGAAGCCCGACGTGATCATCATGGATCTCACCCTGCCTGATATATCCGGCATCGAAGCCACACGCCGCGTCAAACAAAAACATCCCGAAACGGCGGTTGCCGCGTTGACCATACACGAAGACCAGCAATACTTCTTCGAGATGCTTCAAGCGGGCGCTTCAGCCTACGTGCCCAAGCGCGCCGCTCCCGATGACCTGATCACAGCCATCCGTGCAGCGCATCGCGGCGAGACGTACATTTATCCCTCGCTGGCAAAATTGCTGGTCAATGATTTTTTGGAACACTCCGACGATGAGAAGCAAACGGCCGCCATGAGTGAATTGACTCGGCGCGAACAGGAGGTTCTTTCCCTGCTTGCCGAAGGGAAAACCAACGACGAGATTGCCGGCGAACTTGTCATTAGCCCGCACACTGTGGCCCGTCACCGGGAGAATTTGATGGGGAAACTGGGGCTTCATAATCGCAGCGAACTGGTGAAGTACGCGATCCGCAAGGGATTGATCAAACCATAGGTAGGGCAAACACCCTATTGTAAAATGAGGAGAGCCGCCTATTGCCGGGCGGCTCTTTCGCGTGTATTCTGTAATTGGATGAAAAGATAACGAATATGTAACCAGGAAAGGAGGTTGCCATGCGCAAAGTATCTTTTGTAGCGGTGTTTTGGACGTTTGCACTTGCGATCCCGTTTACAGTTATCGCACTGGCAGGGGTTGCCTACATTGACACTCATTTCAGCGTCATTGCCCAGGCGATTGCCCGCTTCGAGGCGGTTACCTCCGCCACCGGACGTGGCTGGCTCGTGGAACTTTCCGAGCGCGCGCCCGAATTGGTGGGCATGCTGGTCGGTCTGATCGTAATGCTGACGATCTACCTATTCTCCCAACGCCCGGCAAAAACCGCTGACGTCCCCAAAAAATAGTTGAGTGTCAAGGTCCTGCAACCTTGAAATAAACAACGTCCGCTGGGCAGCGGGCGTTGTTTATTTAACCTTGCGCAATTTGCCGTTCTAAAGCGGTTTCTCTTCCAACGCCTTATAAAAAGATACGCGTCCAATCACTTCCTCGGTCATTACCAAAAGGAAAGTAACAAGGCTGATCCACACGCCAGACGGATTCGACACGAAGAACAGAATCCCCGTCCCAAGCATCGCCGCTGCGCTCAGCCCCACCCGCAAGTTGGTGAGTGATCCCTCGGCCTTTGGTTTCGCTGAAAGCGTCATTGCCAGCTCGGCAGCCAACAAGACGATGACAGTCCCCCACGCCAGCTCTGACCCACCTAAAAGAGTGTTCATCGCAAGTTGCCCCAGCAAAGCAGACGTAAGGAAAAATCCCACCGTCGTGCGCCAGGTATCCCATGCGGGTATGACGTGCAGCCGATAAACTTGCGCCATGCTGAAAACCAGCCCAACCCCAAGCAGGGAAGTTATCAGCGAGGCAACCTCCAAACTTTTCCAGAAAATGGATGCCATACTTGCAAGCCATCCAGCCCCGAACAAACCGACGAAAAAGATTTCCCAGCTCAGCCACGACTTTGTCAAGTGAAACGGCGCGCGCCACGCATTCCGCTTGGCTCCAAGGTGCGCAAACGAGAAGAACCCACCCACCGCCAGACATGCCCCAATTGCCAGATAGGCAAGAAGCGGAAGGGAATCCGCCATCCAGTGTCCCGCCCAAAATGCGCCGACAGCCATTTGAACGAGAATTGTGAAAACCACCAATGAAGTCTCGCTCTTTTTTTTCTTTGATCTGATCTCCTCGTAGTTGGCAATTTTCTTTTCCAGCGTGTTGCCCATCTCCCTGTGCGGCTTGACCGCCAGATGCGGCTCTGTCCGCGAGTTGTTTGGCAACGGGAAGGGATGCTCACTTGCAGGCAGTTCCCAAAGTTCTGACCACTGACCATGGACGATGGACAACTGAACATCGTCCGCTGTCCGTCGTCTATTGTCTGCGGTCTGTCGTCCATCATCTACCTCAACAAAGTTGAGCACCCGCATCGGACAAGCCGCCACACAGGACGGGGGCAGATCTGCGTCAATGTTATCAAAGCAGAAATTGCACTTCGACATTTGCCCTAATTCAAAGTTGTAACGCGGCGCATTGTATGGGCATGCCCAGGCGCAGTAACCGCACCCCATACATTTATCGGGATCAATGTAAACAATTCCATCGGGGCGGTGGACATACGCATCGGTGGGACACACACCCGCGCATTTGGGATGTACGCAATGATTGCAGGCGATGGACAGGTTATAGGCAAAGACATTTGTTTCCCAAACCGGGTAGGGGTTGGGTTCTCCAACCCTAGGGCGGGGGAACCCCGCCCCTACATTTCTCCATTCCCCACCAGAAACCTCGACCACCCGCCGCCACAACACACCCACGGGTAATTGATTTTTATCCTTGCAAGCTTCCTGACAAGCTTTGCAGCCCGAACACGCGCTTGAATCGAAGGTGAAGGCGTAAGTCATTGGGAACCCCGACGATGGACGATGGACGATAGACCATGCAACATGGTCTGCGGTCTATCGTCTGCGGTCTTCTCCACTTCCACCATGATCGTATGCTGCGCCGTGGCAAACGCAAACGGCGTCCAGCGGTGTGACGTGAGCGTATTGGTGCAACCGCCTCGGTCAAGTCCATTTGTATCGGGTGTCCACCACGCGCCCTGTGGAATGTCCACCACGCCAGGCATGATACGGGGAGTGACTCTGGCCTGGACGACCAACTCGCCGCGATCATTCCACACGCGGACAAGGTCACCGTCGTGTATGTCTCTAGCTTGAGCGTCAATCGGGTTGATGGAAATTCGCTGTGGAAAAGCCTCCTGCAACCAATCGTTGTTGGCATGCGTGGAATGCACTCGTGCCAGGGTGTGATGTCCGATGGCTTGCAGAGGGTACTTCCCGTCATTGCGAGGAGGGCGCTCTTCCCGACGAAGCAATCCCCCATAGCTTGGAGATTGCTTCGGGCTGTCGCCCTCGCAATGACGGGATGGAAACGGACTCTCCCATTCCTGAATATATTTCGGCACGGCGGGAATTTCTTCGAGGTTGTTCAGGTCGTACAATTTCTTCGAGAAGATCTCGATCTTGCCGCTGGGCGTATTCAGCGGATATTTTTCTGGATCGGCGCGGAAATCGGCAAAGGCAATCTTGGGTTGAGTCACGGGCTTGGAGTATGCGCCGAGGTTCTTCTCGATGAACTCATCCAGCGTGGGCAGGTCGGGGAAGTCACGGCGGCGGCGATACTCGTCGAGGCACCAATCCACCCAGCCCTTCTCGTCACGTCCTTTGGTATAGACGTCGTAGATGCCAAGCCGCTGGGCAAGTTCGGAACAGATTCGGTAGTCGGATTTACATTCGCCAGGCGGCTCGACCAGTTTCGTTTGCACGATCACCTCGTCGCCGTACTTCCAGCCGTCTTCGACTCCCCAGGTCTCGAACTGCGTACAAACTGGCAGAACAATGTCGGCAAACCTGCCTGTGGGCGTGAGGAAGTTATCCTGCACGACGATGAACTCCACTTTGGATTCGTCGCGCAGGATTTCAGCCGTACGATTGATATTTGCGTGCTGGTTGATGATTGAATTGCTGGCGACGGCGTAAATGAGTTTGATGTCGCCGTCCATGCGGGGGGCGCCGATGATGCCGTCAGCCTGAGTTAACTCTTTTCCGCGGATGCAGGCTTCGGTCCAGAGAAAGACGGGAACCGTCGCCTTGACGGGATTCTCCCCGATGGGGAAAAATCCCCACAGCGCTCCGCCATCGTCGGCTTGTAACCCCAGTCCGCTTGCCCAACCGCCAGGGATTCCCACGTTGCCCGAAATCGCCGCCAGTACACATCCCGCGCGGACGACCTGTTCGCCATAGGCGCGGCGCTGCATCCCGTAGCCCTGATACAACACGGCGGGCTTGGTGGTGGCATATTCGCGGGCGATGCGGGTAATGGTCGCGGCAGGGACGGCGGTGATGGCTTCCGCCCATTCGGGTGTTTTCGGCTGACCATCGCGGACGCCGAGGATGTAATCGCTGTAACTTTCCGCGCCCTCGACAGGCATCTGGCTGGCATCGAAGCCGACGCAATGCGTGCGGACAAACTCGGCGTCGTAGAGGTTTTCAGTCAGCATCACGTACGCCATCGCGCTCATCATCGCGGCGTCGGTGCCGGGACGGATGGGAATCCACTCGTCGGCAAGGGCGGCGGCGGAGGGTGAATAGCGCGGGTCGATGCAGACCACGTGCGCGCCACGTCCTTCGGCGTCCCTGGCAAGTTTCATAAAATAATCGGAGTTGGTACCGTCACGCATCTCGGCAGGATTCCAGCCCCACATGATGATGTACTTCGAGTTGAGCCAATCCTGCCGCTGGTTGCCTGTGACAAGGGTTCCATACACGGTGGGCGTCGCAAGGTTAGTCGCTCCCCACGAGTAGGAGTTATAGACATTGGTGAAGCCGCCATAGCAGTTGAGCAGACGGCGGGCAACGTATGGTCCGTTAAGTTGGTGTGACCCCGAACCCGAGGGAATGAGAATTGCATGGTTGCCATACTGCTTTTTGACCCGCTCGAACTGGGCGGCAACCGTATCCAGCGCCTCCTCCCACGAAATGCGGTCGAACTTCCCCTCGCCGCGCTTTCCAACCCGTTTGAGCGGATACATCAACCTATCGGGGTGATACTGCCGCCGCAAATAGGCACGTCCACGGGCACAGGCGCGGAGTTGCGGCGCGGCTATCGTGTCGGGACGGTCATCGGCATCAAGGCGGATGATTTTTCCGTCCTCGATGTGCGCGATCAGCAGACAACGTCCGCCGCAGTTGTGGGCGGGGCAGCCGACGCGGATTTTGGTAATTGGTGAATGAGAAAGGCTCATATCCTGTAGTGTAGAGGATATGAGCCGCGAAGGGTAGTGATGGATGTAATTTATTTCCGCTTGGGATTATCTTTATCTTTTTCCCATCGCGCTGGGTTGGATTCGATGTAATGTGCGATCCTGTCCGCGGCGGATTGGTTGCGGATGATGTGCTCGTAATAATCCCGCAGCCAAACCTTGCCGTTGAACGGCTTCCAATCCAAATTTTTGACTCCGCGAATGTATTCGTTGGTGGTCATCGTCTTGAACCATTGGATCATCTGCGATAACGGCGCGTTTGAACGTTGTCGCGGCGAATCCATTCGTCGGGACGAATCGGTTGATTGCCGTGAAACCGTCCGTTGGGGCGAACCTCCGTGTTCGCCCCCGTATTCGCCCCCGCCGTTATCGCCCAAACCAGGGACGACACGGGGGTCGTCCCCTACAATGTCCGCGGTCATGGAATTATTCGTACCGTCTGTGATGAAAATAATTCCATGGAAATGGTTGGGCATAACGACAAAAATATCCACGTTGACATTGGGGAATTTGTTCGGCAATTCCAACCACCAACGGACGATCATTTCGCCCGCGTCGTTCAAAACCATCTCCCCATTGACCACTTCCCCAAACAACATGTCGCGTCCCTGTGTCACCATCGTGACGAAATATCCGCCTGCCTGACGGTAATCATATCCCTTCAGACGGATGGAACGGCGGTGGTGGATTCTGGGGTCAAATTTCATGGTTGTATTTTCCTTTGCCTACCAAATAGTATAATCTCGCCCATGTTCAAAAATAAAAATCTCGCTGTACTTTTCTTCTCGCTCGTTGTTGTGATGCTTGGGTTTGGGATCGTCATTCCCATCCTGCCATTTTACGTCGAACACTTTGGCGGCAGCGGCAAAGATATGGGTATGCTGATGGCGATCTATTCCATCATGCAGTTTATCTTCTCCCCCATCTGGGGCAGCCTCTCCGACCATTACGGGCGCAAGCCCATTTTGCTGGTGGGGATTATCGGTAACGTAGTCTCACAGGTTTTGTATGGCACGGTGGGTGACTTTGCCGAAGCAGGGATGTTTACCCCGCAGACTTCGCTGACCTTGTTGATGGTCACTCGCGGGCTGGCTGGGATTCTCTCCTCAGCGACTCTGCCAACAGCGATGGCCATTATAAGTGACCTAACCAGTCATCACGAACGCGGCGGCGGCATGGGATTGGTCGGCGCGGCGATGGGAGTCGGCATGGTGCTCGGACCCGGTATCGGCGGGATGATGTCTGGTATTTCGCTGTCCGCGCCGTTTTATTTTGCCGCGGTGATCTCAGTTGTTGCCGTCGCCCTGACCTGGGTGATGGTCTCCGAGTCACTTCCCAAGGAAGAACGGACAGTCACGCTTGGGAAAGTTAATGGTCCGCAACTGGGCGAGATGTGGAAGGCGCTTTTCGGTCCCATCGGCTTTTTGCTCTTTCTGGCATTCCTGCATAGTTTTGCGCTTGCCAACTTCGAGGGCGTCTTCGGGATGTACACCCAACTCCGCTATGACTACAGCGCCTCGCAAGTTGGCATCGTGCTGACAGCCGTTGGACTGGTCTCCGCGATTGTTCAGGGTGCGCTGACTGGACCAGCCACTCGCAAGTGGGGTGATGCGCTGGTGGTCAAGGCTTCGCTCTTCGCCAGTATTTTTGGTTTCATCCTGATGACCGTTGTGGAAAGCGAACCCGGAAAAATCGCCGCCTCGGTCATGCTGGCATCTGGTTTCTTCATGCTGACCAATTCCATGATCCGCCCCGGGTCGTCTTCGCTCATCTCGAAGCAGGAAGGCATCAGCCAGGGCGTGGCGATGGGCATGAACAACGCCTTCATGAGCCTCGGTCGGATTGCCGGTCCGCTGTGGGCAGGGTACGCGCTGGATATTAACCTAAACTATCCCTATCTCACCGGCGCTTTTATCATGGCAGTGGGATTTACCCTGTGCATGTTCTTTTTGCCGCGGACAAATTCATCCTGCAAACAGCCTGGGACATTGAATCATAAAAATATCCAAAATAATGAAATTAAGTCACAGGAAAATTGACATCCGTACAGAAAAAGTATAAAATTAAGCAACAGGCAACATAATCAATAATAACAGCCGACATGGTTTCCTTAAAAGGCATATTTCAAAGGTCCTGTTGCTCGAAAAGATGAATTGGAATCAGCCGAAGGGGAGTTGACAAACATCAGGTACAATGTAATAAATTCAAGCTTTCCATTGTAATGTTTTGGTCAACCCCGGAGGAGAAATGTACAGATCAAAAATTACTTCGTTGGTTTTTGTTATCCTGTTGCTCGCAACCAGTTTGTTTGGTTGCCAGCAAAATGCCCCCACCTCTTCAGAGCAAAAAAGTATCACGATCATCATCCCCGAAGACCCGCCTTCGTTCAACCCGGTCATCACCGACACGGGTTATGACGCTCTTGTCATGGAACTAGTCATGCTTGGGTTAAGCGACATTACGCCGGAAGGCAACGTTTTCCCGGAGCTTGCGGCCGAACTTCCGACGATTGAAAACGGGGAAGTGGTGATGGATGAAGACGCAGGCACAATGAAGGTGACCTGGAAAATGCGCCAGAACGTACAATGGGCGGATGGCAAACCTGTCACAGCGGACGATGTGATCTTTACCTACAATGCAATCACCAACCCGGAAACGGGCGGCTGGATCGCGGGCATTGATTACATTGACAGCGTGGAAAAAGTGGATGATTACACTTTCACCATCAATTACAACTCGATCTATACCGGATACCTGACGCAATTCGGCGGCGAGCAGGTCGTGGTCTGGCCAGCGCATTATTGCGATGCTTCGCAGGGATTTTCATCCTGGGAGTGCGCGCGCAAACCATTGAGCAATGGTCCCTTTATCCTCTCGGAATGGGTTACAGGCGATCACATGACCTTTGTCCGCAATGATAACTATTTCGAAAAAGGCAAGCCACAAATAGACACAATCACCGTCCGCATCGTACCGGACCAATCGGTGCGCAAGACCATGCTCATCAACGGCGACGCCGACCTTGATATGTGGACGACCGAGCAAATGATCCACGACCTGAAGAACGAGCCGAATGTGGAAGTTAGTCTCAGCCCGCATGCCCGCTGGGTGATGCGCATCTTCTTCAACCTGGCCGCGAAAGGCACCACTGATCCGGTCGCGACTCCGCATCCGATTCTCTCAGACCTGCGCGTAAGGCAAGCCATCCGCGCCGCGATCGATGTGGATACCATAGCGAAGGAGTTCTTCCTCGATTACGCAAAGCCAGCCTGGACGGAGTTCTTCCGCCCACCCTACGTTTGCAACAATATCGAGCGCCCGAAATTCGAACCAGCCGCTTCAGCCAAATTACTGGATGAAGCTGGTTGGAAGGATACCGATGGCGACGGAGTTCGCGAATGCCGGGGCTGTCAGACCGCCGAGGAAGGCTATGTGATGGAGATGGAATTCATCACCTATGCGGAATATGGCGAGCCGCTTGAATTGACCCAACAACTGATTGCCGAGGAATTGGGCAAGCTGGGAATCAAACTCAACCTGACAGTTGTCGAGGGCAGCGTGCTTTGGGCAGCCTCGACGGATGGCGGCATCGAGCAGAACGGTAATTTTGACATGGACATCTGGGACGATGGCTATGCCGGCATCGACCCCACCGACTACCTTTGGAGTTACTATTCCTCTGAAGCCACCGTGCCGGATATTGGCTACAACTACGGCAGATGGTCGAATGAGCAATTCGACACCCTGTTGGGAGAAGTCTACACATTGGACGAAGAAGTCCGCAAGCAGAAATTCTGTGAGATGGCGGAAGTGCTGGAAGCGGAATTGCCCGAACTGTTGCTCTTCACCGCCACCAACGGCGATGCACATTCCGTCCGCCTGCAGGGCGTTGAATCGTCTACCAATGACCTTGTCACCTGGAATTCGGCGGACTGGACATTGAAATAAATGGCAAACTACATCGCCCGGCGGCTGATCCAGACGGTGGGGTTGCTTTTCATACTCAGCGTTCTTTTATTCGCGCTTGTCAACCTTGCGCCCGGCGGACCCCTTGCCGGGCATGGACAAAGCCGCCACATTGACCCTGCAAAAATCGAACTTTTAAAACGCCAGTTTGGTCTGGATAAACCCCTGCCCACGCAATACCTCATCTGGCTGGTCGGCAATGATTGGATGCAGGTGGACAAGGACGGCGACGGCGTGTTGGATAGTTACGGCACGCGTTTGGGAATTCTGCGCGGCGACTTTGGATTTTCCTTCCGCAGCCGCCAGCCAGTGTTAACCGAAATCGGCGACAGGCTTCCCAATACCATCTACCTCACCGTTGTCACCATGCTGATTGCGGTGTTGATTGCCATCCCGATTGGCATCATCTCCGCCATCCGCCAGTATTCAGCCTTCGATATCACGGTCACCACCTTTTCGTTTGCGGGTCAGGCGATCCCTGAATTCTGGCTGGGCCTGATCATGATCCTCGTCTTCTATGCTTGGCTCAAGAATCCGGTCACGGGCGGACCTCTGCTTCCGCCGGGCGGCATGACCTCAACGGGCAGCACGGGCTTCGATCTTGGCGACCGCATCATCCACCTGATTCTGCCCGTCGCAACCGGCGCGCTCGGCTGGATTGCTTGGTACTCACGTTTCCTGCGTTCGAGCATGTTGGATGTCGTCCATCAGGACTACATCCGCACCGCGCGAGCCAAAGGGCTGAAGAACTGGAAGGTACTTTACAAACATGCGCTACGGAATGCGCTGATTCCACTCATCACCCTGCTGGCTCTCGACCTGCCGTACATCTTCGGCGGCGCGATCTTTGTTGAGTTCCTTTTTGCCTGGCCGGGCATGGGCAGATTGTATTATCAGGCGGCGCTCAACCGGGATTATCCCATCCTGATGGCAGTGCTGATCATCGGCGCTGGCTTCATCATTCTGTCCAACCTGCTGGCGGACATCATCTATGCCTGGCTCGATCCACGCATCCGACTTGAATAGCCCATGAGCCAGACTGCCACTCAGCCAACAACGTTCGACTCTCAATCCGCCAGCATGGGTGCGGGCGTGTGGAAGAGGTTCCGTAAACATCCCGGAGCGATCTTCGGTTTCATCGTCATTTCGATTTTGATCATCCTTGCGCTGCTTGCCCCGCTTTCGCCCTTCGGCCCGGAAGAGTCCGAGATGGCGAAACGCAACCAGCCTCCGTCGTGGAGTCACGTGATGGGAACCGATGCTTTGGGACGAGACCTGTTCACCCGCATCCTGTACGGTGGACGCGTCTCACTGACAGTGGGTCTGCTCGTGGTTGTAATCTCGATCACGATTGGCGTTCCAATCGGGGCGTTTTCAGGCTACTACGGCGGCGCAGTAGATAGCATGCTGATGCGCATCACCGATGCTTTTCTCTCCCTGCCGTCCTTCCTTGTGCTCATCCTGCTAAGCTCCATCCTGCGGGAGGTGGACGCCCCGCTCTTTGAGCGCAACAACGTCCTGACCATCAGCCTGGTCATCGGTGCCTTTGGCTGGACGACCTTTGCAAGATTGGTACGCGCCGCCTTCCTCACCCTGCGCGAAACGGACTTCGTCGCCGCTTCCCGCGCTTTGGGCGGATCGGATCTGCGAATCATCCTCCGCCACATCCTGCCCAACGCCATCGGTCCGATTACCGTCGAAGCCACGCTGGAATTTGGGTACGCCATCATCGAAGAGTCAGGCTTGAGCTTTCTGGGATTCGGCATTCAGCCGCCCACACCGTCGTGGGGCAACCTGCTGAGCAACGCCCAGGAGCATTTCACCAAGTATCCGTGGCTGGCAATTTTCCCCGGCTTGATGATCTTCCTGAGCATCATTTCCATCAATTACATCGGCGACGGATTGCGCGACGCCTTCGACCCGTATAAAGTGCTCGATAAAGTTGGAGAGTTTTAACGTAGTAACGACTTCAGTCGTTGGCAAAAAGCGACTAAAGTCTACGAAAAATTGAATAAGGAGAACAGCATATGAATGGTGACCGACCCGCCCTCGAACCGCTTCGCTCCGCATACAGGCTCCAATACCTCACAGATGAGCAACTGGACAAACTCCAGGAAGCCACGCTGGACATCCTCGAAAATGTCGGCGTGAAGTTTCCCTCGGAGAAGGCTTTGAACGTGTTCCTCGAACACGGCGCAAACGTCGACAAGTCCACCCAAATCGTCAAGATAAAACGCGACATGGTTTTCAAAGCGCTGAAAACTGTGCCGCGTTATTTTGTGATGGGCGCTCGTGTCCCCGAATATGACCTGCACCTCCAGGACGGCACCACCTACTTCACCACCGACGGCTGCGGCGTCGAAGTCGTTGACCTTGACACCGGTCAGCCGCGTTCCTCCAGCAAGGCGGACGTGGGGATGATGGCGCGTGTCGCCGACTACTTGCCTTCGGTGGCGTTCTACTGGCCCATGGTCAGCGCGCAGGACTTCGGGCGGACGGCCCCGCTCCACGAATTGGATGCCAGTTGGAATAACACGGTCAAGCATGTCCAGTCAGAAACGGTGATGGGCGAGCGTGACGCTCAATATGCTGTGGAAATGTCAACTGTCATCACGGGAAGCAGGGAGGAATTGCGTAAGCGTCCCCCGCTCTCTTCGCTGATCTGCACCATCGCCCCGCTGATGCAGGACGAACCCGGCATCGAAGCCGCGATGGTCTTTGCCGAGGCTGGCATCCCTGTTGGCTTTCTCGCCATGCCAACGCTCGGCACGACGGCCCCGGCGACCATGGCAGGCGCATTGGCAATGGGCGACGCGGAGAATATCAGCGCCATCGTTTTGTTGCAATTAATGTATCCCGGCTGCCCGGTCTATCATTCGATCATGCAAGCCTGGGCGGACATGCGCACCGGCGGCTACATCAGCTATGCCCGTGATGCGCGCGGACGTTACGGCACGGTCGAGATCGCGCATCATTGGGGCATTCCCTCGCTTGGTGCTTGTTACGGCACGGACTCGGTGAAGACTGGTACATGGCAATCTGCCGCCGAACCTGCGCTCGACCCCTTCCTCGCGGGACTCGTCAGCCCAGAGATTGTCACCGGCATGGGGCTGGCGCGGACTTATACCCGCCTCTATCCCGAACAAATCATCCTCGATGAAGACCTGTACCAGCGTGCCCGCACGTATTTGATGCAAATGGAAGTGAACGACGAAACACTGGCAATGGATGCCATCCGCAATGTGGGTCCCGGCGGACATTTCCTCGGGCAGAAGCATACCCGCAATCACATGAAGACTCTGCTTACCCGCGGCGTGACCCATCAACTCGACGAGCACAACAAATACCGTGATCCACAAGAGTACGCCCGCGAGAAGGTGCGCTCGATTCTCCAAACCCATCAACCCGAACCGCTCGAAGCGGACAAACAAGCCGAACTCACCCGCATCCTCGCCGCTGCCGATAAGGAATTAGGATAAGACCTATGTCATTCTGAGCGCAGCGAAGAATCTCCTTGTTACTGAAAAAGGTATCTTGAATGGGAGATTCTTCGTCGCCGCAAAGCGGCTCCTCAGAATGACATGTGAAAGCGAGAGTTTATGTTCTCTGAAACGCCCCTGCTCCAGCCGATAAAACCCGCCCGTCATTTTCATGTGATTGACGAGGAGCAGATTCAGCAACTGGCAAACGGCACGCTCGAAATCCTGGCAGAGACGGGCGTGCATTGTCCCTCGGAAAAGTGTTTGAAGATTTACGCTGAGCACGGCGCACAGGTGGATTTCGACAAGCAGATCGTGCGCCTCGCCCCGGAACTGGTCAAGTCGTCACTGGCGACTGCGCCACGATATTACACGATGGGAGCGCGTTCTCCCGCCCACGACATCCACCTTGACGACTCAGGCTTGTACTGCGCTACCGACGGCTGCGGAGTGGAGACGATAGACTTCGCCACCCGACAGCGTCGCCCTTCCCGTAAGCAGGACACTGCAGACATGGCGCGTATCGCCGACTACCTGACCTCCATCGGGTTTTACTGGCCCATCGTCAGCGCGGCGGACCACGCCAGCACCTCGCCGCTGCATGAACTTGACGCCTCGTTCAATAACACAGTCAAGCATATCCAATCTGAAACCGTGATGGGGGAACAGTTGGGGAAATATGCCATCGAAATGGCAAAGGTCATTGCTCAAAACGAAGAGACCATGCGGGAGCGTCCGCCGCTCTCACTGTTGGTCTGCTGTATCGCCCCGCTGGCTCAAGACAAGGAAGGCATGGAATCCGCGCTGATGTTTGCGGAAGCGGGGCTGCCCGTCGGCTTTATGTCGATGGCAAACGTCGGCTCGACGGGACCCGCTACCTTAGCCGGGACAGTCGTCGCCGGGGATGTGGAGATCGTCTCGGCGCTGGTGCTGATTCAAATGGCGCATCCCGGTGCGCCGGTCTTCCACTCGTTCATGCCGGGCATCATGCACCCGCGCACAGGCGCGTACATGGCTACCGCTTGGGAAGGGACTCTGCTCTACCCCATCGGCGTGGAGATGGCGCATCATTGGGGCGTGCCAACTCTCGCCGGAGTCTTCGCTACAGATGGACAATTCCCAGGGTGGCAAACGGCTGGGGACGCAGAATCCTCCCTGATGTTGTGCGCGCTCGCAGGAGCGGAAACAGGCGCGGGCTTGGGTCTGGTCGAATCCTGCAAATTGCTTTATCCGGAGGAACTTATCCTTGACAGCGACATCTACCACCGCGTCCGCACGGAGGCGGCGGGAATCGACACCAGCCGCGAAGCGCTCGCGCTGGATGTGATCAAGGCGGTCGGTCCGCGCAGTCATTATCTGGGGCAACGTCACACGCGCGACAACATGCGGAAAAGGGTTTTATCGGACGTGGCAAACCAGTCCAGTCCGTCTGGAGGGATGCGTGATCCCATCGAGGTCGCCCGTGAAAAAGCGGAGTGGATCCTGAACAATCACCATCCTCAAGCATTGGAACCAAATCAGCAGAAGGAACTAACTCGCATCCTGGCGGGGGCGGACCGGGAGATTGGAGGAAGAGAATGAACGATTGCCTCTTCCTTCAGGAGCGGGTGTAATTTTCCCGAGCAAGTAGCCTCTCCTGGCGCAAGAGACCTTTGGCGGAACAAATTCAACCGCCGCTTTCACGAAACTCCCTAAGCAAGTGAGTTCTATAAGGTTTAAGTTTGTTAGTGTCATTCTGAGCGACGCCCGCAACAAATACATTGTTGCGCAGGCGAGCGAAGAATCTCCACGATGTTGTAGAGACCCTTCGCTCTGCTCAGGATGACAACCAGGAAAGCCAGGAAAATATATGGAAACCAACCTAAGAGTTCTATCAGATAACGAAGTTTCACAAGTCCATGATCGCACGCTCTCGACACTTGCAGTGATCGGCGTGCGCGTGGACACGGCGCGGGGACGCAGCATCCTCAAAAAGGCCGGGGCGGATGTCAACCCCACCACGCACATCGTCCGCTTTCCGCGCGGCATGGTCGAGGACTGCCTGAGCAAAGCTCCGCACAAATTCTCCCTCGGCGGCAGGCGACCGAACTGGTCGTTCCCGCTGAATGAAAATCAATGTTCGCTGGTCGCGGATGGCGGCGCAGCCTATGTCATCGACGATCTGACGGGCAAGCGTCACAATGCCGGTTACGAGGACTGGCTGAACGCCACCCGCCTGATCGATTCCATCGACGAGGTCGGCGTATATTGGGCGATGGTTGATCCTGGTTTCGCCCAGGAATCCATCGGCGATTTCGTCAGTTACTTCCGCCAGATGACCCGTAATTTCTCGAAGCATTTGCAGGATGCCACGCATACGGTGGAGCAGTCGCGCTGGATGCTCGAAATATTGGGGACGGTCTTCGGCGGGAAGGAAAACGTCTGCAAGCTGAACCCGTTTTCGTTTTTGATCACGCCCGTCTCGCCGATGGTCATCGAGGCCGAACACACCGACGCCTTCCTTGAAACCGTCGGCTGGGGAATTCCCGCCGCCATCATGCCCATGCCGATGTTTGGCGGCACGTCGCCCGCCAGCCTGATCTCCACGCTTTTACTTGCCAACTGCGAGACGCTTGCCACGTTATGTCTGGTGCAAGCCGCCGCACCCGGCACGCCGGTCATCTATGCCCCCTGCCCTTCGATCATGGACCCGTACACGGGACGCTTCACCGGCAGCGAGGTGGAGCATGGTCTGCTTGGCGCGGCTGTGACCGAGATGGCTCATCTTTACGGCTTGCCTGTCGAAGCTTCGGCGGGCAGTTCGGGACATTACGTGCCGGGCATCCGCGCCAGCTTCGAGCGCGCCTTGAACTGGTCGATGGTCACGCTCGCATGGCCCGACCTGCTGGTGGGTCCCGGTCAATTGGGCGGGTCGATGTTCCTCAGCCTCGAACAATTGCTGATCGACGTGGAAATCTATCGCCGCTCCTCGCGCCTTTCGTCGGGGATCAACACCCATGTCAAGGAGTGGCTCGAAGTTGACCTTGCCGCCGTCGGGCATGGAGGCAACTTCCTGAGTCGCCGCTCCACATTGGACGCGCTTCGCGACGGCGAGGAGGTTTACATGTCGGACTACGACGCCAGCGACTCATACGAGACCTGGTCTGCGCCGGGCAAACCGACCTTCGTGGACGAATTGAGGGATCAGGCGCACAAGATCATCCAGACCCACCAGCCGCTTCCCTTCGACGAAGGCGTCGAGCGCGAGTTGGACAAAATCGAGCAGCGCGCCCGCGAGGGTGTGAAGGTTGTGTAACTACCATACCTTACCCAATGTCGTTCTGAGCGAAGCGAAGAACCTCTAACTCAACGAGTAGTGACCCTTCGCTCCACTCAGGGTGACACGATAAGTGATTACCAAAAGGAAAAACCTATGCGTTTCAGTAGCCAGTTATTAACCGAGTCGGAAAAAGAACAAGTACACAAAGAGACCCTGCGAATTTTGGACGAAGCGGGAGTCCGTTATCACAGCAAACAGGCGTTGAAGTTGTTGGAGAAAAATGGGGCGGAAGTCGATTGGGATGAGAATATCGCCTACATTCCGCCCGCACTGGTGGAGCAGGCGCTGAAGACCTGCCCCAAGTCATTCACGCTCGGCGCGCGCAACCCGAAGTTCGATTACCCCATGCCTTCGTCGGTCTCGCGCTACGCGCTGGATGGCACCGCCGCCTTTGCCCAGGATTTCTACACGGGGGAACATCGCTACGGCACGGCCAAAGACAACGAAAACGGTCTGCGCGTTTTTCAAGCCATGGACATGGGCATCATGACCTGGGCTCCTGTCTCTGCCGAAGACAAGCCTGCACACACCCGTCCCCTGCACGAGTGGTACTGCCTGACAAAATATTCCTCGAAACATGCCAACCACGAACTGCACACCGTCGAGCAGGCTCCCTACCTCGCTGAAATCTTGAGCGCCGTCATGGGTGGCGAGGACGCACTCCGCACCAGTCATGCCTATTCGCTGATTTATTGTCCCGTCTCGCCGCTGATGCACGACGGCCCCATGATGGATGCGTACTTCGAGTTGGGCAGTCTCGACCTGCCCATCATGATGCTTCCCATGCCCGTGCCCGGCATGACCGGTCCTGCCAGTTTGTTCGGCAATATCTGCATTGCCAACGCCGAGGCGTTGTCCTCGATCATCGCCTATCAGGTTGCACATCCCGGTCGCCCGATGATCTACAGCAGCGCCACCGGCACTACCGACATGCGCAACGGAGCCTACACGGCGGGCACGCCGGAGATGGGATTGATGTCTGCTGCGCTGGTAGAGATGGGGCGCTTCTACAACCTTCCCGCCTGTTCCGCCGGTTGTACAGCGGATGCGCGCCAGCCCGGGGCAGAGGCTGTCCTCGAAAAGATCATCTCCACCCTGCCGCCTGTGTTGGTCGGCTCGGAAATTCTCATCGGTTTCGGCGAGATCGAAGGCGACCAGTTGCTCGTCCTCGAACAGATCGTAGTAGATAACGAGATCGCTCATTTCTGTGAGCGCATCTTCCAAGGCGTGGATTCCAGCCCTGAAAAAGTATTGACGAACGATATTGTTGATATCGGTCCCGGCGGCAACTTCCTCTCGCGCAAGTCCACACGCAAGTTTGCGCGTGGCACTGAAGTCCAATACGCCAAACTGCTCGACCGTCACACCCTCGACCAGTGGACGCAGCTTGGCAAGCCCTCCATGTACTCAAACGCGCGCAAAAAGGTGGAGGAAATTCTCGCCGCCCCACTTGAAGACCCCCTGCCCGACGCGGTAGTGGGTCAACTGGACGAAATCCTCGCCAGGGCGGACAGGGAATTGGAGTAGATTGAAATGAAAAACAGGTCTCGGAAGTTTCAAGAAAAGATTTCCGAGACCTGTTTCAAAAACTGTATATCTGCGTCAGTTACTTGGCTGTGACCACTGACGGAAGATCTCGCTATCCACGACTCGAATCCGACGGTCTTCGACCTTGATCGCGCCGCTTCTCTCCAATTCCTTCAGTGAACGCGAGACTACTTCGCGCACCGTCCCCAGCCGTGCCGCGAGCTGTTCCTGCGTCCAGTGAGGCATGGACTTTTCCTCAACCATTTCACCGATCAACCGCGCCAAGCGATGCGTCACCTGGTAGAAGGCCATCTCGCTGACTTTGTACACCATGCCGCGCAACATCCGCCCAAAGTTTGCCAGCACCTTTTGGGAAAATTGCGGCTGGGACAAAATCAGCCCGCGCAACATTTCGGCTTCGATCACCCACACGGAACAATCCTCCAACGCTTCGACATTAGCAGGATTCGGCGCTCCATCAAAAGCAGGGACTTCAGCGAAGGTGTCTCCTTCCTGCAAGATGCGCACAATGTATTGCCGTCCCTGGGGCGAGAGACGGAATATTTTTGCGCTCCCCTGCCTGATAATATTCAGGCCTTCACAGGGGTCGCCTTCCCAAAATAGCACCTCACCACGTGGATACTCGCGTAAATACATGTGCGCTGCAATTTCCAGCAGCATGGTTTCGGGGAGATCGTCGAAATATTCGTTGCTGCGTAATGTATCGAGTCGTTCCTGTACGGTAGTTTCAATTGGTTTCATAAAATGAGGTTCAAGCTTCTAAATTTCTCCGAGTAAAACCTGGTCTGTTCCGCGGTTGATTTCCCACGGGTAGACGATACGGGCGTCGGTCACGGCGGCATAATAATCAGGGCGCACGTGACCAAACAAGTTACGATAAGGATTGAAGTGGAGCACGCAGGTCTCAGGGAATCCGCCCGCTGCGGAGACACGATTCTTGACGGCAGTGATTGTCCGTCCTGAACCCCAAACATCGTCAACGATCAGGGTTGGGCGTCCGCGCAGTTTATCGTCGGCAGGGAACTGGATAAACTCTGGCCAAACCATCAGGCTGGACTTTTCCGTCTTGGACTGGGCTGGGAAATCCACAGCGGCGGTCAGGATATGGGTGATGTTCATCGCCTCCGCCAGCAATCCGCCGGGGATGATGCCTCCACGGGTGATCATCACCATGGCGGTGAATTCACGCTTGAACTGGGGCAGCAGGTAGTCGATCAACTTGTCCACTTCCTGCCAGGTAATCATTTCGCGTCGAGGTTCGGGTTGCATGGATATTTACGCCAGCGCCGCAGCCAGTGGAGCGGGAGCCGCAACAGGCACGGAACTGCCTTGCGCCCGCGCGGTTTCAACTTGACTCGCCCAGATATACAGGCAGGTATGATAAGCGGTATTTGTGTAGGAACTGAACACGCTCGCCACCATCACGAACGCAAAGAAGATTAACGCACCGATTACGATCCCGACGATCGAAATTGCCGCCGCACCACCAGAGAGATAGGCTAAACCGCCACCGACGGCAAAGGCAATGCCAAAGCCAATCACGCCAAAGATAAAACTGATCAAACCTGTCACAAAGCGCACCCCCACCGTGCTGATTCCAATCAGCAAAAGATTCTCCTTTGTGATGTTCCAGACACGCTGCATCCCATCTTTGAGATTCAGGTCATCGATGATCATTGCGGGCAGGACAAGGTACGAAGCTTCCGTCCACAGGGTTTCGAGCAGGCTGGTCGCCGAACGCGCCAGATTGGCAACCATGCTGTTTTTGCGGTTGCGCTGCGCTGCGCTCTTGAGCATGTTCACCACCGTCGAAGCCGCCGCCAAAGTTAAAATGTCGAAAAAGTCGCGGCGGACGATCGCCCATGCCTTGTCCATTCTGCCGTCGCCTTCGGCAAGGTAGCCGTAAATCAGATAAACCGTCATCGCGGAAAAAACATACGTCACCACGAACTGAACAAAGACTAGAAGTCCGCCCATGATGAACATCACAAAATTACCGACCGTGTTGCCGCCGATAAGATAGTACCCAATCCCCAACGGGATGATCCCGATGCCCGAAACGATCATGCCAGTCACAAGCGCATAAATCGAAGGCTTGAGCAAATCCTTATCTTTGAACGCCATTTCCCAGGCTTGCTTGAGAAAAGACCAGCCGCGCGAAAAACTTTGCATGGTTCACACTCCTTGTGAAGGATTACACACCGTCCCGAAGGTTGAAGATACCTTCGGGACGTTCAGATTATAGCAAACTTATCGGGTCAACTTCAATCCGCCAATCACGCAATTTGACATCGCGCAGGAGCGAAACGGGATCGGGTCCGCGCACGATGATTTGCCAGCGGTGGATGCCGTCCACTTTGGAAAAGAAAGATGGGACAGGACCAATCAACTCAGTCTGATGACGCTTCTCCGCCACGATTCTCTCCCGCAATCTGGTCGCTATTTTCTGTGACTCTTCCTCCGCCTTGAGCGGGTCAGCGTGACGATATTCCAGCCGCACGAGCCTCGCATAGGGCGGATACCCCAACTGACGGCGATACTCCAACTCGCGTTCGTAGAAGCCGTTCACGTCATGCTGCGACGCAAATTGAATGGCGTAATGTTCGGGCATGAAGGTTTGCAAAATTACCCTGCCGCCCAGTGCTGACCGTCCTGCACGCCCCGCCACTTGCGTCAGCGTTTGGAAGACTCGCTCGCTGGCAAACGGGTCGGGCAAATTCAACCCCACGTCCGCAAGCACAATGCCGACGAGAGTCACCAAAGGCAAGTCCAGCCCTTTGGCAAGCATCTGTGTCCCGATCAGCACATCGGCTTGATGATTAGAAAAATGCGTCAGGATGATTTCGTGCGCGTCCTTCTGGCGGGTGGTATCCCAGTCCCAGCGCAAAGTGCGGACATTGGGATACATGGCTTGCACATTCGCTTCCACCTTTTCACTGCCCAGCCCATAGGCACGGATATTCTTTCCACCACAAGAGGGACAGGTCTGCGGCATCTTCCGGGTGTAGTTGCAGTGATGACAGAGCAACTTGTCTTTTTCATCGGCATGCAATGTCAGCGGTGTTTCGCAGTTGGGACATTTCAACACATGCCCGCAGTCACGGCAAAAGATATAGGTGGCGGTGCCGCGTCGGTTGAGGAAGAGGATGGCTTGCTCGCCGCGTGAGATGGTCTCCGCGAGAGACTCAACCAGCACACGCGAAAAGATTCCGCGATTGCCGTTTTTGAGTTCCTCGCGCATATCCACCACTTGAACAGGCGGCAGACCCGTTTCGACGATGCGGCGCGGCAACTCCAGTTTGGCCAGTTGCCCGTTCTCAGCTTGGAATCTTTGTTCAATGGTTGGTGTGGCGGAACCCAGCACACAGACCGCTCCACACAGACGGGCATACTCCTGCGCGGCAGTGACAGCGTAATAATGCGGCGGGTCGGATTGATAAAATGACGAGTCGTGACACTCGTCCACGACGATCAAGCCGACGTTTGGCAATGGAGTAAACAACGCCGAGCGCGCGCCGATGATGACCTTGAGTTTTCCTGATCTCGCCCGCCGCCAGGTATCATATCGCTCCCCTTCCGAGAGTTTCGAGTGAACCAGTCCCACCTGACCAGGAAAGCGCGAAAGAAACCGCCGCACGGCTTGCGGGGTCAGCGCAATTTCTGGCACAAGGATGATGACCTGCCTGCCGCGTTTGATCGTCTCTTCGGCGGCGCGGAGGTAAATTTCGGTTTTGCCGGAACCAGTAATGCCGTATAAAAGAAATTGGAGATTAGAGACTAGATGATTAGAGATTAGATGACTAGTTATAGAGTTGTTGATTTGCGCCAGAGCCGATTCTTGTTCGGGGGTGAGGTTAATACTATTCTCTAGTCCTCTATTTTCTATTTGACTATTCTCTAATTTCCCCAACGGGTCGCGGAAGATTTCGTTCTCGAACAAGCGGATCAAGTCGCGCTCTTCGAGTTCCTGCAGGTCGGCGAGTTTACAGCCCGTCTCGGCATAGACCCATGACAGGTTAATGGCATCAGGCTGCTGGATGAGAAAGCGCAACGCGGCTTGACGTCGCGCCAGAGTCTGCTTTGTGCCGAGGGAGTCCATCGCTGCTTCGGCTTCTTCGGGAGGGACGGAGAGTTGGGCGACGCGCAGGTATTTAGGTCGCACACGCGGGGCGGGTAAAACGTGCTTCGAGGAAAGCACGCCTTTTTTGACCAGCATTGCCGCCGTCTTACGCCAGTCTACTTTGGCAAAGTGTGAGTCAATTTGTCGTCCACGTAATGCACCACGCTCATGTAATAATTTAAGAAGACGATGGACGATGGACGATGGACTGTCTTCCATGGTTTGCGGTCCGTGGTCTATCGTCTGGTACAGAACATCCGCCTGTTGGCTCAACCCCGTGGGCAGCATGAGGCTGACGATGGACGCCAAAGGATTCAGCGTGGATTCAGCCAGACGAATGGCAAGGCCAAGCTGGGGCGGAGTCAAAACAGGAGCTGGGTCAAGCAGGTCAAGGATCGGTTTGGGATTCTCCACGGCGGGAGAATCAAGCAACTCAATGATGACTCCCTGAACGGTTTGATTGCCAAAAGGCACGGTAACCAAACATCCCGCCTGAATCTGCGTGGCAAGTTCGGCGGGAACTTCATAATCGAAGAGGTCTGAGATTACAGAAACGTTAACGGCAACACGGGCGAACATGAGGCGATTATAATGGCGATAGTCGAAAACGGAGGCTGATATGGCAATTACGACATTGATTCTGGGTGTGGTTGTGGTTTTGGTTTTGGTGGGAGTGCTTGCGCTAGTATTCATGAAATCGAACGAGGTGCAACTGACGGGCAAGACGGAGGACAAACCCGAGTGGATGAAGTCCACGCCGCCGCAGGAGACGATGGCTGCGACACGCGCCGACGACGAAGGCGTGACGCTCTACGACCACGATGAAGGAGAAAGAATCGCTTCGCCATTTGCGGAGCAAATCGAGGATATCCTGCGCGCCAAACTGGACAGTGACCCGTTCAATAAATTCGAGATCGACTTTGGTTCAGCCAGGGATGGTTCGCTGGAAATCTGGGTCAATGGCAAGATGTATGCCAGCGTGGATGAAATCCCCGATGAAGGATTGAAGAAGGCTTTCCGTGAGGCTGTGGAGAAGTGGGAAAGTGGGAAGTAAAGAGTAAAAAGTGAGAAGTAAAAAGGTGACGGTGCTTTGGTAGCAGGGCCGTCACCTTTTTGGTTTGAGATGAAATTGCGCTACGTCTTTAATACCACCGCCGCACCATAACCGACAACGGAAGAATGATCCCCTGTGACGTCGCCCGAAGTAGCGTATTTCAAAATTTGAACCTTGTCTGCGCCGAGGTCTCGCGCCGCCCACTGCATGGCGGCGACAGCGGCATGTCCGCAGGCGAAGCCTTTGCCCGTGCGTTCAGCTTGGAAAATGGATTCGGGATCGAAGGATTCAAAACACTTGAGCATTTCTGAATCAAGGATGCCCGCAGTGCGCTGGTCATAAAAATGCGAAAGGTCGGTGGAGGCGACGAGGAGGGAGTTTTTATTTTTGAGAACCTGCGCGAGGGCATGACCCAGTTGTTGAGCCACATCCATTTCTTGGGCGCGAACCATCAGCGGCAGGAGTTTGAATTCATTTTTAAGTGCACGTTGCAAAAACGGGAGTTCAATTTCGAGCGAGTGTTCCCTGTCTTGGGCAATCGCCATAAGCGGGATTTTGAGGCGGGATTGCAACTCGGCAAGTGCGGACTGATCCACTTCGATGTTTCCCAGCGGGGTGGAGTACGCCTGATGTTTGGTCGTGATCAACGGATATTGTGCAAAATTGTGAAATGGCGAGAGGACAGCAACCAAATCAGGGGCGAGGTCACGAACTGCGGCGAAAGCGTGGGCGGCAACTCCGCCCGAGTAGACATGTCCCGCATGAGGAGCAATGACGGCGATAACTCTTCCCTTGATTTCAGGGAGTTGAGCGGCATTTAGGCATTCGTCCACGCTGGCGGCGAGTCTTTTCGGATTGCCGTCGTACCATGTACCCGCAATTGGAGAAGGACGAAGGTCAAGCATAAAATTATTGTAGCATATTTGATTTGGCGATTCAAAAAAATCAGCGAGTTGGCAAGATGCCAACTCGCTGATTCGCTAACCTGTCGACTCGCTTTTACGGCTCGCTGATCTTCACCCAGTCAAATTCCACCTTGACCGGGACATCCCTAAAGGATGAAGCGCCAACGCCAATTTGTCCTTCACGAAAAGCATATTGATTATCGGTATAACTGACAGTATCAAAGCCATTAATTTGGAGGCTTAAGTTGCGGCCGCTACAAATGAACGTGTAATCATTGATTTCCTTGCCTGATTTGATCTTGTTCGATCCGCCATCCGCCAACTTGACATAGCCCTTTTTCGCGTCGAAGGCCCACAGCCAGTACAAACCATTATTGGCAATGGCAATCTCATACCATCCTTCATCGGAATAACGGCAGACCAGATTGATGTTATTGTTGTTTGTGCCGCGATTATCAGCGCGCACGTCCAATCGAACATTTGAATAAGTGAAAGGGTCATACATGGCATAAACATTCAGGTTTTTGCCAAGATTGAATGTAAGATAGCCATTGTCGGCAGTGGGTGCAACTCCACTATCATTCGCATTCGAATCATTCTTGGTCGTGAAATAGGTCCAGTTGCTGATGTCGCCGTCAAACTCCTCAGTAAAGAAATCCTGGGCGGAGGACTGTTCGACGGGTGGCTCAGTCGGGACGGGGGAAGGTTCCTCCGACTGTGGCTGTTCAGTGGGCTTTATAAGAGGCGGCGCCTCGGTGGCGGGCGATTGTGTGGGAGTTGGGGTGGGAGCGCCACACGCCAGTCCCACTACCAACAACAAACCAATAAAAGCAAACAACATACGATACTGTGACTTCATGATATTTTCTCCATTTTATTCCATTGATTTAATACCCATATTACACATCATGAAGCGACTTAATTGGTATCATTGGGTCATACAAAAATCAATACAAAAGAGATACAATTTATCTGGGATTTCAATAGACGGTCATCATAAAAGTAACAAAAAAAAGAGACTGGATTTCTCCAGCCTCTTTTTCAATTGAGAGCAGTTACGGCTCGCTGATCTTCACCCAGTCGAATTCCACCTTGACAGGGAGTTGATTGAAGGATGAAACAGAAATGCCAATCTTGCCTTTACGCAGCACATGTTGATTATCCTCTATAACACGGGTCTCGGTGCCGTTGATATAAAGGGCAAGTTTGCGGTCATTGCATGTGATTTTATAAGTATTCACTTCCTTGCCAGATTTGATCTTGTTCGATCCGCCATCCGCAATCCTGGAATAACCGATATTGCCGTCGGCCTGATAGAAGCCATACAGGATATTATAAAGACCGCTATTGGCAACGTTAAATTCATACCAGCCATCATCCTCGCTATAGCGGCAAATCAAGCTGATACTGTTATCATTCATTCCGCGATTCTCGGCGTTGACCTCCAGGGACACATTCTCATATTCAAACGGGTCATAGAACAGGTAGGTATAAAGTTGCTTGGTGCTGAAATCAAAGACCAGGCGGCTGTCCTTGACTTCGAGTTCCAGCCCATCTACATTGGTATCCTTTGATCCGGTGACATTGAGCCTTGACCAGTTCGAAATGTCGTTATCGAATTCCTCGGTAAAGAATTGTTCAGCAGACGATTCCTGAACGGGTGGCTCAGTCGGGACGGGGGAAGGCTCCTCCACCTGGGGTTGTGTCGGCGCTTCGGTGGCAGGCGGCGCATCGGTAGCAGGTGGTTGTGCGGGAGTAGGCGTACCACCTCCATAACATGCCAAACTCACAAATAACATCAAGGCAGCAAAAGCAAACAACGGACGATATTGTGACTTCATGATTTTCTCTCCTTTTCATGTGTTGGTTTATGTATAAGCATACACCAAAAATAAATAAATATAAAGAGACAAGGGTCATATTGACAAAAAATTGCAATGCATATAAGCCGATCTTCGGCCAAGAGATCGAACAAAAAGGAAGAAAACCTTCCATCCTGGAATGCGGGCTTAGAGACCCAAACCAGGATGGAGGTCTCCATGAATAAGTTTGCCCATCTTGTACAGTTTGTAAAGTCCCTGTTTGATGAAAAAGAGACGGCCACCAATCTCTTGAAAGCGCGTTCACCTCGATTGAGTGATATTGCACGAGAAATGACAGGCAAGGAAGACGGGAACTACAAACCAGGAAGAAAAAGTGGTTGCTTTGACCGTCTCCAAAGGAGAGATCGGATACTCAACAAGGTTTTCTATATGGGCAGGATATTGGTCAACCTGATCGGGTTTTGGAAAGAAGGCTTTACCGGAAACAGTCTTCCCTGAGAATAGTCGCAAACAAAAACTTTATTCGGGTTTGTTTGTTTTCTTGAGGCTCAAACTCGATCTTTCCCCGCCTGATTTGATCCGTTCCGCCTTCCTTGCACTTTTCTACTTTCAATGCTTGTCTGCTTCCTGTCCGTTCTCTTTTCTGATTTTCAGGTTAGGTAAAGTTCAAGGCCTCCCATCACCATTTGAAGGTAGATAAATCTGCAACGTTTAAAAATTCCCAGGTTAGTAATTCCCTTAGGAGAAAACGGACAAGGCTGTGGCATTGAAATAAAGCAGCTGGAGTGTTTAGAAAAAGACGCTATTTTTCGGGGATAATACTAACCAAAACCGCGCGCACCATGCGCCTGTATTGATAAGAGTCAGTCGTGGCATTGTAATCTTCGCAGGTTACAAGAGTGACCCAATCGTAATCTTCGTGAGCAAAGACAGCATAAATATTGGATGGCAGGACCTTTCTATTCACCTGAACCTGATATACATACACCAGTCCATTGGCATGGATGTATATCTTCTGTCCCATCTGCATCCCTTTGATGTCGGAAAATGGTCCAAGGTTGTTATACGCATCCGTCACATGCGCGGTCAACACCGTGTTGCCCGGCAGGGTTGGATAGGCAGAGCCTTCCAGGTACGCCACACTGTCTTTTAGCCAACTCAAGTCCCAGTTGTTTTGGTTGAGCGCCACACCGACAATTGGAAAATTGATGCCCAAGGTCGGAATCTCAATTCGTAGTTCACCCAGCGACTTGTATGCTTTGTCCGCAGGTTGAACCGGCAACGGCGTGCTATGTCCCGGCGCAAAGCCAGTCACCGGAATATTCAGGTTATCCTTATCCACCTCTTTGGCATCCTTACCATCATCAGTACTGATGACACGTGATTCAATACGGAAGTTGCGGAAGAAATCCGTGCCTGGGTTCACCCCGTCACCTGCCAGATCAAGACCGACATTCACTGCATCGACAATGGATGTTGTTCCACAAACAAACAAGCGATAGTAACCGGTGGCATTGAGCGGAAGTCCGCCATTGATATCAAGAGTCGCAATGAACGGTCCAGAGCCATCGCCATTGCTATAGGTGACACCATCAATTGCAATGGGTACATCCGGTGCGACAACTCCTTCCTTGCAACTACCAGTATGAAAGACGCCCGTCGAACTCCCAAGCACGAGGATGTAGTTATCTCGGTTGGTAACATCTTTCGGATCCGTATCCAAAGGTGGGTCGTTCACATCCTGGGTGAACTCTACCATGATTTGCCTGATACCAAGCGTGTCAAGAATGGCTTCGCTCTCAAGAATACCGCCACTGCCGGTATCGGGTATGGAACCAATTGCACCAATCACTGGACCATTCCTCACTGTCAGCGTGAAATCCTGTTTGGCATTGGGCGGGACACCATTGTCGGCGGTGATGGCTAATCGATAAGTCCCCGCAACTGTCGGAATGCCGCTCAAGGTGGCAGTGCCATCCCCATTATCGACAAAGTCCACACCGGGCGGCAATTTACCACTGACAGAAATTAACATGGGTGTGGCGGGGTTGCCTGTCGTAGTTACCGTGAAACTTCCACTGAACCCAATATCAAATGTGATCCTGTCTGCGCTGGGAATGCCCGGTCTTTGGGTTGCTTTTACATCCTCCTGAACCATGGCGGCGTCACTATAGTTCATATTGCCCGCCTGATTATAGAAAACGTTGCATACGCCAAACCCGCTCGTCATCGTGACAGTTGCCTTGCCATCCCCCTGCCCGGTGCAAACCCCTGCCGTCGTAATCGAAACCGGTAAACCGGAGTCTGCCGTTGCCGCAACTTTAAAATTCGATCGTTCGGAGGCCGTGATTGGCGCATGAATTGTCACCGTTATCGTTTGTCCGGCGATGGTAATGTCTGCAGTTGCGGTTGTAGTGGTATTCCCGAGAACATAGTTGCCGGCATCCACACCACCGGTAATGCCAATGCCACTCACATTGATTGTTTTATCCAAGCCGACATTCGGATCCAAAAACAAGGCTGTGCGGTAACTTGTTGTCACATCGTCGCCACTGACCCGGTCATCGGTAAGCGTTACAGCCGTCGTAGTCGTTCCATCATAAACTTTGTCCACACCCGTGGCTGCCACGATCAGGGTGCGGGGTTCAATATCCGCAGTGGTGTTGGCGGAGGTGGTTGAAAGCCGGTAATTGTCTGCATCCACTCCGGAAAGTGTAAGTCCGGTGGCTGTGACCTGTTTACCGGCGCCAACCTTTTTATCAACGAAGACTGCAATACCGCCGGAAAGGTTCACAACGTCTGTGCCGACCACGCCACCGAGACCGCGAGTATCTATAGTCGCCTCGGTCGTTCCATCATATGTTTTGTTCTTCACCACGATGTCCGGCTCCACGATAACCTTGTCGATAACCAGCACATCGCTCGCAACACCTGCATAGTTCGGAGTATTGACAGTTGCCAACACTACATAACTCCCTGCTCTCCTCGGCGCCGTTGAAGAACCATCGTATGTAAGGTCAACCGATAATCCAGGCGGGTCGGTTGTGGCTGTCGCATATTTTCCTGTACCGTCATATAAATGATTCAAATCGCTCAAGGCGACTGTTGCTATGATAGGGGTAATTGTAAAATCAGCGGTATTGTAGGCGATATTATAATTATCCAGCACACTCATTGGGTCCAGTGCTGCACTAATCGCGTAGGGACTGCCGGCAACCGTCTCGCCAGCAACACGGCTATATGTTGCGGTGACATTATCCGCTGGCAAAAATCCAGAGAGGGTACCTGTCAATGACGGGTCCACCTCGCCAAATACCTTGCTTGCCGCATTGGGCGTGACCGATGCCGCTCTCTTGTTAATGGCAAAATTCGCCGGGACAAAGGATGCGATTATGTAATTATTCCCCACAACCGCCAAGCTCCCTTGACCAATAGCATAATTACCAATGCTCTCTCCGGGAGCACGACTTAATGCGCCCGCAAATCTCACAGCGGGATCCGATGATGTAAAAGTGAACACAGGATCGGCGTCACCATAGGCTTTGGATTGTCCCGAATTTACTGTGACGGTTATTGGTTTGGCCACTATGGAAATTCGCAATTGATTGGAAGTGCCTCCGCCGGGAGAGGGATTAAACACTCCCACATTTGCCGTTCCAATTGACGCGATATCCGATGCAGGGATGAAGGCCGTCAGCTGTGTAGAACTGACATAGGTTGTGGCACGATCCGAATCATTCCAACGCACAACAGAGCCAGTAACAAAGTTGTTGCCAATGACAGTTAAATTGAAAGATGGTCCACCAACAAAGACCGAAGCAGGATTCAGGCTCGTCAGCGCTGGCACAGGATAGGGTCTGTCCAAAAGGAGAATATCCCCGCCATTAGGCAGGGCATCATAATAGACCACCTTCTCCCCCCCTTCCATCACCGGCGTGAGGGTTTGAACCGCGCCTCCCTGTTGGACAATGACCTGTCCCCAGGAAACTGGCACCGTACTTCTGATCGTCAACGGAACATTATAGAGCGACGTCGGCAGAGAAGGATCCATGATGATTTCAAGCCTGATCTCCGAATCGGTCTCGACAATC
>JAUQXA010000003.1 GCA_030834895.1 Anaerolineales bacterium
AGAACAAATCATGTCAGCGTTAACTCTCATTGCCATTCTGTCCGCCATCCTCGTATTTGGCTGGGCGATCTGGTTCGTGATCGAACTCATTCGCTATATCGTCAGCGGCGAATACGAAGTGGATCAGCGCCTGCGAAACATTGGTCGGTAATTTTTGCTACACATTCAAAACAAAGAGACTCTCATGTCAAAACAATACAACAAAACCGTGTTCGTCGGACACCTCGGTGGTGATCCCGAAATGCGCTACACCCCGGCTGGCACGCCAGTGACCACCTTCAACGTTGCCACAAATGACCAATACACCAACGAAAAGGGCGAGACGGTCAAGATCACCACCTGGTTTCGCTGTGCCGCCTGGGGCAAGCTGGGCGAGGTCTGCAACCAGTATTTGAAAAAAGGCAGCAAGGTGTTGATCGAAGGCAAATTGACTCCGGACAAAAACACTGGTCGTCCACGCATTTGGACCCGACAAGATGGAACTGCGGCAGCAGATTATGAACTCAAGATATACGAGATCCATTTTCTGGACAGCAAGAACGGCAATGAACCATCCGTGGCACAACTTGATCCAGCGGAAGATGATATTCCGTAGTAACCCAAATCACGAGTGGAAATCCATCAGGACTTCCACTCAATTTTTAGGAGATGATAAATGATCACCCTTCAACAAGACCTATTGAATGCCGCACTGAACGCGGTCACACGCGCCAGCACAAAGAGCGCCCTGATGGCTGCCTTTTCCCTGGTGCGATTGGATGTCAATACAGACGGCATCCTGCACCTGTCCTGTTTCAACGGCGAAACCGCCGCACGTTCCAGCGTGAATGTGGATTGCAGTGAAGACCTATCGATATGTGTGGATGCTGCAACCTTGAAAGCCGTGGTCGAGACTCTGTCCGGTGAAATCAAATTGACTGTGGAACAGAATGCATTGATCATCCAGGGCGCATCCAATCGCACTACCCTGCGGATCGTGGATGAGCCTTTACCGATCATTGGCGTGGAGAGCATTCAAAACATCGCCACCCTTTCAGGGAACATCTTCCGAAGTCTGGCGCGTGTCCTGCCCTTTGCCTCCACGGATGACTCGCGCGCAGTGTTGCAAGTTCTGCATCTGACCCTGGATGCAGAAACGCTGACAGCGCAAACCGCAGATGGATATTCAGCAGGTCATGTACGCGAATGCATCGAGGGACCGGCGGAACAAACCTCCGTCTCGCTGCCATTGAGTTTCGCCCGGCTGTTGTCCACCCTGGTGGAAGATCGCGATACAGTCCGCATTGGGACTTCGGGATCCAATCGTTATATCTTCCACATCGCAAATTCAGAAGTTTCCAAAGACCTGACCCTCGCAACCGTCACCGCTGATGGGAACTTCCCATCGGCGCAGATCATGACCCTGCTCGATGAGGCGCGAAAGAATGCCATTGCAACCATCCATGTTCAGCAGCCCAGCCTGATGCAGTCCATCCGCATGGTAAACGCGATGGGCACGCAAAGCACCTTCATCAAGGCTGTGAACGGTGTTGCCAAGATCGCCTCTGCAGAGACCGAGACCGGGCAGGGTCGCAACATCCTGGATGGTACCGCCAGCGGCGAGGATGCACAGGCCTGGTTGTCCGCCACCTTTTTGAAACGCGCGGCGGAGGCTTGCAGGGGAGAACTCCTCATGCGGATCACGGATGGCACAAAACCGATCCTGATCGAGGCAGGAAACTTTACGGCAGTCATCATGCCGATGCTGGCGGAGGGACACAAAGACCCCTTCCCGGAGGACGAAGCCATCGCAATCAGCCTGCCTGAACTGGCAATGGCGTAACGGACAAAATAATTGATTACGAAGACGGCATTGCGCCACTCGCGCGATGCCGTCTTTATTTTCCAAGGAGAACTATGAACACTCTTCTTCAAATAACCACTGCATACGCACAGCCCAAACTCAAAAGCATGCCCCTGCGTGAGCAACCTGCCTATCGTGTGACTCAAAACGCCACCGCCTGCAATCTCACGGAACTCATGGCGGCGGTTGTCGGCGGAGCAAAGCAGATTGAGATCGCGCAGGAATTGATGACACATTTCAACAACGACATTCGCCGTTTGTATCAGGCCCATCCTGCCGAACTCGCCAAGGTCAAGGGCATCAATCAGGCGACCGCCGTGCGCATCAAGGCAGCCTTGAATCTCGGACTGCGTTTGAGCCTGCCTGCGGAGGAGCGTCCCAGCATTAACTCACCGGCGGATGCGGCTGCGCTGGTGCAATCCGAAATGGCATTGCTCGAAAAGGAACACCTGCGTGTGCTGTTGTTGGATCGCCGTAACCGTGTGCTGGATAACATCGAGGTCTATCAAGGTTCGGTTAGTTCCTCACAAGTACGGGTCGGTGAAGTCTTTCAACCGGCTGTGGGGCGCATGGCTTCCGCCATTGTGGTTTGCCACAACCATCCGTCGGGTGACCCAACTCCCAGCCCCGATGATGTTGCCGTGACACGCGCAATGGTGCAGGCCGGTAAATTATTGGATATCACCCTGCTCGACCATCTTGTCATCGGACAAAACAAGTGGGTAAGCCTCAAGGAACGCGGTCTTGGTTTCGAGGGAGGCTGAGATGCAACTGACTCTCAACCTGACCTTCACACCTGTACTACCTGCAAAAACCATCTT
>JAUQXA010000051.1 GCA_030834895.1 Anaerolineales bacterium
ACGACTGGAAGTTTGATTGAACGTTTATTGCCAAAGTCCATTCATGCGGTCACTGCCAGAGGTTTTGAAATCAAGGTCGCTCTACTTGTACTGGCTTGCAGCCTCAATTTCCTGTGGTAGGTAGCAACTTGGATTAATTACTATTTACCATTTACCCACAAAAGCCAACAGCGAAACGACTTCAACAACTTCCACCGTCATGCCGAAGACATCGCCTGTGACGCCGTGGATGCGGGACTTTGCCAGGCGCAGGACGAGGGCGGCGGCAAGCAAGCCAGAAATTATGGAAATGATTCCGCGAGTGCCGAGGAAGATGGAGAGAGCAAGGGGAATGACTGCGCCAGCAGCAATGAACCAGTTGCGGAAGCCTGCTTTGAAGTCCGCGCCCATGCCAGAGGGACGTGCTTGTGGGAGCAAGCCAGCGGGCAAAATACACCAGCGGGCGAGGCTGGCGGCAAGCAAAATTCCAAAAGCAGATTGGGAAGTGAGCGAAGAAAGTATGGCGGCTTTGAGGAGCAGAGTCAAGACCAGACCGAATCCGCCGAAGGTGCCGAGGCGCGGGTCTTTCATGATTTCGAGGCGGCGCTCAATTGAGGTGCTTGCCAGCAGACCGTCACAGCAGTCGGCGAGGCCGTCGAGGTGCAGACCACCTGTCAGCGTAACCCAAAGGATGAGGGTCAGAATCCCAGCTACGGGCGGGGAGAAGAGGCGCGACGCGCCCATCCAGCCGAGTAGAGTCAATCCGCCGATGACTAATCCCACGAACGGATACCAGACCGACGCGCGTCCGCTATCGCCTGTTTGCCAATCGTCGGGCAGGCGGAACGGGAGGGTGGTCATCAAGCCAAAGGCAATTCTCAAATTTCGCATGGCAATCCAAAAGATTCAAACACGAAGGACACGACGGTCACAAAGGTTTTCCTTCGAGCACTTCGTGTCCTTTGTGTTTAAGAAACTATTCCTTATCGCTCACGCCCGCTTCGCCGAAGGTTGCCATTTCAGCCAGCACCTTGCAGGCGGCTTCCGCCATCGACATACCCAGCGCCGCGCCCGTGCCTTCGCCGAGACGCATATCGAGATCGAAGAGCGGCTTGAGTTGCAGCCAGTCGAGCATGATGCCGTGACCGACTTCCTTCGAGCGGTGCGCCGAGATGAGGTAGGGGCGCACGGCGGGAGCGACGGCGACGGCGATCATCGCGGCGGCGGTGGAGATGAAGCCGTCCACCATCACGGGCTTGCCGTTGGCTGCCGCGCCGAGGATGACGCCAGCCAACCCGCCGATCTCGAAGCCACCGACTTTGGCGAGGACGTCCAAGCCATCTTTGGGATTCGGCTGGTTGACGGCGAGCGCGCGTTCGACGGCGCTGACCTTGCGCTTGAGACCTTCATCGTCCACGCCCGTGCCGCGACCTGCGATCTTGGCTGGTGACTCACCCGTCAGCGCGGTGGCGATGGCGGCGGACGGCGTGGTGTTGCCGATGCCCATGTCGCCCGTGCCGACGATGTCCAGCCCGCGTTTGATTTCCGCTTCGACGACTTCCACACCCGCGAGAATGGCTTGCTCCGCCTGTGCGCGAGTCATGGCTGGACCCTTCGCCATGTTCGCCGTGCCTTTGGCGACCTTCTTGACGATGAGCGACGGGTGCGGCTCGAAGTCGCTTGCCACGCCCATGTCCACAATGACCACGCGCGCGCCGATGTGACGTGCCAGTACGTTGATCGCTGCGCCACCCATGAGGAAGTTCATCACCATCTGCGGCGTGACCTCCTGCGGAAAGGCGCTCACGCCCTCGGCGACGACTCCGTGGTCGCCCGCCATCGTGACAATGACCTTGTCTTTGATTGCGGGAAGCGGCTTGCGCTGAATCCCCGCCAGTTGAATCGAAAGCTCTTCCAAACGTCCCATGCTGCCCTGCGGCTTGGTCAACACATTTTGCCTTGCCTGCGCTGATTGCATGGCGGCTTGGTCGAGGGGGTGAATTTGGTTGATGATTTCTTCGAGTTTCATGTTGTTCTCCAATTGATTACGTCACACCGCACTTGCGCGTCGGTGCAAGTGTTGCGAGGGCGACGCTCTTTCGCCCAAAGCAATCCCCGCATAACGAGGAGGTTGCTTCGTCGGGCTAACGCCCTCCTCGCAACGACATTTAGAATTCAATCCCCGCCTGCGCTTTAATTCCCTGCTCGTAGGGATGTTTGACCAGCTTCATTTCGGTCACAAGGTCGGCGGCTTGAATCAAGGTTTCGGGAGCGGAACGTCCTGTGATGATGAGGTGCATGTTCGATGGACGGTTCGCTTTGAGCCAATCCAAAACTTCGATTGTGTCCAGCCAGCCATAATGGAGCGGGTAGGTGAACTCGTCGAGCAGAATCAAATCGTAATTCCCACTGCTGATTTTTTCCTGCGCCAGTTTCCAGCCATGCAGGGCGCGGGCGGTGGTTTCGTCCATGTCTTTGGACAGCCAGGTGAAACCGTCACCAGTGGTGAGCCATTCGATGCCCATTTTTTTCGCGGCTTTGATTTCGCCCCAGGCACCTGTTTCCGATTTGATGAATTGCACAACGCAGATTCGCATCCCCCGTCCCCAGGCGCGGAGCAAAGTCCCAAACGCGGCAGTGGATTTTCCCTTGCCGTCACCAGTATTGACGATGAGTAAACCTTTTTTGTCAGGCATGATTTTTCCTTAAATATTCACCGCGAAACACGCGAAGGTCGCGAAGAAAACCTTTTAAATCTTTGCGTTCTTAGCGCTCTTAGCAGTAAATTCTTTTATTGCACGCTGACTGCCCATGCGCCCCACGGGTCGCGATAGAGGCGGGCATTGACGCCGAAAACGGTGTGCAGATTTTGCGGGGTGAGAACTTCTTCGGGTGTTCCCGCGCTGACCTGCCTTCCGCCGTTGAGCAACACCAATTGGTCGCAATAGCGGACAGCGAGATTCAAGTCGTGGATTGCCATGACGACGGACAGACCTTTTTCGTGAACCAGTCCGCGCACGAGGTCGAGGACTTGGATTTGGTGATGAATGTCGAGGCTGGCGGTGGGTTCGTCTAGAAGCAGGGCTTCGGGTTCCTGAGCCAATACACGGGCAATCAACACGCGCTGGAATTCCCCGCCAGATAATTTATTGACGGGACGATGTTGCAGTTCAAGCAAGTCCGCGCGGGCAAGGGCATTTTCGACGATTTTCATGTCATCGGTGGTGAATGGCATCAGCCAGCCGCGATGCGGAGCGCGTCCGAGGCGGACGACTTCGGCTACGGTCAACGGCCAGGCGGCGCTTTCCTGTTGCGGAACCCAGCCAATCTTGCGGGCGCGTAGACGTTTATCCAAATGGAAGGCATGCTTGCCTTGCACCAACGCAGTCCCTGCACGAGGTTCGATCAAGCCAGCCAGCGCGCGCAGGATGGTGGTCTTGCCCGACCCGTTGGGACCAATTAAGCCGACAATAGTCCGCGGCGGGATGGACAGGTTGAATCCTTCCACCACATTATGTCCGTTGTAACTAAGCGAAAGGGAATTGGCAGAAATCAACATCACAACTCCTTGAGACAGACCCTAAAGGTTTCCAAAACCTTTAGGGTCTCATAACACCTTTCCTCAAAAGGAACAGGAAAAAGGGTCCGCCAAGCAGGGCGGTGAACACGCCGACGGGCAATTCGAGCGGAGCGGCAATCGTGCGCGCCACATCGTCAGCGAGCAAGAGCAAAATACTTCCAATCAGCATCGAAGCAGGGATGACAATTGCGTGCGATGCGCCGACCAGCCGTCGGGCAATGTGCGGGGCGATCAAGCCGATGAATCCAATGATTCCGCTGGCAGAGACTGCCGCCGCCGTGGACAAGCTCGCGCCAATCACGATCAACAGGCGGGCCCGGCGCAGGTCGAGCCCCAAAGCTTCGGCGCTGGATTCGCCAGCAGACAAGGCATCCAATGCGCGGGACATCGGCAACGTGATGGCGAGTCCCAAGAAGGCGGCGACACTCGCCTGAGTCAGATGAGACCAACTGCGACCCGCGAATCCGCCCATCAGCCAGGCGAAGACTTCGTGCAAGACCTGGTTGCTCATGATCAAAAGCAGCGAGACGATTCCCGAAAGCATGGTGCTCATCGCGGCTCCCGCCAGAAGCAGGGAAACCATCGAGCCAAAGTTGCTGGTCTCCGCAATGACATAAACAACCATCACTGCTCCGAGCGCGCCCAAAAATCCCGCCACACCGATGGGGATCGCTTTTCCAAACACAACCGCGAGTGTTGCACCAAGCGCCGCGCCGCCCGATGCGCCGACGATGTACGGGTCAGCCAGCGGGTTTCGAAAGAGTCCCTGAAAGGCTGCCCCAGCCGAGGCGAGGGCTGACCCGCACAGGATGACCAGCAAAACGCGGGCAACTCGGAAGTCCCAAAGAATGGCTTCATGCGACGCCTTGACGGGATTCCCGCTGAGAGCTGCCAGCGTTTCAGACGGGCTGATGCTCACCGCGCCCATGCCCAAGCTGAACAGGCTGCCGATGATGAACAGTGCGGTCAATCCGATGAAAATCCAAGCGGTGCGGGTCATAAATACTTCTTTGCCGTGTCACCCTGAGCGAAAGCGACACTTGCGCTGCACGCCAGTGCAGTGAGGGTCTCTGAGATAAACTTAGAGGTTCTTCGCTACGCTCAGAACGACACATGAATAAATTACTTGAACAAATCGGGGTGCAGGATCTTTGCGAACTCATCCAGCACTTCGACAATGCGCGGGCTGTAGCGCGAGACGATGTCACCGTCCACAATGTAGATCGCTTTGTTCTTGACGGCGCTCAGGTTCCCCCAGCCTTCACGTCCGCCGATGATTTCAGCGGTCATCTGATCGGCATGGCTACTGGGACCGATGATGAACTGCGGGTCAACATCCAATATCTGTTCCGCGCTGACGGTGGGGTACTCGTCGGGCAGGTCGGCGAAGATGTTCACGCCGCCAGCCAGGTCGATCACCTCGCCGACGACAGTCTTGCCATTGGCTGACATGAGCGGCTCATGCCAGACTTCATAGAAAACGGTCGGGCGCTGGTCGGCGGGAATGCCAGCCACAACTTTTTTGACCGCCTCCACCCGCGATTGCATTTCGTTCACAACGGCTGCAGCTTCATCCACATGACCTGTGATTTTTCCGAACAGGGTCAACGAGTCCATGATGCCTTGAATGTCAGCGGGCTGACTGACGAATGCGGGAATGCCTGATTCCTGGACGGACTTGATGACGTCTGCCTGATACACAGAACCGCCAATCACAAGGTCAGGCTCAAGCGCGATGATGGATTCCATGCTGATGGTGGCTGCGTCAAAACCGCCGACGCTGGGCAGCGACAAGGCTTCTTCGGGGTAGTTGCAGTAATCGGTGCGCCCAACCATCTGTCCGCCCGCGCCAATGGCAAACAGGGACTCGGTCACAGACGGCGAGAGGGAAACAATGCGTTGGGCTGTGCCTTTCAAGGTGATCGCATTGCCAAGTGCGTCAGTGAATGAGATTTCTTCGGAAGCAGGGGCTTCGGTCGCTGCAGGTTCTTCGACGGCGGGAGCTTCCGTCACAATGGGAGCGGGCGCTTCAGTGGGGGCGGGAGCGGAACAACCTGTCAGAAGCAGGGCGATGAGCAAGGTTAAATAAAGCGTTTTGCGAAACATGGTTTCTCCGGTGTAGTAACGACTTAAGTCGTTACTACGGTTTTATTAGAATCAAAATCCCCAGCCGATGACTGGGGAGGTAGGAGAGGCAATCCGATTCAAGCCGTCCTCCACCTCCTTTCCACGAGAGTATGGTAGAACCGACCGCAGCGGGCGACCTGACTCAGATAGTCAGTTGGTCTTTTCGTCGTTAGTCTGCTGGTCGGAAAACCGACTATCAGACTATGTGACTATCAGACCATCTGACTAACTTTACAGTTGCGGGACAGCGCCGGAATTACACCGGCTTCGCCGCTTTTGGTCGTATTTATTTGTGAAAGTATTGTATGTTACGCGGGAGGGGGAGTCAAGTGATTTCCGTCCGTGATTTTTGGTGGGTACTACATTCGCGCTTGATCCCCTGGATGTAACTGCGACACTTCAAGATATGAAGCGGATACAACAGATACCAATATAAAAATCCCGGCAGACCACGTGGAGCAAAATAGGAGGTTTGAGAAAGACAGGTTAAATGGTTTTCTGTCGATGGCATCACAACCTGACTCACACTCCATTCCAACCATCCTTTGCCGGGAATTTTTTTCTGTGATTTAAGCAGCAGGAGTTGGTCTGGCTTGATCGTATCTAAAACAAACTGCCGCGTTTCCAAACTTTCCGCCAATTTTTTTATGGAATTGAATACCCTTTCAGGCTTGGCATCTACCATGATCTTGGTGTGGGTAATGAAGAAGCCTTCATGCCTGAGCATATGGACACGGACTTGGGCATTCTGGCCAGGCGGGGACTCGTCTCCAGCCGCCCAGACACATTCGATCTTAAGCGGATGCAGATGTTCCAACGCCTGCCTGAGGGCTGAATCAAAATCGACCAGATTGATTTCAGGATAGACTTCATGCCCGTTTTTCTGTTTGACAATGCTGTTATCAGACATGCCCCTTACCAGAGCACGCGCAATGCGACGCGGCACCGGCGTCACCAATCCCACGCCAAACGCCATGAACTTGACCGGGATATAAGGCAGGAAAAGGAAGCCGCGTTTATGTCCGCATGCGCGCGCATAGCGACGCATGAGGTCCTGGTAGGTCATGACCTCCGGGCCGCCAATTTCCAGCACCCTGTCATCCTGCTCCCATTTTTCGAGCGCGGCCAGAAGATAATCCATGACGTTCTGGATTGCGATGGGCTGGGACCAGTTCTTCAGCCAAACGTGCGAGGGAATGACCGGGAATAATTCCGTCATAAAACGGATCATCTCAAAGGAGATGCTTCCCGAACCGATGATGACACTGGCACGAAATTCGGTGACAGGGACTCTGCCTTCTCTCAGGGCTGCCCCTGTTTCCATGCGCGAACGCATGTGCGGTGAAATGGGCTGGTTATTGTCCGCAAGGCCGCCGAGATAGATAATGTGCCTTACTCCTGCCTGTTCCGCCGCACTCGCAAAATTTCGGGCGGCGTGCGTCTCCAATTTTGTGTATCCGTATCCATGGGACATGTTGTGGATGAGGTAATAGGCGGTGTGCACATCTTGCAACACGAGCTTCAGCGATTCAGGCTCCATCACATCGCCTTGAACGATCTCCACCTTGTCGTACCAGCTTCGGGAGTAGAGGCAGTGCGGATTCCTTGCCAGCGCGCGGACTGTGTAGCCGCGATCCAATAATTGGGGAATGAGCCTGCTGGCGATGTATCCGGTCGCGCCGGTAACGAGGATGAGTTTGGACATGTCGTTGAGATCCTTTGTCTGACTTCATTTTGTTTCGACGCTTTTTTCGGAGAACGAGCTGGAAGATCGAGCCAGGATACGGGCGCGGGAGGCAATGCCGCGCGTCAACCCGGCAAAGATAAATTTGTGGAAGGGCCACATGGTATACCAGTAGAGAAATCCACTTACGCCGTGCGGGGCAAAATACGCTGTGGAAGAAACCAGGGTTTTTCCATCCTTTGGCACAGATTCGAACTCGAGCCATGCCTTGCCGGGGACTTTCATCTCCGCCCGCAGCAACATGCGTCTGTTTTGTTCGATGGCTTCGACCCGCCAGAAATCGAGGGACTCGCCGGTGCGGATTTCGTCGGGATGCCTGCGCCCGCGCCGCAAGCCCACCCCGCCTATGACCTTGTCCATCCAACCGCGCAGGGACCATGCCCAGTCCATGTAGAGCCAGCCCCGCGCGCCGCCGATCCCCGTGTAGGAGCGGAAGATGGCTTCAGGAGGAAGGTCGAGCAAAGTCTGGAAGCGCTCGATGAACATACCGTCGCTGATGAGGAACTGGTAGGGTTTGAAATCTCCCATCGCGCTGACGAGGGCATCCGACCAGCTTGTCTCCACGTCGTCACGCTGGATGCGTCCCAGCGCGAGGCGGGTGGCGGTTTGAAAGTCGAGCGGCTTGATGTGCGGAAACAGCTTCTTTGCCGATTCATCGCGGACGATCAAGTTGAGGCGCAGACCCTCGATGAGTGGGGCGATCAGGCGCGAGTGAATGGGCGTGACCAGATGCACCCAATAGGCGGATAGACGCGGGGCATAGACCGGAACCGGGATGAGCCACCGTTTCAAGCCACGCTCGCTGGCATATCCCAAAAGCATGTCGGCATAGGTCAGGGGGGCGGAACCGCCGATTTCGATCACGCGCCCGGTGCTGTCGGGGGTTTTGATCGCATCCACCAGGTAGGACAGCACATCACGGATGGCAATCGGCTGCGCCTGCGAGTAGAACCAGGCGGGACAGGTCATCACCGGCTCACGTTCGGTCAGGTAGCGGATCATCTCGAACAAGACCGACCCCGAGCCGATGACCATGCCGGCGCGGAATTCGGTCACGGGGACCTTGCCATAGCGCAGTGTATATCCCGTTTCATGCCTCGCGCGCAGGTACGGAGAGAGATTGGCGGTCGGGTCCACCAGCTCACCAAAGTAGATGATGCGTTCGATGTTCGCCTCTTCGGCAGCCTGGGCAAAATTACGCGCCACCTGAAGGTCGCGCCCTGCATTGACCTTTCCCCCCTGCATCCCGTGAATCAGGTAATAGGCAACCGCCACCCCCTGCATGGCGCGGAGAAGTTCAGCGGGCCTGCGCGCATCGCCTGTCACCACCTCGACGCTATCCACCCAGGGACGTCCCTGCAAGCGCGACGGGTCGCGCACCAGACAGCGCACGCGGTAGCCTGCCTCCAGAAGTTTCGGCACCAGCCTGCCGCCGATATACCCTGTTGCGCCGGTGACGAGGATGAGTTTCTCTTTCATGGAATGATTATAACTTGGGGTTGATGTTTTCCTGCCGCCGTGTTGGGAGTAAAATTCGTGCAATGGAAGCACAGAAGATGGATGGACATGACACGAGACCCACATCCCAAATTCGATCCAGACAAGCATCATCGGAAATCCATCCGCCTGCAGGGATATGATTATTCACAGGCGGGCGCATATTTCGTGACCATCGTCACGTATCGACGCGATATGTTGTTTGGGGAAATTCAAAACGGCGAAATGATGTTGAACGATTTCGGCACCATCACGGACGAATGTTGGCACGCCATCCCCGAGCATTTCCCGTTTGTCGAATTGGCGGCGCATGTGATTATGCCGAATCACACGCATGGGGTTATCGTTATCAATGGTAGGGGCACGCATGTTAATCTTAGGGGCACGATATATCGTGCCCCTACGGACAATAACGAACAATTTGGAAAACCAATCAAAGGATCATTGCCAACCATTATCCGCACATACAAAGCCGCCGTGACCCGTATGATCGGTCGTGAACACAACGCCACCGGCATCTGGCAGAGAAACTATTACGAACATATAATTCGGGACGAGAAAGACCTGCAACGCATCACAGATTACATCGAGGCCAACCCGTCCCGTTGGAATGATGATGATGAGAATCCGCGTAATGGATGATTGTGGTTGGGGCACGACACCTGCACTGGCGTGCGGCGCACACTTGCCCTGGCGGGCAGTGCCAGGGAGTGTCGCTTCGCTCAGAACGACATGGCACAAGTTCATTAAACACAAAGTTCCTGAAAGTCTCACGACTCTCAGGAACTTTTATTAATCTCTATTCCCTAATCTCTTATTTCAACTGTTCCAGCATTTGGTCATAAATCCCCGGTGCGGCGGCGAGGATGGATTGCGGTGAGGAAATGTAATCCAGCTTTCCGTCCGTCGCGGTGACGCGCGCGCCGCCTTCTTCAGCGATGAGTCCGGTGGCGGCCACGTCCCAGGATTTGAGGGATAGCTCCCAGAAACCATCGAAACGGCCTGCGGCCACGTAGCAGCCGTCCAATGCGGCGGACCCCAAACGGCGTACACCCTGGGTCATCTTGCAGAGCTTTTCGAACCGCTTGAAATTATCGTGCTTTGTCGTCCATGTGTCGTACGGGAACCCGGTCACCAGCAGGCTTTTTTGCAATTCAGTCGTCTCGGAGACGTGAATCCGCTTGCCGTTCAAGGTTGCTCCCTTTCCGCGTTGGGCGATGAACATTTCTTCGCGCATCGGGTCATACACTGCGCCAAGTGTGACAATGCCGTTGAAGGCATAGGCGATGGAGACGCAAAAAATAGGGACGTGATGGGCGTAGTTCACAGTCCCATCCAACGGGTCGATGTACCAGACGCCGCCATTTGCCCCTTTGGTCTCGCCGCTTTCCTCGGCGATGATATGGCTGTCTGGAAAATGAGCCTGAATTTCCTTCAATAGAAAAGCTTCGGATGCATGGTCCGCTTCTGTGACGAGGTCAATGACTCCCTTGTATTTGATCTCATGTTCCTTGTTATATCCATCATGCAGGATGGCGCCCGCGCCGCGCGCGAGTCGTTCGAGGTCTTTGAGTGTTGGCTTCATGATTGTCCGTTTCGATTTCCATAATTTATGCTGTTCGATAGTATCCTACATCCACCGAATACACACGTCCGCGCTTGATGACCTGCTTGACGAGGTTGGTCCCGTAGCGATATCCCAACTGCCGGTAATCCGGCACGGACAAAATGAGCATGTCTGCCTGCTTGCCGACTTCAACCGAGCCGATTGTGTCCGCCCTGCGAATGGCATAGGCTGAGTTGATGGTGGTCGCCGCGATGGCTTCTGCTGGAGTCAGCTTCATGGTGCGGCAGGCAAGGGCAATAACAAACTGCATGGATTCATTCCAGGTTGTCCCGGGGTTGCAATCCGTAGCCAGGGCAAAGATGGCATCCGCTTCGATAAGCTTGCGGGCGGGAGTGTATTGACATTCAGCCAGACCAAAGGGTGTGCATGGCAGGGATACAGCAACAGTTTCTGATTTGCCAAGCGCGGCGATGTCCGCATCGGACGTCTTGACCAGATGGTCGGCGGAGGCGGCTCCCAATTCCACTGCCAGCGATGCGCCGCCGAGGTTGTCGAACTCGTCCGCGTGGATCTTGAGCGGGAATCCCAGTGATTTAGCCTTGCTCAATACCTGGCGCGATTGTTCGAGGTCGAAGGCTTTGTTCTCGCAGAACACGTCCACAAAGGGCAGGGGCAGACGCGGGGCGTGAGTCTCCCACCATTCCTTTAGCATGGGAAGCATGGTGTTGTTAACTTCGTCGGTGTAGCCCTGTGGATTATCCTTGTATTCGGGGGCAATGGCATGCGCGCCGAGGAAGGTGGGCACGATGTCCACCGGGCTTTCATCGTCGAGCGCGAGCAGCGCCTTCAGCAATCGCAACTCTGTTGCGGTTTGCAAGCCGTAACCGGTCTTGGCTTCGGCGGTGGTGGTGCCGTGTGAGAACATCCTCAGCAGGCGCGGACGGGTCTGCGCGATGAGGCTTTCCATGCTTGCAGTCCGTGTGGCTTTGACAGTTGAGATGATCCCGCCACCCGCCGCAAGGATATCGAGATATGCCATGCCGCCCATCTTCATCGAGAACTCGTTGGCGCGGTCTCCCGCCCAGATGAGATGGGTGTGCGGATCCACAAAGCCGGGCATTAACACACAGTTGCCGGCGTCGAGAGTGGGCTCGTCCGGATAGGCATTCTTCAATTCATCAGTGGTTCCCACAGCAACGATCTTCTCGTCACGAACCACAACAGCGCCTTTTTCGATGATGCCAAGTTTGCCGAGGTCATGTCCGCGCTGGGGACCGCCTGCGAGAGTAAGAAGTTGGGAGGCCGAATGAATGAGCATGTTTATCACCGGGATTAAGTGGGATGTGGCAATTTAACCACAGAATGTTTTGCGGAGGGTGACGAATATGACAGAAAATTCACAAACTAATCCTGGTCGGGATTACCAAAATGATGATCATTCCAAAGTTTTCAATAATTGCATGAACATAAGAGTCATACTTAAGTACTATGGCCGTTAAGTGTATCCTCATAATTCACTAACATAACTGTAAAGAAAAAAACCCTCTGCTCACTTGTTTTTTTTTTAGCCCTGAGTACAATAGAAATATCACAGGAGAACTTCCTGAGAAATTTACGAGAAAGGAGAAAAATCAAATGTTATTCGCCCCCAAGGAAAAAGGTCAGGGACTCGTTGAGTACGCGCTGATCCTCGTTTTAGTAGCTATTGTCGTTATTGCGGCCCTCATGATCCTCGGACCAATCATCGGCAATGTGTTCAGCAAAGTCAACTCCAGCCTCAGCGGTGTGTAATTTCCACCTTTGATCTGTAACAAAAAGCCCCATTTTCTGATGGGGCTTTTTGTTATCCACTGCCGTTGGAGTATTCAAACAGCACTTGCTCAATTTGACCATCTGCCCGCACTTCGTCTGTCAGTTGGGAAATGAAGTTTCCGATGAAGGCCTTTTTCTCGTTCAGAATTTCCCTCGCCCCATTCGTGTTCAAAATGGATAGTTGCTTGTCACAAAAGGGAATTTCAAACTCAATCAGTCGTTGTCGAAGTTCATAGAAGAAAAATGGGGAGCGACGGTCCAGCCAGTTGCCAGCCATGAAAATCGACATTGCACCGATTTCATCGAGAGTATCTGCGTCCTTCAAAACTGCCCTGCAAAAATCCTGTTCTTTGACCTTTTTGTTGGAATGGTCCGCGATCATCTCCAGCACCCTGTCAATGTCGCTATCGGTCAATCCTGAATATTTCCGTAGCCATGGTTCGGATATTTCCGCACCTAGTTTTGCATGATTCTCCACATCCTCCATCCTGGCAAGGTCGTGCAAGATGGCAGCAAGCCGAATCAGGGTGACTTCATGCTCCGAGAGGGAATTTTTTTCGCGGGCAAGGATTTTTACAACATAAGACTCGATACGCAGAGAATGGAGAACGGCGAATTGCCAGTCCTTTCGCCAGGGATGTTTGGTCTCAAAATTGCTCTGTCTCCCTTTGAAGGAGTGGAGCATGTAGGTACGGGCGTCGTCAAGGATGTTTGTAGACATGGAAAATCAAATAAACTCGCCCTGTGCCACGATCATGCTTTTGCCGCCGACAAAGATATTGATGTTTTTACCTCTTTGCTCGGCCTTCAAAAGCAGGAGAGACGGCCTGCCAATTTCATAGCCCTGCTCACTGCGGACATCCACATTCTCCTGTCCGAAATAGTGATGTTTTGCCAGATATCCCGCCAGACATCCGTTGCCGCTGCCGGTCGCTGGGTCTTCTGGGACGCCATAATAATCCACGAAGACCCGCACGCTGATGTCATTTTGCGGCTCGTGGGATTCGGGACAAAAGACAAGGATGCCTTTTGCCACCGTATTTTGAATCAAGGCGAAGCACTTTTCCTTGTTAACCTTCGCCTTCTTCAATGCGGAAAGGTTTTTCAACGGGACGATGAAGAAAGGCAATCCTGTCGAAACCTCTTCAATGGGAAAACGATTGTCAATTTCAGAGATGTCCAATCCCAAAATATCGGCGAGGACTTCAGGCTTGTGTTGTTGACCAAAAATCGGCTCGACTTGCCTCATCCAGGAATAGCCGTCCGCGCTGAAGGTGACGGGGATTTGCCCCACCTTCAAGTTCAAGGTCACGCTGTCTGCGGCACCTCCCAGAATCTCGTTGCAAATTACATGAGCGGTCCCAATGGTCGGATGTCCCGCAAAGGGGACTTCCTCGTTCGGCGTGAAGATGCGCACGTCAAAACCGCCGTTGACCTGCTCATCTGAAAGAATGAAAGTTGTTTCTGAGAAATTGATCTCCTGCGCGATCTTTTGCATTTCCTCGCTGGAGAGGCCCGCCGCGTTGCGAAAAACGGCAAGCTGGTTGCCCGCATATCTTTTCTCGGCAAAAACATCCAAGATGTAGAAGGTGGTTCTTTTCATTGGTTATTCTCCGTGAGTGTGACAGCCTTCTCTAATGGGCAGTCACCAAGGTTTTGAGCTTTAATTTCCGGTGGGTTGTATTGCACTGGTTTCCACCATCAACATGACCGTCTTCCGGGGTGCCCTCGGTCGGTGCATAATGCCTTTTGTTATAGTCACTCCTTGATTCGGATTCAGCTCTATCGTCCTGTCTTCGAGATCAATCAGCAACTGCCCTTCCAGAACAAAGAAAAATTCGTCATCGTCCTCGTGTTTGTGCCAGTGATATTCCCCTTCAACGATCCCAACTCTGACAACACTGTCATTCACTTTTGTCAGTGTCTGGTTGAACCATTTATCCTTGCACTCTCTAACGATTGCAGGAAAATCTATGAGTTCAAGGTGTTGGAATTTGATATCGAGGCGTGTTACGTATGGATATTGCTCAGTCATGCTAGGCTCCTTTCGGCGTAACTCAATTATTGTTTTATTTCACCCTGTAAATCTTTGCGGAATACGCGATCTGTTCCACTTCAGGCAGGTGCATGGAAATCTTCCGGCGCGTGACCTTGAACTTCCCCATCTTTTCAACTTCAGTTTCAAAGAACGGCAGACCTGGGGCATAGCCTAGGAAGGACCCCACTTCCAGGCTGGCGAGGATGTTCATCATTAGTCTGGTAAACTTCTCGATACTGACGGGTTGATGCAGGTATGAGTAAACGAAATGCGTCGAGAGAGATTGATGCGCAAGGATGCTTCCCCACTGCTGACACGAATAATCGAAGTCGAACCAATCATTCCTGAAGAAGAATGCGGACTCCGGCGCGAGTCGGTCCACGCCGAAGGCGGCGATACTCTGTCTACGCAGGTAGTCGACCAATGTCCCTTTCGTTCCACAACCGACGTCCAGCACTGGCTCGATCAGATCATGGAGCCCGAACCCCATGACGGAGAGTTGGAATTCCGCCGAATATTCCTCGCAGGGAACGGTTCGCAGCAGTGGATTTTCCTTCAGGCTGCCGTCTTGATACGTCACACAATATGAAGCCATGATCAGCCGCAGCCGTTCGTGATGAACTTTGAGTACAGCGATCATTTCGGTTGCCAACTCGGCTTCAGACCTGCTCTTTTGCAGCGCGGCACGGATTTGATGAATGAAGTCCGTGAACTCGGCGTTTAGCAATTCGTCATACTCTGTTGTGAAGTTGACAAACTGATTGCGCTCGTAGGTGTAACGCTTGGTCGATTCGATGCAATGCTCCACTAACTCATTGACTGCCTCAGCCAGTCCAAGGTGTTCGATGATCTCCAGCCGATGGGCAAATATGAATTCCACCTGTTCCTTTGCGATGGTGTGGAACAGGGAATTGGAAAAAATATAATCGCCGAGTTCGAGGTCGGCATTTGACTCAAATCTTTGGGTAATGGATGCGAACAACTGGTCATGCAGGGAGATGGACGACATGGTGACCGATTCTAACATCTTTGCCAATGATAGAATCACCTCACAGCTTGCGCGAGCAAAGCATACTGACCATGTCATGAAACTGCCTGATTCATTTATTTCCACCATTCGCAGCACCTTCAAAGAGGAGGGCGAAAGATTCCTTGCCATTCTTCCTGATTTAATTTCCGAGACATCGCACCGTTGGGGACTAACCAATATCCAGCCCGTTTCCAATTTATCGTACAACTTTGTGGCATTTGCCAAACGTCTTGGGCGGAGCGCGGCGCAGTCGAAGGATGTCGTCCTCAAAGTGGGAGTCCCCAATCGTGAATTGACCAGCGGGATTGCCGCGTTGAAATTTTTCGATGGCAATGGAGCTTGTCAACTGTTGGAATCAGATGCAGAGCATGGACTGCTCCTGCTGGAAAGACTCAAACCAGGCAAAATGCTCGTCGAACTGGAGGATGACGATGAGCGCACACGCATCGCCGCTGATTTAATTTCCTGTAGGGGCGAGATTACCTCGCCCCTACTACAGCCCCAATTGATTCAATTATCCGACTGGTTCGAGGGGTTGAAAAAAATCCGTCCGCATTTCAACGGTGGGACGGGACCATTCCCAGGGAAACTTTTGGAGCAGGTGGAATCGTCTCTGCCTGAGTTGTTTGCCGACAAAAATGTGAAATTGATGCACGGTGATTTCCACCATTTCAACATCCTGTCATCGGAGCGCGGCTGGCTGGTGATCGATCCGAAGGGCGTTATCGGCCCTGTGGGATATGAGGTCGGACCGTTGATGCTCAACCCGTGGAATAGCCCGTTGGACAGAATCAGACTGGAGCGGCGGGTCAGCATTCTCACGGAAAAATTGGGCTGGGAACGCGAATCCATCGTCAAGTGGGCAACTGCTCACGCCGTCCTGTCCGCATGGTGGGACATTCAGGATGGCATGGACGGAGGACGCACCATTCATTGCGCCGAAATATTTTCCGAGATGAAATGATGATGTAGGGGCGGAGCGACGCTCCACCCCTGCGGTGAAAATTAATTCCCGCGGACTTCAGGGGTTTTGAAGACGAGGAAGATCAAGTTGATGAAGATGCCCACAATGGCGGCGAAGACAATTGCGGGGATACCATTGGGGAAGAGGAAGGGAAGTGGGAAGGGGAAGAGTCCGTCTTTCAACGCGAGGTTGCCGCCGATGCCACAGATGAGGATGACAGAACCAACCGCCAGTTGCTTTGGGTCGAAGAGGTTGACCTTCTCCGACTGGATGAGCGCCACGCCCTGCATCCCGATCACGCCGAAGAGGTAGATGCTCAAGCCGCCAACCACCGCCGCAGGCATGGTGTTGACCAACGCCACCAGTTTGCCAAAGAAACCAAAGACGATTGCCATGCCGCCCGCAGCCATGAGAACGGCCGTCGAGTAGTTGCGGGTGATTGCCATCAGCGAGTTGTTCTCGCCGTAGTTTGTGCCGGCGCATCCACCGAGGAGACCGACAACGAGGTCATCCGAACCGTCGGCGATCAGGTTCAAACCGATGAGTTCCTTGATGTTGTATGGCTTGCGTCCCATCTCGGCGGCGAGTTCATCAATGTAGAGGCTCATCTGGTAGAGGTGCGCAGTGGATTCGGGCACGGTGGCAATGAAGATCAGCGCAATGCTGAGCGCCATGCCCCAGGCCTCTCCGCTGGTGAAGGCAGGGAAGGTGAATTTGGGAAGCTCAAACCAGGCGGCGTTGGTCACGGTGTCGAAGTGGACCAAGCCAAAGGGGATGGCGACGATGTATCCGAAAATCGCGCCGAGCAAAATCGGCAGCATCCCGATCAAGCCCTTGCCTTGCAGATAGACAGAAAACAGGATGGTCGCGATCAAAGTGATGAAAGCCACCGTCCAGGTGGCGGTTGCCGCTTCGGGAGCCGCCCAGTTGCCCGCGTTTCCGAGTGCGGCATTCGCGAGTGCCACACCGATGACCATTGCCATCGAGCCGGTGACAATCGGCGGCAGGACGCGATCTAGTGCCGCCTTACCTGCGCGCATGATGAGCAGTCCAACCAGGATTTCAAAGACGGCAGTCAGGATGATTCCGACCTGCACGATTTGCACACCTTCAGGGCAATACGCTGCCGTCGAGTTGTAGCAATCGGGCGCGAACTTACTCATCACGGTCATGACCACTGCCATGTAGGAGAACGAGGAACCGTAATACATCGGGATTTTACGCTTCGAGACCAGCAGCGCGATGATGGTGCCGAGTCCCGACGCAAGCAGGGTGATGCCCACATCGAACTTGGTCAGGACGGCAACCAACACGGTGGCGGGGAACATGGTCAGGAACTGCTGGAAGCCAAGGCTGAGCATGGCTCCGAGGGGCGGGGTGTCATCGGGCAGATAGCCGATGACGACGGACTTGTTTTCTGCGGACATGATTTCTCCTTCGGGATAAAGATATAAAAAAAGAGAGCCGCTAAAAGCGACTCTCCGATTTCAAAAAATAAAAACACCTGTTCCAGGGACTTGAGGATGTGGAGGCAGTTTGTGCAGACAGGTTGTTGGCATTGGGGCTGATTTTATGCAATCGGTGGATTCTGTCAAGAGCTTGTTTTTACGCTAAAAACAGAACATAAATTCTGATATACTGTGAAAGGTAAACCAGCCACATTTTTAACCAGCGAGAATCGATATGGCAAAAACACACACCCGTTATGTTTGTCAGCAATGCGGACGAGTCGCCGCTTCGTACATGGGCAAATGTCCGCAGTGCGGGGCGTTCAGCAGCATGGTCGAGGAGATTGTCCACGAGGAACCGGTCAGCAAGGGAGCGGCAAACATCCGCGGGTTGACAGGTCGCTCACAGCCGCGTCCCATCGAAGAGGTTGGCGGTGAATCGGAGGATCGAGTCCACCTGCCCATCGGCGAGTTTGCGCGCGTTCTCGGCGGCGGCATCGTGCTTGGTTCCATCGTCCTCGTCGGCGGGGACCCCGGCATTGGCAAGTCCACGTTGATGCTGCAAATGGCGATGGAGATGTCAAATTCCCAGCGGGTACTGTATGTGTCGGGTGAGGAATCCGAACGTCAGATCAAGATGCGCGCGGTACGTTTATTGAATGGGAAAAAGGAACTGCCGAAGAATCTAATGTTGGTGACGGAGACCAACCTCGAAGTGATTCTGAATCACGTGCGTGAGGTCAAACCCGACCTGCTGATCGTTGACTCCATCCAGACGGTTTATCTCTCCGAGTTGGATTCGTCGGCGGGGTCGGTTTCACAGGTGCGCGAGTGTGCGTCTCAACTGCGAGAGTTGGCGAAGTCTTCGGGCGTGTCGGTCTTCATGATCGGGCACGTCACGAAGGAAGGTGCGATTGCGGGCCCGCGCGTGTTGGAACACATCGTGGACACGGTGCTGTACCTTGAAGGTGACAGATTCCAGGCGTATCGTTTATTGCGTTCGGTGAAAAACCGCTTCGGCGCAACTGCCGAAGTGGGCGTGTTCGAAATGCACGAAGGTGGACTAGTGGAAGTGCTCAATCCCTCGGAAGCCTTTCTCGCGGAACGGATGGTCAATGCGGCGGGTTCGTCCATTGCCGTGACGATGGAAGGGACACGTCCGATCTTGGTCGAGATTCAAGGGCTGACTTCCCCCACCCAGTTTGGAAACGCGCGCCGCACGCCCAACGGCATCGATTTCAACCGTCTGCTATTGATTACGGCTGTGTTGACCCGCCGCGTCGGGTTGAAGCTTTCGGAGCAGGATGTCTTCGTCAACGTGGTGGGCGGAATCCAAATCGACGAACCCGCCGCCGATCTGGCGATTGCCGCCGCAATTGCCTCTTCATGGAAGGACCTGCCCGTCAAAGCCGATGCCGTGTTGATCGGCGAAATCGGGCTTGCTGGCGAATTACGGATGCCCGGTCAAATGGTGGGACGACTGCGCGAAGCCCAAAAACTGGGATTCAAAACCGCCATCGTGCCGAAGGCGATCCGTCAAGGTGAAGCATACCCAAAGGGCATTGAGATTGTTGAAGTCAGGTCACTAGATCAGGCACTGGCTGCGGCGTTGAAGATGAATGACTCTGTGCGGGTAAAGAAATAGGGATATGCCGGAACTTCAGGATTTCATTGTCGCTTTTTGAGGGTTGTGTCAAGGTATATCAACATATCGAAGGAGAAAATACGATGCAAAAGCGTCACGCGTTTCGATTTGAACTCTTATTAATCGTTCTTACTTATGTGTTGCTGGCATGCCAAGCGGGTACTTTGGTTCCATCCTTCTTTGCAACCGCAACACCCACCTTCACCATTACACCGTCTCCCACTGCAACCGCCACTTCCACACCCACACAAGCTTTCACCCCCACCATCGTCCCGGATATGTCTCTGGAAACTCAGGTGGATGGTTCCAGCCTGTTTATTGATAACAAAGCGGGATTTTCCGTGTTAATCCCATCTACATGGGTAGCAATCCCTGCCAATGTGGATGATTTCACCCCATACGTCAAAGGGATATCTGAAAATAATCCACAACTCGAGAAAGCGTTTTCTATGTTGCAGAAAGTGGACCCGAATATCCTCAAGATCATGGCAATGGATACCAACATGGAGCACTACGTGGGTAGCTTTATTCCAAATATGACTGTGGCAACGATGAAGGATCCAATTGGCTCCAAACTGCCGCTGAAAAATGTAGTTCAAATAATGGGAGACACTATTAAATCGCAATTCCCGGGAGCAAAGTTGCTTGATTCTGGAATTGAACAGGTAAACAGTGATTTTTCCTATGGGTATAACGAATGGAATACCTCGATAAACACGCAAGATGACACTGCTGTAAAGATTTTTCAGAAACAGGTGTTTTTTCCAATCCAGGATTATTTTGTCATCATGACGCTTTCTGCTCCTGCCAGTAAATACGACGATGTTTTGGCCGAATTTGAAACAATCATGGAGACAATACAATTTCTCGACCGACAGAGTTCGACCAGTGGATGAATTCTGCAACGAATCTCCTTCCGACACCGTATATTTGCCAGAAGGAGAACTTAAAATGAAGACAAAACTTATTTTAGTGTTTATCGTGTTTGCCCTGACCAGTCTGGCTTGCGGATTTACCATCAACCTGCCCAAAGTACCCACCCCCGGTCCCGAAGTGACGGATGAGATCAATGTAGCGGTTCCTGATTCGGAAGATGTCAGCCTGCGGCTTTCGTTCGGCGCGGGCGACCTGAAACTTGCCCCCGGCGCGAAAAAACTTGTGGAAGGTACAGCAACCTACAATTATTCAGAGTTTGAGCCTGTTGTGAAAGTTGACGAAGGCAATGTTCGCATCCGCGTGGGCGATGAGGAGTTCAACAGTCTACCCACGTTCAAAGATCTGAAAAACGAATGGGACTTCAAACTTGGCGATACTCCCATGGACCTGACCATCGAGTCCGGCGCGTACAACGGCGACTTTGAATTGGGCGGACTCTCGCTCAACAATCTGACCATCAAGGACGGCGCGGCGAATGTGGAACTGGCCTTCTCCGAACCCAACCAGGTTGAAATGTCCACCTTCCGCTATGAAACCGGCGCATCGGATGTCAAGATGACCGGATTGGCCAATGCCAATTTCAGCATCTTCGATTTTTCATCCGGCGCAGGCGACTATACCCTCGATTTTTCGGGTGAGTTGCAGCGCGACGCCTCGATCAAGATTGCCAGCGGATTCAGCAACCTTATCATCAGCATCCCCGAAGATGTGGATGCAGTGGTCACGGTGGATAGCGGCGCGTCAAACGTCAATGTGGGCTCGAGCTGGAGCATGAATGGAAATATGTACAAGCAGAAGGGTGAGGGGCCTACGCTCACTTTTGTGATCGAAATGGGTGCGGGAAATGTCACGCTGACAAAATAGTGGTCAAAAAGCCAGGAATCCCATGCCGACAGGTGGGCATGGGATTTTTCGTCGGGTGGATTCGGCTTTTCGGACGGAATCAACATCTAGTTTTGGCGTCACGAGAAACCGCCATGCTCACTCGGTCCCAAATTTCGGAGCAAAAGGTCATAATTTATCCATGACCTCCATCACTTGCCTTGTTCTGAATTGCACTATAAAATCGTGATTGTCGGTAGAAATTACCTGTTTTTCTATTAATAAGAGGTTCGTATGCAGATTACACGTCAAGCAGACTATGCCGTAAGGGCGGTGCTCCATCTCGCCCGCAACGGTGACCAACGCGTTGCCACCAATGTCATTGCGGATGAGCAGCACATTCCTCCCTCCTTCCTTGCCAAGATCGTCTCACAGTTGTCCATCGCGGGGTTGTTGCACACCTCACGTGGCGCGCGTGGCGGCGTAACGCTGGCGCGTGAGCCAAAGGAAATCACCCTGCTCGAAGTCATCGAGGCGATTGATGGCCCCATCCAGCTCAATGAGTGTGTCGGTGAGAATGGCACATGCTCGTTCGATGACAATTGCCCGCTGCGCCCGGTTTGGCGTGACGCCCATGAGGATTTGGTGCGTAGGCTAAAGGGCACAAACTTTGCCGAAATGATGAGAAAAGAATCGTTTTCAATGTAGTTTATATGAATTTCACGAAACCTCTCGGCTATAATAGCCGGGAGGTTTTTTATTCCACACATCAAGGAGGAAGACGATGAACAAGAGATGGACTTTTTTCATCGCCCCGATTTTTCTGACCATCGTCCTGGCGTGCGTCGTGCCGGGACTTTCAACCTCTTCCACATCCACCCCCATGCCCACGCTGACAGTTGACGCAGGAGCCATTGAAACAATGGTGGCAGGGACGGTTTCCGCTGCCATTGCCCAAACCGAACAATCCATGCCGGGACTGGCCACGGCCTCAGTTATCATTATCACTGCGACACCCACTCCAACCTCCGCTTCCACGGCCACATCCATATCTACACCTACATCCACCTTCACCTTCACTTCCACACCCACTTCCACTTCGACTCTCACGGCGACGTCCACATCCGAAGTGTTGGGACCATCCAAAAGCGTGTTGTACAGGCGTGAAGATGGGTCGGTTCTTTTCAGCGACAGGCTTGCACAGTATGAAGTCAAACTCCCCGGGGGCTGGCTGGCGGCAAGGATCAATGAAAAGGAATATCGTGATGCCCTCCTGCTGGAGGAAGCCGCCAACACACACATCCAGCAGGCTCTGCTTGGCGTTCAAAACGAAGATCCCAACTCTCTCCGTCTATATGCCATTGACACGTCTCACATTCAAAACGAATTTGTGAGCGACATGCGCTTTGTGTTTGACGCAACGAAACGCATACCCCTGAATTCGGATGTGGAACTGCAAGCTATTGCCGCAAAAATACCCGAAACTGCCACAGTTTTCCGGTTCGAGGTAACTTCGGTCAAAATCGTAAAATCTGCCAGGGGAATGGATTTGGGCATGATCGAAACCAAATCATCGTTCACAAGCGCTCTTGGTGTTGACGTTCCCATTTATCAGAAACGGGTCTTCTTCAACGTCCCGGCAGGAACGCAGTCCATCACCTTTACGACCGTAGCTGACTTGAAGGAAATGCTTCTGCCCGCCTTCGATGCAATGCTCGAAACAATCAACCCGATTGAAAAGTGAGAGTAAGTTATCTCTTTCAATAAACCGAGCCAACAAATTTGGCAGGAAAGGATGTTATTGTGAAAATAAAAATTTTCATCTCCGGGTCGATTGTGTTTTTGGCCGTCATTGCATGTGTTGTGCCGGGACTGGGTCAGCCTGCGGCTCCTACCCTCGACGTGAACAACCTTCCCACAGTCATCGCTTTGACTGCGCACGCCGCCATGACACAAACCGCTGCGGTGGCTCCGCCAACACCCGCAGGGATTTCCGACCCGTCTGGAACGGCTGAGGTAATAGACCTAACCGCGGTAACCACCCTTGAACAGTTACCTGATGGAAGCACGAAGTTCACAGATACTGAAGTCGGATTCACTGTCACCTTCCCCAAGGGATGGCTGACCCTGCGACCGAACTCCGAGGAATTCAAGGTCGCTCTCGAAAACGAGGCTGCAAAGAACGACTTGTTACGTAGTCAGATGGAATTGGATCTGAAGGATTATGATCCCGAAGACAGGTTGTATTCCTATCCCGTGTTGCCGGAGATAGAAAAAGATTATTTGTTTGGATTCTCGAGCATTCAATGGGATCCAGGCGACACCACTCCCATCGATCAAAATTCCATGGGGGATTTCCTGCGAGACTTGGAGACCTCGGGAGCGATCCCGGGCTTCAGAACAGATACCGCACAGGTCTATGAAAGCGGCAGGCAGGTGCCATTAATCGAAGTCGGCGGACCGTTCACGATCAGTGACGGACAGGGAGGGTTCATCCCGTTTTATATGACATCCGTTTTTTTCAGGCCGACCCACGGTGGTGTCGTTTTGATGCTCTTCACATATTTGAAGGATTACAAGCTGGATGTGCATACAGACTTGATCTCGGTAATCGATTCGGTCGAGTTGGTGGGTCAGTAAAAACGTATGAGGCTTTTCTGCCATATTGTTAACCAAAAATCCGCGTTGTAGAAGACTTCCTGAATGAAACATCGTTCCCTGCTTTTGACTCTCCTTGTGATTTTCCTGCTTTCGTGCGGTTTTCTTGATACGCCCATCCCGCCGACAGCTGGCCTGCCCGCGCCGACAACGACTCCCAGCCCGACCAGCACACCGCTCCCGCCGCCCACTGAAACTCCCCTGCCGACGGTCACTCCCACGCCCATGCCGAGATTTCAGCGGGTATTGATTGTCAGCTTCGATGGATTGCGCCCGGATGCCATCACGGAGGCGAAGATGGAGAATGTACTGTCGTTGATACAAACCGGCGCGTACACTTTTGGCGCGCAGACAATCATGCCGAGTGTGACCCTGCCGTCTCATGCATCCATGCTGGTGGGGACTTGTCCCGCCAAACACATCGTTCGCTGGAATCAATATGTGCCCGAAAACGGCTATGCCATTGGTACCGACATTTTCGATCTCGCACATGCGGCTGGACTGCGGACTGTGATGGTCGTGGGCAAGGAAAAATTACGACAGGTTACCGAGCCAGCCAGCACTGATTATTTTGCCTTTGTGGATGAGACGGACAAAATCAAGGACCCTTTTGTGCTCGAACAACTTGCCATCCAACAAGTCATGGAGGATTTTAATTTGATGTTCGTCCATTTTCCCGATGGCGATTTGGAAGGACACGATCATGGCTGGATGTCCCGCCAGCAATTGAGGGCGTATGCCGATGACGATGAAGCATTCGGTTACATTCTGACCAGGTTGAAAAGCCAGGGACTGTATGAAAGCACGCTGATCGTTGTCACTGCCGATCATGGCGGACACGACACCACGCATGGCACCGACATGCTTGAGGACATGACCATCCCTTGGATCATATCGGGGTTGGGAATCCAACCCAAACAATTGACGACACAGGTTCACACAACCGATACAGCTGCCACTGTCGCTTTTGCGCTTGGTTTGCCCATCCCGCCCGAATGGGACGGTGTGCCTATATACGAAGCTTTTGGTCTGCCAGCCCAAGAGAGGGCTTGGCCCGTTTGCCAGTAACCTTTATCCCCACCTGACCGCATTACACCGTTCGCAGTCTGGTCTCGTGCAGAGCAATGCGAACGGGTTTTCTTTTAATTGATCCACCACCACCCGAATCAAACTTCTAAGATGGACCGCCTGCAGCACCGCATTGCCAATTTCCACGCGGCGGGTATATTTTTCCACAAAGGGAGCGATGGACTCAAATCCCTCCGAGTCGCTGGGAAAGCCAGGACATTCCACCACACGATCCCGTAGCAATGCCCAGCGGATGAACTGCATCCTGCCGGCAAGTTTCTCGGCATAGTGAATGCTTGTGTTGACGCGATGATCCACGCCCATTAACAACACCCAGCCGTCCTCATCTGCCAGCGCGCCAATCGGAGCCAGTGGATTGAAAATAGTCTGGGTGTTGAGAATTGCATCCGCATGAATCCCCGCAAATGACTGGATCGGGTGCATGGAACGTTTTGCCCCGGGATGTTTGCGAAGCGTTTCAGGTAGTATGCCCATCGTCTTGTCGGCGCGCATGCCGGGATGATATGCCTCCGCCATCTTGTTAAGATTTGTCTCACTCCCATAGGTCATCCCGTTGCGTGGTGGACCGATCTCCGGATTGAGCATGGTCTTGTAGGTAAAGGTCGGCATGATGACGCCGTGCACGGAATCCAGCAAGGCCTCGAGCATGGTCTCAGCACCGCCCTCGATGTGACCGAAGGACTTCAGCGAAGCATGAGCTATGACCAGGCTTTTCTTCAAGCCAAGTTGGGAGAAACCGTTTTTGAGAGTAATGAGATCTGCCATCAGAACTATTTGACCATTTGACTACTCGACTATTGAACTATTCCCCCTTCCAGTCCGGCTTGCGCTTTTCGATAAAGGCTTTCATGCCTTCCTTCTGGTCTTCGGTGGAGAACAGTGGATAGAAGTTGCGCTTCTCGGTTCTCAAGCCTTCGGTGAGCGTGGTCTCGAACGCGGCGTTGACTGAATCCTTTGCCATGCGGACAGCCAGCGGTGCGCGCGAAGCGATTTCTTCGGCAAAGGCAACGGCCGCATCAAGATAACCTTCCACAGACACAACGCGGTTGACCAATCCAAATTGCAGGGCTTCGGCGGCAGTCAAATGGCGGTTGTTGATAACCATCTCCATCGTGAGTTGTTTTCCAAGCAGACGCGCAAGCCGTTGCGTGCCACCCGCGCCGGGGATGATGCCGATGGTCACTTCGGGTTGACCGAATTTGGCAGACTCAGAAGCGATGATCATGTCACAGGAAAGGGAAAGTTCGCACCCGCCTCCCAACGCCCAGCCTGAGACTGCGGCAATGACCACTTTTTTGATGCCGCGGATGCGGTCCCATTTTTCTACCCGTCCCTGTTTGATCATGCCGAAGGGTGAAGATTCGGACATCTCCTTGATGTCCGCCCCGGCGGCGAAGGCTTTTTCATTGCCGGTGATCACCATCGCCCCGACCTTTTCATTGCGGTCGAGTTCTTCGAGCGCGTCGAACAACTCGCCAAGCATCAGGTTGTTGAAAGCGTTCATCGCCTGCGGGCGATTAAGCGTGACAATGCCGACCCGTCCGCGAATTTCTGTTAAAACCGTTGAATAGGTCATGTTTCCTCCGAATGTTTGAGACATTGAAAACCATGTTTTTTCAAATTATAAAGGATGATAAGCTTTGCTGTATAATGCAAACCAATTCATCACCCAATCATACACCTGGAGGAAAACATGTCATTCCTGTTGATTATCCACTCATACCTTCGCTGGTTGATTCTGATCGTTGCCCTGGTCGCAGTCATTAAGTTCGCAATCGGCTGGCGACGTGGCAATGCCTTTCAAAAAATGGACAATGGACTCGCATCCGGCTTCAGCGGCTTGATGGATTTGCAGGCCTCGATTGGTCTCATTTTCCTGGTGTGGAACGGGCTTGCTGGTACTGGCTTTCCAGCGTTCCGCATCGAGCATACAGCCACAATGATCATCGCCGCGGTCGTCGCACATCTGCATGTTCTGTGGAAAAACGCGGACGATAAAAAGCGTTTTCGCAATTCGCTCTTCATCATCCTCGACACGTTGATCATCGTCTTTATTGGCGTGGCAAGGCTGCCCGGCGGCTGGAGCAGGTAACACTCGAAAAAGACCTTCTCACAAAATATTAATTTATGATAAACTTCTTCCCACCGCATGGCAATAAACGCAGTGCTGTGCAGTGTCGTTCGGGCTGGACGTTGAATCATTGGAGAAGAGATGGAAAACAAGTTATATGTAGGCAACCTGCCCTACGCCACCACTGAAGAGGACCTCAAAGCTCACTTCAGCAAGGCCGGAACCGTCACATCCACCGCACTGATCAAAGACCGAGCCACAGGCCGCGCCAAAGGATTCGGATTTGTGGAAATGTCCACCGCTGAGGAGGCTCAGAAGGCAATCAGCATGTTCAATGGACAGGAATTCATGGGGCGGACCATTACGGTCAACATCGCCAAACCCCGTGAAGACAAGCCCCGCAATTTTGATCGGAATCGCGGCGGCGGTGGGCAGAACCGCTATTAAATAATAATTGCCAGCCCTGAACAGGAACAACCCCGCAAAAACGGGGTTGTTTTTTTCATTTTTTCGCCTCACAACGTGAAAAGATGACTGCGTATTCGTCACTGTATTCCTTGCACCAACCATCAGACGCGGAGATCGCCTCCACCAGTTTTGGCTGAGCCGCCTTCGATAGCAAAAGCAGGTTCACTCTCTCACGGTCGAACATCTCCTGCCAGCCTTCGGCATTGGTCACTCGCACGTATTCATCCCATTGCGACTGAGAAAAACTATACATGCGCGTGTCCATCCAGGTGGGACGTGAAGGCAGGGCAAACTCAAGGTACGAGCCGAAGGCATAGTCGTTCCACATGGGAGTGGGCAATTCGGGATGTATCTTTAAAAAGTCCACCGCTTCGATGGGTGTGGTGGTCAACTCGTAAAGGTCGGGCGCATCATCCCACCACGTGTCACGTACACCAGGCAAAAAGATCAGGGGCAGAAAAAGCAAAAGCGAAACGAGAATCAGGTTGAGGCGCGGATTGATTTTTTCGACGGGTTTGTCGAGCCATGCCTTGGTCCAGTCTCCAACAAGTTTGGCGGTGAAAATTGCCAGCAGGAACATGAACCAGATCACGTAGCGGATTCCCGAAAACGCCAGCCAGCCAAAGCCAAGAAACCAGACCCATTCGAGACGTGAAAGTTTTTGTTTAGAAAAACCCGCAAGGGGAACGAAGACGAGCACCCACGCGAAAAAGATGTTCATCTGCCAGCCTTCATTGGTCGGCGGCTTCCACTCCACGCTGAACAAATAATCGGACGGATTGTTGAGGATAAAAACGAGATATTGCCAAACCCCAACTCCACGCGGGTTGAGCAAAGTCAAAACAGCCATTGCAATAAGAGCCGCAAACATTGCTTTTCGATTCCCATCCCCAAAGACGAACGCCGCCCCCGCCAGGAGAAAGGGCAAAACAAATGAGCCATGTAAATTAACCCACACCAGCATGGATAACGGCAGAAGAAACAACCAGCATGTTCCACCTGACTGCCATTTGTACACTGCAAAAATACAAAGCATGAACAACGGGTAGGCAAACAATTGCGGACGCATCACCCAATTATTGGCAGTGGACAACCCGGCCAAAATCAAAAGGATGGTCGCTGTGCGCGGACCCGACGCTTCGCGTATCATCCACCACAACAAACCATACGCCAATCCAAGCAAAACGGCGCGCAGGAGAAAGGTTAATGCCGCGCCGCCCGCCTGATACACAAGATGGAAAATGATTCCCGCCAGCCATTGCTGATAAAAGATTGGCTGACCCGCCCGGCTGTATCCCATCGTATCCACCAGCGGAATCATGCCCTCGGAAAGAATGTCCCTGCCCAGCCGCAGATACCACCAGTAATCCTGCGCGGGGACAGTCAACATGAAGGAAAGCCCGATCAATGGCAGCAGGGCGATGCTCAGCCAGAGAAAGTCGTAGGAGCGGGAAGAATTTTGCATGGTTATCCTTGAAAGGGCGAGGTTACCTCGCCCCTACGTTTTTCATCCCACATGCGGCGCGGCATATGCTGGCGACTTATGCACATGCACCACTTTCCATGCACCGTCAATTTTCACCATCACGCGGCTTTCATTGTGCGCGGCGACCTTCACACCATCGGGCAACGCTGTGCTGATGAGCAGGGTGTAACTCGCAATCGCCGTGTCGCCATAGCGTTGGATGCGCAGGTTCGACAGATCGAAACGAGTCTTGCCCTTTTCCTCCGCGCCAAAGACCGAACCACTCGCGGCATTCGAAGTCATCATGAACTCGTGAAATGGAAGTCCATCCAACCGGTGCGGCGTGACCCACCACTCGTACAGTGTCAAATCCTCCGCAGTCGTTTCGTGATAGGACGCGATATCATTGATCATGATGCCTTGCAGATGTTTGAGTAAAAAGTTGTGAACTTCTGAATCCATGATTGCGCTCCTTGTTTGAATATGGGCGAGAAGACCTCGCCCCTACTCCAATAAAACTTTGAGATATGAGTCGATCATTTTATCGAGACCAAATTCTGACTCTGCCCGCTGTCGCGCCGCCGCCCGGAACTGATTCTGTTGCTCCAATATTTTCCCCGCCGAAGCGGACAGCGTGGATATGTCAGGTGTTTCCAGTTTCCAAGGATTTGCGCCGTAGGGGACCACACAGCCCGCATCGTCTGTCACCAACTCTTTGAGTGAGCCACTGTCGAAGCCGATGACGGGCAGCCCGCAAGCCAGCGCTTCAATGACCGAGTTTGGACACGGCGGGTTGACCTCGGCACAGTACATCAAGTGCGAGGAACGTGCCAGTTTGGGTATTTCTGCACGGGGAACAGTTCCTAAAAATTTGACAGACACTTTGCTTTGCAGTTTTCGTTGTGTGGCTTCATCCACTGAGCCAGCCACTACAACTTCCATCGGGTATTCTGCCGAAAGTTTCTCTGCCACACTCACAGCATGGAACAAGCCAGAGTTCAACCCGCGTGCGAGACTGCCTTCCAAAAGCAACATGCGGTTTACATCTGAAGGTTGTTCGCGCTCTCCTTCGGGCGTGTAGGTCTGCAGGTCCACGCCGTTGATGATGACCGTGGCGGGAGCTTTTGCCACGCCGTACCAATCCTCCCACCACTTGCGGATGAACTGACTTTGGTACACGACCCGGTCAGTAAACTGGTTGCGGATGAACGCCAGCATCAGGTTGCCGTACTCCGCGCGAACGGTATACTTCACCCCCGACCATTTCACACGTTGCACCCAGTTGACCCCGTCCAGCCGCTGAACGATGCGAATCCCCCGTCGGCGGGCATGCCAAAGTTGGGGCAGGGAGCGAGTCCCGGCGACGACGAGAATGGCATCCGATTTGTCGTTCAAGTCATGGGTCACATCGATCCCGCGAGAGCGGAGTCCCTGCTCAAATTTCAAGCGGAAGGAAGCCATGCCGCCCGTCCCCACCACACGCGGCGTGATGCATATCTTTGTCATACGCCCATTATACAGTCATCCACTTTCATCCTTCATCCCACAAATTATGGTATCCTTAACTCAACTTACTTAGGGAGCATTCTTTTCATGTACATAGCCATCGAAGGAGTGATCGGCGTCGGCAAAACCACCCTTGCCCGCCTGTTGCAAAACACATTTGAAGCGGAAGTCCTGCTGGAGATTTTCGAGGAAAATCCCTTCCTCTCCGATTTTTATGCCGACCGCGCGCGTTATGCATTTCAAACCCAGATCTTTTTTTTGCTCAGCCGTTATCGCCAACAGAATAACAATGTCCCCAAGGTTTTGGCGGAGGGAAAGAACCTGATCGCCGACTACACCTTTGCAAAGGATGCGCTCTTCGCGGGTATTAACCTGGAGGGCGACGAGCTGGACATGTATCACAAGGTGCACGAGGCGTTGGGCGAAAAAATTCCCAAACCCGATTTGCTGGTGTACCTGCAAGCCGGCACCGAAACCCTGATGAACCGCATCGCCTTCCGTGACCGTCCCTACGAAAGACAGATGGAACGCAGCTACATCGACGAACTCAACCACGCCTATGAAAGTTTCTTCTCGAAACCTTTCGACCATACGCCCATTCTAAAAATAGACACCAACGAACTGAACATCATCCAAAACACCGAGCATCTCAAGCAGATAGAGAACCGCATCCGCGAAACCCTGGGGCTGGTTCCATTTCAACCGAGCCTGCCTCTCTAATGGAGTCCAACTTCGGTAACACAACCAACATCAGGATGCGAAGCGGTTGGACTCCTTAAGGAAAACACCATGCGAGTTACACGCGATTCACTCCTCCGCATTGCAAAAGAGACCGCCCAGGAGCGGGCTTATAACGACACGGACATCGTTGCCGCCTACCTGACAGGGTCATTGCTCACCGTCGACCCGATGCTCGGCGGCACTGCGGACATCGACATTGTCTTTGTTCATAAGAACAAGCCGATGAAGTCCCGTGAGTTTGTCAAGCTGACTCCCGACTTCCATCTCGACATCAGCCGTCGCGCGAAGGACGAGTTCAAGTCACCGCGTGAGTTGCGCGGAGACCCCTGGCTGGGCTATGAAATGTACGACCCGATCCTGTTGTACGAGCGCGAGAAGTTCTTCGACTTTGTGCAGGCCAGCCTGCGCGCAGGTTTTGACTTTGAGCAGCCGCCGCTCATGCTTCAGCGTTGTCGTAAGATGCTTTCGCACGGACGCGGCATCTGGATGGACCTGACCGAAGTGGACGAAGCGGATGTCGGTCCAAAGGAAGTGAAAAAGTACCTGAAGTCGCTCTTCCACGCGTTGAATGCAGTGGCGGAGTTGAGCGGTCCCCCCATCTATGAACGCAGACTCTTGCTTGAATTTCCCGCACGCGCCGAAGCAGCAGGGAAGTCTGATATGGTGGCAACGGCTTTTGGTCTGCTTGGCTCAAATCATGTGAACCTTGAAAAACTGCAACTGTGGTTCTCCGATTGGAAGTCCGCTTATAAACTTGCCAGCGCCGATGAAGCAGGCAAACCCGGCGTGGACACCCGCATCCACCCTGTGCGCGCGAACTATTACGAGAAAGCCATCAAATCCATGCTGGAAGGAGATGTCCCTTTCGCCGCGCTTTGGCCGCTTTTGAACACCTGGACGTCCGCCGCGGAAGTATTGGAAGGAGATCATTTGAATTTCTGGCGGAAGGCGGTGGGCGAGTTGGGCTTCCTCGGCGCGGGTTTTGCCGAGCGTGTGGACGGACTCGACCATTTCATCGACGACATCGAAGTCATCTTCGAGGAGATCGCCCGCGAGAACGGATTGGACGTGGAACCACCCACAGGGTTATAGTCTGAACTTCCGAAGTCATCGAGGCTTCGGAAGTTTTTTATAAGTGATGGAGTGCAAAAGCTCTGCTTTTGTGGATGAAGAGGTAAGATGCAAAACTTTACTGATGTAAAACTTGAGATTTTTGTCCCACAGGAATATGCATTGAAAATCCGCGATGAACTGGCAAGAATCGGCGTTGGGCGGATCGGGAACTACGACCACTGCATGGCGATGTATCCCGTGCAAGGATCGTACCGTCCGCTGGAGGGGGCGAATCCCTTTGAGGGAAAGGTGGACATAGTCAGCGAAGGGACGGAGTACAAGATGGAAATCAATTGCAGGAGGGAACTGGTAGAGGAGGCAATCAAGGTCATAAAAAGAAACCATCCCTACGAAGAGCCGTTGATTAATGTCATTCCGCTGGCGAATCATCTTTTTGAGATGAGAAGATAACGGAGTACGATCAAACGCCCAACATTCTTCACAAGCATGAACACGAGAAATAAAGATGTACATTAATTACTTTGCTCTCTCTATCTTTCTAATACTAATAGCCTTTGCACTTCTTATCAGGTTTCTTTTTTCCAAACGTTATGGGCAGCCTTTAGCAAACAAATTTGTGGCTGGAATTTTTGGAGGAAGTTTATTAATTGCTTTTGTGTTTTTCAAGGTTGTCTCATGGGATATAGGCGACCAAGCCTTTCCCGCCACAAAATGGCAGCAACACATGAAACTTCAACAATCAATTGAACAACTGGAATATCGCCCAGGCTTGGGTCTATATGCAATCCATGGCACAAATGAAGTTCGAGTTACAGCCGAGAATCCTTTTTGCGTGAGCAACGGACAACTTGCCAGCCTTGAACCAAGAGAAATACAAATAGCAGATTCAGAATTAAGCGAATTATCTCCACCACCGCAAACGCCAATCCTCCAAATAGACTTTATTCTACTATACCCAATAGCCGCAGATGAGATTGGTTTTTCAAGTTTTGCTGTTTTCGAGAACGGGGAAATTTTGTGTACAGAACGCTATATGAGAGGTGGACTTGGCGGTGGAGTTGCAGTTGGATTTCTTATCTTTATTTACATGGTAGTTTCTGCTTTAGTTTTTGCAGGAAGCCTTATTTTGTTGCTGGTTATATCTGTTGTCAGTCTGGAAATTCGCCGGCAGCGAAAGGATGGTAATTCAGCGTAAAATGCTTATAGAACCAGCAACCAGCCTCACCCGTTGTCAAGAAGAAATGCCGAGGCGTGGATCAAAGTGATTAAACGGGATTTGCCCCCAGCGTGCAGCCAGAGTCCTGATCAACCAAATTTTATCCGTCATTGCGAGGGCGATGTTCTTTCGCCCGAAGCAATCTCCAACATAATGAGGAGATTGCTCACTGGCACTGCGCGCCAGCGCAAGTGTCGTCGCAGAGAACGCTCCTCGCAATGACGGCAAAAACCAAAGGAGACTAACTTATGCCAACCCCATCTCTTAATCCCCACCTGCCTTTCGGCGAGAACAAGCAAGCCGACTGGTACGGCAAGGACATTATTTCCGTCAAGCAGTTCAGCCGCGATGATCTTGAGTACGTGTTCGGCGTGGCGCACGAGATGCGCGGTATGGTCGAGCGCGTCGGGACGTTCGATTTGCTGAAAGGAAAGATTCTGGCGAACCTGTTCTATGAACCGTCCACGAGGACTTCGTCGTCGTTCACGGCGGCGATGGAGCGGCTCGGCGGCAGCGTCATCCCGATCAACGAGGTGAAGTATTCCTCGGTGTCGAAGGGCGAGAGCCTGCCTGATACGATCCGCACGCTGGAATGTTATGCGGACGTGATCGTGCTACGCCATCCCGAAACGGGGTCGGCGGCGATTGCGGCGAAGGCGGCGCGGAAACCCGTCATCAACGCGGGCGATGGCGTGGGCGAACATCCGACCCAGGCGCTGCTCGACACGTTCACCATCATGGAGGAAATCGGGCGGCTCGACAACCTGACCGTGACCATGCTCGGCGACCTGAAATACGGGCGCACCGTCCATTCGCTGGCGCGACTGCTCTCGCAGTTCAGCGGCATCAAGTTGAATTACGTCTCGCCCGACATTTTGAAGATGCCAAAGGAAGTGATGGAGGAAGTGGCGGCGAAGGGTGTGCCTCAGGCGGAGTTTGCGTCGCTTGAAAAAATCCTGCCTGAAACCGATGTGCTGTACGTGACCCGCGTCCAGAAGGAACGCTTCGAAGACCCCGCCGATTATGAAAAGGTCAAGGGCGCGTACGTCATCGACCCCGAAGTGATGAAAGCCGCCAAACAGGAAATGGCGGTCATGCATCCGCTTCCCCGTGTCGGCGAAATTTCCCCCGACTTCGATGATGATCCGCGTGCTGCATATTTCCGTCAGATGGAATATGGCTTGTACGTGAGAATGGCGCTACTAGCAATGGTGCTTGGCAAGGCATAACTTTTGGAAGATGCAGGATTATTAAATGACACGACCTCCCAAGCGGGAGGTCGTGTTGAGTTATCATACTGGGCTACATTCCGATGAGACTGAAGATGGCGTAGGCGAGTGCCAATACGGGGGCAACGAAGGCCGGGATTAAACCGCCAACAGCGGGAATTACACCCAGACCAACGACCAGGAAAAATAGCCACATACACCAACCAGAAATTGTTTTGGGTGTCGTTATTTTCATGTCACATTCTCCTTGAAAATTGAATAACAACTGGCCGAATTGCCAGTCTGAATACGATAACACTCATCCACATTAAAGGATACGAAAGCCAAACTGGTACAATCAATAAATGTCCACCGTTTCAATCCCCGCAGAATTCACCCTGCACAGAAAAAATTTATTCAACCGAACCACAGCCCCCCGCTGGATTGCTTCGCATGTCCGCCCGTACTTGTGGATTGTCCTCATGCTGATCGTCGGGGCGATTGGCAACGCGGCGCTCGCGGCGTATGTCCCCATGCTGACGGGTGACGCATTCAACGCGATGACCCAGCCCAAGCCTGATACCTCGGTGCTGCTTCCGCTGGCATTGACCATCGGCATTTCACAGATCATTCGCGGCGTGCTGCAACTGGGACGTAACTTCGGCGCGGAACTGCTGGCGCAAAAAATGGAGCGCGACATCCGTGACGAGTTGTACCTGTCCCTGCTGGGCAAGAGCATGACCTTTCACAGCCTGCAACCCGTCGGCGACACGATGGCGCGTTCCACCAACGACGTGCGCGAGGTCAACTACATGTTCAGCCCTGGCGTCAATCTCGTCGTGGGTTCGTTCATGTTTTTGGTCATGCCCTTCCTCGCTGCGCCGCGCTACCATCCCGCCCTGCTGCTCACGCCGACCATTTTTGCGATCATCTATTTCATCGCGCTGGCTCGCTATCTCAAGACGCTTGCGCCCATCACCGACGAAGTCCGCGCCACCTTTGGCGACATGAACACGCACCTGTCCGAGTCGCTCGACGGTGTGGAGATCATGAAAGGCTCGGCGCAGGAAGTTGCGGAGGTGGATCGCTTTGTCTCGAACGCGCGGCGCGTGCGTGACGCCTTCGTGCGGCAGGGCGATCTCGAAGGACGCTACATCGCCATGCTTCTGCTGGGGATGGCTTACGCGGGCGGACTGGTCCACGCCCTTTTGCTTTTCCGCGCGGGGACGATTGACCTCGGCGCGGTCATCGCGTACTTTGGGCTTTTGCGCCTCCTTGAATTTCCAACCTTCACCTCGACCTGGGCGTACTCCCAAATCTCTTCGGGACTTTCGAGCGCCCGCCGCATTCTGGAACTCATCAATCGTGAGACGCATCTCGACCAAAACGCGGCTGGACTCACGTCTGCCATGCGCGGCGAGGTTGAATTCCGTAACGTGTCGTTCAGATACCCTCACCCTAGCCCTCTCCCAGAGGGAGAGGAGACTCGACTCCCTTCCCCCAGAGGGGGAAGGGTTGGGGATGAGGGTGATTTTGTTGTGCAGGATGTCTCTTTCAAGGTCAAGCAGGGACAAACCGTCGCCATCGTCGGGCAGACAGGCGCGGGCAAGACCTCCCTCGTCAAGTTGATCAACCGCACGTACGATGTCACTTCGGGACAAGTCCTCGTGGACGGTGTGGATGTCCGCGAGTGGAATCTGGCTTCGCTGCGTTCGCAAATCTCGATCATCGAGCAGGACATCTTTTTATTCTCGCGCTCGCTCAGTGACAACATCGCCTTTGGAAAACCGAATGCGGATAAGGATGAAATCATCTCGGCATCGAAAGCGGCACAAGCGGATGATTTCATCCATGACTTCGATCAAGGCTACGATACCGTCGTCGGCGAACGCGGTGTGACCCTCTCAGGCGGACAACGCCAGCGCATTGCCCTCGCCCGCGCCTTCCTCACCGACCCGCGCATCCTCGTGCTGGACGACTCCACCTCCGCGATTGACTCCGCCACCGAAGACAAGATCCAACGTGCCATTTCCAACGCCGCCCGCGGGCGCACGACCTTCATCATCACGCACCGCCTGTCGCAGATCCGCTGGGCTGATTTGATCATCGTTTTCCGCAAAGGCAAGATCGCCGCCATCGGCACGCATGATGAGTTGATGAAAACCTCCGAAGCGTATTCGAGGATTTTTAGGGAATAACCTTTTTTGCACCGCGAAGAGCGCGAAGGTCGCCAAGAAAACCTTTAAGCTTTTAAACCTTAAGCCTTTTCTTCGCGTTCTTTGCGTGCTTCGCGGTAAAACAGATCTTTAGTAAATCGGAAACAACTATGGGCTTCTTCGCTGGACTTAACGACGAAAAATACGACCGTCAATACTCCGACCGTGACCTGACGCGGCGGATTTTGGAATTCTTCACAACGCAGGTGAGAGAACTTATTTTCGCCTCCGTCATTGTCCTCATCCTTGCCTTCATCGGCGCGGCGCTGCCTGTGGTGGTCAGCCGCATGGTGGATTTGCTCGGTGAAAAACCATCCCTGCAAGAAATTGCCATTGTGGGCGGAATCCTGATGGGGGTGGGCGTTGCCTTGTGGGGACTGAACTGGCTGAGGCGGAGTCTCATCGTCCGCGCGGTGGGCGACGTGGTCCTCGACCTGCGCGCCCGCGCCTTCCGCGCCGCCGCCGAGCATGACCTGTCGTTCTACGACCAATTCTCGTCGGGGAGAATCGTCTCGCGCATCACGTCAGACACCAACGAGTTCGGTCAGCTCATCGTCATCGTCACCGACGTGGTTTCGCAGATGGTGCAAGCTCTGATTCTCGGCGTGGTCTTGTTCCGCACCGACTGGAAACTCTCGCTCTTGCTGCTGGCGTTCATGCCCGTCATCTTCGCCGTCGCGGCGGGATTCCGCGCGCTGGCTCGGCAAGTGACCAAACGCGGGATGAAAGCCATGTCCGACGTCAACGCCGCGATCAAGGAGACCATCAGCGGCATCTCGATTGCGAAGAACTTTCGGCAGGAGGAGAGCATCTTCCTCTCGTTCGACGAGTCGAACCAGCAGTCGTACAGGGTCAACATTCGGCGCGGGTTCGTGCTCTCGCTGGTCTTCCCCACGCTCAACGCGCTGTCGGGGATTTTCGTTGGCATCCTCATCTACGTCGGCGGGATGAGCGCCGAGCAGGGACTGGTCAGCATCGGCGCGTGGTATCTCTTCATCATGAGCCTCGACCAGTTCTTCTTCCCCGTCCTCAACCTGACTTCGTTCTGGGCGCAGATTCAGGGCGGGCTTTCGGCGGCGGAGCGCGTCTTTGCGTTGATCGACGCCGACCCGAACGTGATCCAGACCGAAAGGCTGGACGTTCCCCGCTTGAAGGGCGAAGTGCGCTTCGAGGATTTCGACTTCCACTACACCGACAACGAGCCGATTCTGCGCGGCTTCAATCTGAGCATCCAGCCTGGGGAGACCCTCGCTTTGGTCGGACACACAGGCGCGGGCAAGTCGTCCATTGCCAAGCTGATCGCGAGATTCTATGAATTCCAGGGCGGACGACTGCTCATCGACGGGCGCGACATCCGCACCTTTGACCTGATCCAATACCGCCGCCAACTGGGAATTGTTTCGCAAGTCCCGTTCCTTTTCTCAGGGACGGTTGCGGACAACATCCGCTACGCCATGCCTGGCGTGCCCGAAGCCGAGATGTTGAAACTGGCGCGGAAGATCGGCGACGGCGAATGGCTTGAGACCCTGCCCGACGGCTTGCACACTAGCGTGGGCGAGCGCGGCAACCGCCTCTCAATGGGACAACGTCAACTGGTGGCATTGATGCGCGTGCTGGTGCAAAACCCCGCCATCTTCATCCTCGACGAAGCCACCGCCAGCATTGACCCGTTCACCGAGTGGCAAATTCAGCAGGCGTTAAACCTGATCCTGAAAAACACCACCAGCATCCTCATCGCGCATCGCCTGTCCACCGTGAAGGCAGCGGACAGAATCGTCGTCATGCAAAAAGGCGCCATCATTGAGCAGGGCAGTCACGATGGGCTGTTGAGTCAAAACGGTCACTATGCCGAGTTATACAATACGTATTTCAGGCATCAGAGTTTGTCGTATGTGGAGGAGGGGAGGAAAAGGATGAAGGGTGAAGGATGACGCTATTCAAAAAATCCACTTCTGTGACGTATAATAGAAGTAGCACGGAAATTCTAATTATCAGAATGGCAAAACTATGGAATTTGTAACTACTCAATTAACGGTATCAGAATATTTTGCAGGAATTGGACTTGTGCGAATGGGCTTACAGCCTTATGGTTGGAAAGTCGTTTTTGCCAACGATTTTGCGCCCAAGAAATTTGAGATGTATCAAGATTTTTTCCCCGATGCAAAAGACCACTATAAGATTGATGATATTTTCAAACTTAATCCTGCTGAAATTCCTACGACAACTTTAGCAACTTGTTCTTTCCCTTGCGTAGACCTCTCTTTAGCAGGAAATATGCACGGCATCATTAACGGCATTCATTCAAGCGCGTTTTGGGGATTTATCAACATACTAAAAGCGCAAGGCGACTCTGCGCCGCCTTTGGTTATGGTTGAGAATGTACCTGGTTGGCTTCATTCCAATAACGGGAAAGATTTTAGAGTAACCGTTCAGGCGTTAAATGAGTTAGGTTATTTTTGCGACGTTTTTGTCTTAGACGCCTTACGATTTACACCGCAAAGTCGTTTGCGCGTCTTTTTGATTGGCTCAAAACTCGTTACTACACCAACATTACCTGATTTAATCCTAAAACGTTCAAAATCATTGTTGTCAGAACAGCTAAAGAAAAGCATTGACGCCAATCGAGATTTACATTGGTTTTATAACGAACTCCCCGAACCGCCGCCAGTAAATAAATCAGGCTTATCAAACATCGTTGAAAGTTTGGATGATTCGAATAAACTTTGGTGGTCACAAGATGAAGTAAATCGGCATCTTGAAATGATGGTTGATGTACATAGAGAGAGAGTTGAAAAACTAAAATCTAAAGATGAAATTTCATTTAGAACTTTTTACCGTAGAATTCGGGAAGGTACACAAAGAGCAGAAGTTAGAGACGATGATTTATCAGGTTGTTTGCGTACTGCGATTGGTGGAAGTGGAAAGCAATTCTTAATAGAAATGGGCGCAGGTCATCTAAAAATGCGAGCAATGACTCCGCGAGAATACGCTCGTTTACAAGGCGTTCCAGATAGTTATAACATTTCCATAAATGGCGTTCAAGCACTTACAGGTTTTGGAGACGCTGTTTGTGTTCCTGCTATCTCTTGGATTGCCGAAAATGTCTTGAATCCGCTGGCAGAAAAAGTGCTCTTGCATCCAGTTGGGTTTTTATTACATGAGCGACAATCTCAAACCCGCTGATAGAAAACGGACAATGCAAGCCGTTAAAAGCAAAGGCACAAGGCTTGAAAAACGGCTTTCTGCCACGCTTGCGGGAATGGGAATCAGCGGATGGAAAAAGAATGTCAAAAACATTATAGGTAAACCCGATATAGCATTTCTTAATCAGAAAATTGCTATTTTCGTTGATGGGTGTTTCTGGCATGGGTGTTCACATTGCCGCCGAAAATTACCTGAAACAAATCGCATGTATTGGGAAAGAAAGATTAAGCGTAATGTTGAGTTAGCAAAGCTCTACAATAAGCAATTAAGGCAAGATGGCTGGACAGTCATAAGAATCTGGGAACATGATTTAGCCGATACGACAAAACTGAAGTCTCGCATGAAGGAGTTGAAAAGTGGAAAATCTAAAAAATGAAAGTTATGAAATTTTAGCGGCATGGCTTCAATCATGCACGCGGAATAATAAAATCTCCCGTAATACAGTTGCGATGGGTATTGTTGTATTTGATCATTTGAAAAGGAATAGCCCAATTTCACGAGATAATGCTATCTCACAAGGTGGTGAAGTTAGCGGGGCGCGTTCAGGTCTTGGCAGGATACTCGAATCATACGGGATTCCAAGTAGTTACTTGAAAGAAATTACAACTCGACAAGGGCATCAAGATGGTCAGAGACTTTTTGAAATGTTTGAATGGGGTAACAAGTTTGCGCGATTGACCAATCAAGAGCGGGATTTAATACTGCTTGAACTTATTGGCGTTTTGCGTAACCTTGCCAATGATTGGCTAAAACGCCAAAATCTAAAATTAGATATTGACCGACGCCAAGCTCCTGCAACATGGGTAAACGTAATTGTAGAAAATGCGAAAGGGCGTTCAGGTGGAATTGTTGAACAACAACTTGTCGGGGCAAAATTGGCAAGACGATTCCAAGGCGTCGATATTCCAAACCATCCCGCTCACGCTGCCGATAGACAAACCGACAGAATGGGCGATTTTACAATTTCAAATTTGGTTTATCACGTCACTGCCGCGCCATCAAGAAACGTTTTGCAGAAATGCGCCGATAATTTGAAGGCTGGATTCCACCCAATTCTATTGATTCCGCGTGAACAAGAAAATAAAGTTCGAGTGCTTGCCCAAGACGAGGGAATTGACCAACAACTGACAATTATCTCGATTGAAAGTTTTATTGCTCTGAATATCATCGAAATGGCAACCGATGAAAATAGGGATTTTTTTAGCGTTTTGAAGGAAATTGTAGAGATTTATAACGCCCGATTATTAGCTGTTGAAACTGACTTATCTTTGCAAATCGAAGTTCGCTAAAAAACAAGAGCGTTCCGACATAAAACATAGTTTAGTTCCAAGCAGAGTCCACGCCTGCCCAGGGTTGGTTGTCGAGCCTGTCGAGATACACAGTCCGCTGGCGGGAGTAGGGAGGGTGGGGTTGTTAGAAATTGTTGCTGAAATAAGGATAAAAGATGCAACCTTTGAAACGTGGTTTAAAGTATTGGGCGCGCCTATTAAGTATAGGCATGATTGGCGGCATTGCGCTTGCATGTATCGTCATCGAGCTAATCTATATTATTACCGTAACTCAACCAGCCTCAAGCATTGTTGGCGACCCTCCTCAAAGCAACAATGGCAGGGAATACCAGTCTGTCACAATTTTTAATCAGCAGGATGATATCCACCTGTCAGGATGGTATATTCCGTCGGAAAATGGAGTGGCGGTAATATTGCTGCATGGCTTTGGCGGTAATCGTTTGGATATGAAATCCCGTGCAGACGTATTGGCGCGGCATGGTTTCGGCGTCCTTCTGTACGACCTACGGGGACATGGAGAGAGCGAAGGCGATGTAAGGGCGTTTGGATGGCAGGATGTCGAAGACGTCAAAAGCGCTTTGGAATTCCTGTCAAATCGTGAAGAGGTCGATCCAAACAGGATTGGCATATTGGGGTTCTCGATAGGCGGTCAAATCGCCATTCGAGCAACCGCTGAATATGAACAAATCAAAGCCATCATCGCTGACGATCCTGGTTTTGTTACGGTTGACGATGCGCCAGCGCCTTCAAACACAAAGCAGCAAATGCTATACACAGTGTCCTGGGTGGATGGAAGAGGCGTTTCCCTTTGGACGGGAATCCCGATCCCCGCCGGTGTCACAGATGTCATCAGAGATATTTCGCCGCGACCGATTATGTTTATCGGCACAGGGCAAGCGGAAGAAGGGCTGGCTCTGGTGCGACATTTTTATGAGATTGCAAATGAGCCCAAGGAGCTTTGGGAAATCCCCGAAGCCTACCATGGAGGGGAGTTTGAAGCCCGACCTTTGGAATACGAAGAAAAGATGATAACCTTTTTTAAGGATGCCTTGCTAAAGAAATGAGCTTCGCGTACTCGATTTACAATTATTTCCTACGCTTCGAAATGCCGCCGCTCCCAGGCAGAGTCCATGCCTGCCCAGGGTTGGTTGTCGACGACCGTAGGAAGTGTCGAGACACATAGTCCGCTGGCGGCTTCACATTTTTATTGTTACGAAAAACGGTAAACGATAAGGAAAAGATATATGACAACAGATGACGCTGACAACACAGTCCGTCGCAAGCGGATCATGATTACTAAAAACGGACCTTATGTGGTAGAGGGTGATATTCCTTTGGTACGCAAAACACAGGTGGTTTCCGAGCATGGCGAGCCGCTGACTTGGCGCAAGGATGGCGAGATTCCCGTCAGCAGGGAGGGATATCGTCTCTGCCGCTGCGGGAAGTCGGGTAACCTCCCCTTTTGTGACGACACCCACGAGAAGGTCGAGTTCGACGGCACGGAAGTGGCGGACATCACTGGCGCTGGGACGCGCAAATCGAAGATGGAGCGCAGCACGGGTATCATCGTCGAGAAGGATGCCTCCCTTTGCATGTTGTCGGGCTATTGCGAATTCAGCGATGTGGGGCTGGCTCGGATGGTGGCATCCACACAGGACACCAAGATGCGCGCGCTGGTCATGGCCATGGTCGAGCGTTGTCCAGCCGGGGCGTTGACCTACCGCATCGAAGCCGACGGACCGGACATCGAGCCTGACCTTCCCCAGCAGATTGCCCTCACGACTGAGATCACATCGTTCGGTCCCATTTCTGGTCCGCTCTGGGTGACGGGAAACATTCCAGTGGTGCAGTCCGATGATCAAGCCTACCCGACGCGCAACCGCGTCACACTCTGCAACTGCGGACATTCCTACAACAAACCGTTCTGTGATGGAAGACACCGGGATATTGCCCAAGAGGAGGAGTGGCGTCGTCGCCGCGCTGAAGGGTAGGATTTGTACGATGGAACTGAAGACATTGGATGCCATTGGTTATCAGGGGAAAAAAGTCCCATTTGGGAATCATCCTTCCTGGTTATTGTCACTCTGCGGATGCATTACGCGGATTGTATTTTGATGGAGGAGGGCGTGGATCATGGGCTGGAAGTCCCCGAAAGCATCCCCAAGTCTTGCATGGACTGGGTCAAATAAGAGTTTTTGAGTGGTGAATGAGCGTAAAGAGAGGAAACAATGAAAGATAATGCTTTGATCGTCTTGATCACCTCCGCAACGGCTGTATTGACTGCTTTGATCTCTGGCGGTACGCAACTCCTTGTGGAATTCATCAGAAAGCCCGATACAAAACAACGCACGCTGCGTCAGATGATCCGCAAGGTGAACCTGTGGGTAGTCGTTTTGGGAACGGTAATGGCTGGCCTGATTATGGCAGCATTGTTATGGACAACCCTGCCAAAAACGACGGAATATTCGAGCGCGGTTTCGGCAGAATGTCCCACTTTTTCCGCCACCGATGTCCTCCTTGAAAAGGGCGATAATGTCGAAATCATCGTACAGGGCGATGACCCGTTTTGGGATTGCGGTCGCGGACGAGTTGGCCCCGGCGGCTATTTTGATGAAAAATACCCAGACCACTTTCTACCCTCCGCCAATGCCTGTGAATTAATAGGGTATATTGGCGAGCCGGGCGTGTATTTTCGGGTGGGATATTACCAACGGTTCACCGCCGCCGATTCTGGTCCCCTGTATCTGGGCATAAACGATTCAAAGGAACAGTGCAGCGGCAACCCGGCCGGGAGTTTGCCGGTGAAAATTTTTGTAAGTAAGAAATAATCATAGGAAAGTTCGCTCTGTACAACAATCGAAGGAACAGAAATATCGAGATGACCAGCGGAGAGAAAAAACGCCAGACTCCAGTTTGCCCTTCCTGCGGTCAACCCGTTCGTTTTAGACTACTGAATTTCAAGATCAACGATAAAGTCAAAATATTGTTGATCTTATTAGCCATCGGGTATTTCACTTTGAGTCTGCTCATAATGGTTGTCATTTCGCCCCGTCAAACTGGATTGGGAAAGGCATGTCGTCGCTATGACTACATCCATCAGCCAGTCTGGTGCAAAGACACCGAGTTTAAGTTGTCGGTGCGTCCCCTCAACGATATACCTGCCCTACAGGTGTTTGTCGGGGTTGGTTTGGCGGTAGGTATTTTATTGCTTTATTGGGATTGGCTGCAAGAACTTTATGAAAACTGGCAAAGAAAGCCGGGGAAACCAGTGCCGAAAGTTGTGAAAACGTACAAATATACGTGTCGAAATTGTGGACGAGAATGGAACTAAATAGCATATCTTAATGGACTCTGCGGTAAGATTGGCGACAACATCTCAATCGAAAAGAGCGAAACATGAGCGATTATGAACGTGCCACACGAGGGTGTTCCGTGAGTCAACTACAACCTGAACTGCGACAGGCGATCCAAAACTATTTTCAGGAGCAGAACCTGGGCGACCCTGGGACCGAGGCCGTGCTGTGTTGTGAGACCATTTCCACAAGGAAAAGTTCGGGCTGGTTGGACTCCCTGTTATCAGGCAATGTGGATGCAACGATCCATATGGGGATGCTGCTTACCGCCGGGTTGTTGATCTGGGTAAGAAAAGGCGATCGTTCCGACATCGTGCTGACCGCCGCAGACCTCAAGGAAATCCAGGTCAAGATCCATGCATCCTTTTTTGACAAGGATAACGGTTTGGAAATCACCGGATTCGTCAGGGATGCCCAAAGCCGTATCCACGGATACGTTGGGATGGGGGCGGAACCGGCCGCGCAAAAATTCTGCGAGGAGGTCGAGAAGGCGGTTGCCAAAGTCAAACCGCCAGCCGAAAAAGGCTTCGCCAGGTGGCTGCGGGGTTGACTCTCGCCGCAAGAAGAAGAAAAGTTCATTGAGTAACAGGAGACGGCCGCATCAGGACAAAAGAATGTCATCGTTTTGAAATGCGCGAAATGGTCCCCGGCAAATCGTTGATGATAGAATTGCCGTTGGTCATGGAGGGTGACTTTACAAGTAGTTGTTTAACCCTTGAAAATGAGTGATTTGAATGACAGAACATACTGTACCTATTGGATACAGGGTCAACTATTCCATTCACAGGAGATCTTTCGGCATGGACAAGGAAGAAGCTACACAGTTCGTTGTCAGAGAATTGGGCAGGCATCATAATCGCAATGAGATTATCATGGCGTTGTGCGAGCGGATGGGACTTAATTGGAAGGAGGCGGAACGGTTCGTGCTGGAAGTAGAAACCCATCAAGGGCGCACGATTGCAGCCCGTCAAAGCCCCATCATTCTCATTCTTGGAATTGGGTTGTTTGTTGTGGGCACGGGGCTGACCATCTACAACCTGCTGTTCTTTGTTGACTATTTCAGCTCACAGCACAATGCTTTTTCGATGGAAGGCGCCCTTGAATTAAGGGCGATGTATTATCGAGTGGGATCCCTATTGGCGGGAATTGCAATGATTATCAGCGGGATCGTCGGAAGTTGGAAAACCATATCGAAACTTTTCATGGACTGAGCCGGGCGGCGTACGATTTCTGGCAAAGGCTGGGAATTGGATTCGTTCGCAAAACCGAGCCGTGTCCATTTGGCAGAAAGACCTAGTCCGTTTATGTGATGCGGCGAGCTGTGCCATGAAGACCTGCGCGTAAAACTTTTCATATCTATAAATTGGAGGATGTGTATCATGACCAGTCAAGATGTTGTCCTTCCCTTGAAGTCCGCATACCAGGATTTTGCAAAACTCATTCTTTCCCTGTCCGATGAGCAGTTCCTGTCTCCCATGGATGACTGGTCACCAAGGGATGTGGTGGCGCACCTGGTCGGTTGGAACAACTTCATGATCGAATCCTCTCAATCCATTTTCGCGGGAAAACCACCTTCGTATTACGACGATGCACCGAACGATTACAGCAACATCAATTCGGGCTTTGTCCAAAAACATTCCTCGAGGTCTAAGCAGGAGCTTCTCGTGGAGCTTGAATCCTCCATGCAAAAATTCGAATCTTTCATTTCTTCTCTCCCTGCTGAAGAGTTGACGGCGAGTCATGGTGTCCTTCATTACAGTGGCAGTCCCGCTTCTGTCACGAGGATTATCAATTCCCTTGCAGGCGATTACAAACATCATACCCGTCAAATAGTGGAGTGGATTAATAGGTAGTTGGGCAAAGATAAAAAAGCGCACAGAGAATTCTCTCCATGCGCCAGGGTCTATTGTCTGTGGATCATCGTCTAACTTGGAAATAACTTTTCGAACACTTCGGGACAATATTTCTGCACCATCTCCGAGGACAGTCCGTTCTCCTTGCAAATTTCGGCATAGAAATCCACGCTGGGGCGGCGGATGCGTTTTTGGGTGTCTACATCGAGTCCCCACAAGCCGAAACGATGCTTCCAACCAAAACTCCATTCAAAGTTATCCACCAGCGACCAGTGAAGATAGCCCTTGACCGGCCAATTGAAGTTGACTGCCCGCCACATCTGATGGATGTGTAACGCCGTGTAGCGCGGACGGAGGGCATCATCCGCCGAGTTGACTCCGTTTTCGCTGACGATGATGGGCAGGTTCGGGAACATGCTGGTGACCCACTTCAAACCCTCGAACATTCCATCGGGTTCAACGGCAAGGAAACCGTGGTCGCTCAGTTCGGCATCCTTTCGATAGAAGTTCCGCCCAAACAACGTGCCGGGCCTTGTCAAATCAAAAGTAACGTATTCCCGCGTGTAATAATTGAAGCCGAAATAATCCTGCGTGCCTTTGGCTTCGGGAATCCGCACCGAACCGATGGGCGACTTCATCACACCATCAGCCAGGGCGGATGCAAAGCCAATGTTGATGCCGCTAAAGAAGTTATTTGCCGCCCACTTGTCCAACGGTGACCAGGCTTGATGCGGGGCGACAGAGCGATAGTGATGAGCAAAGCCGACCCGTGATTCGGGTTGCAACAAATGGATGGCGCGATATGCGGCGGCATGTCCACGAATCAGGTTTGCCTGTACTTGCATCGCCAGTCTCATGCTATTTTTCCCTGGCGGGAAAGAGTCGATGCTATCGGCAAGATACCCGTTCAGGGCATAACCCGTTGGCTCGTTGAGTGTGCACCAAAGCGTGCAATACTCCTTTAACGCATCAACCGTCTTGCGGACAAACTTCTCGAAGACAGGAACCACCGCTTCGGTTTCCCAGCTGCTAGCCTGCCCTGAGCCTGCCGAAGGGTCTGCCAGCCAGAGCGGATCGGTGAAATGGTGCAACGTGACCATCGGAGTCATGCCGCGCTCTTTTAGTCCGCGCAGCATGGCGCGATATTTTTCGATGGCTTCCTCGTCCCAGGTATCGGGCGTCGGCTGAATGCGACTCCACTCGACCGAGAGACGATGGGCGTTCTGCCCCGTCTCGGCGGCGCGGTCAAAATCCTCGCGCCAGCGTCCGCCCCACCAGTCGGCGGCGATGGCAGCCGACCCGTCCGTGTGACCTTCCTGCTCCCACTTCCACCAATTATTGTTTGTGTTGTTGCCTTCCACTTGATGCGCGGCAGTCGCCGTCCCCCACAAAAATCCTTTTGGAAAATGATAGGTTGCGCTTGGCATGATGTTCTCCACTGACCGTAGGGGCGGGGTCACCCCGCCCCTACATGCGATTCAAATATGCAAGATACAAAGCCACCGATCCCGCGACGGCGGCGTTCAACGATTCGATTTTTCCCTTCATCGGGAGCTTGAGGACGATGTCGCATTTCTTGCGGGTGAGTTCGTGCAGACCTTCGCCTTCGGAGCCGACGACGAGCGCCAGCGCGCCTTTGAGGTGACGCGAGCCGGGTTCGATCTCCGCCCCAGCCTGATCCAACCCGACGACCCATACATCCTCCGCCTTGAGGGAATCAATCGTCTGCGAGAGGTTTGCCTGCGCGATAAGCATGTGTTCACTCGCGCCCGATGACGCGTTGACCACGGCGGGAGTGACCTCCACCGAGCGCGCCAGCGGGATGACGATGCCGTGCACGCCGATCGCCTCCGCCGTGCGGATGAGCGTGCCGAAGTTCTGCGGGTCTTGCAGTGAATCGAGAATCAGCACAAAAGGCGGCTCGCCTTTGGCGTTGTCGAGGATGTCGGTCACGTCCACGTACGGGTATCCGCTGACTTCGGCGACGATGCCCTGGTGGTTCTCGTGGACCTTGTCCAGCTTGGGGCGCGGCACACGACTGATCTTGATTTTCTGCCCCTGTGCCAGCTTGAGGATTTCAGTCAATTTGCCTTTTTCCTGAACCCCTTCGGCGATCTCAATTCCAAATACCTGTCTGCGCCTTGCGCTCAGGACTTCATAGACGGCATTGCGGGAATAGATGAGTTCTTTCATATTGGGTTGATTTTACTTGAAAAAAAGCAGGTCGCGCTTCAAGCGCGACCTGCTTTCATCTTCCCACTTTTATGTAATCGTAAATGGAATCAACTATATTTTTTGAATGAATAACGTCGGTAAATAAGCTGCTTATTATTTGCGCAATTTCATCAGAAGTCGGATTTGTTGTCTTGAGAATACTAACGTAGCCTGTCATTCTATATATTGGGTCTCTAATTTCATGAAACGCTTCAGATAAAACCTCTTCTTGCGGCATTTCTTTCCACCGACTTAATAGTAAATCTTTTTCGAGGGCATCATTTTCCTCAAGATTATGCATGTGTTTTTTCACCATCTCCACTTCGTGCCATCTTTGCTGTCTTCGATGGTCACGCCGAGTTCCTTCAACTTGTCGCGGATCTGGTCGGAGAGCGCCCAGAGCTTCTGCTTGCGCACCTCCGTGCGGACTTCGATCAGCAGGTTGATGAAGGCGTCGGCGTCGCCTGAGCCTTTCTTCTCTTCGAGTTTCAGTCCAAGCACGCCTGCGAGTTCGCGGAAAGTTGCTTGCGCGGGTTTGAGTTGTTCGTCTGTGGCGTTGTTGTCACGGGCGGTGTTGATGAATTTGGAAAGTTCGAACAATGCGGCGACCGCGCTCGCGGTGTTGAAGTCGCTATCCATGGCTTCGATGAAACTGGCTTTGGCTGTCTCAGTGGCTGTTGTCAGCGCGGACAAAGACTCAGGGTTGAGTCCGCTCGCAGAAGCAGAAGCAGGTCTGAGCGCGGATTTGAGTCGCTCCACGTTTTTCTGCGCGGCGTCCAATGTGTCGTCATTGAAGGTCAAAGGCGCGCGGTAGGTCCCATTCAAGACCAGCATCCGCATTACGTCCGCCTCGCGCTTCGAGAGGAAACTCTTTATGGTGACCATGTTGCCCAGCGACTTGGACATCTTCTCGCCGCCAAGCTGCAACATGCCGTTATGGACCCAGTAGCGCGCGAACTCCTTGCCGGTGTAGCATTCGCTCTGCGCGATTTCGTTTTCGTGGTGCGGAAAGATCAGGTCGTTGCCGCCGCCGTGGATGTCGATCTGTTCGCCGAGTTCAGCCAGGTTCATGGCGGAGCATTCGATGTGCCAGCCGGGGCGTCCCTTGCCCCAGGGACTGTCCCACGAGATTTCGCCTTCCTTCGCGGCTTTCCACAGCGCGAAGTCCATCGGGTGATCCTTGGCTTCGCCCACTTCGATGCGCGCGCCTGCCTGCATGTCATCGAGTTTGCGACCGGAGAGGCGACCATAGTCATCGTCGCTGGTGACGCGGAAGTACACGTCGCCGTTGGATGCGGCGTAAGCGTGACCTTTTTGAATCAACCCTTCGATGAACTTGATGATGAGCGGCATGGTCTTACTGACCTGCGGGTTGGATGTGGCAGGCAGGACATTTAGCGACTTGAGGTCGTTGGCGTAATCTTCGATGTAGCGCTGTGACAATTTGAGCGGGTCCTCGCCCAGTTGTTTGGCGCGGTTGATGATCTTGTCGTCCACGTCGGTGTAGTTCATGACGTGCTTGACGGTGTATCCGCGATATTGCAGGTAGCGGCGGATGATGTCGAAGACCAGCGCCGACATGGCGTGACCGACATGCGCGTCGTTGTAAACCGTCACACCGCATACGTACATCTTGACGAGGTTCGGTTCGAGGGTTTGGAATTCTTCCGTTTTGCGGGTGAGGGTGTTGTAGATTTTCAGCATGGCTTCTCTTTAAAAAAGGTATCTTAGGGTTCTGGGGTATGGAAGTTTTTGAATGTCATCTATTTTAACCACAGATGTACTCAGATGAAAGGGATTGACAGGGGCAAAATAAAAATAGGGCGACACCAGTTCGCCCTATTTCCTATTCACTTTTCACTTCTTACTTCCTGCTTTTCTTTCCGTTGCCTTCTTCCTCCACACGACCAAAGATCATACGCCCAGCGGCGGTTTGCAGGACCTTGGTGATATTCACATCCCTGTATTCGCCAATGTAGTCCTTGCCGTTTTCCACAACCACCATCGTGCCATCATCCATGTAGCCCACACCCTGGCTGTGTTCCTTGCCTTCCTGAATGATGTTAATGCGCAATGCCTCGCCTGGCAGCACCACCGATTTGACCGCATTCGCGAGTTCGTTGATATTGAGCACGGTCACACCCTGCAGCTCGGCGATGCGGTTAAGGTTGTAATCGTTGGTGAGCACCGGGCTTTTGAGTTGCTTGCCCAGCACGATCAGTTTGTCATCCACTTCGCGTACGCCGTCCACGTTAATGTCGGAGATGCGGACGAGGACATTGGGGAGTTTTTGCAGTTCAGCCAAAACCTCCATGCCGCGGCGTCCGCGCTGACGGCGCATCCCATCGGGGGAGTCTGCGATATATTGCAGTTCGTTCAGCACAAAGCGCGGGATGAGCAGAGTGCCCGGAAGGAAGCCGGTCCTGGCAATATCCGCTACACGCCCGTCGATGATGACGCTGGTATCCAGCAGGATGTTGCGGTTGAGGTTGGTCCATGAGGAGGAAGAACCGCCTTCACCGTTGCGTCCGCTGAGGGCGCTGAGCAGTCCCATGATGTCGCCCTGGCGCATCACAAAAAGGGAGACACCAAAGTAGGCGAAGACAATAACGCCGACGAAGGGAAGCACCTCGCCAAAAGGCTTGGGCAGGAGGGAAAGCGGAAATCCGAGCAGGGCCGCAATCAACAAGCCGACGACCAACCCCGTCAACCCGGCGAACAAACTCTCGGCAGAGAGCCGCCCGAGCAGGGAACGCATGGCACGCGCGGGACGGGTGGTGAAATACGGCGTCAGGATGAGCCCCGTCAGGGCACCCACCAATCCAAAGACTGTTGTGGTTACGTAGGGGTCCGTTATTGTCGGGTTTGCCCTTGCAACGTCAAACCCCCAAAATCCACCTGCAACTGCCAGTGCAACCATTCCAATAATGCGGAGAATGAATTCAAAACTCATCAATAACTCCTTTTCATAAAATTTGACCGTCCGCAGGTTCCCACGATTTTCCACGCGACGGTGGGAAAAACAGATGAAAAAATAAATCCAATCGCATAATAGCACGGGTAATAATCCCCGTCAATCGCAGCGTCTGAACTCATATAATATTGTTATAATTTGGGGATGTCTGCGACCGAAATCCTCGATTTTTTGGCAGTTCCGCCCTAAATCTTGAGGAAACTTTAGAGTTTTAGGCAGTCTCACCAGGAAACCCCATGGCAATTGACCGTTTTGGACGAAACATACATTATTTACGGATCAGCCTGACAGACCATTGCAACCTGCGCTGTGTCTACTGCATGGCTGAAGACATGACCTTTCAGCCAAATGCCGACTTGATGCAGGATGACGAAATCCTGTTCTTTACGCGTCTCTTTGCCGGCTTTGGTTTCGACAAGATTCGTTTGACGGGTGGCGAACCAACTGTCCGCGCGAATGTGGTGGAGATCGTGCGCGGCATTGCATCCACGCCGGGCATCCACTCGGTTTCGATGACGACGAATGGCGTCCTGCTCAAAAAACTGGCCAAGCCTTTGGCGGAGGCGGGACTCCAACGGGTCAACGTCAGCATAGATACCATGAATCCGGAAAAGTTCAAGCGCCTTACCCGCTGGGGAAAGCTGGAGGATGTTTGGGAAGGGATTCTCGCGGCGGAAAGAGCGGGACTTGCGCCCGTCAAACTCAATGCTGTGGCGGTCAAAGGATATAACGAGGAGGACCTGATCGACCTTGCCGCGCTGACGATTGATCGTCCCTGGCAGATGCGTTTCATCGAGATGATGCCCTTTGCCGGCGCGACCGATGTGCAGGTCAACCAGGTGGTAACGATGGCACAGATCAAGCAGAATATTGAGTCTGAGTTCGGTCCTTTGGAAGTCTCCAACAATGGCGAACTGGATGGCGAAGCGCAGGTCTTTCACATCCCCGGCGCCAAAGGCGACATCGGCTTCATTTCGTCGGTGACACAGCCGTTTTGTTCCTCCTGTTCCCGTGCCCGCCTTACCGCTGATGGAAAACTACGCCTGTGTTTGCTTCGTGAAAAGGAAGTGGACCTGCTCACGCCTTTACGTGCCGGCGCAACGCTTGAGGAATTACGTCGACTCATTCTTGATGGCGTGTGGGAAAAACCCTGGGGACATGGATTGGCAGACGGGCTGATTCCGCTGAACCGCGTTATGAGCGAAATTGGAGGATAGCTTTGCTGTGAAGAAGATCAAGGCGGTTTTATTCGATCTCGATGGCACGCTCTTTCAGTATCTTCCCACCTCCGGGGAAGTCTTTTTGGAATATCTCACGCAGGCCGGTTTCCATATCTCCCAAGAGGATAGAATCCGCGCCGAGCATTGGGTGCATTATTATTTTGCCCACTCGGCCGAAATCCAGGACGACGATAAAACTTTCGGCGGGGATGTAAGAGGCTTTTGGGTCAACTTCACGCGGCGACGATTGATGGCCTTTGGGCTTTCACAGTCCCAGGCGTGTGAACTGGCCCCGCCGGTTTCCGACTTCATGAGCGAAACCTACAGGCCAAAGGTTTATGTCCCGGAAGACGCGCATACACTTTTGGAATTGTTGAAAGAATCCGGTTATGTGCTTGGGATGGTTTCCAATCGTGAGTATTCATTTCGTGAAGAAATGCAGGAGCAAAACCTGGACTGTTATTTTCAATTCTTTTTGGCTGGCGGCGAGATCAAGTCGTTCAAGCCCGACGCCTTGATTTTCCAACATGCCCTTGCAATGGCCGGGACATCGGCACAGGAGACGATGTACATCGGCGATAATTATTTTGCCGACATCCTCGGTTCGCGCCGCGCCGGTCTGACGCCTGTCCTCTACGACCCAATCCGCCTCTTCCCCGAAGCGGACTGCGCGGTCATCCAGTCATTTGCCGAATTACCCGAGTTGCTGACCTGATCATTTGATGTCTTGTTCATATATTGAACGCCGCGAGCGGATAACTGTTCGCGGTGTTTACGTTAAAATGGGAATTGAACCAACGGAAAGTTTAAGCGCCAAGGTGTAAAACCAAAGGAGGCAGTATGGCTTGGGAACGAAAACTCATTCGCACGGTACGCGTCCGTAATTCGCAGAAGAAGGGTGTGTTGGGTAAGCTGTTGACCGCCATTGCGGATGCGGGCGGCAATATCGGCAGTCTTGTGCTGCTGACTGAGACTTCGCAGAACGTGGTGCGCGACATTACTGTCACCGCGGAGGATGAAGCGCACCTCGAAGCGATTTTGGAAGCCATGCGGAATAACGAAGGCACGCGCGTACTGGAAGTTCGCGATGAAGTGCTGGAATTGCACCAAAAGGGCAAGATCGCCATCCGCTCGCGCTACCCAATTGACTCATTGACCACCCTGCGCCGCGTGTACACTCCCGGTGTGGCAGAGGTTTGTCTGAAGATTGCCAAGGACAAGTCGCAGGCGCGGTTGTATACCAGTATCAGTCACATGGTCGCCATTGTTTCGGATGGCACGGCGGTGCTTGGGCTTGGGGATATTGGTCCGCTGGCGAGCATGCCCGTGATGGAAGGCAAAGCCATGCTGATGGAAACCCTCGTTGGACTTTCGGGGATTCCCATTTTGCTGAATACAAAGGATACCGAAGAAATCATTGCCGCGGTGTACGCCATCTCGCCGACCTTTGCCGCCATTCAATTGGAGGATATCTCCGCGCCGCGCTGTTTCGAGATCGAGCAAAGGCTGCAAGCCATGCTCGACATCCCGGTGATGCACGACGACCAGCACGGTACGGCGGTGGTCAGCACGGCGGCATTAATAAATGCGGCACGCGAGACAGGCACAGACTTGAACAAAGCTGTCATCGGGCAAATTGGGCTTGGGGCGGCGGGACATGCCATCGGTCAGATGATGATAAGGCTGACCGGGAATCCAGTCTACGGCGCGGATCTGAGTCCCGAAGCGCTAAATCGATTCGAAAAAGCCGGGGGCATTAAATCCAATCTAAAAGAGGTTATGGAAAAATGCGATATTGTAATCGCCACCACCGGAGCGCCGAACCTGATCAAGCCTGAAATGGTCCGCAAAGGACAGATTATCCTCGCATTGTCGAACCCGAATCCAGAGATTGACCCCGATGTGGCGCTAGAATGTGGCGCGGCTTTTGCGGTGGACGGTAAATCGGTGAACAACGTGCTGGGCTTCCCCGGCATCTTCCGTGGCGCGGTGGATGCAAATGTGCCGCGTATCACCCACGAGATGTTGCTGGCTGCGGCTCATACCATCGCCGAGATGACCCCGCCCGGTGAACTCGTCCCCAGCCCGCTGGATAAGAAGGTGCATCGCGCCGTGGCTCGTGCCGTGGCTGAGACGGCCATCAAGCAGGGCATCGCCCGCGCCGATTACGTCCCTTACGTGGAGGAGTGAAAGGCAAAGGATAAAGAGGAAGGATGAAAAAAGATGACCTGTCTGGAAAAAGCAGGTCATCTTTTTAAGAATTACCAATTACAAATTACCAACTACGCCGGCACTTTATCCTCACAAGCCAACGCCTCTTTCAAGGTGATACCCAACCTTGTGATTCCCTCGCGGATGTCTTCCGGTTTGGAGAACGAGAAGTTGAGGCGCATGGTGTTCTTGCCGCCGCCGTTCGGGTGGAAGGCAAATCCCGGCACGAACGCCACTTTTCTTTCGATGGCAACCTTCAACACTTCGGCTGCATCGATGTTTTCGGGCATGACACCCCACAGGAACATGCCGCCCAAAGGTTTTGTCCAGGTGACACAGTCGGGAAAAATTTCCTCCATCATCTCGATCATCACATCGCGCCGTTCCTTGTAGGTGGCGCGGATGACTTTCACATGCTCATCCAGGAAGCCGCCTTTGGCAACCTCATAGGCGACATGCTGGTTGAAGGACGATGTGTGTAGGTCCGCGGCTTGCTTGGTCATCACCAATTTGCGAATCACCTGCGGTGGGGCGATTACCCATGCAAGGCGCAGTCCGGGGGAAAGCAGTTTCGAGAACGTGCTCAGATAGATGACATTGCCGGTGTATTCGCCATCGTTTTCATTGCGATATCGGCTGTCGAGGGCGACTACCGACGGGATATGGTCACCGTCATAGCGCAGCTGCCCATAAGGGTCGTCTTCCACAATCGGCACCCCATATTGGTCCGCCAGCACGATGAGCCGCTGGCGGCGCTCAAGGCTTAGAGTGGAGCCGGAGGGATTCTGGAAATTCGGGAGAACGTAAATGAACTTGGGACCGATGCGCAGGGCCTCCTCCAAATAGTCCATGATCATTCCGTTTTCGTCGGATGGAACGGAGATATACTGCGCGCCGTACGCATTCCATGCCTGCAATGCGCCCAGGTAGGTCGGCGATTCCACCACGATATAATCACCGCGGTTGATGAACAACCTGCCGATGAAGTCCAACGCCTGCTGCGAGCCGGAGGTGATCATAATGTTTTCAGCGCTCACCCGCACGCTGTATCGCGCGTTGTGACGGGCAATCATCTCACGCAGGGGCAGGTAGCCTTCTGTAGTGCTGTATTGCAAAGCCTGTGCGCCGTGATCTTGCAGAACCGCATTGCACGCCTCCTGAAATTCCTTTATCGGGAAAACCTCAGGCGCGGGCATTCCCCCTGCAAACGAGATAATATTGGGCTGTTCAGTGTACTTCAACAGTTCACGGATGACGGAACTCCCCATTTTCTGTGTACGATGAGCGTAGCGATACTCCCAGGGTGTTTGCATTTATTCTCCTTGGTGTGAAAATAAAAAAACCTGACAGGTACGTGTGTACCCATCAGGCTAACTGACCTAAGGCATGAAAATGCCCAAAAACAGGAGGCGTATCAACAAATCCATACACTCTTATCTTAACCAGATTCCGTTAAATCTGCAACCCATTTAAGGTAATTGTATACTTTGTGTTAGTTCATAAATTTGTTCAGGAAACTCTGGCATTTAGCCTCCCCGTGCAGAATAAACGAAAGCAAAATCGACTTCCGCTTTCCGATAATTTCACAGGCAGAGTTGATCTTGCAATCTCCCAGTCCGGAATGGTTCAAGTCAGATTTCGTTCAATGATCTTCTCGACCGAAGTTCGCGTGTAGGAATCCAGCGGGAGGCGGAGCGCCTCTTCCGGACTCACCCAAACGTGCTCCTCCGCCTCATCATTGAGTTCCACTTCGAGCGAGTTGGTTTTGCAAGCGAAGTCGAAGAAGATGAAGTGTCGCCGTTTCCAAAACGAGGGGTCGTAGATGAACTGCTGGAAGTTGATAAATTTCAAGTCGTAGACATCCAGCCCGGTCTCTTCCTTCGCCTCGCGGATGGCGGCTTCTTCCAGTCGTTCGCCCAGTTCCACATGTCCGCCGGGGACAACGTATTTCTCGGGCCATTTGTGACTTTTCAACAACAGCAACCTGCCTTCCTGGTTGAAGATGAAAACACCCACTGTTGATTCGGGAAAAATCTGGTCTGACATACTTCTCCTTATGTCATTGTGAGGAGCGTTCTTTGCGACGAAGCAATCCCCTGTCAACAAGAGGCTGCTTCGTTCTTCGCAGCGACATTACATCCTATCCAAAAATCGCAATCACCATCACGCCTGCAAACACGATTGCCGCCCCCACCACACGGATGCCGCCCATCTCCTCCTTGAGGAATCTCCAGCCGAGGAATGCCCCGATGACCGCGCTCACCTCACGGATCGCGCCCGAATAGCTGAGCGGGGCAAAGGTGTAGGCAAACAGCGCCAGCATGTATGCCACCAAACCAAGTACGCCGCCAAGCAACAGGTATCCGCGATTGTTCTTCCACATCTTTGCAAATCCGCTCCATCCGTAATGATGGGTCAGATAGGGTGTGGTGACAAAGGGAAGCATCACAAACATCGAAAGTCCATATGGCAGGGCGGGTCCACTTTTAACGGCTCTGCCGTCAACGAAGGTGTAAACCGAAATGATGAACGCCACCGCCAGTGCGGTAAGGATTCCGCGCAGGTGTGGCTTTTCACCGTCCCTGCCTTGAATCAACGTCGTCGCCCCGATGACCATCATCCCGCCGGTGATCATTGCCAGCCCGAGGTAACCGCCCGCCGTCAGTTTTTCGTGCAAAAAAATCGCAGCCCACAATACCAACAACGCGGGAGCGCCCCCGCGCGCAATGGGATAGACGAGCGAAAAGTCATGGTCGCTGTAGGCAATGCAAAGCAGAATGAAGTAAACCGCTTCGAGAAACATGCTGAGGACCGCCCAGCCCCACATCGAACGCGGGGGAAGTCCGGTGATGAGGATGCAGGCGAAAGCAAAAATGCCGCTCAGGATGACCTGCCAGCCCATGGCAATATATTTTTCGTCAGAGCTCTTGAGCAGGAAATTCCACACCGCGTGCATGGATGCGGACAGGAACAACAGGATAATGGCTGTGATGGGCATGGATTATCTCAGGAATTCAATGAGTTTTTGGTTGACCTCTTCACTGGCGTCGTGTTGAACCCAATGCGTAGCCTTGTCGAAGAAGGTCAACTCGCCCTTGTCGCACAGATCAATCGAAGGCTGCGCCATGTCGGAACTTAGCGCAACATCACGCTTGCCCCACAACATCATCGTCGGGATGTGAACCCGCCGTGCGGATGGCTTTTTGTGACTGAAAGCGGAACGCACATTCCGCCACATGACGGCGCGATACCAGTTCAGCATCCCCGTCAACGCTCCTGTTTGCGACCAGGCTTTTTTGTATTTAGTCATATCCGCTTCTGTGAATGTGGTTTTGCGCCCGGAGCGGGTCAACATCCGCGCGAGATATTCGAAATCGTTCCTGCTCAAAATCCATTCCACAAGCCAGGGGATTTGAAAGAAGAAAACGTACCAGGATTTTTTCCGCTGGGTGGAATTGTGCAACACAAAGTCGGTCATCACGTCGAGATGCGGCACGTTGAGGATGGCAAGTTTTTCCAGCCGTTCGGGGTGATTGATGGCAACCGTCCATGCCACAGCCGCACCCCAGTCGTGACCGACCAGCCGCGCTTTTTGAATCCCAAAGTGATCGAACAAGCCGATAACATCTTTTGCGAGAACATCCACATCGTAGGCAGAGACTCCCTTTGGTTTATCTGAAAGGTTGTATCCGCGCTGGTCCGGGACAACGACCCGGAATCCCGCCTCCACCAACGCAGGAATTTGTTTCCTCCAGCCGTAATGGAATTCCGGAAACCCATGCAACAAAATGACCGGCGTCCCGTTTTCAGGTCCATCGGTCATGACATACAGGTTGATGTTGTTCGTCTGAACGAATTGGCTTTGCATTCCGCAAAGTATAACGGAAAACCTACCTGTTTCCAAAATCCTTCGGCGGTAGTGACATCAAATAGGTGTACACCGCTTTGAGTTCATCATCATTCATGTGTCGGTAGGATTTCCACGGCATGTAACTGGGGTTGATCTTCCGTCCGTGATGCTCACCGGTGCGCATGATCTCGATGAACCCCCCCTCACCCCAGCCCGGCAGACGGCTGCCTGCGCCTGATGTCAGGTTGGGGGCAGCAGGCCATTCGGCGGGGAAGCCTGGGATCGCCCCTCCAGAGTAGGTTTGTCCGTGACACACGCGGCAGGAGAGAGAAAGGTATCCCCCATATTCCGCTGTGACACCAGGCTCTGGTGCAGGTGGCGGGGTTTGGTCATGCGGGATAAGTTCCGCAGGCAGGAAGGTGATGGTCTTGGCAATGTTCATTACGATGAAGCCCGTGGTGGACAACTTGCTCGACTGTACTTCGTTATCCACCGGCGGCTTGCTGCGGATGTAAGCCAGCACCTTACCCAGATCTGCGTCGCTCAGATAGTAGAATTCGGTAGAAGGCATGAACAGAAGTGGCGTCCCATCGTAGCGGATACCGTGTTTAATGGCGCGGATCAAATCCTCGTCGGTGCGCTGTGAGCCGATGCCGCCTTTTCCAGTGGTGAGATTGGGAGTGATGACCTGCCCGATGGCGGGGTTGTCCAAATAAACCAATCCCTGCAAATCCTCGCCGTGACAGGCTTCACATCCGCGATACTGAAAGATGCGCTTGCCTTCCGCAAGGGATTCTTCATCATTGGAAATTTCTACCATCGTCACGGGGACATCGTATGTTTTGTTCAACCGCGCTTGTCCCATGCCGTACAAAATCAAAAGGGAAACGAGAAGAAGACCGACCAAACCGCCCACGATAATCCCAGCCCATTTTAGAAACTTATTCATTTGCCTATCCTTTCTGAATATGTCATTGCGAGACGGCGCTCTCCCGTCGAAGCAATCTCATTTTTGATAGGGGATTGCTCACTGGCACTGTACGCAAGTGCGGATGTGACGTAAATATTTTATCCTTTCGTATGGAGTTTTACCCTGCCATCTTCCGAGAGTTCCACGCGCAGAGTCTTCAGCGGCTTTTGCGCGGGACCTGCCAGCACGTTTCCATTTTCGTCGAAGCGCGAGCCGTGGCATGGACAATCGAAACCTGTTACGCTCTCAGCAACGGTACACCCAAGATGTGTGCAGACAAGACTTTGCGCTATGATTTTTCCATCCACATTATTGATAACCGCCGGGATATCACTGCGGACGGTGCGCGAGCCGATGGGGAAATCCGCGATGTTGCCCAGGTCAAATTCGACAGGCGCTTCGGGCGGATAATAATCGAAGTAGCGGAACAAGCCAACAAGTCCGAGCAGACCACCCAAGCTGAAGAGGGCGTTGGTGAATAATTTGATGAAGTCACGACGGGAAAGGTTGTTCATGTTTTTCAAAATGGTTAGACCTGTCAGGTCTTTTCTAATTCGGGATCGCTCCCAAAATGGTCAGCAGTAAAATGACAAACATAACCAAGAAGGCAATGATTTGTGCTATACGATTTCCACGGGGGAACCAACTGCCAAGTTCGCCGCTTTTGGCGTTGGGTAAAACATAGGGCAATGTTCCCAGAGCAACAACCACCAGAATGGGGACGAGAATACCCATCAAGAAGGGATCGCCGAATTTGAGCAAATACTGAATCCAGAGGAAGAACCACGGCGCGGTGGAGTCGCCGCCCAGGGTATTGAACGTGATGATGGGCTGATCAATCGGGGCGGGGATGAGCAAGGAAAACAGAATCAGGATGACAGCGGTGATTGTCATGGCCAGCACTTCGCGGCGGACCAGGTCAAAGCGTGAAATGCGTTCTGCTTCTTTGCGCTGAGTCGGCGGCGGGATGGCAATCCCACCATCGCGGCGGACTCGAAAGGCGTGCCAAACCATCAGGATAACCGCACCCAACGTCAGCCCGAAAATGTGCCAGGCGTAAAAACGGATGAGGGTTGAGTCGCTGGGTTCGCTTCCGCCAATCACGAATTGATATAAACCTTCTCCAATGAACGGCACGGTCTTCAACATATTCGCGCCCACCACCAGCGCCCAGTGGATTCCCTCATCCCAACGCAGGACGTAGCCCGTGAAATCGAGCAGGAGGATGAACGCCAGCAGTCCCACGCCGAGAATGTGATTGAATCTTCGTGGCGGGGCATAAGCCCCAGTCAAAGTCACACGCAGCAGGTGTATGCTCATTATGATGACGAGAAACTGCGCCGACCAAAAATGCAGGTTGCGGATAAGCCCCCCAAACGGCACAAGGTTAGTAATGGTTTGCACGGAGATCGCCGCTTGACTCGATGTGGGGACGTAGTAATACATCTCCAACAAGCCTGTGAACAGCAGGATGAGCGAGAGGAACACCGCTACTCCGCCCGCGCCTAACGTGTAACGAAAACGCGATTGCACTGCGGGAATAGTCGGTGGATGCAGGTGATGGATGAAATTCGGTTTGCCCAACGGCGGATTGAGTTTGGAATAGGCGTTCACGCCGATCGCCGCGAGAACCAACACCCCAACCAGAATCAACCCGCCTGGGATTTGACTTTCGGGCATGCTGGTTTTGTGATGAACGGAGATTGCCGCCCCGCTGGTTTCGTCGAGAGTGAAGTTTGGGATTTCCCTGTCGTTCATTCTCAGGATGTATGCCGACAGCGACCAGGCTTCGTCGGAGGTCAATGTGCCTGCTCGAAAGAACGGCATGTTCTCGTGGATGAAGCGATACAGTTCAAAGGAATTGGAAAAGCGGGTTAACTTTCCCGCGCCTGCCAATGCCGGGATTCCCGTCTGCGGAAGAACAAAACTGTTTTCAGGTGCGTCATCCGCATGACAGCCCGAGTCCCAGCAGTTTTTTTCTTCGGGCGGGAACGAGTTTACCCAATCCTCAGTCAAGCCCTGCCCTTTGTCTCCGTGACAGGACATGCACATGCCCCAATAGATTTGCGCACCTGTGTCCGCTTGGGCAGGCGGATAAACCGTCGGCGGTTGATCCAGACGACTGGAATCAAATGTCGGGGTGATGGAAATTGTAGGTGTGGCGGTGGGCTGCTGTAAGGCAGTGGATGTCCCCGTAAAGTTGGAAGCCAGAAATACAAGTGTCAGAATGCCAGTGGCAATGAAGAAGATGGCGCGGCGCATAATAAGGAATTATACATCCGCTTAGCATGTCCCCTGAGCGATAGCGAAGGGTCTCTGCCATGGGTCAGAGATGCTTCGCTTCGCTCAGCATGACATCGAATGTCAGTACAACGGTATTCTCGCCCCGTTGACTTTTCCTGCTTCATCTGAAAACAGGTAGGTCATGGCGGAGACGATCTCCGCGGGTGATGTGCCCTTGCCTTCACCCTTCACGTCGATGGATTTAACGTGAATGACATTTGCGGTCAATCCGCTGTCTTTATATTCTTCGGCAAGAGTCAATACCAGACTTTCCTGCGCGGACTTGGCGGCGGCGTACAACGCCATCTTTGCGGAAGGTTTGACCGTGACAGGCATCGAGACGATCATCACCCGTCCCCACTTGCTCGCGGCAATGCGCGGGGCAAAAGACTGGAGCAGATGAAACGTCGTCCACGCGTGCTGGTTGAGCATGGATTCAAAATCGTCCGCGCTGGCTTCGGGGATGGTCACCCCGCCCGTCCAGCCGCCGACGAGATGAATCAAGGCGTGGACTCCGCCAAATTTGGAAGCAACAGCTTCGGCTGAGTCACGAACAGCAGACCTGTCGAGCAGGTCAATGACCTGGCTGTAGAGTCGCTCGGTGGGCAGATTCAAGTCGCGGGTCAGAAAATCCAATTTGGTTTTATCGCGGTCGAGCAGGGCAATGTTATGTCCCATTCCCGCAAAGGTCTTTGCGACCATATTTCCCAATACACCCGTCGCGCCTGTGATAACTACTGTTTTCATCCTTTATCCTTCAACATTCATCCTTGCCTCTGCCATGCCTTCGACGAGGATCTGGTCGCTTTGTTCGGGTAAATGTTGCTTGCCGTGAAAATCGATCATATGACCCGACTTGGCGGCTTTGGTTTCGAGATAGAAGATATTGTGTTCGTTGGGCGGCAGGATGTGCGGCAGGCGTTCTGTGACTTTCACGCCGTACTGTTCGAGTTGGGCGATCTTCTTCGGGTTATTGGTCATCAGCCGCACAGACTGAATTTGAAGCGCGTGAAGCATGTGCGCGGCGACGGCGTAATCGCGTTCATCGTCACGGAAGCCAAGCGCAAGATTCGCCTCGACGGTGTCCAAGCCTTTGTCCTGCAAGCTGTAGGCGCGGATCTTGTTGGTCAGCCCGATGCCGCGTCCCTCCTGGCGCAGGTACAGGACGATGCCCTTATCCATCTCGCCAATCTTCTTCAACGCGGCTTCGAGCTGGTCGCGGCAATCGCAGCGCAGCGAGCCGATCACGTCGCCTGTCAGGCATTCGGAGTGCAGGCGCACGGGGACATCCTCCGCGCCAAAGACTTCACCCTTGATGATGGCGACGTGTTCCTTGCCATCCTGGTTATTCGAAAAAGCTACGATGTGGAAATCGCCAAAACGTGAAGGCAATTCCGCAATCGCTTCGATGTGTACGCAGACAAAATTCTTGTGAATGCCCTCGCATCCCGGGCAGGCGTTTTCTTCAAGCAAAAGTTTGATTTGTTCGTGTGTCGATGTGGTCATGGTTTCCTCTTTTTGGGCGGGTTTCAAACCCGCCCCTGCAATTTGTATCGTAAAACAATTCCGCCATCGTCATGCGTTTCGACGTTCTCCAGTTTCAACGCGACGGCATCGTTGCGGGTCAAGCCCAAACCGTCGGCGAGGGTCGGGGCGTTTGCGCCGCCAAAAATCATCGGCGCGATATACAGCATGATTTCATCCACCAGACCCAAACGAATGAGCTCAAAATTCATCGTGCCGCCGCCCTCCACCATCAAGTGGTCAACGCCGATTTTTTTCAGGGTGAGCATCATCTTGTTCAGGTCAACGCGCGGGGCATCATCAAAAATAACTTCCAAGCCATGCGCGCGCAGGGTTTCAATCTGGCTCTTGGACGTTCGAGAAGTGGTAAATATTACGACCCGCGCATCCCCCGTTTGGATGAAATCTGATTCGAGCGGAATATCTGCGACGGTGACAACGCCGACCTTAATTGGATTTGGCGACAGCCCGCGACTGATTCTGTCCTCGCGCAGCGCTTCGCTCTTCACCGTCAATTTGGGACTCTCTTCGAGAAGCGTTTTCCCCCCGACGAGGATTCCGTCTGCAGCGGCACGCAGTTCGTCCACACGCTGCTTGTCCCGTTTGGACGAGATCGCCGCGCCCCTGCGCTCGAAGGTGTCGATTTTTCCGTCCGCCGTCATGGCGACATTGACGAAGGTGTAGGGTCTGTTCATGTTGTCCCTTTGACGCGCCGAGCTCCCACATATTTACTCACGGCAGGGTAAAGTAAAACGCCGCTCCTTTGTTGATCTCACCGGTTGCCCAGACTTCCCCGCCATGACGATGGATGATGCGCTTGACCGTTGCCAGCCCGATGCCCGTGCCGGGAAATTCCTTTTCAGTGTGCAGGCGCTGGAATGGACCGAACAACTTGCCCGCATATTCCATATTGAAGCCTGCGCCATTGTCACGGATAAAATAGGCGGCTTTGTCGTCATCCTGCCTGCCCACTTCGATGCGGGGGTGGGGTGATTTGGCGGTAAATTTCCAGGCGTTGCCCAGCAGGTTATCCAAAACTGCATACATCAGATGACGGTCGGCATTGACGATCAGCCCATCGGCGATGACCGTCTCTACGTTCCGTTGCGGTTCGCGCTGGCGAAGTTCTTCCACAATCGCGGCTGCCATTGCGCTCAGATCGATCTTTTCATACGTGACCTCGCTCCGTGTCAGGCGGGAGAGTCCAAGCAGGGCCTCAATCAGTTTGCCCATGCGTTCACTGCCGCGGATGATTTGATCGAGATGGGAATGCATCTTTGCATTGAGTTGAACGGCGTGATCCTCCAACAGGATGCGGCTAAAGCCATCTATCGCGCGCAGGGGGGTGCGCAGGTCGTGGGCAACCGAATAGCTAAAGGACTCCAACTCCTGATTAATGGCGGTTAGCTGGGACGTACGCTCCTCCACCAGGTCCTCGAGACGTTCGCGGTATTCGCGCAGGGCTTCCTCCGCGCGTACTCGCTCGGTGACGTCGCGCACCACCGAGATCATACCGTTGAGTCGTCCATCGGCATCCTGCCATGCGGCTGAACTGACTTCGCCGGCAAAACAAACGCCATCCTTGAGCAGAAAGTCATACTTGTTATAGATCGAGGGAGCGCCACGCATGACATTCCGCACATTTTCCAGGGCGTGTTGGCGATCCTCAGACGCAACCCAGTCAATGATGTTGGTTCCCAGCATTTCCTCGGGGGATTTCAAACGAAACAGCGAAAGCATTTGAGGAGAGACGTAGATGATATTTCCATGAACATCCGTTTGCCAAATGCCATCCGGTGAGGTGGCTACCAGGGTTCGGTATCGTCCCTCACTTTCGCGCAAGGCATGTTCCATGTATTGACGTTCGGCAATCTCAGCTCGCAGGTCGTCGTTGAGTTCCGCCAGCGCCGCTTCGTTACGGCGTGCCAGCGCCAGCGCGCTCAGGATACCGTTGCGAGCCAGCATGAGCAAAACAGCGGTGATGCACATGATTCCAACATAAGTGGCCCATTGCAAAAACCCAGTGGACTGATAGTAGACCGGCGGCAGTTTACCGGCGTCCTCTGCCAGATACAAAACAAGGAGGATTCCGCTAATGGCGATGGTGGAACCAATGGTTGCCCGGTTGCCAAGAGTCATCCCAGCAACCACGATGCAGGCAACGAAACCGCTTGCGGCGGGGACTCGAATCGATCCATTAAAATAAACAATCAATGTAATCCCTGTTACCATGAAAACCATCAAACACCAACTTGCCAGATACACAAAGCCATGCCGCATGATTACCCATAACCCAAGAAACGACAACGACATGCCCAGCGTCACGAAGACGGTCACCGGGTGATCGGTGAAAAACGCCAGAACTACGAGCACGACAAACAAGGTCAGGAGGATGACATGCAAGACTTCGGCGGTGCGTGTTTTGTCTTCGTCAACGAATTTGGGCGGTTTTAGAAGTTGCAGAAAATCTGTCCGCATGGCTTTATCCTTTTACCGGCTTTGTGCAAACGTGGCCACTCTGGTGCAGGGTTCGATTAATTTCAAAATTTGCAACAGAATGATTATGAAACACTAAACACTGGACATCCCCCGAACCCCAATCCATTCATGCGGCTTGACCCCAATCAGCATGATAGGAACATGGATTGGCTTTCTACAAGTGCGGCATGCATGGCAATCTGATTCTTTCTCAGTCATCCAGAACTTCATTTTTAACGCGTTCTGCAAACCTTGTCAGGTACGGACATCATAACGCGATTGCAGGCTGAAAACAAGCCGCTTTTGCGGACGTTAATATGACGCCGAGAAATAATCCATGATCACATCGTTGATATCCGCCTGTGTGTGAGCACGGACGGTGTTGAAGAAATCAGCAGAGGTCGCTCGTCCACGTGAGTAGCGGGCGGCGTAATCCTTGAGGAAGGCGTAGAAATTATCGTCGCCCATACGCACGCGCAGGTCTTCCATGAAGTGAGCGCCGCGCAGGTACACGGCATTGGTGTAGGCGCGGAACGAACCGCCACTGTAGATGGGCGTATCCACGTAGCCCGTCGGCTTGAAATAATCCACGCGGAATTGCCACCACCAATCGCCGTAGCGCGGATAGTTGAACTCGTAGAAAATCCGCTCGCTGTAGGCAGCCATCGCTTCATCCAGCCACGGCTCCAGTGCCTGATCGTTGCCGACCAGCCCATACCACCATTGGTGCGCGATCTCATGCACGCCGATGGTCACGAGGTTGTTCTTTGCCCCACCGCCATATTGCCCGTAAAAGTCCGAAGCGAGGAAGACCAATCCATCCGTCTCCATGCCGTCGTGGATGTCTGTTTGCACGATGGATAAGGTCTCATAGGGATAAGGCGCAAACTTGACGGAATAAATGCTGACGGCCTGCACCGCTGCATAGAGGATTCCCTCGCCCGCGGCCTGATAGCCGTTGAAATAATACGAGCGAATCTTTACCGACCCGACGGCTGATTCGGACATCAGAAACTCGTCACTCGCGGACAGGGTGAACGTGCGCGCGCCGTACAACCGATAACGGGTCCAGTCGCCGTTTGGCTCAGCAGGCGCGCTGGCGGCAACGATGACATCTGGACCAGTTTTTAGGTTCAGTTCAATATCCGAAGCATCGTAAACGAGGTGTTCACCAAATGACATCGGGTCGTGCAACACCCAACCATTGACGTACGGGATAACAAAGGGATACCAATCCACCAAATCAATCTGGTTGAAGTCATAGCCGAAGAGTCCCTCGGAGGCTTTGGCGGGGATGTTGATCTTGAACTTGATTCCCAGCGTGGTGGCTGCGCCTGGTTGGAGAGGTTGAGATAGGTTCAGGGTCAGGCGCTGGTCGTTGAGCGAATATGTGGTCAGTTGAATATTGTCCTGATAAATCACCAACAGGGAAAATGCTCCGCCGTAGCGGTTGGGCTGGACGGACAAAACAATGTCTGAAAGCGCAACGCCCGTTGTGTTGTAGTAACGGATGGTCTCATCCACATCGAGGGTGTGGGCGTCGAAGTCGAGTGTGGCGTAGAAGATGTAATTTGTGCGCGAGGGCTGCAAAGCGGTCGGCGGGGGGACGGTTGTCGCAGCAGGAGCAACTGTCACTGAGGGAGGAACGGGAGTCGGCGACGCGGTAGCGGTCAGCGTCGCGGTAGCGGTTGGTGTGAGAGTTATCGTCGGCGTGTCAGATGGAATCGGAGACAGGGTGAAAGTCGGCAGTGGAGTTTCAATTCCTCCCAATGGCTGAAAAGGAGTCGGTGTGGGCGATGCGTTCGGGTCCTGAGTCACCAGAATAAAAGTCGGGAAGACAGGCGGGGCAGATGTGGGAGACGCGCAGGAAATGAGGAGAGTAACAAGTAACGAGTAATAAGTAATAAGTAACAAGGACTTATTACGATGTGTATGATTCTTAGTGGTAGTGCGGGATGGGTTCATCAATAGATATTTCGGAAATACTGGCGCACGATATCAGAGTAGTCCGTGCTGGTGTGTGTGGCAAGAATGCGGAAGAAGTCGTTGGAGGTGACGATCCTGCCGCGACCTTGTGTAAGGTAATCCTGGAGGAAGGCGAAGAAGGCTTCATCACCGATGCGGGCGCGGAGTTCGTCGAGAAAGTGCGCTCCCTGGAAATATGACGCGTTGGTGTAGGGACGGAAGCCCTGTCCATCGTAGATGGGGATGTCCACAAATCCCTGTGGGTTGTAGAAGTCAATGCGGTACGACCACCACCAGGTAATGAGGTCGGGGTGGACGTTTTCGTAGTAGATGCGCTCGGAATATGTACACAGTGACTCATCCAGCCACGGCTGCATGGCTTGATCGTTGCCGACCTGCTCGAACCACCATTGATGCGATGTCTCATGCACGGCGACGAAGGTCAGATAGTTGGCGGGTGTGCCGTCGTAAAGGCTGTAGAAATCGCGGCTGAGATAGAAGAAAGCAGAGTACTCCATGCCATCGTTGAAGTCACCCATCACCAGTGAAAGCGTCTTGTGCGGATACGGTCCGTAGCGATTGCTGTACACACTCAACGCTTCGGCGCTGGCTTGAAGTGCAGCCTGTCCGCCCCATTCGAAGAAGGGGAAATAATAACTGGAGACGGTCACATCCCCAACCTGAAGGCTGGAGATTTGGAACTCGCGGCTGGCGGCAAGCGCAAAAGTGCGGGCAGACGTGATGGTGTAGCGGGTAAAACCGTCCCCCGCTTCTGGGACTCCGCTGGCGGCGACGGTCGGCGCGGTGGCTGGCTCGGCAAAACGGACATTCACCTCGTAATCGGCGGCGTCGTAAACCAGATGTTCTCCGTAATACCAGGGCTCATGCAAGACCCATTCCCCATTGATGTATGGCACAACAAAAGGATACCAGTTGGTGAGATTCAATTGTCTCTTGGTGTAACCATAAATGCGCGGACGCGAAACGCTGGGGTCTTCCTGCTCGGCAAATGGCAAAACCAGCGAGAACTGGATATCAATCGTCATCACCTCGTTGGGCTTGAAGAAATCGGGCAGGGCAATGTCTAGCCGTTGACCGTCGAGGGTATAGGTGGTGACGGGTGTGCCGTTGAGCACAAGCCCTGTCAGGGTGAAACTTCCGCTCCACAAGTTGGGGACAACGGCGATCACCAGCGTGTTGAGTTGTTTGCCCGTCAGGTTGGGGTAGAGAATCTTTTCGTTGACCGTGACCGTGTGCGCATCGTAGTCAATGGTTGTGTCCAGCGTGTACTTCGCGCGTTCGAGCACGGGGGTGGGCGTTGGGGTTGGCAAAGGGGTATTGGTCGGCAGCGGCGTGACGGTTGCAGTGGGAATTAATGAAGCAGTCGGAGTCACCGTCGGTGTGGGCGCAAGGGATGAACATGCTGAAAGAATGAAGGTCAGCAAAAGCAGGGCTTTGATGGATTTGTTTCGCATGGGCTGTATTTTAGCAAAAAAACTCCCGCCAAACGGGACTTGGCGGGAGGGAGAATGTTTCAATTGATTCAGGTACGCGGGCGGGGAGACCCCGCCCCTACGCTTCGATTAATTTTTTCATTGTTGCCAGCGTGGCGTCAAAGCCAGCCAGCATTTGCTTCTTCATCATATCCTCCATGCCGGGCATTTTGGGCATTCCTGCCGGGGTAAGTACGGCATCGGTCTGCAGGGTCAATTTCGTGCCGTCACCATCCTCTTCGAGGATATAGGTGTTGGTCACATCCGACGCGGGCGGGGACGCAAAGGTCTTCACACCGAATTTTTTGTTTGGCTCGAAGACGACAACTTCGTTCAGCGTCTCGTTGACATGTCCCATGCTGGTGGTCTGGATTTTGTATTTTGTCCCCACTTTGAGCGGCTCGCTGACTTGAATGCCCGTGATGTAGGAACTCAACTTCTTCTGGTTTTCGAGATTCGTGATGAACTCGAAAACCTGCGCGACGGGCTTGCTGATCTTGACGGACGTTTCTAAAGTAGCCATGGTCTCTCCTCTAAAGTCTGGTGGATACGATAAAACCATTATAAGGATTTCATCCGCTTCCACAAGAACGCAAGCAGGAAAAACATGCTAGCCGTTAGTACTATCGCCGCGCCCGAAGCAATGCTCAGGTAATAGGAAAGATACAAACCGATCACGCCCGCCAGCGAAGCCAGTACAGCGGCGAGCGCCATCATGCCCCATAGACGGTTTGTGAGCAGGTACGCCGTCGCGGCGGGAGTGACGAGCATGGCAACCATCAATGCCACGCCGACAGTTTGCAGCGAGACGGCGACGGTCACGGCAATCAATCCCAACAGAAGGTTGTTGAGCAGATTTACCGGCAAGCGCAACGTCGCTGCGAGAATAGGATCAAATGAGAGGGTCAGGAATTCCTTGTAAAATGCGGCAATCGTCAGCAGAACAATTGCCGAAAAGATGATGATGATCCACAAACTTTGCGCGGACACGCCCAGCACATCGCCGAAGAGAAAGTGACTCAAGTCCACGGCATAACTGCGGACGGTGGAAATCAGTGCAATGCCGAGGGCGAACATCCCCGCAAAGATGATGCCAATCGCCGTGTCCTCTTTGATCTCTGCCTGCTTGCTGATGGCGCCGATTCCCCATGCTGCGATAACAGCGGTTCCTAACGCCCACCAAAACAAAGTATCCCGCGCGCCGCCTGTGACAAGGTATCCGATTGCAATGCCAGGCAAAATCGTGTGTGCCAACGCATCGCCCAAAAAAGCCATGCCGCGTAGTACAACATACGTGCCGACAATGGCGCAGACAATCCCAACCAGCACAGCCGCGATCATGCCGCGAACCATAAATTCATATTTGAGGGGTTCAAGAAGCCAATTAATGAACATGATCGTGTTCCCCTTCGTCGCAACATGAGTCGTCTACAGCCAGCAAACCTTCGCGACCTTCCACTGTTCGGAATCTGCCTCCATACGCGGACGACAAGTTGTCAGCGTGCAATACAGTTTCAGCATTGCCAAACGCCACGATTTTTTTATTCAACAGCATGATACGGTCAAAATGTTTTGCGGCTTGTTCAAGATCATGGGTTGCCACCATCACAGTGACTTTCTGTTCGCGCAGGGTATCCAGCAAATCGAGCAGCCCCTCCTGGGCGGGTGTATCGAGACCTGTGAGCGGCTCATCCATGAGCATGAGTTCCGCTTCCTGCGCCAGCGCGCGCGCAATGAACATCCGCTGCTGCTGTCCGCCCGATAACTGGTTGATCTGCCGTTTGGACAGGTTTCCCAACTCTACAGTCTCAAGCGCATGATTGACGAAATCCCAATCATGTTTCTTTGGAAAGTTGAACGGTCCCAACTTGGCGGAACGTCCCATCATCACTACATCCGCCACGCTGACGGGGAACTTCCAGTCCACCTGACTGCGCTGTGGGATGTACGCAATGCAACTGTGAGAAGCGGGTTTCGAACCAGAGATGGTTGTTTCTCCGCTGTTGGGTTGCAGCACGCCAGAGACAACTTTGAACAGGGTGCTTTTCCCCGCTCCGTTTGGTCCAACCACCGCAATACGTTCGCCGACATGCAGGTGAAAGGTAACATTGTCGAGCGCGACGCGCCCGTTATAACGAACGGACACATCGCGTACATCGAGGATGGGTTTGTCAGTTTGGTGATTTATGTGAGGGTACATTTATTTGAGGGCTTCCACGATTTTCGAGACGTTATCTTTCATCATGTCGATGTAAGTCGGCGCAGGTGCGCCATCAGTCAGGGATTCCAAATGCAAGTCGGCAACAATCATAACACCTGTTTCATCGGCGATCTGTTTGGCGAGGACATCGTTGTCCGCCGTATCCAAAAAGATGGCAGGGACATTTAACTTTTTAATCCCATCAATCAACCCTGCCATTTCCTGCGCGGACGGTGAGGCATTGCTGCTGAAACTGGGGATGACGGAACCAGCCACCTCAAAGCCATATCGATCGGCGAAATAGCCCATCGCCTCGTGATTGGTCACCAGCAGACGGCGATCCGCAGGGATGGCGTCCACCTGCTCAACGATCCACTTGTCCAGTTCCTTGAGTTGGGCAATGTAAGCGTCCGCATTGGCTTTGTAAATTTCCGCGCTTGCGGGGTCGGCTTGTATCAAACCATCACGGATGTTCTCGACATAGGTAATGACCAGGTTCGGGTCGAGCCACATGTGCGGATCGACGCCATGCTCGCTCCCTGCATCCTCTTTGGGGTTTAGCCCAGTCGTCGCTTCGATCATCAGTCGTTCACCGCCTGTGTTTTCCAAAAGCGGCTCGATGAAGTGCTCGTATTCCAGCCCATTGAGAATCAAAACCTTGCTCTCCGCAATCTTCGCCACATCAGCAGGTGCGGCTTGATACGAATGCGGATCAGAACCAATGGGCAACAGGGATTCAACCTTCAGACGATCTCCAGCCACATTCTGGGCGATGTCCGCCAGGAAGGTGGTGGAAGCAAGCACATTCAAAGCGCCATCACCACCCGATGGGGCAGACCCGCACGCGGCGAGGAATAAAGTCGCGATTGCGAATATGGTAATGGAATTGAAAATCTTTTTCACTATTGACTCCTATTTTTTATCCCCCGCCGAAGCGATGAGGGATTTGGTATTTTTGTAGGGGCGACCCGCCCGTTGTTGGCAAGTCATCTTGATTTGTTTGGAAGGGTCGCCCCTACCGTTTTAATGGCTGCGGCAATTCGCGCACAGACCGAACAATTGCAGCCAGTGCTCTCTGATTTCGTAACCTGTCTTCTTTGCAACAGACTGAATTAGCGGCTCGACATCGTCGCCCTCGAAGAAGGCAATTTGTCCGCAGTTTTGGCAGAGCAACAAATGCTGGTGCCCCTGACAAGCAGAGATGAACGCCTGACATCCCATCGGCTGATGGACACGCTGGACAAGATGCAATTCCTCCAGCTTCTCCAGCGTGCGATATACAGTGACCAATCCCAAAGCGCGGTATTTCTTGCGAGCCATATCGTAGACCTCGATAGGGGTCAGTGCACGGCTGGACTTCTCGACGGTTTCCACCACTGCGCCGCGCGCCTTGGTGATGCGATAACCGTTCTCTTGTAGTTGGGTGAGCCAGACTTCAGTGGACATAATCACTCTTTTTTGTAAATGAAAATCATTATCAATAAGTATAAATAACAAAAAGCGGGGAGTCAAGGCGTTTAGGCATGCCGCTGCGAGGCGCTTTTGTTCTTTGCCGACACTTGCGCCGCACTGCGTTTGTTGCAGTGCAGGCGAGCAGCCTCCGAATCACAGGGGATTGCTCACTGCACTGGCGTGCTGCGCAAGTGTCGTCGGAGAAAGCACCCTCCTCGCAATGACATTTTATTCCGTCCACACCCACTTCGGGTTGTAGCCCAGGATTCCCAGATTGGTCGTCTCCCCCGTCGACACATCCACTACCTCCAGTTGAGACTCGAGCGGGAACGAATCCAGCAGATATAAATCGTACAAAAGAAACTTCCCGTCAGGCGACCAGTTCAAACTACCGTGTAAAACGGCTGGCGCGCTGGTGATGGTACGGGCATTCGAGCCGTCGGCACTCATCAGCCAGATTTGGTCGCCGCGCGGAATCGACAGGTCACGCCGCACGACAGCAATCTGCTTCCCGTCGGGTGACCAGGCGGCGAGGATGTTTTCGACGCTTTCACTTGGGCTGGGATTGGTCAGCGATCCAGTCTCGGGGTCATATAAAAAGAGTTGAGTAACGAACTGCCGATCCTTGATGATGACGTCGCGCAGCAAAATCTTTTTTCCATCGGGCGACCACTGCACCGCCGCGCCAAGCATGTTGGGGATCACGCGGCTTTCGCCCGTCGTCAAATTCGTCAAGCGGATGCCATCCGTCGAAGCATAACTCAGCCACTCGCCGTTCGGCGACCAGCGCGGATTTGTCCCAGGCAGCCGCGCCTCCTGAAAGACCGCCTGCGCCGTGTCCGTCGTCACACGCCCAGGGGCGAGCCACCACAGCGAGGAAGTCCCCACGTCGAGCGGCATGTACTCGAAAATGATTTGCTGACCATCGGGCGACCATACGGGCTGGCTGCAATTTGCCTCGTCGCACAAAAACATCCTGCGCTGGTTCGCGCCGTCCAGGCTGGTCAGCCACAAGGCGTAATCCAAATCCTCGGTCTGCTCGATGAAAACGATCTGCGACTTGTCGGGTGAGATGGCGAAATCGGTCACGCCTTTCTCGGCGTCCGTGATTTTTTGGGGATTGCCAAGATTGACCTCCGTCACGAAGATTTGCTTGTATTTGTTTTCATCCTCCGCGAGATAGAAAACCCATGCCCCGCTCAAAGTTGATTCGGTTTTCTGTGGGCTCGTTCCAGCCTGGACCTTGATCGCCGCCCCGTAGGTCAGGACGACTCCCAGAATCATCACCACCCCCGCGCTGACCACAGGCATGAACGGCGCGACTCGGCTGAGGAAGTTCATGCGGGCGAACAGTCGTCCGCCGCCCACCATCAACATGCCGATGACGATGAGCACCACAGCCAGTCCCAAACTGAATGAGACGATCAACGCCAGCCCAAGCAGAATCCGATTGATGGCGACCGCCACCAGCAGAATGGCAATCGCGTCGGGGCATGGGACAAGTCCGCCGCTGACACCGAGGGTGATGAGCGAACGCCAGGTCAATTCCGCCAGCGGGTCGCCCACCGTCGGCTTGCGCGGAATCGCCCCATTGTGTTTGTGACTCGGCGCGTCTTCGATGATGGCTTGGTCGATAACCAGCCGTTTCTTGCCATCTTCGGTTTTAACTTCCTGCGGAATCGAGGTCTCATCCAAACGACTTTCATGCCAAGTCCGCAGGCGCGGAATCAACAACCCTCCGCCGAGGAGGACGATTAGCACACCCGAAAGCAACTCCAAGTACGGCAGCAGGCTTCCACTGAAAAAATAACGCGACGCGGTCAGGGTCAGCAAGCCGAGGGCAAAGACCGAGCCTGTGTGAGTCAGTGTGACGATACTGCCAAGGGCAATTGCATGTCGCGCCGTCCCCTTCGAGCCGACGAGATACGCCGCGACGATGGTTTTTCCGTGACCTGGGGTCAGCGCGTGCAAAGCGCCCAACGCCAGTGAGATGACCAGCGCGAAGGCATAGAACGAAAGCGAGAGGTTCTCCGTCCGCATGAGGTCGAGCAGAATTTCCTGTGGCGTGCGCTGTGAAAGTTCAGGAACCACCTGCTCGGCGGTTTGAGTGACGACATCCTTCTGTTGTCCTGCTGGAAGTGACGGCGCGCCGCTATCCCAAGTGGTCAGCAACTTGTCGGGTTCGGGGGCAAGGGCGCGGTCAGTGAAAAAATCAATTGCGATGGTATTACTTTGTTGCCCGGGAAATAAAAACGCTATGTCGTCCACAGCCGAAAGATAAAACCAATTGATGGATGTTTTCGTCTCCATGCCATTGGTCAGGACGAGGTTTCCAGTGCCGTCGGGTAACTCCGCTGAAAGCGTGATGGTGATGTACTCTTCGCCCGCCTGGAACTTGTTCAAATCCGTCGGCATCTGCACAGACTCCGTCTGCAGAGATAAAGGCTTTTCGTCGAGCGAAGCAGTAAACAGCGCGGCGCGGCCATGTCCCCAAGCCTCCGCCTCCTGCGGGCTGACATTTCCATCCTGATTCGCATCCGCTTCGTACCAGATATACGAGGTCAACATGGGACCTGGCTTGATCTCCCATTTGATCTTCAGTCCTGTTTTGGAGAAGTCCACATAAATCGTGTGAGCGTACACGTCCGCGGGATGCGCGTGGACAATGGTCACATTCGTGAAGAAAAGCATGAAAACAAAGAGCAGGGGGAAAAGAGATTTTTTGGTCATGGATTGAAAACGGCATGGATGATTCTAATTTACATCCATGCCGTTTGTCGGAGAATTTGGAGTCGGACAGCTTGCTGATGAAGCCCAAAACTCCATCAGCACCCACAGGGCGAATGAGTTGATAGGCTCCAGAGGTTATTGTGCTGGCGCGCCTTCGATGTCATAGCCTTTGGCGTACCATTCCTTGATGCCGCCCGTCACGCTGGTGGCGGTGTAGCCAGCACCGAGCAGGATGTCACGCCCTTCCTGGCTGCGATTCCCCGAACGGCAGATGACCACGATTTCCTTGTCCTTCGGGACTTCGCTCAAGCGGTTGGGGAGTTGATCCAGCGGAATCAACGTGGCATTGGGGACATGATACTCATCCCACTCCTCCTGCGTGCGGACATCCAACAGGAAGGTCCCGCCCTTGTACATTTCGTAAGCCTTGTCTACGCTGACGTCACGAGCCAATGTGCTGGTGGTTGATCCACCTGCTGACGATGCGATTAGATAGACGACAAGCGCAACCAGCGCAAGCATCCCAAATTGCACTGCGGGCTTACGCAGATAAGTGGAGAGACGGCTGCGCGGACTGGTATTTCTGGTTTTCTTTTTAGGCATATTTCCTCACAAATTTCGCACTTCGACTACGCTCAGTGCTTGGTTGTTTTCCAAGTTTGATGCAGGAAGGACCCGCGAGTTACACGCCAAACGATTGCACCGCCGCTTCGAGGTCGGTGTAAATATCGAGGAAATGTTTCAAGCCCACGGTGTCCAACACCTCTTCAACCGCAGGTTGCGGGCTGAGCAGTTTGACGTGCTGGCGGACGACCTTCTCGTTCTGGGCATTGACCGAGCGGAAGGCGGGGCGTCCCGATCCGTTTTTCATCGAATACCCTCCAAAGAACAGCGCCACTGTGTGCAGGGACATCAAACCCGCGCTGCTGACGTAAGGCACTCCGCTCAGGTCGATCAACAGATGACGCGTGCCCTCGTCGTAGGCTTCCTGCGCTTTGGCGATGACGGAGGCGTAGTTCGAGGCGTCCAGGTTTCCCGTCAACTTCATGACCGACACAGGCACATGCCCCTCGTGCTTGGAAAAAGCGATCTGCATGGCATCCTCCAGACTAAAAAGATGAAGGCATTTTACCTGAAATTGAATTCCTCATAGTGGACGTTTCCCGCAGAGACTTGTGCTTCGAGAAATTTCTTTTCAAATGCCTGCACCATCGGCAGCGGACCACACATGTAGATATAATGTCCACTGATATTGCCACCCGCGTTCTTCACGATTTCATCCACAGTCAGCGAGCCATCTGTTGATGAAAAGCGGATATAAACCTTCAAGCGCGGATTCTGTTTTGCGGCGGCTTCGAGCTCATCCAGGAAAATCGCTTCGTCACGGTGGCGGACGGTGTAGTAGAAATCCACATCGTGTGCCAGGTTCCCGTCTATGTCGCGGATGAAGGAAAGGAAGGGCGTGACGCCGATTCCTCCAGCAACCCAGATTTGTTTCTGCCCGCCCGTCTTGTAATCGAACATTCCATACGCGCCTTCGACTATCGCGTCCATGCCAGCTTGCAGATGGCTGAACAGGTGACGGGTGTAATCTCCACAAGCCTTGATCGTGACCCGCAGAACATCTTCACGCGGCGCGCTGGAAATGGTGAAGGGATGGGATTCATTAAGTGTCTTGTCCTGCGGGAAGCGGACAAATAAAAATTGTCCCGCGTGTTGTTTTGGGATTGGGTCTTTCTTTGCGCGCAGGACCACTTCCGTAGTTGAGCCGTTGGAATGGTTGACGGCTTCCACAGCGTAGGACAGATATTTCTTGAAGACCCTCCCAAAGACCTCCGTGTAAAGGTAGGAGGCAGTGCCGATGATGAAGAAAATCTGCACCCAGTTGATGGCGATGAACGCGTCAAGCCCTTTGATGGTTAACGAGTGGATGAAGCCTGTAATGAAGAAGATGCCGATAAAGCGATGCAGTTTCTTCCACCCCTCGTACGTGCTGTTTGTCAGTTTGCTTAAAAACGGAATTCGCGGCGCGAGCGTCGGCAGGACAATCGACACAATGCCCAAAAACGAAATCATTGCCAGGTAATTTCCCAGCCTCAGATTGGTTGTCGAGATGGGCACGGTCAACAGGTGCACGAACATCAACAGGAAAGCGCTGGTGGATGTCCGCCGATGGGTGAGGTACATTTTGTCCAGCCCGCCGAAGAACGGCTCCGCCCACTTCGGACGCGTGGACAGAAATAATGAGGAGGACATCAACACGATCAGGATGGAACCAAGCACTTCTCCCGCATAGGCTCGCATGAAATTTTCAGAACCGTTATTCACAGGCGGAAAGACGACCCAGACCAGAACGGTCATAACGACGAGAACAACAATGGTAAAGTTGCCCAATCTTTGTTTCATTTTGCCTCACCAATAAAAATACCGATAAGAATCAACAGCGATGCGGTTCAAGTCCGCATCGCTGCAAGCTACCTCATACTAAAAAGAGTCGATGGCTTTTTGTTTGTCTGTAAACACTTCAAAGACTTCGGAAAAGCCAACCATGTCCAGCACCCTGGTAACTTCGGGACGCGGGTTGAGCAGTTTGAGGTATTTTTGTATACCACCATCCCGTGTGCGATCCATCGATTTGAGCGCGGACCAACCATGTTCAGGATCCGGCGGGGTCTCACCGCGTGTTAATAAAGCGATGGTATGCAGGGCGACCAATCCCGCACTGGAGATGTATGTCAGGTCGCTCAAATCCAGTAATATGTTCTTTGCGCCAGTTCCAATGACCTCGCTTGCCTTTGAGATCAAGCTCTGGTATGTCTGACCATCCAGGTGTCCGGCGATATGAATCACCGACACAGCAGCACGTCCCTGCTCTTGTGAAACTGTAATTTCCATCAGGCTCTCCTCTCGATAAATTGTGCCCGAATTATAAACCCGCTTTGCGTTCCAGACGCTCCAACCTGTGATCGATTTCATCCAGCCAGTGCTTGCGGACGTAGATAGGCAGGTCGGCGCGCACCGCTTCCTTCCGCGCAGATTTCGCCCATTTGATTGCTGTTTTCAGATCGCGTTTTTTATGTTCGTAATATTTTGCCAGTTCGATGTGAGCATAAATGTGACCCTGCTTCGCGGCCTGTTCCCAAAGCTGGACCGCCTGTTCGATGTCGCCGCGCTTCTTCTGGAGGATGGACAACCGCCGCACCGCCACGCCGAAATCTGATTCGTCCAGCCCAGACTCGAGTCCACGCTCGAAGAGGCGGGCGGCTTCGTCCCAGCGGTTGAGGTCTTCATATAACTTGCCAAGCGCAATGAAATCCAGTCCATGTTCGATGCGACCGTCGTAGGGGTCGGCAAACATGTCACTGATATGACCGAGCAAAGCGGCCATCGCCACCACATCCATTGCATTGTGGTAGAACACCCCGCCCAGCGGACGCGCATCCCGCGTGCGGAGATAGTCGAAATACAGCCAGGGGATTTCGTAGCCAGGCACTTCTTCGGATGCGCGGGTGAATCCCAGCACATGCTCTTCGAGATATTTCAACGCCCGCGAGGGGAGCCGGTCACGCCACAAACGCCGCGCAAGGGGAAGAAGATCAAGATGAGCATAATCTTTGAACGGGACGGGGATGCGATGTAATGAGTAACGGGTATGCAGCAATGGAGCGTCGAAGGCCTTGCCGTTGAAGGTCACCAAGGCTTCACAGGGAGCGAGGAAATGGATCAGCGCTTCGAGCATAGCCGGTTCTTCCGATGGATCACGCAAGAAGAATTGCTGAAGGTTGAAACTTCCTTCCACAAAACGTCCCACCCCGACGAGGAAGGCGTAAGTCCCCGTGCCGCCCGCCATGCCAGACGTCTCGGTGTCGAGGAAGGCAAACTTGCCGATGGGCAACTCGGCGATGCGTACGTCATTTGCCCATTTCGAAATGAGGGAAAGAGGTGACTTTACAAGATGGGATACATTGCCATGCAGATAATTCTCATCGAAGATTTGCTCCGCAACAAAAGCGTCGCCGCGCGGTGTGGAGCGATAACTGCCAGCCACGACCGAATCAATCGGATGGCTGTCAGATTGAGGCAGGGGCGGAATTTCCCTTCCCGTCTTTACGCCGAGCGATTTGAGTTTGTCCGCAAGCGATGGCATGGAGCTATTTTATCCAATATCGAAAAATCATGAAAACAACTCTGGAATCAGACTGCTCATTTGCCTTGTGGGCGTCGTCGGCGTGGAAAATGAAATTCAAGGCTGCCATTTAAGTTATCAGCAAGCTGATGGACTCCAGAATTAATTTTACGGTCCCCACTTCATATCCCTTGCAAACGGCAGCAACGAGATCACGCCTTTTTGCGAATCGGTATAAATCAACTGGAGCGTGCCACCTTGATAGATGTTTGGATCGGGCGCGATGGCCGCAATCACAAAACTCGCATCGGGGGTCCAGAGCGCTTCGTTTAAGTTGCCATAGGTTGAGTCATTCAAGATTGTTCGTCCCGTCACACCATCGGGCGCAGAGCGGACAAGTTGCAGTGGTGGGCGGTTGACGAATTCATCTGTAGAGGGTCGATTGACGAAGAAAAAATAGAGTTGACCATCAGGCGCGAGGCAGGGTTCATCGGCGAAGTTGTATGTGCCGTTGCCCGCGTCACCAGCCAGCAGCGTGGTGACGTTTCCAGTCGCCGCATCCACCTTCCACAAGCCTGAACTGAACATCCCCATCGAAGGGCTGCCGCTGTACAGGCTGGAATTATCCGGCGACCAGCTTGGCTCGCCACAGCAGATCATCGCGCCTTCATTGCCTGACAGGCGCACGAGGGTATTGCCGTTGGGATAATAAATGGCGGAGGATGCACCCTCATAATACCCAAGCGTGACCAGCAGTTTTTTGCCATCTGAAGAATAGTGGGCGGGAGAATATAGCTCTTCGGGGAAGATCAACCCGTTGCCATCGTCGCGGATTTTGTTGTCCAGCACGCGGTTGGACTGGCTGGTGGTAATCGAGTAAAGGTTCAAGCCCTTGTAACCGTAGGCAATCGTTTGTCCATCAGGAGACCACACGGGATTGCTTATATTGGAAAGAAAGAGATTGTTCTCGTCACGGGACCCGCCGTCCAACAATTTGCGGCGACCAGCCCCGCTGAAGTCCACCATGAACATCTGGTTGTTGGAGACGTAAACCACGCTCCCACCCACAAGTGAGACATCATAGGAGTCCACACTGGTCGGTTCGAAGGTGAGCTGTGTTACAGACTTGCCATCTTTATCGAGGCGGTAGACCTGGATCAATCCTGTGCTGTCGTTGTTGAGGAAATACATCGAATGTGGCAGCAGGCTTGTGGGTTCGGGCGTGAGTGTGGCGGTTGGCGGCACAGGGGCGGAAGCGGTCAACGCCTGGAAGGTTGCCGCAACAACGGTTTCCACATTGGGCTGGGCGGGTGCAAGTCCGCCCAGGGGGTTGGCACAGGCAAGAGTAACTGCAAATAAAGCGATGAGCGCAAAAAGTATATGAGACTTTTTCAACATGGACACCTCGCAACGCATTAAACAAAACAAAGACGTTAAACAAGCCGGCGTTTTTGCTTAACGTCTTTGTCGGATGACGAAATACTTACACTTGTTCGAAACGCTGCACAGGGACGACAAACAGCGTGGCGCGTTTCTTGTCTCCGGCAGGCGGCAGGGCGGTGCGTACGACCTGGATTGCCTCATCCACCTGTGGGTCGTCAACACCCAGCAGCATGGATACCACACCACTGCGCATGAATCCACCTGTGGAGGCAACCCGGGTCACACGGAAATTCGAGGCGGTAAATGCCTGTGTCAGGGTGTCGGCGTCGTGATCCTGTACGATGACAATAATCATTTTCATGGGGATTTCTCCTGGAATATAAACCTGACAGGTCTTATTGGCATGACTGATGATTCAGACTCTTGCTGAAACCCGTCAGGTTTTTCTATCTATATTTGTTCAAACCGTTCCACGGGCAGGGCAAAGACCGTCGCGCCGCCCACGATGACAGGCACGGGTGCAGGCATCGGCATGGGCGAGCCTTCGAGCGGCAGGGTCATATATTCGATGCGCTGTCGGCAGGCGGTGTGAAGCGCATCAAGCGCCTGCTGCTCCCTTTCAACGGGCAGGCCGATTAACAGCGTTGCGTTGCGGCGTCCCAAAAACCCGCCCGCACTCGAAAGATACGTCAGTGATGCGCCAATTCCCCGCAGGGCTTTGGTTGCCGTCTCGAGGTCCTGATCCTGGACTACTGCCACTAACAATAAATGGATTGGATTTTCCATGTTTGAAACTCCTTTGGCGGAAATGCTTCGCATCGCGCCTTGACCGGGTCGCTGCTTCGATGGGCGTTCACCCGCTTTGATATTATCAGATGTTGGGGGATGATTCAACCTTACAACCAGCGATAAATCAACGCGTATAAAATGCTGGCAATGGCGCAGGTGACCAGCATGACCGGTAATCCGCGCTTGTTCCAAAGTTTTGCAGTAATGGGCGTGCGTGTTTTTTCTGAAAGCGTGGTCACGATGATGTTCGCGGTCGAACCGATCATTGTGCCGCTGCCGCCGAAACCTGCGCCAAACGCGAGCGCCCACCACAGCGGTGTGATATCCATGCCTGATTCGCCCAGCCCTTTGATAACAGGAATCAGCGCAATCGTAATCGGGACATTATCCACTACTGCCGAGAGCACTGCCACGATCCAGATGACGCCAACTCCAAATAGAATCGGTGGGACATCGGATGCCTGTTCCAACAACCCGATGATGGAATCCATGACACCCGCATGTTCCAACCCACCGACCATTACGAAAAGCGCGCCGAAGAAAATGAGCACGCCCCATTCAATTCGTTTGAGGACTTCCTGAAGATCAGGTTGAATCCAGACCAATGCAATCGCTGCCGCACCCAACGCAACCAGTGAAGGACTGATGCGCAATGCATGATGGAGGAAGAAGAACAGGATTGCCGCGCCTAAAACAATCAGGATGCGGCGTGCAATCAGCGGCTCATTGAGTGTCTCCGCAGGGTTGAGACGCATGATGGCTTTGACACTACGCGGCTTCCTGGATAATTCCTTTTTGAAAAGATATTGCAACAAAAATAATGCGCCCGCCCATGCGACCAACACAATCGGCATGGAATAAATCAAAAAGTCATTGAAGGAAAAGCCCGCCGCGGAGCCGATCAACACGTTGGGCGGATCACCGACCAGGGTCGCCACACCGCCTGTATTGGACAGCAAAGCTTCCGAAACGAGAAAAGGAAGCACGCTGATTCCCACGATTTCACAGATAAGGATGGTCACCGGGGCAATGAGTACAACAGTCGTTACGTTGTCCAAAAACATCGAAAGGATGGTTGTGATGATTCCCAGCAAAATAAACAGGCGTTTGGGGTTTCCCTTCGATGAACGCGCCGCGAGAACTGCCAGATATTGGAAGAACCCTGTCGGCTCCAGCATGGCGACGAGGATCATCATACCCAGCAGAAGACCGAGCGTATTGAAATCAATTGCTTTGAGTGCAGCCTCCTCGGAATAAAAGCCCAAAATTCGCCCCAGGGTCACCATCAATGCCGCACCCGCAATGGCTGTGATGGTTCGGTGGAGTTTTTCGGAAAAGATCAGAATCAGGCTGCCGAAAAAGATGACGCTGGAAATGATTGCGGGGATTATTGTCATTTGTCAGTCTTGAGCCACGCGGAGAGGATAGCCGTGCCGATATCCACGCGCGAGGTGATGCCTACCAGTTTTCCCTCTTTGGAAACGACTGGCATATCGTGCTGGTTGTGTTGAACCAACAACGAGTAGGCGCGCAGCAAGCCGCAATCTTCCTCGACAGTGATGGCGGGTTTCATCAATGTCTGGACGGTTTTATTCAGGGTTTTTGCCGAGGGACGCATATCCTCCACCGCGCCAAAATCGTGGACAAAGTCCACATCTGCGAGAAAATTTACGAAATCGGGCAGTTCGAGAGTGAGCATATCGCGCATCCCAATTACGCCGACAGGCTTATCATCGTCATCTACAACAGGCAGCAAGCCAATATGCTTTTTGACAAAGATGTTTGCTGCTTCGCGGATGGTCGTATCCGCATGGATGGAAACAACGTTGCGTTTCATACAGACTTTTACGGTCATGGGAACTCCAAATGGTTTCGAGTGACAGGCAGTTCGATTGCAGATTTTTATACCACAAATGTTTTCATGGCAGCGGTTTGATCTTGCCCCTGGCACGGGACGACCTGATTGCTATCACAATCAACGCAATAAAAGTGATCGGGATAAAAAATGCGATGAATAAAATCACCGCGGGCAGGGTGGAACTTTCCGCAGCGCGTAAAATGACGTACGTTACATAGGCTACGTAATACACCAGCAGCAAACCACCCTCGACGCGCGAGACACGATTATCGATATAAAAGATGGGCAGGGTCACAAGCGCCACAAAGACCATCACAGGCAGGTCGAACTGTAAAACTCGCGACGCCACAGAAATACCGCCAGGGGCAACCAGCGCACCAACACCCAGCACGCCAAGCAGGTTGAAGATGTTGCTTCCCACAGCGTTTCCCACGGCAATATCGCTTTCCTTTTTGAGAGCGGCAACGACGGATGTGGCAACCTCCGGCAGGGACGTGCCCACCGCGACGATGGTCAACCCGATGACTAGTTCGCTCACGCCGAGGGACTTGGCAATCTGCGTGGCGGAATCCACCAGCCAATTCGAGCCAAGCACCAATAGTCCCAGACCAACCAGGATAAAGCCGATGTTGAGGATGGTTTGCTTTGCCGTGCGCGGTTCCTTTTTTGCAAATTCCTGCTCGTATTCCTTTTGCACTTCCCTGCTCTCGGCGCGGCTTTGACGCAAGGCAAACACCGTGTAAATAATCATGCCAAGCAAAAGAAGTGTGCCATCCAGCCAGCCAAGTTTTCCGTCCAAAGCCAGCGCAAACGTAAGCAGGGACACACCCAACATGATCGGCGCATCCTTGCGGATGAGTTGTTCGGCGATAACAATGGGCGCAAAGATGGACGTGACTCCCAAAATAAACAGGATGTTGAAGATGTTGGAGCCAAGCACGTTGCCTAGAGTCAGGTCGCCCTGCCCGCTGGCGGCGGCTTTCAATGAGACGGCGATCTCGGGCGAGGCTGTGCCAATCGCCACGATGGTCAAACCGATGACCAGCGGAGAAACGCCAAACGCCGCCGCCAGCCGCGATGCGCCGCGCACCAAAAGGTCTGCGCCGATGATCAATGTGATCAACCCAAGGATAAAGAAAAGGATGGTGTTTGTCATAGTTATGCTCCCACGATGAAATTTTTAGAAAATTTTTATACCATGACCTTTTGGACTTAAGATTAATTCCCCGTAAAACGAAAAGTTGACAGTCACTTAGCCTTCCTGCGGAACAACGCATCCTGTGGACTGCGCGGAAACACCCCATGTTCCGCCGAACGGAGTTCTTCAACCGTAAAGAAGGCGTTGGGATATGCCTTTTGAATGATCTCCGCAACTTCGGGCAGGTTTTTCCGCTGGACGATGGTGTAGACCAGGTTGACCGGTCCCTGTGAGCCGTGCGCGTCCACGCGGGTTACGCCGTAGCCTTTTTCGCTCAGGGTCTTTGTCAGTTCCTGAACATGGTTTGGGATGATGGCGCGCACCACCAACATGCCAATGGCAAGTTTGTTTTCGATGAGCATGCCGATGTAGGTGCCGGTGGCAAACCCGCCCGCATAAGCCAGGTAAGCCGCGATATTGTGCGCGCCCCTGGTAATCTCTGAGATGACACTGACCCAGATGAAGACCTCCACAAAACCGAGCAGGGGAGCGAGATGTCTTTTGCCGCGCGAGGTGAAGATGATCCGCATCGTCCCCAGAGTAACGTCGGCCAGGCGGGCGAAGAAAACAAGCAGGGGCAATCCAATCCATGTATACCAGTCAAACATAAGACTCCATCAAAATGCATTCCTCGAAAGTCAGTTACAGAGCGTCCAAACCGCCGCAGGGGATTATATTCCTCCACTGGCGGAAACAGTTTCATTTTCCCCATTTTTTGCAATAATTGAATCAGGACTTTTATCAGGACTTTTATCAGTTGTATTTGGGAAAAATTAGGCTATAATCATATTAATATGATTTATCAGATGATTGCTAAAAACGAGCAGAAAGGATTGTCATGACCGAACTTGTCTCTGCTGAAGGCAAAACCTCGGAAAAACACTCCCGAAAGGGGCCGCGCGGCGAGGTGAAAATCTTCGCAACCTGGTGTAAGGGTTGCAATATTTGCGTTGTATTCTGTCCGACGCATGTGTTGGCAATGCACCCAAGCGGAAACCATCCGGTTGTGGTGGAGCCTGAAAACTGCACCGCCTGTCACTTCTGCGATACCCACTGCCCCGACCTGGCGTTGGTAGTCAGGAAGATCGAGTAATTCTTGAGGAGGTTGCTTTGACCATCAAACTCATGCAAGGCAACGAGGCGATTGCGATGGGGGCGCTTGCTGCCGGTTGCCGTTTCTATGCGGGTTATCCCATCACGCCCTCCACCGAGGTTGCGGAAGTCATGTCCCGCGAACTGCCCAAGGTGGGCGGAAAATTCATTCAAATGGAAGACGAAATCGCCAGCATGGCAGCCATTATCGGCGGCTCGGTTGGCGGACTCAAGTCCATGACCGCCACCAGCGGGCCGGGTTTCTCGCTCATGCAGGAAAACATCGGCTACGCGGCCATGGCGGAGATTCCCTGTGTGGTAGTCAACGTCCAGCGGCTGGGTCCCTCCACCGGTCAACCCACAGCGGCGTCACAAGGCGATGTGATGCAGGCGCGCTGGGGCACTCACGGCGATCATCCCATTATTGCGCTCAGCCCCATTTCGGTGGCGCAATCTTTTGACCTGACGGTCAAGGCATTCAACCTTTCTGAAAAATACCGCACCCCGGTCATTTTGCTCACCGACGAGATCATCGGTCACATGCGCGAGCCAATCGAACTGCCCGACTTCGACACAATCGAAAAGGTCGAGCGGGTCGTGACCGATTCCCCCGCCGACTACAAAGCCTTCCGCAACGGGCCTGGCGACGCGCCGCCCATGGCGAACTTTGGCATGGGATACCGTTATCACATCACCGGACTGTTCCATGATGAGGTTGGCTTTCCCACCCAGCGGTTGGACGAGATTGACCCTTGGCTGGAACGGGTCAACGGGAAGCTCGAGCGCAACGCCGACGATATTTTGCTCTATCAAAAGGATTACCAACCCGGCGCACGCACCGCCATTTTGAGTTACGGCGCATCGGCGCGTACCGCCCGTCACGCCATGAAACAGTTGCGTGCCAAAGGTGAAAAGGTCAACCTCTTCACCGCGCAGACGATTTGGCCCTTCCCTGAAAAAGCAGTGGAGGAACTGGCGGATTCAGTCGAGCGAATCATCGTCCCTGAGATGAACCTCGGACAACTGGCTCTGGAAGTTGAACGCGTGGCCGGGCGGAAGAAGGTCGTGCGCGTCAACCGCGCCAACGGCGAGATGGTTACGCCCAATATGATTTTGCGGGCAGTGGAGGCTTAAATGACGTCAGATCATATTCTTTCTGTCCACGATATCGACGTGAACGAGGGACAAATTCCGCGCGAGGACTGGTTCGAGTCCAGCGCCACCCTGCACAACCTCCGTAAGAGCAAAAAATTCCCGACCATCTGGTGCTCGGGATGCGGCATCGGTGTGGTGATGGGGTCGTTGATCCGCGCCATCGAGAGTCTCGGATTGCAAAATGACCAGGTGGCGCTGGTGGCTGGCATCGGCTGTACCGCGCGCATGCCCGTCTACATGGATTACAACACCCTGCACACCACCCACGGACGCGCGCTGGCGTTTGCCACTGGCTTGAAGATTGCGCGCCCCGACATGAAGGTCATCGCCATTATGGGTGACGGCGACGCGCTGGCCATTGGCGGCAATCATTTCATCCACGCCGCGCGCCGCAATATAGGTATTACCGCGCTGGTGGTGAACAATTCCATCTACGGCATGACGGGCGGACAATACAGTCCCACTACGCCGGAGGGGATGCGCGCCACAACCGCTCCGTATGGCAATGTCGAACCGCCCTTCCCGGTCTGTGATCTGGCTGCCGCCGCGGGAGCGACCTACGTTGCCCGCAGCACGGTCTATCATCCACTGGAATTGGACAAGCACCTGTCGGAAGCCATCTCCACTGAAGGATTCAGCCTGGTGGAAGCCGTCAGCTATTGTCACACCACTTATGGGCGTATCAACAAACTGGGTTCGGCGGCGGACATGATGCGCGGACTCAAGGAAAACAGCATTTCCAAATCCGCCTATGACAGGCTCAGTCCCGAAGCACAGGAATCCAATACAAAGATCGTGCGCGGAGTTCTGCATAAGAAGAAGCGCCCGGAGTATACAAAAATTTACGACTCACTCGTGCAACGAAAACAAGAGGAAGAGCTAAAGTTACGCAACACGGGGAGGCACTAATGGACACGCGAACCGAAATTCGTCTGGCTGGGGAAGGCGGACAGGGGATGATCCTTGCGGGGATCATCCTTGCAGAAGCCGCGGCAATCTACGACGGCAAGCAGGCCACCCAGACCCAAAGTTACGGACCCGAAGCCCGCGGCGGGGCCAGCCGCTCGGAGGTGGTCATCTCAGACGGCGAGATCGATCATCCCGAAGTTCTCTCCGCCGATATTGTTGTTGCCCTCAGCCAGGAGGCTTATAAGAAATTCGCAAGGACCGTTCATGCTGGCGGCTTGTTAATCGTAGATGAAGACCGTGTTGCCGTATCAATTGACTTTACGGGCATCAAAGTCCCTGTTGCCCGTATTGCCCAGGAGACAACCGGCAAGACCATCACCGCCAACACGGTGGCATTAGGCGTGCTGGTTGGGCTGACGGGTGTGGTCTCGCAGGAGGCGCTTGAAAAGGCCGTGCTTGCCCGCGCTCCCAAAGGCACCGAAGAGATGAACCGTAAGGCGCTGCAGGCTGGTTTTGCGGCGGCAGAAAGACTCAAGTCGCCGGTGGCGTGACATCTATCGAAATTGTCTGGTAAAAAACATTGACTCTGGCTTGAAAACCCTGTAGACTTCGACTTACTCCGATGGGGAGTAGCCGCCCGGCTTTTTTTCGGGATCGACAGTCGTCAATACGTGGCGCAGAGCGCCACCGGCTGTCTGAGTGAAAGCGCAAGACCATCGCTATTTTTGGCGATGGTCTTTTTATTTTTTGTGGTTTCGGTACGATGTCAAACACGATCAAACAACCCGCAGTTCAAATGCTTCTGGCGATCCTGATCCTCTTCCTCTGTTTTGGAAGCCAGGCGGACTTGCCTGTTGGCGTCGTGTCTGTTGCCGAAACCCTCGAAGCAGACCTCGACCTGCTGGACCTGGAAGAAGACTTGTTGGCGGCAAACATCGTTACGGCATTGGCAGGCTTGAACTTCCACAAACTGGAAGAAAAGAGTTCGAAGATTCGAGCCGCCTGTCTTTCTCCTGGATCACCCCCTCCCAAACCCATTTAATCGATTAGATGCTGTGACCTGTTGTTGCAGACGCATGAAACTGTCCGGCTTGCCAAACCGGTTATTGCCTGTTTGCCTGATATTGAAGACTCAAACGATTTGCAAAATGGAGAAAGACTTTGATTGACACTCTTGAAACCATCATATTATCCGCCGCCCAAACCATTTACGATGCCTGGGGCTGGTTTGGCGTGGCGATGTTGCTTGCTTTTGAAAATGCCACAGGCATCACACCCAGCGAGATCATCCTGGGACTGGCGGGCTGGATGCTTATTTCGGAACATCAACTGCCGCCTTCGATGATTCCCCTCGGCGGCCTGTACGCCGCCCTCGGCAGCGTGCTTGGCGCATCGGTTGCGTATTGGGTTGCCCGCCTCGGCGGACGTCCGCTGGTGGATAAATTTGCCCGCTGGCTGCGGATTGATTCCGCCCATATTGACCGCGCCGAGAACCAATTCCACCGTTGGGGCACGGGACTTGTGCTGGTCGGACGGGTCATGCCCGGCGTCCGCACACTGGTCAGCATCCCGGCGGGACTGGCACGCATGCCCTTCCCCACCTTCTTCGGTGCCACGTTCATCGGCGCGTATGTCTGGTGTACGCTGCTCATCGGAGCAGGATACGTCCTCGGTCATGAATGGACGCTGATCAGCACGTACGTCAAACAATTCTTCCCTTACCTTTTGGCAGGCGGATTTGTGGCGCTGGCGGTGTACTTTTGGTTCACCCGCCGCGTGATGGTTCCAGCCGTTGCGCCCGTCCGCGTTGACGATGAATAGGGTGACACGTTTTTCGATTTTTAGAAAGGAGATTCCGATGTCCAAATCCCCGAATTCCCGTTTTCCCGTCATTCGACGGTTTTGGAAGCCGGTCGCCGCCACCGGGGCGGGCGGCACGGCTGTTGTCCTCTGGTTCGAGGAAATGATGTTGTTCGTTCAGGACATCCTGGCATTGATCTTCCTGCCTATTCTGGCGGGAATCATCTACCTGTTGAATATCTTCGCCTTCAAATCGCGCATGCCCCGCCGCGAAGATTTGACAAATTCCACTCATGGAGGAAAAGAATAACCGATGCAAAACAAACCCTGGCACACCCACACAATCGAATCGTCCTTTGAGCAACTCCAAAGCCAGCCCGGCGGCTTGACCAGTGATGAGGCGCAGAAACGCCTTGAACAATACGGATCCAATGAATTGCAGGCAGCCCGCCGCATTTCCCCCTGGGAGATTCTGCTGGAGCAGTTCAAGAACGTGCTGATTTTGATCCTGCTTGGCGCGACGGCGATTTCGCTGTTCCTCGGTCATGGGGTCGAGTCCATCGTCATCGCGGTGATCGTACTCTTTGCGGTGGGACTTGGCTTTGTGCAGGAATATCGCGCCGAACGCGCCATCGAAGCCCTCAAGCAGATGGCTGCGCCCACCGCCGCTGTTTTGCGTGATGGCGTGGAAGTCAAAATCCCGGCAAAGGATTTGGTGCCCGGCGACGTGGTCATCCTGCATACCGGTGACCGTGTCCCAGCCGATGGGCGCCTGCTGGAAGCTGTCAACCTTCAGGTGGAGGAGGCGGCGCTGACGGGTGAATCGGTCCCGGTCGAGAAGCATGTCAGGGCGTTGGAAAACGAAGACCTCGCCATTGGTGACCGCAAGAACATGGTCTATGCCGGGACGGCTGTCACCTACGGGCGTGGCAGGGCGCTGGTTGCGGCAACCGCCATGCAGACGGAGTTTGGCAAGATCGCCAAAATGCTTCAGGATGTCGAGTCCGGTCGCACGCCGCTTCAGCAAAATCTGGACAAGGTCGGCACGGCGCTGGCACGCGCGGCTTTTGTGGTCGTCGCCATCATCGTCGCCCTTGGCTTGTTTCGCGGACAGCCTTTCATCGAGATGTTGATCTTTGGCATTGCGCTGGCGGTGGCTGTCGTGCCGGAAGCCCTGCCCGCAGTCGTCACCATTTCGCTGGCGATTGGCGTGCAGAAGATGGTCAAGCGCAATGCGCTCATCCGCCGTCTGCCTGCCGTGGAAACGCTTGGCAGCACTTCGGTCATCTGCTCCGACAAAACCGGCACGCTGACGAAGGATGAGATGACCGTCCGCCGCCTGTATTGTGCGGATGAAATGTTCAGCGTTTCGGGGGCGGGATACGCACCCGAAGGCGGATTCTCCCTCAACGGCGGCACACCCTCTGAGCCGACGACTGCCCTGCGCCAAATGCTGGTCGCCGGGACGCTGGCTTCCGATACGAAGATGGTCCAACTGTCGGGTGGAGGATGGGACATCAAGGGCGACCCAACCGAAGGGGCTTTGGTCGTGGCGGCGGCAAAGGCTGGAATGCAGAAAGAGGACCTCGACGCGAAATATCCGCGCGTGCATGAAATCCCGTTTTCCTCCGAGACCAAACGTATGACCACTGTCCACGAGTCAGATGGCAAACTCGTTGCCTATGCCAAAGGCGCGCCGGAAGTGATTTTGGACGGCTGTGACTTTGTGTGGACTGCCGAAGGCGTTGCGCCGCTGGATCAGCCCCGACGCGAAAAAATCCTTGGGCAGGCGCAAACGCTGGCCGGCGAAGCCCTGCGCGTGCTGGGGATTGCCTCCAAGCCGGATGTGACCCTTGAGACAGCCGAGCGCGGCATGACCTTTTTGGGGCTGGCGGGAATGATCGACCCGCCGCGTCCCGAAGCCAAAGACGCGATTGCGTTGTGCGCCGACGCCGGCATCCGCCCGGTGATGATCACCGGCGACCATCCCGTAACTGCTCAGGCGGTGGCGCGGGAGTTGGGTCTGCTTCGCAACGGCAACAGGGTCGTGACCGGGGCGGAACTCGAAGAGATGCCCGATGAACAATTGCAAAAGGAAGTCGAGCAGATCAGCGTGTATGCTCGCGTTTCACCCTCTCACAAGCTGCGCGTGGTGACCGCCTGGCAGTCGCGCGGTCACATTGCCGCGATGACCGGCGACGGCGTGAACGATGCGCCCGCGTTGAAGAAGGCGGATATCGGTATTGCGATGGGCATCACCGGCACCGACGTCACCAAGGAAGCCGCGGCAATGACCCTGACTGACGATAACTTCGCCTCCATCGTCGCGGCAGTCGAGGAAGGGCGCGGGGTCTTCGGCAACATCAAAAAATACCTGATGTACTTGCTCTCATCGAACATCGGCGAGATCGGGCTGATGGCTGGCTCCGCCCTGCTGGGTCTGCCCCTGCCCCTGACGGCGGTGCAGATTTTGTACGTCAACCTGGCGACGGATGGATTGCCCGCGCTGGCGCTTTCGGTCGATCCGCCCGAAAAGGATTTGATGAAACGCAAGCCGCGCAACCCGCGCACCGGCATTTTTACCCGCCCGGTAGTGACATTGATGGTGATGGGCGGTATTTGGTCAACTATTGTCAACCTGGGGTTGTTTAGCTGGGCGTTCAATTCCGGGCGGACACTGGAGGAGGCGATGACAATGACCTTCGTCTCGCTGGTGCTGATTCAATTCTTCAAGGCATACAACTTCCGCTCCGACCGCCATTCCATGCTGAACAAGCCCTTCGAGAACAAGTGGCTCAACCTGGCGGTGGGTTGGGAAATGGTCCTGCTCGTGTTGATCGTCTATCTCCCCTTCCTGCATGAAGCCTTCAGCACCTACTCCCTGCCGCTGGTGGATTGGGCAATTGCGGGCGGGCTGGCTGTGACCATTGTCCCCGTGCTGGAGTTGGTCAAGTGGATGGTCCGCAAAGGCTGGTTTGGAACCATGGAGTAAACGACAGCAAGTTCGAGATAAAAATATGGAGACCGAAAATGGCAACGCAAAAGAAAAAACGTAAACGCGATATCGAGAAGAACTATCCTGCCAAACAATTCGTCAAAAAACTGCGGTGGCTTGCCGACTGCATCGAGCAGGGACGGAAATTTCAGATTCAGGTGGCGGGAGAACGAATCTCCATACCAGCCACCGCCGTCATCAACATCGAACATGAACGCGGCGACTCTGCTGAGGAAGTGGAGTTTCAACTCAAGTGGCTGCTCGATAAATAGATGAAAAGGAACTCGGAGTTCTTCAAGAACTCCGAGTTCCTTTTTTAACGTGATTTCTATGCCACGGGGGAGCCTTTGGTGCGCCCCATCCATGAGAGGTTGTCAAATTCGCCGAAGCGCTCGCGGAAGATGCGGTAGTAGAACAATTCCTCCTTGGTGTTCAACTGGACTCCGTTGGGCAGATTTCTTTCGAGTTTGAAATCGGCATCGCTGATTTGTTCTTCCGCATGCCGCGCCAAAAAATCCTCCACGCCCGCGCCCTGCCAGAACTTGGACTTGGGTCGCCAGAGGATGGAGTCGGGTAATGTGTCTTTCATGGACTCCCGCAGAATCCATTTTTCCACACCGTTGCGGAGTTTCAAGTTGGCTGGGATTTGCAGGGCATAGTCCACCACGCCTTCATCCAAAAAGCCGACATGCGCCACCGTGCCAAAGGCGGAGGAGCAGCGGTCCACACGCTGGAGGGCGGTATTGTGCAGACGGTTGGTGATGTCCACCAGTTCAGATGGAAGAGCAGTGGAGTCAAGCGACTTGAGATACTCATAGCCGGCAAACAACTCGTCGCCGCCTTCGCCTGAGAATACAGCGGGGACATAATCTGCGGCGGTTTGGGCAACCAGATAATTCATCACGCTGGAGCGGATCAGCCACGCGTCGAAGGATTCAAGCGCATAAATCACATCACCGAGGGCGGCGAACATCTCTTCGGGCTGAACCATCCGTTCGTGATGTTCGGTCTGGAGGAAGTCGGCGGCAATGCGGGCAAACTTAAGGTCAGGAGCGCCGTCCATGCCTGCCGCGAAGGTGTGCATTTTGCTCACACGCGGACGCGCCAGTGCAACCATCACACTTGAATCCAGTCCACCCGAAAGCCACGAGCCAACATCACCGTTTCCAATCCGTGCTTGGATGGAGGCTTCAAGCCGCTTGCGTAATTCACGCGCGATGGCATCCGCTGATTCTTTCAACTCAGGCTGCAACGCAACCTCGGCTTGTTTTGTCAATTGCTTGCCGTCAAAGGAATGTCCGGGCGGCATCTCGTGGACATTACGGGTGACAGCAAGCAAGCCCTTGACTTCGGATGCGAAACAAAATCTGCCGTCGCTTGTCCAGCCATAATACAACGGGCGAATACCAGCCCTGTCGCGTTGAAGTTCAAAGCCGTCAAAGTGAGCCTGTGCCTGGGCAAAATGTCCGACGCTGGTTTGGTCGCGGACAATTCCCTTTGGCAATTCTTTCAAGTCCGCTTGCTGAACCCGCGAGCCAAGCACGCCGAGGGTCGTCCCTTCCGCCTCTCGAATCTCACACCAATGCCTTCCACGATGCGAAAGGCGGTCGAGCATTCGGCTAACCTGTTCCGTTTGACCTGCCTGGGCAATTCCAGCAATTCCAGACATAAGTTTCTCCTTTTCTTTGTTAACCTTACGCTTCGACTTCGCTCAGGACGAATTTCGCGTTGAGCGAAGTCGAAGGGCACGTTCATTGGTTTGCATAAGATAAATTAATCAATCACGCCTTCCTGAACGAAGCGGGTCAACTCGCTGACGCTCCACTGTTCAAGTCCGAGCTTCTCAACCGTCCGTCCGCGCCGCCAGTAATCAGTGCGGTGGATGATACTGCCGATGCGGATGATGCTTTCCATGCCGCGCACCGAAACGCCGTAACGCATCCCCAGTGAGGCAATCGGCACCAGGCTCATGGGAATGTCCTCGAAGATATAACGGTGGTTGAGCGTGGGCGGCGCTTTGATGCCGTAATATCCGGGCTGATTGTGGATGGCTTCATGCAGGTCTTCACCTGTGGTGTCGTAGGCGAGCTTTAGCCATTCGAGCGCGGTGCGCGCGCGGATGCCCAAAGCCGAGGCGACGGTCACACGCTCTCGATCCAGCACCTCCAACATGCGGGCAACGGATGGGGTTACTCCGTCGATGTAGAACTGGTAATCGCCGTGTGTGGCTTCGATCCAGCCGGTGTTGAGCAGGGTGAGCGCGGGGTGGAAGATTGCGCCCATGTTGTTCAGGCTGGTGTTCAACACATCCACGCCGTCGATGAACTGCGGATACGCCTCCTTGATCGCGTCCAACACCAGTTGTGTGCGCATGGCGGGTAATGCCGCCAGTGGAATTGCCTCCTTGATGCGGAAGATGCGCGCCGCGGCAGGACCATCCGAACGGGCGGCATAGATAAAGGTCTCGGCTTCGGCGATGGTGACATCCGCCTTGCATCCGCCGTCACGGATGACCTTCGAGAACTCTAGCGCGCCGCAGGTGCGGCCAGGATGCAGAATGAGGATCTGTCCATTCTTGAGATACGGAGCCATTGCTGCGGCGATTTCCGCGTGTGCGGACGAGGGCACCACAACCATAATCACGCTGACGCCTTTGATCGCTTCGCCGATGTTGGATGTGACCCGCTCCAGTTTGCCAAATCCGTGCGGCACGCCCTCCGCGCCGTCCAACTCGATACCGCCGCGTTTTTTGATGACCTCCACGTGACTGGCTGTGCGGTTGTAGAGTGAGACCTTGAAACCCATTAGCGCAAGATGCGCTGCCATTGCCTTGCCGCCATGTCCCGCCCCGATGACTGCGAATTTCCTTGTCATGTTGTCTCCTTTGTTGTTTCATTCGCTCTGAGCATAGTCGAAGGACGTTTTCTTACTCCATTGCTGCGTTTCGACTGCGCTCAACGCGAAAAGTTACACTTCCACACACATGCCGTTCACGATGCGTGTTTTCACCCTGCCCATTGCAAACTTATTATTACGTAAATGCGGCGCATCCAGCAAGCCCGAAGTGACCGCCCCCGTCAGGGCAACAGGATCCGTAAACGGGTCGTCAGAAGAAGAGTCTGCTTGTGCGCGGATTTGATTTAATAATTGAGCCGCCTCCTCCATCAGTTGTTCGACGCGTGCTTGAATCTTTGGGTCGGCGGTCATGTCTGGCGCACCCATCGCGTTGTCGATTGCGCGGCGGACGATCTGGCTCGCCTCGATGACATCATCCGCTGTGGCGGCATGATGCGCCTCGGTATGCCCGACGATGTGATAAATGTCGGGCTTGAGCGCCATTTGCAAATAGGTGGCGGCGGCGAGATGCCCGCGTGCGGCATTGGGGTTCAATGGATGTGAAAGCAGTCCAATGCGGGTTTGTACCCAGACCTTGAAGTTTTTATTTTCTAAGGGCTTGACCATCGCAAGAATTGCCAGCATCTTTGCCAGATCCATCGCATCGGAAAGGCCGGGCGGACTGTTGAACATCAACTGCGCGATGTAGTCCTTCACGCCGAAGGCGCGGGCGTTGTACGCGGAGAGATACGCCGAGACCACAAACACCACGTCGGAAGCGTCGCGCATTCCCCAGTGATGTGGTTCGTTCAACTCGACGGGGATGCGATGTTTGCCATACCACTTCATCACGCTTTGATGCTCGCGGATCGAGCCTTCCAAATCCCAGGGACCGCGCCCGTCCATCTGGTTGAACCAAAAGAGCGGGATGGCGCACCATGCGATATTAATTGTACGCACGTACATCTCCGCAAGTTTTATAAAATCATCCGTGCCTGAATACGTTCGCAGCAACGGAAAGTTCCCCCGTCGGCTGGCTTCATACAAAGCACGATAATCTTCCTCAGAGCGCACAGGCACGCCGCCCGCGCCTTTCATGCGCGAGTCCTGTCTTTCAGGATGATAGAAATTTTCCTGCGCATCCTGATCAATGCCAAGCGAGATGACGTCCAATGCCTGTGCCTCGGCAATCTTTTCAATGCCTTTGATCGTCTCTTCCATTGTGGGAAGCCCAAAGTGATGACGCAGGATCGGATATGGCGACTTCCATTTGATGCGTTCCACCGCGGACTGGGGAAATGAGTCTTCGCTCCCCGCCTGAGCCTGATTCCCTTTCAGGTAGCTGAGTACCGCCTCGACATTTTCACTTCCATCGAAAGTCTGCTCGAAGAAACCAAGTTTTTGGACGCGCTCTACAACGGGAGGGGTCCCGCCAAACGCAAAGCGGACTCCTTTTTCGTGCAATTCCGATGCGGCTTCGGCAAACTCTCCCAACAGACGTTCTCCCGTCTCAGGCGTCAGTCGGTATGACACACCCACCAAATCAGCTTTCTCACGTTTTGCCGCTTCGATCACTTCCTCCACCGGAACGGCGGGGCCGAGGAAGATGGTCTTCCAGCCAGCGGATTCGGCCAGCCTGAGGAAATTCATCACGCCTGCCACGTGGACACATTCACCCAGCGCCGCGGCAACGAGGACCTTTTTCATTATTATTCTCCTTTCTTTGCTCTTCAGGCGTATTTCCCCCCTGCGCGCCACTTTCTACAATAAAATCCCTTGGAGTTTTTATACCACAAAATTATCCCCATTTCACGCAACCAGGGGTGACATTATCGGGAATATTTTCATACACTTTGTCCATGGACATACCCTGCGCATGGCAAATAATGACCGCCAGCGCAACGCCATGCGAAACGATAATGACCGATTCACCGGGATGCCTGTGCGCGATTTCATTCACTGCGGTGATGACTCGTTGTGCAACGTCGCGCGGGGATTCACCCTGCGGGGCGTGCGCGTCGAACGGATTTCTTTCGCGTTCCCAGAGTTCACGCGGATACCGCACCTTGATGTCGTTCGATAACATCCCCTCCCACGCGCCGAGATTTATCTCGCGCAGGCGCGGATCGATTGTGACGGTCAGATTCAGGGATTCAGAGATCAACTCTGCGGTTTGTATGGCGCGCGACAAATCGCTGCTATAGATGGCGGAAAACTTTGTGCAAGGCAATTGATCGAGGACAGAGCGCGCCTGCGTAATTCCAAAATCGTTCAACCCGGGCGCGTCTGGCGATTGCCCCTGCCACTTGCCAAGCAGGTTCCAATCCGTCTGCCCGTGACGAATGAGCCAGAGTTCCGTCATCGGTTTCTTTCCAGATATTCCTTCAATTCGATCATGGGCGGGCGGGCGCGTTCAGCGATTTCCTCAACATCCAAAAAATAACCTTTCGCATTGTGCCTGATCAACTTCATGGATTTGTTCACATCCTCCAATACGGCGCGCCCCAACCGGCTTTCCAGTTTGCGGATGACCGTTTGGATGATGGCAAAGGACATTTTGCTCAACGCCTCCAAATGTTGATTATGATGAATGCGCTCCAGCAAATCCACCTGGGCAATGGCATTGAGCCCGTAACGTTCATAGACGTCAATCAGCAGGCCCGTCTCGACGCCATAACCTGAGAAGAAGACAGCTTGTTCCAACGCTTCACGCCTGCCTGCGTATTCGCCCGAAAGTGGTTGGACAACCCCCGAAAGTTCGGGATAAAACAGGTTCAATAAAGGACGCGCGGTTAATTCGGTCACACGTCCGCCGCCGCCTACTTGCATTTTTTCGCCAACCTTCAAGGGCCTGCGATAAAAACCTTTGACAAACTGCACCTGCGGGTTCAACAGAAGCGGACCGATGATCCCATACACAAAGCGTGGATCGATGTTCACGATGTCGGTGTCAATCCACACGATGATGTCTCCGCGTGTTACCAACAGGCTCTTCCACAACGCTTCGCCTTTTCCAGACCGCGCGCCTAATCGCTCGAGCAATTGTTGATGGATATAGACGGGCACGCCTTCCTGCTCGGCAATTTCACGCGTTCGATCCGTTGAATTGGAATCGAGCAGGACGATCTCATCCAGCAATGGTATTTTTTCCATCAACTCCTTTTTCATCATCCTGATGACTTTACCCACAGTTTGTTCTTCATTCAATGCGGGCAGCGCCAGGCTGATGGCCAGACCCTGTTGGTTTTTCATTTCAAGCAGTTCTCCCAATTGCTTGAATTCGTCCGCGTGAAATGTGTTCTCCGCGAACCATTTATCCACCAGAATCGAAATGGCTTGCACCCCCGCGCTTTCATCGTAACTCGTGGGCGGCAGCGGACGTCCGCTTTTGACGGCTATCACTGCGCCAGGCGCTTCGCTCAAGATCCTGTCTGCGAACGGTCCCAGCGAAACGGAACTGGTCACGGGTTGGGACGTCGTCCCCAAAACGATGACATCCGCCTGTTTCGCGCTTTCGAGAATCAAATGCGCGGGATCATCCGTGACTGCGAATTGCTTCTGCACTTCGGGCATCTGTTTCAGTACGCGCTCCAAACCCTTGAACGGCGCATCACTCCCCGCTTCAGGGTCATCAGGACGACCCAGGTGAAGCGCAGTCACACCATTGGGATGTAATCCGAGCCCAACGCGCAGTGCCAGGTCCGCATGTGGACCACCTCTCAATGGAACCAGGACATTCTTCGGCTTGTTGGGTAGTTTTCCTCGCACCAGGGCGACATTGCAAGGTGGACGGGCCAACACATCCTGCGCAGTTACACCCAGTGCGGTCAAATGTGAATCCCATTCCAAAAGAAGCAGGTCCGGCTTTTCTTTTTGCAGGAGGGCTGATAGTTCGTTCCATGGTTCGTAGGAGACAATGATCTGCGATTTGGCCGTTATTTTTGCATCCTTCCCGTAGTGGCGTAAGTACCTTCGCAAAGAACGCGCAGCAACGGCTCCCATGCTCAGGGATTGTTCTTGCGGCACGACCACCACGCCCACGAGAACAATTTCCGCGTCCATGTGGCGCGCAGCTTCCAGCGCATGGAGTCCCGGACCTTCATGGATGAACGGAATTAATATGGTGCGAATGGGTGCGTATTCGGTATGTTTTTGCATGTCATCATCCTTTTTCCAATAGGGGCGCGATGTGTTTTCGATAGATCGCTTCCCAGCGGAAGGATAATCGCGCGCGCATGGAAAGACGCGCAGGCAATGCGGATTCGAAATACGAGGTGATCATCTGTGCGATTTTTACAGGGTTCTCATCTGGCGAGAAAAACCATGCATCTTCAAGCCCCAACTCGCGCAGGGGGGGAATATCCGCACAGAAGGCGGGCAGATGACTGAACGCGGCTTCGATCAATGGGATACCAAATCCCTCCTCGCGGCTGGGGAAGAGGAGCGCATCGGCAACACGATAAAAGTCCGCGATGACTTCATCGGGCAAAAACGAGTCCACTAGCTCTGCGAGGAAATGAGCTGAACCCTGCAAATTCAATCGAGTACGCAAGCCTGACAACATGTCAAAATATTTGATGTTATCTGCGTTATGCGGCCCAAGCGGTCCCGTCACCACCAGCGCGGCGTTTGGATATTGCTTTTTCAATTCAGATAACGTATACAGGGCAAGCTCGATATTCTTGCGCGGGGTTAGGCGCACGGGCAAAAGCAAAATCGGCGCCGCGTCGAGCAATTGCATGTTATCAAGCAGAGCGCGCGTCTGCATTTCGATTTTATAGAAGCGCGATGTGTCCACGCCATTGGGAACAACTTGAATTTTATCGAGGTCGATCTTCATCAGAGATGCGAGTTCGCGCTGCCTCAAGTGTGAGACAACCACGTGCGTAGTATCACCCCAGTTGGTGCGGAGCAAATCCCACGGATAACCTTCGTGTAATTCGGGCTGGTAGCGCGGGGTTGTCCATGCAAGATCGTGGTGCCAGAGAATCAGGCGGGGAAGTTTTTTATCGGTGTGGAGTTGGTGCAATGCGGCAGTCAGCGCAAGATTTTTGTTGAGCGAGCAAACATTGTGCGCAATCAAAATATCCACGCCCGCGAGCGCAACTTTCAACTCGTTCTTCAGATCATTGCATAGTGTTTCAAAGCCTTCAGGTACAATGCCGCGATCCAAATCCTTTTTGATTGTTTCCACGCGAATGTGCCGTGAATCGGCAAGCGGAATCGTTGTCAGCGGAATCTGCGCGTTCATGGATTCGCCGCGCGCCGCGATGAGCCGCACCGAATGTCCGCCCGCAGACATCAAGCGCGCATGATGACCAATGACGCTTTCCACTCCGCCGACAATGGGCGGGACCGAGTAATGAAGAATGGCGATGTTCATATTTGATATCCCAAACAATCAGCGAGGATGGAGTACAAACGATGCTCCAGAACCGTGAATGAAAAATATCGTTTGGCAAGCTGGTAATTTGTCTCGGCCCATTCCGCAGCTTGGTCGGGATTTTGCAGGATTCGGCGCGTCGCGTCCAATGCGCTTCTGCTGATGTAACCATCGAACCAGATGGTGCGAAACCCCTTGGGTTTGATGTCCACTTCGTAAATGGAATAGTTATTGACCAATATTGGGCGGCGGTAATATACGGCTTCGAGAAAAGCGTTGCCAAAGCCTTCGATGCTGGAGGGGTAGGTGACCAAATCCGCGTGCGGATATACGTCGCCGAGCGTATAAACCCTTTTGCCGCCGGGCGTTGTGCCACGCTTATCCTGCACTTGATCCGACTCAAAGCGCACGGTCACATCGAGCAAATAAGCATACTCGCGCACGCGTTGCTCGTAGTCCGTACCTTCATCGCCAGACGCGTGGGAGATGATCAATTTCGCGGGAAGTCCGAGACGGCGGACAAGTTCAACAGCGTGTTCAATCCCCTTGCGTTGGATGACACGGGTTGGTTGGAGGAAGAAATATTCGCCTTCATTGATTCCAAAATCCGCGCGGACGGATTCCGTATACGCATCGGGTTTCGGCGGTGGGGAATCGAAATCCATCACGTTGGGGATCACACGCGAGGTCAAACCATGACGCGAAGCAAGTTGTTGGGATTGAATCGTGTTGATGACCACATGTCGGATGGACGGCAAATTCGGCGGAAATGCCGCGGCGAGATAATCGCCCACACAGTTGACCTGAAAGCGTTGGCGTTCCCAGTGGAAGTCATGGTGATGAGCGATGGTGGGATAGCCTGTTTCGGCAATAAACTCCGTGACGGCGAGTCCCAGCGGCAGGTTGATCGGAATCGTCAGCGCGTTTTCCACGACCAGAATCTCAAGGTCGAAACGTTGAACAAATTTGCATAACTCATCCTTGAAATATTCCTTCATCTCGTTGACGCGGCGTGTCATGGCAGGCGGGCGCACGTAGATGGAGAAAAAATCCTTGTGCCGTCCGCATGTTCCATGGGATGCGCGCGCTTCCTGTGTGACCGTCCAGCTGCCCGAATATGCCTGCTGGTTTAGTTTTTCAATTTCGGGATGGTGGTAAAACGCTTCAGGAACGACATGGGATATATCTGCGGGGCGGTCACATTCACCTGCGAAATAAAAACATTTGTGACCGAGTCGTTCAAAGATGGTCGCCCACTTTTGCGTTTCAAGTGAGACGCCGTCCGTGCCGGCAAAACGGGTGGAAATGAAACCAATGTTGTGAGAAGAAGGGGTCATAGTTTGATCCATAAAATTTGATAAGGTGTGAGTGCGATATTCGAAACCTGCAAGGTTTGATTCGTGGCAATGTCTATTCCAGAATTGAATTGCGTTGGGAACAAAACCGTTTGCTGGCTGACGTTGTGCAGGCACAACACGCGCGAACTGTTGTTGGGAGAAATGCGCTCAACCGCAAACACTGAGGGGTGCATATTCAATATACTCTGTTTTCCATGCGGGTGAAACGCCGGGTGCTGCCCGCGCGCCTTCAGCAGTTGGGCATATCTTGTGAAAATTTTCGAGCGTAGGGAGCTTTTATCCTCGAGTTGGTTTCGCAATTCATCAAACTGGCACTTCTGGCGGTTGAGGGTGCGGTTGCGACCTGTTTGTTTTGCGCCTTCAGGCCACCCGCGTGAACCGAATAAACTGTGGAAATAAATCCCCGGCAGGCCTGAAAGCGAAAGCATGATGGCCTGCGCAGCCATAAACCGGTTGACCTGTGTATCCAAAGGCTCATCACCGTCCGGGTCTGACAATGCGTCGAAATAATTGATGTTCATTTCGTACGGGCTTTGCGTGCCGTCTGAATTGTGCTTGTAGGAGACCAGCCCGCCGTGTTCGAGCGTTTTCCTGACCAATAGGTCAATTTCCTTCTCCAGGAGAATGCCGCGCGCAGGGTTTAATCCAATGCCGTCGTGTGAGGCAAGAAAATTGAAGAAGGTTGTTTTATCGGAAGGGGTCGCCAATGTTTCTGCCCAATCGGACAGCACCCGGGCATTACCTGTGTGGAAGGCATGCAGGGTCAACGGTGGTAGAGCGAAATTGTAGATAAGCTGCGCCTCGTTCGTCCCATCACCGAAATAGGAGACGTTATCGGTGTGCGGCACATTTGTTTCGGTGATCAAGTGGACGTGTGGAGCGGTTTCGTCCAAGGCGGCGCGCAGGAATTGAATGATGTGATGTGTTTGCGGCAGGTGAATGCAGGCTGTACCAATTTCCTTCCAAAGATAGGCAATTGCATCGAGACGGAAAAAGGCCGCGCCGCGCGCCGCATACATCAACAGGACATCCAGGATTTGCAGCAACACATCGGGGTTTTTGAAATTCAAATCGATTTGGTCCCCGCTGAAAGTGGTCCAAACTTTTTTCTCACCCGATGCCGTCTTGAATGTTGTCAGCAGCGGCAGTGCGCGTGGACGGACCACCTGCGAAAGGTCGGGCGAGTCTTCCACCGTAATAAAGTAATCCCGATAACGGGGGTCATCGCGCAAAAATCCATTGAACCATTCGCTCTGTGATGAGATATGGTTGATCACGCCATCGAACATCAGGTGGAAATCATCCCGCATCGAGGAAATATCCTCCCATCCTCCCAGGTTTGAATCCACTTGACGATAATCGACCACCGAGAAACCATCATCCGAAGTCCACGGGTAGAACGGCAGGATGTGGATTCCGCTGACAGTGTCGGTCAGATATTGTTTGCAGAATGAGTTGAGGGTTTGCAGGGGTTTTTCGCCTGGCGCTTGAACCTGATCGCCATACGTTATCAGGATGGAGTCGCGCCCGGTCAAACTCGAATCGCGGGAGGGAATCTGTTCCCGATAACTGTCCATCAATTTTCGCGCGCGTTCACACAGTTGCAGCCCCCTGGTTTCCCCGTACAAAGAGGTGAGATGGCTGGAAAGTTTATTCATTGTTTGCGATTATTGTTCAACTCCAATTCCAAGGTGCTCAAAATTTTTATACCATGAGATTTTGGCATTAAGATTAAATTCCAGTAAAAACAAAGGACCATCAAGTATGGATCGATGGACCTTTTGATAACTCGTCGGCATCCGCGGAACTGTGAGTTGACAAACTCCAAAATTTGTATTTGAGGTTGGCTTCTCAAGGCTGGAAGCGCCCACCCGGTACATGGAGGAATCTGGTGACAAATGTCACTTTCAACAAAATATAATTTTAACTACAATATTAATCATATATCTCCCCCGGTAGAGGGAGAGCTTATTCAAAAGGAGATCATAATGACCAAGCAATGGAATCGAGCGTTCCTGCTGGCGATCCCTGTGCTGATTGCGCTGATTTTCAGCGCCTTCACAGTGACGCCAGCCCTGGCGGATGACAGCGTTCCTCCGCCTGCCGACCCTGCGGTCGTGGACCCGCCGCCTGTGGAAACCACAGGGACGGATGCGGCGGCAGACGACCCTGTCCCGGCCGAAGAACCAACTGTGGTGGAGGAATCTGCTCCGGTGGAGGGACCTGTCCCAACAGCAGAACCGGTTGTGGTGGAGGAACCCGTCCCAACAGCGGAACCTGTTGTTGTGGAAGAACCCGCCCCGGCGGAAGAGACTGTTGCGGAAACAGTGACCGAAGTGTTGGAGCAACTGCCGGAAGGCACGGAGGTGGTTGTCACCGACGCGACAGGTGAAGTATTGCCGCTTGTCACTGCGGAAGCCGCGGAAGTTCTCGTGGAAGGCGATCCGATGTGGTGTCCAACAGGCGTAGCGCCGGGCGGCGCGGGGTGC